>JBCCGB010000029.1:0-3962 GCA_039029475.1 Pseudomonadota bacterium | reverse complement strand
GACCGGTCCCTGGACCCCAGCTTGCGCTGGCGTCGGCGGAGGAGAGATAGCCCGAGCGCTCAGACTCGGTGGCCAGACAGCCACTCTTTAAATACGGTTCCGGGCAGCGCGTCTCGCCGAGATTATGGACAAAATACCGGATCTCCATGCCTTCGTGATACGGCACCCAGGCGACGCCATACTCATCAGGTACGACGAAGGCCCGCTTTCCGGTTGCAGCACTCCAGCGATCGACCCGCCACAAATTGAAAAACAGGATCGGCCAGACATAGACCGGGACCTGTTGATAATATGGCCAGTGAAAGCGATGAACGAACATGGGGTCAAAGATATCCGCGTCCTCAATCCGTCGGATTCAGCCGTCCCGTTGCCCACGCTGCGCCCGCCGCTCCCCACCTCCGCACGGGATGGGGGATAGGAATATCTAAAAGAAATGCAGGCGCCCGCGGCAAACTTCGCGGGGCTTCGTTATTTTCCCGGAAGCGGACATCAGCGAGCGGAAAAACAAACGGACGCTACTGCTCTCCTGACCGACTTACCAATTTTCTTTGAAAGGACGCAGGTCCATTTCATGCGTCCATGCGGACCGATGCTGGCTGTGAACGTGCCAGTATGCATCCGCAATCGCGTCTGGTAATAAGCCGCCATCTTCGCCGAGATCGTCGAGAAAGTCGCCAAACCGACTGCGCACCATTTCGCCGTCAATGACGCCGTCGATGAGAAAATGCGCGACGTGAACGCCCTTCGGGCCATAGGTCCGCGCCAGCGATTGGGCCAGCATGCGCAGGCCAGCTTTCATCATCGCAAAATGGGCGAAGTTCGGCTTTCCCCGCATAGAGCCAGACGCACCGGTGAAGAACAGGCTTCCGCGCCCCTGTGCTTCGAGGATCGGGATGGCGCGTTTCGCCGCCAAAAAGGCCCCGAAACAGCCGACTCGCCAAAATTGCTCGACGGTATCAGCCTCAAGTTGCTCAAACGGGATGATGGCATTGTTGCCCGCATTGTACAGAACCGCGGCCACCGGTCCGCGCGCCTTGGCGTGATCGAACAGCGCGTCGAGATCGGCTTCCGACGTGACGTCGACCGTCAGGCTTTCGGCCGATCCGCCCGCCGCTGAGATTTCACGCGCCAAGGCCTCAACTTTGGCGGCTGTGCGTCCGGTCATGATCACGTGATGGCCGTGTTCAGCGAATTTGCGCCCAAGCGCGCCGCCGACGCCTTTTGAGGCACCCGCGCCCAGGACAATAACAGTTTCCGACATGATAGGTCCTTCCGTAGAGGTGGAAATATGGCTCAGCTATTCGGGCGCGGAGCGCGAACATATAGCACCGCAGCGATCACAGTTGCGACAATCTCGAAATAAAGCAATGGCATGATGTTGGCAGGCGGCATTCCGACCGCCAGGATGCTGGCAATCCGGCCAAGCGCCGCGCCGGTCATGAAAATCGCCACAAAGGCCAGCGCATCCCGCCGCCGGTTCGAGACGAAAATCCCCAACGCGAAGATCGCCGCCGACGCCAGAAACAGACCGCCATAAGTCGAGCGCAACATATTATCCATGCCGGCGCTTCCAGTGACGAGATCATAGCGCGCCAGCAGGAGATTGGGATCATACAGATACAGGATCCCAATCGAGCCAATCGATAGCGCAATGAATCCCAGGAAAAGACGCGATATCATCAAATCACTCCGCAGCTGTCGGGCGTTGGTGCCGCGCCAGCCATTCGGCTTCCTCGCCGGGTTCCGGCATTACCTCACCGCCTTCAAAGGCCCAGCTTGCAGGAACATCTGTGGTCAACATTCCGACATCTTCCCGATCGAGTCCGGCATGGGTCTGGATCGATTGGAGCATCTCGGAAACAATCTGCGCTTTCTGAGCATCAGTGCGTCCGCCCCGAATACTTCCGAACAGAACAGCTGACTTCCCATCAAGCGGCGGCGCGGCGTCTTCTTCAACAAAGAACGCGTGCACGAATTGAGCAGGCGCGCCTGTGACAGCGCAGTGAATGCGGGTAATATCTGCAGCGATTTTCGGCTTGGCCGCGTCAGAAATTGCGCCTTTGACGGTGTTGCATAGATAGAGTGGCATAAGTTTTTCCTCTCAGGTTTGGGGGTCGGATATGACACCGACAACTTCATCCAGGGAGCGATGTGTCTCGCGCACCCAGAGCTCGCACATTTCTTTCAGCAAGTCGGCGCGCTCAGGCTGCGCGATCGGCTTGTTCGCGGTCATCGATATGATCGAAGAGGTGCTTGGTTTTGCGGCGGTGAAACCGCCACGCTCGGGAATAGCGCGCCAGTTAATCTCGGCCGGTTCGCCAAAGGCACGTTCCGCAAACGCGCTTAAATTGGTCCTTAGCGTGGCCTCGACCTCAGCTGAGACCTGACCGGCTTGTACAATACAAGTACAGGAAATCATTTGGAATCGTCCTTCTCTTCTTGCCAAATTTTCGGGGGTGCGCCGTTCGCCCGTTGCATGCCAACGTCTTTAAGCGGCATCACTTCGCCATCCTCGCGGCGCGGCCAAATGCGCGGAAGGCGATCTCCAGATGCCTTATCGGTGATGACTGTGGACGGGCCTTTTTCATGGGCAACCCATTTGTCACCCCACTGCGCCAGAGCGATAATCACAGGTGCGAGTTCGCGGCCGCGTTCGGTGAGCACATATTCTTCGTGGGCATAGCCATCAGAGGCCGGGACTTTTTCGATGATGCCGCCTTCAATCAGGTCGCCCAGACGACTCGTCAGCGTGTTTTTGGCGATGCCGAGATTTTCTTGAAAGTGCTTAAACCGTCGCGCACCCATCATCGCGTCGCGAATAATCAAAAGCGACCACCATGAACCGACATGGTCCAGAGACCGGGCAATCGAGCACTGCATGTTCGCGAAAGATTTAGTCTTCATGTCACAAATTTCTTGGTTGCAATATGAAACTGTATAATCTATGTGGTCTCGTATTGCAACTAGTTTTTATATACAACCAACTAGAAATTTGTTTGCGGAAAGGAACGCATCATGCAGCTCAAAGTTCATGGTACATTGCTGTCACCCTGGGTGCGCCGCCTGGTGGCATTCATTGAAGAGAAACAGCTCGATTATGAGATTGTCACCGTGATCCCGCTCGGTGACCCTGAGCCGGATTTTCTGAAGATCAGCCCGCTGGGTAAGGTGCCGGTGCTCGAGATCAATGGACGCTTTCTTCCGGACTCGTTTGCCGCGTGCACGCTGCTGGAATCTGAAGTGCCGGCGCCATCCCTGTTTCCCGACAAAGGGTGGGACGAGGCCTGGATGCTCTGGCTTTGCGACTATCTTGCGACGGCTCTGTTTTCGAAAGTCGAAGCGCCGCTCTTTATTCAGCAATTCATCAATCCGAACTTCCAAAAGATCGATCCAGATCCTGAAATCGTCGCAGCCGCAAAAGCCATCAGGCCGCAAGTCTTTGATTATCTCGAATCGCAATTAGAGAGTGGCCGCGCCTTCCTTTTAGGCGACCAGTGCAGCCTGGCCGACCTCACGGCGGGCAGCATCTTCGTCAATTATTTCCATGCGGGTGAGAGCATTGACGCAGAGCGTTGGCCCAACCTGTCTGATTACGTCCCGCGTCTTCATGCGCGTCCGTCCTTTCAACGCATACTCGAACAAGAGCGAGAATTGGTGGGGGCGGCATCCCCGCTCTTTGTCCAAGACCGAATTTGACCAAGCATGCTTTAGCGCGATGCTCTCAGCCGAGCTGAGAACAGCTTCGATGACGACACAAGAGTGTCAAACAGTGCTATCGATTTTGCGTTGGACGAAAAGCACCTGCCGCTCTGCTAATGTCCGCTTTTGATGCTGTGGACGGCGTGCCCCACCCAGCTCTGCTGAGCTGGTAATGTGAAGGTATCCACACCGCCAACATTGGGAGCACGCCTATGGATAAGAGTATCACAGTTATCGGCTTAGATTTAGCCAAGTCGGTTTTT
>JBCCGB010000028.1:0-5770 GCA_039029475.1 Pseudomonadota bacterium | reverse complement strand
TATGCGCCCGCACACTCATCTCGCTTTTACCGCGTTCTGGTATTGGAACACTATATTGGAGCACTTCCACGCAGCGCTCTCGGAATTTGTGACTAAGGTTTTGAATTTTTTGAGTAATCCGCAAAAGTGGCGGAGAGGAAGGGATTCGAACCCTCGATACGCTTATCACGTATACTCCCTTAGCAGGGGAGCGCCTTCAGCCACTCGGCCACCTCTCCGCGAGGCCCAAACCCCTAATAATATCACCGCGCTCTGGCAAGTATCGATCTCGCTTGATGCACGCCTTTTCGCAGATGGACTTGCAAGCCTGGGCGAGCAGGCCTATCCCGCGATGATGAACAATATTACCCTGCATAAGGGCGATTTGCCCGCAAACCTGGATCTCGGCGCCGTGATCGCGGTCGACACCGAAGCCATGGGATTGGATCCCGTTCGCGATGCGCTTTGTGTCGTGCAGCTTTCGTCCGGCGATGGCTCGGCCCATGTTGTGCAATTGGAGCGCAGTTATAATTGCCCGCATTTGAAAGCCATTCTGGCCGATCCGAACGTGCTCAAAATCTTTCATTTTGCGCGCTTCGATGTGGCCATGATGAAGAAATGGCTGGGCATTGCCTGCGCGCCCGTCTGGTGCACCAAGATCGCGTCGAAACTCGCCCGGACCTATACGGACCGACATGGTCTGAAAGATGTCACGCGCGAATTGATCGGCATGAATATGGACAAATCCCAGCAATCGTCCGACTGGGGCGCCGCCGAACTCAGCGATCAGCAATTGCAATATGCCGCCAGTGATGTCCTGCATCTGCATGAAATCCGGCTTGGCCTGCAAAAGATGTTGGCGCGGGAAGGCCGGGTCGAGCTGGCGCAAGCCTGTTTCGATTTCCTGCCAGTGCGCGCGGATCTGGATCTGCTAGGTTGGGGTGAGACTGACATTTTTGCCCATAGTTGAGCCAGTGTGACGGAACTGTCATGTCAAAGCCCTGTTCCTGCTTAATTTTCTCTCATAAAAGAGTCTTATGAACGCCGCTCATACCGAAATGCTGGCCCAATGGGCCCCGCAGCGCCAAATGACGCTGGCGCAAGCGCGGCGGCGCTCGTCCACGGTGGGGTTGCTGCGGATGATTTTTGTCGCTGGCGCGGCCATATCTGCTGGCGTGATCATTGGTCCGATCGCTGCCACCACCTTGTCCGGCGCCGGCCAGCAAATCGACAAGCTCGAAGGCGATGAGATTGTCACCATGGTCAATGCCCGGTTCACGGGGCGCAATATTTCCGGTGAAGCCTATGTGATTACGGCCGAAGCGGCGCAGCGCCGCCGCGCCGATCCGAGCGTCGTCAATCTCACCAATCCGCGTCTGGTCGATGATAAAGGCACCGAAGTCAGTGCGCCGGTCGGCGTCTATTATCAGAATTCTGAATATTTGGACCTGTTTCAGGACGTGAAAGTGCGCGATGCGGAAGGTTATGAATTCACCACCACAGCGGCGCGCGTGTTTGTGCAGGAGGGCCGCGTACAGGGTTTGGAGCCGCTCAACGGCAATGGCCCCCTTGGCGACGTCCGCGCAGACTCCTATGAAATTGAAGATGAAGGTGATCGCGTCATCTTACGCGGTAATGTAGATTTGACTTTATATCCAAATGCCCGAGAAGACTCAGGCGCACCCACGGGCGATGAGTAGAGGAATACGCAGATGAGAGTGAAGGCGGTTTTTTGCGCTTTGGCGCTGTGCACAAGCGGAACGGCCATGGCCCAGGTGTCAGGCGAGGGCGGACCGATCCGCGTCACCGCGGACCGATCAGAAGTGCTCGACAAGGAGCGTAAAGTCGTTCTCATCGATAATGTCGACATCACCCAAGGTGATGCCCGCTTGCGCGCCGATATTGTGACCATTGAATATGGCGGCGGCGGCGAAACGACGACGACCGGGCTCGGCTCGAATTTCGGCGATATTCGCACCATGACGGCGCGCGGCAATGTCTTCTATGTGACGCCCGATCTGAAAGCCAATGGTGACCTTGGCGTCTATGTCGCCTCGCTGGATACGATCACTTTGACCGGAAATATTGTCCTGGTGCGCGGTGAAGATGTCGCCAAAGGGGACCGACTCGTGATGGAACTGGCGGCCGGAAAGACCACGCTTGATGGCGGAAACAACCAGGTCAAGATGGTCATCAACCCGGGTGAAGGAAATGGTCGATAAAATTCAATCTATCGACCTAAACGGATTTTAAGCCTGTTATTTTAAGTGATTATGCCAAGAGCTATTCACTTGAAGGAGCCGAAACATATGGACCAGACTGGCCAAGGCCTCGTCGCAACCGGACTCGCCAAATCTTTTGGCAAGCGTCAGGTTGTCCATGATGTTTCGCTGAGTTTGCAGCGGGGCGAAGTCGTTGGTCTATTAGGGCCCAACGGCGCGGGGAAAACGACGTGTTTTTACATGATCATGGGCCTGATTGGGGCCGATGATGGGATGATTCACATAGACGGCGCAGATGTCACGGCTTTGCCAATGTATCAGCGCGCGCGGCTTGGGCTTGGCTATTTGCCGCAAGAAGCCAGCATTTTCCGCGGCATGAATGTCGAAGAGAACATCATGGCTGTGGTTGAACTGGTCGAGCGCGATAAGTCAGAGCGCCAGAACCAGGTCGACTCGCTGCTCGAGGAATTGCACATCACGCATTTGCGCAAGCAGCCATCGACCAGCCTGTCAGGCGGCGAGCGTCGCCGCGTGGAAATTGCCCGCGCCTTGGCTTCACGTCCGGCCTTCATGCTGCTGGATGAGCCATTCACCGGCATCGACCCGCTGGCCATTTCGGACATTTCCGACCTTGTCGGATATTTAAAAGAGCGCGGCTTGGGCGTGCTCATCACGGACCACCAGGTGCGTGAGACTTTGCAAATCGTCGACCGTGCGTCGATCATCTATGAAGGCAGCGTTCTGTTTGAAGGCGCGCCGGACGAGGTGCTTCGCAATGAAGACGTCCGCCGAGTGTATCTCGGCCAGAGATTTGCGGCGTAGAGGGACGACCCATGAGTGCCTATCAACGTTTAGACATGCGCCAGGGTCAGTCCCTGGTGATGACGCCGCAACTGCAGCAAGCCATCAAGCTGTTGCAATTGTCGAATATCGAACTGGCGGAATTCGTCGCTGAAGAGATCGAGAAAAACCCCTTGCTCGAGCGCGGAGAGAATGCGCCGGAAGAGTTTGACGGGGATGTCGATAAAGCCAAAGGCCGCGATGAACTGTCGCTCGATGGCTCTGACGGCATGGGCACGGCCCGGGATGCGGTCGATGCTTCGGACAGCGACATGTATGAGTCCGGCACCGGTTCGGATGAAGCCCGCACGGCGAACAGCCAGTCTGGCCCCTCGGCCAGCACCGATTGGTCCTCCGTCGGCTCAGGGCGCGGCGGCGGCGAGGATTTCGATTTTGAAGGCTCCTTGTCGAGCGAGAAGTCACTGCACCAGCATTTGCACGATCAACTGGCCATGGCTGGCCTCAGCCAGGCTGACAGCCTGATCGGCGCGCGCCTGATTGATGAGACCGATGATGCCGGCTTCTGTAAAGTCGAACTGGACGAGGTGGCAAAGGTGCTGGGCGCTGACCCGGCCAATGTCGCGGCCGTGCTCGACGTCTGTCAGGGCTTTGACCCGACGGGCGTGATGGCCCGTGATCTCACGGAATGTCTGGCGCTGCAATTGAAGGAACGCGATCGGCTTGACCCGGTCATGCAGACCTTCCTCGACAATCTGCATCTGGCCGCCAAGCATGACATTAAGGGCCTGTCCGACATATGCGGCGTCGACAAGGAAGATGTCATGGACATGCTGGTCGAGCTGCGCAGCTTGAGCCCGCGTCCGGCTTCCGGCTTTGCCACCGAGGCGACGATTGCGGTCGCACCGGATGTCTTCGTCAAGGAATTGCCGAATGGCATGTTTGCTGTCGAGCTGAACAGCGAGACCCTGCCACGTGTGCTGATGGACAAGGCATATTATGCCGAAGTCAGCGCGCTGCCGATGCGCGACACGGAAAAGGAGTTCATTTCCGAATGCGCCGCCAATGCAACCTGGTTGATCAAGTCGCTGGACCAGCGCGCCCGCACCATCCTGAAAGTGGCGAGCGAAATTGTACGCCAGCAGGATGCCTTCTTCGCGCATGGTGTGGCGCATTTGCGACCGCTCAACCTGAAACAGGTCGCCGACGCGATTGAAATGCACGAATCCACGGTCAGCCGGGTCACCAGCAATAAATATATGGCGACCCCACGCGGCCTGTTTGAGCTTAAATATTTCTTCTCCGCGGCCATCCCGTCAACGGGCGGCGGCGAGGCACATTCGGCAGAAGCCGTACGGTATCGCATCAAGCAATTGATCGATGAAGAGGGCGATAAAGTCTTGTCTGATGACAAGATCGTCGAGATCCTGACAGAATTCGGGATCGAAATCGCCCGCCGGACCGTGGCGAAATACCGTGAAAGCCTCGGCATCCCAAGCTCCGTCCAGCGCCGCCGTTTGCTGAAAGCCAGCGCTTAACGCGTCGCCTCTATTGGTCGGTAGGCTGAGACCTCATCGGTCGCCGCTCGGAGCGTGGCGTCAGCCACAATCTCGGTCCAGGGGGGCGTATTGCCGCTCTGAACAGCGGCCGTTTCGGGGCGATATTGGGACGTTCGCAAATTGCTGTTTCAGAATACCCCAAAAGCAACCCCCATTCGGGATCACCGTACTTCGAGCCATTCTCTTATCGAATTCGTTTCGAATTCTTAATCGGGGCTTTGCAAGGCCGGCCAATTCTGAGGTTCAAAACAGGGTCCATAAATCTCACCGCGAGTTACGCCAAAATCTGCAATAGCGTCAGAGACTACGCGCTGATCAACTTCGTTCATATCGATGCCAACCTCCTCGATATTCTCAATTATTTGACCTGAAATATGTTCGAGAAGAGCACTCTTTTCGTCTAGTTCTCCGAGTATACTGTAGAAGTGGAGCCTGTCGCTCTGGCCGATTATTTTCGCAGCGGCCAAGGGCTTCAATTGTCCTTGAAGCGTCCAGATTTCTCTCTGCAAAAGCTGAGCATGTTCTGATTGCCGGAATACACTATCTAACTGCCTTCGGCGTGCATCAGGCATTCTATTAAGCGAACCCCGCGCGAGTTCCGTTTCCCAAGTGTTAGACCCCCAACCTCGAGATGGTGAACGAAATGCCGCTGGCAAGGCTTGTCTTAAAGCGTTTTCAGGATCTCTGGGGTTAGCCGTCCAGCTGTCTTCAGCTGCAAGTAATTGCTCTGCTAGCGCTTGATAGCTTTCTATTCGGCAAGTAGCGACGGCGATCCGTTCTTTGGCATTAAAATAGTTGCGCCCAAGATCACCTTGTAGGGCAGCTTCCGCCTCTACTAAGTTTGCAAGCTGTTGCCGATCGCTCATCCATTGCTGCGCGAAAAGGGCCACCCCAACACCGATCACGACGATCACGAAATCTAGCCCAACCGCGAACCAGTTCTGGTCTTTGACGTGTTTTGTAATGCGGCGCAGAAGCATTCCAGTCCCCTTATTCCCGATCCGGCTTAGAGCATGGAACAAACCGTTGTAATTGAATAGTCTTCTGACCAAAGATCTCAAATGTGCGTGTATTTGAGCGTCCATTTTAGGGTGCCGATTCAACCGATCGACGCAACACATTCCTCTAATCGCTCAGCTGGGCTGTGATAGTCCAGTGTTTTTCTGGGGCGCTCATTTAGCAGCCTGGCGATCTTGTTGAGTTCGGCCTGGG
>JBCCGB010000027.1:0-8387 GCA_039029475.1 Pseudomonadota bacterium | reverse complement strand
TGCCCTCGCCGCCACCAATGCAGAGCGAAGCCACGCCTTTCTTGACGTCACGATCTTCCATCGCTGCGAGCAGCGTGATCAGGATCCGCGCCCCTGACGCACCGATCGGGTGCCCCATCGCGCACGCACCGCCATTGACGTTGACTTTGTCATGGCTGAGGCCGAGCTCCTTCATCGCAATCATTGGGACGACAGCAAACGCTTCATTGATTTCCCACAGCCCGACATCGTCCTTCGACCACCCAGCTTTCGCGAGAGCTTTCTCCATGGCAGGCACCGGAGCCGTGGTAAAATTCTCTGGCTCGTGCGCGTGGCTGGAAGAGGATACAATTGTCGCAATCGGCGACAATCCGCGCGACTTGGCTTCTGAGTCCTTCATCAGGACCAATGCCGCTGCGCCATCCGAGATCGCGGACGCATTTGCAGCGGTAACCGTGCCGTCTTTGTTAAAGGCCGGGCGCAATGAAGGTATCTTGTCGGGACGCGCCGTGCGCGGCAACTCATCTGTATCGATTGTGGTTTCGCCTTTGCGGGACTTGATGGTCACTGGCGCAATTTCTCGTTTGAACTTGCCGCCGTCCGTCGCATCCTGCGCACGCTTCAACGTCTCCAGCGCATAAGCGTCCTGTTGTTCGCGTGTGAATTGGTATTTTTCCGCGATCATATCTGCGAACGCCCCCATTGGGCCGCCGGCATAAGCATCGGTCAGACCGTCCAGCGCCATATGGTCCTTGGCGCCCATGTCACCATATTTGTGGCCTTTACGGACATCCATCAGATGCGGCGCATTGGTCATACTCTCCATGCCACCAACGATAACGATATTGGCGTCACCGGACGCGATAGACTGACGCCCCATGACGGCCGCCTGAAGCCCGGATCCACACATCTTGTTGATGGTTGTCGCTTCAAGACCTTTGTCCATGCCAGCCTTGAACCCGGCTTGTCGCGCCGGTGCCTGGCCCTGACCAGCAGGCAAGCAATTGCCCATAATAATCTCGTCGGCTTCATCTGCGCCAAGCCCGGCTTCCGCGACCGCGGCTTTGACGGCAATCGCGCCAAGCTCATTCGCAGACATCGCCTGCAAGTCGCCGAGCAGGCCGCCCATGGGTGTGCGCGCCATTCCAACGATCACGACAGGATCAGAGTTTGACATGGTAAGCCCTCCTAAAGCTTGATCGCATTTTCACTTTTTGTGCAGTTGCGAACAAATGGCGCTTTCGACAGGGTTTCGTCAAGCCTTGTCTTGGCCTTATGAGGTGAATTGCGGTGCGGTTTTGCGTTCCCACCAATACGGCTCAAGTCCGAACCAGCGCAGCCCCCGCTCCAATGCCGGAAAGAATTGTAAGGCTTCCAGGATCGGGTTCACATGGTCTGTGATGATGCAGAAATGGCTGTTCTTATCATTCAGATGATGACGCGCATGATGTCGGCGAGACTGCAATAAACCGATGCGCTGAAACGTTGCAATCCATCGCCCGTTCGCCTGCCGAGATTTGTGCGCCCAGCCATGAATGATATTCGCCATGGCCCCAATCAGCAAAGCGGTCAGCGTGACCGGCCCTAAACAATCCAGGCTCCAGAGCACGAGGCCAGCGCCTAAGACCAAGCCCCAAATGCCGCCATTACGACGCAGCGTGGACAGGGTGAAGACTTCCAGCGGGTAATCATGATGGCGTTGTGTCAGGGCAATAAAATGCGGGCCAATGATCGGCCATTTGGGATGCCCATATCGGTCCACAAACCAATGCGCGAGACCCGAGCCAAAATCAGCCAGGTAGAGCGCCAGCAACAGCGTTATAAGTCCTTCAAACATGACCACCTCCGCCACATTCCAGGAACGCTTTTCTATCCCGATAAGCGAGTGTTCAACCGGTCGCGCGTCAGGCTGCCGCAGCTATCGAACGCGCATTGGTGCGGTGGCGTCCAAGGTGACGGCGCGGTCCATAATGTCGATCAGCTCGTCATTCACGTCGGCCACAGACCGGACTTTGACATGCCGCAGTGATTTGCCCGAGCCCTCGATCCGGTCGTAGAAATCATCTGCCAGCCGTGCCCCTTGCCAAAGCTGAAGGTTGCAGCGATCGGCTTGCCCAATCACCGAAAAGACGCGCTCGCTGCCGCTCCAGCACGGAAAGCCCCAGGCCAGCTTTACGGTCAGGTGTGGCCAGTGTTGCTTGATGACATCTTCGAGCGCGATCGCGATGGCGTGCTGGTGGGGATCGAGTGACTCAAAATACGCACGCACCGTCTTTGGCTTCGGCATGGACCCACCCCATCATTTCTTTCCCGAAATTAACCTTAACTCAGTGTGCGCTGCACAAACCATAGGGCAACGGTGTTTTTTCGACAAAAAAAGTCACTGGGACAAAAAAAGGGGCGAGCCGAAGCCCGCCCCGTTCATTCAATTCGGTCCGAGGTTTACCAAATGCGGATACGCTCTTCCGGCGGCAGATAAAGCGCGTGGTCAGGGCCCACATCAAACGCTTCATACCATTCGTCGAAATTGCGAACGATGCCATTGGTGCGATAATATGGTGGTGAGTGGGGCCCGCGAATGAGCTGCTGGCGCAGCGCTTCTTCGCGATACTTGTTCCGCCACGCCTGCGCCCAGGCCATGAAGAAGCGTTGGTCACCGGTAAAGCCCCCCAGCACAGGCGCCTCTTCGTCGGCGCTGATTTCGCCATCGCCATTGGTGTCCAGGCTCATGCGGTAGGCTTTGTACGACATGGACAGGCCGCCCAGGTCGCCGGTATTCTCGCCGAGTCCAAGACGCCCATTCACGCAAGTCTCGCCTTCATCTAGCGGGCAGAACTGATCATATTGTCCGACCAGCGCATCTGTGCGCGCGACAAACGCCTCTTTGTCTTCCGGCGTCCACCAATCACGCAGGACACCGTCGCCATCCGACTTGGAGCCCTGATCGTCAAAACCGTGGCCAATCTCATGACCAATTACGCCGCCAATCGCGCCGTAATTGATTGCCGGATCAGCATCGAGATTGAAGAATGGCGGCTGCAGGATCGCGGCCGGGAAAACAATCTCATTCCGGTTCGGGCTATAATAGGCATTGACGGTTTGTGGCAGCATGAACCACTCGGTCTTGTCGATCGGCTGGCCGAGCTGGCTCAGCATATCTTCAAACGCCCAGTCATTTGACGCCATGACATTGTCAAAAGCGCTGTCACCAACAGACAAGGTGTCATAGGTCTCGAATTTTTCTGTATAGCCAATTTTCGGGGTGAACTTGGACAGCTTGTCACGTGCCTGGACTTTGGTCTCTTCACCCATCCAGTCAATCTCATTGAGATTGTCTGCCATGGCGAGGCGGAGATTGGCCACAAGCGCATCCATCGCGGCTTTGTTTTCCGCCGGGAAATAGCGCTCGGCATAGACTTTACCGACCGCTTCACCGAGCGATCCCTCAACCGCACCGACGGCGCGCTTCCAGCGTGGACGCTGCTCTTCCTGACCGCGCAATTGCTTGGCGTAGAAGTCGAAGGACGCATCATCGATGGCCTTTGGCAGCACCGCAGCATGATCAGAGAGGAAATGGGCCGTCAGATAGGCTTTCCAATCGTCCAGCGAACTTGCATTCACAACGTCGAAAATACCGGCAATGCCGCCGCCGGAGATTTTCTCGACCTGTTCTTCAGTGAGACCAAGTTCCTCGATTTCCGCAGCCTCTGGGGTGACCTGACGTATGACAAATTGGTCCTGGTCGCCAAGACCAATTTCATTGAGCATCAGCTCAACCGGAAACTCACCGCCAAGGGCAATGAACTCATCTTTGCTCAACTTATTATAGGTGAGGTTGCGATTGCGGCCGACGGTCCGGTCCCAATGCGCTTTTGCGATCTCGGTCTCGAGCGCCAGCACGCGTGCGGCTGCATCACCAGCATTTTCATACCCGGCCTGTTCGAGCAGGAAGGTGAGATACGTCAGATAGCCTTCGCGCGTCTCCACATTCTTACCTTCGTCGGTGAGATAGGTGTCGCGGTCTGGCAGGCCGAGGCCAGCTTGTGTGACATAGAAAATGTAATTCGCCGTGTCCTTGGAATCGACATCGACCCAGCCACCCACCGGTGCAGAGAAGCCATTGGCCGCAAACAGGCGCACCAGGTCTTCCTTGCTCTCCATCGCCTGAATGCGATCCAGGTAAGGCTGCGCTGGCGCCAAGCCGGCCGCTTCGATCGCGTCGGTGTTAACATAGGCATTGTAATAAGCCGCGACTTTGCCTTCGAGCGTCGCAGGATCGGGTTTGGCAGCGGCGAGGTCATCGATAATGAACTTGACCCGCTGCTCAGACTTTTCGCGCAGCAAGGTGAATGAGCCATAGCGCGTCCGGTCGGCTGGCATGTCAAACTCATCATACCAGGTGCCGTTGACATAGCGGAAGAAATCATCGCCCGGCTCAACTGACGTATCCATGGAATAAAGGTCGAGACCAAACTCGCCCCAGTCATCGCGAGATGTCGTCTCGACGGCACGGTCGGCATCCGCACTGTCTAGTTTTTCGACATCCGATGAAGCTGCGGTTTGGTTGGCTTCCTGACTGCCGCACGCAGTCAGCACGAACGCCGCCGCGCTCGCCATCAATAGCTGTTTCATTCGATTCTCCCTGAACGTAGCTAAGTCTTTTATGTCTTATTCGGCTGGCATCGGGCGAGGCGTTTCAGCACTCGTGCCGATCAATTCTTCGCTATCGATCGTCACTTCACCCGTATAGCTTTCGCCAATCTTGCGATACGGACGTCCGCCCCAGGACCAGCGGAAGACGCGGCCAATCTCAACCCCGACCGCATACATGGTCGGCACCAGGAAGAGCGAGACAAAGATCGCAAAGGCGACCGCATATCCGAGCGAGATCACCATAGGCTTGAGGAATTGCGCCTGCATGGATCGCTCAGCAATCAAGGGCAGGATGCCGACAAAAGTCGTCACCGAAGTCAGCAGGATGGGGCGGAAGCGCGAGACACCGGCATCGACCAGAGCCTGCACGGCGCCAACTCCTTCTTCACGTTTTCGATTGACGAAATCGACCAGGACCAGGTTGTCATTGATGACCACCCCGGCGGCCGCCGCGATCCCGAAGATCGAGAACATGGCCATTGCCGTGCCGGTGATGGCGTGTCCGAGAATTGCCCCAGTCAGGGCAAACGGGATCGCAGTCATCAATAGTATAGGCTGAGCATAGGAGCGGAACGCGATGGCCAGCACGATATACATACAGATGATCGCGCCGATGGCGAGCATGTTGAGTTCGCGGAAGAACCGTTGCTCTTCCTCGAAGCCGCCGGCCGCCCCGCGTTCAATATCCGGGAATTGCTTTTCGAAATCAGGCCAGAAATTGACATCCATATCGGCCATAACCTGGCCACGTCCGCCGTCACCGAGCACATCCGCGAACACAGAAACGGAACGGGTTCGGTTGCGTCTCAGGATGCGGTTGATGCCCGGCGCATAGGTAAAGTCAGCGACCTGGGTGAGTGGCAGCTCGCGGCCATCCGCGGTTCGGATGCGCAGATTATCAATGCTGTCGAGGTCGGTGCGCGCAGACTTTGGCAGACGCACCATGACCCGGACATCTTCGCCATCACGCGGAAGACGTTGCACTTCCTCACCAAAATAGGCTTGGCGCACTTGCCGCGAAACGTCGGCCAGAGAGATCCCCAATGCCTCGGCACCCGGTTTCAGCTCGATGCGCAATTCGTCCGCAGCGGCGGTGAGATTGTCGCCAATATCATAGACTGCCGCATAAGTGGCGAGCTGTTCCTGCACCACCGCCGAAGCCTCTCGCAACCGATCCAGGTCTGGGTGGTTCAAGGCGTAGCGAACGCCGGTATCATTCTCATTGTCGGTAAAGTCGAACGAGACCTCTTCGGCGTCCTGAATGGGTCCAACCAGTTCGCGAATCTTCTCGGAAATCTCTCGCGTAGACAACAATTCCGGGCGGTTCTCGGGCGGTACTAGCCCAATCCATGACTGGACCTGGCTGTTCGATGCGACGACAGATGCGCCGTTCAAGACGCCGCCTTCATAGCCGCCTTCTTCACGCAGGATTTGATTGTTCCATTTCGAATTCAATTCGCGCTCGGCACTGTTAATGCCAGCCTGCAATTGATCACGAACTTCCAAGGTGCGCGAGAACGGTGTGCCTTCCGGCATATCAATCGTCACCTGCACCAGATCACTTTCGATTTCCGGCATGAAGTTGAACGGAACGATGCGGTTGGCGACCAGACTGATAGCGAAGCCGAAGATGATGATGAAGAAGACAATCGTCGCGTAGCGCATACGCAAAGCGAATTCGAGCACCGGCTTATAGATAAATTGTGCGAACCAAAGCAGGCTGTCGGCAATCCGTTGTTGGAACCGCGCCAGCGCGTTTTGCTTGGATTTGTCTTCCTTCTTCATATGCGACAAGTGCGCCGGCAGAATGAACATACATTCGATGATCGAGAACACGAGCGACGCGATCACCACGAAAGTGATCTGCTGTGTGAATGCCCGGGTCGGTCCGGTCAGCATCGCCCAAGGCGCGAATGCAATGATGGTTGTGATGACGCCGAACACGACGGGCTTGAAGACCAGTTGAGTCCCGACAATGGCGGCGTCGAGGCCTTCGCGTCGACCACTCTCGACTTCCCTGTGTATGTTCTCGCCGACAACGATCGCATCATCGACAATCACTCCGATCACGAGCAACACGGCGAAGGTCGACAAGACATTCCAGGACACACCGAAGAGAGGCATCAACATGATGCCGCCAGCAAAGGCCGTGATAATTCCGACGGTCACCCAAAACGCCACGATCGGACGCAGGAAAAGGACCAGAACCAGCATCACCAGAATCGCGCCCAACAAGGCGGATTCGGAGATCAGTTTCATCCGCGCTTGGAAGGGTTGTGAATTGTCCCAGAGAATTTCGATCTGCATGCCTTCCGGCAGAATGCCGGTGACCGGATTGTTCGCGCGGTCGATGTAATCCCGGAAATTATTGGCATAATTCACGATGTCCATTCGGTCGGGCTGTACGACCATGACGAACGCAGTTCGACTGCCATTATGCGTGGCATCGAGGTCCGCATCGATAAAGCCATCGACCACGTTAGCGATGTCTCCGACGCGGATTGTGCCTTGCTCGTTGGACTGACGGACGATGATCCGCTCAAACTGTTCCTGCGTGTCGGCCAGCGCCCGCGCAGTCATCGAAATGTCGCCGACATTGGATCGAATCTGCCCCCCGGACGAATTCAACGAAGACTGACGGACTGCTTGGGCAACTTCAGAAAAGCTGAGATTATAGGCGCGCAAAGCGTCTTCCGAGATCTCGATCGAGACCTCTTCATTCAGCACACCTTGCAGGACGGCCAGTTCGCCGCCGCTGATTTCAGCGATATCATCGCGCACATCGTCAGCAACGCGTTTCAGCGTCAGCGCATCGACATCGCCATAAATCGCCATGCCAAAGTACCAGTCGCGTTGCTCCCAGCGGGTCACTTGCGGCTGAAACGCGGCTTGCGGCAAATTATTGATCTGATCAACGCGGAGTTTGATTTCATCGATAAAGACCTGCATGTCGATATCGTCACGACCACGAATGTTCACAACCGCAAAGCTCTCGCGTGCGATCGAGGTAATCCGTTCGAGACCGTCAATATCGGCAACCGCCTCTTCGATACGTGTAATGATCTGTTCCTCGACATCCTGAGGCGAGGCCCCTTGCCAAGACATCGTCACCGAGGCACCCGCAACCGGCACAACCGGAAACATTTCGCGTTCCATCGAGTTAAAGCCGAGCACGCCGCCCGCGAAGGCGACGATCATCAAAAGGTTCGCCGCAACGGCGTTACGCGCGAACCATGAGACCATTCCAAACATTACTGACCTCCATCACCGGTTGATGCGACCACTTCCGAGGACAGCTCCGCGGGGCTGGTTTCGCCGGCCCCATCTCTGTCTGACTTGGCCTCGTCATTGTGGTTTTTGATTGAGCCATCTTCCATGCGCTGAAGGATGGTGATGCTCATGCCATCATTCGAGCCTCGGATCGGGCTGGTAATCGCCAGATCGCCGATCTTCACATCAGCGCTGCGGAACCAGGCACCATCAGGCGAGCTGAACACGACATCGACTTCATAAATGCGCAGGGCACCGGCTTCGGGATCCCCGATAAAGACATTGTCACCACTGCGAACAGCCGAACGCGGAGCAACGAGAAGATTCTCGATCTTGGTTCCGGCAATGCTGGCATTGACGAACAGACCTGGAGCCA
Organism: Pseudomonadota bacterium; assembly: GCA_039029475.1. Lineage (GTDB taxonomy): Bacteria > Pseudomonadota > Alphaproteobacteria > Caulobacterales > Hyphomonadaceae > Henriciella. Next base: position 109 of record JBCCGB010000027.1, on the reverse strand, counting down.
TCGGGGCGCCTTCATCCGAACCTTCGCCATATGGGTCTTCCAGCTCGGCAATGACATTGATCAAACGGGTCTGCGGGTTGACCGCTGCCGATGTCCGCGTCACGCGTCC
>JBCCGB010000026.1:0-8946 GCA_039029475.1 Pseudomonadota bacterium | reverse complement strand
GGTTGTATGGTGATGCCAACTCTGGCTTGTATGGCCGTGCGATGAGTGAAGCCGTTGTTAGCTGATCTATTTGCTAGGCAGTGAAAAAAACCTATTTGACGCAGGTTTTTGGACTGATAGCAACATATCAGTAGAGTTAGTCTCAATCCGTCCCAGTGAGCAATAGGAATGCCCTACCACTATCTACTTTTACGGCTTTCTAAAATCACTAAAATGACTATGCTTCATTTCACATTTGGTACTTTAGTCGAGTATTTCCTGTTTGAAAGAGTAATCAATAATTATAAATCCTGTATCAATGGCTCTTAGCAGCTCACAGGGAAATCTCAGCAGTTATAAAGCTTTCCCTCACGTATAGTGAGCTGTGCTGCTCAGCCTACTGGTATTGCATAATTTTACTTCAGATGGACATGAGAGAAGGGCAGACCTCAGCTGCAGGCCAACTGCAACTTAGAGTATCCATGATTATGAAGCTATGAATATGTTGCCCAACTGCTAATGGGAATAGTTCCCTAAATACTCACGACCAACCAATTGAGCATAGCACCCTGCAGACCGCACCATTTGTGCGCCTTTCAGAGGCTTCATCTCAATGTTGTGGATGATCGTTCCGACAGGAATGTTCTTCAACGGAAGAACGTTGCCCGGCTTGATGTCAGCGGTCTTGGAAGAAATGACGGTATCGCCCACGGCCAGACGCTGCGGCGCAAGAATGTAAGACAGCTCGCCATCTTCATACTTGATCAGCGCGATGAACGCAGTGCGGTTCGGATCATATTCCAGACGCTCAACAGTCGCTGGCACATCCCAACGGGTCCGCTTGAAATCGATCTTACGGTAAAGACGCTTGGCAGCACCGCCTTTATGGCGCGCCGTCATGCGACCTTTATTGTTCCGACCACCGGTCTTGGTCAGACCTTCGGTGAGCATTTTCACCGGGCGGCCTTTGTGCAGCTCTGAGCGGTCAACGAGGACCAGCTGGCGACGGCCGGGTGAGGTAGGTTTGTATGTCTTTAAAGCCATCTAAATCTCCTACAGGCCCGTCGTGATGTCGACAGACTGGCCGTCTTTCAGAGTCACGATCGCCTTTTTGAAGTCCGAACGACGACCGAGCTGACCGCGAAACCGCTTGGTCTTGCCCTTGACCAGGATCGTGTTGACCTTGGTGACGTCGACTTTGAACAGAGTTTCAACAGCCTCTTTAATGTCAGGCTTGGTGGCCGTCAGAGGAACGCGAAAAATGATCTTGTTCTCTTCAGCAACCAGCGTCGACTTCTCCGTGATGATCGGAGCTAGAAGCGTGTCATAATTGTGAGGCTTGATATCAGCCATGGATTAAGCCTCCGCTTTTGCGCCATTGAAGCGCGCATCGATGCTTTCCAGCGCATCCTTGGTCAGGACCAAGGTCTTGCGACGAAGCACATCATAAACATTGAGACCAGCAGCTGGCAGAACGTCCACATTTGGAATGTTCTGAGCGGCTTTGGCGAAATTGGCATCGACCTCAGCACCACCAATGATCAGCGCATTCGAAAGACCGAGCTTTGCGAGTTTCGCGGACAGATCTTTGGTTTTTGCCTCTTTCAGCTCAGCTTTGTCGATGACCAGAACAGCATCCGCTTTAACCTTTGAAGACAACGCATGGGCCAGAGCCATTTTGCGAACCTTCTTCGGCAATTGGTGCGCATGGCTGCGAACGCGAGGTCCGTGGGCCACCGCACCACCAACAAAGATGTTGGCGTTCTTAGAGCCGTGGCGTGCGCCGCCGGAGCCCTTCTGGCGAATGTATTTCTTGGTTGTGACAGACACGTCAGCGCGCTCTTGCGTTTTGTGCGTGCCAGCCTGGCGTTTGGCGAGCTGGTAGCGAACCATGCGCTGAATAACGTCGCCGCGAATCTCTTCGATCCCGAACACAGCATCATCAACAGTGGCTTTGCCAGCGGCCTTGCCTTCAAGTGTTTTGACGGAGAGCTCCATTACTCAGCACCCTCTTTCAGAAGTTTCTTCAGCAAGTCCTGATCGACTTTCGCGCGCGGCTGACCGCCCGCAAGAATGTCTTTGGCCTGACCGACCCAATCTTCGCTCGCCGCATCTTCAGCAACGCCGAGCTCTTCAAGCAGAGCTGTGCGCTCGTCATCTGCCATGGCAACAAAAGCTGAAAGCGTGCCGAGGCCCTTTTCTTTCAGGTTTTCTTCGGTCTTGGGACCAATGCCATCAACGAGAACGATATTGTCCGCCGCAGTGCCTTCAATCTTCACATCGCCAGCCGGCGCGTCTGATTTGGCAGCGGCTTTGAAAGAGCCCTCCGCTGGAGCATCAGCATGGAGGGCTTTTTTGACCGCATCGCGGATTTCAACGAACGAACCAGCAGCACCTGGAATGGCGCCTTTGACGAGCACGAGACCGCGCTCAACATCGGTACGGACGATTTCAAGGTTTTGGACCGTCTTGCGCTCGACACCATAGTGTCCAGCCATTTTCTTGCCCTTGAAGACCTTACCTGGATCCTGACACTGTCCGGTCGAACCATGTGAACGGTGAGAGATAGACACACCGTGGGTCGCGCGCAGACCACCAAAGTTCCAGCGCTTCATCGCCCCGGCAAAACCTTTACCGATGGAGACGCCAGCAACGTCGACTTTTTGACCCGGAACAAAATGGTCGGCCTGAACTTCAGCGCCGACCTCCGGCAGAGTGATGTCAGATTTGACACGAAACTCTGTAACTCTTGATTTTGGCGCGACACCGGCCTTAGCGAACTGCTCGCGCTGGGCTTTTGCGGTGCGTTTGGCTTTCTTGTCGCCAGCGCCCATCACGACGGCGGTATAGCCATCGGTGCGCTGAACCTGACCACCTTTTTTGGTCGTCACGTCGCGCAGCTCTTCGGTGCGCAGACCAACAACCTGACAGCCATCAAGCGCCAATACCGTCACCGGAATGTGACGACCTTCTTCACTAAAGACGCGTGTCATACCCAGCTTACGGGCAAGCACGCCTGAACGTTGAGCCGGAAGCGCCATTAGCGAGCTCCCTCAAGCTTGATCTCGATACCAACGCCAGCCGACAGATCGAGCTTCATCAGCGCATCTACGGTTTGCGGCGTCGGGTCAACAATGTCGAGAATACGCTTATGCGTACGGATCTCGAACTGTTCACGAGACTTTTTGTTCACGTGTGGCGAACGGTTGACTGTGAAGCGCTCTTTACGGGTCGGAAGCGGGATTGGTCCACGCACTTCCGCGCCGGTGCGCTTGGCAGTCGAAACGATTTCGCGTGCTGACAAATCAAGCGCGCGGTGATCGAAGGCTTTGAGCCGGATCCTGATATTCTGTTTTTCCATCCTGCGATGTCCATTCACGATAAAACCACACATCCGGGCCGCACAGCTCTCTGAGCGCCCAGACACGAGGAAAATCCAGTTGTTCGTTTCGGTTGCCAGCGTTTGCCTTCACGGCACGGCCTAGCTTGCGAAGGGTGGCCTGTACGGGAATCAGACGCGGTCGTCAACAGGCGTGTGTGCAGATTTTGTCTCAGAGATGCAGCCGCAATTATCCGCGCTGTTTGTGCGGCTCTTGAAGCTTGTCCGGATTGCGCATCACGTACAGCCAGGCAATCTCATTATTCTCGTTTGGCGCCAGCGTCAAAACGAAGTCAATTATGCCCCCCGCGCGCCGAACAATCGCGGGCGCGGCATTGGCGATGCAGGGCTCAAGACTCCAGGCAATGGTCTCTTTCACGGACTTGCGCCAGACCGCCATCATGACGTGCACAATATCTTCTGGACCCACCAAAATCCGTCTTGCGGCGCGCGCTTTGCGTCCGCCATCCGATATGGCAACCGCATCCGGCGCGAACAACCGGATCGCGGTGGACATGTCCTCCGCGGTCGCGGCTGCAAAGAACTGGGAAATGAGCGCCTCCACCTGATCTGGAGATGCATCGAAACGCGGCCCGCTTTCTTGCAAACGCTTGTGCGCACGACTGACCATTTGCCGACAGGCGGCAGGCGACTTGCTCAAGCAGGTCGCAATTTCATCATACTCCGCATCAAAAGCCTCGCGCAGGATGAATGCGGCGCGCTCTTCCGCGCCCAATCGCTCCATTGCCCAAAGCAAGGCGAGCTCGCATTCCTGTGCCAATTCGAAATCGTCCGCCGGTCCCGTCTCGCTGAGCAGGAGGGGTTCCGGCAACCAAGGCCCAACATAAGTCTCGCGCTGCCGACGTGCTGAACGAAGGGCGTCGATCGCGATATTGGTTGCCGCGCGGCGCAACCATGCGGCGGGATGATCGACCCGCTCATGATCGACCTTCATCCAGCGCAGCCACGTATCCTGCACAGCGTCCTCGGCGCCGGCCCGATCCCCAAGCATCCGATAGCAAAGCGAGGTCAGCTGCTTGCGCTCTGCTTCGAAGATCGACACCAAATCTGCCATCAGGCCGGGACTTCCGATTCCAACGGATCGTGAAATTGCAGCTGTGTGCATGCATGTCCATATCCAAGGCCACGCTTGAACACAGGATAGAAGCGTCCAGTTGCAGCCGCGAACGCGGCGGCGATCACCGTACGGCGTCCGTATTTCGCTTCTATCTCTGTCTGTAAATCGTCGGCAGCGAGATCTCCATGGATCGCGGCCATCGCAAATCGGAAACCAAGCCCAACATCCCCTGCGAGATGTGGGTCTCCTTCGAAACAGCGCTGCAAGTCAACCGCATTCGCGCCCGCCTCAGTTGCCATATCAATGACAAGCTGGGCGCAAGGGCCGCAATCGCCCTCCAGCGTAGAGGCGAAGATCGCCCCGGTCCACACAGCCTGACCTCGCTTAGGCCCGCGATATTGGCTGATCATCGGGAATGCAGACAATCGCGCGCCCGCACCGGCCGAAGTGTCGATCACGTCCAACATATAGCTCACATCATAATCATAGGATCGACCAAAGGCCCGCGCCGCGCGTTTCAACACCCATTTGATCATGCCTCTTCTCCGCTCAAACGCGTCGCCGCGATCAGCGCCAGCCAGGCCGGTGCCTGGATGCCGACCAAGTTCACAAAAGCCACCTGATCGAGCGGCAAACCACGCGCCAGCCAGATCCAGATATGAAAAAGCGCATGCAGGCATGGCCAGATCGCACCGAACACAGCAACGGCCCGATACTGTTTCCAATTGCCCCATGCCAGGGCCCCGGCACTGGTCAAAAAGGCCAAGCCCGCATCGCGTATAAAGTGCGTGTTGTAGGGCCCCATCATGGCGACGCCCGGCGTCCCGTCATAAAATTCGCGCGGTGCGGCAAACATGTATACAGCCGTGGCGAAGTAAAGCGCTGCCACGGCCCAGATGATCATTCTCATTTTGCAATTCTCCGTTCCTTACTTCTTAGACGAAACAGGATCCGGATCTGTGACTCAAGCGCGGAGAATTTTTCAGCGGCGTTCGTTCGGCGTCGACTTTTTCTTGCTGCGCTTCTTTTCGCCGTTCGGTCCACGCGGCTTTTTCGGACCCGTTCTTGGTTTTCTTGACTTTGGTGCAGCGGCCTTCCCATCCGGATTGCGGCGCACTTTTGGGCGCGGTTTCCCGGTGCGTTGTTCGCGACGTGGCGCGGCGCGTTCGACCTCACCATCCGGTTGCGGCGCGCGATCAACCCAAATGCTATTGTCGATGACTTGTTCAGGCCCCGCTGCCGCCATCAATTGCTCAGCGGCGTGCGGCTTAAGCTCAACATGGGTAAACCCTGGATTGATCAAAATGGCGCCGATTTCCTTGCGCGAGAATCCACCGGACTTGCACAACATCGGGATCAGCCATTTCGGGTCGGCTCTGTTCTTGCGCCCGACGCCGAGCTTGATCCAGTGGCCATCAGTAAAATCGGCCTTCGGTCGACCTCTCGGCGATTGACCGGGTTCGTCCGAGCGGGCGCTGCGATCGGCGCGTGGTTTTCGCTCTGGCCTGTCCCGTGCCGTGGAAACATCCTGCAGGACCTCCGGGGCGGAATCCTTTGCGCGTGTCAGCCGAACGATGGCGCTGGCCAATTGCTCGGGCTGAAAGCGTTCGAGCAAAGCCGCGCTGAGATCACGTTCGCCAGGTTGCGTCGACGAGGTGAAGATCTCGCTCGCCAAGAGGCGCTGGTTCAGCGCGCTCTCAATGTCGGCAGCTGAAGGCGGTGCGATCCATTTCGCCTCAACCCCCGCATCTTGCAACAATCGTTCGGTGCGTCGACGCGCCCGCACAGGCACGATCAACGCGCACACGCCTTTCCGACCCGCTCGACCGGTCCGGCCGGAGCGATGCAACAATCCTTCCTTATTGCGCGGCAAGTCGGCATGGATGACCAGATCCAGCCCCGGCAAATCCAGGCCGCGCGCGGCAACATCGGTAGCCACACAAACACTGGCTCGACCGTCGCGCATCGCGGCGATCGAGTTGGTGCGTTCCTTCTGCGAGAACTCGCCTGACAGCGCCACAACATCAAAGCCGCGATTGGTCAGCCTCGATGTCAATCGATTGACCCCTTCCCGACGCGCGCAGAACACGATTGCATTCGGCGCCTGATGGAAGAGCAATAGATTGATGATGGCGTTTTCGACATCCGTCGGCACCACAGTATGCGCCTGATACTCAATATCCACATGCGAGGATTTCGCCGCCATCGTGTTCACGCGCGCTGCATCCGACTGATAGTTTTCTGCCAGACGTGCAATTGGCTTCGAGACGGTTGCCGAGAACATCAGCGTGCGCCGGTCCAGAGGCGCATCGTCGAGAATCATTTCGAGCTCTTCGCGGAATCCCATGTTCAGCATTTCATCCGCTTCATCCAGGACGACGGCCCGCAACAGGTCCATATCCAGCGATCCTCTGCGAATATGATCGACGAGGCGCCCAGGTGTGCCGACCACGATATGAACCCCCTTGTCCAGCGCGCGGCGCTCATCTCTGAAGTCCATGCCGCCAATGCAGGAGGCGATCCGGCCCTCCGCGGGCTCATAAAGCCACTGCAATTCCTTGGTCACCTGCAAGGCCAGCTCACGCGTCGGCGCAATGATCAGCGCCAGAGGCGCGCCGGCTTTGGGCAGGGTCTGTGCGGATCCCAACAGGGTTGTTGCCAATGCCAGTCCAAACGCCACGGTCTTGCCTGATCCGGTTTGGGCAGAAACCAGCAGATCACGCTGTTCCAGATCAGGCGCAAGAACAGCATCCTGAACCGGTGTCAGTGTTTCATACCCTTTGTCTGCGAGCGCTTGGGCAAGCGGCGCAGCAATCGATGATTGCGTTAGCATGATCAGGCTTTCGGTTGTTCAACGATTCAACGACTTCCGGGATGTCCGACCGCGATCGAGAGCTAGAGCCCATATAGGGTTCTTCCCCGCATGTATAACGAGAAACGCAGGAGGCCCTTTATGAGAAGCGGTTCACATGGCACGGGCGCCAGGACTCGAACCCGGGACCCTCGGTTTTGGAGACCGATGCTCTACCAACTGAGCTACACCCGTCCAGTGAGGCGCCTAAATGCCTCAAGCCCGCCCCGGATGCAATGGGGCGGGTACAGGAAAATGCGCTTAATCCGCCAAGGCGGTGACCGGTCGCGCGACCAGCATAGCATCCGGATCGTCAAAACAATCGCCGCGCAAGGCGATAAAGGTGCCCGGAAAATCTGGGTCGACAAATATCACTTTCACGCGCCCCCAATTGTTTGAGGTCTCGCCGGTTTCCGGTGCGGCGATTTCGATGTCACACGTCCCGTCTTCAGTGGCAGGCTCCATCCAGATGCCTTCATAGCCGGTTCGGCCGGTATATTCGCCGGCCAGTCCGGCAATGTAAGCCAGGCCGCGCGTCTCTTCGTCCGTCGGATAAGACAGAACCGCCATGCCATTGGCGAGATCGGCTTCATAGATCACGTCCCCGATTTCGGTGCTCCAGACTTCATCGGCGTGCGCCGCGCCAAATGTCAGTGCCGCCATGGCCGCCATCAATGGTCTCAACATGGTGTGTGTCTCCTCTTTTCCCAGGTTCAGCTTAAGCCGCTTTGCGGCCAATCAAAGGCATGATTAAGTTGCGACAAATCAGGAGACAGATATGGCCCGTATCCCTTATGCCGACCCCGATCAATTCAACGACAAGACGGCACACCTCATCAATCAATGGGCGCCTCTGAACATCTTTAGAATGATGGCACACGCGCCAGGCCTGCTCCGCCCCTTTGTTGATCTCGGCGGCGCTTTTCTTTTCGAGGGCCAACTTGATCCCGTCACGCGTGAGTGTGCCATACTCAGGGTCGGCTATCTTTCTCAAGCGGGATACGAGACCGCGCAACACGAGAAAATCGGCCGCGATCTGGGCATGACTGATGAATTGTTCGATGCCCTGAAAATGGGGCCGGACGCTGACGGTCTTTCGGACGAACACCGCCTGACACTGGCTTATGTTGACGACCTGGTCGCAAACGTCCGGGCAAGTGATGCCACATTCGCACCGGCCCTCGCCCATTTTGGCGCCGAAGCACTGCAAGAGCTCACCCTGGTGACGGGATACTACATGATGGTTTGTCGTTTTCTGGAGACATTCGACGTTGAGATTGAAGACGGCGGTGCGCGCGGCTTGGATGTGGCGACCTGACTCCGCTGTGCGGCGTTGACCTGACCTGTTCGATCTTTCACGCACAAAAAAGCCCGCCTGGTTTCAGGCGGGCTTTGTGATTTGGTTTGTGTGTCTCTTACTTGGAGACAGAGGCCACAACACCGGCGCCGACGGTGCGGCCACCTTCGCGGATCGCGAAGCGCAGACCCTGGTCCATGGCGATCGGCTGGATCAGCTCAACGCTCATCTTCACATTGTCGCCTGGCAGAACCATTTCCTTGTCCGCTGGCAGAGTGACAACACCGGTCACGTCCGTCGTCCGGAAGTAGAATTGTGGACGATAGTTTGTGAAGAATGGCGTGTGACGGCCACCCTCTTCC
>JBCCGB010000025.1:0-11019 GCA_039029475.1 Pseudomonadota bacterium | reverse complement strand
TATTCCCACTCGATCGTTCCAGGGGGTTTCGACGTGATGTCATACACCACCCGGTTCACGCCTTTGACCTCATTGATAATGCGCGTCGCGACGCGGCCGAGGAAGTCGTGGTCAAAAGGAAAATAGTCGGCGGTCATGCCATCCGTCGATGTGACCGCCCGCAACGCCAGGACATTTTCATAGGTGCGTTCGTCGCCCATCACGCCAACTGTATTGACCGGCAACAAGACGGCGAAGGCCTGCCAGATCTGATCATACAGATCCGCCTTATGTAATTCTTCAAGGTAAATCGCATCGGCTTTGCGCAAAGTGTCGGCTTTGTCGCGTGTGATCTCACCCGGAATTCGGATCGCCAGTCCTGGCCCCGGAAATGGATGACGTCCGATAAATGCCTCTGGCAAGCCAAGCTCGCGGCCAAGCGCACGGACTTCATCCTTGAACAGGTCGCGCAACGGTTCGACCAATTGCATGTTCATGCGCTCCGGCAGTCCGCCAACATTATGATGGCTCTTAATCGTGACGGATGGCCCACCAATCGCACTGACACTTTCAATCACGTCCGGATAAAGCGTGCCTTGTGCGAGAAAATCTGCGCCGCCAATTTTCTTGGCCTCTTCGTCAAACACTTCGATGAACAATTTGCCGATGGTCTTGCGTTTCTTTTCCGGGTCGCTGACGCCGTCAAGCTCGCCCAGAAACAGATCCGATGCATCCACATGCACCAGCGGAATATTGTAGTGTTCGCGGAACAGGCTGACGACTTGCTCGCTCTCATTCATCCGCATCAGGCCATGATCGACATAGACGCAGGTCAACTGGCTGCCAATGGCTTCATGAATCAGGACCGCCGCGACTGAACTATCCACACCGCCAGACAATCCGCAAATGACCCGACCCGATCCGACTTGCGCACGGATCTTTTCAATCGCCTCTTCGCGATAGGCAGCCATGGTCCAATCGCCTTTCAGACCCGCAATGCCATGCGTGAAATTGCGCAGAATCTTCGCGCCATGCGTGGTGTGGACGACTTCGACATGGAATTGTGTTGCGTAGAAATTACGCGACCGGTCGACAATCGCAGCCACCGGGGCGCCGGGCGATTTGGCAATCACTTCAAACCCGGGCGCCATTTCTGCAACATGATCGCCATGGCTCATCCAAACTTGTTCCTGCTCGCCATTCTCGAACAAGCCATCAAGTAGCTGATCCTCGCCAACTTTCTCAATGAAGGCGCGGCCAAACTCGCGGCTGGTTCCGCTTTCGACGCGCCCGCCCAATTGTTCCATCATCACCTGCTGACCATAGCAAATGCCGAGAATGGGGACGCCCAGTTCAAACACAGCATCTGGCGCGCGCGGGCTGTCCTCCCAGGTCACGCTGGCTGGTCCACCCGAAAGAATAACCGCTTGCGGGTGGTACGCCTTCAAGAAGCTTTCATCGACCTTGTTGAAAGGGTGGATTTCACAATACACGCCGCTTTCTCGCAAGCGGCGCGCGATGAGCTGAGTTACCTGACTGCCAAAGTCGATAATCAGCGCGCGTTCATGTTTTTGATCAGCCATGCGGCCCTTTAGCTGAGTCCCGCTTTGGCCTCAACTGGCTCAGTTCAGGAACTGAATGGCGAGTCCGACCGGCGGCGTCCAAATAGACCGCCGCCTTCCTGAACCAGCGGGGTCGCCTTTCGACGCGTACCGCCGAGATTCGGCTGTTTTGCCGGCGGGCGCTGTTGTGCACGCGGGGTTGCCGGAACCGCGCGTGGGCGAGGTTTTGCGGGCTTGCTGGAGGGTTTCGGCTCGGGACTGACATTAAATGCAGGCAGCGGTGGCGGCGGGCTCACATCTGGCTGTTCACTGTCCGCGGGGATAAAGCCACGCTTATAGGCTTCCATGACCTGGACGAGTTTTTTCGCGGGCATGCCGACGGCCGGGATTGTATCGGTGCCTCCGACCAGCAACTTGGCGGCATTGCCCATCATGCTGCCATCCTTATGCGCGTGTGTGAACGAGACCATATTCGCTGCAGTGATCAAACCGGATCGGACTTTATAGATGCGAAAATCGCTGATGTCGGACCAGGCATAGTCTTTGGTTGACCCATAGTTTCGGACTTTTATGCCGTGCGGCGACAGGATCAGGCTCTGCAATACACCAGCGCCCATAAGCGCGAGCACGCCGGCCAGGATCCAACCAAATCCCGGGATCAAGAAGAACACAGCCAAAGCCGCACCAAACCACTTCCAGGCTGTGGGTTTGAGCGTTGTGACACCATCCTTGGTTGTGACTGACATAAGCGACCCCTTCTGACTTGAGCAGAGTGTCGCAAAACGAGCTGAATTTGACGCCAAAGCGTAGCGGCGAATTCACCAGAATGGGTTAACTTTGGCGGCGCAGCACAGCAAAGAAAAAGCCGTCCGTCCCAGCGCTGCGCGGGGTCAGACGGACGCTGCCTGCTGGGCCTTGTCCGGCTTTTATGGTGGCCAGCCCTTCATCGGTAAGCAGACCGCTTGCCGCGGCGTGCGCAACCGCATCCTCCTGGCCCCACCCCGGATGCGCCGCGAGAAATGCATCGACCCGGTCTTCGTCTTCCTCGACCAGGAAGGAACACGTAGCATAGAGCAAGCGACCGCCAGGTTTGACATAGGCCGAGGCGTTCTGAAGCACTTCATCTTGTTGTTCTATGCGCGTCTGCAAGGAGTTTGGCTTGACCCGCCATTTCGTGTCCGGACGTCGGCGCCAAGTGCCGGTCCCGGTACAGGGGGCATCGACAAAAACGCAATCCATCTGGTCCTTGAGGGCATCCAGTGCTTCCGGCTCGCGCGGATGAAGCAATTGCACATTGTGAGCGCCTGAGCGCTTCAAACGCGGAATGATGGCACTCAACCTGCGACCATCAATATCGTAAGCGAAGACCTGGCCCTTTCCGCCCATTGCCGCGGCCAGCGCCAGCGTTTTTCCGCCGCCGCCCGCGCAATAGTCAAGAACTTGCTCACCAGCTTGTGCATTGGCTGCGGCGGCGGCAATTTGCGAGCCGGCATCCTGGACTTCGACCCAGCCTTTTGAATAGGCGGGAATATTGTCCAGACTGGCTTCACGTTGCGACGGGTCTCGGGCCGGAATGTGATAGGCGTTGTGCAAAAGTCGCGAAGGTTCGGCTTTTGCGCTGCGCAGTGGGCCGCCGGCTTTTTCAGCATCGACCTTCAGCGTGTTGACCCGCAAATCGACATCGGCCCGCACCGCCATGGCTTGCCCTTCAACGGCGGCGAGTTCACCAAAAGCGCGCTGCATATGAGACCCCAGCCATTCCGGATAATCACCGGCGACATGCGGCGCCGCTGTGACATCCGGCGCCATAACCAGATGTTCGCGCTCGTGCAGCGTCAGCGCACTCGGCGCATGCGGCTCATCCATGGCATCATCGATACGGCGAATGTCCCACCCCCAGGAAAAACTCAGGGCGCCCAGGATAAGACCTCTTGGTGTATCATCGGCCATGGCGTGAGCGATCGAATTGCGCTTGCGCAACGCGTCGAGCACAAGACCTGATACCCATGCCCGATCCTTGGCCCCGGCATAGCGCGCGCGTTTGCCCCAATCCCGGGCAGCAACTTTCACCGGCTGATGTCGGTTTAGAACATCGCTGAGGACATCTATCGCTGCTGCTATTCGGCCACCGTCGCGCATTGGATTTGTACTCACATGACTTGTTGGCGACGGTCTACTCGCGGCGTGGAAGAATGCAAAGCCTTGAAACAGTGAGCCAACATATCGACCGTCTAATCGCGTGTTTGGTTAACGGGCATATCAATCTGTGGTAGTGCTTTCGGCAAGGGAGGACAAAAAATGACAATCATAAACCTAAAGACACTGGGATTGGGCCTGAGCCTGTTCGGTCTGGCCTCATGTGTCTCACCGGAGCCAGTCGAACCAGAGGCTGAAACCCAGCCCTTTATCGACCCGGTGACGCTGTCGCAAAGCATGTGCAGCGGACGCACCAATCAGAGTTCTGCCGCCGCGCTTGAAGCCGCCGCGAATCTAAATCCGGGCTTTGACTATGGCGCCCCGTTCGCTCTGCCGCGCGACGTCACCGATCATTTTCACTTTCAAATCTCGACCGGCAGCCGCGAAGCTCAGCTCTGGTTTGACACCGGTCTCGCGCACATGGCGAATTTCAATCATGATGAAGCGATCGCCGCCTTCCGCATGGCACAAAGCAAGGATCCAGGTTGCGCGATGTGTTATTGGGGCGAAGGCCTGTCCTTTGGCAGCAATATCAATATTCCCTACGCCCCCGAACGTGGCGCCGCCGGCCTTGTCGCCGCGGACGCTGCGATGGCGCGCCTTGAAGGCGTCGCCGATCGCGAAGCGCAGCTCATCAAGGCGCTCAGCACGCGCTATGGCCTGGCGGCAGATGGCGCAATTGCCGAAGATGCGGAAGCATTCGCAATTGCCATGGATAATGTCTCCGTCGCCTTTCCAGACGACAAGTTCATTCTCTCGCTCGCAGCCGAGGCCAATATGGACACCCAGCCCTGGGATTACTGGCAGGCGGGCGCGCGTGAGCCAAAGGGACGAACCGCCCGCACGTTAGAACTGATTGAAGCCGCGCTCGATTTGGATCCAGACTTCGCGCCCGCCATCCATCTCTATATTCACATAACCGAATCGTCGGTTGATCCGTATCGGGCTGAAGCCTTCGCCGATCGCCTGCTGGCCCAAAATCTCGGCGTTGGCCATTTGGTCCACATGCCGTCTCACATCTATCTCAGGCTCGGCGCATGGAAGAAGTCGCACGACTCGAACATTGCCGCGATAGCTGCAGATGAAGCCTATCTCGCGCAAAGCCCGAACGCCGCGGTTTATGGCAGTGTCTATTATCCGCATAATGTTCATTTCGTTGTTGCCAGTTCGCAATTTGCCGGCAATGCCGCGACCGCGCTGGAAATGGCAGACAAACTGGACGCGATGGTCGAAATTGATCCGTCAGCCCCGAACCCGTTGGCGGAACATATTGCAGCATCCCCGATATTCACGGACCTGATTTTTTCCACCGACGAAACCGTACTGGCCACGCCTGAACCTGCCGCCGCGCATCTCTATCTGCGCACGGCCTGGCATTATGCGCGGGGAACGGTCTTCGCACAGCAAGGCGATCTGGAAGCCGCCAAGACCGAGCTTGGACTCTTGGGAGCACTGACAGGTGAACCGGGGTTCGACGCTTATGACGCCGATTTTCTGACCCCACTCGCTGGCGTTCATACGGTTGCTGAATTGACCCTGAAAGGTCGGATGCTCGCGGCGCAAGGTGACCTGAAAGGTGCCATCGACAAGCTCGAATCTGCGGCAGACGCAGAAGCGCAATTGCCATATTTCGAACCCACCTGGTGGTATTATCCCACGCGTCAGACCCTCGGCCTGTATCTGCTTGAGGACGGACAGTATGACCGGGCCCAACGCGAATTTTTCAAAACTCTGATCAAAGCGCCAAACAACGCATATGCTTTGTTTGGATTAGCTGAGACCTATCGCGCCAAGGGTGACGAGCGATCGGCAGACTATGCCCAGGAGCTGTTTGAAGAGGCCTGGATGGGAACAGACGGCACGATCCCGAAACTGAGCGACCTATAAGCCCGGCCATCCCATTCAACCATGCGAGAAGGCCTGGCGATTGCACCAGGCCTTTTCAAATTTCACGCTTGGAATATTCTATCCGACGATCGAAATATCGCGCGCGATTTGTTTTGCGATGGCCTCAAACACAGCCTTAAGTTCGTCCGTGCTTTCAGCAGAGTAAAAGCGCGACTCGGTGGATGCGCAATCTTCCAGAAGGTCCGTGGTTTCGGTATCGGTGATGTCGTACGCGACCACGTAAACCTCAACACCATCGCCCTTCATCCGGTCGCAAATCTCTTTGGTATTGTCATTTGCAAGCTCCTCCACGGTCGGTCCTGGGAGATCAGAATCGCTATCGGTAATCTTGCCATGCGGGGTCGGCGCGAGCGTGTTTGCCCCGTCTGACATGAGAACAATTGTCTTGATGCCGCCGCCCGTCATAAAGTCGCCAATGCTTTCATCCGACTGGAATGGTTTGCGCTTGGTCAGCATGCGATACCCCCACATCAAGCCCGATGGTATGTAAGTCTCATTGCGCACACGCAATCTATCAATGGTTAGATTGAGGTCGCTCACCTGGTCCGTCAGATGGCGTACCGGTGAAGCGCATTGCCAGTCATTTGTGCTCAGAATTCCAGGGATTTTTTCCAACCCGTAACGTCCATCGCGCAAGTGACTCGCCGACGATCGCGGTTTCACACACCCATACCAAGTCCAGGTCTTTTGGTATGTGGTACATTCTTTTTTGGCGGTCGACATGTCCACATCATCGCAATTCCAAGTGCCGCACAAGTTTTCGACATCGTCGCTGTCGCAATTGACATAAGTTTTTTTGCAGTTCGCTTCATACCAGTCATCCCGGATCCGACAGTCTTCGAGGTCCCTAATTTCATCCGCCGGCACCGAAAGCCAAGGCGCGCTGGCCTGATCGGTGCCGATATTTACGCGATTGGAGAACGGGATGATGCCAATTTTGATATCGACGGTCGAACTCGCATCCAACAGCGTCGAGACCATGTCTTTTGCCGCGATCTTGAGCGATTCAATGCGCGACACCCCGGATCCGACTTCCGTCAGACTCATCGATGTGGACGTATCGAGCACGAGCACAATTTCCGCTTCGGTCGGCACGCCGTAAGCCACTTCGGTTTCCGTATTAAGCGGCATTTTCGTCACGCCGGCCAGATGCATGAAACTGGTCGGCATCGTGCCGTCGACATCGAGTGAGATTCGCATCCCGATGCGTTCAACACTGACATCGTTCAAGCTGAGATACGCTGCATCATCGAGCTCAGCGTCAAAATAGTCCTGCGCAATGCGCTCAACATCATCAACGTCCGCCCCGAGATTTTGATTGAGATGCCGGGCCGCGGCCAGGCCGGCCATGTCCAGTGCGCGTTGAACTTTGCTTGAATAATTATGGTGAAGTCCAAAATCGACTACAAATCCGATCACCAATATCATCGGAAACAAGCAGCATGCGAAAATAATCGCGGTCGCACCGCTGCGATTGCGGGCAAATTGCCCGACCCCTCGTTTGAATAACATAAGTCCAGACTCCCATCCTTCGTGGCATGGTCCCTAGACTCTAGTCCGGGTGTACAAGTGCCGGCCTTATGAGACCTTTAGATTGCGCTTGTAATTTCCAGAAAATTGAACCGAGTGGTCTTGCCCGCGCGGGCGGTCATCAAAAACACGCGGCGATTGCGGCCAGCCAGTCGCGGACATTGTCCTTGAACGCCTCAGACACACCGTGCCGCACCAGGATGAGATCCGTGTCCGGCACCAGAACAATATATTGCCCATCATAGCCGTTGGCCGAGAAACTGCCGGGCCCGGCCATGTTCAACCACCAATGCGCGCCATATCCCATTGGCTCTTCAGATGGCACATTCGGCGTTGGCGTGCGCGCATGATCAACCCATTGTCGGCTGATAATCTGCTGTCCGTCCCAGTCGCCGCCCCGCAAATATAACAAGCCGAACCGGGCGAAATCCCGGGCGGTGCAAAAACAGAAACTCGAGCCGAGAAATGTTCCGGCGGCATCAAATTTCGGGATTGCGGAATGCATGCCAATCGGGTTGAGCAAGCGCCCGCGCAGGAATTGTTCAAAGCCGTGCGGGTCCAGCTTCAGCGCTGCGGCGAGCAAGCGGGAGATGATATTGGTGGTGCCACTGGAATAGAGCCAATGCGTTCCGGGCGCATGCTCCAATGGCTTCTCAGCCGCATAATGTGCGACATCGTCCTTGCCGACGCCAAACAGCATTTCGATTGTGTGCGAGACGCCCGCATTCTCGTAATCCTCAATGAATTGCAGCCCCGAAGACATACGCAGCAAATGTTCCAGCGTAATCGCCGCGCGGGGATCGTCCGGCGCCTGCCATTCCGGCACATTGACGGGCGCATCGAGCTTGATCGCGCCGTCGGCAATCGCGATGCCGGTGAGCGCATGGGTGATCGATTTCGCCATCGACCAGGAATGGTAAGTGTCGTCCGGCCCATGCGTGTCAGCATAACGTTCTGCAACCACACGGCCGCCCAGAATGGCGAGGAACGCGTGGGTTTGGCCAAGCGTCGCAACGTCCTCAAAACCCTGATCGATCAAGGCTTGAATTTTCGCCCGATCGACATGTGCTGGCAGATCGCCCATCGGCCAGTGTTCGGTTGGCCAAGGTGTGCCCGGGGGCTGCGCAGGCAGTGAAACAAGACTCGTCATCTCACTTGGCTAGCGCTGTGTCCGCGCAAGTTCAAGCGATTGGCGCCCGGGTCATCCGGCTGGGGGAATCGCATATTTCTGACCGATCAAGACTATTCCGGCGATCTGTGCGGCAATCGAGGTGCCGGTATTGAGCAGGACCACGATGAAGGCGAGAAGCCCGGCGCGCCACGCCCGACCGGTTTTCGAGACATGCGCAAAGCCGCCGCGATATCCGGTCATGAAGTCGATCAACCAGGTCACGAGTGCCAGGAATAAGCCATAGGCGGTCAACATGTGCTGCGGGACCCAGAGCATGATGGTCAAAAACACCGGCATCAGGCTGGCGCTGGGCACAATGACCGCGAACAAGAAGCGTTGCCGGACCGCGAGCGTGGTGCGCTCGCCCCAGGCTGTGTAGATCAGGGAAAGCACCAGCATTGTGGAAATTTGCAACACCGGAATGACGCCAAAGCCCCAGAGCATCGCCTCGCGCCCGACCTGCTCGTAGGTGACATCCGGCGGCAGCACCATGCCGGAATTCGCGTAGCCACTGGCAAATGCACCAATCATCGCCTGATTGCTGCCAAACCACCAAAAATTTAGCGCTGAATACAGCGCAAAAAAGGACAACCACAAACGAATAGAGGGGGTGAATCGATTGTCCCAATCTGGGCGCCGGGCGGCATCAAAATAGTCTGCTGGCTTTCGCCACAGCACCAGGATGGACTTTACGCCTCTAATGTTCAGACCGAACAGATCCTCGGCGATGGAATCCACGGAAACGGGAGACAAATCCGCGTCAGGCTTGCGCGTCGACATGGTGTTGCCTCCCTGGGTCTAATCGTGGCGAGCGGAACATCCGCTTAGGCCGGGCGAACTTTCAGCGTATTGCCTTCCGTCGCCTCCACAATCACAGCCGCGCCGCTGGCGAGATTGGCGCCATCCGTGCTTTGCGCAGACCACTCCGTATCGCCGAGCTTTACCCGGCCGAGGCCGCCGGCAAAATCATCCGCGACAACCCCGCGCTGGCCGAGTGTACCGGCCATGCGCTTGTTCAAGGTCGGATGCTCTTCAACATTCTCGCGCATGCTCTTGAACACGGTCCGTCCGACGATGAACAAGATCACAGATGCAATCGCGAAGAAGACCAGGTGCCCTTCCCATCCGGCAATGCCGGAGGGCGCAAAGGCGGCGAATGCCGAGGTAAAAGCCGCAGCGATGGAGACCCAGAGCAAGTCCCATGTCCCGGTCATCATTTCGACCGAGAATAGGATCAGCGCCAAAGCCAGCCAATGCCAGGCTGTGGGGGGCCAAAGAGTAAGGGCTAAACCGTCCATATTCGCCTCCTATCCACGCGTTCCGGCTGGCGGCACTGCGGTGCGCGCGGCTTGTGCGCTATCCGTCAGACCACGAATGCCTTCAATCGTGCCGATGATCGAGCTGAATTCAGCTGGGATGATCACCGTCTTATTGCCGCCTGCAGAGGCCAGCTTTTCAAATGCCGTGACATATTGCTGCCCGAGGAAGTAATTGATTGCATTGACGTCCCCCTTGGCGATGGCTTCCGAGACAAAGGCCGTGGCCTTGGCTTCCGCTTCCCCTTCACGCTCGCGCGCTTCGGCGTCCCGGAAGGCGGCTTCGCGGCGTCCTTCGGCTTCGAGAATGGCAGATTGTTTTTCACCTTCGGCGCGCAGAATGGCAGACTGTTTGTCCCCTTCCGCGGTCAGGACTTCCGCCCGCTTCAAGCGCTCCGCTTTCATTTGCCGGGCCATGGCTTCGGTAATGTCGGCTGGCGGCGAGAGATCGGCAATCTCAATCCGGGTGACTTTGACGCCCCAGGGATTGGTCGCCGCATCGACGACAGACAAAAGCCGGGCATTGATATCGTCACGATTGGACAGGACTTCGTCCAGATCCATCGAGCCAACCACCGTACGAATATTGGTCAAAGACAGGTTGGTGATCGCGTTCTCGAGATTGTTCACCTCGTAGGCGGCCGAGACCGGATCAACGACCTGGATAAACACCACAGCGTCACAGGACACTTGCGCATTGTCCTTGGTGATCACTTCCTGTGTCGGAATGTCGAGGACTGATTCCATCATATTCATCTTGCGCCCGACGCGCTGATAGAAAGGCATGATGAAATGCAGGCCCGGGCCGAGCGTTCTTGTATAGCGCCCGAAATTCTCAACTGTGAAATTAAAGCCCTGCGGCACAACTTTAACCGCTGAAGTGATCAGCACCAAAGCGGCGATAGCCATCAAGCCAAATACGATTAGACTGGTTTCCATTTATGGTTCTCCCTGATTTGAACCTTGTATCAACATGGGGAGGAGTTTACCGTTTTTCAATAAGAATTCATCGAAAAACGTTACGTTTACCATGTGAAGACCTGATGATCATGCGATTCTGTTACGAAGACGTGAGCGAAATCCACGGCCCGATACAAGGTTGGAGATCAGCGCGAGATGGCGGCGATGAGTGCGGTCAGCTTGAATTTATCGGCTCCGGCGCAAGCTTCCCACCCGCTGGCCCGGCATCGGGAGGATCGTGCGCGCCCCCGCGCATCACCGCTTGCCGTGCCAGATGATGCAGCCAGTATAACATGTTTTGCCGTTCCGGATCGCGCTTCCTCTGCGCGCGCGACGCTCCCGGCGGCGGGCCGATGGCGAGCGGATCCTGGCGTCCCGGTTCGGTCTTGCGCCGATC
>JBCCGB010000024.1:0-12768 GCA_039029475.1 Pseudomonadota bacterium | reverse complement strand
CGCGCGTGCAATAAGCGGTTCGGACCCGGGGGCGGTACCCGGCGGCTCCACCATAATCCTGGTCATTAGCCGGGCGGACGGGGCCGAAACAGGATCGACGGACGTGTAAAGACGAGGCCTTCACCCGCATGAGCTGCGTTAGAAGCTCACTCAACAATAGTTGCAAATGACAACT
Organism: Pseudomonadota bacterium; assembly: GCA_039029475.1. Classification (GTDB taxonomy): domain Bacteria; phylum Pseudomonadota; class Alphaproteobacteria; order Caulobacterales; family Hyphomonadaceae; genus Henriciella. Next base: position 12,593 of record JBCCGB010000024.1, on the reverse strand, counting down.
TTGCTGAAGGTGAACTGCTCGCTGCGTAACGCAGTGCGTGGAAAACCGCTTTAACTCCTAGGGCATCAGCGCCTTAGGCGGGGCCCGGAGGCGCCTGGCAACAGAAGCCTCCACCTACATTTGGGTGGTATCGCGCAATGTGTTGTATTTGCTGCGAAATAGGCGAAACAGCCGCAACAAACTTCCCGGCTGGGGAAGTTAATTATAATGGCTCGCCTAACGCATGAACGGCATTGCGGGAGATGATTCGGGGGTCTATTGAGGACGTCCAAACGGGGAACCGGGTATGACCGATTATATTGGATATGAAGCCTTGACGCAGGCCGCGATGCGCGGCGTCGTCCGCGAAGCGTTGCGACAGGCCGAAAAAGGCTCTGCCCCTCCCGGCGATCACCATTTTTATGTCACCTTCCGCACCAAGGCGCCGGGCGTCAAAATCCCCGATCATCTGATCGAGCAATTCCCGGAAGAAATGACGATTGTCATTCAGCACCAGTATTGGGACCTGGAAGTGCATGACGGCCATTTCGAAATCGTCTTGAAATTCAATCGTGTGCCTCAGCATTTGTCCATTCCCTATGTCGCGATGACGCGATTTGTGGATCCGGCTGTGAACTTTGGTGTGAGCTTCGAGAAGGCCGGGTCGAGCAATGATTCAGCCGTCGTTGCGCCCGCCCTGGAAACCGGCAGTGACAGCGACGTCGAAGCCGCTCCCGCGGCAGAGGGCGAAGGCGACACAGTGGTCAGCCTCGACGCATTCCGGCGCAAGTAAGCATGGCTGACCTGCCATCTGACGACAAACCGCGCCTCTCTGATGCCGACATGTTGGCGCGCTTTCAAAACAGCAAGAAACGACCGCCCTGCTCTGATACGCTGGGCATGCGCCTGGTCGCCGTCGATCAGGACGCGCAGCGCATCCGCATGGAATTCGACGTGCCAGACATGTTCGCCAACCCGACAGGGGCCGTTCAAGGCGGATTCATCGCTGCGATGATGGATGAGGCGATGAGCACGTGCTGCATTATTGCTTCGAATGTCACCATGACCGCCCCGACGCTGGAAATGAAGACGTCTTATCTGCGCCGGCTCATGCCTGGCAAAGCGTCGGTTGAAGCCCACATTTTGAAATGGGGCCGTTCCGCCGCCTTTATGGAAGCCGAATGTTTCGATGCGGCCGGAAAGCGGGTCGCCAAAGCCACCGCGACGGCGATCCCGATGCCGTTCAAGCGGTTGAGTTAATTGCGACGCTCAACCAGGTTCAGACCATGGCGGACAAGACCGGAATGGCGGTCAGAACAATACCCAGCACCGCGACCGCCCAGGCCGCAGACCGCAAATAGGCAATGCCCATCAAATAGAATCCGGTGAACGCGATTCGACCAAACAGGAACAGACCCGCCCCCCACACGGTCAGGGTGGACGACAATTGCAATTGCTCGACGATCAGCGCCATCGGCACAAATAGCAGCATTCCTTCGATATGATTGGCAATGGTACGCGCCGTACGGCCTTGCATCGCAGTTTTCTCGCGGACGGCATCACGACTCCCCAACCCCCAGGTAAATCCTTGATTCAGCGGCACCAAAGTGCCTTGCAGCATTAAAAGGACGAACAAAATCAGCGTTGTGCCCATAACGGCTTGTAATTCAATCGACATCTGGTGCTCCCTATATGTATAGTAACTATCTTTTTTGTAGTTACTAGATTTTGTCAAGCAAAATGCGTAAGACGGCATATGACCAAAAAGAATCTGCCGCTCTGCCCGGTTTCTCGCACAGCCTTCATCATCGGCTCGCGCTGGACCAGCGAGATCATTCGCGAATTGGTTGACCACGGCGTTCGGCGGTTTTCAGACCTTCAGGAATCGCTGTCGGGCATTGCTCCAAACACCTTGTCCAATCGGCTAAAAATGCTGGAAGATCATGGCGTTATAGAACGCCGGATTTACGATACCCACCCCCCGAGATCTGAATACCATCTGACCGAAAAAGGCAGCAAGATGCGCCCGATCATCGACGCGATGCGCACCTGGGGACGGCATACGGACGGGCCATCGCAAAATTCCTGAACCTGTAACAAATGCTACAGTTTTCGCTCGAATCAGGGTGTCTGAATCACGATCAAAAAGGTGAGTTGGCACGGAAACTGCCTGAACTTGTTGGAAATTTGGCTATATGCTACGTTGCGTAAGCGAAATATCATGCGCGCGTAGAAGACGAGGACTGTGATGCTGAAAGCCTATCACGGGCTGATCCTGGCGACTGGAATGCTCAGTCTCCCGCTATTTGCGCAAGCGGACTGCCCACCAGAAGACTCCATCGATCGCTATGCCCAGACCGCATCCGACGCGCTGACGGCGCTGCATGAATTGGTACCCGAATCTCAGCAACAGGCCCTGGAAGATCGCTATGCCGCGATGATTATGCTGAAATGGCAGTGGCAAGGCCGCGACGCCATCAGCGCTGATCCGGTGGCGATGACACAGGTTTTGAACTGCTATCAGCAAGCCGGATGCGGCATCCGGACCAATGACCCGGTGCGCACCGATCTGATTCCTCAACTGGAAGCCGAGGTGGAGGTTGACCCGCTCATCCTGCAGAGTCTTCTGCCCCAACAACCCAGCCCGAGATCCATGACCTGGGCTGAACGGACGCTGGGCTGCGGCGCGTATGCGCCAGCGCCATTGCCGGATCAGACCGAACCCCTGGAGGTCGTCGCTGACACGTCAACTGACGCCGTCTCAGAACGCCCGTTGAACACGGCTGAAGCGGCTCAGAGCCTGCCGCCCGCATTGACCCCGTCCCTGCCAGAACGCGTTCAACCCGCCGCCATCGAAGCAGCATCGAGCACGATTGAAACGAATGAAGCGCCGACGACAATCGAGGTCGCAGACCGTGTCGCGCCAGAACAGACCGCGCCGGTTGAAGACGCTGTGACCAAACCCGTGGCCACAGCGCGCATTGCCTCCGGCGATGCCAGCAAGCTTTTGCTGAACGCCACCATGCTTGTCGCCGCCGGCAAACCACATCTCGCCTTTGAGCCTCTGGAAACGGCCTGCTTCATCGAGGCAAAGGAAAGCCAGGCCTCTCAAGCCTGTGACACACTGATCTCAGTCTATATGAGCGGCGTCGCCCCAGCCAATTTTGACACGGGTGCAGCCGCCATTCTGGATTTGTCACAACGGTTATGCGCCGCCGAATACAGTCAAGGCTGCAATGCTCTGAGCCAGCATTATGAGACCCAGAACTCAGTGGAAGCGAACCGCGCGGCTGTGTCGTTTGCTGAAAAATCCTGCGCATTGCAAAACGCCGACGCCTGCGCAACGGTTTCCGGCTACTATCTGGAAGGCCGCACGGACGCCCCTGACCCGATCGCGGCACGCGAGCACCTCGAGATGTCATGCCGATTGGGCCGTCTGTCATCCTGCCAGAGTGTGGCGGATCTTTATCTGCGCGGCATTGGCGGAGCACCCGACACCGTCATGGCACTACAAATGGTCGACGCGTCTTGTCCGTCCGGATCCGCAGACCGCGCAGATCTTTGCGTCTCTGCGGCAGATTTCGTGCTGATCAATGAAAGCTTTGGCGAAGAGCGAAGCGCGCGCGTGCGCACATATATCAAACGCGCCTGTGAGATCGGACATGATGTCGGATGCGCCTGGTATGCCGAGGATCTCGAACTTGGCATTGGCGGCGCCGTTGATTTACACGCGGCGCGCAAAGCGCGGCTCACAGCTTGTGAATATGGCGATCAGGAAAGTTGTAATTCGCGGTCCTAATCGGCTGTCATTTCCTGCACGCGCAGATAGATACCTTCCCGCTCGCCGACCCGTCGCTCGACGAGGAGGCGCGCCACTTGATGGTCATCTTCAAAGGCATTGCCGGTGAGACTGTCGAGCAGCGCCTTGGCGAGGTTATCAAGATCCATCCATGGCGCATCGCCGGTATATTCCATCACAATATGCACATCGAAATCGCCATAGCCCGGTCGTAGGCGCTGGAAATCCTTGCGAAAGAACTCTCGAAAAAGCTGTTTGTAATAGCGCGCCTGGGTGGTCAGTCCGAAACAGCGCACTTCAAGCGCGCCATCCTCAGTGATCCGTCCGCGGACTTTGCCATTCTTGATCCAGTCATCCACGCTCAGCGCGCCCAGCCAGCGATTTCGCGCCGGACGACATCTTCAATGACATCGATGGCACCGGCGCTGTCATTCAAGCATGGCACCACAGAATAGGCCTCGCCGCCCGCGGCCATGAATGTGTCGCGGCCTTCCATCGCAAGTTCCTCCAATGTCTCCAGACAGTCAGAAATAAAGGCGGGCGAAACGACGACAATCTTCTTGGCCCCTTGGTCTGGCAACGCTTCCAGGGTCTTGTCGGTATAGGGCTGCAACCATTCCGTCGGCCCAAACCGGCTTTGAAACGTGGTCATTGAAAAGCCATCCGCCCAGCCCAGTCGCTCTGCAACCAGGCGCGTCGTCTTGTGGCAATGGCAATGATAAGGGTCGCCCTTGTCGAGATAGGCTTTCGGGATGCCATGATACGACATCAGCACCTTGTCCGGTACAAAATCCAGTCCGGCGAGATGGGTTTGAATGCTGGCCGCGAGCGCTTCGATATAGACCGGCTGATCATGAAAGCTTGCCGCCGTGCGTATGGCTGGCTGCCAGCGCATCTTGGCCAGCACTTTGAAGGTTCGGTCGCAGACGCTGGCGGTCGTGGCTGCTGAATATTGCGGGTAAAGTGGCACCACACAAATCCGGTCACAGCCCTGTTCTTTCAAACTCGCGATCTTCGAAGCGATGCTGGGATTGCCATAATTCATGGCATATTCAACACAAAGCGTGTCACTGCCGATCCGATCGTTCAAGGCTTCGGCCTGGCGTTTTGTATAGGCGAGCAAGGGCGAGCCCTCATCCGTCCAGATCTTCTTGTAGGCCCGGCCCGACTTACTGGGCCGAAACGTGAGAATCGGCCCTTGCAGAATGAGCTGCCAAAGCGGCTGCGGCACTTCGATAACTCGCGGGTCTGACAGAAATTCTGAGAGATATCTGCGCATCGACCAATAATCCGTGCCATCCGGCGTACCGAGATTGACCAGCAACACGCCGATCTTGCCTTGCATCACCTTTGGGTGATTGTCGGGAAGCGGGCCGGTCGTGCCAGGATCTGGAGCAGAAGACATCATCGTATCGGGCATTAGAACATCCTTTGAGCGCTTATTTAAGTCACCCGCCAAAGAAGCAAACAGGCCAATGTCACGCAGGGTAGAGCTTTGGGATGGTTGCAATCGCAATTTTTTTCCCTGCGATGTGGACTCTGCGCAGCCCGGCGGGCAGTGTTAACCAAAAGTTTAGGGAGACACGCGGATGCGATGCGCGACAAAACTTGCAATCATTAGCGGAATATCAGGCCTGGTTTTTCAGGCGGCGAATGCTCAGACCATGCTGCTGGGTGATCCGGCCATGCATCAGGACAAGATCGCCTTTGTCTATGCTGGCGATCTGTATACTGCCAACCGGGATGGCTCGGATCCCCATCGTCTGACCACGCAGGCCGCCGATGAATCCGGCCCGGTATTTTCGCCGGACGGCACCCGCATCGCCTATACCGCCAATTATCATGGCAATACCGATGTCTACTCGATCTCCGTCAATGGCGGCCAACCGACCCGCCACACCTTCCATCCTGGCAGTGATATCGCCGTGGACTGGTCAAGCAATGGCCAGGAGATTGCGTTCATTTCGGCACGCCAGCGACTGAATGGCCGATCCGGTCAGCTGTATCATGTTTCTGTTGATGGCGGCCTGCCCGAATTGCAAATGCAAGCCCGGATCTTCCGCGGCGCCTACAATCAGAATGGCCGGCAACTCGCCGCGATCCCGTTCGGCCCAGCCTATAATGGTCTTTATGGCGGCAGCTCCGGCTGGAAAGGTTATCGCGGTGGCACCACACCATCGATCCAGATCATGGACCTGCGGCGCAACCGGGTGAATTATATACCCGGCGAACGGGTCAATGATATTGAGCCCATGTGGGCCGGCAATCAGGTTTACTTCCTATCTGATCGGGACGCAGAAGTGTTCAATCTGCATCATTATGATCCGGGCTCCGGCGCGATTACCAAAGTGTCGAATGAGGCGGTCTGGGACATTCGCGCTGCAGATGCTCATGGCAGCCAGATCATCTATGAGGCCGGCGGTGCCTTGAAGCTGTTTGACACCGAAACAGGCCGCACGACGGCCTTGGAGATTTCGCTCAGTCCCGATCTACCGCAATTGCAATCCAGCTGGACCAATGTCGCGGGTCAAATCTCCGCTGCTGACCTCTCCAAGTCGGGCAAGCGGGTGCTGATCACGGCCCGCGGTGAAGTGTTCAGCGTGCCGGTCGAAGACGGCTCAACGCGCAACATATCCGACAGCAGCGGTGTGCGAGAATATGATGGCACCTGGTCGCCGGACGGACAGCGACTGGCTTACATTGTCGAAGCCGACCGCACCCAGCACCTGATCATCGAGGACCAGAACGGCATGGGTGACGTCACCCGCTTTGATCTTGGCGAGCATTTCTACACATTGCTCGATTGGGGCGGCGAGGGTCAGCACATCATCTATCGCGACAATCATCTCAAGCTCTATGCGCTCAACACTGAAAGCGGTGAGCGTCGACAGATTGCAGAAGATTCGCGGCGGCAATGGGGCTTTGGCGGCACCGATGTCAGCACGTCGCCAAATGGTGAATGGCTCGCCTATACGCGCGAAGAAGAGATTTCAATCGCAATGTCTATCTCTACAATTTTGCCAGCGGACGCAGCACTTTGCTGACCGATGGCATGGCCGACGCGGGCGCGCCGGCCTTCAGTCCTGACGGAACCTTGCTCTATTTCACAGCATCGACCAATGCGGGTCCAACGCATGTCGGACTGGATATGACGACGCAGGAGCGCCCGTATCGCGCTGGCCTCTATGTTGCCGTCTTGACCGAAGATGGCGTGTCACCCCTGGCCCCAAAGGCCGGCGATGAAGACGCCAAAAGCGAAGACCAGGACGAAGACGAGACAGACAGCGAAGACGACGCCGATCTGGTCTATGACCTGGCCGGTGCCAAGACCCGCATTCAGGCCCTGCCCGTTGAGCAAGCGCAATATTCCGGTCTGACGGTCGGAAAGTCCGGAGACCTGTTCTACATAAAAAGCGTCCAACCTGGCGTCGAAGTGACAATGCCGGGTCAGAGTGCCCAACGCGACGCGGCGTTCATCACATTCAGTTTTGATGATCGCGAAGCGACAACGCTGACCAGTGGCGTGACGGCATTCTCTCTCAGCGCAGATCGCGAACATGCTCTGGTCCGCAAATCTGATGGCAGCCTCGCAACCGGCAAGCTCGGCGACAAATTCGAAGCCAAGCCGGTGAAAACCGGTGACCTGCAGCTGTGGATCGAGCCGCGCAAGGAATGGCGTCAGATTTTCGATGACGTCTGGCGTATGGAAGCCGAATATTTCTATGATCCGGATCTGCATGGCCTCGACTGGCAAGGCGTCTATGACCGTTATCTGCCGCTGCTTGATCATGTTGGACGGCGCGAAGACCTGAACCGCCTGATGACCGAGATGATTGCCGAATTGCAAGTCGGGCATAACCGTCTTGGCGGCGGCGCGGTCGAGCGTCCGTCTGGGCCGGATATCGGCCTGCTGGGCGCCGATCTCACCATTCGCAATGACCGTCACCAGATCAGCCGGATCTATACAGGCGAGAACTGGAACCCGAACGTCCAGGGTCCGCTTGCTGTGCCCGGCCTCGATGTTTCGGAAGGCGATTACATCATCGCCATTAATGGACGCACGCTGGGCGACGGATCGAACATATTCGAACACCTCGCCGGTACAGTCGGCAAACAGGTCACGCTGACTGTCTCGGACCGCGCAAATGGGCGAAATCCGAGGCAGATCGTCGTTGAACCGGTCAGAAGCGAATTCATGATGCGGCTCTGGGCCTGGATCGAAGGCAATCGCAAAGCCGTCGATGCGGCAACCGATGGCCGCGTCGGTTATGTCTATCTGCCGAACACAGCCGGGGCGGGTTACACCTTGTTCAATCGCATGTTCTTCTCGCAAACCGACAAGGATGCGATCATCATAGATGAACGCTCCAATGGTGGCGGTCAGGCCGCCAACTATGTCACCGACGTGCTCAGCCGGACGTACTTGTCAGGCTGGAAAGATCGCAATGGCCTGACCTTCAATACGCCGGGCGGAGCCATGTTCGGTCCAAAATTGATGCTGATCGATCAGGACGCGGGCAGCGGCGGCGACTTCCTGCCTTACAGTTTCCGCGAAATGGGGATTGGGACGCTCATGGGGACGCGCACCTGGGGCGGTCTGATCGGGATTTCAGCAAATCCTGGTCTGGTCGATGGCGGCTTCCTCGTGGTCCCCTATTTCCGCTTCTTCGATCGTGATTTTGAATGGTCGGTCGAGAATGAAGGCGTGGCGCCGGATATTGAAGTTGGACTGGACCCGACGTTGACCAATCAAGGGCGGGATGCGCAGCTCGAGGCTGCAATTGCCGAAATCCTGCGCCAATTGGAAACCAATCCAAGCGTGGTGCCAACACAAGCGCCAGAATATCCAACTGAACTCGGAGAATAGTATCGAGCAGTCCGCCTGGCCCGACTTGGCCTGACCGGGCGGTCTGCGCTTCTGATTGGGAGAAGGAGCAAGACTATGGCCTTAAAACAATTGGCCGTCGCCGCTTTCAGCCTGGCGACACTTTTCGGCTGTGCAACAGGGCCCGCGAGCAAGGTGACCGCGATCACGGGTGGCACGGTGATAGATGGTCTCGGGGGCGACCCGATTGTGAATGGTGTCGTGCTGATCGATGGCGAGCGCATCCTCGCGGTTGGCGCCGCAGAAGATGTCGCCATCCCCGCAGGGGCCGCAGAGATCGATGCCAGCGGCAAGACCCTGATGCCGGGTCTGGTCGATGTTCATGTCCATTTCGACATTCTCGGCCACGCCAATTACGCCCACTGGTTCGGCGAATATGAAAGCCGCATGCGCAGCGATATCATGCCGAGCGCGGCCCAGGCCATGGTGCGCGCCGGCGTCACCTCGGTGCGCGACCTTGGCGCCGATGTCGACAATATTTTCTGGCTGCGGGAAGAGATTGCCAGTGGTCGCCTGCCCGGTCCGCGCACCTTTATTGCCGGGCCCTTCCTGCGCAAGACGGCAACCAGTTTTGTCTCTTCCGATTATGTCGATACCTGGGTCGTCAAAGACCCTGAAGACGGACGCGAGAAAGTGCGCACCTTGATCGAGATGGGCGTCGACGTCATCAAGACTCAGGACGAGGCGCTGTCGCGCGAAGAGTTGGCCGCGATTTATGATGAAGCGCATAAAGGCGGCTTGCGCGTGGCATCACACATCTATGCCGCGGAAGCGGTCGAAACAGCGCTTGAAGCAGGTCTCGGCGCGTATGACACAATCGAGCATATCGGGGTCAATCAGGACAGCAATTATGATGACAATATTGTCCGTCTGATCGTCGACAATAAGGTCGCTATGGCGCCGACCATCATCGCGCTGGAAGGCGTCAAGATGATCATTGAAGACCCCAGCCTGATCGATGATGACAAATGGCGACGCGATATTCCCGCCGACGATCTGTTTGCGGATATTCAGAACTCTTATCGTGACGCTGACCTGTCACTGCATCCGATCTTCCTGCGTTCAGAAGCCGATCGCCATGGCCGCTTTTCGAAACTGAAACACCTATACGATCGCGGGGCGATTTTCGCGATCTCTTCAGATTCCGGCACGCGCGGAAATCCCCACCATAATGCCATGTGGCGTGAAATGGTGCTGACCCAGCAAGTGACCGGCATGTCGGCGATGGATGTAATTGTCACGTCCACCGCGATCAATGCCGAAATTCTCGGCGCCCGGGATGAGATTGGAACGCTTGAGCCAGGCAAATATGCCGATATTCTAATTGTCGATGGCGATCCGCTGGCGGATCTGTCGGCGATACAGGATGTCAGTTCTGTTTATAAAGGCGGCCGGCTGGTCGAATGAGCCGGACCGGTTCCGCCAGCCCGCACAGGGAGTGAGAGACATGGGATTTCGTACGCATTTGCTGATCGCCAGCCTGGCATGGCTGGCCAGCGCCTGTGCCGGCATTGAGCCGGTTCAGATCGATCCGGCCGATGCTGCCGATCTGATCCTTGTTGAGGCCGATATTCGAACGGTTGACCCGCTGCGCCCAGGGGCGCGCGCCCTTGCCGTCAAAGACGGTCGGTTTATCGCCGTCGGCAGTGACGCGGAGATCAAGCAACTGGCCTCCAGCGAAACGGAGATCATCAATGCCAATGACGCCACCGTCCTGCCCGGCCTGATCGATGGTCATAGCCACTTATTCATCGGGCTTCGGGTTCTCCTCAATGTCGATCTTTATGGCGACGCCGACAAAGCCTCCTGGCTCAGCAAGATTGAAGCGAAAGCCAACACTCTGAGCGAGGGCGAATGGGTGCTTGGCGGGCGCTGGGATCATTCGCTGATTGGCGGTGAGTTTCCGACCAAAGAGGATCTCGACCGGGTCGCGCCGAACAACCCGGTCTTTCTGCAGGATGTCGATGGGCATTCCGCCTGGGCCAATTCTCGCGCGCTGGCGATTGGCGGAATCACAGCTGACACCCTCTCCCCCGCGGGGGGTGACATTCTACGCGACCCGGACACCGGTGAGCCGACGGGAATATTGCTGGAAACCGCGAAAACCCTGATCACGGACACAGACGCCTATATTCAGGGCATACAGCTCAGCGATGAGGAACGCCTCGATGCGCTCGCGCAGGTCACATCTTTTGCCAATAGTGTCGGGCTGACGGCGGCGCATGAAATGGCCAGCGTCGCGGCATTTTCGGATTATCAGACCCTGTTGCAATCCGGTCGTCTGAACCTGCGCATCTGGTACGGTTTTCGCGGTCTGTCCGGGATTGAAGTCAATGAGGACACGTTTCGAACCTTGCGGGCACAATCCCTCGACTCTGTCGCGGCGATCGAAGGATCATCAGATCGTGGGCCGATGCTGGTTCCGGGATATGTGAAATACTGGATCGATGGCGTGCTTTCGAGCCGCACCGCAGTGATGCTTGCCCCCTATTCCGACAGCCCGAAAGAGCGCGGCCTGCCGACCATGGTCGAAATCGAGGTGCTGCGTCTGGTCAAAGCCGCGAATGCCGCCGGGTTTCCGGTCGCCGTTCATGCCATCGGGGATGGCGCCGTGCGCACGACGCTGAACGTGTTCCGGATTGCCAGCAATGACTTGCCCCTGGCCAACCGGATCGAGCATATCGAAGTCCTGCATCCGGATGATCTCGGTCGGTTTGCAGATGAAAATGTCATTGCCTCGGTCAATCCACATCACGCGACCACGACGTTCAACAATTATCTGACCGAGCGGATCGGCGAAGCCCGGGAAGGATATGCCTACCCTTATGGCCTCTTGCACGCCTCTGATGCCGCCATCGTCCTGGGCTCAGACTGGCCAACCGCCCCTTTGGAACCGCTGACCCAGATCTGGGCCGCCACGTTCCGAGAAAGCGCGCTCGGCCTCGGCTCAGGCATGTGGCACCCGGAAAACGCTCTGACCTTTGAGCAGGCCTTGCACGGCTATACCCAAGCCGGCGCGGATGCAGCGGGCTGGGGCGATGAATTGGGATCGATCACAAGCGGCAAGCGCGCAGATTTTGTCATCCTCGACGGCACGATCGAAACGCCGGTACAGCCTGAGATCCAGGATATGCAGGTGCGCTCGACTTATGTTTCAGGCGAAAGTGTTTTCGAATTGCGCTGATCCCGCACAAAATTGCCTTGGACTGTCGTTTCGTCGTATCGACATCAGATGAACACTTGGATCGCATTTCTAAGAGGCATCAATGTCGGGGGAAACAACATCCTGCCAATGCAGGACCTCAGGCACTTGCTCGAGCGCCAAGGCTTCGAGCGTGCGCGAACCTATATCCAGAGCGGCAATTGCGTCTTTCAAACCAAACGGGCGGATCGGCGAGAAATTGAACACCTGATTTCGACGTCAATCGAAACCACGTTTGGCTTCCGCCCGAACGTTCTGGCCCTAAGACAGACCGAGTTGCTGGCGGCGATTGCGGCCAATCCATACCCCGAAGGCGCTGACGAGCCTAAATCGGTGCATCTGTTTTTTCTGGCTGAACCGGCAAACCCGTCAGACCTTCCCCTGCTTGAAGATCTGAAAGCCGCAACAGAACGATATCACCTGACCGAACGTGTGTTGTATCTGCATGCCCCTGACGGAATCGGACGCTCCAAGCTCGCGGCCAAGGTCGAGCGCACACTGGGCGTCTCGATGACCGCGCGAAACTTGAGAACCGCCGTCAAAGTGTCAGAACTCGTTCCGTAATCGGTCGCGGGAGGGGGCTGATATGCGAGCATCTGTGGACGGCGCCCCCTTGGCAAGAGATTTTAGTTGGTCATTTGCAGGTTGGCCGTTAGCGGGCATCTGTTCGGCCTTTTCGGGCGGCATTCAGACGCCGCTGGCCATCATGCGTTCCGCAAGATGAGGTT
>JBCCGB010000023.1:0-37427 GCA_039029475.1 Pseudomonadota bacterium | reverse complement strand
GCACCGGTCAAGAGTATACGAACCGCATGGAGAACCCTACGCAAGACGACGAAAATGGACGCGGCTGTTCAACCGTATGGTCTTCGTCACACAATGGCCCGATGGTTGAGAAAGAGCAGCGTGCCCGCGTGGGAAGTCGCTGCACAACTGGGTCATAAGTCGCCGGATGTTAGTACGACCGAGATATATGCTCCCTTCGATCCTTCCTACCTGTCTAAATCAACTGGAGCGATCGATGCGTTCCTCACAGAGGTTGCGTTACAATTGCGTTACAGTTCGATCTCCGAGCTAATGCTCGATGAAATTAAAAGACTTGAAAATCAAGGAGATGAATGGTGGTTCGGGGGAGACTTGAACTCCCGACCTCACGATTATGAGTCGTGCGCTCTAACCAGCTGAGCTACCGAACCATTAGAAGCGCGCTGCATACACCGCGTATCGGTGCTCCGCAACCACTGATCTGTGGTGAATTTCAGCGCAATGGTGTGTCGTCCAAATGCGCCGATACGAATTGCTGCTCCATCTCGCGACTGGCAAAGAAAAAGGTCGCTTCGGTGATCTCGGCCTTGTAATTCTGGCGGATGGTTCGAAACGGCGCCTTGGCTTCGAAATTCAGTGCAAATTGCGAAATATAAGTCAGACCCCATTCCGGTTCTGTGTTGAGCAAATAGGATTGCTGGAACCGGGTCAGGCGGCCACCTTGAGGCCCGCGCACTGGGCGTGGCAGCGTGTAATCGATGCGCAGAAACCGGCCATCCAGGGGCTCTAACCAGGCTTCGGCCTGCAAACGCTGTGTGGCCCAGATATCGAGTGCGGAATCATTTGCGGACGGGGCATGTCGAAACTTCAGGCGCCAGGCGGGGCCCAGGTCATCGACAAGAACGCGTGCGCCGAGACTGGCGCGCAAATCGTCCGGAAAGAGCCGGCCATCCGGCGCGATTTCTGCTCCCCAAGCGGCGGCGGCCTGGTCAAGATCAGCATCTTCACCCGCGGCAACGACGAGGCGCCAGCGCCGTGCTTCTGGTTCACGCGGATCGAACGTGTATGTCCGGCGCGCCTTGGAGCTTGTCATTTCGACCGTGAAGGCCGCGCGCAGTGTCTCGGGCGCTTCGGTCGCCCGCAAAGCCGAATCCATGGGGCCGGCGCCGGTGACGAGCGGAAATGCGAAGCTGAGCAGAACATCCATCGATAAGCTGTCTTAAGTTTAATTACGTCTGGTTTAAGGCAGACAAGATTAACTTTGCTCAGCTTGCTGAATTTAGGTTTATGCGGCGTGAACAGCCTATTTAACACGGCCCTTGGTGAGCAGTTCAATGACGCTGGAAAAGTCCTTTTCGCCCAGTCCTTGCTCGGACAGGAGCGCGTACAGCGCTTCAGCATGGCCGCCCAGCGGCGTGACAGCGCCGCTCGACATGGCGGCGTCCTTGGCCAATCGCAAGTCTTTCAGCATCATATCGGTGGCAAACCCGCCCTCGAAATTGCGGTCGGCGGGCGACGCCGGACCAATCCCTTGCACCGGGCAGTAAGACGTCATCGACCAGTTCTGGCCGGAACTCTGGCTCGAGATTTCGAAAAAACGCTCAGCTGACAGGCCGAGCCGGTCGGCCAGGGCAAAGGCCTCGCACGTGCCGATCATGGAAATCCCAAGCAGCATATTGTTGCAAATTTTCGCGGCCTGACCGGCGCCGCTTTCTCCGGCGTGAATGGTCACGCGACTCATCGGCGCGAGCGCAGATTCGACGGCCGGAAAGTCATCCTCAACGCAACCCACCATGAATGCCAAAGTGCCAGCATCAGCGGCGGCTGTACCCCCAGAAACCGGCGCATCGGCGGCGCGAAAGCCTTTGCCAGCATCGCGCGCCAGGGTCGCGACGTGCCGGGCGCTGTCCACATCTATGGTGGAACAATCGACCAGAAGCGCGCCTTCGCGCGCATGCGGCAGGATGTCGTTCTGATAGACGGCGGTGACATGTTTTCCGGCTGGCAACATGGTGATCACCGCATCGGCGCCGTTGACCGCTTCTCTGGCGCTGACACTGGCCGTGCAACCCGCGCGCTCAGCGCTGCGCAAGGCGGCTTCCGATAGATCGAAAGCGCGCACTGTGCGCCCAGCCTTGGCCTGGTTGGCGGCCATGCCGCCGCCCATATTGCCGAGACCGATAAAGGCGATTGTTTCCATGATCGTCGCTCTTATGCCGTTGGCAGCGTGTAATCCTTGAAGATTTCGCGCAGTTTCAGCTTGTTGATCTTGCCGGTAGCGCCGAGTGGGATTTCGTCGATGAAGGCAACATCATCCGGCGTCCACCATTTGGCGATCTTGCCTTCCAGCTGGGCCAGAACGTCTTCCTTGGTTGGCGCTTCGCCGGGGGCTGACTGGATGATCAAGAGCGGGCGCTCATCCCATTTCGGATGATAGATGCCGATGGCCGCGGCGTTCGCGACTTTCGGGTGACCCACGGCAATGTTCTCAATATCGATGGAACTGATCCATTCACCGCCAGACTTGATGACATCCTTGGCGCGGTCAGTGATCTGCATGGTGCCAAACTGGTCCATATTGGCGACGTCGCCGGTGTCGAAGAAGCCGTCTTCATCCAACACATTGCCGCCATCGCCCTTGAAATAGCCGCCGGCAATCGCGGGTCCGCGGACAACAAGACGCCCGGAGGTCTCACCATCCCAGGCGACATCATTATTCTCGTCATCGACGATTTTCAGTTCGACTCCAAACGGGGGCCGACCTTGCTTGAGTTTTTGGGTCATGCGGGTGTCGATATCCGCATCCATGAGATGTGGAGGCAACGTGCCCAACGTGCCGAGCGGGCTGGTTTCGGTCATCCCCCAGGCATGGATAACATCGACTTCAAACTCGGTTTCGAACGCTCGCAAAATCGCTTCAGGCACAGCCGAACCGCCAATCACGACTTTCCGGAGATGTGGCAGTTTCAGATTGTTCTCACGTAAATAGGTCAAAAGGCCGAGCCAGACGGTCGGGACAGCCGCGGTAATCGTGACTTTTTCGGTGTCGAGCAATTCATATATGCTGGCGCCGTCCATTTGCGCGCCGGGCATGACCATGTTCGCGCCGGTCGCCGGGCAGCCAAAAGCGAGCCCCCAGGCATTGGCGTGGAACATCGGTACGACGGGCAGAACGACATCGTCTGACCCCATTCCCATGGCGTCTTTGGACATTGTGATCATGGTGTGAAGGACGTTGGATCGGTGCGAGTAGAGGACGCCCTTGGGATTGCCGGTGGTGCCTGATGTGTAGCAGAGGCCGCATGCGGTTTCCTCTGGAAAGTCGCCCCAGCGCGCGGTCAGTGGCTTGCCGGACACCCAGTCATCAAAGGCGATCGCCCCCAGTGAATTGTCCGGCATGTCGTCCGCACCTGCGAAAATGACGAAGGTCTTGACCGTTTGCAGATGCTCTTTGACCGCTTCGACAATTGGCAGGAACGTGGTGTCGAAAATCAGGACTTTGTCTTCAGCGTGATTGGCGATCCAGGCAATTTGTTCCGGGTGAAGACGTGGGTTGATCGTGTGCAGGACAGCACCAATCCCCATCGCGCCATACCAGGCAGCCATATGCCGAGCGGAATTCCAACCCAGCGTCGCAACGCGGTCGCCGAGTGCAATTCCGCCTTCAATCAGCGCGCCGGACACTTGCTTGGACAGATCGTGCAATTCGGCATAGGAGGTGCGCACAATATTGCCACCGACGCGACGGGTGATGATTTCCCGGTTGGGGTTGATACGTTTGGCGTGCTCGAGAATCTTATTGGTTGTCAGCTGCCAGTCCTGCATGATGCCTTGCATCGCGTTCCTCCATAAAACGGTGTTGTTTTCGCCTCTTACAAGGCCTGAATATTGTTGTAGGTTGCTGGCCGGGGATCGGCAAGAAACGAAAGCTCAAATCCATGAAATCTCTTTTTCCGAGCGCTGGGCTGGCAGCAGCCATCCTGGTCGCAGCGTGCCAGCCTGATGCTGGCGAATTCAACCCGCCAGACGCCGTCGCGGCTGAAGCCCCCTCCGTGGTGAATGTGGTCTCAGAGCCGGAGGCGGACCAAATTGAATTAGGGGCGTTGCCTGACTTTTTTGACTGCGTCCGCGAAACAGGCGGGCTGTTGATCGCATCGCATCGCGCTGGACCCGCGCCAGGATATCCTGAAAACGCCATTGAAACGCTCGATTATGCGACCGATCAGGGCCTTCTCATCCATGAGATTGATGTTGTCGAAAGCCGCGATGGCATGCTGTTCCTGCTACATGACCGCACGCTTGGTCGCACCACAACCGGCAGCGGCGCCGTCGCTGATACCGATTGGGACACGATCCGCACGCTGAGGCTGAAAGACAATTCGGGCCAGGTCACTGACTTCGCGCCGCCCAAACTCTCTGACGTGCTATTATGGGCCAAAGCCCGCGGCGTCATTGTTGAGCTCGATAAGAAACCAACCACCAGTTTTCGTAATATCATCTCGCACGTGCGCGCGGCGGGGGCCGAAGATCACGTTGTCCTGATTACCTATAATGACAATCAGGCGATTGAGGTTGCTGGTCTGGCGCCGGATTTGATGATGACGGCCGGCGTCAATAGCCGCGATCATCAGGACAGGCTGGAAGCTGCTGGCGTGAATTTCGACAATGTCGTTGCATGGATGGGCATTTCAAATCCCAACCCACGCGCATTTGCGGCGGTTGGCGCGCGCGGTGTGGAAACCGCATTCGGGACGCTAGGGCGGCCAGGCGAGCGCCTGGATGATGTCTATTGGGCAGACGGCGATCCGAGTGAGTTTCAGGCCTTGGTCGAGGGCGGGTTGACGCTATTGGCGTCGGATGCACCTTATCGCACCGCCGCTGCATTGAGTGCTGATGATGATGTCATCGCCACGTGCGGTGACCGTTAGAGCACAAATCTCGCCCGCTCGTTCGAGCTGATAAACTCGACCATTTCGTCATAGGAGGCGCGCTCGAGCATGGCCGCGGCTTCGATCCGTTTCGCGTGCGTGCGGGCGCTCTCGAAGCGATTGCCGGCATGATTGATGGCGGCGGCATAGAATTGCATACGCCGCGTTTCGCGTTGCGGGCGCAAGCCTTCCAGCATGGCCCGCGCGCCCACGGCGAGGATCGCGAACGCAATTGCAAGTGAGCTCATGATTTCCCAGCTGACCGGCACCGGCGCGCCCTGGACCCCTTCCCAGATTGCGCCAATCAGTGCGACGAAATTGGCGACAAAAGAAAAGACGACCAGAACATAGCTGAGATTGCCCAATATATGCAGCTGTTTTGCTGGCGATGACCAGAATTTTGCGTCGGACGACAAGACGTAATTCGTGTACTGAATTTGTCCGCGTATACGCGTCTCCTCCACCGCCTGATACAACTCATTCAGAACGTTTGCCTGACTTTCGTCAACGCGCTTGGCGGCGGATTTTGCCCAATCCTTATCAATCCAGAAATCGCCGGTTTCGTTCGGATTGATAATGCTTTGGCCGGAATAGGCGGCGGCAGATGCATTGGTGTATTTCGTGTATTCGCTGCCAATCTGATCGATAAAACTGCGTTTGAACCGCGCGAATGACAAAGCCCGTTTGGCGAGCCACGCGGATCTGTCTTCGGCCGAGTTTGCCACAGTGGCGATTTCAGCCGCATGCGCGATCAGATGCTGGGCGTGCCATTGTCGCAATCGTTCCGTGATCAAGCGCTTTTGCAACCAGCCGCGCTTCACACGCCCGAACCCGAGTCCGAGATTTCCGAATATGAGCGCCAACAAACCAAAAGACGCGCCAAGAATACCGAGCGCGAGCATCAGGTCATCGCTGATCTCATTGTCGGTCAACACGCCTTGTAGCATCAAGGCGAACGGAAATGTCAGCAGCGACAGAGTCGCGAAAACCAGGGCGGCACAGCCGACCCATCGTGACACTTTCTTGGACCGGTTGGCGAGCGCGTCAACGCGCACAAATTCTTCGCGCAGTTCAGGATGATCCAATGCAAAATACACGTTCGGATAAGACGTGTTGGCAAGATTGCGATCAGCCTCGGAGAGGAGCAGTTCGTCGTTGAACCTGAATCCCATGGCTGGCCATCCCATGATTAGTCATAGCCATGCAAACACGTAATGCTGGTCCGGCGCAAGAAGGTTTCGAGCTTGGCAACTGAAACCAAAAGGATTTTCTCAAGCCACCTGCGTTCATCGCGCGGCAAGAAGCGCTTCAGTTTGCCTGAAATCTGTGCCATCCCTGTTTCGCGTGTGGGAAGAAACAACAATAAGAAGAGAGTGACCGGGGACATTGGCAGACATTTTTCTTTCCTATAGCCGGGTCGATCGTCCGACCGCACAAATCATTGCAGAAGCCCTCGAGGCTGAAGGGTTTTCGGTCTGGTGGGACAAGGTTCTCAGAGCTGGTCAAACCTATGATGAGGTCACCGAAACCATGCTGCGCGACTCGCATGTCGTGATCGTGCTGTGGTCACAGACCTCGGTCAAATCAACCTGGGTTCGGGCGGAAGCCACACAAGGTCAGCGCAATTGTGTGCTCGTTCCAGCCATGATTGAGGATGCTGAGCGCCCGATCATGTTCGAGCTGACGCAGACGGCCGACCTGATCGGCTGGGCGGGAGACCGCAGCGATGAACGATGGGTCGGATATGTTGACGACCTGAAACGCGCGCTCGAAAAGCCAAAACCCACCGGAGCGATGGCGTCTGAGCCGACGCCCAAACCCATCCCTGAGCCAACGCCCGTCACAGCCCCAAAAGCCGATCCAGCGCCCGCGCGACCCGCCGCCGCGGCCGAAACGCCAGCTCCAGCAAGCGCAGTCAGTCAGGATCCGCAACCGGCGCCGGCCAGCCCGGCGAAGAAAAAGTCGTCTAATCCGCTCCCTTTGCTGCTCGGAATATTGGTGCTGGGGGCAGGCGGGTGGTTTGGCTATCAGACTTTCATGTCGGACCAGACGACAAATGCGAACCCGACACCGGGCGTAAATCCGCCGACCTGTGATGTTTGCCCGGAAATGGTCAGCGTCAAGCGTGGTAAGTTTCTCATGGGATCACCCGACGATGAGGCGAACCGAACTGGAAATGAAGGGCCGCAGCGTGAAGTCGACATCTCAGGATTTTTCATTGCTGAGTCCGAAATCACCCGGGGAGAGTGGCAGCATTGTGTAGATGCCGGGGTATGCGGGGCAGTGCAAGGCAGCGATGATCCGAGCATGCCTGTCACAGGCATCAATTGGGATGATGCGGTCGGATATGCCGAATGGCTCAGTCAAACATCGGGCCACGCTTTTCGTCTGCCGACCGAGTCAGAATGGGAGTATGTGGCGCGTGGCGGGACCACGACCGCGTACTGGTGGGGCACATCGTATCCTGGGCCTGGGGCGTCGGAAGCCAGGGCGACCTCCGTCGACGGCATGTCTGCCAATGCCTTTGGTGTTGCTGGCATGCTCGGCAATGTGCGTGAGTGGGTCGCGGATTGCTATGTCAACAATTACCGTGAAGCGCCGACCGATGGCCGCGCTGTGAGAACCGGCGATTGCCAGCGTCCAGTGGTCCGTGGCGGGTCTTTCAAAACCGCAGCTGCGGAACATCGCGCCGCCAGTCGCGCCCGGTATTCACGATCGACCAAGGATAGCGGATTGGGGTTCCGGGTCGCCGCAGACTAGTTCGCGTATTCGACAATGATCATGACGCGCCGGTTTACGGGCGTGTCGATCTCGTCGGCGGTCTGAACCGCGAGGTCGCTTTCACCAAGGCCGCGCGCATCGATGATGGCGGCGTCAATGCCTTGGGAAATATACCAATCTGCGATGGCATCCGCATAGCGCTGCGTGCGTGCGATATTCTCTGCGCTCGATCCAATTGTGTCCGTGTGGGCGCGAATTTCGATGGACCGGATCTCGACGCCGTCGAGAAGCGTGTTTCGAAGCGATTCAATCTGCGGCGCCAAATCTATCGTGTCATACGTGTCCACCAACAAGTTTACGGCGAGCGGCGCCGGAGCCGGCTCCATCATCGGTTCCGGGGCCGGCATTTGCGCCGGTGGGGGGGACATTGAGCGTGGCGGGCCGGCTGGGGCGGCTTCGGGTGTTATGATCACCTCTTCTTCCACCGCATCTTCAACGCTCGGCTCATCGCTCGCCCTTGGCGGAATAGGCGCGCCGCCGGCCGGGAAGGCGCTGCGATGTAACGTACATTCGCTGGCATTGGGGTTGATCGTTGAATTGATCCGGAAATACTGCTCGCCATTCGGTAAATCGGCGAATCTCGCGACTTCCAGCGCGCGATTCTGCGGCGGTGTTTCCCGAATGGTGCACATCATATCCCAAAGGATGGTCGGATTGTCGGAATAGTAATTGTGACCGATGCCGAACAATTCCGTGGTGACAGCGGTGGCGTCAATGGTCTGATAATTCAAGGATGATCGGATATATGGCCGGTTGGTATCAGTGTCGCCGAGGCGCTTTTCTTGATTGGCGTTGACGATGCTGGAAATATGTAGTGCCCGGTCCGTGTCAGACGTGTAGATGGTCACATTGGCGTCGAGATTGTCGAACACGCCATTGGCAGCGTCAAAAATGTCGCGTTCGACATCAGCGGCCACGAGCATGATGCGAAATTCCAGGTCATTGCGATCATGGCGGTCGAGATAGTCACGCGCATAGGATTCCAGCGCCTGGGTCAGGACACGATTGCCCATGGAATGGGCGATGATGTTGATCCGGGAGACCGAGACATCCTCTGTCAGAATATCGAGAAACTCCTCCAGATATGGGGCGGCGCTGAGGGACCGTGCGCGATCACCTTGATAATCCTCGAGTGACAAAGCTCCGGCAGACGGCCAGCTATAAAGGACTGGAATGCCGACATTGAACCGGTTTTCGCGAGACAGATCATTCGACAATTGCGCCGCTCGAACCAGAGCCTCATCAAACTGGACATTAAAGCCGTGAATGAAGAGCAATACAGAATCAGAACGATCGCCATCGACCGCGTTTTGCAGCGTGGTCGCGAAGGTTTCGCGTCCATTGGCGGTAATTCGGGTCAAGAATACGTATTCTGCGAGTTTATTAGCGTCATCCGGTGCGCCGCCTTGCACGTGCGGTGTGTCACCGCGCGTCCGGCTGCCGCCTTGTTCGATCAGTTTCGGCAGCCAAACATCGGCGCGGCCGAGATTGAGCTGATCGCCGCTTTCGCCGAGGCCTGCAGAAACATTGACCGTGTCTCCATTGCGTGTGTCTTCGTCCGTTAGCAAGAGCCGGTTGGTGCCGTACCAGACGCGGACACAATCAACTTTATTGTTCAAATTGGCGTCTGAAACGAGGTCGGAACAATCCGTTCCAAACGCCGGATGACGAATCATGAGCGGGCGATTTAACCACCACCAGGCTGCGATTGCAGCTGCGATTGCAATGACAAGAATGCCGAGTATCCAACGTACCACGCGTCACCTCCCGCGACTCTACTGGGCATGAGCTTACATCAAGTTACGGAAAGAGAACAAGCGGGCGTCGCGATCGGCTTTCGCATTCTCGGCAAACGCCCCTATATGGCTTCGAAGCAAAACCTTCCGAGAGCGTTCAAATGTCTGACTTTCTATTATTGGCCTTTATTCTTCTCGTCGCGGGAATCGTTGCGGTTCCCATCGCGACGCGGTTGAAACTGGGGTCAGTGCTCGGGTATTTGATTGCGGGCATTGCCATCAGTCCTCTGCTGACCGTTTTAGGCGTCGATGTCGTTGCCATGCAGCATTTTGCGGAATTTGGCGTCGTCATGATGTTGTTTCTGGTGGGATTGGAACTCGAACCGAAACTGCTCTGGCAAATGCGCAATCGATTGCTGGGATTGGGCGGTGGCCAGGTTCTGCTGACCATGATTCTCGTCATGTCGATTGCAATGGCATTTGGGCAGTCCTGGAGCATCGCGCTGACCATCGGCATGATTTTGGCTCTGTCTTCGACAGCAATTGTCCTGCAGACGCTCAATGAAAAGGGTCTGATGAAAAGCGATGGCGGGCAGGCGAGCTTTTCCGTTCTGCTGTTCCAGGACATCGCCGTGATCCCGATGCTGGCAATCATTCCATTGCTCGCCTTTCCTGAAGTGGCGCAGCTGACAGCAGGTGGTGGCGGCGACGATCATGGGTCCTCGCTGAGCCTGGTTGAGGGCTTGAATGGGTGGCAGACCATGTTGGTAACGATCGCCGCCATCGGTTCGGTCATTCTCGGTGGGAATTATCTGACCAGACCCATCTTCCGCTTCGTATCCGGCGCCAAACTGCGTGAGTTGTTCACAGCGACTGCCTTATTACTGGTGATCGGGATTGCGCTGCTGATGACGCTGGTCGGGCTCTCGCCAGCACTCGGCACGTTTCTGGCTGGTGTGGTGCTCGCGAACTCGGAATACAGACATGAGCTGGAATCGGATATCGATCCGTTCCGCGGCTTGTTACTGGGCCTGTTCTTCATCACGGTCGGTGCCAGCATCGATTTTGATTTGCTGAGCAGCAGCTTCGGCATTGTGGTTTCAATGACGCTTGGATTGATTGTCCTGAAGGCTCTGGTCCTGTTCCTGCTCGGATCCATGTTCAAGATTCGAGGCGCTCAGCGGTGGCTGTTCACGCTCGGCCTGGCGCAAGCGGGTGAATTTGGGTTCGTGTTGC
Source organism: Pseudomonadota bacterium (assembly GCA_039029475.1). Taxonomy (GTDB): domain Bacteria; phylum Pseudomonadota; class Alphaproteobacteria; order Caulobacterales; family Hyphomonadaceae; genus Henriciella. The sequence goes on along the minus strand of JBCCGB010000023.1, from coordinate 26,767 downwards.
TGTCCTTCACCACAGCCAATGGGATCCTGCCCGATTATATTGCCGATCACTTGCTTCTGGTTGTGGCACTTTCCATGCTCATCACACCATTGCTGTTCATTCTCTATGAGCAGATTGTTGCGGCCATATATGCCAAAGGCCAAGAGCGCGAAGCGGATGAAATCACCGAAGATAATGGCATCATCATTGCGGGTCGCGGACGAATTGGCGGCATTGTTGACCGCATGTTGCGCACGGCGGGCTATCAGGCAACGGTGATTGATTACAGCTCGAAACAGCTCGATATTCTGCGCGCCTATGGCATCAGCCACGCCTATTTCGGCGATGCCACCCGGCCGGACCTGCTGCATGCGGCGGGCATCGACAAAGCCAAGCTGCTAATTGTCACAATTGATGACAAGGAGCAGATTACCGAACTGGTCTCCTATGCGACCCGAAATTATCCAGATCTGCATGTCATCGCCCGGGCGGTCGATCGTCACCACACCTATGAGCTTTGGGCGCATGGTTGCCGCGACATCATTCGTGAAACCTATGACAGCTCATTGCGCATCGGTCGGTCCGCGTTTGAAGCCCTCGGCACACCGCGGGCAGCCGCGGAACGTATGAAAGACGCGTTCCACGAGATGGATCAGAAATCTATGATTGAAGTGGCTGACGTTTATGACGCTGACATTCCGGCACATGAGAACGAAGCCTATGTCTCACGCATTCGCGAACGCGCGGAAGGCTGGGAGACCGAGTTGCATGACCGGATGATGGACATCATCGATGACGAAGCAGAGAAAACCTGAACGCCATAGTCGCGGTTTTGAGTTGACGATGCGCCGCGCTTTGCGCTATCGGGCGCGCAGGTTGAGACGCCTGCCGCTCGCAGGGCCTGATGGCTCATGGTGAAGATCTCACCGGATTTCCGGTTACTTTCGCAGACCATTTCACACCTGGTCTGGCGGCAATGTGAGCCCCGCCTCGTCAATGACCAACAGGTTTCGTGAAAGGAATCTCGCGATGGTTTCGCATATTTACACGCGCGTGCAGGCGAAGGCTCGCGCGCGCCAAATCAAATCAGAAAATGGCCCGACAATGTCCTTGTCAGCGGCACTGGAACAGGTTGCCCGAGAAATGGGGTTTCGGGATTGGAACACCGCTTCGGCGCGGCTTTCAAACATGCCGGAAGCGGCCTGGCAGGTGGGTGAACGGGTGAGTGGGCAATATTTGAAACGCCCCTTTTCCGGCCGCATCCATGGTGTTCGGGAATTGCTCGATGGCGCCGGCTATGAAGTGACCCTGCATTTCGATGAACCGGTAGACGTCGTCGATTGGGAGAGTTTCTCGGCGTTTCGTCAACGCGTGACAGCCAAGGTCTCACCCGAAGGAATGTCCTGGGCCAAGACCAGTGATGGCGTGCCGCATCTGACTGTGGCGCGCGAAGCGATGATGATTGTTTAGGAGCCGATACAAAAGCGCCCCTCATCCGGTCCGTACCGTGATGAGGGGCGTCATTTTAATGCTGGTCAGCGTTAGACCTTCTCGGGCTTGCCTTTGCCAGCGGCTTTCGGTTTGCGCTTGGCAGGCTTGTCCTCGACATATTTGAAGGTCAATTCGTCCTTCTTCTTGTCGTGACCAATTTTTACCGTGCCGCCTTTCGCGAGCTTGCCGAAGAGCAACTCCTCCGCCATCGGTTTCTTTACATATTCTGAGATCACGCGGGCCAGAGGCCGGGCCCCGAATTCTGCATCAAAGCCGCGTTTGGCGAGCCAGTCGCGGGCGCCAGACGCGAGTTCAATCGTGACATTGCGATCGGCCAACTGGACTTCGAGTTGCAGCACGAATTTCTCGACCACGCGTTCGATGATCTCTGGGGTCAGGCCGCCAAATGTGATCACGGAATCTAGACGGTTGCGGAATTCAGGCGTGAACAGACGCTTGAGCGCCTCTTCCTGCTCGTCATCCTTGCGTCCGCGTCCGAAACCAATCGAATTCTTCGCCGCGTCCGAGGCGCCGGCATTGGTGGTCATGACCAGAATGACATTGCGGAAATCGACCTTGCGGCCATTCGCATCTGTCAGCGTGCCATTGTCCATCACCTGCAACAGGACATTGAACAGGTCCGGATGAGCTTTTTCGATCTCGTCCAGCAGAACCACGCAATGCGGGTGCTGCATCACCGCATCGGTCAACAAACCACCTTCATCATACCCGACATAGCCAGGAGGTGCGCCGATCAGACGGGAGACGGAGTGCCGTTCCATATATTCCGACATGTCGAACCGATGCAGCTCAACGCCAAGAATAGAGGCGAGCTGCCGGGTGACTTCGGTCTTGCCGACGCCGGTCGGGCCCGTGAACAGATATGAGCCAATTGGCTTGTTCGGTTCGCGCAGGCCGGCGCGTGACAATTTGATGGCGCTGGCAAGCGCATCGATGGCTTCGTCCTGGCCATAGACAACGCGTTTGAGGTCGTTTTCCAACGATTTGATCGCCTGGGCATCGTCCTTCGAAACCTGTTTCGGGGGGATGCGGGCAATCTTGGCGACAATCGCCTCGATCTCTTTGACACCGATTGTCTTTCGGCGTTTGTTTTCCGGGACCAGCCATTGCGTTGCACCGGCTTCGTCAATCACGTCGATCGCCTTGTCTGGCAATTTGCGATCGGTCATGTAACGGGACGACAGTTCGACCGCAGCACGGATCGCATCATTGGTGTAGCGTAAGCCATGGAAGTCTTCGAACGTTGATTTCAGGCCGGTGAGGATTTTCACCGCATCTTCGACATTCGGTTCAACCACATCAATCTTGCGGAACCGCCGCGACAGCGCGCGATCTTTTTCGAAATGCTGCTTATACTCTTTGAACGTGGTTGAGCCCATGCAGCGTACTTCGCCATTTTGCAGGGCCGGCTTGAGCAGGTTGGAGGCATCCATCGCCCCGCCTGAGGTCGCTCCGGCACCAATAATCGTGTGAATCTCGTCGATGAACAGGATGCCTTTATCCTGTTCGCCAATTTCCTTCATCACCGCTTTCAGGCGCTCTTCAAAGTCGCCGCGATAGCGGGTGCCAGCCAGCAGGGCGCCCATGTCCAGGGCCCAGATCACGGCATCGTCCAGAATCTCCGGCACTTCGCCATTGACAATCATACGGGCGAGGCCTTCAGCGATGGCGGTCTTTCCGACACCGGGATCGCCGACCAGGATGGGGTTATTCTTGGCGCGGCGGCACAGGACTTCGATACAGCGCTCAATTTCCAATTGGCGCCCAATCAGAGGGTCGATTTTGCCCTGCTTGGCCTTCTCATTGAGATTAACGCAGTACGCGTCCAGCGCTTCGCTTTGCGGCGCATTTGGCGGCGCTTCTTCGGCTTCCGCTCCACGCGGCGTGCTTGGTCGGGCCTGGCCCGGCACTTTGGAAACGCCATGGCTAACATAGTTGACCGCGTCATAACGGGTCATGTCCTGCTCCTGCAGAAAGTAAGTCGCGTGGCTTTCACGTTCCGAGAAAATCGAAATCAGAATATTTGCGCCGGAGACTTCATCACGGCCCGAACTTTCAACATGCAGCACCGCGCGCTGGACGACGCGCTGGAATGCGGCGGTCGGCTGTACCCGGCCAGACGGATTGTCGGTGATCAGGCTGGACAGGTCTTCATCGATATATTGTTCGAGCGCCTGTTTGAGATCTGGAATGTTGACCTTGCACGCCGACATCACTTCGACGGCATCGTCATCTTCGGTCAGCGCCAGAAGTAGGTGCTCCAGCGTCGCATATTCATGCTGGCGTTCGCCGGCTGCGGTCAGAGCACGTTCTAGGGCAGATTCGAGACTAGGGGTTAAGCTTGGCATGTTCGTGTTCTCCTAGTCCTCTTTTTCCATCGTGCATTGCAGCGGATGCTCATTGCGGCGCGCCATGTCCATGACTTGCGCGACCTTGGTCTCCGCCACTTCATATGTATAGACGCCGCACACACCGACACCTTTCTGATGAACGTGCAACATAATCCGAGTCGCTTGTTCCCGGCTCTTATTGAAGAACCGCTCCAGAATCAGAACGACAAACTCCATCGGCGTATAGTCATCATTCAGGATCAGCACGCGATACATGCTCGGCTTCTTGGTCCGAACCCTTGTTTTCGTTGCGATTCCAAGACCGCCATCATCGTCTCCGCCAGGGCCGATTGGGCCTTGTGGATCGTTCGGGTCGGAGAGCGTTATGCGGTCAATTCTGATAGACATGGGCTAGAAGATAAGCGTTCCTTTCTGAATGTGTAGACTGACGCTGCGGAGGCCTAGGATCAAGCCGGAAATTGATCAATTTGTGGTCAGAGCACCAATTAATTTCGTGACCCGTTTCTGATTGGCGCCAAGATCGGAATATCCAATCCGGGATCGCGAATAGATTGCCAGCGTCGCTTTGCCGTCTTCGAGCTCGATAATCTCGACATCAACATCATCCTTGAATCGCATCAGTCCGGTTGTTGCGACAAACTTGATACGCAAATTCTCCGCGTCGGTTGCGGTTCGGCCAAAGCTTTTCTCAGCTGCGATGATCTCACTCAGCTTCGAAAACAGGCCCCGTCCGGTCATGGCGAATACAGGCGGTGAAAAATCCGTTTCAGCGGCCAGACAAAAGTTCTCTGGCGCCGCCAGGCAAGTGTTCGGTTTTGGCGGGCGTTGCAGAGTTTTGAAATTGATATGATCTGTCATGGGGCTGAGTGTGCCGGAACTCGTACGGTTTGTCAGCGTTAGAAAACAAAAACCGGGCTGATTGGCCCGGTTTTCTGTTGATAGGCCGATTTAGCCGTCCGCGCACTAAGCGGACTTGGTGTTCTTGGCAGCTTTCTTGGCTTGCTTGGCCAATGGCGCAAATGCATCGCGCAGGGTTTCTGTATAGACTTCAGAAAGTTCGCTGAAGCCTTTAAAATTGTTTTCGAACGCTGATTTCATGAAATTCGTCTGAATGCTCAGCGCGTCTTCGAGTGATCCTGCCTCTGCCAGTTTCCGACCGGTTTCGACTGACAGGCTCATCTGCTGTTTGGCGTGCGCCATCATGGTCTGACCGGCATCCTGCATGCCTTTCACTGACGCGCGCGTGCTGGCGGTCGATGCTTCCATCGCGCCGCGGGCGAGCGACCCCATAGAATCGGTGTCCGGGAAAAAGTTAGCGAACGCATCTGAATTGAACGCGGCAAACGGAAAAGTGAAGGGTGAGGCAGTGGCAGTCATGCGGATGATCCTGTCAAATTACGTTACGGAATATACGTCGCCATTGAGCGATTGCAACAAAAAATTGTGCAGCGCACAAAAACATTTTCCGAGCTTTATGTTTGAGTAAGGAGTGGCGCCTGAATCCTAACAAAAAGGCCATGTGCATTTACCACTAGATAACCTTATGAAACGATCCTAGAGTTTCCTCGGGTCACCGGGGCAGACCTGCGCGAAGGAGCCCTGCATGGCCGTACAAGCCCGGACGTTTTTGTTGAAATCTGTTCTCGCAGCGGCGGCCTTCTCAACGCTTGGAATTTCTCAGACGGCGACGGCCGAAAAGTATGCTTCCATCGTCATCGATCTTGAGCGCGATCAAGTGCTGCACGCGCGCCACGCTGATGCGCCGCGTTATCCCGCGTCTCTGACCAAAGCGATGACGCTGTATATGTTGTTTGATGCAATGAAGGCTGGCGAAGTCCGTCTCTATGACAGTCTGCCCGTATCGCGGACAGCGGCCAAACAGCCACCATCTTCTTTACGTCTGCGAGCGGGATCAACGATCACCACAAAAGATGCGATCAATGCCTTAATCACCAAGTCGGCAAACGATGTTGCCGTTGTTGTGGCGGAGCGTCTGGGGGGAACAGAGGAGCGTTTCGCGACCTTGATGACAGCCAAAGCCCGCGCCATGGGCATGGAGAGTACGACGTTCAAGAATGCGTCCGGGCTGCCGAATTCGCAGCAACTTTCGACGGCGCGAGACATGGCGGTTCTGGCCGAGCGCCTGCTCGAGGATCACGCGGATTACTATGGCTATTTCTCCAATAAGAAATTCTCCTGGGGGCGGGCGACCTATAAGAATCATAATCGCTTAATCGGCAACGTCATCGGGGTGGACGGCATCAAGACCGGATATACGCGCGCCTCGGGCTTCAATCTGATGGCCAGTGCCAAACGACGCGGACGCCGCGTCGTCGCGATCATGTTTGGTGGCTCAACGGCAAGATCGCGGGACCAGCATGTGACCGACCTGATTGAAGCCGCTTACAAGAGTTTCGAGCCGAGCGACGCAGAACCGGAAGTGAATTTGCGTCTGACCTTTAGTGACGTCCAGCCCCCGATTGATCCGGATGGCGCCGCATTGCCAGTCCTGAATGGACGGGTGTTCGGCGCTGGCAGCGTTGTCGCCGAAGGGGATGAAGGCTCTAAGCCGAATTGAACTGATCGCTGTGAGGAGCGCTTATGTTGAGACTGCGTTGGTTGGCACTCGTCATCTTTGCTCTATCGATGGCGGGCCTGAACGCATCTGCCGCTCCGGTTGATTATCAAAAGCTCGACCAGCGCCTGAGCCGGCTTGCCGATGATGCCGGAATGGTTGGCCTGGCTGTCGCGGTCATCGAAAATGGCGAAATTAGTTTTGCGGAAGGCTATGGCGAAACGCGGTTGAATGGGGCGCCCGTCACGGAAGACACTGTGTTTCGCTGGGCTTCCCTGTCAAAAGGGGTTGCTTCAACCGCAGTCGCGAAACTCGCTGACCGGGGTGAGCTGTCGCTTTCAGACGCGATTTCCAAATTCAATACGTCGCTGCGCCTGCCGATGGGCGGCGAAAAAGTCGGCACATTGGACGATTTGTTGTCGCATCAAGTCGGGATCGTGCCCAACGCTTATGATACAAGACTGGAGGATGGCGGCGATCCAGCCGATATTCGCGAACGGCTCGGCAAGCTCAAGCGGACCTGTCCGGTCGGTGAGTGCCACACGTATCAGAATGTCGCGTTTGATGCGATTTCAGAAGTGGTGGCGTCGGTGCGCGGAATACCATTCGAGGACGTCGTTCGAATTGAATTGTTCGAGCCATTGGGTATGCGCGATGCGAGCTATGGTCTGGAGGCGCTGACGAGTTCGTTGTCCTGGGCTGAGCCGTATCGTAAGCGCCGGTCCGATGTGCGCCCCGTGCGACGCCCTTTGAAGCGCGCCTATTATCGTGTACCTGCGGCCGGCGGGGCCAATGGCTCCATTCTGGACCTGGCCCGTTTTGCGCAGGCGCAAATGGGGCTGCAGACACACGTCCTGTCCGGGGAAGCTCTGACCGAATTGCACACGCCGCGAATTTACACGCGACGAGAGCAATCCAGCATGAGCCGGCGCTATGGTGGGCACCTTCGAGACGCGCGCTATGCCTTGGGATGGCGCGTTTACAAATACGGGCAGGTCGGTCATCGCGTGGTTGGACATCGCGGTGCCGTGGATGGCTACCGCTCGCTGATCCTGTTTGATCCGGCACGCCAGTCTGGGGTCGTGGCGCTGTGGAATTCAAATGCGCGTAAACCGGTCGGGGTTCAATTCGAAGTCATGGACATGATTTACGATCTACCAGCGCAAGACTGGATCGGGCTGGACGTCGATCGCGGCTAGGCGCTCTGCGTTTCAGCAGGTCTAAATTTCCCAAATTTCAATGCAGCGACGGGGCCCGTGATCGGTTGATGATCCGCCTCAGATTCGGTGCTGGCGGTCTCAAATGTCGCGAGATCGTGCCGGTCAGAGGCGGCTATGCCCTGATCGGCAATCGGTGGCATGCGAGCAAAATCAAATATAAGTATTGACAGATTGAAATGAGTATAAATGTAGTTTTATCAAATCACTAATCCTTATAGATTGTTCGGTAATGCTGTTGCTCAAGAATTAAATTATGTTATGACTTTATTTGGAAAGATTAGAGTGGAATTAGGCGCGTGTTCGGGCATCTGGATTTTGAGTGTGAGGGGATGCATGGAGGGTTTCTGCCAGCAGATCTGGTGGCAGACCAATCGTCAGCGGAGGTCTGGCAAAAATTGTCAGAGCCGTTCTTCAGTGTTCAGCGTCTCAACAGCGCCCGCATGTGCACACAGCATATTTCTCGCATTTGGCGGGTTGGCCCGCTGGTCTGTCTGCAATGTACCTGTGGTGGTCAAATATTACGGCGGTCGCCCGGTTTGGTTGAGCAATCTCCCGGCCTGATCGCGGTGTCTCAGCAATTGCACGGTCGATCGACCGGTGACACCGAGGGTGTGCCCTTTGGTGTACGGGAAGGGGATGTGGTTGTCCGCGACCTGGATCAGACCTTTGATCTCCTGCAATATCCATCAACATTTGAGACCATTCTGATTCCAAGAGAAGTCCTGGGACTGAGTTCAGAGTCCGGATTTGCGCTTGCTGTCTTGTCTGAGGATGACCCGGCTTTGCAAAAGACGAGGCTGACCTTGAACGCGATATTCGACGGATTGCGGCAAGCAGATGAAAACGTCTCCCTGGCGCAGGTGCGGGACCTCTTGCTGGCGGTGCGCGCGATTGTTCAGCAACCCGGTCTCGTTCGTAGCCCAAGGCGCAGTGTCCGACAGCGTCAACTCAAAGAGATCGAGGCATTCCTGGAATTGCATCTTGGGCGTCTGGACCTCGGCGCAGAGACTTTGTTGCCGGAATTCGGCGCCTCACGGGCCACGCTTTACCGTTTGTTTGAGCGGCAGGGAGGTATTCGGAGCTATATTGTCGAACGACGCTTGTTTCGTGCCTTGCTCGATATTTCGAGTCCACCATCCCGACGCGGCCACATTCAACAAGCAGCGAAGCGATGGGGGTTTTCTTCGGCGCCGAATTTTAACCGCTCCGTTCAACATGTCTTTGGCGCTCCGCCCGGCGCCTTGTTCAAGACCACGGCGTCAGCCGAAGCCTACGTCGCTCAAACAGGATTGTCGGTCCCGCTCAGTCTCTGAGCCGCGGAGAGACAAGATTGCCGAAGCGGATGCGAGCAGACCCGGTCCGGAATAGGCTCGGTGTCTGATGCGCGGGGTCCGGGACGGGGCTGGCAGCGCTTTCTCTATGATCATTTTGTGCAATTGGTCGGACCTGCGTCCTGAGCTTTTGGCCATACGCGCATCGATCGCGATCTCTAATATAGGCAAAAAAATGCGCCTTGACCGACTGCGTTAAACGGCCAAGGCGCGCCAATTGATTGCGTGAGTACTAGGGGACGTTAGTAGTATGCAACCAAAAGGAAGTTAAGAGCTATTCACATGTACAATAACTACTGAATAGTCATCGTACACAAACTATATATGTTGTGCCTGTCGTTTGGTCATTACCCTGATGTCTCAAAAGAAGAGTTTGAATATTTTTAACTGGACGGAATAAGAGGTAAAATACTTCGAAAACGCGAAATTTGAGACGGAATGAGAATTTCGCACCGGAAAAATCAATCTAAGAGAGCGGTATGCAAAACAACGCTTTGATCTCTCTCGCGGATGGACTTCAAACGACGCCAGATTGGCCCGGTCCACCCCTTTCTCCATCAGATTGGGCGGCGATTTGGTCGCCCATCGCCGAAATGCGGATCCTTCATGCGCGCGATGCGGATGAGGCAAATCTCTGGCAAGGTTGCGTCTCTGGCATGCTGGCTGGCGCCAGATTCGCCACGGGCGTGCAATTGATACACCGCAACCCGCGGCAAGCGTCGACGCCAAATGGCGCGCTTGCCATTCAAGTCATCACGTCAGGCTCAATCGCATTTGACTGCGAGGCGCGGCCTTTTGTTCAGCGTCCGGGTTATGTTTCGATCATCGACTTCGCTCAACCATTCAAAGCGAGTTACCAAAATGCTGACGGAGAGATTCTTTTTGTACCGCGTGAGCTGCTGGGCTTCTCGCAGTCCGATCGCATCGATCCGGTGATCCTGTCTGTGGACTCTCTACATGGCAAAATGCTGGCCTCTGAGTTGCGCCTCTTTCTCGCGCTGTCGCACGCGACCGAATCCGAGATTCCATACGAACAGAATACGGTCTTGCATTTGACCAATTCAATTCTGTCGAACCAGCGCCATCCCTCGTCGGACCGGGTGGAGTGGTGGCGCGCACGCAATCGACTCATTCGGACATATATCGAAGAAAACCTCGGAGATTTGAGTTTGCTGCCCGCTCAGATCTGTGATCGCTTTAACTTGTCCCGTGCAACCCTGTATCGAATGTTCGAAGTTGATGGCGGCGTTCGCCGATTCATTCAGGATCGAAGATTATATGCTGCGATCTGGGATCTCGCCGATGGCGGCATTCATCGTGGCCGGTTGACAGAAGTTTCTGAAAAGTGGGGCTTTTCTTCGAATGCGAACTTCAATCGCGCGGTCAAGAGTGTGTTTGGTATGCCGCCGGGTGCCTTGCTCCGCGGCCCGTCGCTCATCATTCCGTCTCGGCTCGATCATCGCCAACAAGAGTTTCCGGTATTCGCCTGGTTTCGGCGGCTGCAACGGCAAGGTGTGCTGATGTATTAGCCGGGTCACCGCTCGGCAGTCGGGTGCTCGATCAGACCCCGGTTCAGCGCCGGTTTAGAACGAGATTTCGGTCCCTGCCAATTCCGGCAATTGCAACAAGATCACCAGATCCCGCAGCTCCTGACGGGCGGCGACATGGCTCATTGTGAAGGATACGTTCGAGCCGCTTTCGGTCAGATCCAGCAAGGTCAGTCCGGCCGGGAAAAGCTCGCGATAGATGACCCGCTCTGACAGCCCGGGCGCAAGCCGAAAGCCGATCCGCTTAGACAGATTTGAAAGCGCTTCACCGACTTTCTGCTTGTTGCGGGCTTCCAGCGGCGAAACCCGGTTGCGCATGACGATCCAATCAATCGGTTGGCGGGATGTGCGCGCTTTATTCTTGCGACACTGCCAGACCATTTCCGAATAAAAGCTCGGTCTCAGGACCTCCAGCGTCTGCGGGTTCACATCGCCGAGAAGATCAAAATCGACAAAGGAATCATTCAGCGGCGTAATCAGAGAATCGGCACTCATATGCGCGATGCGGGAGAGATATGTATCGCCGCCAGGCGCATCGACGATGATCAGTTCGCAAACCGATTTGAGGCGTTCCAGAGACGTGTGAAAGCGTTCAGTCTCTTCTCGCTCAGCCAGATCAAGATCGCGTTCGGCACTGGCATCAACGCGGATTATCTCCGGCATCGGCAATTTGGCGTGCGTCGACTGCATCCAGCGCATCCGGTTTTCGAGATAGCGGGTGAGTGTGCGTTGGCGGACGTCCAAATCGATCACGCCGACCTTGCAGCCCATGCGCATCAGAGCAATGGCGAGATGGATCGACACTGTGGATTTGCCGGCACCACCTTTTTCGTTGCCAACAACGATAACCCGGCACTGTTTCTGTGCCGGGGTAGAAAGTGTCAAAGTATCGGCGGAATCGCCTAAGTGTCCGTATCCGTCGGCCATAGCCGGGAACTCTCTCCGTTAGGTCATTATGCGGCGTGTTGTTCGCGTTCTGCGAAGATCTCGTCTTCAAAGCTTGGCGCGTCATCGAACAGGAAGACGCCTTGACCACCGCTGATTTCTTCTTGGGCTGGAATGAATGGCGCGTCCGCTTCGCCATCGAACAGCAATTCATCGTGATGCAGAATGGCGCACGGCGCCAAAGTGGTGGCCTCAACCGGGAACGGTGTCTCGCCATGGATCAAGGCCAAAGCCTCGCGCAGATCCGACAAGCTCGCAGCGAGACCGTTCATCTCTTTTGAAAGTTTCTTGCGCGCGGCCTCAACCACCGCGTCAGGTTCGAACAGCCAGGTGTCATCCTCGCCCGGCAAATGTCGAGTATCAGGTTCCAGGCTGAATTTCGGCATAGTCGGCCGAGCCTGCCTTGTGTAGAGGGTTGCACAAGCTGCAGTGAACAGCGCTTTCAGGCGGGGAAGGATGTGCTTTCTCATGGGTTAATGAATCGCTGCAAAGGGTTAACAGGTCGTTTACGAATTCGATTCTGGAGCGAATGTAATGATTAAATCTCCTATGCGTGTAAAAACCTTGTCGGAGTTGCGCGACATACTCGGTGAGCACCGTCGCGCAGGACGGCGGATCGGGTTTGTCCCAACCATGGGCGCATTGCATGATGGGCATGTTTCACTGGTCAAAACCGCCAGTGCAAAAAGCGATGTGACGGTGGTTAGCATTTTCGTCAATCCGGCGCAGTTCGCCCCGGGCGAAGATCTCGACACTTATCCGCGGACTGAAGACGCCGACATTGCTCGCTTGAGTGAAGTCGGGACGGACATCGTCTATCTTCCGAGCGTCGAGGAAATGTATCCGAACGGCTCGAAGACCAATATTCGGGTCGAAGAGATGTCTGATTTGCTGGATGGTCGTTTTCGTCCGCACTTCTTTTATGGCGTGGCGACCGTGGTCGCCCGTTTGTTCATCCATGTTCAGCCGGACCTGGCCGTGTTCGGCGAGAAGGACTTTCAGCAATTGCAGATCATCCGCCGCATGGTTCGCGATCTCGGGTTCGAGATCGATGTGATCGGCGGTGAAACAGTCCGAGATTCAGACGGCTTGGCGCAATCCTCGCGCAACACCTATTTGTCGTCCTCGGACCGACAGACAGCCAATGCGATGAGTGCGGCCTTGCATCGGGCGCGATGTCGAATCGCGATCGGCACCCCCGTCAATGAAGCGCTGGACGAAGCGCGCAGGCGGGTGACCGAAGCGGGGTTTCGAACTTTGGATTATATCTCCGCAGTCGATCCGATGACCCTTGAAGATCTGCCGGATGCGGCGATCGCGCCCGGGCAGGTTGGCCGGGTCCTGGGGGCCGGGTGGATGGGGAAGACTCGCCTGATCGACAATATGGGCTTCAAGCGCGATTGATCACAAATTAGCGACGGCGCGAGGGAAGGTCTTGTCCGGCGCCGCTAACTGACGCAAAGCTCAATAAGCAGTTCTGGAGGATGCCATGATCGATTTGTCTAAACTTCGTGCCGTTTCGCCGCGGGCAGTGATGGGCGGTATCGCCGTCTTGGCCCTCGCGGCTTGCGCGACGACGGTCCCGGAGACCGATCCGGTCGTGGTCGAGGCCCCGCCCGTCATTGAGGCACCGAAAGCCGCAGATCTCGTCGAAGCACCGGCCTTCTCGTCAGAAGGCATCGCAGCGCTTGAGGCCGCTATGGGCGCTTACCTGGCCGACGGGCGCCTGTATGGCATGCACACCCGCCTGGTGCACAAGGGTGAGGTGATCAGCGATTTCAAAGCCGGACTTCGTAGACTGGAAAGCCAGACCCCGATTGAAGATGACACCATTTATCGCATCTATTCGATGACCAAGCCTGTGACCGGCGTTGCAATGATGATGCTCTATGAAGAGGGCAAGTTTGAGCTGGATGATCCGGTCTCGAAATTCGTGCCGGAATTTGAAAATCTGAAAGTGCTGGGCGGCGTCAATGAAGACGGGTCGGCGATCCTGGTCGATCTCGAACGGCAGCCGACGATGCGCGAATTGATGTCGCACACGTCCGGCTTCGCTTACGGTCTTGGCGGCGCTGATCCGGCAAATTCAGCATTCCGGGATCAGAAAATTCTGGAATCGCCGGACACCCAGACCTTCATTGAAAAAGTCGCGGGCGTGCCCCTGCTGTTCCAGCCCGGCGAGGCCTGGTTCTACAGTGTCGGTATGGATATTCAGGGCTACATTATCGAGCAATTGTCCGGGCAGAGCTTTGGCGACTATCTTCAGAGCCGAATGTTCGAGCCACTCGGTATGACCGATACCGGATTCTATGTTCCAGCGGAAAAGTATGATCGCCTGAGTGAAGTCTATGGCTTCGATCCGGAGACTGGCGCCATGGTACCGGTGCCGTTTCCTGGCGTGATGTTTCGCAAGGAAACCGTCGCGTTTGAGTCCGGCGGGGGTGGCCTCGTCTCAACCATGGACGATTATGGCCGGTTCTCACAAATGCTGGTCAATCAAGGTGAGCTGGACGGCGTCCGCATTCTGAAACCAGAAACGATTGAGCTGATGCGCACCAACGTTCTGCGTGAGGATCAATTCCTGTCGTCGCAAGGTGTCAATCAGGGCGATGTTTATCCAGGCCTTGGCATGGGCTTGACCGTCGGCACAGTTGAAGACCCTGAGGCGGTGCCAAGTGTGATTCCGGCCGGTTCTTATTTTTGGAGCGGGGCAGCCAGCACCTGGTTCTGGGTCGATCCGGTCAATGAGCTCTATTTTGTCGGCATGGTGCAGGTGTTTGACAATAACAATCCAAACGGTCCGCTCGAATTGCGGGAAGCATCAAGCGCGGCGGTCTATGACGCGCTGAATGGTGAGTGAGCCGGCTTAGGCTCCATCGCTGTCTTCTATCCAGGCTTCGACCGCGCCTTTTAGCTTCAGGGTGAGTGGATTGCCTTTGCGATCCACCGCCTTGCCAGCGGCCACTTTTACCCAGCCCTCAGAGATACAGTATTCTTCGACATTGGTTTTCACTTCGCCATTGAAGCGAATACCGACGCCGCGCAGCAAAAGCTGTTCGTCATAATAAGGGCTGTTCGGGTTCACGCTCAGGCGGTCAGGCATTTGATCAGTCATGAGCGCGCTTTAAGCCGAACTTCGAGCCTTATTCAAGCAAGTCTTGAAGTTTGGGCGGTGCGGCGTGACGCCAGGACATTTTCAAAGCCGAGAGAGCGGTCGTTTCATCGGCCGCTGCCAGCATGATCGTCGTCGCACCTTTGTCGCCCCATTTGTTCGGGACTTTCGAGAAGATTGCGGGCTCTGCGCCAATCAGCATTTCCTGTTCTTCAATCGTCAGAAAGACATTTGCGCTGGCTTCGGATTCCAGCAGCGTCGCAATCGTCTTGCCGCGTGGGGCGTCGACGCGGAAGCTGGCTCGTTCAAAATGCGGCTTCTCGATCGCCTGCGGCAACGATAAGGCCAGGGCGCGAAACTCATCTACCGTCATGTCTCTATCCTTCAGCTTGGGTGCCAACAACATACAGGAAAGAGCCGCCTTTGATGAGGGGGATGATCCGCTCCGCGACATCGCGCTCAAGCGCCGGGCAGCCCCAGCTACGGCCGAGAACGCGGCGATCGGCATTCACATAATCCGCGCCGTGAATGACGATCAGACGCTTTTCCGCCTGGTCGTTCTGCGGGCTGAGGCCTTTAAGTTTCAGCGACAATCCATGCCTGCCATAATAAGTCTTGCCGGTCACAAAGGCACCGAGCGAGGTCATTTTCGAGCCTTCAATGTTCGAGAACAGATCGGCCATGCCATCATAATCCGGATCCGAGCCGCGGCCATGCGCCACCAGGAAACTCTGAGCGCTCATGTCCGCTGTGTCGATCAGGAAATAGCGCGGGACATTTGACGGCGCGCGATAGTCAATCACGCTGATATAGCGATCATTGCCAATTTCGCTGATGGCATCAGCTTTGGCCGCCAAAGCGTCGCTCAACAGGGCGTCGCCAAGCAGTTCGGATGCGGGCGCCGCCGCGGCCAGTCCTGGGAGGCTGCCCAACAAGAGCAGTGCGATGATCGCTTTAAACGCAGAAAGCATGTCATGAACTATGACATGCTTTCCGGCCAAATTATGTCTTTGGGGTGTGCGCCTAGAAAACGCGTGGGCGTTCAGCCTTATCGACGTGCAAGCCGCACTCATTCTTGTCCTGTCCGGCCCAGCGACCGGAACGAATGTCGCTCGGATCTTCTGCCGGCTTGGTGCATGGCCAGCAGCCAATCGAAGGATAGCCTTGGGCAACCAGGGGGTGGCGCGGCAATTCACGGCGCTTGAAATAGGCCTGGACATCTTCTTGCGTCCAATTGGCCAGCGGGTTCACTTTGAATCGCCCAGCAGCGTGCTCGAACACAGGCAATGACATGCGGGCGCCGCCATGGAAGCGTTTGCGACCGGTAATCCAGGCATTGAACCCGTCCAGAGCCGGCTCCAGCGGCCGCACTTTGCGCAACGCGCAACAGGCATCGGGATCGGTCTTCCACAATGTATTCTTTGGGTCTTGCGCCAGACGCTCTTGCTCAGACGGCGGCGTTTCGCGCACATTGGTCAGGCCTAGTCGCTCGATCAGCTCATCCTTGTAATCCAGCGTCTGCGGGAAGTGCATCCCGGTCTCAAGGAAGACAATTGGCAGATCCGGATCCACATCGGCGATCAATGCCAACATCACTGCGCTTTCAGCACCGAAGCTCGAGACATAAGTTATCTCTCCCATCCATTCGCGCAAAATGGAGGCACGCAAAATGGTTTGGGCAGAGGCATCGCGAAGTTCGTCATTCATGCGCTTGAGGCGCTGATCGACGTCTTCCTCGATCCGCAAACTGATATCTGAATAGGGCATGCGCCTTAGACCTGTTTGTGGCGCCTCGAAAAGACAGAAGCCTGACCATCCGCGGCGGGTTGATAATACGCTGAATACTCTTCCAGCGCCTTCACCACATTAGGTAGGTCGGCCCTTGTGGTCTGATAAGCGTCAAACCCTGAACGGTTCATATAGAGAATCTGATCTCTCAGCACGTGGCCCACCGCCCGCAACTCACGGGAATAGCCGAGCCGGCGTCTGAGCAGCTGTGCCTGGCTGTATCCGCGACCATCGGTATACTTTGGAAAATCTATTTCAATCAAGGAGATACGGTCCAAAAATGGCGCAAGATCATGCGGGTTATCGGCCGGCGCCAGGCGCACGCCAATTTGTTGATTTCGCGCCAGAAGCGTGTCTGCATTTTCGATTAGCTTAGCTAAAGGGACTGTTACACATCCTGAAGACGGCAGTTCGGTCTCCGCATCCAAAAAGGTCCATGTGTCCTCGATTTCGGCGCCATCTTTAATCAGCGGCATAGATCGCCTCCTGGAACGGTTCAACGCCGACGCGCTCAACCGCTTCAATGAATTTTTCGTCTGAACTGGTGCGCAGATCGCGATAAGTGTCGACAATCGTCTTGACGGCGCCCGGGACTTCTTCGTGCCGCAAGGCTTTACCAATGATCTGACCTACAGCGGCTTTTTCATCTGCGCGCCCGCCCAGCGAGATCTGGTAATATTCTTCACCCTTTCGGTCGACGCCGAGAATGCCGATATGACCGACATGGTGGTGCCCGCAGGCATTGATGCAGCCTGAAATATTGATGTGTAGTTTGCCGATATCCTGCTCATAGGCCGGGTCGGAAAAGACTTTTTGAATTTCCTGTCCAACCGGAATGGAGCGGGCATTGGCAAGATTGCAATAGTCGAGGCCGGGACAGACAATCATATCCGTAATCAGGCTCTCATTCGCGGTGGCGAGGCCCGCGGCATCAAGTTCGCGATAGACATTGTAGAGATCGTCCAAAGCGATATGCGGCAGAACCACATTCTGAGCGTGCGTCACCCGGATATCATCAAATCCATAGGTCTCTGCGAGATGGGCCATGACGGCCATCTGGCTGTCTGTGGCATCGCCCGCGAGTCCGCCAATCGGTTTCAGGCTGATCGTGACGGACGTGTAGCCCGCGACTTTGTGCGGGTGCAGATTGATTTTGCACCAATTGGCAAAGGCCGGATCCGCCGCTTTTGCACGCTCGAAACTGTCGCTGGTCTCTGATTTGTCGGCAAAAGCCGGCGGCGCAAAATATGCATTGATGCGATCAATCTCGGCCTGGGGTAGGGCGATTTTTTCGCTCGTTTGTTGCGCAGCATACTCTTCTTCGACCAGGCGGGTAAATTCTTCTGCGCCGGTTTCGGTGACGAGGATTTTGATCCGCGCCTTGTATTTATTATCGCGCCGACCAAAGCGATTATAGACGCGCATGATCGCTTCCAGATAATCCAGGATTTCGGTTTCCGGCACGAAGTTATTGACCAAGGCGGCAATGATCGGCGTGCGGCCCTGGCCACCACCGACATGGACTTCGAATCCGACAGTGCCGTCCCGCTCACGCATATGCAGGCCAATATCATGGACGCGGATCGCCGCTCGGTCGTGCTCGGCTGCGGTTACAGCGATTTTGAATTTGCGCGGCAGGAAAGCGAATTCCGGATGGAATGTGCTCCACTGGCGGATAATCTCGCACCAGGGCCTCGGATCCATGATCTCGTCTTTGGTGGCGCCAGCAAAATGGTCGGACGTGACATTGCGGATGCAATTTCCCGATGTCTGGATGGCGTGCATCTCAACTTCGGCAAGCGCTTCTAGAACATCCGGAATGTCCTTCAACGCGACCCAATTATACTGAATGTTCTGTCGCGTCGTCATGTGGCCATAACCGCGATCATAGTCGCGCGCGATCTTGGCCAGTTTGCGCATCCGTGCGGCGTTCAATTGACCATAAGGGATGGCCACGCGCAGCATATAAGCGTGCAATTGCAGATAGACACCATTCTGCAGCCGCAGCGGTTTGAATTCATCTTCCAATATGTCTCCGGAGAGACGACGCTCGACCTGACTGCGAAATTGGTCGACGCGCTCTTTGACGATCTGTGCGTCAAATTCATCATAGCGATACATTACAAAGTGACCCCTTGTTTGGGCATGGCATGTCCGATTGAGAGCGCACCTTCAACACGGCTCACCCAGCGCTCGACATTCGGAAATTCAGCGAGGTCGAAACCCCCTTCATGCGCAACTCTTGTATATGCCACCAAGGCAATATCAGCGCAGGTCAAGGCATCGCCGACCAGCCAGTCGGTCCAGGTCAGTTGCATTTCCATCACGCCAAGCGCGCGGCGACCTTTGACCATTAATTGCGGATCAATCTCTTCGTCTGGCAGTTTCAGATAGTGTTTCTTGAACCGGCGCACCGCGATTGATGTCTCGTGTGAATATTGTTCCCAGAACAGCCAGCTATTCATTTGCGCGCGCTCAAAGCTGCTCTCTGGTATCAGATCAGAGCCTTCCGCGAGATACAGCATGATAGCATTCGATTGCGGCAAGACGCGTCCATCCGGCCAGCGCGCGATCGGGACCTGACCGACGGGATTGAGCGAAAGGAACTCTTCCGATTGCGTGCCGCCATTGAGAATGTCGACTTCGACCCAATCATGCTCGATATCGAGATAATCTGCGGTCCAGCGGGGTTTCTGGCAATTGCCGGAAATGCTGTCGCCATACAAAGTGAGTTTAGTGATTTCACGCGCCGGCATCAGATAATCACTCCATAGGGCACGGTCGGGCCATTGGCGCGAATGCTTTCGCGCAAAGTCTCACGACCTGCGACTTTGCCACCTTCCGTCACTTCCATGAAATAGGGGTCCGTGATGGTCCCTTCTTGCGTTCTGGCCGCGGCCAAAGCGGACTCGGCTTTGTCACCGACAAACACGCCAATCTCGTTCACGTCCTGGGTCCAGGTCAGGTCGCCGCGCAACCAGACAACATTGCCGGTTGCGGTTTCCCAGGCGGTGACGGTTTTTGGGGTATCAGGTTTCAGTTTTGGGCGCACAGACGTCATGCGGCAGCCTCCGATGAAAGTTTCGCTAAGGCCTCAGCCGGGATCGCACTGACTTCGCCAATCACCAGCAATGCCGGCCCCTTGATGCCAGCGCGGGTGATCAAATGCGGCAGCTCGGCAAGAGACCCAAACACCCGGATTTCATCTTCGCGGGTGCCGTTTTCAATCACCGCCACGGGCGTGCTGCTGGCCCGTCCGGCTTGGATGAGTTTTTCTGCAATCGTCGATGCTGTCCCAACGCCCATGAAGACGACCACTGTCTGCGCCGGCCGGGCCAGCGCATGCCAATCCAGATCGGGCACGTCGCCGGACTTGGCGTGGCCGGTGACGAAGGTCAGGCTCTGGGCGTGGTCCCGGTGCGTCAGCGGCAAACCGACAGACGCCGCGCATCCCAATGCCGAAGATATTCCAGGCACGACATGCGCCTCGATGCCGGCGGCCCGCAGCGCTTCCACTTCCTCGCCACCGCGCCCAAAGATAAACGGGTCGCCGCCTTTCAGGCGCACCACGCGTTTGCCTTCATTTGCGGCTTTGATCATCAACTCATGTATTTCTGATTGCGGCACAGTGTGATTGGCTTTGGCTTTGCCGACGGAAACCCGCGCCGCATCGCGGCGCACGAGGTCCATGATTTCGTCGCTAACCAAGCGGTCATGGAAAACAATATCGGCGTTTTGAATCAATCGGAATGCTTTCAAGGTGAGCAATTCGGGATCACCTGGACCAGCGCCGACAATGTGCACTTGGCCCATCATGTTGGACGGCGCTGCCGTCTCTTGTAACAAGGCTTCCATGGCGAGGCGCGCCGCTTCAAATCGACCCTCGAGGGCCAGGTCCGCAGGCGCTCCATTAAGCGCGGCTTCCCAGAATTGGCGGCGTTTCACGCCATCCTCTAGAACCTGATAGACACGCGGACGAAAATCGCGGGCGATTTCGGAGAGCGGGCCCATATTCTGAGGCATCAGAGCTTCGAGACTGGTGCGTACGCGCTTGGCAAGAACCGGTGCTGCGCCGCCTGAACCGACGGCAGCGACCAGTTCGCCGCGCTCGAGAATGCTCGGCACCGTGAAATCGCATTCATCTGGCTGATCGACAACATTGATCGGGACGCCATACTCACGCGCCCAGATGATCGATTGATCGCAATTCTCTTTGGTGCGGCAGGCGACGATCGCAAATTTCGATCGATCCAAAGCCTGACCCGCCATATTTCGCGGCGCGATGGTGATGCGACCCGCGAACTCTTCAGCAAATCCTGGTTCAATCTCGGTATCGATGACGACCGTGATATGTGCCGTGGTTTTGGCCAGCAGCCGCACTTTGCGCCGGGCCTCTTCGCCGCCGCCAAAGACCGTGATGTGAGCATCGTCTGTATAGAAAAAGGTCGGGAAGAGGCGCATGTGTGGATTCTGTCTGTTGGATCGGTCCGTGGCGGAGAAATGAGTTGACGAAGCCGTTTCGGCAACCGAAAGAGCCTTATCCTATTGTTTAGAGAAACTATAATCAAAATCTGTTTATAGACGTGCACTATGTCTGATACCAATGATCGTCTTCCCCCCCTGAACGCTCTGCGCGCTTTTGAGGCCGCTGCGCGCCGCTTATCCTTCACGAAAGCGGCGGATGAGCTCAACGTCACACCCGGTGCCATTTCACAGCATATTCGCCAGCTCGAAGATTATGCCGGAACGCCCCTGTTCAAACGCACAGGCCGCAGTGTCCTGCTCACCGATGCGGCGCAAGCGGCCTTGCCGCTGGTGCGGGACGCCTTTGATCAGATCGCCGAAGCCGGTCGCATCATGCAAGCGCCCGCCCGAAAAGGCCGAGTCATGGTCAGTTCTGCGCCAAGTTTCGCAGCGAAATGGCTGGCCCCTCGGCTCGATGGGTTTCACAGCGCCAATCCAGGCGTCGAGGCCTGGGTCAGCGCCGATAGCGGCCTGACCGACTTCACGACGGCAGATGCAGACTTTGCGATCCGCTATGGCGCTGGTGACTATGATGGCTTGAAAGCTGAAAAACTCCTCGATGAAACTGTGCTGCCTGTCTGTTCACCACAATTGCTGGAAGGCGCGGATGCGATCCGTAAGCCGGCAGACCTCGCCAAACACACGCTCATTCATGATGTCAGCGCTGAAGTTGATCCATCCTGTCCCGACTGGACGAGCTGGCTCCAGGCACGCGGCGCCGGCGCAGATGTTGATGGCACGCGCGGGCCGCGTTTCAACCAGTCGGCTTTGGCCATTGAAGCGGCTGCGACGGGCCGCGGCGTCGTCTTGGCCAAGCGCGCGATTGCGTCGGCGGACATTGCAGCAGGGCGACTGATCGCGCCGTTTGCTGATGGATCGATCAGTGTCGACTATGGCTATTGGCTGGTCTGGCCAAAGGGACGTCACCTGAGTGAGGATGTGCGGTCTTTCATTAAATGGGTGAAAGCCGTCGCCGCGGCGAGCGAAGTCGCTGGCGTTTGAGCGACAAGGCCTGACGACGATTGCCGATCAGCGGGCGATCAACACATTCGCAGACGCCGTCGTCGCGATGGATCCATCCGGTTGCACATTGTCGGCAATGGCGGCTTCGAATTTGGAGATCAGGTTTTCTATCGCCGCGTCATGAGACGCATCGGCCGGATCGAAGATCGGTTGCAGGGCGCCGTCCGCGGCCGGGCGACCGAGAAATAAGAGGTCGAACAGGACGAGCACACGCGGGGACGGCAACCGCACTGTGCGGCTCTGCTGATCAAGACTGACAATCTGCAATCCGGCCTGTTCAGCCACGCTGCGCAAGGCATGGATATCCCCAAACCCGAACGGTCCGAACGGCACCAGATCGGCACCGATATTTTCGCTGACAATCTTCTCAAAAGCCGCGAAAGCCGGATTGCCATTCTGGGCTGAGGTCCAGACCGATACAGCAATCTGTCCGCCGGGGCGCAGCACACGTTTCATTTCCTTCAACGCGGCCACCCGATCCGGAAAGAATTGCAGGCCTTGCTGACAGAAGGCGCTGTCAAAGGACTGATCCGCAAACGGCAACTGATCGGCTGAGGCGAGCGTATAGGATATGCGGTCAGACAGGCCCGCTTTGGTGGTCGCTGTTTCGGCGAATTCTATCATTGGCGGCGCGACATCAATGGCGGCAATCGTCACCTCAGGATCATGCTGTGCGATGGCGCGCGACACAGCGCCGGTCCCGCATGCGAGATCCAATATATCACCGCGCGGCGGCGATTGTCCGATCAGCGCCTCCGTCCACGGCGCGAAGAACCCTGGTGTGAGATACTCCTCGTAAAGCGCCGGCGGCGTCCGCCCGGCGACAAAGTCACTGATCAGTCCCATCATCCTCACCCTGTGCAAGCGCGCCTGCGGCGAGGCCGGCGCTGGGTCGATACCTTATCTTATTCCGTTGCTTTTCGCCACGGCAGTCAGTGGCGGAGGTGAGGGGCGACGATGCTGGCTTATGTGCCGAGCGTGTATTTCAGGATTTCGACGACCTGCTCAGGCGTCTTCGCCCATCCCGCCGCGGCGCCATCCACTTCTTTCAAGGCGTGGACGATACTGTCATCATGCAGCGTGACATACGGCTTGCCCAAAGCCGCGCATTGTCCTGCATCAAAGGCAGCATTCCATTGCTTGTATTTGTCGCCGAAGCGAATGACGGCGAGATCGCACTTCTGGATTAGTGTGCGAATTCTCAGCGCGTTGACCTTGGCCGATTGATGGTCGCGCCAGAAATCCTCACTCGGGCGTCCGAGCACGTCTCCCGCCGCGTCGCTGCTGGCATGATGGGTGTTCGCCGACGTGAATATGATATCGAGACCGTGCGCCTTGGCGCCGGCGATGATCTGGTCGCGCCAGTCTGTGTGAATTTCGCCTGAGAGATAGACCTGCCATTGCATGAGTTTATTCCTGTCTTGTTCGATGGGGGTGTCGCGGCATAAACGCGATTGTCTGCCGGTCGTAAAGGCGGCAGCAGAAGACGTGAATTGATTTGCAGAATCGTCTAGACCCGAAACATGTCAAAACTCTACTTCACCTTTAGCGCCATGAATGCCGGTAAGTCGGCCATCCTGCTGCAGGCAGCGTACAATTATCGCGAACGCGGAATGGACGTCATGCTGTGGACGGCCGGGCATTATGGCGCCGCACCGGATGCTGATATGGGCGAGATCGAATCGCGGATCGGACTGCACGCGGCGGCGCATTTATATCGCGCTGAGACAGACCTGTATGCCAGCATCGCGGCGCAGCATGAGCGCACGCCTTTGGGCGCGATCTTCTTTGACGAAGCGCAATTTCTGACCAAAGCCCAGGTCTGGCAATTGGCACGGGTCGGCGACCGATTGAAATTGCCTGTCTTGTGCTATGGTTTGCGCACCGACTTCCAGGGCGAATTGTTCGAGGGCTCCGCGGCGCTTCTGGCGCTCGCAGATAATTTGCGAGAAGCCCGGACCATCTGTCATTGCGGAAAGAAAGCGACCATGACGGCGCGCATGGATGAAGCCGGAAATGCCCTGACCGAAGGGGCCCAGGTGAGTGTTGGCAAAGAGGTCTATGTCTCGCTCTGCCGCCAGCACTGGGAAGACGCTTTGGGGCGGTAATTCCCAATTCGATGCCCATTCCTGCCACAATGAGTCTTTACTCACAAAGCCTGGCAACGCATGGAGCCAAGGATGTTTGCCCGCAAGAATGGTGTTCGCAACAGTCTGATTTGTGGTCTGTTGGCGATTGCAACCTTTATCGGCATTGGCCTCGCGGCCAGTGCACAGGATCTGCCAGAGCCGTCTGAAGTTGATTTTGCCGGCTTTATGGATCTCAGCAATGAGGTCTTCGCGTATCGCGAAACGCGTTTGCTGAGCCTCGACGATTTCAACACCTTCGCTGCGGATCCCGATACCATCATTCTCGATGCGCGCAGTGCCTATGCCTATGAGATGGGCCATATTGCCGGTGCGGTGAATTTGCCCTTCTCTGATTTCACAGACGCCAAACTGGCCGAGATCATTCCATCGTCTGACACGCGTATCCTGATCTATTGCAACAATAATTTCAGCGACGATGTCGAGCCGATCCCGCTCAAGCGCATCTCGCTGGCGCTCAATATTTCGACCTTCATCAACCTTTATGGCTATGGCTATGAGAATATCTACGAATTGGCGGTGATGACGGAAACCACCAACGCAGATGTGAACTGGGTTTCGAGCGAAATCGGGCTTTAAGGGCTTTCCCGGATAGTTTTAGCTCTGCTAATGCGTTCATTCGGCCACTTGTACTGAACGCAAACATCCTACATTTGCGCCGTGAAGATTGTCCAAGGAGGCTGACTTGAGTGTATCGACTGAAGCGCCCGTGAAAAAAGTGAACCCGAACGCACCGACGGAAGAGACGGTGCTCTCTGTGCATCATTATACTGATCGTCTGTTCAAGTTCACGATCACACGGCCATCCAGTTTCCGGTTCCGGTCCGGGGAGTTCATCATGATCGGATTGATGGGCGATAATGGCAAACCGCTCTTGCGCGCCTATTCGGTGGCCAGCCCGAACTGGGATGACACGCTGGAATTCTATTCGATCAAAGTTCCGGATGGCCCGCTGACATCGAAGCTGCAGAAGATCCAGGTCGGCGACAAAGTCCTGCTCGGCAAGAAGCCGGTGGGCACGCTGGTGCATGATGCCTTGGTGCCCGGCAAGCGGCTCTACTGTTTCTCCACCGGCACCGGCTTTGCGCCCTTTGCCAGCATCCTGCGCGATCCCGAAACCTATGAAAAGTTCGAAGAAGTCATCCTCACGCACACATGCCGGGATGTCGCAGAGCTTGCCTATTCTCAGGAAACCGTCGACGCCTTTCTCAATGATCCCGACATTGGCGAGATTGGGCAAGGCAAATTGCGGCTTTACCAGACGTGCACACGCGAAGACTTTGACAAGACCGGCCGCGTTACGGATCTGATCCGGTCGGGCAAATTGTTCGAGGATCTTGGCGTGCCACGCCTCGACCCGGCCGTTGATCGCGCGATGATTTGCGGTTCGATCGAAATGACCAAAGAGCTGAAAAGCCTGATGGAAGAGCATGGCCTGAAAGAAGGCTCGAATGCCGAACCGGCTGATTTTGTGATTGAACGCGCCTTTGTAGGGTAGCAGAGTACGGACATGCTTGTTCGAGACTATGTGCCCGCAGATGCCATTGCGTTTCGCGATCTGAACCTCGCCTGGGTGGAAGCTTATTTCACGGTTGAGGCCGAGGACCGGGCGCAACTCGATGACCCGCAAACCCATATTCTCGACCCAGGCGGCGCGATCCTGATCGCCGAGCTGAACGGCGAAGCGGTTGGCACTGTCGGGCTGGTGCCCGGGCATGGCGAGGGGGTGCTGGAACTGATCAAGATGTCGGCGCGACGTGATATTCAGGGCCGCGGAATCGGACGCGCGCTGATGGGCGCCGCGATCGAAAAAGCGCGGGCCATGGGCGCAACAAGGATTTGGTTGGAAACCAATACGGTTCTGGAGGCGGCCTTGGCGCTCTATCGCAAATCCGGGTTTCGGGAACTGACCGGCGATGAGGTCACGCCGACCCCTTATGATCGGTGCAATTGTCAGATGATCTTGGAGCTTTGACCCGCCATCCGGGATCGCACCACACACTTGGCCCGAAAGCATCATCGCAAACATGGCGCGATGGCAAGACCGAGCGTTGCGAGCAGCGGGTGAGCGCGGTGCCTGGACCCCAGCTTGCGCTGGCATCGGCGGAGAAGAGGTTGGTTGGGTGTTCAGACTCGGGGTCCAGACAGCCAATCTCTACGTACGGTTCCGGGCAGCGCGTTTCGCCGAGATTATGGACAAAATACCGAATCTCCATGCTTTCGTGATACGGCACCCAGGCGATACCAAACACATCAGGCACGACGAAGGCCCGCTTCCCGGTTGCGGCGCTCCAGCGATCAACCCGCCACAGATTAAAGAACAGGATCGGCCAGACATAGACCGGGACCTGTAGATAGTATGGCCAGTGAAAGCGATGGATGAACATGGCGTCAAAGATATCCGCGTCCTCAATCCGTCGGATTGAGACGTCCCGCGGCGCGATCAGGCAAAGCCCGCTGACGTCCATGCTGATTGAGAGATCGGCCCACCGCACCGGCTCCGAAATGGCGTCAGGCTTGCGGAATAAGGGACGCGAGTTCGCGAACGCGAGATTGCGTGAGCGGCTTTAAACGCCTGTGGTCTCAATGGGTCGTCGCAACACTTTGGTTTTGAACAACTGGAGTGAAGCAGATGAGACCTCGGATATATTATTCAGCTGAGCAGCGCGCCGAGATTTGGGATCGATGGAAACGCGGGGAGTCGATGCACGAG
>JBCCGB010000022.1:0-47728 GCA_039029475.1 Pseudomonadota bacterium | reverse complement strand
GTTTATTGATTGGGGCACGATCATTGCGCCGTTGCCCGCCACTAAACCTTGGAAATTAAGATTGAAATCCAACTCTGACGATGCTCAGAAGTCTTACAGGTCTAGTGTCAATTCAGATGCCCAATCGAACGTCCGCTAATGCTCGCTCAGCCGCCTAAAGCCCAAGCTCTTCTTCCCGCAGCTGCTTCACCTGATCCCGCAGTCTTGCCGCCTCCTCGAATTCCAGGTTGGCCGCGGCTTCGCGCATCTGTTTCTCAAGATCAGCAATCACGGTTTTCAGATTGTGCCCCTGCCCGGGCTCGTAACTGACTTGCGCTTCGGCGACCGCGCGTTTGCGGGACTTGCCGCCCTTTAACTGGGTCCGGCCGCCGGGCTTTTCGCCGAGCTCACCAAGGATATCGGCGACTTCGCGCTTGATCGTGGTCGGGGTGATGTTGTGTTCGGCATTATAGGCTTTCTGCTTGTCGCGGCGGCGCTCGGTCTCGTCCATGGCGCGTTGCATCGAGCCGGTCACCTTGTCGGCATACAGGATGACGCGGGCATCAGCGTTGCGGGCGGCGCGGCCAATGGTCTGGACCAGGCTGGTCTCTGAGCGCAGGAAGCCTTCCTTGTCGGCGTCGAGAATGCCGACCAGGCCGCATTCGGGAATGTCGAGGCCTTCACGCAGCAGGTTGATTCCCACCAGGACGTCAAACTCGCCGAGGCGCAAGTCGCGAATGATCTCGATGCGCTCGACCGTGTCGACATCGGAATGCATGTAGCGGACCTTGATGCCCTGTTCGTGCAGATATTCGGTCAGGTCCTCGGCCATTTTCTTGGTCAGCGTGGTGACCAGGGTGCGGTACCCGGCGGCGGTGGTGTCGCGGATTTCGGCGGTCAGGTCATCGACCTGGTTTGTCGTGCCGGTCGAGACCGGGCGGACCTGGACTTCCGGGTCGAGCAGGCCGGTCGGGCGGATGACTTGTTCGGTGAAGACGCCGCCTGTGCGCTCGAGCTCCCATTTGCCGGGAGTCGCCGAGACGTGCAGTGTCTGGGGCCGCATGGCCTGCCATTCCTCGAATTTGAGCGGCCGATTGTCGAGGCAGGACGGCAAGCGGAAGCCATATTCGGCGAGCGTGCGCTTGCGGGCAAAGTCGCCTTTATACATGGCGCCGAGCTGGGGCACAGTCTGGTGGCTCTCATCGACAAAGACCAGGGCATTGTCAGGCAGATATTCGAACATTGTTGGCGGCGGTTCGCCGGGTTTGCGGCCGGTCAGGTAACGGCTGTAATTCTCGATGCCATTGCACGAGCCGGTGGCGGCCATCATTTCGAGATCATACTGGACGCGCTGTTCGATGCGCTGAGCTTCGAGCAGTTTGCCCTCTTTCTGGAAATGCGCCAGCGTCGTCTTGAGCTCGGCCTTGATCTGTTCGATGGCCTGGTTCAGCGTCGGGCGCGGGGTGACATAATGGCTGTTGGCGTAGAGCTTGATGGCCGGCAGGTTTTGCGACTTGCGGCCGGTTAGCGGGTCAAACTCGGTGATCGTCTCCAGCTCATCGCCGAAGAATGAGAGCTTCCAGGCGCGGTCTTCATAATGCGCCGGGAAGATATCGATAATGTCGCCTTTCATGCGGAATGAGCCGCGGGCGAAGGCCATGTCATTGCGGGTATATTGCAGCTCGACCAGCAGCTTGGCGACCTCGCGCGGGTCAATTCGCTGGCCAGCCTCGAGCTTGCGGGTCATGCTGGTATAGGTCTCGACCGAGCCAATGCCGTAAATGCACGACACGGAGGCGACAATGATACAATCATCGCGCTCGAGAATGGCGCGCGTGGCCGAATGGCGCATCCGGTCAATCGCTTCGTTGATCGAGCTTTCCTTTTCGATATAGAGATCGCGCCGCGGGACATAGGCCTCGGGCTGATAATAATCATAATAGGAAACGAAATACTCCACCGCATTATTGGGGAAGAAGGATTTGAACTCGCCATAGAGCTGCGCCGCCAGGGTCTTGTTCGGGGCGAGGATCAGCGCCGGGCGTTGCGTCGCTTCGATGATCTTGGCCATGGTGAAGGTCTTGCCCGTGCCGGTGGCGCCGAGCAGGACCTGGTCGCGCTCGCCGCCCTGGACGCCCTCGACCAGTTCCGGGATGGCGGTGCGCTGGTCGCCGGCGGGCTCATACGGGGCGTGAACTTTCAGCTCGATCCCGCCTTCCAGTTTCTCCCAGCGGCGGTCCGGGCGATGCGGCGTCCATTCGCTCGATGGCAGCCCGCCAATCGCGTCGCGGGCAGCCCCGGACAGGCCAAAGGCGGCAGGCGCTTCAGAGACGCCGGAAGAAGGTTTGGAAGCCATGGCCGGCAACCTATTCAAATCGCTCGTTCAGACAATAGGAGGATTGCGTTTCAACGCCGCCTCCTGACACGTTTTGGCAACAGTTGGTTGCAATCCAAACAGACGATTTTGCGCGGTGCCTATTGGCTCTACGCAATAATTTACCCTTGTAACGCACCCATTCGGATAAATCCTCCAATGTTCGTGTCATAATTGTGGCAAAATCAGCACACCAAATCACGACTTGTCGCTGATAATGACGATTCTGTTATCTGTTAATTGACGCCCACTTATTCACCCCTCTAAGCAGAACCACCTGCGTTAACAGGAAAGCTGCGTATTCAGGAAAATCTGCGTTTTTCTATTCGCGTATCGAGGGAGCTCCTAGGAGTGGGAGCGCTCAATTTATTGGAGGACGATAGATCATGGCTAATGATCTTCTCAAGAAGAAGTTATTCGCAACGACGCTTCTCGCCGGCGTCGCTGGGGGTTTGTGGACCGGAGCAGCAACTGCTCAGGATGCCCCAGAAGAAGATGACAGTGTAACAGTCATCGAAGAGGTGGACGAAGAGGACGAGGCGCGCCAAGAGCGCATCGTTGTCACCGGTTCACGTCTTGCTCGTGACGAATTCACGAGTGCTTCGCCACTTAAAGTTCTGAACATCGAAGAGTCAGTACAAGCTGGTCTCGTCGACACCGCAACCATCGTTCAGCGGACATCTGTCGCTGGTGGTTCGCAAACAGACAACACCTTTACCGGCATCGTTACCGATGGTGGCCCAGGTGCTTCGACTGTTTCACTGCGTGGTCTTGACGCTGAGCGGACACTGATCCTGTCAAATGGCCGCCGCCTGGCACCTTCTGGTGTGGCTGGTTCGCCAACCCGTCCTGACTTGAACCTGATCCCACTGGGCATGGTTGAGCGGGTCGACATCCTGACCGACGGTGCGTCATCCATTTATGGTGCTGACGCGGTTGCCGGTGTTATCAACTTCATCACCCGCCGCGACTTTGACGGCATCGAATTCGATGCGTTCTATTCGTCTCCAGAAGCTGGTGGCGGTGAAGAGAAGCGGATCTCTATCGCGACAGGCATCCAAGCCGACCGCGGTTTCGCATCTTTCGGTTTTGAATACTACACGCGCGACAATGTCCGTCGTGGTGAGCGCGACTTCTCGCCTTGTATTCGCGACATCGAAGTGAACCCAGACACTGGCGCACGCCGTGAAGTCTGTCAGCAGAACTCATTCTCCAACCAGTGGCTCGACCCAGCTCAGGTTCTTTTCGGAACGCTGACCGACCCACTTCTGGGACCAGACTTTGACGTTCTCGGCTTCGACTTTGACAACGGTTCGGGCTTCGTCCGCATCCCGTCAGAAAACCAGCCTGGTTCTGTTGGCCCACAGCTCGGCAGCATCTGGTTGTATGACGACCGTTATAATGGCAACGCCACCAGCGATCGTTTCGACCTCGCTCAAGGCAGTGACCGTTATTCCTTCTTCACCAATGGTGAATATCAGGTCGACGCGTTCGGAAACGGCACGTTCTACTATGAAGGTCTATACGCCAACCGTACGGCATCCATCTTCACGGGTGGATCTCAGGTCTTCCCAACCGTTCCTTGTTCGAACCCATTCGTTCAGGCGGATCCAACGCTTGCAAACAGCATCTCTTGCGGCACGGTCGCAGGATTTCCAAACTTCGGTCCAGGCGAGCCAAACGACTTCCTGGCCGGTCTGATCTGGTTGCCACGTTTGATCAACCAAGCGGGTCCAAACGAAGTTGACGTATCTACGTCACGCGGCGTTTTCGGCCTGAAAGGTGATCTGGAAAGCCTCGTCCCAACAGGTTCAGTCAAGTTTGGTGGTGAGAATTTCGGCATCAATCTCGGCAACCTGAACTACGACATGTGGGGCTCTTTCGACCACAACGTTGGTCTGAACCGTCGTGACACGTTCAACGAAGAGCGCCTCTATGCGTCTCTCGTGACCGCACGTGACGATGGCAATGGCAACATTGTTTGTGGATTTGACGGATTTGACCAAGATCTGTTTGGCTTCATCAGCGCAGAAGATTGTGTGCCGATCGATCCAACTGATCCTGACATCTTCATCAATGGTACTCTGTCGCCAGAAGCAACTGACTATGTTGCTGGCCTGAGCCAAACCACGACGACGATTGAACAGCAAATGTTCCAAGCGACTGTCGCTGGTGACCTTGGTTACCTGCCTGCTGGCACGGTGCCATTCGCTCTGGGTCTGGAATACCGCAAAGACTCAATCGAGACTTTGAACTCTTTCAACATCACAGCAGCTGCTGGTACAGATGGCATTTCCGAAGACAATACGATCGGAAGCACATCTCTGCTGGAAGCCTTTGGTGAGATCGAACTGCCTATCTTTAAAGGACAGCAGCTCGCCGAAGAACTGACGATCAACCTGTCAGCACGCTGGACGGAAGAAGAGAACTTCGGTGCTCTCTGGACCTACCGTGTACAAGGTGTCTACCGCCCAACAGACTGGATCACGGGTCGTGCCTCTTTCGGTACAACCTACCGCGCTCCAAACCTGCGTGAGCAGTTCTTGGCCGCACAACAGTCGTTCGCGGGTGCGTTTATCGACCCATGTATCGTTTCTGTGTTCAACACCATCTCTAACGATGCGTCTCCAGAAGAGATCGCCCGTCTGCAGAACAACTGTACTCTGCAGGGTGCGGACGTGACCTCTCTGGGTCTCGGTGGTGCAACCTCGATCCCAGTGATCACCGGTGGTACAACCCGTCTGAACGCTGAAACCTCAGAGTCTCTGACCGCTGGTTTCGTTGTGGAGCAGCCTTGGTTCGACAATTTCGACCTCGACCTGGCCATGACTTACTTCCGGATCGAAATCGAAGATTCTGTGGAAGAGCCGAACACAGGCTTCATCCTGTTCGAATGTCTTCGTGAATCAACGAACCTGAACAGCCCGTTCTGTAACCTGATCGATCGTAATTCAGATCCGGATCCAGCACGTAACTTCATCAGCCAAATCGATACGTCATTCGTGAACGTTGGTCTGATTGAAACAGACGGTGTCGATGTCGACATTCGCTACAGCCAAGACTTCGTCATTGGCGGTAACGAGTTGACCCTCGACTCTAACCTGTCTGCTTCTTACATCATGAGCAACAAGCGTGACCTGTTCGATACGGTCGAGTCATTTGACGGACGTCCTTACCTGCCACACTGGCGCGGTGACTTCCAAACTCAGCTTGGCTACCGTGACTTTACGCTGAACTGGAACGCCAATTACATTGGTGAGACAGTTGACGATGACATCGATGGCTTGCGGGCTGCTGACATCATCGACCCAACGGGTCAAATCATTCCACGCGTTGGCGACCCAAGCGCCGTCTTCGCAGCTGGCTTCCGTGACGTTGAAGAGACTGATGAGTACATGACTCATGACCTCTCACTCGGTTACGATGCTGACACTTGGAGTGTTCTGGTTGGTGTCCGTAACATCACTGACGAACGTCCACCGCTCGTAGACGAAGGTGAAGGTTACTTCACATCTGCGAACGTTGTTCTCGGTGGCGGATATGACGTCTACGGACGTTCAGTCTTCGCTCGCTTCTCGAAAGCGTTCTAAGCCTGAGATCACAATTTCGGGAGATACTCCCTAAAGCTGAGAAGGGCGCTGCGATTTCAACCGCAGCGCCCTTTTTATTTTCAAATGCAACAGATACACTGTTCTAATCAGGATAGAGGAGAGAAACTGTGTTCAGGGGAATTGCCGCGGCCGCGGCCATTACACTCATGGGTGTTGGCTTAGCTCCAACCTCAATTGCCGAACGGGCATCTGTCGAACCATATTCCGTCGAACCGGCTATGCGGGCACCATTGCTATCGCCAGATGGCAGCAAGATTGCCTATCGAGTCGCTCAGACGAAAAAGGGCGACTACGTACTGGAAATTCGGGACGTCAATGATTTCGGTAAAAAGCCGGTGCGAATCGGTTCGTCAGAAATGCTGCTCCGCGGCTTTCGCTGGCTGGAAAGCGAGCATTTGCTGATCGATTTCGAAATGCAGGTGCGCGATCAGGTCAAAGGACAAGAAGAATCAGCCTTCCAATCCCGTCGCGCCATCGCGCGTGCGGACGGTAAAGGCAAACTGATTCCAGTCTATGATGATCTGAACATCGTCTCGACCGTGCCATCTCGTAAGAATGAAGTGCTGGTGGAAACCAATACATTCCGTTGGGAGCAACTCGGCGGCGGTGATTTGAGCGATGCGTTCGATACGCTGTTCTCAAGCCCCGACTTCTATTGGATGAATATCAAAACTGGCGCTGTGCAGCTCGAATTCAAAGGTCGCGAGCGCTATAGCGGCTATGGATGGGACAGCAAAGGCAATGCCCGCACCACAGCGGAATTTGATGCTCAGACCAAAGAAACCGTTTGGCTGTATCGCCCGACCAATGATGATGACTGGCGTGAATTCTATCGCGTGAATGCCAATGAATACGAGCATCGCTTCGATTTTCTTGGCATGGATCCTGATCGCACGAATGGCGGTCTGATCTCGACCACGCGCACCCCGGATGGCACCATCACGGATCTGCAAGCGGTCTACGAGATCGACCTGATGACCGGCGAGCTCGGCGAGAAGGTTTTTGACCTGCCAAATCAGGATGTCTATCTGACTCTGTCGAACCCGAACCCGGATGTCGTCGGCACCGTCACCGGCTTCAGATATTATGACGAAGACGGCAATTGGCAGCGTGTCTATCTCGATGGTGAATTGCAACAATTGCAAGCCACGCTGGACGCGACATTCCCAGGCCAGCGCGTCACCATTGTCAGCCAGACCCGCGACGAAAGTCGGATGACCATCAGTGTCGCCGACCCACGCGGCCCGGCCACCTATTATCTCGTTATGGATGGCGGCATCCAGAAGATCGGGGACTCAAACCCGGCTCTGACGAAGGACAAGATCCATCGTGTTGAATATATTGAATATAAAGCACGCGATGGTCGTACCATTCCAGGCTATGTCACGGTTCCGGACGGCGAAGGCCCACATCCGCTGATCGTTATGCCACATGGTGGCCCGTGGGTGCGTTACCGCGTCAACGGCTATGATGAGTGGTCACAAATGTTCGCTGATCATGGCTATATGGTGCTCGACCCCTTGTTCCGCGGCACCGATGGTCTGGGCACAGATCACTGGCTGTCTTCGTTTGGTGAGTGGGGCAAGAAAATGTCCGACGACATGGATGATGGCGCCCTACACCTGGTCAAGGAAGGACGTGTCGACCCAGATCGCATGGCGATGTTCGGCTGGAGCTTCGGCGGCTATTCCGCCTTTGCTGCCGCTGTTCGCGCCCCGCAAATCTATCAGTGCACGATCCCGGGCGCGGGCGTGAATGATCCGGAAGTCTTCCGGGCCGCGTTCTCACGCTCTCGCTCGCCAGCGCAACGCGCTCAACGGGCGCAGCTGGAAATCGGTTATGCCGGTCTCAGCGCTGTTGACGCGGCGCGCGACGCAACGGTTCCGATGCTGATCATTCACGGCAAGATCGATCGCCGTGTTCGCGTCTTCCACAGCCGCAACTTTGTGTCCAAACTCAAGCGTCTCAAGAAGCCGCATGAGTATCTGGAACTGGAAACAGCGGACCATTTCTCCAATTATCTGACTTACGATCACAAGATGCTGATGTATTCGAAGATGATGGACTTCCTGGAGAATGATTGCGGTCCTGGCGGACTGTAAGGCTCTCGCGGAAAACAAAGAATTGGGGCGGCTGTTCGGGCCGCCCCTTTTTTATGCGCTGCGTTGCCCGGGGGCTGCCCGATCGCCGAACCACCAAAGTGTTGCCGCCGTCGCTGCAAACGTCGCTGTTCCGACAATATTGGACCGTTCTGCCGGATCGGCGGAAAACCAGATCATTGCGGCGATCAGCCAGAGCAGCATGGTCAGGGTCGGGCGCGTCAGAGCCCTCACCGCATTGACCCATTGATAGCTTGCTGCGAGCCGGGCGTCGGCTTGCAAACTGGCACTTAATCCCGACCAACTGCCGTCCGCGTGAGCTTGCGCCAAAGCGGTCTCGGCGCGTTGCGCATCTGCCGCCTGCTCAAGCTGTACCAGTGCCGTTTGATGGGCCCAGCGCCGCTCTTCGTGCGCAATCGATTGCTGTTTCTCAAAATAGCCCGCAATTCGGCCGAGCGCTGTACCGAACAGGCCAAACAGCCCGCCGCCTGCTGCGCTGGTCGCGATACCGATGACATCACCCATACGATCTTATCCTCACATTCCTTGGTCGAATGTCAGAGGATAAGTCCTATGCAACTGCGTTGAATTCAGTGAGGAACTGGGCTTAGGCGGTGGCCATGCTGAAGGCGCGGCGCTGCTGCAAGGCCTCGATCGCACCGACATATTCGGCTTCCAGCTTGTCGACGAAATCGGCAGTACTCATCCGGGATTTAACCGCGCCAATGCCTTGTCCGCAGCCCCAGATATCTTTCCATGCCTTGGCTTCCTGATTGCCGCCTGAACCGAAATTCATTGCGCTAGGATCGCTCTCTGGCAAATCGTTCGGATTGAGGCCGGCCTGGGCGATCGATGGCGCCAGGTAATTGCCGTGGACGCCCGTGAACAGATTGGAATAAATAATGTCCTTCGCATCACTCTCGACGATCATATCTTTGTAGCCGTCGACGGCATTGGCTTCATTGCAAGAGATGAAGGCCGAGCCGATATAGCCAAGATCAGCGCCCATCGCCTGTGCTGCGGCCACTGCGCCGCCATTCGCCATCGCGCCCGACAGCGCCAACGGGCCGTCGAAGAATTCGCGAATGTCCTGGATCAGTGCCAGCGGCGAAATCGTCCCGGCATGGCCACCTGCTCCGGCTGCGACCGCGATCAGGCCATCAGCGCCTTTTTCGAGCGCTTTCCGAGCGAAAATCGTGTTGATAATGTCGTGTAGAACAATGCCGCCATAAGAATGGATCGCCTGGTTCACTTCTTCACGCGCGCCGAGTGATGTGATCACCACGGGCACCTTGTATTTGACGCACATCTCAACATCATGATCGAGGCGATTATTGGTCTTGTGAACGATCTGATTGACCGCGAAAGGCGCTGAGGGCCGGTCCGGGTTTTTGGCATCATATTCCGCCAATTCAGTGGTGATCCGGTCGAGCCACTCATCCAATTGCGCTTCCGGGCGGGCATTCAGAGCCGGGAACGACCCGACAACTCCAGCTTTACACTGGGCAATCACCAGATCGGGATTGGAAATAATGAAAAGCGGACTGCCAATGACCGGAATGCGGAGATTTTGCAGAATTGGAGGTAGCGCCATATCGGGTCTCTCATAACTTGCCGTTTACGTGAGCGCTAACCTAGTTGGGTGGTGCAGTTAGGCAAGGCCTTCCCACAGGGGATGTCCGAACATTTCGCGTAGCGTAAACCTTGCCAGTCGCGCCTGACTGGGCCAAATCCGCGGAAGACGAATCCAAAAGGGGTTGCAGCCTATGGCCGACGGCACGCTGACACTGTCAGGATCATTCGAAGAGGCAACGGAAGCCGATTGGCTCGCCGGTGTTGAAAAGGCGCTGAAGGGCGGCGGGATTGATCGGATCACACGGCAAACCCGCGATGGCATCAAGATCCATCCGCTCTACCGCGACACAGACTTTGCCAGCAGTACCGATCTCCGCGGCAGCCCGGGTGCCAGCCCCTATTTGCGCGGCGCCACAGATGCGCCAGACCCGTTCCTGCCCTGGGACATCCGCCAATCCTTCTCGCATCCTGACCCGGCCGTTACAAATCAGGAAATCATGCGCGATCTCGAACGTGGCGTGACCTCGATCGATCTCGCACTTGAATGTTCCGGACGCTCTGGCTGTATCATTACAAATCTCGACCAGCTGTCGACGGCCCTGGCCAGTCTTCGCGCCGATATTGCAACAATCAGCCTGGATCATCGCGGCGCGGGATCTGGCGCCAGTGCCGCCGCTTTGCTGGCGCTCTGGGCGGATCAGCAAGACACACCAGAAGCGCAAAAACTCGCTTTCAATATCTCACCCCTGCGGCAGCTTATGCACACCGGCAAAATCGGTGGCGGCAGCGATGCCGCCCTGGCCAAGACCGCGGCGCTGGTGCGTGTGCTGGCGGCGAAATTCCCGGCGGCCACCAGCCTCGAAGTTGAGGCCCAAAGCGTTCACGAAGCGGGCGGCAGCGAAGCGCAAGAACTTGGCATTCTGATCGCCGGTGCGGTCGATCTTCTGCGCCGTCTCGACCAGGCCGGTCTCAGCCCCGCAGACGCCGCGGCGCAAATCCAGTTCAAGCTCGCGATCGATGCCAATTATGGCATCGGCATTGCCAAGCTTCGGGCTGCGCGGCGGCTCTGGGCGCGCGTGCAAGTGGCCCTCGGGCTGACACCCGCGCCGATGAAATTGCAGGCCGTATCCAGTGCGCGCATGCTGACCCGTTACGATGCCTGGGTGAATATGCTGCGCGGGGCCGCGGCCTGTTTCGCTGCCGCGACAGGCGGGGCGGATGTGATCACCGTACGCGCCTTTAATGAGCGCTTCAGCGTGCCGGAGGAGCTTGGCCGTCGCATCGCCCGTAACACGCAAATCATGGCGATGGAGGAAAGCGGTCTCGGACGCATCGCGGACCCAAGCGGCGGCGCCTGGTTCAGCGAAACCCTGGCCGAAGATCTCGCCGCCGCCGCCTGGGCCGAGTTTCAGAAAATCGAAACCGAAGGCGGCCTGATTGAAAGCCTGGTGGCGGGACATGTTCAGAACCGGATCAGCGAAAAGCGCGCCGCCTTGATGAAGGATATTTGCCGCCGCAAAATCCCGGTCACGGGCGTCAGTGAATTCCCGCTGATTGAAGACATTGCCGCGCCTGTCGCAGATGTGGTCAGCCCGCCATCCGGCGATGGCGTCGACCCGGTGGGCTTACAAACCCTCTTGCCTGACTTTGATCACACAGCGGGCGCGGATACCGTCGCTGCCCCCTTCAACTGGATTTCTGTGGCAGAGCCGTTTGAAACACTGCGTGACCGATCGGAAGCGCATCTGGACAAGGCCGGCGCGCGCCCGTCAATCTTTCTCGCGACCCTCGGACCGCTGGCCGAACATACGGCCCGCGCTGACTTTGCCCGCAATCTGTTTGCCGCGGGCGGGATTGAAGCGAAAGCTGCGCCGGTTCCACCGGAGAGCGCCTCAGAACTGGCGGCCGCCTTCGCCGCGAGCGGATGTAAGATTGCCGTCCTGTGCGGCGCTGACAAACGCTATGCTGAAGCGGCGGTTGATGCGGCCAAAGCGGTGAAGGACAAAGGCGCCGCGGCGGTCTGGATTGCCGGCAAGCACGATGCCAATGGCGTTGACCGGCAAATATTTATGGGCTGCGATGTCGTGCATGAACTGACCGTGGCGCTGGCCGAGTTGGGAGTAGAGTAAGATGACCAAATTCCCCGATTTCACGAAACTCGAACTCGGCGCGCTGACACCAAGCGCAAGCACCTCTCGCCCGCGCACGCTGGCGACCCCGGAAGGCATCGAGCTTGCCACGGCGTATGGCGCCGCCGATACCAAAGGTCTCGATTTCCTCGATGATTATCCCGGCCTCGCGCCCTTCGGACGTGGCCCCTACCCGACCATGTACACACAGCGTCCCTGGACCGTGCGCCAATATGCCGGATTCTCGACCGCCGAAGATTCCAACGCTTTCTATCGCCGCAACCTCGCCGCCGGTCAGAAAGGCCTTTCGGTCGCCTTCGATCTCGCCACGCATCGCGGTTATGACAGCGACCATGTCCGCGTCTCTGGCGATGTCGGCATGGCAGGCGTGGCGATTGACAGCATTTACGACATGCGCACGCTGTTCTCAGGCATTCCACTCGACCAGATGTCGGTGTCGATGACGATGAATGGTGCGGTCCTGCCCATTCTCGCGCTTTATATTGTCGCGGCTGAGGAACAAGGCGTTGGCC
The DNA here is from genome assembly GCA_039029475.1 of Pseudomonadota bacterium. Taxonomy (GTDB): domain Bacteria; phylum Pseudomonadota; class Alphaproteobacteria; order Caulobacterales; family Hyphomonadaceae; genus Henriciella. Next base: position 35,428 of record JBCCGB010000022.1, on the reverse strand, counting down.
CGGAAAAGCTGGCCGGGACCATTCAGAATGACATTCTGAAAGAGTTCATGGTTCGCAACACATACATCTATCCGCCCAAGCCAAGCATGCGGATCATTTCGGACATTTTTGCTTACACCTCGCAAAACATGCCGAAGTTCAATTCCATCTCGATCTCCGGCTATCATATGCAGGAAGCGGGTGCGACGGCTGATCTGGAGCTGGCTTACACGATTGCCGACGGCATCGAATATATCCGCGCCGGTGTCGCGGCTGGCCTCGATGTGGATGCGTTTGCACCGCGCCTCAGCTTCTTCTGGGCGATTGGCATGAACACTTTCATGGAAGTCGCAAAGATGCGCGCCGCCCGGCTTATCTGGGCCAAATTGGTGAGCGAAGAATTCGCGCCCAAGAATTCAAAGTCGACCTCATTGCGCACCCATTGCCAGACCTCTGGCTGGTCGCTGACCGCGCAAGACGTCTACAATAATGTCGTTCGCACCTGTTTCGAGGCGATCGCCGCGGCGGGCGGACAGACTCAGAGCCTGCACACCAATGCGTTCGATGAAGCGCTGGCTCTGCCGACCGACTTCTCCGCCCGGATTGCTCGCAACACCCAGCTTTTCCTGCAGCAGGAAGGCGGCGCAGCGCAGACCATCGACCCCTGGGGCGGGTCTTATTATGTCGAACGCCTGACCCATGACCTGGCCGCGAAGGCGCTGGAACACATCGCCGAAGTCGAAAAGCTGGGCGGCATGCGCAAGGCGATTGAAGAAGGCATTCCGAAACTGCGCATCGAAGAAGCGGCAGCCAACACACAGGCGCGCATTGATAGCGGCGAACAGACTGTGGTCGGCGTCAACAAATTCCTGCTCGATGAGGAAGAAGAAGTCCCGGTCCTGAAAGTCGACAATGCAACCGTGCGCCGGATGCAGCTCGACAAGCTGGCGCGCCTGAAATCCGACCGCGATCAGGCCGAAGTCGATGCCAAGCTGGATGCCATTGCCAATGCGGCAGCAGGCACGGACGGCAACCTGCTGGCCCTCGCGGTCGATGCCGCGCGCGCCAAGGCGACAGTGGGTGAAATCTCAGAAGCCGTGGAACGGAGCCAGGGCCGCCACAAGGCGGTGATCCGCTCAATCAAAGGCGTATATGGCGCCGGGGTGAAGACCACTGAGCGGGCCAAGGAAGCCATGGGCCTCGCCGACGCGTTTGCGGCCAAGCATGGTCGCCGCCCAAAAATCTATATCGCAAAGATGGGTCAGGACGGTCATGATCGCGGCCAGAAAGTTGTCGCGTCAGCGCTGATGGATTTGGGCTGGGAGGTCGAAATCGGCCCGCTGTTCCAAACCCCGGAAGAAGCGGCCAAGGATGCGCGCGCTGCGGGTGTCGATATTGTTGCCGCTTCATCGCTTGCTGCGGGCCATTTGACCCTGGTGCCGGAATTGAAACGGGCGCTCGGCAATGAAGGCGCAGCGGCGACGCAAATCATTGTCGGCGGCGTCATCCCACCGCAGGATTTCGACGCCTTGCGCACGGCGGGCGCAGCGGCGATTTTCCCACCCGGGACCGTGATTGCAGACAGCGCCGTAGCGATGCTGGAAATCCTCAGCGATGATGATGGCATTCAGGCCGCGGAATGACCTTGGGGCCGTCCAATATCGGCTATACCAAAGAAGCCCCGGATCTTTTGAAGCGCTATGAGAGCTTCTCTGGCGATCAGGTGCATGCACATTGGAGAGCGCTGTTTCCCGCCCCACCGGGACGTGTCCTCGATATCGGGGCCGGCACGGGTCGCGACGCCGCGTGGTTCGCTTCGCTTGGCTATGATGTGTTGGCGGTAGAACCGACAGATGCCCTGCGTGACGGCGCGCAGGCATTGCATCCGGAACCCGAAATCACCTGGCTCGATGACAGATTGCCAGACCTCCCGCATGTCGTCGCTGGCAATCAGACCTATGACATGGTGATGATGAATGCGGTCTGGATGCACCTGACGGCGGACGAACGCGCGCACGGCCTGTCAGTCATTGCCGCGCTGATGAATCCCGGCAGTCGCTTATTCATGAGCCAGCGACATGGTCCGATTCCGGAAGGACGGCGAATGTTCGACGTCACCGGCGAAGAAACCATCACGCGCGGCGCCGAATTGAACCTCTCCGTCCTGTTCCATCAACGCAGCGGTTCCATTCTTGGCGAAAATCGCAAACGCGGAGTTGAATGGACTTGCCTGGTCTTCGAGAAGACCTGACACGAAGTCAGCCTTTTCATTCCGGCGCTTACAGTCCATCCTCGCAAAAAATCGCGGAGGGAATGATGGACAATTATGCAGATTATGATGCGATGGGCCTGGCAGAGCTCGTCCGCAAGGGCGATGTCAGCGCCGATGAATTGCTCACAGACGCGGTGGATCGCGCCCGGGCTGCGCAGGAAGAGCTGAACTGCTTCTCCGCTCTGTTCCCGGACGTGGCAGAGGGTCAAATTGCAGCCGGTGTGCCCAGCGGTCCGTTTCAAGGCGTGCCAATGGCGGTGAAGGATCTCGGCTTCGAAATCACTGGTCAACCACTGACCAATGGCTCGCTGGCGTTTAAGGACAATGTCGCGACCCGGGACAGTGTCTTGTGCGAACGCTACAAAGCGGCAGGGTTTACCCTGTTCGGGCAAACGACCAGCCCTGAATTTGGACTGACCACGACCACGGAAAGCCTGCTCTACGGTGCCACGCGAAACCCTTGGGACACATCGCGCACATCCGGCGGCTCATCCGGCGGCGCCAGCGCTGCGGTGGCCGCGGGGGTCATTCCGATGGCGCATGCCAGCGATGGCGGCGGCTCTATCCGTATTCCAGCCGGGTGCACGGGCCTGTTCGGGATGAAGCCGTCACGCGGACGCACGCCGATGGGGCCAGCAACAACTGAAGGCTGGAACGGACAATCCACCGTCCATGCGGTCTCGCGCAGCGTGCGTGACAATGCCGCTTTGCTCGACGCCACACATGGCCGCGAAATTGGCTCGCGTTATGTCGCCCCAGAGCCAGACAGCACGTTCCTGAGCGCCCTGGAATCAGACCCCAAACCGCTCAAGATTGCGCTCTGGACCAAAGCCCCGAATGGCACGGAGCCTGACGCGGATGCGCAAGCCGGGCTCGACGCGACGTGCGCATTGCTCGAGACACTCGGACACCATGTCGAAACCGCTGGACCAGAGCTTGATGGCGAGGTGCTCGGCAAAAGCCTGATGGTGACTGTATCGGCCGCCATTGCCATGGTCATGGAAGCCCGCGGCGAAGCGCTCGGCCGCACGCTTGGCCCGGAAGATATGGAGCCGGTGACGGCGCGTTTTGTCGAGTTCGGCAATTCCATTCCGATGAAGGACTTGATGAAAGCCACCCAGGCCTCGATCACGGCGGGCCTGCAATATGAGCATTTCCTGGTCGATGGCGGCTATGACATGGTGCTGTCGCCGACCATGTCGCGCGTCCCGGACAAACTCGGCATATTGTCGCTCAATCCAAGCGATATGGACGCGTACACGCAAGCGGTGACGAGTTTTGCGCCCTGGTGTGCCATCTCCAACCAGGCCGGGTCGGCCGCTATGTCTGTACCGCTACACTGGACGGCAGAAAACCTGCCCATCGGCATGATGTTTGGCGCGCGAACCGGCAATGAATGGGAGCTCTATCAACTGGCGGGACAATTGGAACGCGCGGCGCCGTGGGCCCATCGTCGTCCACCGGTCTGGTTCGGCTAATCTGAGGACACGCACATGAGGACGCATTTCGGAGGATGCCATTGCAAAGCTGTACGGTTCGAAGTGGACTTGCCAGAGACATTTGAGGTCGAGGATTGCAATTGCTCAATCTGTGCGATGAGCGGCAATATTCATGTGATTGTCCCAGCCTCGCGCTTTCGCCTGACGCACGGCGCCGATGCGCTCAGTGAGTACACGTTCAATACAGGCGGCGCCAAACATCGCTTTTGCAAAACGTGCGGCGTGAAGAGCTTCTATGTGCCGCGGTCCAATCCGGATGGCTTTGCCGTCACCTGGCGTTGTCTCGACGACTGGATGGACCTGGATGTCACCATTAACAGGTTTGACGGACAGAATTGGGAAGCCAATGCCGGCGCGCTGGCGCACAAGTCCAAAGACTAGTCGCGATCCCGGAATGGACGCGGTGGCGGGGGACGATCCCCGCGCGGTCCAGCTCGGCCTCGCCCACGGCGATTGAAATCCTCGAGGATCGCCCGGCGCTGTTCCACGCTGAGCGTGCCAAACTGTTCGGCAAGCACATCATGCACGCGGGCTTTCATGGCAGCATCTGCCGCGCGCATGTCTTCAAACGCTGCTTGAACGGCCGCCGCATCATACGGATCCGCCGCCAGCAACCGCCCGAGCGTCTGCCGGGCATCGCGCAGTTTCACCCGTTCCTGCCGTGACCCGGAAAAGGCCTGTCGGAAGGCTTGTCGAACCGCCCGGCGCTGGTCAGCCGGGACCGACTGGTCAAGACCGCGCATCAGCGCCTGCTCGCTGCCGCCACCCGCAATCGCAGGTCCGGCCTTTTTTTGACCCAGACCGCCGCCAATGAACAGACCAATCAGCAAGGCATTCGCCATCAAGGACGCAATCAGCCAGATCGGCAATCGAGTGTTAGGACTTTCGCTCATCGCCTACTCCGAAACCATCCAATCTTCACCAATCTCTCCGCCAAAGGCTGCATAATAAGCAAGTTCAGCCTGATCATAGCCAGGCCCTGTTGCAGCATAAGCATAACCGCCAACAAGTCCCATCATCAAACTCGCAAAAGCTGCGCCAGCAGGCCAGCGGACGCCTTGCGGGAAAATCATCGCAGAAACACCCGCAAACAGGCTTTTTGATACGGGTGCACCTGACGGCGCCGCTGCGAGAATGGCATCGCCAAGCGCCGGACCGGGCTCGGGGATATGCTCAAGCGACAAGGCATTGTCGAGCGCGCGGGCCTCGGCCAGCGCGGCCGAGAACAGATTTGGCGACTCAGCGATCCATGCGACGGCCGGCGCGCGTTCAGCCTCCGGCCAGGCCCCGGGCTCGGCGCCAAAGGCGGCGATCAGTTCGAGGACCCGTTCGGTCGAGATTTTCACATCTGTCATCATCTCTCTCCAGTCAGTTCGGCACTTAATCCAGCTCTTAACGCGCGGCGGGCCCGCGCCAAAAGGCTTTCCAGAGCGCGGACGCTGACCGCCATGGTCGCCGCCGCCTCTATATTGGTCATTCCTTCCAAAGCGCAAAGCGACAGGGCTTCACGCTGGCGCTCCGGCAATGCGGCAATCTTCGCTTCAATGCCTTGCAGGGCTTGCTGCGAGGAAAGCGCTTCTTCGGGGCGAAGCGCGGTGTCGATACGCTCTGGCAATTCATCCATAAGCACCGGCTTCTTCTTACGCAGTCGGTCTCGACAAAGATTCAGTGCCACCGTGCAGGCCCACGTCGAGAACTTGGCTTTCGGTTGCCAGTCCGGCAACGCTTTCCAGGCCCGCAAGAAGGTCTCCTGGGTCACGTCTTCTGCCTCAGCGCGGTCCTGGAGCATGCGATATGCGACGCGAAAGACAATCGGCATATTGCGATTGACCAGCGCGGCTTGCGCCGCCCTGTCCCCGCTTGTTGCACGGGTGATCTGATCGAGTTCGCTGATTCCAGACACGCAATTAGTCTATCGGATTCTGAAGCAAGCGCGAGTGGGAGGATGGTTCGCGCTTGCTCCGTTATCCTACGGCGGAGGAGTGAGACCCGCCGCGTCACGCTATCCCCGGCGACCCATGCCGCGTTTGCCACGACGATTCTTCATCTTTTCCATCGCCGCTTCACGTTCAGCCTCACTGATGAGGCCATCGCCGTCCTTATCGATCCGTTCGAACATGCGATCCGTGCGTTTATCGGCAGCGGCATGCTCTTCGGCGGTGATGAAACCATCACCATCGGCATCAAGCTTGGCAAACCGACGCGCGCGGCGCTCTTCCTGTTTGCGTTCGCGTTCCGCCAGCGCAAAGGCTTCAAATTCATCCGCGGTGACCAGGTTGTCGCCATTGGTGTCCGCGGACGTGAATTTTTCAGCCCGGTGCGCCATCACTTCGTCTTTTGAAATATTGCCGTCCTGATTGGCATCAACACCTTCAAGCATCGGTCCGTGATGACCGCGCTGCTGCTGCGCAATCGCTGTATAGGCCGCACTTCCAACAATAATCGTGACCAGTGCTGCAATCGTAAGTTTCTTCATTTCTTCGTGTCCTTTGTTTGTGAACGCAAGTTTAGAACGAATACGATTCAGAACTCCGTCGCTGGTTGGCCGATATTTTTGCAGAAACGCTGTGAAACGATCGCGCACGTCTGTTCCAAGGCCTGAACCAGGCTGTCAAAATCCGGGCAGTTGACGGCCCGGCACAGACGGTCCTTCAAAGCCGTCGACATTTCTGTTTCGTTCGCAATACTGTCATTGGCCACGCGCTGAACCTGTTGCAAGGCCTGCAAAAACGCGAAGCTTTTCGACAGGGTCGCGTGCATTTCAGCCGTCCATTCGCCGTGCTTAGCCAATTGCAGTTGGGCCTCGACCAGTTGCGGTTGCAGGGTCTGCTTTGTCTTGGCCGTCAAAATCGCATGCTGGGTAATGAATTCGAGATCCAGAAGACCGCCTGGACGCATTTTCAGATCCCAATCACCTTGCGAGGGTTTGTCCCGATACAACCGCGCCCGCATGTCCAGAATATCCGCGGTCCGTTGATCTGGATCGCGCCCATGCATTATGCCTTCGGCCATCGTGCCAATCCGCGTGCCAAGCTCTGAATCGCCGGCGATCGGGCGCAATCGCGTCAGCGCCATATGTTCCCACGTCCAGGCACTGGATTCATGATAACTTTCAAATGCTGAAATCGACGTCGCCACGGGTCCTGAACGACCGGATGGGCGCAAACGCATATCCGTTTCATATAAGCGCCCTTCGGCTGTTTCGGCTGAAATCGCGGTGATCAAACGCTGCGTAAATCGCGTAAACCAGGTCTGCGCGCCATCCTGACCGTCCGCGTCATAGATCACCAGCAGATCGAGATCCGATTCGGCCGTCATCTCCCGCCCGCCAAGTTTGCCCAGCCCGATAATCGACCAGGCGCCCGGCGCCGGGCCGAACCTGCGTTCTGTTTCTATTTCAGCCGCGCGGGCCATCAATCCAACACACGTGTCGGCCAGTCGGCTCCATTCCACCGCCGCGTCGCGCGCTTTGATCAGCCCGTGCAGCAATTGATGACCGATGAGAAAGGCCTGCTCGCCCTGCCACCGGCGTACAGAATTCATCTTGGCTTCAAAATCCATCTCGTCATCCAGCGCGGGCGCCGGTTTGCGGTCCGCAACAGAGATCAGGGCTTCAAGCAAGCCTGGGCGCCGCGCCAGGATGTCAGCGATGCGCGGGGCAATGGCCAGCGTCGTTACCAGATCGCGCATCAATACGGGTTCAGCGACCAGCATGGCGAGCACCTGAACGCCGGACCGCAAGCCCTCAAAGAAACGGCTGAACCGGCGGAACGCTTCATCGGCTTCGCCGGTCTCTCCCATGGCGGCCAAGAGGTCAGGCAGGATTGCCGTCAACAGTTCACGGCCCCGCAAGGACCGGGTGGCGGGTGTGCGACCGCGATGCCATTGGCGTATGCGCTCAATCACATCGGAGGCGGTGCGAAAGCCCATTTCTTCGAGCGTGGCAACGGTCGCAGGATCATCATCGACGCCAGTAAAGACCAGATTGCCGTCAACGGCGCGCTCACGTTTGCGCAATTCGTCGGCAAACAAGGCGCGATAATGGGCGTGCACGACTTTGCGCAGGGCAATCAGCTCGAGGTCAAATGTCTCCAGTTCGGAATATCCGCACAAAGCGGCGACATTTGCGCGTTTGGTTTCAAATGCCGGCAGCGTATGTGTTTGTTCGTCGTCAAGCATTTGCACCCGGTGCTCGACCATGCGAAGCACATTGTACGCATCCGCCAATTCACGCGCCGCATCCGCGGCGACGACGCCCAAAGCGACCAGTTGCTCCAGGCCTTCGAGTGTGCCACGCACCTGCAATTCTGGGTATCGGCCGCCGAGAATGATTTGCTGGGTCTGGACGAAGAATTCGATTTCACGGATGCCGCCCGGGCCAAGCTTCAGATCAGCGGCAACATCATGCAATGATTTGTCCCCGGCTTTGGCATTGATCATGTCCTTGATGGCGTGCACATCGGAAATCGCCCAATAGTCCAGATGCCGGCGCCAGACGAAGGGTTGCATCGCAGCTAGAAAGCGCGCAGCGGCGGCGTGGTCCCCAGCGGACGAACGGCCTTTGATCCAGACCATACGTTCCCAATTCTGACCTACGCTTTCATAATAAAGTTCCGCCCGCCGGGTGGAAACAGCGACGGGCGTTGAACTCGGATCAGGGCGAAGCCGAAGATCGGTCCGGAACACATATCCATCAACGGTTCGGTCAGACAAAGTCCGGCTCAGCTGTTGTATCGTGCGAGCCGCGGCCATAGACAGCTCGCGTTCACCGGCCTCAAAACACTCTGGATCAAAGAAGGCGGCAATATCAATATCGCTGGAATAATTGAGCTCAAATGCGCCCATTTTTCCGAGCGCGATCACGAATAATCCAGCCGGTCCGAGCCCGCGCGCCGCGAGCGCAGCACGCAAGGCGGCCTGAACGGCATGATCGGCGAATTCAGTGATCGCCCGCGTCGTCATCGCAAGGTCTGCACGACCACTCAGGTCATTCGCCGCAATCGCAAGGTGCGACATTTTCTTGGCTGTTCGCAGGATCGTATCAACCTGGTCAGGCGTCTCGGGCGCGGTCTGGCAAAGCTTAAGCGCATCGGCGATGACCTGATCCGACCCCGAAAGATCGATCCCCAAGGTTTGCAATTTCGCCAGATATGGCGCGTGCGCAGCGGCAATGCGGATCGCTTCGTCTGGACGATCGGAAAGAGCGCGAACGCGAAACAAGCTGGCATCTACCCCTTTGAAGACAAAGACAGCGTTGCTTTTAGTCCAATATTGTCCTGACCGCGAGTCAGCGAGAAGGTTCCAGAATGCATTTCCGCAACCGCATCAACCAGCGCCAGGCCCAACCCGGACCCGGTATGGGTTCTCGCTTCATCCAATCTGACAAAGCGCTCTTTCACGCGCTCAAGATCGGCTTCCGGAATACCCGGGCCAGTGTCTTCAACAAATATCTCGATCCGACCATCTTTGCGGGCCGCGTTGAACGTGATCGACTGTCCTTCGGGCGTGTATTTAACAGCATTGTCGAGCAGGTTCGAAATCGCTTGCGCCAATAAAGTGCGGTCACCTGCAAGATCCAGTTTTTTGGCAATCTTGGCCGAAAAAGCGATCCCCGCATCTTCGCAAGCCGGTTCGAACAATTCGGCCAATTCCTCGCACAAGGCACTGAGGTCGAGGGGCGCCAGCGTGCCTTCAGCGCCGGCATTCACGCGCGATAGACGCAGGATCGCATTGAACGTTGTGAGCACGCGGTCGACTTCCTCAACCGTCTCACCGAGCGTTTCACGCGCACTGATTTCGTCAATCGGCCCAAGCAACCGCGCCTCGAGCTGATTGCGCAGACGCGATAACGGAGATCGCAAGTCATGCGCGATCGAGTCGCCAGCATGCCGGGTCGCCGCCATCAGGGTTTCGAGCTTGGCCAACATCGCGTTGAGCTGTTCTGCGAGGCGATCAAACTCGTCGCCAGAGCCACGCACCGGGGCACGCAAGGACAAGTCACCCGACATCACCCCTTGCGCCGTCTTGGTCAGGGATTCCGCCCGTGAGGCGGCATAGCGCGCACTGAACAGGCCGCCCAGAAGCGCCAGCAGGAAGCCAATTGGGGCCGCGGTCGAAACCGCACGCGTGATCCGATTCACCTGGCGCAGACGTTCATCCATTTTAATACCGACCAGAAGCACACTGCCATCCCCGAGCCGAACGATCAGAGCCTGGATCGGCGTCACCACCGCACCACCTTCCGGTCCGAACCGCTCAATCTCGAACGTGCCTTCGCGCGAGACGCCAAATTCTTCCAGCGGCTCCAGCGGCATGCGCGGCAAATCGCCAATAATGATGCGGCCATTCGCGTCTTCAAACTGATAGGTAAAATCGCGCAGATCGACCAATACCCGTTCCAGGACCGATTGCTCCAAACGCGTTGGGCCGCCCGTATTCCAGGCGGCCGCAAGCGTACGAAATTCTGCTTCTAATCGGGTCTTCGACTCCGCCCGCATCTCTCCGACAGTCGCCTGGAAAAGATAGGCGAGGAGTCCGGCCGAAAACAGCGCGAACAGGATTGAATAAACGAGCGCGAGCCGAAACGTTGTCGTTCGGACGAACGCGAAAGGGCCTGATTTCATGCTTGCAGGCAGTAGCCTGCGCCGCGCACTGTCTGCAAGAGTTGGTGCTCGAATTCCTTGTCAATCTTCGCCCGCAACCGCGAAATATGGACATCAATCACATTGGTCTGGGGGTCAAAGTGATAATTCCAGACTTTTTCGAGCAACATGGTCCGGGTGACGGTCTGACCCGCATGCCGCATCAAATATTCAAGCAGCTTAAACTCGCGTGGTTGCAAATCGATCTTCGTCTCACCGCGCATCACTTTGCGGCTGAGCAAATCCATTTCCAGATCACCGACCCGCAGAACCGTTACCGGAGGCTCACCAGAGGTCTGACGTCGTCCCAACGCTTCGACGCGGGCGACCAGTTCTTCCGGGGCGAACGGCTTAGCCAGATAGTCATCGGCGCCGACTTTCAAGCCTTCGACTCGATTGTCGACATCTGAAAGCGCTGACAGGAACAGCGCCGGCGTGGTGCCACCGCCATTGCGGAACTCTTCGACCAGCTGCAGGCCCGGTTTTTCAGGCAGCATGCGGTCAACAACCAAGGCATCGAATTGATCTTCGCGCGCGCGGCTTAAGCCACCTGAACCATCCCCTGCGGTCTCAACACTGTGACCGGCCTCGGACAGAACTTTTTCGATGAACTCAGCATGCTCAAGATCATCTTCGATTACCAGGACGTGCATGGACACATCTCCCTCGCTTTACTCTTCTTCACTCACGTCGACCGTAACGAAATTCGTCCCCCGCTCAGTCTGGACAGCGATCAATACACGATCCTTGCCGTCCTCACGTGCCTCGTCCAATTCTTGCTCTAAGGCATTGATTGTGTCGAGTTTCTTGTTGTTAATATCCAGCAAGGCCATGCCTTCGCGGATGCCCGCATCATAGAGTGGACTGTCTGAATCGATCGCTGTGACCAGGAGGCCTTTTTCACCGCGTTGCAGATTCAACCCTTCCCGGGCTTCAGAATCCAGGGGTTTCAACGATACGCCCAATGGACCGTCCTGGCCTTCATCGGACTCAGGTTCCGGTTCTGGCGTTGCGCCATTCAGAATTTGACCGAGATTTGCCGGACGCTCGCCGACGCGAACATCAATGGTCTTGCGATCACCATTGCGGATGATCTCGAACTTGTTGCGTGATCCGGCCGCCAGCGCGCCAACGACGCGGGTGGTCACGGTCGCATCCGCGACGTCCTGGCCATTGACTCTGATAATGATATCGCCGCGCTCAAGCCCAGATTTCTCGGCCGGGCTATCCGGCGTCACTTGTGACACGATCGCGCCTCTCGCTTCGTTCAGGTCGAGCGCTTCAGCCGTGTCTTCGGTGACATTGCCAATCGTCACACCAAGCCAGCCGCGTGACACGCGGCCATCTGAAATCAACGTGGTGGTGACTTGATCAACCAGTTCAGACGGGATCGCAAAGCCGAGGCCAATCGAGCCCCCTGTGGTCGACGCAATCCAGGTGTTCACGCCGACGACGCGGCCATTCATATCAAATGTCGGACCGCCAGAATTGCCGCGATTGATGGCGGCATCGATCTGCAAATAATCGGTGTAGGATTGCGACCGGCGCAAATCGCCCGGCTCACCGACGGCAGAAACGATCCCGGCTGTCGCTGTGCCCGAGAAACCGAGCGGGCTGCCCACAGCAACCACCCAGTCGCCGCGACGCAGCGTCTTGGACGAGCCAAAATCGACATAGGGATACGTGCCGGCATCTTTGACTTTCAAAACTGCCAGATCGGTTTCCGCATCAGCCCCGATCAGATCCGCTTCGAGCGTATTGCCATTGTCCAGAACAATCTCGATCTCGACGGCATTGTCGATGACGTGATTATTGGTGACGATGTGGCCCTGTTCGGAAATGAAGAACCCAGAGCCTTGGCCAAAGCCTTCGCGTGGCCCTTGCTCGTCCTGTGGCGGGATCAAGCCGAATTGCTCGAGAAACCGTTCGCGGTCGGTCAATTCTCGGTCCGCCACTTCGATTTCCGTTCTGACGCGGACACCGACCACGGCCGGACTGACTTGTTCAATCAGATCCGCAAATGAGACGGGCGCCCCATTTGGCGCTTCGAGCGTGATCGGATTCGCGTCGGCGTTCGGGAATTGCGGTCCGAGCAGAAAGGCGCCCATTGCGCCTGCTCCAACCAAACCAGCAACCAATGCATTTCGGGAAATGCCAAACAATTTCATCGACTTCCGTGCCTCCAAAGATGAGTCATACCTATCTGGTACGAAATTTACTAAAGTAACAGCCTAACACTCATTAAAGATCATTAAGCCGGTTTTGTGACGAGATGTGTTTCCACTTTTGCGCCGTTTTCCAAAGTTCGATGCACCGGGCACCGATCTGCGATTTCCAGCATGCGGGCCCGCTGCTCGTCGTCCAAATGTCCTTCTAGCTCAATATAACGCGTGAAGACATCGATTCGGTCTTTTGGCCCGCAGTCCACGCAGTCATCTGCGTGGCGTTTTTCATGATCGATACTGATCTGGATACGCTCCACCGGCCATTTCTTGCGATTGGCATACATGCGCATGGTGATCGACGTACAGGCGCCAAGCCCGGCAACCACCCAGGCATAAGGATCGGGGCCGGTATCGGCGCCGCCATAATTTGCTGGCTCGTCAGCAAAAAAGCGGCGACCGCCAATCAGGACTTCATTCTGATATGGGCCATTCTCGCCGGTTTCGCGGACCACGACTTTGTTGACTTGCGGCTCTGTCGTCGCGGTGACGGCGCTGGCCTCCACATAGCGCGCACTCCAGCCAGCAATCACATCAATCACAAAACCCGCATCAGACTTTCCGGAAAGCAGATGATCGGATCGATCAAGGCTGACAAAGCTCTTGGGATGTCTCGCCGCGATGAACAGCTCTGTCGCATTGTCGATGCCGACGACATTATCGGCAGGTGCGTGCAGAATCAGCAACGGTTTGCGCAGTGTCTTGACGGAGTCCAGCACGCTGGTCTGCTGCAGATCCGCCAGAAATTCCCGGCTCAGCGTAAACGGGCGACCGCCAAGATTCACTTGCGCGCGGCCTGCCGCTTCAATGTTCGGAACGCTTTGCTTGAATTGTTCGATGACATGCCCGGCATCTGACGGCGCGCCGATCGTGGCAACAGCTTTGACGCTGTCGAGCGCGTTGGCGGCGACGAGGACGGCGGCCCCGCCGAGCGAGTGCCCAATCATCAGGCTGACCGGGCGCCCGGCTGTCGCCATCCAGTCCGCAGCTGCGACGAGGTCTGCGACATTTGACGAAAATCCACTGGTGGCGAAATCGCCTTGCGAATCGCCGAGCCCGGTAAAATCAAATCGCAAGACACCGATCCCGCGCTCCGCCAGTCCGCGCGCCACGCGGCTTGCCGCCAGGCTGTTCTTGGAACAGGTAAAACAATGCGCAAATACCGCCCAAGCCAAAGGGGGGTTATCCGGCACTTCCAGAACGCCGGACAGGGTTTCACCCTTGGCATTGGAAAATTCGACTTTCTGGCTTTGCATCGCGCGGGCTCCATCTTTCTTGTCGATAGATAAGATGGCCTATCCGAACCGCCAATCAACAGGCGATCTCATTGTCGTGATTACGTCCCGGGCGATGTCGGCGTCAAGCCTTCCAGCTCTTTCGGTTGATAATTCTCATCATGCTTAGCGAGGATCTCTTCTGCCACGAATATTTCTGATCCCGCTTCGAAACGCCCCGTTGCGACAACGCCCTCGCCTTCGCGGAACAGATCCGGGACCAGGCCCGTATAGGATACGCGGACCGATTCCCCCGAACCATCTTCGATGGTGAACAGGATTTCCGCCCCATCCCCATTTTGACGCGAGCCAACCGCCACAAAGCCCCCGACGCGCACGCGTTGGCCGGCCTCTGGCATGCCGCGCTCGACCAGCAGCTGCGGCGTATAGAATAAGTCGGCATGGCGCTGCAAAGCGGTCGAGGCCAGCACGCCAGCGGCGATGATCAGAACGGCAGCAGCGCCGACGGCATAAAGTCGTTTGGTTCGAGCTCTCATGGCGTCTCTATACGTGCTTTTATGCGGTCCGGCCCTGCGGCACGTTGCTCATGCCCGGCGCAGACGTACGGTGGCGCGCAGCCCCCCTGCCGGGCTTTCATCCAGCACCAGGCTGCCGCCATTCATCCCGGCAATGTCGGCAACAATTGACAGGCCCAGTCCCGTACCTGGTGCTGTCTCATCAAGACGAACGCCGCGTTTCACCGCTTCCTCACGCTCTTCCGGCGAGAGCCCGGGTCCATCATCATCGATATGGATCGCGACCATTCCATTGCCATCATGTTTGGCCTGGACGCGCACATTGGCAGCGGCCCATTTGCAAGCATTGTCGAGCAGATTGCCGAGAATCTCTTCGAGATCCTGTTGTTCGGTTCGAACAAAGAGCGTGTCAGGCACTTCGACGGTAACCAGCTTGCCGTCCGCAGCGAACAGCTTGTTCATCACACGGGCAATCCCCTGCACCGCTTCGCTGACTTGTGACCGCACGCCAAGTGCTTCAGCCCGGGCGGCCGCCTGGGCGCGACGCAGATAGTGATCGACATTGGCGTGCATCGCTTCGGTCTGACGTTGGACGACGGAATCGAGCTGGCTCTCGCCTGTGGCTTCGTTACGCAGCACTGCAAGCGGTGTTTTCAATGCATGCGCCAAATTGCCAACATGCGTCCGGGCGCGGGAGACAACCGCACGATTGTGATCAAGCAATTTGTTCAATTCTTCACTGAGCGGTTGCACTTCTGCTGGATAATCACTCGACAATCCGGCCTGCCGCCCTTCGCGGATTTCGGTAATGTCAGACTGAATCCGGTCCAGAGGACGCAAGGCGTATCGCAATCCGAGTGCCATTGCCAACAGCGTCCCGCCAGCCAGCGCCAGCATCGCCACAAGAAGAATGGTGCGCAAACGATCCACGCCGGCCATTGACAGAGTCCGGTCCGAAATCGCGACCAGCAGTACCGGATTAGGCCGCTCGGGATACGTCGTCGCCTGGACCGTCATCCGAACCGGTTGCTCCGCTGGGCCGATACTGTTCGTGCTGATCACCTGCCCCGGATTGCCGAGCGCTTGTTGCTGCAAGGCCGTGGGCAGGTCGAGTGTTTCATCAAACACGCTGCGCGATGTAATATTTCCGACCGGGGCGCCGGTTTCATCGACCGCAACGATCAACCAATATTTGCCCGAGAGTGGCACTTGAAAGCGGGGATCCGGCGGGTGACGTTCTTCAATATCCTCAATCCGGCCTGTGCCATCCGACAATGGCCGGATCGCGCGCGCCAGCGTCTGTATGGTCGCTGTATGCTCATCATCAAGAATGTTCAGCGTTTCAGCGCGATAGACAGCCGTCATCGCAAACACACCGCCAAACACCAGAAGCACACTCCATAAAAGCGCGCCGAGCAGAAGTCGGCGCGCCAATGAGAGTCGCTGAAACCTGTTTTTCTGGGGCGCGGCTGTGTCCATATGGATCGACGCGACGGCCTAGGTCACCATGCCCGAACGTTCGTCTTCAGGCACAACCAAGCGATAGCCAAGCCCGCGTTCAGTCTGAATTCGATCATTGCCAATTTTCTTGCGCAGGCGACCGATAAAGACCTCGATTGTGTTCGAATCGCGATCGAAATCCTGATCGTAAATATGTTCGACCAATTCCGTCCGCGGCACGACTCGGCCCTGATGATGAATCAAATAGCTGAGCACTTTATATTCGTGTGCCGTCAGTTTGATCGGCTCGCCATTTACCGTTGCCCGGGCCGCACGCGTATCAAGACGCAAAGCGCCTGCTTCGATCGCCGCAACAGCGTGACCAGAAGCGCGGCGCAGCAATGCCCGCAAACGTGCCAGAACTTCTTCTGTGTAGAACGGCTTGGTCACATAATCATCGGCGCCCGCGTCGAAGCCTGCGACTTTCTCGCTCCAACGATCGCGCGCCGTCAGGATCATAACCGGGAAGGTTTTGCCGTCTTCGCGCCAGCGCTCGAGAATGGTCACGCCATCCATTTTTGGCAGCCCCAAATCCAGGATCACCGCATCATAAGGTTCGGTATCCCCAAGGAAGTGACCATCTTCGCCATCCGCGGCCAAGTCGACAGCATATCCGGCATGGGTCAAGGCATCAGCCAATTGGCGGCGTAGATCCGCCTCATCTTCAACGACAAGAATTCTCATAGTTCCACCTTAGCTAGAAGACAGGATTCGTCCAGTTTTCGCGTCGACCGTTACCTGGATTCGTTCACCTTTGTCGGTCATCCAATCGATCACGTAGACTTGGCCACCGGCACGATTGTAGAGATTTGCATCAACCTGATAGCCGCCATAGCGGTTTTTCAGGCGCCGAAAAATATCGCGCAATGGAACCACGTCGCCTTTGTCCCGGGCATTGCGGGCTTCATCGGCGGAGAACGAATTGCCATATTGGCCCTGTGCCAATGTCGGCAAAGGGGCCGCCGTGAAGGCAGCAATCAGCAGGATGGCGAGCATCTTTTTCATAACGACACCGATATGCGCTATTTCCTCTGAATGGTTTGTGAATATTTTTCGTGGGTTTCAGTCATCCATCATAGCCGCGCGCCCAGCCCTTCAGACCGGCATCCTTGGGATCTTCGATCACGACTTCCAAACGGGCATAGAGATTTCCCGGTTTCCCCGGAATTTGCGCCCCTTTGCCGCGCAAGCGCAACACCGCACCGGTATTGCTGCCTTCCGGTATTTTCAGCGCCAGTGGGCCCATTGGCGTACTGATATCAATATGTCCGCCAAGTAAGGCCGTTTTCAACGGCACAGGGACGGCCATGCGCACATCATTCCCGTCACGGCTCCAGATTTTGCTGGGGCGGACGCTGATTTCCAGGATCGCATCTCCCGGTGGGCCACCCCCTTTTGTGGTCTTGCCCTGGCTTTTGAGGCGCAATGATTGTCCGGTATCGATGCCGGCCGGAATGGTGATGTTCAGCATCCGGCCATCGGCCATGGTCATTTCGCGACGCGCGCCAAGCACGGAGTCTTCGAATGAAATCTCGACGCGATAGCGCATGTCTGCGCCTTTCTTAGGCCCGGGTCGGCGCCGACCGCCGCCAAACATCCCAGATAAAATATCTTCGAAAACATCGCCTTGGGCGCCACCGGGCGGTTTTGAGAAACCGCCGAATCCGGGATCACCGCCAAATCCGGGACCCCGTCCGTGGGCCGGCCCGCGGCCAAATCCCTGAGCTCTCTCGAACCCACGCGGATTGCCATCGCCGTCAATTTCGCCCCGGTCATATTGACCGCGCTTCTGGGGATCACTCAAAATCTCATATGCCGCCGAAGCCGCCTTGAACGTTTCAGCTTTGGCCGCGTCATCCGGGTGCAGGTCTGGATGGGTTTCTTTGGCCTTCCGCTTGTAGGCACGCCGGATATCCTCCGCACTGGCAGAGCGCGTCACACCGAGAGTTTCGTAAGGGTCTTTGCTCATTGCCAAGTCGGAGTCCGGGGATCGTCCGGCATACACTTAATCAGCCTCATACGGAATGCAAAGCTATTCCCCAGCGAACGCTGCACGATCGCAGGAATCAGGTCGTGGTATAGACCAGTGTTTCGACCGCGCGATTGCCAACTTGCAACAGCAAGGGCACGCCAATTTGATCCGGATCAAGCGGCAGCGTCTGTACGCGATCATCGAGAAGCACCACGCTCGCACCGGCAGCCGCCTCGATCGCAGCGGTTTGTCGTGCACCGCGCCACAACCCGGACAAATGCCATTGATCCGGCGCCACCAGTTCAGCATCACGCCATCCAATGACTTCCCAGCCACCCGCATTTGTAACCAGCAACCGATTGACGCCATCCAGAACCGCTGCAGGATCCGTTGAACTCAAATCCCCTCCGGGCAAAGTGACGGCCAGAATGGACGTCTGATCCCAAGCGCCGGCAACACCCGCGGGCAAATCCGTCAGCATCTGTCCGATAAGGGCCGGATCGCGGAGCGTGGTTTTGGTCTGAAGACTTTGCAGCGTGGCGCCAACGCGCACGGCAACCGGGGCGTGCCACGGGTCGGCAGAAACCGCGATTGCGGGTCCGAGACGTCCATCGCCAAGTAAATCCGGGACGGCGATAATGAGATATTCGATATCCGCGGGATAGATTGCAACGGCGCCGGCATCCGGGACTGTGATTGCTCTTGCGCGCTCGGATGGGGTGACGTGCGGGCGCAGCCACAATTGGCGCGTCATCGACCGGTCCTCTATCTGCGCAACCCGCCAGAGACGCTCATCGAATGTCATCGCATCACCAGGTTCAAGCTTGAACGCCTCACCGGGTGCCATTTCGAGGCGCATTTGATCAGTGGCGAGGGCGCGTTGGTATAGCGATTCAGCGAGCTGCTCCGCCCGCCCTTCTGCAAGCACAAGCGGCAGTCCGGCGCGAATGATTCGATCGCGCACCGCCGCCGGATCCCGATACAAGGACGTCGCTGGTTGATAGGAAAAATCGCCGGCGACATAGCTTAATGCGATACCGCTTGGTCTTTGCGATGAAAGATACCGGCGTTCGGACTGCCCTCGCTCGAGCAAGCGGCTGCGATCCAGCTCGCATTCGGATTGAGATGCGAAATGAGTTGCGATCAGACCCTGTTCGGACTCGCGCAATTGGAAATCGAAGGCCAGGCTCAGGAAGGACAAGGCGGATGCCAACGACGTGACATTTTCAACGGCATAGCCATCCACAACGCCATTCAAGCCAGACGTCTCGATATCAATCCCTGCATCACTGGCCATCTCGTCAACGATGTCCGCGAGCTCCATCAAGCTTGTTCGACCGTTCAGCCAGTGTCCAAACTGCCAGTTCGGGCCATCGCTCCAGACATCTTCTCGCGCCGGAAAGTCTGGCCAAGGCCGCCCATCCCAAGCCCAGACCAGCACTTGCTCGATAAAGGGCTGATCCTGCCAGTATGCGACGGCGACAGACAGCGCCCGGCGCTGAATCAGGTCATCCCTCAACCCATTCGAAAAATGCGGAAGCGCGCTCTCGCTGCTTTTGGGATCGACAAACACGTTGGGCGCATTTGCGCCTTTGTCGATGGCCGGGATGCCGATTTCGAGGATCCGGATGGGTTTCAGTCCGGCACGCCAGGCGGTTGGCGTCGACGACCGTATTCCGCCCGGACGGGGATGGTGATCTGCCCCCCACCACCCTGCCAGATCCTTGGCGCGGAACACCCAATGCTCGCCGCTGGCGCCATCGATAATCGGTCGCCGCAATTGCTGATCGCGGTCCGCGTCTGAGGCGTAATACCAGTCAAAGGCCTCACCGCCGGCCAGTTGCGCTTGCAAATAGTCGGGCGCATCGGCGCCTGCATAACCGGCGCTCACATCAAGATGATCCGCGCCATCGCGCCAGTCTCCCATCGGCGGATACCAATCGACGCCGACAAAATCCACATCCGGAGACGCCCATAATTCATCAAGCGGGAACAAGACATCCTGGCTGCCATCACCCGGCGCATAGGCCCCATACTCGGTCCAATCTGCGGCATAGGAGAGGCTGACCTCAGCCCCGACAATCGCGCGAACTTCGGTCGCTATGGCGCGCAAGGCTTCGACAAATGGAAACCGGCCCGCTTCATCCCGCACCCGTGTCAGGCCGATCATTTCCGATCCGATCAAGATCGCGTCCACGCCGCCCGCCGCAGCTGCGAGGCGGGCATGATGCAAAATGAAGTGCCGAAATCCAAATCCTCCATCTTCGCCAACAAACGCCTCGATCTCGGTACGGGCCGATGCGGACGTGTCCGTGGTGACCGTGATCCGGCCGCGCCAGGGAAAAGCGGGTTGACCGATCCAGCCGCGCGGATCAGGCAGGCCGTTGCCTTCTGGCACATCCATCAGCAGGAAAGGCGACAAAGTGACGGCCATACCGGCAGCCTTCAGCGCCGCGATGGCTTCCAGCACCGCAGCATCCGCGGGCGTACCCCCAAAGTTCGGACTGCCTTCGGTTTGCGAAATCAGATGCGCCGCCTGCCGATCGGTCTGATCCACCTGCCAGGCATAAGGCACGGTCGTCCGGTCGCGCTGCTCGACTCCGGGGCGCAGCCGACATGTGCCGGCGCGCAAATCGTCGCCGAACCAGGCAACGGTCAACGCGGCCGCCTGGACGTTTGGCAAGTCGTGTCGCAATTGATCCAGCGACACCGCGAAATCCGCATCGCCGCACGCATTGTTCAAGTTGAGCGTGGTTTCGATGGCCGGAAAACGACGCTCGCGGACCACTGATGTCGCATACACAAACTCGCCTGAAGCCGGGATAATATTCACGCCTGCAATTGTCGTCGCCAAGGCATCGGTTTGACGATCGCCAGCCCGGACCACTTCGAATGACATTTGCGGGATGCGCTGTCCGAACGCGTCGAGCGGAAAATCCTCAAACACGATGTAAGCCGTGTTCCGATAAGCGGGCGCCTGACCGGTGCCTTCAATCGCTTCGATCAGAGGGTCGGGCATTTGATCCGCCGCGCCGAGATAGAGGCGCCAATTGAGATCTCTCAGCGCCAGCAATTCGCCATTCGCCCAAACCCGATCGAGGCGCGTGATCGGGCCCTGGCACAAGGCCACGGCAAAGCTGATCGAATACGAATAGTCGATGATGTCTGGTCCGCCCTTGCTGACCGTTTGCTGTCGGCGGGCTTCTCTGAATCGCGACGCCCAGATCACCTGCCCGCCCAGTCGCATGCGGCCATAGACTTTCGCCAGCGGCGCCCCTTCGCGGCTTTCCATAATATGCAAGGATTTGATCCGCGGCGCTTCCACCGGGGGCAATAAGGCATCATCAATCGCTTGCCCAAAATATTGGCCAACCGCACTGCCAATGGCGGCGCCGGAAATCGACTGGCCGAACAGATGAATGCCATTCGGGACCAGGGCGGCCCCGGCGAGACTGCCGACCGGCGTCAGGATAATCTCACCCATTCTGCGCGTCCTCTGATCGCAAACCTGGAAACTGGAACGCCGCGGCGCGGCGTCTGCGCCACCAGGGCACCAGGCGCGTCTCGCAGACGCTGCGTCCCCAATAGGCGTGGATCAATCGATCAGGGGCAGCCAGGATGCCGCAATGCTTGGCGGGATGTCCAAGCCCCAATCGAAACAGCAAGACATCGCCGCAACGCGCTTGCCCGATCGGCAGTTCAACAAGATGTCGCTGCGCGGCGTCCAGCAGCGTTTCGCGCTTCATGGCCTCTGCCCAGTTCGGTGTGTATGGCGGCATGTGTTCCGGTTCAGGACCGATCAGGTCTCGCCACACGCCGCGCAAGAGGCCAAGGCAATCCGCGCCAACGCCTTTGCGACTGGCTTGATGCCGATACGGTGTGCCAATCCAGGTCCGGGTGGCGGCGACGATTTCGTGTCGGGTCATCTTTGTCCGCCATCATTCTGGCTCGCCGCCGGGCCTGCGAGCAAAAAGTCCGGGCCTGGGAGATGCGGAAACCCGCGAAAATTCTCGATATTGTCAAACACATCACGGCACGTCTCGACCCTGTGGTCGCAAACCCGGCCATCGGCACTGATCCCGCACCGCGCGTCGCCCAGCACAGCATCGCACCGGCGCTGCAGAACCCGTCCAATCGGGCGTTGCAGTTCGGCCATTTGGGACACCAGCCCAATCTTGAACTGGCCCTGGTCTGACAAGGTGAGCTCGCTGAACGCTCCACTCCAGATATGCAGTTTTCCAAGGTCCGGCGCTTGCCAATCGACGCGGTAAATATCGACCCGGCAAGCATGCCACACGCCGGCGCGCAGATCGGCATCCTCGATAAAGTCGGCGCGCAACGCACCAAGTGCCTCCACGCGTCCGGGCTGCAGGTCAGCTCCGTGAACAAACACACTCGTATCGAGCGCCGCGCCGGGCACGAACACTTCGCTGCCAACGGTCAAAGCTTGATCATGACTGGTCAAGCCAAACACGCGTCCGTCGCTGCGGGTCAGCCGCCAACACAGACACAAAGTCAGGGTCTCCTCTGACAGGCTTGATTGCAGGGCCTCGGGCACGTGTCTCATATCTGATGCTCCGCCAGTTCGACCAAATCCAATGTCGCTATGCGGCCAGCGCCAAAGGCTTCGATGACGGCGCCGATATGATCACTGTCGAACCGAACCGGGCAATCATATTCAAATCCCGCGCTGATGCTGAGGCCGAGGCCAGGCGGCATTTCAAAAGTGACTTGTCCAGTGCCTGGATCGACAGTCCATCCCGCCGCAACGGCCTGTCCGTCGATGCCAATCTGCACCGTATCGGCGAGCGGTTTGAGGATGCTGCGGATCACACCATCGCGGCTCAGGGTCAGTTGAAACACCTGCGTTGTGCCATCGCCTGTGCCGATCGTTTGGTCATCAAAGCTGACATCCTGACCAATCAAGCAACTTAGATGGTCGATGGGGTCGCGAAATCGGAATCCATGTAATCGTCCGCGCCGCGCCTCAAAGAACGCGACCAGCACCTGCAAGCTTGCAAGATCAGTGAGCGCACCGCCAACCCCCCAACGGCGTCGGCTTTGCGACCAGACGCGATTGCGCACTTCGGCCCCGCTTGCCAGGGTCGCAATGTCCGTCCGCCATTCCGGACCGCCCGTCGCGCCAAGCGCCAATTGCATCGGAAACCGTACGTCATGAAATGCCATTAGAGGACCTGCTCTGTATACAGACTGAGACGCAGCACACCCCGCAGCACCGTCGTTTTATGCGTTCGAAACACCTCTGTTTCGGCTGGCATGATGTGCACGAGCCGCTGTGACGACAGTGACAGTGTCGCGCGCTCAATCGCTTCCCGCATTTGCGACAGAAGGTCTGTCGCCGCGATCATTCCGCCATGGCGCGTATAAGTTGCGAACTCGATTCTGTGTTTCAGCCGGCGGGTCGAAACGCCGTCTGCATCGCGACACTCATACTGCTGCAACACAGCGTACGGGAAAGCCGGGGCGATGGTTTCGGCGTCAAACAGTCGGATCGGCTGACCGAGCACCGCCTGCAGTGCCGGATCGGCACGCAGCGCCGAAATCAATGCCACGAGAAGCTCTTGCGGGGCGGTCATAATCGCACCTCTTTTCGGGCATCGAGGATGGCCTGCACGTCGCGCGGCAATCCCTCAGTCTTGGATGGCGCAAAGTGATCCGCAACGCGCGCCGAATAGAGGGCACCGATCAACCGCAACAGCGCTTCGCGCAAATCGTCTGGGACATCAATGGCCACCCCGAAGCCAACCTGCACATCGATCTCGATCGTCCCACCCATCGGCAAGCTCGGTAGCGTGTGCCAAGGACGCAGATGCACGCGACCGCATACGAGTTGAAACTGACCGGAACAGTCGGTGGCCGCGGTGTCGGCATCCGCAACGCGAACCGCATCGAGCTGCCGGACCGGCGCAATGGGCAGCCGCGCACCGCGGCCGCGAATC
This sequence comes from Pseudomonadota bacterium, assembly GCA_039029475.1. GTDB lineage: Bacteria > Pseudomonadota > Alphaproteobacteria > Caulobacterales > Hyphomonadaceae > Henriciella. The sequence goes on along the minus strand of JBCCGB010000022.1, from coordinate 11,633 downwards.
TCTGCAGGCCAATCGGTCCAGACCACACGCACGGTCTGGACCACCAGTGCCAGTCCCGCCGCCTGTTCCAATCGATCACGTGCCGATTGCAACAGATCAGCCAAGAGATCGTCCTCGCCGTCATGGCCAATGCGCAGAAAAGCTTTGACGGCATCGAGCGTCAACGGCGCTTCTGCTGGCGGTGTGATAACCGTCCGTTCTGTCATATCATTGCCTCACAGGTTGGGGGGACTGAACAATGCCGGGGCGACGCGCCGCTAAAACACCATCAGTTTGATTGCATCGAAATTCTGGACGCCGCCGCCGACGCGTTTGGTGGTGTAGAACAGGACATACGGCTTGGCTGAGAAGGGATCGCGCAACACCCGGGAGCCTTGGCGATCGGCGATCAAATAGGCGCGGCGAAAATCTCCAAATCCGATTGCGGGCTGACCCGTGCCAATATCCGGCATGTCCTCAAGCTCGGTGACCGGATAACCGAGCACGGTGGCCGCATCCCCGCCAACCCCGGGGGCCCAGAGATACCGACCATCACCGTCCTTGAGCTTGCGCACGCGTGCTGCGGTTCGGCGGTTCATCACAAACCGTCCATTGACCCGGAACTGCGCTTTTGGTGTGTAAATCAGATCAATCAATTGGTCGCCGGCATCGTCCTGGTCGAAATCACCGTCAATTGTGCCGATCTGCCCCCAGGTCTGAGACGCTTCATCGACGTTTGGATAAGTCAGGAATCCTTTCGGCTTGCCATTGCCATCACCACTGACAAAAGCGGCGCTCTCTTGCAGGCTGAACGCGGTATCGACTTCATCCGCCAGCCAGGCATCAATGTCGGCATAAGCATCATCCAGCAAAGTCTGAGTCGCAGCGGGCATGGCATACAGCTCGCCAGCCGGGAATTCGAGCAGCGACAGACCTGATGTTTCGGTCTCGGTGCGCGTCTCAGTTTCACCCGCCCATTGCGCGCCAACACCCAGCGAGACGGGTTTGCGATAGACGCCGGCAACAGTTTGACGCACCGTCGCGATTTGCCGCATCGCTGAACTCTGCATCAGACGCGCCTCGATCAGGCGGTCGAGTTCCGGCGGTGCGACATAGCCCCCCGAACTGTCAGTGCCAACCGAGAACGCCTTGGTGTCGAGCTGCGCCAGGCCGCTTTCATCGCCGCGGCGCAGATAGCGCGACCAGGCATCGTCTGCCGGAGAGGATGGTGATATCGTCGCCCCTTCGGACGGACGCGCTGCTTTCAGCGTCAGCGTATCGATACGGCGATCCAGCTTGCGCAACTTGTCATCCAGAAGCGGATCATTGGTGCCTTTTGCTTCAAGTTCCGCGAGACGCGCATCATTGGCCTGTTTGTAGGCTTCGAATGCGACAAGCAGCTGATCCGCCGCGCGGGTCTGGGCTTTGGTTTCTTTGGTCATGTTTTCTCCTGTCATGCCTGTTGCGTCACGAGTTCGAACCTGGCTGCATCGAGCATCGGGTTCGAGACGAGTGAGATTTCCACTAAGTCGATCTTGATCAGCGTCCGGCCGCCTTCTGGTCGCGCGGTCCAGACTTGTGGGCGAAAGCCGATCGACAAGCCGCGCAGACCTTTGTGCACAGTTGTTTGCGCTGCCGCGCTTTCGATCACGCCGCGCACGAACAGTCCAAATCCGTCCTCAATGATCCGAACCCAGCGTCCCGCAATCGCGCCGGTTTGATGCTGCAGCAGCATCGGCACCACGGGACGCCCCAGGGCGCGGGCGAAGGCGCCAGCGCGGACAATATCGCCAGCGCGATCCGCAACCCCGAAGACAGAGGCATAGCCTTCGATCACCAGCTGATGCGTCGATGGCACTGTCGACAGACCGGCTGCGGCCATCATAATTGTGCCACCTTGGACTCGATCCGCGCCAATTGCGCTTGTACCGCTTCCAGACGCGCTTCAACACGCGTGAGCCTTTCAACAACCGGCTGGCGTTCTGCCATTTGTTGTTCCAAAGCATTGATCCGTTGTGCCGCAGCCCCTGCCCATAACAGGCTCGACGCGGCCTGAAGCGCTAAGGCGACAATCACCGCAGTTCCGATCTTGCGTTCCGTCATGAGGCCACCCCAAGCAGTGATCTTTTTTCTTCATCGGTCAGGAATTCGGCAGCGCTGACACGCGCCCAGAGCGCCTCGCGTTCGCTGGCAAAAGCCGGAACGTTGTCGAGGTCAGGGGCGATGGTCACATCATCAAAGCGACCGCGCAGCCAGACCATCAGCGCGCTGGCCGTTTTCTGCACCAATGGCAACACAGTCAGGCGCCAGAATGCGGCATGTGCTTCCTTATACGTGGCATAGGTATTGTCGCCCGGGATCCCGAGCAGCATTGGCGGCACGCCAAATGCCAGCGCGATTTCACGGGCGGCGGTTGATCGGGTTTCGGCAAAATCCATCTCGACCGGAGACAGACTCATCGGTTGCCAGTCCAACCCGCCTTCCAGCAGCAACGGCCGACCGGCATTCGCTGCGCCGGTATGTTCGCGGGCCAGCTGATCTTTCAACCGGTCGAATTGCTCATCATTCAGACGCGCACCATCCTTGCCATATAAGAGTGCGCCAGACGGTCGGGCGGCATTGTCGATAAGCGACTTCGCCCACCCTGCAGCGCCATTGTGAATGTCGAGTGATTTCCGTGCCGCCGAGAGCGGCGACAGACCATATAATTCGCTTGATGGATTGTAGAGTTTCAAGTGAAGGACCGCGCTCCAGCCATCCGATGCGGGCGTAATGATCCGTTCGCCTTGCTTCAGTTTGACTGTGTATCCGGTGGTCCGGCCCTGTCGGTCCTGGCGCACCCTGACACTGTTCACATGCAGCGCATAAAAGCCACGCGGCGTGGTCTCTCCGGCAATCGTCACCGCTTCAAGCCAGGCATTGCCGGTGATTTGCAGATCCGTATAGAGACGCTCGAGCAAAGCCTGCCCTGACTCGTCCGGTGAGGGTTCAAGCAGCAAACGCTGAACGTGGGCCTCTTCGCACGCGAACTGGATCGATGCCGCGGCTTCCGCAATCAGTCGGACGCACCGATAAGCGATGGCATTGCCCGTATAGCCATCGCGCACCAGCGCCGCGGGATCAGCCCGCCCCCAATTGGCGACAGGCAGGTTTGCCAGGGCGATCCACGGTTCTGCGGTTTTCGTTTCTGATTTTGACCAGGGCAGCTTCATATCGCGCTCTACCCGCCTCCTCTCGGCATCCTGAGGAGCAAGGTACGCGCACTGTGGACCCGGCGAATTCGTTTCCAGTTTGTTAAGACTTTTCAGGCGATTTTACCGGCAAAGAGCGGTTGAGATCCCCGCAAAACGAAGGATCTCGGGGCAAATATCTTCGCATCATGCGGTTTTTATCGAGGGGGCTTCATGCTCGGACGTGTCATTTCTGTTGCCAATTCAAAAGGCGGTGTCGGCAAAACCACAACCACGGTTTCGCTGGCCGAAGCGTTTGCGGCAGAAGGCTATAAGACACTGGTCGTGGACCTCGACAGTCAGGCCAATGCGTCGCTGCTCATCTATGGTGAGAATGGCGATGAGCGGCTCTATGATGCCATCCATAATTACACCAATGTGTCAGACTATCTGCGCGAGAATTTCCTCGGCGAATGTTTCGCGCACATGACCAAATTCATTGTCCCGCATGCCAGCGATGTGACCTTCATGGACAAGCCGCTGGATCTGTCTCTGGTTCCGGCAACGCCAGGGCTACGCCGGGCCGAACGTGAGCTGATCTACATCCTCACCGAACAAGGTTATTCCATGACGGCAATTGAAGGCCGGGTCGGATTGCGTTTGCGCCAGGACATGATGGATTTGCGCAAGCAATATGATGTCGTGATTTGCGATTGTCCGCCTGGGATTTCCGCCATGACCGAAGCCACGCTGTCAGCCTCGGACCTGATCATCGTGCCAACCATTCCGGACTTCATGTCGACGCTCGGCCTCGACTTGTTCACCGGCGATATCATAGACAGCCTGAAGAAGCGGGGGCTGAACAACCGCCCGGTCGTGCTGCCGACCAAGTTTGATGGCTCCCCCCATCAGAGCATTGTGCTGGAGGCCATGCGCGAAGGCGCGGCGGACCCGGACAGCGAGTATGATATCTTCCAGACTGTGATCCCGCAAAAGTCGGAATTTGCTGCCAACCCAGTCGAGCTTGGCGCCAATCCCACCCTCGCCCAGAAATGGCCGGGTGAGGCGCTCACCACTGTGAACATGCTGTACCAGGAAGTGCAGGCAAAACTTGCCGCACAAGCCAAGCCTGTGGCAGCATAGCCTATGGCTCTGACTGATTCTGGACGTTCTGCGCTGACCGCGCTGCTCACGCATGAGGGATTGTTCCCGCGTGTGAAGGACAAGGATCTCACCGCCGCTGCGGTCAAGCTGGCCAGCAAACAGGTCACCGCCGCCGGTCTGACGCGCGAGGATTTGCAGGCGCTCAAAACCGCGCTTGGGGCAGACGTGTTTGAAAAAACGCTTGAGAGCCTGTCGCCTTATCATATCAAGCTTCTGGCCCGTCGCCTCGACAAGACAGCGCCGGAAATTGAAGTGAATACGGGCAGTTCCGCGCTGTCTTTTGTGCGCCGGGTCCTGGACGATGCGCCGGACGCGAAAGCCGCCCCTGCGCCGGTGGCAGACCCCCGTGCAGACACGCCGCCCAAGAAGAACAAGTATCTCGGCCGCAAAGCCTTTCGCACCGGCCGCTAAAGCGCGCGAATACGCGGCAGACCATGGGCGTTGAGCAACAGGCTGGTGACCGCCCAGACCAGCGCATCGACGCGGTCCGGTGAGCCAGAAAACCCATCCGTTCCGAACCGGCACATTTCATCCTCAAGCGCATTGAAACTGCCGACATGCACCACCCTGCCCTGCGGATAAAGCGCCGCGACCGGGATCGCGCGGGCCCGTTTGCCAAGCCGCGCATGGACCAGCTCAACCGGCAAGGGGCAGCCGACGCTGTCGAACACGGTGCGCAGCATTTCGCCACCTTGATTGGCTTCAGCGACGAGCCGCGACGCGCCATGCCCCATAGCCAGTGCGACGGCGCGCGCCGCCCAGTCGGACGGCGTCGTGCCGCGCACCGTCGCGTCCGCCAGGATGACGGCTTTCTCCGCACAGCCGGGCGCTGTGCATGTGCCCGCGGCAATGATGCCACAGGCATCCGAGTGCGCATGACTGGTGGTCGGCGGGTCGATGGCAACGATCAGATCTTCAAATTGTGTCGGCGGCCGGAACACGCGATGATCATCAATGTGTTTGCGCGTCCACAGCGCGCCTTCGGCATCCTCGAGCAATTCACCCAGCAATTCCTGACGCGCCAGCGCCGTGCCCGCATAAGCCGCTTCCACACTGTCGACATATCCAGGGGCAAGATGATCGGCATTCTCACGGGTCGGGCTATGCGTCACCACCGCCTCCCCGCCCATCAGCTGTTTGACCAGTGGCACAGGCCGCGGCGTCGTCGTCACAATACAGCGCGGTGCGGCGCCGAGACGCAATCCGAATTGCAGATTGTTCCAGACCGTTTCGCCGTGCGCCCAGACGCCAATCTCATCACACCAGGCGGCGTCAAATTGCGGTCCGCGCAGACTGTCCGGATCCTCCGCTGAAAAGACCAGGCCAACCGCGCCGTTCGGCCATTCCAGCCGTCGCCGAGAGACACTGTAAGATGGGCGGCGATATCCGCGCGGCTCGATCTGGCGCACGCCGGACGGTCCTTCAATCATCACTTCGCGGGCATCGTTCAGCGTCGGGCCAATCAGCGCGATCCGGTGGCAGCCGCCGCGCAACGCCGCATAGCGCACCCATTCGGCGCCGGCCCTTGTCTTGCCGGCTCCGCGCCCGCCGACAAACAGCCAGGTGCGCCAATCCCCGCGCGGCGGCCTTTGCGCCGTCCGCGCCAAGCGCAAGAATGGAAAGCGGTGCAGAAGTTCAAATTGCGCCCGGTCAATCTGCGCCGCGGAGACCAATTGTCTGTCCCACCAGGGATTCCACTTCGCGGCGTAATTGCTCGTCACTGAGCGCCTCCTTGTTCGGATCAGGGTCATTCGGGGCGCGCGGGTCAGGCGGGCGGACTCGCAGACTGGTACGCAGCCGCGCCTGCTGGGTCGTCCCACTGGCGGCGGTGATCACCTCTTCAATATTGCGCTGCGCGTCATAGCGTTGAAACAGCTCGATCAGCTCCGCCGCACTCAGCGCCGGCCGCGCTGGCCGCGGTCCGAGCCGCCGCCCAATCGCTGACCCACTACAGCCCAGGCATTCGGCAATCTTGCGATCCGAATAGCCAAACGCCGACAACAATAACGCCCCCCGCCGCGCCTGCTCGGTCCATCGAAATCTATGTTTGGGGATCCGCGTCGCCATGCCGGACAGATTAAGCGGCGACGAACTCGGTCGGATTTAAAGGGCGGGATTAATGGCGGCAGCTTGGCGGTGTGGCAGGATGGAGGGGATTGGGTTGGCGGGGCGTGGGAGGAGTGGGCGTGGGTTTGGCGCGAAGGGGCGGACGTTCGTCGAGTAAAAAAATACAGCAACTGACCATCAAATGATCACCGCTTTAGGAGGCAGTATTCGGTTGTTCTCGTTTTGAAAGAGCCAATTAAACTGAAAATAAACAACCTAGGGTTATTGTCCGCGCAAATACAATCTAGGGTGTGACGTGCAAATACCGTTTGAAACTGCGCTGGTGGACGAGACCAGACAGGCCGATTTTCAGCGTAAGCAGAAGCTGCTTTCGCGCATGGCGCTCGCGTTCTGTATTATTCTCGTCCTGTTTACTGGGGTCATTTTTGCGGTGCTACCTGGCATTCGTCCCGGCAAGATTATCGCGATATTTGCTGTATTGGGTTTTGCCGCGATTAGTCGCTTGAGTTTGCGCCCCAAATTATTTGAGCCCTGCGCGATCGCGATGGTCGCTTTGACTCTTGCCGCGAGCTTTGCAGGCAGTGTCGTTAATGGCGGTCTGGAGGGTTATGTCGCGCCCATCATGATTACGTCTCCGATCGCTGCCGCGTTATTTTTGGGAACGCGAGCGACGATCGTTTCCGCCGTGTCCGTTGTCCTCGCATATGCTGCCATGTTGGCAATACAGCCTTACGGCTTGATCCAGCCGGAGCCATATCCGGACGGTATTACTTCCATCGCCGCACTTGCTTTGCTCGCCACAGCGACCGCTTTTTGCGCCGCGGGACTTGCCTACTTTGCCAGTGATTCCAAAGAAAAGATCAGATCGCTCGCCAGTGCGCAGACGCAGTTGATCGAAGCCTCCGAGAAACTTCATCATGCCGCCCTTCATGATACCCTTACCGGCATCGCGAACCGTCAGAAACTACAACAATATCTCGATGATACGCTGCGGTTGCCAAATCCGACGCATGACCAGATTTGTGTCATCCATATCGACCTCGATCATTTTAAAGAGGTCAATGACGCTCATGGACATCCCGTGGGAGATGGTGTTCTGCGCAAGGCTGCGGAGCGAATGTTGAATGCGTGCGACCCTGACGATTTGGTCGCCCGCATCGGCGGCGATGAATTCGTGATCGTCACCACGAAATCATCCGAAGTGCGAACGCAGCATATCCAAGATTTGTGTGAGACCATCATCCAGCACGTCAGACGCCCCATTCTTGTAAACGGAATCGAGTGTCAGGTCGGCGCGAGTATCGGCTATATCATTTCTGATAGAGCCTGCAGCTCAACGGAGTCCCTGATCACCAACGCAGATGTCGCGCTCTATGAATCCAAACGATCAGGACGCGGAATCGCCCGTCAATTCACGGGAGCCATGCGCGAAGACGTAAACTCTCAACGTAAGCTGATCGATGATCTCAAACTCGCATTTGAGGACGACCGGATCGCCTGCGTCTTGCAGCCCCAGGTTTGTCTTTCCACCGGCGCCCTGGTCGGCATGGAAGCGCTCGGACGGGTGAGACGCGCGGATGATGGTGCGCTCATGGTCCCGGCCGAATTTCTCGATACGATGGAAAACGTTGGGCTGATCCATGAATTCGACGAACGGGTCATGTGCAAAGCGCTGGACGCCCTCTCTGAATTGCGAACACAAGGTTTTGAAATCCCGAGCGTATCGATCAATGCCTCAGCAAAATCGCTCAGATCGAAACGCTATGTTGAGATTATCGAGCGTGAGCTCGCGGCCAGAGGGCTCTCTCATGATTGCCTGGTTGTCGAGGTTTTAGAGTCAATTTTGATCGAAAACCGAAATGACCGCGCAGCCCAGACAATCGAGAAACTCAGCAAGGCCGGAATCAAAACGGTCATCGATGATTTTGGCTCCGGACATACGTCAATTTGGGCATTGCTGGAATTGCAGATTGACGGCGTGAAGATCGATCGGTCGCTGATCGCCGATATTGAATGCAATCGCGCGCGCACAGTCGTAGAAGCGATCCTTAAGTTGTCTCATGGACTTGAATTGCCGGCCATAGTTGAAGGCATAGAGACCCCGCAGCAATATGCGACGATGCGGTCGCTCGGTTGTGACGCCGCTCAAGGGTTTGGGATCTGCAAGCCCGTGGAGTTGCCGGCGTTCGGTGACTGGTTGAGAGAGTTTGGGCGTTCCAAAGTCGAGCAATTGCAAATCTCAATTCGCCAATCAGGTCTGTCGTAACGACTGGTTAGCGAGGAGAAGAAGACATTAGAAATCTGATGGATTTTTGCAGCGCGATCAGTATCTAGCGAAATACCGCGGTTTGATTAGACACTGACAGCAACGATCCGCACTCCGACCAAATGTTGACGAGTTGGTCATAGCTTCCTCGTCCAACGTTCCGGCTATCTGCTTCTATGAGGACGCGCTTGGTCTGGAGGGTTTTCAGGACCTCCTCTCCGCATGCTGAGCTCACTGAAAACGAAATTGTCGAACCAAACCTGGGCGTCGTGGAGGTGAAGAATACGCGCGGCATTGACGTATCGGAAAGCGCGATCAGCGCCTTCGTATCGATCGGGCGTTCATCCTTGTGAGCAACCCATGCACATGTTTTAGGGCTGACATTTCGCGTAAAAGGCGTGCCGATAAATGGACGTTGCTCGTAGTGTTGCAACCAGACCGGTCCCATGCCTTGCATATTCATCGTTTCAACAGAGTCCGGCTCAGGCGCGTCCGGTATTATCTTTTCGAAGCTGTCTTCGTCGAGCGCTCGCTTTCTTCCCATCACGACATCGAAAGCGACAAGCATTTCGTCGGCCTGCTCCGCGTTTGAGATTGTGACACGCCAGAAATCGGATTGTTTGCGTCTTGCCAACACGTCGGTCTGCACCTCAATCCGGCCCGCCTTGATCGGCCGGGCAAATACGGCATTCAAACTAAGCAGTTCGCCCCGACAATCATCATGTGCCTTAATCGCTGAGAAGGCGGTCGCTGCCGCCCAACCCCCAAATGCATTGTCGAAATTCCACCACGTCTCATCAACGTCACGGCGAAATCGATTGCCATCTATTTGTTCAAGTTCAGTCGCTTGGTCCAAAGAATAAGTCATCAAAGAACCAATACGCAAACTCATGGTCGCTGGATGAACGGTTGTCTCTTTTACGAGCAGAAGAAGACATGCCGGGTTTGATGCTTGAGCAGCTTTCCCACCAGTTGGCGGCGAAGACTATAATTTAGTCGATGATAAAATTTTGTCGTTGACTAAATTATATTCTGTGTCACCTTTGTGATCATGAACACCCGCATGCAAAACAAAGAGAAGCGGCGTCAACGCATTCTATTCGAAGCGCGGCGTGTCCTCACCAGGGAGGGGTATGACGCGCTGACAACCCGCGGATTGGCCAAAGCCGCCGGTGTGACGCAGCCCACCCTCTACAATCTTATCGGCAGCAAAGACGATATCCTGCGCGTTTTATTGGAAGAGTCTGTCGCGCGTGTCTGGGAGCGGTTGAATCAGCTTGAAGCTTCAGATCCGTTGGAAGCAATAGAAGCTGTAACCATTGAACCGCTTAAATTGTTTGAGGCCGACGAGACTTATCATCGGGCCGCTGTTATCTCGAGCGATCATCTGCATGGTGCTTTGGCAACCGGTGATGACATAGAAGAGCAGAACTTTGTGGGCCGCGAGTCAGCTCAGATGGCTACGCTTGCTGCGCAAAGCGCCATCGACGCAGGATTACTCAGAGGACGCATTCCCGCGAGTGTCTTCGGGGAACAAATGTATATCTGCTTTCGTGGCCCGATGCGTGATTGGGCCTATGGATTCATTTCACTTGAAGAGTTTCGGGCCCGGGCGCTGCGCGGCTTCTATATGACGCTCGCGATCGACGCGACCCCAGCCTTCAAAACTGTTCTCGAGCGCAAGACTGTTGCGCTTCTAAAGGGCGATCAATCGTCGACACCAATCAAAAGTACAAAACAAGCAAGGAGGGAGACGTGACCGTTATTCTGAGACAGGTCTTTTATTTCGGGCCGATCATTTTCGCGTTGGGCTTCTTGGCTCCGCTTTTTGCACAGACCTCTATTCGGCTAGGCTTTGAAGCGCCGCTTGGACTCTCCCCGCTTGTCTTTGGATTCGTCTTGGCTGGGATATTAGGGCTCGTCGCCCAAATCAGAGGGAGATGGCTATGACAGGAATCACAGATCTATCTGAACTGTCGGAAAAAGAACTGTTCCGACTTGAGCGAGAAATCGCCAATCAGCACGTTGGCAAATTCCCTCATCTGGCAGTCATCTGGTCGCTTACGAATTTTGTCGTATGGGTGTCTCTCTTCCCTCTTGTTATGTTCGGTTATGTTCCGCTTTGGCTTGGCTTCATTTTGGCGACGTTCAATATCACCTTGTCCTATTTGCCCAGTCATGAAGCCCAACACGACATAATTGCGAGACCGGGCGACCGGTTACGTTGGTTGAATGAATTGGTTGGCTGGATCGGTTCGATACCGCTACTGATCATTTATCCGGTGCTTAAGGCCACGCATCTCGAACATCACAAGCATGCAAACAATCCGGAACTCGACCCGGACTATTATTTGCATGCCGAGACGCCACTGAAGGCTGTATGGAGTCACATTCAGTCTCGGCAACCACGCGGTCCCAACACGCAAGCTGATCGGTATGCGTCAACGCTAAGCAGGATTGGGCGCGAGGATCTTATGGTCCCGCAAATCGGCTTGACGCTCGCTTATTTCGGCTTCCTCTTTACGATGGCTTGGTGCGGGTTTGCCCTCGAAGTAGCACTTCTTTGGTGGCTACCACAACAAATCGCCGTAAGTTATATCGTATTCTTTCTAGGATGGGCACCGCACCATCCGGGCGGGACAACAGAACGCTACCGCACAACGCGAAGCTGGAGATCAAACCTCGGAAATCTGGGGTCGATGGGAATGCAGTTTCACATCGTCCACCACCTTCATCCACGCATCCCGCTTTACCGTACACCTCAGGCCTATTGGCAAATGAAGCCAATCCTGGAGGCACGGGGTTGCGATGTTGATAAGCTTTAGAATGACGATAAATAGCTGAGTTGCGAGCATCTGTGGACGGCGCCCCCTTGGCAAGAGATTTTAGTTGGTCATTTGCAGGTTGGCCGTTAGCGGGCATCTGTTCGGCCTTTTCGGGCGGCATTCAGACGCCGCTGGCCATCATGCGTTCCGCAAGATGAGGTT
>JBCCGB010000021.1:0-47783 GCA_039029475.1 Pseudomonadota bacterium | reverse complement strand
TTGTCGGCCATGGCCACAGCCAAAGTAGATTTGCCCGCATTGGACGGTCCCATGATCATGATCCGCGGGCCCAGTTGATCCAAGGACAACATGGCCTGACCTTTCACTGCCGGGGATCTGATCTGATGGTACCTCCCGCCGGACTCGAACCGGCACTCTGTTGCCAGAAACGGATTTTGAATCCGTCGCGTCTACCAATTCCGCCAGGGAGGCACGTGTCAGGTAGAAGGCCGCTTAACTGCCGCAGTCGAAGCAATCCGTCAATCACCGCTTTGCGGTCACAAGAAACATCGCTAAGGACGCGATTATGACCGACTCAACACGCCCTCAACGGACCTTTCTGCAATCCCTCGAAGCTATGGCCGAGGAAGCCCCAGCAGATGGGCTCAGCCTGCATGCGATCCTAGACCGGTTGGAGGAACGGGCGTTCGGGGCGATGCTGTTCATTCTTGCGTTGCCCTGCGCCATTCCATTCCTCTATGGCGTGCCGCAAGTCGTGTCTCTTCCGATGATGGCTCTGACGCTGCAAATGCTCGCGGGGCGGGAGGAGCCATGGCTGCCCGAAAAATTCGGAAGCCGAATGATCAACAAAGCCGGATTGGAACGCACCTCCCGGTTTGGCCGCAAATGGTTTGGTTGGCTCGAAGTGATCTCGCATCCGCGACTGACCTTCTTGACCGGAAAGACCATGGAACGCGTTGTCGCAATATTTCTGACGGCGTTTTGTGCATCCATTCTGGTGCCGTTGCCGCTGACCAATTCAACACCCGCTATTGCCGTTGCGATTGTCGCGTTCGGGTTGATGGCACGTGATGGCTTGCTGGTCCTGCTGGGCGCAGTGCTTGGCTCGGTTTGGATCGGCATCTTGTTGACCGGATCAACTTGGATCATCTCATCGCTGAAAACCATGGTGTTTGGTTAATTTCGGACATGACAAGTCTGTAAACCCCCGTGCCCCGTTGCCGCATGGACTCTTGGCGCCAGAAACACGATTCTATAGTTCATGATGGACCGTATCGATCCCCTATTGAAATCGTGGCGCTGGCCTGCGCTCGCCCTTGCGGCTGCAACGTTCATGTTGGCCGCTGCGCATGCATTCGAGACCTTCGCATTGCTTTTGCCGTGCCCGCTCTGTTTGCGCCAGCGGGAGATTTATTGGGCGGTCGCCGCGATGTCGTTGACAGCCTTGGTCCTGTGGCAGGTTCGTCAGAATCCACGATTCATCATGACCGTGAATATCATGCTCGGACTGGTGTTTTTGACCGGGGCGATCGTTGCTGCCTATCACGCTGGCGTGGAATACAAATTCTGGCCGGCGCCGAGCGGATGTTTGACAGTCAATATCGACATGGATGCGATTGATCTCAGCAATCTCAATCAGCGCCAGGGTGTGCCGTCGTGCACGGAAGATCCCTGGAAAGGACGCTATGGGCTCTCCATGGCTGGATGGAATGCGATTGTATCGATGGCGCTTGCTGCGATCAGCTTCCGCGCTGCCGGAATCAGCCTGCCGACATCGCGGACATTAAGCCCCGCTGAGTAGAAAATAGGCCAAAGCTAAAGACAGCACAGCACCGAGTGTCGGCCAAAACCGCATCTTGCGATACCAGATCGGCAATTCCGGAGAAATGCTGTCATAAACATAATGCAGCACCATCGCGCCGGCCATGGCGCCGAAAATCGGTGGTAATGCGCCGTATCTGAAAGATGCCATAACCAGGCCCCATCCGGCCAACGCGCCGAGTACAGCTGGGCCAAGCTCCGCGAAGCGAGGGCGCTCGCGTTTAGCAATTTCAGCGCCCCAGCGCACACCCCCGAGGAAGCTTAAAATGATCGCCGCATATACCAATAGCCACGGCGCCATGGTGACTTTCAAGGCCGGATCGTTTCGCCATACGAACATCAGACCCGATGTCGCAACAAATGGGATAACGCCAGCAAACATAAGTGCCATGGGCACTTGAGGGGGTGCAGATCGAAACATAACGCAATTCCTTCGACTATGTTCATCGCATATCAATTTTACGGGTCTATTAAGAAAATATGCCACGACGACTGATCGCCTTACTGATTGCGCTATATGCAATCGCCTTTGCTTTTGGCGCAATGGCTGCGATCCGCTGGCCGAGTCTCATGATGTTGGCGAGCTTCATGCTCGAAGACGAAGCGATGGCTGGTTTGACTGGAATCGACTGGCGCGAGCTCGGCATTGTCTACGGCGCGCCCTACTTTCTCGCTGCACTGTGTTTTTATGCTGCGGCGCTCAGCCTCGGAAACAAACAGAAAGCCGCCCGACTCTGGTATTTTATGGGCGCCGTCGCTGGCTTTCCTTGCGTCTTTCTGGTCGATTTCGAAACCGGCTGGTGGCGCGATCCCAGCGCCGGTGAGGGCGCGGTTGCCGGCGCGGCTGCAGGCGCGGTCTTGCTCGGCATCGCGGTCTGGGAGCTTAGCCGAAGCCCGAAACCAAGACGTGATCCAGCCCCCGAACGGGTTGCGAGCGAGCCTGCCATTGTGGCGCCACAGCCCACGGTGGAGACCCGCCGTGAACCCCACCAAAGTGACCGCAAACCGATCCCTGCCGCGATCACGCGCCAGCGGGCTCACTTTGCGGCGGAAGGCCGAAAGATGCGAGCGCGTCAGCGCCGCCACTAATCCGCCACAATCGCGCCGCGAAAAAACCGCGTCTCATTTCCTGGCTGTTTGCAAATCCCTGTCAAATCCGGCACATAGAGGATTGATGGAGTGAAAATTCATGATCAGACAAGTCGCCGGAGTGGTCATGCTTGGCTTGGGCCTATGGCTCGCATGGGGGGGGATCTCTCCTGTGTTGACGATCATGGATCGCGGAAGTGATCTGGCCAATGCCTTATTCAACCCGCCGACCAGCATCATCCGCATTGTCAGCGCTGTGCTGATGTCGGTTGGCGGTCTGATTGCCATCCTGAATGTGCGCTGGGGCGCCACCATTGCCACGATAGGTTCCATCTTTTTCGCGATCCTTGGCGGTTTGATGGCCCTGTCCGGCGCGGATTCCGGTTTGTGGATGGACGAAGTTATATTTGGGCTGGCGGCGATCGCGCTATCTGTCCTGCTGCTGACATTACGTCGTCCTTAAGTCGTTTCTCGGATTGCAATTGCCGACGACCACACTAGGTTGCCGCCACATTCAACTGGCGAGCTGAAACAGGCAAAATATCCATGGCAGATACCTATGACGTCGTGATCATCGGCGGTGGCCCAGGCGGCTACAATTGCGCAATCCGAGCAGGTCAATTGGGGCTGAAGACGGCCTGTATTGAAATGCGCGACACGCTAGGAGGGACTTGCCTGAATGTCGGGTGCATTCCGTCCAAGGCCTTGCTACATGCCTCGGAATATTACGCGGCTGCGAAAAACGATTTCGCTGAAATGGGGATCAAAACCGGCAAACTGGAAATCGATCTTGAACAAATGATGTCGCAAAAGGCCGATGCCGTTGATGGCCTGACCAAAGGTGTCGCATTCCTGCTCAAGAAAAACAAAGTCGATCATATTCACGGCAAAGGCGCCATCAAAGGCCCAGGTCAAGTTGAAGTGACAGGCTCAGATGGCAGCAAACAGATCCTGGCGGCGAAACACATCGTTATCGCGACCGGCTCGGAACCCTCGACATTGCCCGGCATCGAAATCGACGAAGAGCGCATTGTCTCGAATACGGGTGCGCTGAGCCTAAAAGCGATACCGAAAAAGCTCGTTCTGATCGGCGCTGGCGTCATCGGGCTGGAAATGGGCTGTGTCTGGTCCAGACTCGGGTCGGGCGTCACCGTGGTGGAATACCTCGATCGCATTCTGCCCGGTACCGACAATGAGATTGCCAAAGAGGCGCAGCGGACATTCAAAAAGCAAGGTTTGAACTTCAAGCTCGGAACCAAAGTGACGAGCGTTGAAAAGCTCAAAACCAAACTCAAGCTGACCATGGAGCCAGCTAAGGGCGGCGCTGCGGAAACACTGGACGCGGATATCGTCATCGTGGCCGTCGGGCGGCGCCCATACACAGAGGGGCTTGGCCTGGAAAACATTGGCGGCAAGACCGACCGTCGGGGCGTTATCGAAACCACCGAGCATTTCAAAGTCGCCCCGGGTGTTTGGGCGATTGGCGACTGTATTGCTGGGCCGATGCTCGCACACAAAGCAGAGGATGATGGCGCCGCAGTCGCGGAACTGATCGCTGGCAAAGCCGGACACGTCGATTATGATCTGGTGCCTGGCGTGGTCTATACCAATCCGGAAATTGCAACGATCGGGAAAACCGAGGAGCAATTGAAAGAAGCCGGGATAAAATACAAAAAGGGCAAGTTTCCCTTCATGGCCAATTCTCGCGCACGCACCAATCACGAAACCAATGGATTTGTGAAAATCCTGGCTGAGGAAGGCACGGATCGGATTCTGGGCGCCCACATGATCGGCGTTGGGGTCGGCGAAATGATCCATGAAATCGCCATTGCGATGGAGTTTGGTGCCTCTTCGGAAGATATCGCGCGAACCTGTCACGCCCACCCGACAATGTCGGAAGCGGTCCGCCAAGCGGCGATGGGCGTTGAAGGCTGGACCATGCAAATGTGATGTGTCCGGCGCTCATTTTGGGGCGCGCGCAACGGCACTGCAGATCGAACCAAGATGCCTGAACGCTGGCGCACTGGATCGAATACTCGGTTCGCCCCGTCTTTGATCCCATGTCGCCTCAGAATGCACAGATTTTAATGTGCATTAGCGCACTCTAAGATAGTGACCATTCCCGCGAAGCCTGATAGCGCGGTGCCGTTTTGCAACTTGAGGACGCATTTGCGCCGTTACATGTTTATTCTGTCTCTGTTTGCAGTCGTCGCCAGCACTGTCGGCGCCCAGGAGCCCCTCACGCGGGGCTGGGTCGAACATGCGCGGATCATGCCCGATCGTCTATTGATGTCGGCCAAGCTCGACAGCGGCGCACAGACCACCTCAATTCATGCCGAAATCCTGGCGGCTGGGAGCGCAAGCGATGCGACCGGTGATCAAAGTTTCGAAGGACAACTCGCCGACACTGAATCGGATGCGATGGCGATGATGAGCATCAAAATGATGGAAGGACCGGCGCCGGATGACCCGTCCTCTGAGATCGCTCCATTTGAAAACGACATGGATGCCGACGACCTTCCGGACATGATCACGTTTCGTCTGACCAGCCGAGGTGGAAAGGAAGTCGTTTACACGGCGCCCGTTGTGCGCTGGGTCTCCATCCGTCGACGCGGCGGTGGCTTTATTGTTCGACCGGTGGTGATGATGGACCTCTGCGTCGCCGGCGTTCGCGTCACCGGTGAAGTTAATCTGGCGGATCGAAGCGGCTTCAATTACCCGCTGCTGATTGGCCGGAACATGCTGAGCGATGCCGGAATCAGCATCGATTCCAGACAAATTTTTTCGTCACGACGCGCGTGCCCACAGGACGATTGAACCGGGATCGAACGACCGGTCTTCGATCGTGACGGACCCCCTCCGCCCAGCATGGGTCAGCGCTTGAGGCAACGATGATCGGCGCACCTTTGGGCTAACTCAATCCTTGCTTGAAATTGGCGATAGGCTGGCTGCGCACACGAATGCCGGTGGCAGCGAAAACGGCGTTGGCGAGGGCGGGCGCGATGGGCGGAGTCCCCGGCTCTCCGCCGCCACCAACCTTTGCACCACTATTTATGATCTCGACCGAAATTTGCGGCGCCTCATGCATTCTGAGCATCGGGTAATCATGGAAATTGGATTGCACCACCGCGCCGTCTTCAATGGTGATATTGCCATAGAGTGCAGCGGTCAGACCATAAATGATGCCGCTCTCGATTTGCGCAGTGAATCCGTCCGGGTTCATGGCAAAGCCAGGATCTGCGGCGCACCAGACATGCACGACTCTCGGCTCAGGACCGGTGACGTCGACTTCCACCACTTGCGCCACGACCGTGCCAAATGAATCTACCAGCGCAATACCCAAACCATGCCCCTCCGGCACAGTCCGCCCCCATTTCGCGGCTTTCGCTGCCGCATCCAGGACGTTTAGATAACGCGGCGCGTCAGCGAGCAACTTTCGGCGATACTCATACCCATCCAGACCCGCCTGATCTGCCAATTCATCAACAAAGCTCTCAATGAAAAAACCATGCTGCGTGTGATCGACTGACCGCCACGGACCGAAGCGGACATGATGATCGACATGAGCATAGTGAATCAACTGATTGTCGATCTGATACGGAATGTGCGACGCCTCCGGGGGGTCATGCTTTTGCGTAAACAAATTGTCCCAGGATAAGGGCATGCCTTCGGCGTCCAGACCCGCACGGAATCGACTGACCGATGCCGGGCGATACCAATCCTGCTGCGTGTCTTGCTCGCGTGACCAGATCATCTTGACCGGATGATCGAAGTCTTTGGCAATCTCTACCGCCATTAACGGATAATCCGCGTTCGATCGGCGACCAAATCCGCCGCCGAGTAGCACGTTGTGCACCGTCACATCATGTTTCTTGGATCCGGTCGCTGCCGCGATTTCATCGCGCACTGCCAGCGGGTTTTGCAATCCCGACCAGAGGTCCACTTTGCCATCACGCACCCAGGCGGTTGCATTAAGCGGCTCCATGGCCGCATGGGCCAGAAACGGCACGGAATACTCAGCTTCATAAATTCGGGCGGCGGACGCCTCGGCTTTGCGAACATTGCCTGTGGCAACATCTTCCTTCCCTTTGTCGCCGGCTGTTTCGATCGCGCGTCGAAGCTGCGCAAAAATATCGGATTGATTTAACGTTTCCGCGCCGGTTTCGGACCAGGACACGTCAAGCTGGCGAACCGCATTCTCAGCCTGCCAATAACTGTCAGCAACGACGGCAACGAACGTGCCATTGTCGAGCACTTTGATAATGCCCGGCATATCGCGGGCATATGTATCATCAACGGAAACCGTTTCCGCTCCAAGTACGGGTGGTCCGATCACCGCGGCATATTTCATCCCCGGCAAATCAACATCAATGCCGAATTCAGCGGTCCCGTCCGTCTTGGCGGGAATATCAAATCGCGGCAGCGACTGCCCCATCAACGTAAACTGTTCCGGCGTCTTGAGTTTCGGCTGCGTGGGCGGCGCGTATGTCCCGGCTTGTTCAGCGAAACGCGCATAGGGCTCGGAGCGACCGCTGGCATCATGGTGGACATAACTGTTTGCCGTGCGCAGTTCACGGGCAGGCACGTTCCAGGTCTTTGACGCAGCCTTGACGATCATTTCTCGTGCAGCCGCCCCAGCGATGCGCATGCCACCCATGCCCGTAAAGCGTACAGCAGTGCTGCCGCCGGTGATCTGCAAACCCATGGATTGAGCGATGCGCAGGAAGCCGCCATTCAGCGAGTCCTGCACCAAGCCCGGAACTTTCGTGTCCCCCATCAGGAATTCGCGCCCAAGCGGATAATTTGCGTAAGCTTCGTGCGCCGGTGCTTGTTCAAACGTCACCGTTTCCCAGTCGGCGTCCATCTCGTCAGCCAGCATTTGCGTCATTGATGTAAAGACGCCCTGCCCCATCTCGCTGTGTGGCACAATCGCGGTAATCGTATTGTCTGGCGCCAGTTTGACCCAGACATTGACGAGCGTTTCACCCTCGGATGTCATCATTTCCGCCAACTTGGGGGCGCGATGCCCTTCACGAATACCGACGCCAACCATCAGCACACCCCCGCTGACAACGCCGGCTGCGATAAATCCTCTGCGAGTCCATTTACCCATAATCTGGTTTCCTTATCGCGATGTGTTTAAGCGCTTGCGGCAGTCTTGATGGCAGCCCGAATGCGCCCATAAGCACCGCACCGGCAAATATTACCGCTCATCGCCGCATCAATGTCTGCGTCAGTCGGGTCCGGATTGTCGCGCAACAAAGCGACCGCGGACATGATCTGTCCGGATTGGCAGTAGCCACATTGAGGCACCTGATGCGTGATCCAGGCCTCTTGAACAGGGTGCTGCGTGCCGTCGGCGTCCGTTACCCCTTCAATCGTTGTCAGCTCGGCGCCTTCGGCAACCGCTAACGGGGTTGAGCAAGACCGAACCGGCGCACCATCGAGATGGATCGTACACGCGCCACATTGTGCGATTCCACATCCAAACTTGGTGCCCGTGAGTTTCAATTGTTCCCGCAACACCCAGAGCAAAGGCGTATTTGGGTCCATGTCGACGACGCGCTCGACGCCGTTCACTGTAAATCTGGTTTCCGCCATCGCCGACTCCTTAGCGCTGAATATTTTGTATATTATTCACTACACGTGTTCTGGGTCCGCGCAAAGTCAAATTTGATGCCGTGCAAACGATCGGCATCGTCCGCAAGAAGACCGAGCATTGCAACACGCCGCGACCACGATAAGACGGGCACATGACATTTGCCCGATTGTTCTCGACACGTATTGAAACCCATCAGCTCGGTGCCAGCCCGTCGCTCGATGAGCTTGAGGCAGCCTGCTGGATGATTGAAGAGGGCGATAAAGCCGGGCACGAATGGTGCGAACAACAGGGCTATCCGGGCTATACATCCTATGCGTCACTGGACGATTTGCCTGATCGAGCGCCCGCCTTTGCCGATCTGATCAGTGTTCTCGATGAATTGGCCGCAGGCTTCGCCGCACGCTCGCACTGGGACCTCGGACGCGGGCGTTTGCAATGTGACAGTCTCTGGGTCAACGTCCTTGGCGAAGGCGGACATCATTCGGGCCATATTCACCCGAACAGCGTCATTTCCGGAACCTGCTACATCGCCATACCTGCCGGGGCCGGGCGGATAAAATTTGAAGATCCACGTTTGCCGATGATGATGGCGGCGCCACCACTGCAATCTGACGCTCCTGACGAAGCTCAGCGGTTTGCTTATGTGACCCCAAAACCCGGCGACGTCTTGCTGTGGGACAGCTGGTTGCGGCATGAAGTCCTGGCCAGTCAGACTGAAGAAGCCCGGATCTCAATCAGCTTCAATTTTGCCTGGAGCGGATAGACGCTACTCGACGCGATCGACCCTGTAACTGCGATTGGTCTCTTTGATCTTAATCAGAATGCCACCGGTGATATTCTGGTACAATATGGCCTCGGCTGGCAGGTTTTTCGGCGCCCGAATTTTCTCAATTTTCTTTTGCTTCCAAACATGCCCTTCAGACGTGGTGAAGAAATGACGCCCCAAACGGTTGACCTGAATGCGTGTGATTGTCGTATCATACTCATCCGGTTCTTTTTCAACGTCACGGCCGCTGCCAAATGTCACCCGAGGAATCCAGGACGGTAATCTCGACTGTGGGATGTTCTCTTCCGTCGTCGTTGCGGCGGCCTGTTGCACCGCTGGTGCCTGCGTCGCAGAAGCAGCTGCGGCCGGATTGGTCGCGACAACCGCTTGTTCAATCGGCGCGGCCGGCGTGCTCGGATTGGCGGCCACAGGGGCGGCGGCCTGCGTCGGCACGGGCGCAGCCAGCGCCAGCGACAGTTCAGCAGCTGCTTTCTCAAAACAATCCAGACGCTCGAGCGCATCCACAACATCCTGACATGCAACGACATTTTCGGACGCGCTGCGCAATTCCTGCGCACAAACAGGGCTTACAAGAATCCCGAACCCGATCGCCACGATTGCCGTTTTTCCAAGCATCTTCATTTTTCAATCCACACTCATTCTTAGTCGTTCAAGTTAAGCACCGCCCCGCGCTGAGGCCAAGTCAGAATGACTGCTTGACCTTTTGGCCGCAATCCTGCACGGGCAGCGCAAATTCGTCACACCAATAAAGGCGTCCTCCCATGGATATCAGCAAAATTATCTCCGGACAGAACCCGCCGGACGACATTAATGTGATCGTGGAAGTCCCGCTGGGCGGAGATCCGATCAAGTACGAAATCGACAAGGATTCCGGGGCGATGTTTGTCGATCGCTATCTATACACTGAGATGCGCTACCCCTGTAATTACGGGTTTGTTCCGCACACGCTCAGCCTCGACGGTGATCCAATTGACGTCATGGTGGTCGGTAACCGACCGCTGGTCCCGGGCAGCGTCGTTCGCGCCCGCCCGGTCGGCGTCTTAATGATGACCGACGACAAAGGTCCCGATGAGAAAATTCTCGCCGTCCCGCATCCAAAACTGACCGCCTATTATGACAAGATCGCGACCTATCACGATCTGCCGGATATTCTGGTCCAGAAGATCACGCACTTTTTCACACACTATAAGGACCTGGAAACAGGCAAATGGAGCCAGGTTGATGGCTGGTCCGGCGTTGAAAAAGCCCGCGAACTGATTGCTGAAGCGGTTAAACGCGGCGCCGACGACTAGAACGCCTCGCCGCGCAACCGCAAAAGGCTCAGACCGGACGGAATGTCCCGTCCGATTTGTCCTGCCAGTACAGCTCCCGATCGCCGATTTTGAACCAAGCTCCATGCAATTCAAGGTCACCCGATGCGATCGCATCTTTGACGAATGAATATGTCATGAGGTTTGCGATAGAGGTTGCCACTCCGGCGTGCTCGAGCGTCGTTTGTGGATCCTCTGGATTGTCCGCCAGCACTCGATCTCGGGTGGCATCAAGTGCCTGCACCCAAGGTGCGATAAATTCCCCAATCGGTTTGTCGTTTCCAGCCGACAAACACGCGTTCACGCCGCCGCACCCCGCATGACCCAAGACCACGATGTGCTTCACTTTCAAGGCCGTCACAGCGAATTCGACGGCTGATGCCACAGAATGCGCGATATCACTGGATCCGCTCGGGTGCACCAGATTAGCGACATTGCGCACGACGAATATTTGACCTGGCTGGGTGTTGAATATCTCTGCAGGTTCAACCCGGCTATCAGCACAGCCAATGACCATGACATCTGGGCTCTGTCCTGTGCCTAAAGTGGCATATAGCTCACTTTGTTGCGAGCTCGCCCCGGCTTTGAAATTACGATATCCATCCAGCAAAATTGAAATCGATTCCATTGAAAAGTCTCCTTGCCGCTGCAAATGCCGTGGCTTCATTTAGTGTGCAAGTCCTGAAAGACAAACGCATCGTTCCATGGTAACGCAATCTGTAGTGAATTCAGCCCATTGGACACCATGACGCAAAAATCTTCTTCTCCTCGAAAGGGTCAACGCAGCAGTGAACAATCGCGCGCTGCCATCTTGCAAGCCACGCGGGAGGAAATGGCGGAAAGTGGCTGGCGCAAATTTAGCGTTGATAAGGTTTCGCGCAAAGCCAAAGCTTCAAAACAGACCATTTACCGATGGTGGCCTGCGATCGGCAATATGTGCGTCGAAGCCGCGATGGATCTGGTGCCAGAGCGAACAAAAATCGGGCGCGATCCGGCGGAACGGATTTCTGCGCTCATCCAGCCGCTTGAGGACGCGACCCGGGCCGGATCCGGACACGCCGTGTTGCATGTCGCGATGATTGCCGCCAGCGATGACGCTGCTGCCGGCGAAACGTGGCGCACCTGGTTGAAAGAAAATGTTCGCGCACCCTTGCGGCTGATCCTGGCTGAAATCGCGGCCAAGAAGATTGTCCGGCGCGACTTCGATCTTGATGAAGCAGTCGACATCCTAACGGGGCAAATTTGGTCACGCGTGATGATCATGCGAGCACCATTGCCTGAGAATTTTTCACACAATCAGGCATTATTGCTGCTCAAGGCATTGGCGCCTTAGCGCCGCTCGAGAGATTTTTGCAATTGCCCTGTTGGTTGATCTTGTGACGATCAACGCGAGCGGCTATCGATCTCAATCAGGTTGGGAGTCGGTAGAGTATGTCAAACGTGCGCATTGCAGTCATCGGCGCTGATCAACTCGATTCTGACCACCATATTGCGTTGAATGACTTGTCAGCGCGCGGTCGCGTTTCCGCCTTCGCCCTCGACGCAGACCCTGGCGAACAGGGCTTCGATCTCCTACAGACAGCGATGCAAAGTGATGCTCTCGACGCCATCGTTTTAGCCGGATCGCGGGTGAAAATGCGCGATTGGGCCGTGTTCGCCCTGGCGCATGGCTGGCCGCTGTACAGCACGCACGCCATCCCGACTTCAGTCGAAGAAATGATCGAGATTCGCCGCGCCGAGCAGACCCACCCGAATACAATTTTGCAATTCGGCATGACCGCCCGCCACCATGAATCCGTGCAGGCTGCCCGCGCAAAGCGGGACTCCGGCGAATATGGTCGCCTCCTCACAATGCGCGGCGTGTGTGGATGTTCGCAATCCGCCCTGACAGACAGCGTCGTCTTCGATCCTGGACCTCAACTTATCGATTTGATGCATGTTTTTGCAGGCCCTTTCCAAGACATTACTGGATTTGCCGACTTGGACCGATCGGCGACCCCTGGCAGTGAAACAAATGTTCAAGCGACCTTGCGGACCCATTCAGGAATCCTCGCCAGCCTACACCTGTCCGCCACCCAATGGCGCCCGACTTTCCGTCTCGAGCTCGGCTTTGAGCGCGGCTATATGTGGCTGGAAGGACTAAACAATCAGAACCATAATTTCGGTCAGGAAGTCCTCGTCTACGCGCGCACTGATGGCACAGCGCCCCGTCACGAAACGGTCGACCAGTTTGACCAGAGCAACGGCGCGCGCAATGCCCTCGATGCTTTCCTTGATCGACTGACATCATCATCGGCACCCGCGACGAGCAGCAGTCAGGACGCCTTTGACACGCTGAACACTTTGCAGCGTGTCCTCGCTGCCGATCCGGTTATTGAGCCTTTAGAAGAAAGACACGTTTCATGAGCCTGAATGGAGATATTCTCGCGCGCATTGCGCTCGACGCCGGCGAATTGATCATGCAGGTCTATGCCACCGATTTTGATGTCGAACGCAAAGGCGATGACTCGCCGGTGACCGAAGCCGATGAAAAAGCCGAAGCCCTGATCCTAAGCGCTTTGGCTCAAGCGGCACCCGATCTGCCCGTGATCGCGGAAGAATCCGTGGCCGCTGGCAATATTCCGGAGCACGGCAATTGGTTTGCTTTGGTCGATCCGTTGGATGGCACACGCGAATTCATCAATAAGCGTGGCGAGTTTACCGTGAATATCGGCATTATCGAGAATGGTGTGCCGGTGATGGGCGTCGTGTACGCACCGGCGCTGGACCGACTGTTTGTGGCCGAGAGCCGTTTTTCGGCCTGGCAAGCAACCGCAAAACCCGGCGGAAAGGTCCCCGTTCAGGCGGATCGAAAGCCCTTGCGAATCCGCCGTGCACCGACGGCCGGATTGACGGCGATTGCATCCAAATCGCATCGCAGCGAAGAAACCAATGCATTTCTCGACACGCAGCCCGTCGACAATATCATCTCGGCCGGGTCATCCTTGAAATTCTGTCTGATCGCCGCCGGCGAGGCTGATCTTTACCCGCGGCATGGCCGAACCATGGAGTGGGACACAGCAGCAGGTCAAGCGGTCGCCGAAGCGGCAGGCGCGCGCGTCACAGAGACGGATGGCTCGCCCTTGCTCTATGGAAAAACCGTGCGCGGCTATGACAATCCGCACTTTATCGTCTGGGGTGATGTGACTGTTCCAACATCCGCTTAGGGTAAACCTGACAGAGAGTTCACGCGCGCGCATCTCGACAAAATCAATGATTTGCGGTGTCTAGAACCGCAAATGCTGCGGGGGCGAGCAGTTGAAAGCTAATCTGTATGAGTTCTTTTCGATTTATCGCTTTGCTGGCGAGTTTGTCTGCGTTTGCCGCGTGTGCCAGCAAGCCGCTCACCCTGAATGATAATC
This sequence comes from Pseudomonadota bacterium, assembly GCA_039029475.1. Classification (GTDB taxonomy): domain Bacteria; phylum Pseudomonadota; class Alphaproteobacteria; order Caulobacterales; family Hyphomonadaceae; genus Henriciella. Next base: position 34,031 of record JBCCGB010000021.1, on the reverse strand, counting down.
GCATCATTCCCGGCGAACGAGTCGGGGACGTTGAAATCGGTATGCCCCTGGATCAGTTATTGGCGTTGAAAGGGGTGCCACAGCGCACCATCCCCATTCGGGGAACCGCCGCAACGACCTATGTGTTCGAAGGTCTGACGGTCGCCGCACATGACAAAGTCTATTGGATCATTGTCCAGGATAGCCGTTTCCAAACCGCGAATGGGATTGCCAAAGGCAGCGAGCAGATCCGCGCGCGGGCAGCATTCGGTGTGCCTGATTGCGTGGTCACCAAAGGCAATGAGACAATCTATGATTATGGCGACATCTATTTTTATGTTGATAACGGCACGGGTCGCGTCAACCAGCTTGGGGTCATGGACAAGACACAGAATTGCGAAAGTTAGATCGCATTAGAGGATCGCGAATGTAATAAGTTTACATTTAGTAATATTATGACATACTGATCCTCAAGGAGGGTCAAACATGCGCGGTCGTAACATCAAGTCCTCGAACGAAGCCAACGTCGATCTGACACCAATGTTGGATATCGTGTTTATTCTACTCATCTTCTTCATTGTGACATCCACGTTCATTCAGGAGGATGCCATCGCACTGGAGCCGCCACCGCCATCTTGCGCGAAATGCCCTAAACCCGAAACGCAATCCATTTTAATCTATGTAGACGCGGCAAACACCGTTCGCATTGGCGGTGACTTATACGACATTGGCAACGTGCGCTCAGGAGTTGAACGTCGCCGCGCTGAAATGCCGACAGCAGCGGTGATCATTCAAGCCCACCCAGAGGCCCGCACGGGAACCATTATTCTCGTCAGAGACGCTGTCTACGACGCGAAGGTTGAGCGCGTGAACATCGTTCGTTCGACTTGATCTTTTTCCCCTGACCTCGCGTCCGGATTGGCAACCCACCAGCGACCTCTTACGCTTTGCCTGAAACAGGCTTGAGGGAGGAAAAGATATGCAGGACTTTAGTGGAAAACTCGCGGTCATTACGGGTGGCGGCACCGGCATTGGCCGAGCCTTGACCAAGCAACTTGCATCAGAGGGCTGCAGTGTCGCCATGTGCGATATCTCTGAAGTCGACATGGAAGAGAGCTGTGCCTATGCCATGGACGGTGCCCCGCAAGGTGTGCGCGTCACGGGCTTCCTCGCCGATGTTGCAATCGAGGATCAGATCAACGCATTCCGGGATGACACGCTCGAACAGCACGATACCGATCACATCCATCTCTTGTTCAACAATGCGGGCATTGGCGGCGGCGGCAGCTTCGTGAACATGCCTCGCGACGTCTGGGAGCGGACCTTCGGCGTCTGCTGGTATGGCGTTTATTATTCGGCTCGCGCCTTCCTCCCCGCCCTCAAGCGCGCAGATGCGGGCCATATGATTAATGTCAGCTCCGTCAACGGATTCTGGGCAAGCCTCGGCCCGGAAACGGCGCATACAGCCTATTCCGCCGCCAAGTTTGCGGTCAAAGGCTTCACTGAAGCCCTCGTCAATGACTTCAAACTCAATGCGCCGCATCTGAAAGCCAGCGTCGTCATGCCAGGACATATCGGCACCAATATCGCCCTCAACACGATGCGCGAGTTCGGCGAGCTCTCCGAGGATGATATTCCGAGCAGCCTGTCAGAAGAGGGCGCAGATCAGCGAACCCGCGGTGAAGCGTTTAGAGACAATGGGCTCGACCCCGCCGAGGCGGCAAACATCATTCTACAAGGCGTGCGAGACGAGAATTGGCGGATCCTGGTCGGCCCAGACGCGGAGGCCCTGGATCAAGCTGTGCGGGATGCACCGAAAGATGCTTATGAGGCAGAGTTTATGGAAACGCGGGTTGCGCCAATTTTGCCGACGTTGATGACGTAACGCTCATAGAAACGCTCGATCGCGGGCACCGATCCTCTCAGCGCACAGGCGTGCGGCATATTAAATAAATCTGAGAATGTCCAAAATAACCATTTCGTTTGTTCAAAACATATCGCAAGATCAATCCACTTAATTCTGGGGATTGTAATGAAATTTTTCGCTTTGCTTGCAGCCATCACGCTCGTATCCGGCTGCGCAACAACCTATCGCGTGCCCATTGAAGAAGCCCCTCCAGAGTGGCGTGACAATGGTGAACCAATGGGATTGGCCGTGATTCAAGGCACGACAAAAACTTTCGACGGTGAGATGACGAAGGGCGACGTCTTGCTGGAGTTCGGGGTCGAGAATGAGCGGGTCGCAACGGTGGAAAACGATCTAGAATGGCAGGGTCCATTTGGCGGCGCGCAAAAAATCTCTGCCGGTAGCCCAGCCTATGCACGCCAGTTTTCACTGCAACGAACGACCACCTACGCCTCAACCCCAATCGGACCAAGAACCAATTTGAACGCGCATAATAATCCGATTGAATGGTGTATCCCACGCGAAACGGATGCTGTCTGTGTATTTTGGGAAGGGCCGGAGAAAGCCAAATACATATCGACGTCTCTCGGCCTAGCGCAGGACGCACGACCGTCATCCCCGAGTGGCATGGAGGGACCCATGCCGCTTATCGCCGAAAAAGACACGGTCGCCTTCGCCCAAGATCTTCGGGTGCGATCCTCTATCACGCGTATGAATGATCGTGAAGTTCGCATTGCTACGCGAATTTATGCTGGCGAAGATTGGAATTCATTTGGCGGGTCTGTCCGGCGTGTGAAATGGTCAAATGGCCAAGAGCAGACAGTCAACTTACTGGGTGCGAAGTATAAAATCAGCGCAAACTTCGAAGAAGACAAAGACGTTAAATCCGTCAACGTCACTCTGATTGACGCGCCAGACGATATCCAACTGGTCACCATGCAAAACGCGATGGAAGTCATTAATACGCTTATTGCTTTGGAAAGAGCAAAGGCGGCCGCATCAATCGCTGATGAGGATGCCGAAATCGCTGTCGACGATGAGACGCCCACCGAGTAAAAGTCCAGACGGCCTGTAAGCCGGGTTCTGTTCCCCCTTGCGGGTTCAGCAATCATTCCTCTGCGATGCCTGTTGCCAGGCACCTGGTGCGACACACCCGGGGCGCGGGTTGAAGACGGCCCATGTACGCCCCCTATTCGGTCTTGCTCCTGGCGGGGTTTACCATGCGGGCCGCGTCGCCGAAACCCCGGTGGGCTCTTACCCCACCCTTTCACCCTTACCCTGAAACATGTTCAGGGCGGTTTGCTTTCTGTGGCACTTTCCCTCGGCTTGCGCCGGGTGGACGTTATCCACCGCCATGTCTCCGTGGAGCCCGGACTTTCCTCCATCCCCGATCAAGTCGGGGACAGCGACTGCCCAGCCGTCTGGAACAGGCGCTATAATGTATTTGAGCGAGTGTTGCCAGACGCTGATCGCAACCTGCTCGGGCAATTTTCAGTTTTTCATTGAATGACCCAAGGACAGGCCCCGCTAGTATTAATCAAATCTTGAACCCCTTGCCACGCAATGGGGGTGACCCAAATCTAGCTCAACTTAGCGGAGCACATATTATGAAGCTGATTAGCGACGAAATCATGGTTGATAATTCTTCAGCCAATCCGGTTCATGATATGGTGTATCCAATGCTGGAAACAGATTTTCAGCTCTGGAACCCGAATTCCTGGACCCGCGGGCATCCATACGATCTGTATAAGCGGATGCGCAATGAAGCGCCGGTCATGTGGTCGAGAATGCGCAAGGGCGCCAGCGGCTACTGGTCTGTTTCTCGCTATGACGACATCAAGGAAGTTGAGCTCAACCCCGCCATTTATTCGTCGCAACGCGGCGGCATTAATCTCGCCGTCCCGCCACGCGAACATTGGCGTCCGGAAATTTTGGTCCGGGCTTCGATGGACAATCTGATCTCTATGGATGAACCGCAGCACATGCAGATGCGGATTCAACAAAAAGACTTCTTCATCCCCGCCTATGTCAAAGAACTGCGCGAGAAAGTCAGCGCCAAGGTCGAGTCCCTGTGTGATGATTTGGAAGCCAAGGGCCCCGTCGTCGACTTCGTCAAAATCTTTTCCAATCAGCTGCCGCTTTATACTTTGTGTGAAATGCTCGGCGTTGATGAGGAAGACCGCCAGAAGATTGTCCACTGGATGCACTATCTCGAAATGGCGAGCCAGTTCATGTCGAATCCGCTACGGACGTTCTTGGGCGAGCCGCTCTTTCCATTACGGTTCAAAAAAGTGGTCGAGGAAATGTTTGCATATGGCGCAGAAGTGATGGCCGATCGCCGCGCCAATCCGCGCCATGACCTGTTGACGATCATTGCCCAGTCAAAGCTCGATGACCAAGATCTACCGCAGGAATATCTCGATGGGTCCTGGCTGCTCATCATATTTGCCGGCAACGACACCACACGCAATTCTTTGTCCGGCACGATCAAGCTCATGACGGAATGGCAGGACCAACGCGCCATGGTGTTGGACGATCCGTCACTGATCCCGCGCATGTCGGAAGAAGCGTTGCGCATGGTTTCGCCTGTAAAGCACATGCGCCGGACTCTTTTGGAAGACACCGAACTTAACGGACAGCGCATCGCCAAGGATGAGAAAGTCGTGATGTGGTACGGCGCTGCCAATCGTGACCCAGACGTGTTTCCGAACCCGGATGTGTTCGACCTGACACGCGACAATGTTGATAAGCATATTGCCTTTGGTCATGGTGTACACAAATGCCTTGGGTCTCGCGTCGCCCAGATGCAGTTGCGCGTCGCTTATGAGCACATCTTCGAGCGCTTCCCGAACATCGAATTTACGGGTGATATCAAATACGGCCCGAACGCGCTCGTACATGCGATTTCAAAATTGAAGGTCAACTTGTATGGCAGGGGCAATTCACGCCCAACCAAAGTTCAAGTCAAAGCGCTGGAATCCGCTTAGTCCGCCAAAATCAGAGGCGTGACCTTGTCTGACAGGATCGCAATCAGCTCCGGGTCCATGAATCGGTACAGGTCGGGAATATCGAGCGAGTGAACCTGCTTGTAGCGCACTTCATCTCTGAACTGCGCACGTAGGCGTGCGCGATGCTTGTCTTCCATGACCAGGATCATGTCGGCCCATCGAATATCCGCAATTGAAATCGTTTTCCGCGCCGCACGCGACGTGCCAGCAGAGCGCACAGATAAGCCAGGCGTTTTGCGGAATACGGCTTCAGCCGTCGGACTGCGCCACTGATTTTTGGAGCAGACAAACAAGACGTTGATAGGCGCTGTGTCGCGCAACATTCTCTCCCATTCGCGATGCGGCCAGAATCGACCAAGCTGCTGGGCACGTTTCAACTTGGCGGCGCGAAAGTAAAGCAGTCGCCAGGGTTTTTCCTGCCAGCACGCACGCGCCTTGGATTTGGGTGGTTGTCCACCATGCTTGCGACGCTGCGCGCGCCGCCAGGCTCTGCTGCGGTGTGTCATGAGCTTTTCCTCGTTAGAAATGCGGGTCAGCAGCCGCAGCAATACGAGGAAGGGTGGAGTTTACTGTGAGAACAGCGAATGCACAAGGATGACCATTCGCAGGGTTAGACTGTCCGCGCGACCTGTGACCTGGTCTTGCCGCCAGCGACGTTGAAAGGCGCGCACGACAGCTGCTGTGGCCTCATCAAAGGTGCCGCCATCTTCAAGCCCGTAGCCAATCTCCTGCAACATGCGCCGCATATGGCGGACGGTTTCGTGGTCGTCGCCCAAACCGAGCGCTTCATCTGTGTGCCCTGTGCTGGTCACGCCTGGCGGGTCAGTCGGATTTTCCGAAGCCGATATCGGCCATGCCCCAATTCCGGCCTGGGCCAGACGATCCCAGGGAAAATGCTCGCCCGGGTCGTCCTTGCGATCGGGTGCGATATCAGAGTGACCGACAATGCGACTGAACGGAATGTCCCAGCGCTTGATGATTCCCGTGCTGAGCTCGATCAGCGCATCAATCTGCGCATCGGGATAAGCGGGCAGGCGCCCATCCGTGAGTGGCCAATCATGTCCGCCATTAACAATCTCGATGCCGATGGATCGCGAATTTAGGTCATTGTCCCCTTGCCAACTCGATACGCCAGCATGCCAGGCACGTTTGTCTTCCCCGACCAGTTGAACGATGCGGCCATCTTCCCAAATCATATAGTGCGCGGACACTTCTGCCGCTGCATCACACATCCGGTCCAGCGCCTGCTGACCGGTCTCCATGCCGGTATAATGGAAGACCAGCATATCGATCGGATGCTTGCGATCATTGAAGTTCGGGCTTGGTCGGGCCTCTATCTTCATTCTTTCATGCCTCGCACTTTATTCCCCAAAACGGCCTCCGGCATTGCGCGATTAGGTCGAACAAGGATCACGAACACCCCGCCGAGCGAAATCGCTGCCCCCACCACCAACTGCAAGGTCAATACCTCACCCAGAAGCGCCACACTCAAGACCACACCCCATATCGGCGTCATCAAGGTCAGCGGCGAGAGCAGCGAGATATCGTACTTCTTGATCAAAGTGTAAAACGCTCCGTGTCCGAAAACGCTGACGCCTAGCACGGCGAATATGGTGGCCAGCCAGACCAGCCACCCGCCCTCAATGAACGCGCCCCAGCCATCCATGTCGCTCTCATATAGGCCAGAGACAGCGAACAGCGGCGCAAAGCTGAACAAGCCGATCCAGGCTTGCATTTGCATCGCGCTGATCGATGGCATCCGCTTCATCAGTATGCCAGCCCCGGAGGCGATCAGGGCGGCAATGACAACATAAAGCAAACCAAAGCTCAGCGTGAAAGTATCCGGGTCGATGGCAATAAGTATGGCCCCGGCAAAGGCCAACATGATGCCGAGCCCGCGCCGCCAGCCCACAACTTCACCCAGAAACGCCATGCTCATCAATGTCGAGAAGGGGACCCCCAATTGTGCCACAACCGCGACCGAGCTGGCTTCGGCATTGGCCAGGCCTTGAAACAACAGCGCGAAATGCACAGCACCCATCCCCATCGCAATCAAGAACAAGGTGCCCAGGTTTTTCGGGATTGGACGCAGGAACCAGAGCAAGACCAGCATAATCCCCGCAAACCGCATCCCGGCAAAAAAGAGGGGCGGCACCCCAGCATCAGCGACCACCCAGCGTGTGACGACCAGATTCAGCCCCCAAACGAAACAGACCGCCGCCAATAGAATAAAATCGCGAAAATTCATCGCCCCGCCCTAACAGGCTTTGGTCGCAATGCCATCAGGCATTTTCGGGCAGTAATGCTTCAAGATTTTCCAGACGGTCTGCCTCTGCAGTCGGTTTGTCCCAACGAATACGATGAATGCGCGGGAACCGCATGGCGATTCCGGATTTGTGACGAGAACTGCGCTGCAATCCTTCAAATGCCACTTCAAGTACCAATCCTTGCTCTTTCGTCGCCGTGACAGACCGCACCGGACCGAACCGTTCAAGTGTGTTGTCACGAACGAATTTGTCGAGCCTTTTGAGCTCCTCGTCGGTGAAACCGAAATAGGCCTTTCCCACGGGGGTCAGTGTGTCGACCCCATCAATGTCGCGCCACACCCCGAACGTGAAATCCGAATAGACGCTAGACCTTTTGCCATGCCCTCTTTGTGCATATAGCAAGACGGCATCGACCAGGAACGGATCCCGTTTCCATTTGAACCAAGGGCCTTTCGGACGCCCAGGTTCATAGACGCTGTCCCAACGCTTGAGCATCAGCCCTTCGATTTCGGGCGCCGGCGGAGCGTTTCTTGCGTCTGCCATGCGTTGAATATCGGTGACCTCGACCAGAGGCGACAGATCGATCCGGTCTGTCGGCAGCCCGGTAATAAAGGATTCAAGCCGCGCTCGCCTTTGCCGGAAGGTTAAAGATCGTAAGTCCTCCTCCCCTTCAGCGAGCAGGTCATAGGCGCGTATAAAGGCCGGCCGCGCTTCCATCTGTTTCTTACTGACTGACTTTCGATTGAGGCGTTGCTGCAACTCGTTAAACGGCGCAACGCTGCCATCATTGCGGCGCACCAACAATTCGCCATCAATAGCGGCGTTAAACGCCATCGATGCCAGGACATCTGGAAACGTTTGACTGATATCATCGCCAGTGCGCGTATAGAGACGTCGCGTCTCTCCCTCAGACACGGCCTGCACGCGAATGCCATCATACTTCCATTCGGCCGCAAATGTCTCAGCGGTTATCAGGTCAGGATCGACGGCATCTGGATTGTCTCGATCCTTTTTCGCGACCAGCGGATGCGCCAGCATAACCGGCCGAAACGGCGCTGCGATATCGGGCTTTGGTTTTTCGGCTTTGCCATCGAGCCAGGCGAAAAGGCTAAGATAAGGCGGCTCGAGACCATGCCAGATCTCTTCGACGTCGCTGGTCTCTACGTCGCCGAACTGCGCGGCGGCGATCTTCGCCAGGCGGGCCGAAACGCCAATCCTCAAACCACCTGTCACCAATTTCAACAAAGCCCATCGCCCGCGCGCATCAAGTGCGTTGAGCCAACCTTCGATCAGCCGCTCGCCTTGCGCTTTGGTGGCGTCGGACAGCGCTTCGACGACAGTGCTGAGCGTTGGCACGTAATTGGCGCCATGTTCAGCCGGCCAGATCAGGCTCACCGTATCAGCAAGGTCGCCAACATAATCATAGGACAGACGAAAAAGCTCATGATCCACTTTGCTTTCGGCCAGGCGTCGCACCAAGCCGGCTTTGACGCCGGGGAGATCAATCTCATTGGTCAGCGCCGCCAACGCCCATCCGCGCTCGGGATCCGGAATAGTAGAAAAATAGTTCGTGATCAGAGCCAGCTTGCCATTGCGCGAGGGCGTCAGCAGCAGGCGTTCGAGAAGATTGGCGAAGGCTTCCATCTCGGCAGATATGGGGCGCAAGAGGGCCACGGTCCAGCGCCTCAAATTGCCCTAAGGTCAAGTTTGTGCTAACATCCGATCTGTTGGAAGCGGGAATCGCCAGTCCGCGCAGGCTTTCAAAGCCACGTATAGTATCTTAGACGAGACAAAGACTGACCGCGGACTGGCCGCTTTCATTTCCTAAAAACCGTCCGCGCTGCCATCCTTCCGCATCTCTGTCGCTGCGATCCACGCCCCGGTTCGAAAGTCGCGCATGATCGCCTGATACCCGCCGCCATTGGCGCGGCAGCATTCCACTGTATGCCCTCGCCTTTCCAATTCAGCGCGCGCCTCAGCCGGAATACCGCTCTCCAGATGAACGGTCCCCATATCACTTTCACAATCGTCACCATTCAAGCCATCTGTGGGCTCGCAGCCACCGCGATGTTCCCAACGCGCCGCATCGCCCGCTTCCTGCAGCCCCATATCGAAATCGACGAGGTTGAGAATGATCTGAACGTGACCTTGTGGCTGCATACCCCCGCCCATCAGACCGAAGCTGAGCCATGGCTCATACCGGCAAGCCTGTTCGATCGGTTCGGCTCGGACCTGGCAGCCTGGCATGTCTTTCTTGAAGGCAAAGGCTGGAATAATCGTATGGAAGGGTCTCTTACCGGGCTCAAACGCATTGGGGTGCTCTGGGTCGAGGCTGAACAATTGACCGCGATCCTGGAACATGAAGCCGAGGCCGTCTGCGACGAGGCCAGACCCCATGCCGCGATAATTCGACTGGATGAGTGAGACCATCATACCCTGATCATCGGTCACCGTAAGGTAAGTGGTATCGCCATCATTGAGCTTGACGTCCGCCGCCGCGTAACCTGGTGCGGGCGGTGCCATGGCCTGGTTGATATTGATCGCCTCGCCGCGTTTCGCATTATAGCCTGGGCGGATAAAAACGTTTGGATCAATACCGCTGAAGGCATCGTCGGCATACCCTGCAGCCCGATCCGCAAAAGCCAGACGCTTCGCCTCAATCTGCGCCATCAGGCTATCAGCAGAACCATATCCCATTTCACGCAGGTCAAATCGCTCCAGCATTTGCAGCATTTGCAGCGCCGCAACGCCTTGCGTGTTCGGACCCAGCTCGCACAGCTTCACCAGATCGCGATACTCGACGCAAAGCGGATCGACCCATTCGCCGTCATGTGCGGCAAAGTCTTCGTATCGAAGATAACCGCCAATTCGTTCAAAATAATCACCCATCGTCTGGGCAATTTGTCCGGTATAGAAATCTTCCGGTCCTTCCTGAGCAATCCGCTCTAATGTGTTGGCCAGATCAGGATTTTGGAACAGGCTGCCTTCCACCGGGGGTGGTGAAAAATAGGTCGCCTTGGCATTGGCATACTCTTCCAGCATGCCACTTTCCGCTGCCGGCTCGAAACGCTGCGGCCCGAATTGCCAATAGAAGGCGATCACTTCCGGAATGGGGGCCCCCTCACGCGCGTATTCGATGGTCCGTTCCATCAGCATGTGAAATGGCAGAGTCCCGAATCGCTCATGTAAAGCGCCCCAGGCCTCGACTGTCCCAGGCACCGTCACAGGCGCGGCGCCGAATGGCGGGATTTCCTCACCGTCCATGAACTCATCTGCCTTGGCCTGCATGTCTGCTAAGGTCGCTCCCATAGGCGAGCGGCCAGAGCCATTATAGCCATACAGTTTTTGCGTCTTTGGATCCCAGACGATGGCATACAAATCGCCACCAATACCATTACCCGTTGGCTCGACCAGGCCGAGCATGGCGTTCGCGGCGATTGCGGCATCCATCGCCGTGCCGCCATACTTCATGATATCGAGCGCGGTCTGTGTTGCCAGGGGATGCGCGGTCGCCGCCGCCGCATTCGGCGCCACAACTGCCGATCGGGTGCCAAGTGCGCGGCCAGATGGCATCCGGTCGCCTGGTCCCAAGATCGGTTCTGATGCTTCGACCGATTCCGTTTCAACCAGATCTGGTTTAACTGACGGCGCATCCGCGAGATCGACATCAACATCGACGCTCGCGCAAGCAGTAAGTCCCAGCGCCGCGGCGCTCGCGATCATCCAGTTTTTTAGCATAGCTCATCTCACCCTGATTGCTCTGGGGGGAGCTTAGCGCAGTTTGCTCGCTTGGCGAGTCACGAAACCGTGGCGCGTAGGCGCCGCGCGGTTGCCAACCACCCGCAAATCCCTCGAGATAAGAGTGAATCAGCCCGTCAAGCATAACTCACGACTTCATATTCAATATTATCGTGGTCATGGAAATAGAACCGACTTCCAGGTTCATAAGTCTGATGACTGTGGGTTTTGATGCCATATTCGAGCACGCGTTTTTCCGCGGCTTTCAAATCGTCGACAAGAATGCCGAGATGATTCACCGCGCCGGCCATGCTGTAATTCTCGTTTTCGCTCAGAATTCTGGGATTTCCTGTTTTGTACAGCGCGACATAGTCTTCCTCATTGCCGACATGCACCGTTCGGCCATTGTTTAGGGATGCTCCCGCCCAACGTATTTTCCACCCAAACAAATCAACCAGCATTTCAGCCGTTCTGTCGGGGTCGGATACGGTCAGATTCACATGCTCAAGAATTGCTTTTGACATTGTAGTTCTCCTTGTCTTTTCAATCCGGAGCCATTCGTGTAATTCCTAAACCTAAGTTTAGGTCAAGGTATTTTCTGGAGATTTGTCATGGCAATGAAACGCGGCCTCTCAATTGGTGATCTTGCTATGCGAACTGGGATCTCTGTCTCTGCCATTCGGTTCTACGAAAAGAAGGGATTGGTCAGGCCCGATCGAAATCAAGGCAATCAAAGACGATATGAGGGCTCTGACATTCGACGCCTTTCCTTCATCCTGATCGCTCAACAAATCGGTCTCACCATCGACCAGATCAAAACCGTCATGGCGAGCTTGCCTGAAGGACGGACGCCGACCAAATCAGACTGGAACAAGATTAGCCGTGAGTTTCGCACGACCCTGGATCATCGCATCGCCTTGATGCAACGCATGCGGGATAATCTAGACGGGTGTATCGGTTGCGGGTGTTTATCGCTGAAAGCATGCCAACTTTATAATCCCGACGATAAAGCCTGGCGACTTGGGGTCGGGCCGCGCTACATTATTAGCGACGAACGTTAGCTATAGCGGGCTCTCAACGTTTCCCACATAGCGCGCAGGCCGCAGGCTGCGCCGCCAGCGGGACGGCCATATTTGCCCTCACGCCAGGCCCAGACGTCAAGATGCACCCACGATTTAGCGTCGACAAACTGCTTCAGAAAAATCGCTGCTGTGATCGATCCCGCCATGCCCCCTGAGGCACTGTTCACGAGGTCGGCAATCGGACTTTTCAGCATGGTTCGATACGGATTCCAAAGCGGCATGCGCCAGGCTGGATCGCCGCTGACCGTTGCGCCCTGTGCAATCTCGTCTGCCAGCGTCTCATCATCTGTGTAATAGGGCGCGAGATCTGGCCCCAGCGCCACGCGCGCCGCGCCCGTCAGAGTCGCAAAATCGATAACGAGCTCCGGCTCGGATTCGCACGCCCGTGTAAGTGCATCACCGAGGATCAACCGTCCTTCCGCATCCGTATTGTCGATTTCGACGCTCAAGCCTTTGCGGCTCGACAACACGTCACCAGGGCGAAATGCGTCACCGGCGATCGCATTCTCTACAGCCGGCACATAGAGCTTCAAATAGACCGGAAGATCATGCCCCATGACCAATTCTGCAAGCGCAATTGCGTGCGCGGCACCGCCCATATCCTTTTTCATCAAGCGCATGTAATTCCCGGTCTTGAGATTCAAACCGCCCGTATCAAAGGCTACGCCTTTACCGACGATCGCAACTTCCGGATGATCCGGATTGCCCCAACTCAATTCCATAATACGCGGCGCTTGCGGCCCGGCCCGGCCGACCGCGTGCACCATTGGATAATTCTGTTCCAGTAAAGCAGCGCCAATCGTTGTTTCCAGGTGGGCACCATAGCGCTCCGCAAGATCACTAATTGTCCCCTGAATTTCCGGCGGCCCCATATCTTCGGCTGGCGTGTTGACAAGGTCGCGGAGCCGGTCAATCGCGACAGCGAGGCGAATTTGAGCCGTGCCGTCGGCATCTTCTCCAACGACCAACTGTGGTGGATCGGCTTTTTCACTCAGATAACGATCAAATCGGTAAGCTCCGTCGGCCCAGGCCGCCGCGATCTGCGCCGGATCAGCCTCATCGGTCCGCACAATTTGATATACGCCGCGAGGCAGTTTCGCACTCAACCCCGCGACAGCCAATGCATCGGTTCCATCACCCAGGCCGAACAAGACGCCCGAAACCTCGCCTTCGGAATTGGCTGTCAGCACGGTTTGCCCACTCTGACCCTTAAAGTCCTGAGCTTTCGCCATGGCCTCTAAATCGGCCGGGAGTCCGTCGATTTCACTCCAATTGGCCTTTGAACACAGGTAGACTGGGGCGGCTTTTTCAGCGGTTGCGATCAATGCGGAATGCGCAGGCATGAAAGACTCCGTACAAGTTAATTCGATTGCCAGTTCTGTTAACCTCGTCTTGACCAGGTTGCTGGCATGATCCGGGCTCTAACAGCCTCGGAGCCTGAGAAATGTCCAGAGCCAGAACTGTCAAAATTGTCCTGCCCGTCGCGGCACTGCTGGTCGGCACGGGTTGTGCCACGACTTCAGGCGACGCGACGCAGTCCGCGCAGGACGCAGAATACCAGCAAGCGATAGAACAGGCGCTTCAGCCGGCAACGGCAGAAGAAATTGCCGTGGCCAATCGCTCTGACCCGATCACACGCGCGAATTTTTGGGCCAATGAGCATCAAAAAGACGCAGGCAATCTCGAAACCACAATCGAATTCATGCGAGCACTGCGCAACATTGGCAGTCACGAACGCGTGTTGGAGGTGGCGACGACAGCGGTGCCCATCCATCCGGAGAGTTTTGAGATATTTCTAGAATTGGGGCGGTCATACATGGCCCAGGGGAAGTTCGAAGATGCCGTCCAGGCCTTCGTTCGCAGCGCCGATCTATCGCCGCCATCCGAAGCGACCCCGCTTGCGGCGCTTGGCGTGGCGTTTGACCGGACTGAAGATCATCAGAAAGCCCAACAGGCCTATCAGTACGCGCTTGATCGACAACCAGACCGCGCCTCAACCCTCTCCAATTACGGTCTGTCATTGGCTTTAACGGGACAATTGGATGAAGCTGAAACTGTTCTGCGTAAGGCCGTCAATGCCACTGGATCAGACGTTCGCGTACGTCAGAACCTGGCTTTGATACTCGGCTTGCAGGGACGATATGATGAAATGATCGCCGTTGATCCCAACGCACCACCGCGATCCATCGAAGCCAATCAGCGCGCGCTACGGGGCATGGTCACCCCTTCTGACAATTATGACGATCTGCAGAAGCTCGACGATGTGATCGATTCACTCGAGCGCACCCCCGCCGCGGCGCAGTCGATGCCAGGTGTCCCGGAAGCGCAGGTTGACGCTGAAAGTATGCGGGACCCGATTGCGGCAGCGAGCCTGCCCATTGCAGAGCCGGAGCTCGCCGGTGACGGGCCACAACCCAACGCCGTCAAACTGCGTCCAGCCTTGCGTGGCACTCAAGGACGTTAGGCGCAGAGCGCGCGTCTGTTTGCACTTATGAAAATTTGAAAACGGCGTCGACCTTTAGCCGTTTTCAGCTTGCATCCGCATCACTTTGATGACGGCTGGGCCAAGCACCACCAGGAACAGAACCGGCAGGAAGAACAGAATCATTGGAACCGTCAACTGCGCGGGCAATGCTGCGGCTTTCTTTTCGGCGGCTGACATCCGCATGTCGCGGTTTTCCTTCGCCATGACGCGCAAGGCATCACCGAGAGGGGTACCATATCGTTCTGCCTGAACCAGCGCCATGGTCACGGCTTTCACGCCTTCATGGCCCGTTCGTCGCGCCAGGTTTTCATAAGCCAGACGGCGTTCTTGGAGGTAAGACAATTCAGCCGTCGTGAGCTGAAGCTCTTCAGCGAGCTCGATTGATGCTGTTCCGATTTCGGCGCCGACTTTGGCAAACGCCATCTCGATCGACATACCGGATTCGACACAGATCAACATCATGTCCAAGGCGTCCGGAAAGGCTTTCATGATCGATTGCTGACGTTTCGCCGCAATGTTTCCAACATACAGGTTGGGTGCGTAGAATCCGGCAGCCAAACCGAAAATGATCGAGGCGAATTTCATATTCCCCTGCAGACCGAAATCATTGACGAAGAAGATGAACAGAAACACCAGAACGCCGAACACGAACGGCAAGGCGAAGCGACAGAAATAGAAGATGGTCAGTGGCCGCGGGCCGCGCATCCCGGCTTGTTCCATCTTGGCTTCAATATTCGGATCCTCCAGCATTTTCTGGAGGTCGAGTTTCTTGGTGATGTCACTAATCGTACCTTTGGCTTCTCGCTTCAGGCCCGTTTGTTCCATGTTCGCGCGCGACGCCCGACGCAGCTTATCGCGCTGGGCGGAAACCTGCTTCAGTCGCGTTTCCAGCTTGTCGCCTTTTAAGGCGGGCAACATCACGCCAACGACGGTCATAAACATCGCCACAGCAACAGCCATGGACAATAAGGCGGCTGGATCGCTTAGAGATTTTGCAAATTCGCCCATGCTCGCCCCCTAGAAATCAAAACTGATCATTTTGCGCATCACGGCGATGCCAATGGAATACAGACAGAACCCGACAAACAGCACCGCGTGGCCACCGGAGCTCGTCCACAATTCTGAAATGTATGAAGGCGTGGTCAGATAGACCATGAATCCGACAGCGAAAGGCAAGCTGCCAATGATGTAAGCAGATGCCTTGGCCTCCGCAGACAGCGCCTTGATCTTTTCACGCATCATTTTGCGAGAGCGAATAACGGTCGACAGATTGCCGAGGGCTTCCGACAGATTGCCGCCTGCTTTGGCCTGGATGGAGAGCACAATCACGAAGAAGTTCACTTCCGGCAATGGCACGCGCTTGTAGAATTGCTGCAAAGCGCGCTCGGTGCTCATACCCATTTGCAAATTGTCTGTGAGCAACTGAAATTCCGGTCCGAGCGGCGCCGGGCTTTCCTTGGCAATGATGCGCAGACATTCGGTCAGCGGCAGGCCGGATTTTACACCGCGCACGATGATGTCGATACCATCGGCAAATTGGTTCATCAGCTTTTTGTTGCGACCACCGGTCAGGAAGCCAAGCACCATGCGCGGAAAGCCAATACCGGCGACAAAGGCCGCGCCGCCGATCATCACCGGCTGAGACTTGAACTGAAAGCCAAGAATCATCGGCGGACCTTCAGCACCGGAATACCACATCACGAACGCCGCAACGGCACCGAGGATAACCGAGATGATCCAGAACAATTGCGCTGGCATTTCCAATCCGGCTTGATTGATTTTCGACTGAATATCGTTCGCGACCAGGGACTTGCGTCGACTTTCATCCTGTTCACGCAGCTTCTTCAACATTTGCTGCGTTTGCTTTTTCCGCGCCGCGTTCGGATCATTCCGGCTGGCGCGACGGCCAGGCGTTTCGTTCGCAGCAAGCTGCTTGGCGCGCTTTGACGCCTTTTCGGCGCCGGAATCGCCCGTCAGTACAAAACCAACCCCGGCAATGCAAAGGAAGGCCAGACCGCCAATGGCGTAAAGGATGAAGTCGCTACTTAGGTCCATCGACTAATCCAGATCGTCCAGAGCGGTCGCGAGGTCGCGCTCGAGATTGTAATACTGGGCGCGTTCCCAAAATTTCGGGCGACCAATGCCGGTTCCGCGGTGACGGCCAATGATCTTGCCGTCATCATCTTCGCCGTCGATTTCGTATTTCAGAATGTCCTGCAGAACGATGGTGTCGCCTTCCAGACCCATGACTTCCGTCACACACATGATCCGGCGCGAACCATCGCGCAGACGAGACGCCTGCACCACAACATCAACCGAGCCGACAATCATCTCTCGAATGGTTTTCGCTGGGAGGCTGAACCCGCCCATCGTGATCATTGATTCAACCCGCGACAGAGCTTCGCGCGGGCTGTTGGCGTGAAGTGTTCCCATTGAACCATCGTGACCGGTATTCATGGCCTGAAGCAGGTCAAATGCCTCTGGACCACGCACCTCGCCCACAATGATCCGCTCCGGACGCATCCGCAGACAGTTTTTGACCAGGTCACGCATCGAAATCTCGCCAGAGCCTTCGATGTTTGGCGGACGCGTTTCCAACCGCACGACGTGCGGCTGTTGCAATTGAAGTTCAGCGGAGTCTTCGCAGGTGATGACGCGCTCGCCCGGCTCGATAAAGCCGGTCAAACAGTTGAGCAAAGTCGTCTTACCAGAACCGGTACCGCCTGAGATGAGGATATTACAACGCGCATGACCAATGATGCGCAGGATTTCCGCACCAGCCTCGGAGATCGATTTGA
This sequence comes from Pseudomonadota bacterium, assembly GCA_039029475.1. Classification (GTDB taxonomy): domain Bacteria; phylum Pseudomonadota; class Alphaproteobacteria; order Caulobacterales; family Hyphomonadaceae; genus Henriciella. The sequence goes on along the minus strand of JBCCGB010000021.1, from coordinate 16,768 downwards.
AGTTGACCAGGTCCTGAAGCTTCAGCTTGTCCTTTTTAAACTTACGAATGGTCAGGGCCGGCCCGTCAATCGATAGCGGGGGCGCAATGACATTGACACGAGATCCGTCGAGCAGACGCGCGTCACAAATTGGGCTGGCATCGTCGACTCGGCGGCCAACCTGGCTCACGATACGCTGACAGATATTCATCAGCTGAGCATTGTCGCGGAACCGAATATTGGTTCGCTCGATTTTACCGTCGACCTCAATATAACAAGTGTCCGCACCATTCACCATGATATCGGCAATGTCATCACGGGCGAGCAATGGTTCCAGCGGACCATAACCAAGCACGTCATTACAGATATCGTCGAGCAAGTGTTCCTGCTCGGAAATCGACATGACAACGTTTTTGATAGCGATGATTTCGACGACAATGTCGCGGATCTCCTCGCGTGCGCTCTCCTGGTCGAGCTGGGCCAATTGACCGAGATCAATTGTGTCGATCAGCGCATTGAAAATCGTCGTTTTGGTCGCGTAATACTCTTCCGAGCGATCCGTAACCTTGGTGACTTTCTCTTCCTCGGCTGGCGGTGGCTTGACCGCCGCCGGTTTTGGTTTTTCCTTAGGCTCTGCAGGCGGTTTGGGGGCCTTCGCGACAGGCTTAGCGACCGGCGGCTTTGGCGCAGCCGGAGGATCGGCTTTCGCGACAGCGGGTTTCGCAGTCACGGGTCCGGCAGATCGTTTGCCAAATGCCATTTGTCAGCCCTCTTTCTGTGCTTATTTCCCGAGCAGTTTCTGCAGCAGAGATTTTGATTGTGCGACGATTTCGCGACCCGAGATTTGGCTCGCCAATTGATCAATCGCGATCGATGGTGCGGCGCTCGAATCCGTCTCGGAGATCATTTGCCCATTGTTTGACGCGGTGCCGAACAATTGCGGATCAAATGGCAAGACGATGGATGGTTCGACTTCGATGGCTGCAGCGAAATCCTTGGCCGGTATCTCAGGACGCTTCGGCACGCCCATCATATTCACCACCAGTTTTGGCGGCGCGTCATTTGGACGTTGCGCTTTTAGCTCATCGATCATGTTTTTGCCATTGCGCAGCGAGGCCAGATCAGGCTGGCAAATCAAGATCACTTCGTCTGATCCCAACAGCGTCTGATACGTCCACTCTGACCATGCATGCGGAATATCGAGCACGACATATGGCATGACTCGGCGAACCGTATCGATGATCGTGGTGTAGGACTCTGTCGGTATATCCATGATCTGCGACACCGATGCTGGTGCCGTGAACAAGGACAGGCGATCCGTGACCTTCGAAAGCAGCTTCGACACCACGGCATCGTCAACGCGCTCAGGCGCGAGCAAGGCGTCGGCCACCGTTTGCTGGTTCTCGTGATTGAAATCCAGCGCCGTTGTGCCGAAGGACAGATCAAGATCGATCAGTGCGGTATTGACTTCAGCACTTTCCGACAGCGCCCAAGCCAGATTGTGGGCGATGGTCGATGCGCCGACCCCGCCTTTTGCGCCAATCACCGAAATTGACTTCCCGACAAATGGAGCATCAGGATCTGAAAACAGCTGACTGATAGAGCGAACAATTTGAACCGGTGCAATGGGTGGCACGAGATATTCGCTGACACCGCGCGCCATGAGTTGACGGTAAAGGCCAATATCATTGGTGTTGCCAATCACCATGACCTGTACACCCTCATCACAATGAGAGGCGAGCTCATCGATTTGAGCAATCATCGTCGCATTGGCGGCGGATGATTCGAGAATTAACAGATTTGGGGTCGGATTTTCGACAAGATAGGCGATTGCGGCGGGCAATCCGCCAGTTTCGATCTGAACATTGGCCTGCTGCATACGACGGTCGCTGGCAACGGCTTCGATCAGCGACGCCGTCTTTGTCGACTCGCAAAAAGCCATCGCAGCAATCGCTGGAATCGCGCGATAACCACCATCATCCTGTTCAGTGATCATGACCTGTGACTGTTCAAACGAGTCATTGCCCGGATCAAATTCTTCCAGGTCTTTCATCGGCGCGTCGAGATTGACGGCCTCAGGCTCATCCACTTCCTCGGCATCGTCCTCTAGAACCGTTGCTAAAGCAGAATCGAAATCGTCTTCGAACTCCATATCGAAATCGTCTTCAAAGAGAGCACTATCGTTGGACATTCTACTTCGCTCCTTGTGCGTCTTCTCAGCCCTAGTTCACAGCCGTTGAAATGGCCGTGGACTCGCCATCGCCGCGAGTTGAGGGTGTCGGCTGCCCTTGCAACCAAAGATCAAGTTGAAATTGCTGGCGCGCGGCGAAACCTTCGGTCAGTTCGCGCCCACCCAGCAGGTCTGCAGGTTCGGCGATCATCGCTGCCATGTTTGCCCGCACAGCACAGCCAAACGTCGCCATTTCGCTGTTTGATACCGCATTGGAAATGTCGATTTCCGCCAGGCTCGGACACTCGGGAGCGATCGCTTCATAGGTTTTGAAGGCCATTACGACCGGCGTCGCGGTTCGCCCGGACGCATCATAGGCCGCGCCAAGCATTTGCTCATACTCGATGCCGGCTTCCCACGCGAACTCGCGAATCTCCGAGACTGCTCCGACCGCAAGCTGCGGGGCTTCGGCTTTCTTCGGCATGGAAATGACCAGAGGGCCATGTCCGACATCCGCATATTTGTCCAAAAAGGCGCGCACTTTCATCACTTCAGAGACGCGCAATTGTGTGTCCCGGGAATCCAGTTGGACTTCGAGATATTCTCGGCGTTCTTCAACACCGATCTCATAGCGATCCAGTGGCGTGCCATGAAAGTCGGAAATCGGGACGCCTTGATGGGCGTTGCCGCCGCCAAGAGACTGACAGCCAGAAAGCGTAAGAAGGCTCCCCGCCAGCGCGCTGAAAACGAGAGTTTTTGCATGCTTCATGACCGCACCTATTCCTCTATGAACCCGACCGGAGCCGAGTAATTCTCTTTGGTCAGACCTTTACCGGCATCGGCGTACTGAGCGTTCAGCTTGCCAAAGAAGATCGTTTTCGGATCAGACGCATTGACGAACCCATCGGCGGGCGTTTTCAACTCATCTTTCTTGGCCGGATCGACAAGATATGGCGTCACGATAACAACCATCTCGGTTTCCTGATTTTCGAAATCACGCGATTGAAACAATGTGCCTAGGATTGGTAGTTTCTTGAGACCCGGCAATTGATCGAGAGTCTGACGGCTGCGTGACTGAATCAGGCCTGCCAGCATGGTCGATCCGCCAGATGGCAACTCGACGACACTCTCAGCGCGACGCACGACCAAAGCCGGAATGGTCAGGCCCGGCACACTGACCAGGTTTCCAGTCGAATCCACCGCGACGCCAGATACACCCTGAAAGGCGCCCTGGTTGGACAATTCAGAGATTTCTGTCGAAATCTTCAACGAAATGCGCCCCTCCGACAACACCATCGGCGTGAAGGCAAGGCCGACACCATAAGGCTTAAATTCGACTGTTACGCCCTCTTCATCGGAGGCCACCGGAACCGGAAATTCACCGCCCGCCAGGAAGTTCGCGCTCTCGCCCGAAACGGCCATAATGTTTGGCTCTGCCAGAGTTTTCACAACTCCGATCCGCTCAAGCGCATCAATCGCGGCTGAGGTGCGCGATTGTAACACACCGCCATCCCAATTGTTGTAAGCGAAATTTCCGTTCAGGCCGCCCAGGGCCGCGCCCTGAATGCCGAAGGAATTGGCAGACTCGATACCGAATGCGTTCTGGAATGGTGTGGTGCTGACCAGCGTGGTTTCGCCAGTATTGATAATAGAATCGATGCCATCGCCAGCGACGTCAGCATAGAGGGAACCTTCCGTGACGCCTTGCAGGTCGCCAAGATTTAGCGCGCCGCCAAGGTTGATCCCGAGTTGTTTGATCACCGAGCGCTGCATTTCGACAATGCGCACTTCCATCATGACCTGATCCTTGGCCCGAATCGACATCATGTTGATCGGCGCAATGTCATCGCTTGGCAGATAAGCCTGAACGAGACGCATAACTTGATCGGATTGCAGAAGGTTATCGACGACGCCTGACACAACGACATTATTGTTCGCGCCTTCAACGGTTACACGCGCACCGGGAACGTAGCGTTTGATCATCTCGTTGATCGCTGTTGTGTCCGCGGAGACCGAGATCTCGAGATTCAGCAAAGGCCGCCCACGATTGTCAAAAATGAACGCGTTGGTTTGCCCTGCCTCGACGCCCCGGAATATGATCCGGCGCGCCGTTTGCACGGTCGCATCCGCAATATCCGGATTGGTGATGATGACATCCGCAGCGGGACGATCTAGATCGACGATGACAGACTTATTCGCGCCAAGGCTGAGGCTGCGAGAAAATCCGGTTTCGCCAGGCTCGTATGTGCTGACACCCAATGGATTTTCTGTCGGATCTGTCTGAGCAGATGCCACAACGGGCGCCAGGCAGAGCCCGAGCGCCAGAGTTGAGGCTGTTAGTGTTTGCTGCAAGAGTTTCATCTAGCTGCCTCCGGCCTCAACTTTATTACTGCGATAGATCATGACTTTCCGGCCGCCGGACTCGATGTCGTTGAGGAGCAATCGATTGGCGAGCGCCTCACCTTCGTTGAAGCCTGCATCAGCAGCACTTCTCAAGGTCAGGGAAATCGTACCTGAGCGCGCCGCATTGGCGAGCAATTCGGCTTGAATCTGTGTCACTTCCATTGTTGCGGTTGATCCGGTCAAAGTCGGGATTCCGTCAACATCACCAAAGGTTTGGTCGATGGCGATGACACGCGCATTTTCCATAATGGTTTCGGTGACCAATTGTGGCGGAAGATCTTCATCACCCGCAAACTCGATGAGCTGGCTCAAAATGATATCCACGCGATCATCTGGCAGAATAAAACCAGCGGATGCCGATTCCGGAGAGATCTCGATGGTCATGGCGCGTTTGCCAGGGCTTAACAGCGCAGCCATGAAGCCGGTCTCACCCTTTTGAACGATTTTCTGCGGCATGACCGGCTCGTCTGCATACATGGCTGACCGAACCACACTGCCGGTCAGAATTTCCATCGCGTCCGGCGCAATCTCTTGCGTGTAATAGGCCGGGTTGATGGTTGAGTCAGGCCAGTTCGCCCATTTGAACTCATCCGGGGTCAACAATGTGCCGACACGAAGATCTGTTTTCGCGACCAGGACTTTCTGCTGCGAAACTTCGACCTCGACGATTTTCTCAACCGTTTGCGCAGGACCGGTGACAACCGTTGGTTGTTGATTTGCCAAGTTCCGAACAAGGAACGCTGCCAACACTGCTGCGACGAGCGCGACAGCTAGAATAATAAGCCGCATTGGTGACATGAAGAGCGCCTTCTATTTCTACGCCACCCCTGTTGAATCCAGAGGTGTTAGCGGCGAATATTTCACGCCGAAGCTAAAGCATGGTTAATTAAAACGCGGGATTTGGCTTAAGAAATCAGCAAGAAACGGAGACGCTGGGGCAGCGAAAAGAGCGCCTGCGGCAATTGCGACTCCATACGGAACGCCTTTGCGATCCTCGAACGTCGCAACCCCGAATCCCGGGGCATATCCCGATGGCAGCAATCCGCGCATGATGATGACCACGATTGTGAGCACGCCTCCCGCCAATGCGGTTGCAACCAGAAATGGAGCCGCCCCCGCCGGGCCGACCCAGAGCAACACGCCTGGGATGAATTTCGCATCACCGCCGCCATAGACACCGAGAAAGAACAGCGCGACCGACGCGACAAAAGCAATTGCACCCACCAGAACATGCCACCCGACGGTCTCCCAACCCGGTGCGGCCAAGATCGCGGCCGGCACGAATAAGAAAGCAAGCCACCCATTCAGCCAATTCGGAATGGTCAGGGTTTCAATGTCGATCAGAGCTGCAAGAGTGCAGAGTGCAAAAAAGCTGATCGCAAACAGCGATAGGATCATGGGTCAACCTCCAAGGGTGTTTGTGTTTGGAGTGTCGCTAAAACAAATGACTTAAAGATCACTTGATGCCAGAAATGAGTGAAGCCGCTGGGCGAACCCAGCGGCTTCGTTGCCTTATCGGCAGACCTTTCGGTAAAGTCTTAGCCCAGCTGAGCAGAAACTTTGTTGAAGGTCGCAGAGGTGTTAGAACCGAGAGTGGTCACAGCACCGATGATCGCAACAGCGATCAAAGCAGCGATCAGACCATATTCGATTGCAGTTGCACCTGACTCATTTTCAAAAAACTTACGCATTGGAAACTCCCACTATGCAGATTATAGACGTCCCGAGAGTTTCTTGGTTTGTCCCCGGAACAGGTGTCTTGATACCGCGCAGCGCTAAAAATCCCGTGAATCAACAGAAAAAAATCCTGAAGATTCAACAAGACCTTGTTAACCCCGATGAGAGGGCAGCCCGGGAGCCAAATTTTCTAAGACAGGGCGTCCAATCCTGTGTGGGCGCAGTTAGGGGTCCTCAGGTCAGAAGTCGCTGGGCGAACCCAACGACTTCCAGACCCGGAGGGATCCGTCTTTAAGACGCCAGTTGATCCGAAACGTCGTCGAAGGTGTCGGCGACCTTATCACCCAAAGTGGTTGTCGCTGTGATGATCGCAACGGCGATCAATGACGCGATCAGGGCATACTCAATCGCGGTTGCGCCTGATTCCAGTTTGGATTTCTTGCGCGCGACAGCTGGTTTCCCGTCTGTCACGACAATCTCGGTATTGTCGGCATCTTTGGAATGATTGCCGAACCACTTTTTCATAAAGTTTTGCATTAGGGACTCCCACCATGCAGGTTGTCGTCCCCAATTGTCATTCGAGTCATCTCGAACGCTTTTGCTTTTATGGTACGGCCCTGAATATTGGGTGAATCGAAGTTGAAAAACCTTCGCCTATCAGAATAACTAGATTAACCATAACTCGACCCGATTTCGGTGGATTACTATAAAGCGCATATAATTCGACCGCTTTAGGATTCGACTAACCTCTTTGCGGCACATCTACAGACAATTGTTTGGAGTGCCGACATGACGTCTCTCGTAAAGATCACCCTTTCCTGCTGCGCTGCCGCGCTGATAAGCTGTGCCGCACATGCCGGCCATATCACGGTCGAAACCGGGAAAGCAAAGGCGCTGAAGCTGAAGACAAATGCTGACAGCGTCATCATCGGTAACCCGAATATTGCCGATGTTGCTGTCCACGATGACACACTTCTGTTCATCACTGGCAAGTCTTACGGCACAACCAACCTGATGATCTTCGACAATGAGGGCAACACGATCCATTCATCGGACGTCGTGGTTACCGCGAATACGCGGTCATGGGTCAGCATCAATCGCGCGGGTCTGAACTACACCTATGATTGCGCGCCAACCTGTCGCCCAACACTGTCGCCGGGCGATGAAAACGCACATTATGGTACTGTGGCTGAGCAATTGATGCAGCAAAAAGAGCTCAACGGCGAGGACTAAGTCCGCAGCTGCCGTGTCGCGCGATCATCACGCGTCAAATTACAATTGGAATTTATCTTTGTTGGCCGTTTCGTCCCGGCGCTTGCGCCAGTGCGGCGGACCGCGCATCAATCGCGACGGCGAGGGCATCGTCAACACTGACAGAATAAAGCGCCTGACCCGCCTCACCGACGGCTGCGGTTGAAATTTCTCCGAGACGCCATTCAAACGCGCCAGCATCTTGCACCGTAATGGTCCACCCTGCGGCGGTTCGCGGGAAATACGATTCTCCTGGCGACATCTCGCGATTTCTGAACACCGTCCCGTCAGAGCCGCGCACCTCAATCCAGGCGCGCTGCGTGGCGAAGATGCCAAACTCCTCACCGACTTCGCTGACAAGATGACTAAACTCATCGACATCAGCATAAGCTGGCGCAAGACGCGCAGAAATGGCCAACGGATCTTCCGCAACGGCTGCAGGTGACTGTGACAGCATGATCGCCCCACCAATCATCGCCGCCGCGAGGATAACAGCGCCAGCGCCGAGCAGCATCGCCATATTTGAAACGGCGGGCTGACCGGTCGCGACTGGCGTCGTGTTTGCGAATGCCGGTCCGGTCGATGCCGCAAAGCCGGCGGCGATTTCTTCCTCAGGCAATCCAAGAAAGCGTGCATAGTTTTTGGCTTGCAGGCGGACAATGCTGGCCGGCATGTGCGCCGTTTCCATCGTTTCCAGCGCTTCAAGCGTCTCTTGTGATTGATGTGTCTTGTTGGCGACGTCTCGCAAATTTAGCTGCCGGGCCTGCCGCGCTTCAAGTAAGCGCGCGCCCGCGGTCAGGACGATACGTTCGCTCTCCTGCTCGGGGTTCAAAGAGGCATTTTCTCTCGACATTGGTTCAATCGGACGTTCAGACATCGTTTAGAATTATACCTTGTAGATCGGCAAGCTCTAACACTCCGTTACGCAATGCTGGCTCGGGCTTCTGCAGCAACTCTGCAAATGCCGGGCCGAATTTCTCCAAATCTAATGATCTCAACATTCTTTTCACCGGGCCGATGCCCCCGCCAGGCATAGAAAGGCTGCGATAGCCTAATCCGATTAGGCACAACGCTTCCAATGGTCGCCCGGCACCTTCGCCGCAAATTGATACAGGAACCCCTACACGCTCACACGTTTCCCTGACTTGTGCCAAAAAACGCATCACGGGGCGACTTACAAAAGGATAACGTTCTGAAACCAGCGGTGTCATTCGGTCAGCTGCGTGGAAAAATTGCAGCATGTCATTGGTTCCGATGGACACAAAATCCACCTCACCTGCAATGTCTTCAAGGGCATAGGCGAAGGCTGGCGTCTCCAGCATAGCCCCTATTTTGAGTTCGCTGGGGCCACCAAAACCACGACCGCGCCCCCATGAAACCTCTTCAAGCAGCATCGCCTTGGCCTGACGGAATTCGTGCGCGCTGGTCACCATCGGAAACATCACAGCCAATGGCGCCGCGTCCGCGGCTCTTAGCAGGGCGCGTAATTGCCGACGAAACAGGCCCGGGCGATCCAATGCGAACCGAATGGAACGCCAGCCAAGAGCTGGGTTCTCTTCGCGCGCATCGTTCAGATTGGGGAGCAATTTGTCGCCGCCAAGATCGAGCGTTCGGAAATAGACCGGACGCCCGTTCGCGGCATCCAATATCTGCCGGTAGAGCTCGATTTGGTCCCCGACACTGGGAAGCTTCTCTGACATCAGGAATTGAAACTCGGTCCGAAACAGACCGATTCCATCCGCGCCAGTATTGTTCAAATGCTCTGTATCCAGACCGAGACCAGCATTCAGCATCAACCGAACCGGCACTCCATCCCGGGATTCAGTCGGCTCTTCGCGCAGAGCGGCAAAAACGGCCTGACGCTCACTCAGAACAGCCTGGCGATTGGAATAGGCTTTCAGCAGATCCTCATCCGGGCGCAGGTGAACTCTGCCATCTTCGCCATCTACGATAATCTGATCGCCGCGCGCCACATGCGTCAGCAGACCGTCTATACCGCCGACGGTCGGAATGCCCAGTCCACGGGCAACAATCGCGGCATGACTGGAGGTTGCGACCTCTTCCAATACGATTGCGGCGAAACCGGCCTTGCCATAATCGAGCAACTCGGCGGGGCCGAGCCGGCGGGCGATCAGAACTTCCGCTTCGCCATTCGCGGATGGCGCCCGGTCTCTCGGATCATCTGTCCCGGCGAGCATACGGAGCAATCGATTGTCGAGATCCTCCAGATCATGCAACCTTTCGCGCAGATAAGGGTCTTTGACCTTTTCAAATCTTGCTCTGTGCTCTCGGCGCAGCCGATCGATGGAGGCCTCGGCAGACAGGCCTCCGCGAACACCTTCGCGCAATTTCTCCGCCCAGGTAGGATCTGATGCGAGCAATTTGTAGGCTTCGATGACCTCTCGTGGTTCGCCCCATAAGCCGCCAATCTCTGCCGCGAGCAGGCGGTCGATGGAAAGATGCAACTCTTCTAACGCATTCTCGAGGCGGTGTTCCTCGGTTTCGGGGTCTTCGGCGAAGAAACGGGCGGCCGGGATGACCGGGTCGTGGAGGCGAATGCGCCCCATGCCCAATCCCCCGCACAGTGACCGGCCCTGCAAGTTAAGCGGTCGCCCTTCTCGCGCTGCAGCTCTTGGTTCGCTTCCGTTGTGATTGGTCGGAACGATCTCGGCCAGGACCATGGCAATGGTCTGCAAACTATCGATTTCATCATCCTGATAAGTCCGCTCCGTGCGGTTTTGCACGGTTAGCACGCCAATCACCCGCCCGCCCTTCAGGATCGGGACCCCCAAAAAGGCGTGATAAGGATCTTCACCGGTCTCGGGGCGATAGGAAAAACTTGGATGTCTCGGGGCGTCCTGGATTGAAAGCGGTTGCGCAGTTTGTGCAATCTGGCCAACTAGACCTTCATCCAAGGCCAGAAATGTACGGTGCACTGCGTCTTCACGCAGGCCTTCGGTCGCGATCAATTCCATCCGCTCATCATCCGTCCGACTGTAAATGGAGCAAACATCCGCCACCATTGTGCCGGCGATCAGACGCACAACCTTCATCAAACGGGCTTCAGTGTCGGCTTCAGCCGCCATGACCGATCGAAGTCGGTTCATCAAAAGACGGGGGATGGAAAAGCTATCAGGCATGCCTGGGCTCAGATGGGACTGTCACCTAGCTCGCGTCAAGGTCAAACGCCGTGTGGAGGGCGCGAACCGCGAGTTCGGTATAATCAGTATCAATCAGGACCGAAATCTTGATTTCGGAGGTCGAAATAACGTCAATATTGATGTTTTTGGCGGCCAGCGCCTCAAACATGGTTTCAGCGACGCCCGTGTGTGATTTCATGCCCACACCGACGACGGAAACCTTAGCGACGTCGCGGCTGACATCCATATTGTCAAAGACCACTGTGTCGCGATTGGCGTCCAGGACGCGTTGCGCTTTTTCGCTATCGCCGCTGGTGCAGGTGAAGACCATGTTTGCGCGACCCTCCCCACGTGCGTTCGCCTGAACGATCATGTCCACATTGACGCCTTCGCGGGCCAATAAGGCAAACAGGTTGGCCGACGTTCCAGGTCGGTCTTCCATACCGTAAAGTGTAATTTTCGCTTCATCGCGGGAATAGGTGACGCCGTTGACTACTTGTTTTTCCACGATCTCATCCTCATTGCAGATCCAGGTGCCCGGATTGTCGGCTTCCGGACCTGAAAAACTAGAAAGCACCCGCAGAGGCACTTGATGGTTCATTGCCAGCTCGACAGAGCGCGTTTGCAGCACTTTGGCGCCAAGCGACGCCATTTCGAGCATTTCTTCATAAGAGACGCGCGGCAATCGCCGGGCCTGTGGTACAATCCGGGGATCCGTCGTGTAGACGCCATCGACATCAGTATAAATATCGCACGGGACCGAGCCGAGTGCAGCCGCCACCGCCACCGCCGTGGTGTCTGAACCACCGCGCCCCAGCGTGGAAACCCGCCCCTCTTCCGTCACCCCCTGGAATCCGGCAATCACGGCCACTTCGCCAGCATCTATGGCAGCGCCGAGGCCGCTATCCTCGTCAAATCCGTCAATGCGAGCCGCGCCATGGCCTTCGCGCGTTTTCATCCGCATTTGCCAGCCAAGCCAGCTACGCGCTCTCAATCCACGCTTGCGCAGTGACAAAGCCAGTAATCCAGAGGTGACTTGTTCGCCAGACGCGACGACGACATCATACTCGTCGTCAAATTCTTCGCCGATCACATCGTCGCCGGCCGCGCCCTTGGCCAGGCCGACCAGTTTATTGGTCTCACCCGACATAGCCGAGACGATGACCGCCAAATTCTCACCTTTTGCTGCGCGATGGGCGACAATATCGGCGACATGCGAGATCCGCTCGAGATCTGCCACCGATGTACCGCCAAATTTCAATACAGTGCGCGCCATTGCCGCCTCGTCAAATCAACCCATTTGCGCTGAACTAAGCAGGCGCTTCCTTAAAGGGCTCAGCGCGAAACCGCAATTAGGATTGCTAAACTCATGGCAGCTATGTCGTCGACTGAACAAATTGGCCCATCCCGGCCGAGTATAGACCCCAGCGAAGTGGCGAAATTCACCGCTATGGCGGCTGAATGGTGGGACCCGAAGGGCAAATTCAAGCCCCTGCATAAGTTCAATCCCGTGCGCCTCAGCTTTATCCGCGACACAATTGAGATGCACTTCGACCTTTCGCCGGACCTTCGGAGGCCCTTTGAGGGTCTTCGCATCCTCGATATCGGATGCGGGGGAGGACTGGTTAGCGAACCCATGCGAAGGCTCGGCGCCGCAATGGTTTCTGTTGATGCCAGCGAGGCCAATATTAAAACCGCGATGACACATGCTGAACAAGGCGGTTTGGAGATCGATTTTCGGGCTGGAACCGTTGAAGACTTGATCGAAGCGGGCGAGGCGCCGTTTGATATCGTACTCAATCTGGAAGTCGTCGAACATGTCGCGGACCCCGCGCGCTTCCTGCAAGATTGTGCCAGCCTGGTGAAACCCGGTGGATTGATGATCGTGGCGACGCTCAATCGGACCGCTAAAGCCTTCGCGCTGGCCATCGTTGGCGCGGAATATGTGCTCGGCTGGCTGCCAAAAGGCACGCACGAATTCGAAAAATTCCTGCGTCCAGACGAAATCAAGCGACCTCTGACTCTGGCTGGCCTGGAGGTTGATCCGCCTCAGGGCGTATCCTTCAATCCGGTTGCGAACCAGTGGCGGCTGTCTTCGGACACGAAGGTCAATTATCTGATGGTCGCGAACAGACCGGCAAAGTGATCGCTATTCACTCGAGCCAGATAACACCTCGATCAGTTCAATTTGAAACATCAAGTCGGAGTTTGGTGGAATGTCCTCGCCGCGGCTTTCTTCGCCATAGGCTTGATCTGCTGGGATATGGACCAAGAAGCGATCACCGGGAGTCATCAAATAAAGCGCTTCGTTGAACCCGGGAATCAGCTTGCCGGCCTCAAATACGGTTGGTTCAGCGCGAGACCATGAACTGTCAAAGAAGACACTCGTCTCAGCCAATCTGCCTTCATAATGAATCAGAACCTGATCGCCTTCGACAGGTTGCGGCCCCTCAACATCGCTTTTTTCAAGGACAATGATTGAGACCCCGCTCGGCAGGACGGTCGCATCCTCGCGTTCTGGGTTCCATGGAAAACTTGCTTGCCAAGCGGCCATATCCGGACCTTCGGGCGGCGGGGTCGATTCCGCCACTTGCGCAAGATCGTTGGCGGACAGGAAGCCATCAAGCTGAACTCGATAGACCAAATCGGAATTCGCCGGAATCAGATTGCCGAGCGGCTCGCTGCCAAACGCTTGAGATGACGGGACAAAAACCAGCCATTCATCGCCTGGATTCATCAATTGCACGGCCTCGGCCCAACCATCAATCAATTCCGCAATCTGATATACACTCGACTCGCCGCGGGCATAAGAACTGTCGATCAAGGTTCCATTGTCAGCGAGGAATGCCTCATAATTCACGACAATCGTCGCATCCGCACCCGGCGAACCGGAATTCACGTCGCCATTGACGATTGGAATGTAGCGAACACCGGACGCCGTCTTGTTCATGGTCCGACATTCAGAGGGGAAGGGCGGTGTAAACGTTCCAGCACCTGGCTGCAATGTCGGACAGTCATCCAGACTTGAGCCGCCAAAAATCGAACTTGGAACGCGTGGAATCGAGACGTCCGGCATCGAAGTACACCCGGCCAGCGCCGCGGCGAGAAGTCCCATTCCGGTATTTCTGATCGCTTTCTTCATGCTGCGCACCCTCCTTAACAGCTCTGAATTCTGGGTGATTATTGCACAGGCACGACATCCATCAACTCGACCTCGAAATTCAATGCCGCATTGGGTGGAATCGGGCCATTGCCATTCGGGCCATAGGCCAGCTCGCCCGGCACGTGGACGAGCCAACGATCGCCTGGTTTCATCAACTGTAACGCTTCGACCCAGCCTGGAATAACGCGGTTGGCCGGGAACATTGCGGCTTCACCACGCTCAAAAGCACTGTCAAAAACGTCGCCGCCATCATCAAAACGGCCATCATAGTAGACAACCACACGGTCATTGCCTTGGGGGCTGACACCGGTTTCATCGCCAGATGCCAGGACAACATATTCGAGCCCTGAGCCGGTTTTAACAACCTCCGGCAATTCTGAATTCCAGGGCGTGTATTTTGCCCATGCCTCATCATCCGTCGCACGCGGCTCCGGCGCTTTCACCACCTGTTTGAGCTCGACGCGGAATATCAAATCATCGCCAGGCTTGATCACACCGCCCGGGCGCGGCGACTGGCCGTAACCAAGCTCGGTTGGAATGTAGAAGACAAACTCATCGCCGACTGACATCAGCTGCAGACCTTCGGTCCAGCCGGAAATGACCTGATCCACACCGAACGTTGAAGTTGAGCCGCGGGCATACGAACTGTCGAACACCGTGCCATCAATCAGGCGGCCATCATACATGACGCTGACGCGATCACGGGGTCCAGGCATATCGCCGCTATCTTCGCCTTCACGAATGATGACATATTGCAGGCCGCTTTCGGTGGTTTGCACTTCCGCGCGTTCGGAATCCCAAGGGATATAAGTCGCTAACGGGTCATTCGGGTCCATTGGGTCCATGGTTTCTCCACCACATGCTGCGAGAATAAAGCCGCCAAGGGCTATTAAGAGCGTGCGCAACGTCAAGTCTCCTGAGGCTATTTGCAGGCTGTCTAGGCTGGTTTCTAGTGGCTGTCACCTAATCAAAAGTGAAGCTTTGTGGCCCGGGACTTCGGCTGAACACCAAGGTGTTGACCTCATCTCCGCGCTGAATGTTGACGCGATTGGTTTGCTGCGGGATGGCATCCATCAGCACGCCTTGGGTGATCGTCAATCCATCGATCAAGGCGTCAAGCGGGGCTTCTTGATAAACCCAGTAATACCCGCGCTCGACTTCGCCGCCGAGCAGTTTCAGCGGCAACAATTCTCCGGCAGGATTGGATAACCGAAACCGGTCGGCAACATAGGATTCAAATTTCGCCTGGGCCGCTTCATCGCCGACCAAATCTGCGCGTGCGCCGAGAACACTCATCAATGTGCTTTCAGCGTCATGGATGCTTAAACGATGCGCCACTTCAATGCGGCATTTGTCGGCGTCGCACGCGCCGCCATCCTCGGGCGTTATGAGCGAGACTTCCGTCAAGCCAATCGCCTGTTCATGGGCCTGAGCGGGCGATTGGCACAGCAGAATGCCCGCCATGCCAAACCCCAATAACGATACTCTACTTGGCAATTCTCAATCCTCGGCTTCGTCTTCTTCCGGCGTCAGCTCAGTCTTTTCATCCTGCATGATGTCGCGGCGATCATGCGAGAAAGGACGACTGAACTTGAACGCTTCGACCCGAGACGGCGTGATCCGACGCGGATAGAAATTGTTTTCCAGGTCAGCATCCGCCGTTTCCCAATCCGGATCGACGACAATCTGGTTCAATTCTTTGCCTTTCTCGAACACCAGCAATTTGGTGACGCGATGGGGATTGCGGCGCCAAATCTCGGCGGGAATGTACATTTTTTCGACGCTACCATCTGTGAATTCAAGGCCCAGTATGATTGGCATCACCAGGCCGCCAATGTTCGAAAACTCGAGTGCATAATATTCAGCGTCCTCGGCAACGGCGCGATCGAATGCGGCACGTTCCCATTCATTCAAACCGTCAAGGAATGCCTTATAGTCATTACGCTCCTTGTTGGTGACGGTGTAAATATCGTTCTCATCATAGAAATCGCGGATGTCCGGAAAACGCTGAACCCAGGTCTCGCGCCCTTCAGCGGCATTGGCCGTGACTCCAACTTTCGCAGGCTGTCCCGCGACGTCGCTGCGAAGCCGCGCCAGGTCGATATCAGGATCCTCGGTGTTCATCTCCATCTGGAACACCCGGTCGAGCGAAATATCGACATGATCCGTGGTGTAGAACCAGCCACGCCAGAACCAATCGAGATCAACACCAGATGCTTCTTCCATGGTGCGGAAAAAATCGCTCGGTGTCGGACGTTTGAATTTCCAGCGCCGCGAATATTCCCGGAACGCAAAGTCAAATTTTTCCCGCCCGAGCACCGTTTCGCGCAAAATGTGGAGCGCTGCCGACGGCTTGCCATACGCGTTCGGCCCAAGCTGCAGCACGCTGTCCGACTGGGTCATGATCGGAACCTGATTGTCTGAGACCATATAAGGCACGAGGTCTCGCGGGAGCGAGCGCGTCCACGGAATATCCGGGTCCCATTCATAGCCTGCGACACTGTCCAGGAAGCTGTTCAGCCCTTCATCCATCCAGGTCCATTGGCGTTCGTCGGAATTGACCACCATCGGAAAGTAGATGTGGCCAATCTCGTGAATCACCACGCCGATCAGGAACCGCTTCTCCGCCATGGTATAGGTCCGACTGCCATCATCCTGCAGCGTCGTCCGAGGTCCGTTGAACGTAATCATCGGATATTCCATTCCACCAACAGGACCGTTCACCGATTGCGATGTTGGATACGGATAATCGAACGCGAACCGATTATAGACGTCCATTGTGTGGATCACGGACGTGGTAGAATATTTCTGCCACAGTTCGCCGCCTTCTTTTGGATAGAATGACATCGCCAAAACCGTGTCAAACTCGGCGCCGGGTTGATTGAAGCCTTGCGCATCCCACGCGAACTTTCGGGATGTCGCCCAGGCAAAATCTCGCACATTATCGGCTTCAAATCGCCAGGTCTTGGTGCCGGTCGGGTTGGA
>JBCCGB010000020.1:0-48462 GCA_039029475.1 Pseudomonadota bacterium | reverse complement strand
TCTGGGGGATCGCAGACAGGGCTCCAGGCGGGCAGGCGAGAAGGCAGTTGCAGGGTCACGCATGGCGCTGAAGCTGCTCGAAAAGCAACCTGACCCAGTGGACCAAAGGGTTACCCGATGGGGCCTGTCCACGAAGGGCCGGGGTCTGCTCAATCGCCTGACCGACGTTGTAGAATAACAAATTCACACACACTGAAAATTAGGAGAACCGGATGCCAATCAATTCGAGGGGCAGCGGTCTCGAAGTATCTGTGCAACTTACCGTAGGTGGTGAGAAGCGCCGGTACAGAGAGACAATACGCGCCACTATGGAAGAAGCCATTCCATTCGAAGCCCAGGTCAAGGCCGACCTATGGGCTGGAAGAACACCTACACCGTTTCACGCTGATAAGAAGAAAGCATCCAAAAAGGCAAACTCGTGCATCACTCTGCGGGCAGCCTTAGAGGATATCTTCGAGATGTACTGGCGGGGTACGGCGAATGCCGACAACCGCTTGTTCCACATTGAGGAGTGCTGCGACTTCTTTGGCGCCGACCGGCCGATCAACGAAATCACTACCCAGGATGCAGACAAATGGATTGCTGAGTTGCGTAGCAAGGAACTGGCAGCGTCTACCATCCGCGGCAAATGCAGCGCGATGACAAAGATGTTCAACCATTTCAAAAAACGCAACGTCGTATCCAGTGTACCCTTCTTTGACCTGCCTCAGGTTGGGGATAACACTCGGGACAGGCTCATTACGGATGAAGAGTTCGATGAGTTGATCCGGTTGTTTCGCGAGGAGTACGACTATTCGACCCGTCGCCGCGAAAAGAGCGGTTCAGACTACGAGGACATCTTCGTGTTTCTTATGGAGACTGGATGTCGCCCAATCGAAGCCAAATCGGTGGAGATCAAGAACCTCGTCAACGGGCGCCTAACGTTTAAGAAGACCAAGAACGGCCTTCAACGCACCATACCTCTAACCGCAAAGGCACAAGCGGCGTTGGAGAGGCAAGCTGAACTACGCGGTGCTAAGCCTTTCGAGTGGGCAACGAAGCCTGTCGTACATCATGCCTGGAGATGGGCTCGTGTGCGGATGGGGCTGATCGATGACCCAGGGTTCATTTGTTACGCCTTGAGGCACACCTGTGGAAGCCGAGTGTATGCGTTAAAGCGAGACCTCCTGCTCACGCAGCACTGGCTGGGACACAAGGACATCAAAATGACTTTGAGGTACGCCAAGCTTCAGCCGTTCGCGCTGGACGAGGTGCGAGACCTTATGGACGCGTCATCCCCTGAAACGAATTAACTGAACACCTCCCGGTGTGTGTAACCTTTGGACCCCTGAGCGCCCTGCGTTCGGGGGTTTCTTTTTATCTCCCATTGTGACACACAGCCGGCCGTGCCCAAGTGGCGGAATTGGTAGACGCACTGGTTTTAGGTACCAGCGCTTCGCGGCGTGGGGGTTCGAGTCCCTCCTTGGGCACCACACTGTTTTTTATAGAGAATTATCACGTGGCACGAGTTGTGGTTTGTGGCACGAGTTGTGGCACGCCGCCACGTGTGTAGGGTTTGAGAAATCGTACACCACTGAATCTATTGAGGTTTATCTGTATCAACCCGATTTAGGTTCTGGTGTCGCAAGGCGTGGAGGTTCGAGTCCTCTCATCCGCACCATTCGAGATCTATTTGCAATGCCAACATAGTGCAAAGCTCTCTCGCCATTGTGCCGCGCTCACATGGGTTTGAATCGTTTCAGCGCATTTCATAAGGTTCAACGTTGCTCATCTTCATTGTGTAAGCAGTATCCGCCAAATCGGTTTCGGTCTTCTCTGTCGAGAGGGTGCCTTCCATCCAATAAGGCGCCCAAATGTCTTTCACGCGAAACGGAGGATCTGCTCTGACCAGAATAATCTGATTTGGCGGCGGCGGCGGGGAATGGATACAGGCCCCCATATAGGGAACAAACAAAAATTCGCTTTGGCGCATTTTAGAACTGAAATCGAACGGGACGATATAACCTGGGATGCGAACATATTCCTCATTGAGCGCATCAACGGTCTCAAATCCTCCAAGTTGCGGCATGTAATCAAACTCCGAACCTTCTGCGATCATCGCATAGGGATCAGCGTCTGCGAGTGAGGATGCGTTGGCTGCGTAGCGTTTTTCGAGCATGGCATAGAATTCTTCATACTCGCGTATCAATTCTTCTTCGCTGCCCTCGGGCATCAAATCCTCCCACATCAAAGTCAGCGGTTCTCCATCCTTCACCCCCCAATAGACGGCGCGCTCAGATCCGTTTGCCTGTTCGACTTGAATCGCTGTCTCCGGCGCGGAACTCGAAGATTTCGGTCGCTCAAAATCAATGCTTTCGGCGCCCTCGGGCAAGGCCGGTGGCGAAATCTCTTCGACGGGGGGCGGGGCCACTTTCTCGACGTTTGGGGAGCAAGCGGACAACGCTACAATGACGGCGATTGTGGGTTGAATTTTCATCTGCAATATCCGCTTGGAATGTCAGCTTGTGAAGCGCGATACATCAGCGTGCCAATGCGCCGCTTCGATAGGCATGATCATAGGCAGGAATCTTGTCTTCATCCGGGCAAGCTTCCAAAACCAGAACCAACCGCGTTAGGCCCGTTCCTGAGATTGGCGGAGATCGATGGCGCAGCTTCGGTGCGTCCGGGCTGGGCCAAAGGCTTCCTTTCAAGAGAATAGGCATGCCTGTCGGAACAGCGGTCGCAGGAATGCGTTGCGACCCGTCCACGCCGAGCTCTGTCCCTGGGCCGCGATAGGTGCAGATCAGGCGCGCGATGACTTTATCTATGTGCATCTTTGCACATGCGTCGTCGAAAACCGGCTCAAGTCGCAGCCGTAATTGCGGTGCCTCAAACCAATCGCTGATGTGATGAGCCAGAGTTTGAGCATCTTGAGCCAACCATGCGAGAGGCGCGCCGTCTGCGATTCCTTGCGCCAAGAATAACTCGCGCATACACGCAGCGACTTGGTCGGCGTTGAGGACAAACCGACCTTCCGGGAGCGCTTCAGGCGCCAGCATTTCCAGCCAGTCTGTCACCTTTTGCGGCACCTGACGGTCCCAAATCGCGGCATCGGCCGCGCTTTCCAATGTAGGCGCCATCGCGTTCTTCGCCTGTACGAAAGCAAGCGGGATGTCTGGTGATGCTGTCGGTGGCTCGACCAAGCGCGTTGATGTGGGTTGCACGCGAAACTCCCTGATGATTGAAGTTGTCTGTGTTTTGCCTCGAACAAGGGTAAATGTCGATCGAAATGTTATGTTATAAAATAACTTAATACTTCAGCGGCGTTGGGCCGAGTTTTGATTCTTGATAGGTCGCTCAAGTCAGTGCCAGCTCTCGGTTCGCAGCCTGTTTCATCAAACGGCTAACATGCGAGTCAGGAAGGTCAGATCGAAATCGTCCGATCGGCATTTCGAACAGAGCGCCAGGCGTCTGGCCGAAATTTTGTTTGACCATGCGATTGAAACTGGCATCCGAAGTAAATCCCCAGCGCTCGCAAACTTTATGAATGTGTCCGCGTTGGTGGGGCGCCTTAGCCAGATCTGCCACGGCTCGGAACAGACGTCGTCGATTGATATAGGTTCGGACCCCGTCTTCAGCTTCAAACATGCGATAAAGTGAGGCGCGAGAAACCCCGAAATTCTGTAAGATGCACGTGGCGCATATTTCGCCGGTGCCCAGGCGGGACTCAATGAAAGCCTGAATCGCGCGTTTCAGGCTGGCGCGGGCCTGGCTCCGTGCCGTCTCGGACGCGGTCTCGGGCGACATCGCGACTTCGATACAGCCGAGAAATCGCTGTATGTCATCCGCGGCAACCGATTTGGCGCCGGTGCGCAGTTGAGACAGTAGATCATCCATTTCGCGGCCAATCAGTCGCCCCATGGAAGAGCTCGCAGAATAGACGGGCGCGTGTGGTGCATCGGAAGGGCGATAATTGATCGCCGCGTGCGGCACAAAAAAGCTCTCGCAATCATTGGCGGAGTGGATGGAGTTAAATGGCCGTGCGTAGTCGAGCAGGGTGATTGCGCCTGTATCGCATTGTATCGGTAGGCCCGCCGTCTCTACCGCAGCGCGGCCCATCGCATAGCGGTGTACATGAATCTGGTTGCCCGCTTCTTCGACATGCCATTTGCCGCGCCGCGCCACCATGCCAGTGTACCGTGAATTGCTGATTGTGATTGGATCTACAAACCAGGACGAAACCCTGAACGTGTTTTGGGAATCCCCCTTTTTGATTGGCGCGACATCGAAGATGCCCGAGCAGGCAGCAATCCAGACGTCTACCTCGCCCACCATCCGGTTTTCGAACACCGGAAGCATGGATGAGTGAGATATGACGTCTTGATGATTCATTTCGTCCCCGAATGTGACACGCGTATGCCGGCCCGATGAGAGCCGCTGCATGAAAGATACGAATGGGAAAATTGCCTGTCGAGACTGACTTGTTCTCGCTGCGTCTCAAACTTTTAGCGCCGCCGCCAGGCTTACTTGCAAATGGTTCTCACTGCCGTGACTCCGCGTCGCACAAAAAGGGGGGAGAAATGCCCGTGAAAAAGGATAGGATTATCCTCTGTATTCGTATTGCACTGGCCCGGAAAGCGTCTTATCGGGGCGCAGAGAAATGGTCTGACCTGTTTGAGAAGAGGTGTGAGAAATGTCCGAAGTCGAACGATTAGCGCTCGATTATATGCCGGTCATCCTGTTCCTGGGAATCGGTCTCGCAATGTCCCTCCTTTTCATCGTCGGCAATGCTATCCTGGCGCCGAGCAATCCGGACCCGGAAAAGAACTCGGCTTATGAATGTGGGTTCAACGCCTTCGATGATGCGCGAATGAAGTTTGATGTTCGTTTTTATCTCGTGGCGATTCTTTTCATCATATTCGATCTGGAAGTTGCGTTCCTGTTTCCATGGGCCGTCAGCCTCGGTGCGATTGGCGTGTTCGGCTTCTGGTCCATGGTGATCTTCCTGGGTGTGCTGACCATCGGCTTCATCTATGAGTGGCGCCGCGGCGCCCTTGAATGGCATTAGGAGCCTGAGCAATGGCAGGGGAATTCAAACCATATGCATTGAGCTCTAATCGCGCTGGCGTCGAAGGTGGCTTTGACGTGCGCGGTGATGACCCATTCTATGCGGGGTTGACCGATGAATTGGCGGATAAGGGTTTTTTCACCGCCAAGGCCGACGACCTCATCACCTGGGCGCGCACCGGGTCGCTGATGTGGATGACGTTCGGCCTTGCTTGCTGCGCCATTGAGATGATGCAGGCCGGAAACCCACGCTACGATCTGGAGCGGTTCGGCATGGCCCCGCGCGGATCACCGCGACAATCGGATGTGATGATTGTGGCCGGAACCCTGACCAATAAAATGGCGCCCGCCTTGCGCAAAGTCTATGACCAGATGCCGGAGCCACGTTATGTGATCTCTATGGGATCCTGCGCCAATGGTGGCGGCTATTATCATTACAGTTACAGCGTCGTGCGTGGCTGCGATCGCATCGTGCCCGTCGACATTTACATTCCAGGCTGTCCGCCGACCGCAGAAGCGCTCGTCTATGGCTTGCTCCAACTTCAGAAAAAGATCCGCCGAGAAGGCTCGATCGACCGCTAATAGGTGCTGACATGTCAGAACAAGTCGAAGCCCTGAACGAGCTTGGCGACCATATTGCCGGTCAGATGCCGGATGCGGTGCGCAAATATGATGTCCGCGTGGGCGAACTGAATGTCTATGCCGAGCGGGATCAGATTGTCCCATTGCTCGACTTCCTCAAGCGCGACCAAATGTGCAAATTCGAAATGATGATCGATGTTTGCGGCGTCGATTACCCTGAACGCAGCCAGCGTTTTGAGGTGGTCTATCACTTGCTCTCCATGCGTCTGAACCAGCGCATCCGAGTCAAGATTTCCACAGATGAAGACACGCCAGTGCCCAGCATTGTCGACCTGCACCGCGGTGCTGATTGGTTTGAGCGCGAAGCGTTTGATATGTACGGTATCGTCTTTTCCGGCCATCCGGACATGCGGCGCATCCTCACCGATTATGGCTTTGAAGGTCATCCGTTGCGGAAGGATTTCCCGCTCACCGGATTTACCGAAGTGCGCTATGACGATCTTGAAAAGCGCATCGTCCACGAGCCGGTCGAGCTGACTCAGGAATACCGCAATTTCGATTTCCTCTCACCCTGGGAGGGCATGACGTCGCAAATCCCGGGTGATGAGAAAGCGACCACCGAAGAGGAGGGCGCATAGTGGCTGATGATATGAAGTCTTTGCCGGAAGAAGACCGCACCTTTACGCTGAATTTCGGGCCACAGCACCCGGCTGCGCACGGCGTCCTGCGCATGGTCATGGACCTCGATGGCGAGCTGGTCGACCGGATCGATTGCCATATTGGTCTTCTGCATCGCGGCACCGAGAAATTGCTGGAATACAAGACTTACCTGCAAGGGTTGCCCTATTTCGATCGGCTGCATTATTCGGCGCCGATGAATCAGGAGCATGCCTGGTGTCTGGCAATTGAGAAGCTGGTGGGCGTTGAAGTCCCGCGCCGCGGCAGTTTCATCCGAGTGCTCTATTGTGAAATGGGTCGCATTCTCGAGCACTTGTTGAATATCGGAACCTTCATTCTTGATGTCGGCGCGTTGACGCCGATCACATGGGCATTTGAAGAGCGCGAAAAGTTGATGGGCTTTTACGAGCGCGCTTGTGGATCGCGTTTACACGCAGCCTATTTCAGACCCGGTGGGGTGCATCAGGACCTGCCTCAGGATTTGATCGATGACATCATGATCTGGTGCGAGGAATTTCCCGGTATTCTGGCAACGCTGGAAAAGCTGATCACTGAAAACCGCATCTTCAAACAGCGCAATGTCGATATTGGCGTCGTCGATGAAAAGACGATTATGCAATATGGCTTCACTGGTCCAATGGTACGCGGCTCTGGCCTCGCTTGGGATTTGCGTCGCAGCCAGCCTTATGAAGTCTATTCCGAGATTCCATCCGAAATCTTCCCGGTCGTGATCGGCAAGAATGGCGATAATTATGATCGTTACGTCGTGCGTATGGAAGAAATGTTGGTGTCTTGTGACATCATGAAATGGTGTATCGAGAATATGCCGAAAGGCCGGGTTTTGGCGCAGGGCACGAAAGTTTCACCGCCGCGTCGTGCTGACATGAAGAACAGTATGGAAGCGCTGATCCATCATTTCAAACTCTACACGGAAGGCTTTCACGTTCCGGAAGGCGAAGTCTATGCTGCGGTTGAAGCACCTGCTGGTGAGTTTGGTGTCTATCTGGTCTCAGATGGCTCGAACCGACCGTATCGTGTAAAGCTGCGTGCGCCGAGTTTTGCGCATTTGCAGGCTATGGATCATATGTGCAAAGGCCATCAACTGGCCGATACATCGGCCATATTGGGGTCGCTTGATATCGTATTTGGTGAGGTCGACCGCTAGTGCTGCCTGTGCCTGCCTCTTCCGCGATTTATCTCGCTTATGTCACAGCTGGTTTCCTAGCTTTGCTCGGTGTGATGTTCGCGGTGTCACCAGGCCGCGGACTGGACGCAACCAAACATCGCGCGGAAAATCTGCCAACGATCATGGCCGGTCGCTATTTCTTTATGGTCTTTGTTGTGCTCGGCATTGCCTTGACCGGGACACTGCAACAGCTCGCCTATGTTTTTATGGGTTTGGCCGCCGTAGCCTTTTTCGACGCCGCAACGTATGCGCGGGCGAAGACCGCAGTCCTGCCGCACATTGTTGCCGGCATTGGCGCCCTGATCGTTGCTCTGATTGCATTGCGAGGGACTATATGAAACGTCTCGCCATTCCCCTCGCTGCTGTATTGCCCGCCTGCGCCGCTGCAGGCGCGGACGATGCGATGACCGCGCTCAAACAACAGGCTTTGGACGTTTCGCCTTTAAAGCGTGAGATTGCTGCCTCGGATACGTTCTTTTCGTGCAACGCGCATCCAGAGCCGGATCGCTATGATGCGATCTGTGAGATCTGCAATGTGGACCTCTTTCCAGACAAGGACCTGCCATTCAATGCCGATCCGGAAACCGATGCCCCCGTGGTCGGCGTGAAAGGGTGGGCGACGCATTATTATCATGAATTCAAGCCGCGCGATGGTGTTCCTGAACCGCGCATCAGCGCGACCGGTGAGCGCGCCTCCGAAAAGTTCGAGACCCGTGACCTGAGTGTCGCGGCAATCCAGGCGCTTTTTGATGAAGCCAATGCCTGGTGCAAGGCGCGCGGCGACGGAGAGTTTCGACTGCTCAAAAATGATATCGTTTCGTTTGTCGACGGGGTGGCGCAATGACTGTTCTGCCTGACTCGCGTCTTTCCATTATCACGCTTGGCGTCAAGGACCGGACCGCGATGACGGCGTTCTATCGGGATGTCATTGGGTTCAAACTGTTTACGGACGAAGGCATGACCATGTTCGACATGGGCGGGCTTATTCTCGGTCTGTGGGAATATGACAAGCTTGCGGAGGATGCTGGTCAGGCGCCAGACCCCGCCACCGGCTTTAAAGGTACAGCAATCGCTTACAATACACGCTCCATCGAGGAAGTGGACGACATTTTCGCCCGCCTCGAGGTCGCGGGCGTCGCTATCACGACGGCCCCGCATAAGGCTTTTTGGGGTGGTTATTCAGGATATTTCGCGGACCCCGAAGGCAATGCCTGGGAAGTCGCGTTCAATCCATTTTGGAAACTTGACGAGGCGGGCCGCGTGGCTCTGCCGACCGGGGAGACAGCGTAATGGCGCTGAGACGATTTGATCTGGAAGCCGGCGGCGACAGCTTCGCCTTCAAGCCGGAAACTGAACCGACGATCGCATTCTGGCTTGGGAAATACCCTGAGGACAAGAAGCGTTCAGCGGTGATTCCGATGCTTTGGCTGGCCCAAAAGGATAATGAAGGTTGGCTCTCGGAACCGGCCATGCGCGAAGTCGCGGACCGGCTCGAAATGCCATATATCCGCGTCTATGAAGTCGCGACATTCTACACCATGTTCCGGCTTCAGCCGGTCGGAAAACACCATGTTCAGCTATGTGGCACGACGCCTTGTATGTTGCGCGGCGCGAACGACCTTAAAGAGGTTTGTCGCAAGAAGATCGGTGATCCAATGCATGTCACGGATGATGGGCGCCTGAGCTGGGAAGAAGTGGAATGCCTTGGCGCTTGCGTGAACGCACCAATGGTTCAGATCAATGATTACTATTATGAAGATCTCACACCAGAGAGTTTTGAAGAAATCCTGTCCAAGCTCGAAAATGGCGCAGAAGTGAATCCCGGCCCGTTCGTGGATCGGATGAATTCTGCACCGCAAGGCGGCGCGACCAGCTTGCTTGCGGAAGACCTTTATGACGGCTCGCGCAATGCCATGGCGACTTTGCCGAATCTGCCTGCGGAACCCCCCGCCGAGCCAGCGCCCGCTCCGGCACAGACCAAGGAAACCAAGACCACGCTGATCAAGGATTCCAAGCCTGCACCAAAGGCCGAAGACAAGCCGGACGTGGTCGAAATCGCGGCGGGCGAGGAAGATGACCTGAAACGGATTAAGGGCATCGGGCCGGTCAATGAAAAAGCCCTGAACGAGCTTGGCATTTATAAATTCAGTCAGATTGCAGCTTGGAGCCCGGCGAATGTCGATTGGGTTGAAGATTTCATGTCTTTCCCAGGCCGGATCGAGCGTGAGGAATGGATCGCCCAGGCGAAAACGCTGGCGGAAGGCGAAGAGACTGAATTTTCCAAACGCGTTGATGCTGGCGAAGTTGAAAGTTCTAAAGACGAGGGGGATGAATAATGGCCCTCGTTGAACGTCCTGATCCAAAGAAAAAGCTGTTCATGGCGGCGATCATTGATGCCCTGCTGGTCGGCGCCGGTCTGGTTGTGTTTCTGATCACCAATAGTGCAATCTGGTTCATCATGGCGCTGGTCGCCGGGGCCGTGATCAGTGCGCCACTATTGTTATCTGCGGCGCGTGAGATGAAGGAGCAGAATGATGCTTCAAGATAAAGATCGTATCTTCACCAATCTCTATGGTGCGCATGATCCTGGACTGGAAGAAGCCAAGAAACGCGGCGCCTGGCACCTGACCCGCGAAATGCTCGCACAAGGGCCGGACTGGCTGTGTAATCAGGTTAAGGAAAGCGGACTGCGTGGCCGTGGCGGGGCAGGGTTCCCGACTGGGTTGAAGTGGACCTTCATGCCCAAATCCGTCGGCGAACGGCCACACTATTTGGTGGTCAATGCCGATGAGTCTGAACCGGGTACCTGTAAAGACCGCGAGATCATGCGCCATGATCCGCATCTCTTGATCGAGGGCTGTATGGTTGCAAGCCGGGCGATGCGGGCACATGCCTGTTATGTCTATCTGCGCGGCGAATATATTGCTGAACGCGAAGCCCTCGAGAAGGCCGTCAAAGAGGCTTATGAGGCCAAGCTCATCGGTAAAGACAATGTCAATGGTTGGGACTTCGATCTCTACGTCCACCACGGCGCAGGCGCTTACATTTGCGGCGAGGAAACGGCGTTGTTGGAAAGCCTGGAAGGCAAGAAAGGCCAACCACGGCTGAAACCGCCATTCCCCGCGAATGCTGGGCTTTATGGCTGCCCGACCACGGTGAATAATGTTGAATCAATTGCGGTGGTGCCGACCATTCTGCGCCGCGGCGCAAGTTGGTTTGCGGGCTTCGGTCGACCGAACAACACTGGCACGAAACTGTTCTGCATTTCTGGCCACGTGAATGCGCCGTGCAATGTCGAAGAAGAGATGTCGATCACGTTCCGTGATCTCATCGACACCCATTGCGGTGGCATACGCGGCGGCTGGGAAAACCTTAAGGCGGTGATCCCAGGCGGGTCATCTGTGCCAATGGTTCCGGCTGAGCAGATCATGGATGCGCATATGGACTTTGACACCCTGCGCGATCTGCAGTCCGGCCTCGGCACAGCGGCGGTCATCGTCATGGACAAATCAACCGACTTGATTCACGCGATCGCCCGAATTGCCTATTTCTACAAACACGAAAGCTGCGGCCAATGTACGCCATGCCGCGAAGGCACAGGCTGGATGTGGCGCGTGCTGGAACAGATGGTCAAAGGTGAAGCGCATCATGGCGACATCGATAAATTGCTGGATGTGTCGAAACAGGTGGAAGGTCATACTATTTGCGCACTTGGCGACGCGGCGGCCTGGCCCGTTCAAGGCCTGATCCGCCATTTCCGCCATGAAATAGAAGACCGTATCACGCAGTACCGGGCGCCTCGGGCGCTCGTACAAGGTCACACTGTGGCGGCGGAGTGAGAGACATGTCCGACGATCTTTTTAAACTGAACATTGATGGCGAAGAAGTCGAAGTGCCGCGCTCGTACACGCTGATGCAAGCGTGCGAAGAAGCGGGCGCTGAGATCCCGCGCTTTTGTTATCATGAGCGTCTTTCCGTGGCTGGTAATTGCCGCATGTGTCTGGTCCAGTGGCATGGCGCCCCGAAGCCGATTGCGTCTTGCGCACAGACGGTGGGTGATATGCGGATGAACCCGGATGGAACGCCGCCCAATATCTCGACCAAGGGCGATTATGTCGAGAAAGCCCGCAATGGTGTGATGGAATTCCTTTTGATCAATCACCCACTGGATTGCCCGATTTGCGACCAGGGCGGTGAGTGTGATCTGCAAGACCAAGCGGTCGCTTATGGCCGGACTGACAGTCGTTACGAACTCAATAAGCGCGCCGTCGAAGACAAGAATATGGGGCCGCTGGTCAAGACGATCATGACCCGCTGTATTCAGTGCACGCGCTGCGTCCGCTTTGCGGCGGAAGTCGCGGGCGTCGAAGAGCTTGGCATGATCTCGCGCGGTGAAAGCGCCGAAATTACGACTTATCTGGAAGAAAGCCTGACATCGGAACTGTCGGGCAATGTCATTGATCTTTGTCCGGTCGGGGCCCTCACTTCCAAGCCTTATGCTTATAATGCGCGCCCGTGGGAGCTGCGCAAGACCGAGAGCATTGATGTCATGGACGCGCTCGGTTCGAACATTCGCGTTGATGCCAAAGGCGATGCCGTCATGCGCATCATGCCGGTGATCAATGAAGAGGTGAATGAGGAATGGCTGTCCGACAAGTCGCGTTTCATCTGGGACGGACTCGCCCGCCAGCGCCTCGACAAGGCCTATATCCGCAAGGATGGCAAACTCACGCCAGCCAATTGGGGGGAAGCCTTCGAAGCGGCGAAATCCGCGCTTTCGGCGCCAGCAGAAAAGATCGGATTTGTTGCTGGCGACCTCATCGAGGTTGAACAGGCCAAAGCCGCGCTTGATCTTGCTCGCGCGCTCGGCGTTCAGAGCACAGATTGTCGCCCGGCGGGCGCTGCCTATGGCGCAGATGGCGTTCGCGAACGCTATATCTTCAATCCAACGCTGCTCGGCGTTGAAGAGGCGGATGCGTTGCTTCTGATTGGGACCGATCCACGCAAGGAAGCGGCGGTCTGGAATGCCCGTATACGTAAAGCCTGGTTGTGGAATGACCTGAAAGTCGGGGTGATCGGCGAAGCGGCGGACCTGACTTATGAGTATGAGCATCTTGGCGATGGCGCAGATACGCTGAAAGATCTGTTTGGTCGGGACAGTGAGATTGCGCAAGCGCTGCGTAATGCCGAAAAACCAATGATCGTCATCGGCGAAAGCGTCCTCGCGCGCGAAGATGGTCAAGCCATCCTGGCCGCAGCACATGATTATGCGCTGGAAATCCAGGCGATCAAAGAAGATTGGGCTGGTTTTGGTGTGCTCCATTCAGCCGCAGGCCGGGTTGGCGCGCTCGATACAGGCTTTGTGCCGGGCGATGGTGGACGCGATACAGCGGGCATTCTCGGCGGTGAGATGGACACAATTGTCCTACTCGGTGCGGATGAAGTCGACCTGTCCAAAACCGACAATGCGACGGTTATCTATGTTGGCAGCCATGGCGATGCCGGAGCCAGCAAAGCGGACATTATTCTGCCAGCCGCGGCCTATACCGAAATGGCCGCGACTTATGTGAACACAGAAGGCCGGGTACAGATGACCCGCCGGGCCGTGCAGCCGAAAGGCGAAGCGCGCGAAGGCTGGGCGATCTTCCGCGCGTTGTCAGATGTTGTTGGCAAGACCCTGCCATATGATTCGGCAGACGAATTGCGCGCCGGTCTTCGTGACGCCAATCCGGTCTTTGCGGGGCTCGGCTATGCGCCGGGCGATGCCGGAGTGGAAGCGCTGAAAACGCCTATCACATCCAGCGGTACAGGCGTCGGAAACGGCAAACTCGCCGCCGCTATTGGCGATTTCTACCTGACCAATCCGATCGCGCGGGCCTCCAAGACCATGGCCGAGTGTTCGTTACAGAAACAGGGTCTTGAAACCCCGATGGCAGCGGAGTAGGGCGGCGCGATGAGTGGTTTGATCGAACAATATGGCGCACTGACCGGTTGGTTGCTGGTGCTCGGACAGATCGGCCTGTTCACGCTGGTCTTGTCTCTGTCGATTGCTTTCTTGCTCTTGCTCGACCGTAAGGTCTGGGCGGCGGTCATGATGCGCAAGGGCCCGAACGTGGTTGGCCCGTTCGGTTTGATGCAAAGTTTTGCTGACTTCGGCAAATTCCTGCTCAAGGAAATCATCATTCCCGCAGGAGCGAACAAGACTGTCTTCCTGATCGCACCGATCCTGACTTTGACACTGGCTTTCGCCGCCTGGGCGGCGATCCCTGTGGCGCCGGGCTGGGTCATCTCAGACATCAATGTCGGTATTCTTTACCTGTTCGCGATTTCGTCTTTGGGCGTCTATGGCATCATCATGGGCGGCTGGGCGTCGAACTCGAAGTATCCCTTCCTGGCCTCGCTGCGCAGCGCCGCGCAAATGGTCTCATATGAAGTCTCGATTGGTTTGATCATCATCACGGTAATTCTACTCGCCGGGTCGATGAACTTGACCGAAATCGTCAATGCACAGGATGGTGGGTTCTGGACCTGGCACCTCATCACATTTGAGCATTTACCAATGATTCCTGTGATGCTGGCCGCTTTCGTAATGTTTTTCGTGTCGGCTCTGGCGGAAACCAATCGTCCGCCATTCGACCTTCCGGAAGCCGAGTCGGAATTGGTGGCGGGCTATCAGGTTGAGTATTCGGCAACGCCCTATCTGCTGTTTATGTTCGGGGAATATCTCAACATCGTGCTCATGTGTGCGATGATGGTGATCCTCTTTCTCGGCGGTTGGCATGGGATCATCCCGCTGGGCGCTGATTTTGTGAACATGTTCCCGGCGTGGATTGTCAATCTTGGTCATCTCGCCTGGTTCATGGCCAAACTGGTCTTCTTCTTCTTCTTGTTCGCCCTCGTGAAAGCCGTGGTTCCTCGCTATCGCTATGACCAGTTGATGCGACTGGGCTGGAAGATCTTCTTGCCAACCGCACTCGCTGCTGTGGTCATTGTTGGCGGATATGTTGTCTATGCAGGAGTACAAGCATGAGCCTGGTCCAAACCATTCGCGGCGCGCTCCTCACCGATTTTGTAAGCGCTTTCGGTCTCGGCATAAGGGAAATGTTCCGCCGCAAAGCGACGGTGAATTACCCGTTTGAAAAGAACCCGGTCAGCCCGCGCTTTCGTGGCGAGCATGCCCTGCGCCGTTATCCGAATGGCGAAGAGCGCTGCATCGCCTGCAAATTGTGTGAAGCGATCTGCCCGGCGCAAGCGATCACGATTGAAGCCGAACCACGAGAAGACGGATCTCGCCGGACCACGCGCTATGACATCGATATGGTGAAATGCATCTATTGCGGCTTCTGCCAGGAAGCCTGTCCGGTCGATGCGATTGTCGAAGGGCCGAATTTCGAATTCGCCACCGAGACGCGGGAAGAACTTTATTATGACAAAGAGAAACTGCTGGCGAATGGCGATCGCTGGGAGCGACTCATAGCAAAGAATTTGGAACTGGACGCGCCGTACCGGTAGCGTTCGCAATTGAGGGGCGGGCAACCGCCGGAAGGGAACTGGGGCTAAAACAGTGGAACTGATTGCCTTCTATATTTTCGCGGCGATTGTGACCGTGTCGGCATTGGCTGTGATCATGGCCAAGAATCCCGTGCATTCGGTCCTCTGGCTGATCCTGACATTCTTCACTGCAGCGGGCCTATTCGTACTCGTCGGTGCTGAATTCCTGGCGATGTTGCTGGTGGTTGTTTATGTCGGCGCCGTCGCGGTGCTGTTCTTGTTTGTGGTGATGATGCTCGATGTCGATTTCGTTGAGCTCAAACAGGGCACGCTTCGTTACTGGCCGTTCGCGACGTTGATCGGACTGGCCTTCATAGCCGAAATCGCGCTGGCCAGCTTTGCGCGCGGGGCCTCAAACAGCACCAATTTTGATGCTTCGCCAGGCGCTGACACCAATACCGAAGCGATCGGTCAGGTCATGTACACAGATTATTTCCTGCTTTTCCAACTCGCCGGCTTGATCCTGTTGGTGGCGATGATTGGTGCGATTGTGCTGACCCTTCGCGAGCGCCCAGGTGTCAAACGCCAAAACATTGCGCGGCAGACGTCGCGCCGCCGCGAAGACGCGTTTGAGAAAGTCGCTGTCGAGCCAGGGAAGGGGATTTAAGCATGGACTTGACCATCAACCACTTCCTGACCATTTCAGCGATCCTATTCACGATCGGCGTGGTCGGCATTTTTGTGAACCGCAAAAATATTATCGTCATCCTGATGGCGATTGAACTCATCCTGCTTTCGGTGAACATCAACCTCGTGGCTTTCTCGGTGTTCTCCGGAACCATTGAAGGTCAGATCTTTGCCATGCTGGTGCTGACAGTGGCGGCGGCAGAAGCCGCTGTCGGACTAGCCATTCTCGTCGTCTATTTCCGCAATCGCGGTGACATTGCGGTCGAGAGCGTCGACCTGATGAAGGGGTAGGGATTCATGTTATTTGACGAAGCTATCCAATTCATCGTTCTTGGACCTGGTCTGGCCGCTTTGGTCGCGGGCTTGTTCCAACGCTTTATCGGCGATCGCGGTGCGATGGTTGTCACGACCGCCATCGTCCTGATGGCGGGCTTGCTGTCGCTTTATCAATTGTTTGCCTACGCGTCGGGCGCGGGTGGCGCTGGCCATGTTGAACATGCTGCGCTCGCGGCTGACACTGGTGCGAGCCATGTCGGCCAGCATATCATTCATCTGTTTACCTGGATGGATGTTGGCGGCTTCAAAGCAGATTGGGCGATCCGAGTCGATGCCATGTCGATCGTTATGATGGCCGTGATCACCAGTGTTTCGGGATTGGTACACCTCTATAGCTGGGGTTATATGGAAGAAGATCCGCACAAGGCGCGGTTCTTTTCTTATCTGTCGCTCTTCACGTTCGCGATGTTGATGCTGGTTACGGCTGACAACTTCATCCAACTCTTCTTTGGTTGGGAAGGGGTTGGTCTTGCCTCCTACCTGTTGATTGGCTTCTGGTATCAAAAAAAGGCGCCGAACGATGCCGCGATCAAGGCCTTCGTGACCAACCGGGTCGGCGACTTCGGTTTGGCCCTTGGGATTATGGCAATCTATCTGGTGTTCGGTTCGGTCGAGTTTGAGCCTGTGCTCAGCGCGATCAAGGACAATGCCGAATTGGTGCCACTCGCACTCGCAGAGGCAGGCCAGGTGCGCGACATCGTTGTGCCGTTTCTAGCTTGGAATATTCCAGCACTCGAGCTGATTGGTGTCTTGCTCTTCATCGGTGCGATGGGCAAATCAGCTCAATTCTTCCTGCACGTGTGGCTGCCGGATGCGATGGAAGGTCCGACGCCAGTCTCCGCGCTTATTCACGCCGCGACCATGGTGACGGCGGGGGTTTATCTGGTCTGTCTGGTGTCACCGATTTACGAGTATGCGCCCGTCGCAGCCTCCATGATTGCGTTGGTCGGTGCGGTCACCGCGCTGTATGCGGCCACGGTCGGCATGGCGCAAAATGATATTAAGCGGGTGATTGCCTATTCGACCTGTTCGCAGCTCGGTTACATGTTCTTCGCGGCAGGTATTGGTGCGTATGAAGCCGCCATGTTCCACTTGTTCACGCACGCCTTCTTCAAGGCTTTACTATTCCTGGGAGCGGGCTCGGTTATTCACGGCGCGCATCACGAGCAGGATATGCGCAATATGGGTGGCTTCGCGCGCTACATGCCGCTGACATATGGCGCGATGATGATTGGGACGATTGCGATTATCGGTCTCGGCATCCCTCATGTCTGGGGATTCTCGGGCTTCTTCTCGAAAGATGCGATTATCGAAACCGCGTTTGCCGCCGGTACGAATGGCGTCGCATTCGGGCAACTGGCTTTCTGGTTCGGCATTGTCGCCGCACTGCTCACCAGTTTCTATTCCTGGCGCCTTATCTACATGACGTTCCACGGTCCGCGCGCAGAGCCGCACCATGAAGAGGCTCACGCGCATGATGATCATCACCATGGCGACCCGCATGAATCGCCTATGGTCATGTTGATCCCTCTGGGCCTGCTAAGCATTGGTGCAATTTTTGCCGGATGGCATTTCTACGACGCCTTTGTCGGCCATGATTACAAAGCGTTCTGGGATGGTGCGATTTACACGGCCAAGGAGAACACGGTTCTCAAAGACAAATACAATGTCCCGGAATGGGTGTTCTGGGCGCCATTGATTGTCACCGTGACGGGGTTTGTGATCGCCACATTCACTTATCTGTTCAATCGCGGCGTCGGTGCGAAGATTGCCGAAAGTGGCGGTCCGCTGCATGGTCTGTTCGCGAACAAGTGGTATTTTGACGAGCTATACAATGCCACGCTCATTCGCGGCGCGGCCTGGTTCGGTGATGTATTCAAGGCCGGCGACAAGAAAGTCGTCGATGGCGTAGGCCCGGATGGGGTCGCGGCACTGGTGCGCTGGAGCTCGCGACGCCTCTCTGCCATGCACACTGGTTATCTCTATCATTATGCGTTCGTGATCATTGGCGCGGCCCTGGTCTTCGGCGCGATCCTGTTCTGGCGCAGCGGAGGCGCAGGCTAATGGACTTCCCAATTCTCTCTGCGGTCACGTTCGTACCGCTGGCGGGTGCCATCCTGATCTTGCTGGTCAAAATGCTGACGGGCACGCAAATGCGGCCGGATGGCAGCGAAGATGATCGTGTGTTGTACGCAGGTCTGCTGTTTAGCGTGATGACGTTCGTCATTTCGCTGGTCATGTTCCTGAGTTACGATTTGAACGGCACCGGCTATCAGTTGGTTGAAGAAGTCGATTGGTTTGCCGGAATCAAATACAAGATGGGCGTGGATGGCATGTCCTTGCTGCTCATTTTGTTGACAACATTGCTGACCCCGATCGCCATTTTTGGCAGCATCGGGTCGGTCAAACATCGCTTGACGGAATATATCGTCTCTTTCCTGGTGCTAGAGACGTTCATGATCGGGGTATTCTGCGCGCTCGATCTCGTCGTGTTCTACGTTTTCTTCGAAGCGGGCCTGATCCCGATGTTCATCATTATCGGGGTTTGGGGCGGGATTGATCGCATTTATGCGAGCTTCAAATTCTTCCTCTACACCTTGCTTGGCTCACTCTTTATGCTGGCGGCTGTAGTCTACATGTACCTGACCGCCGGCACCTCTGATGTCATGCTGCTGGAGCAATATGAATTTTCAAAGGATGCCCAGACCTGGTTATGGTTAGCTTTCTTTGCCTCCTTCGCGGTCAAGCTACCAATGTGGCCAGTACACACCTGGCTGCCTGATGCACACGTGCAGGCGCCAACCGCCGGTTCGGTCATCCTGGCTGGGATTCTATTGAAAATGGGTGGCTATGGCTTCCTGCGTTTCAGTTTGCCAATGTTCCCTGATGCGAGTGTGCTGTTCCAACCGTTCGTATTCAGCATTTCCGTAATTGCCATCGTCTATGCGTCTTTGGTCGCGTGGCGGCAGACTGATATGAAAAAGCTGATCGCATATTCCTC
This sequence comes from Pseudomonadota bacterium, assembly GCA_039029475.1. Classification (GTDB taxonomy): domain Bacteria; phylum Pseudomonadota; class Alphaproteobacteria; order Caulobacterales; family Hyphomonadaceae; genus Henriciella. The sequence continues at coordinate 29,455 of JBCCGB010000020.1, read as the reverse complement.
AGTCGCGCATATGGGTTTCGTGACGCTGGGTATATTTTCGTTCACCGAAATCGGCGTGCAAGGCGCGATTTTCCAGATGCTCAGCCATGGTCTGATCTCTGGGGCGCTCTTCCTGATTGTCGGCGTCGTTTATGATCGCATGCATACGAGAGAGATTTCGGCGTATGGTGGGCTTGTTCATCGCATGCCGATCTATGCCACGCTGTTCATGTTGTTCACGATGGCCAATGTCGGCTTGCCAGGCACCAGCGGTTTTGTCGGAGAAATCCTGACCATGGTCGGGGCTTTTCAGGCCAATACGTGGGCGGCCGCAGGGGCGGCATTGGGCGTCATTTTCTCGGCGGTTTACATGCTGACCCTGTATCGCCGCACAGTGTTTGGAGAGATAACAAATCCTGACCTGGAGAACATTCAGGATGTAAATCTCAAGGAGCTGATCTGTCTGATTCCCTTGGCGATCGGCACCATATTGCTGGGTATTCTGCCCAATCTCATATTCGACATCACGCGTGAATCATCGCTTCACGCACTCGCCCAGATGGCGGGAGGATAAGGCTTATGTTTGATTTTGAAGCCATTCTCAACGCAATTGCTCCCGAACTATTATTGGCGGCTGCAGGATTGCTCGGGGTCACGATTGGGGCGCTGATTGGTGACCGGTTTAACGGCTTGTCATTCAAGCTCGGCGCCCTGGTTCTGTTTGCAGCAGCTGTGCTTGCCGGGATCTATTGGGACGGTGGGCGCGCGTTTGATGGCCTCGTCGAGACCAGCAGTTTTGCCAATTTTGCGAAAGTCGTGAGCTTTATCTGCGGCGGCATCGCTCTACTCATGGCGGAGGGGTTTTTGCGCCGGCATGATACGATGCGATATGAGTACGCATTGCTTGTAATCTTCGCAGCGCTTGGCATGGGCATGATCCTGTCATCTGCGAATTTCATGACACTTTATCTCGGCGTTGAAACGCTCAGTTTGTCCTCTTATGTGCTGGCTTCATTCCACCGTGACAGCCCGCGATCAGCCGAAGCCGGATTAAAGTATTTTGTGCTCGGTGCTTTGGCGTCAGGCCTGTTGCTTTATGGAATTTCGCTGGTCTATGGTTTCGCTGGCGGCACCAGTTACGAGATCGTCGCAGACGCCGACGCCAGCCTTGGCTTCATGTTCGGCATGGTTTTGATGATTACTGGTCTGGCGTTCAAAGTTTCCGCAGCGCCGATGCATGTCTGGACCCCGGACGTCTATGAAGGCGCACCGAGTCCGGTTGTCGCTTTCTTTGCGACAGCACCAAAAATGGCCAGCATGGTGGTGTTCGCGATCATCATGTTCACAGCATTCCCGCAGGTCACCGCCTTTGAGAATTGGCAGCTGATCATCGGCATAATTGCTGCTGCTTCGATGTTGATTGGTTCATTTGGCGCTTTGCCGCAGGCGAATCTGAAACGGCTTCTTGGATATTCGTCCATCGCCAATATGGGCTATGCGTTGGTCGCCGTCGCGGCTGGCGTCCAGTATGGCGCTGGCGCGTTGCTGATTTTCATGACCGCATACGTGATTGCCTCACTCGGTCTGTTTGGCGGCGTACTGTCAATGCGACGCGAAGGCGGCATGGTTGAAAACATTGATGAATTGGCAGGGCTTATTCGACGACAACCGGCGCTGGCGACCGCTTTGACGGTATTGCTGGTCTCTGTCTCAGGTTTTCCACTGGCCTTTGGCTTCCTCGGGAAACTTGCTGTCCTTGAAGCTGGCTGGAATGGGGGCCTGATGCCGCTTATCATCATATTGGTGATCAGCTCGGTTGTCGCGATGTATTACTATCTGCGTATCGTGAAGGTCATGTGGTTTGATCAACAGGCGGAAGATTTTGAACCCGTCGATGGCTGGGTAACTGGCGTCGTCTATGTCACCGCAATTGTCAGCGTCTTGCTGCTGATTTTTGTTAGTCCGTTCAGTGAGTTGGCCGCCAGTGCTGCGGCAGGCTTGATGTCGTGATTCAAGCCGCCCCAGTTTACTGGTTCGATGAAATAGACAGTACCAGCGAAGAGGCCAAACGCCGCGCACGACGCGGTGAAACGTCAGCGGTCTGGATCGCGGCGCGGCAACAATCCTCGGGAAAAGGCCGCCTGGGACGGCAATGGGTCTCTCCGCCCGGCAATCTGTACACGACATTCTTGTTCCCGGAAGCGGGTGGATTGAAAATCGCTTCTCGCATTCCATTCGCCGCAGCGCTCGCAGTTCGAGACAGTTGCGAAGCGGTGACACCGGATTTGGGGGCTGTTCTGAAATGGCCCAATGATGTTCGCATCCGGGGTCAGAAAATCAGCGGAATTCTGACTGAAACCGGCGAAACGAATGGGGTTGTGTGGATCGCGCTCGGCATGGGCATCAATCTTCACGAAACGCCACCAGGTGTTGATCAGGCCGCAACCAGTCTGAAGCAAGAAGGGGCCCCGGCCGCGTTAACGCCCGATATATTGCTCGACCATCTGCGTCAGCAGGTGGGTCGCCGAATAGAACAAGCCCGAAATGACTTTTCCAATCTGTTGCAAGACTGGCTAAAAGTGGCGGAAGGACGCGGTCAGACAATTCAGGCTGGGCCACAAGATCAGAGAATTGAGGGCGTGTTTGAGGATCTGGCCGAGGATGGCGCCCTGATCTTGAGATTGCCGGATGGTTCGCGACGCACCATAAGGGCGGGTGACGTAGACTTAGTAAAGCGAGTGGGCTGATGCTTTTAGTTATCGATGTTGGCAACACGAATACCGTGTTCGCACTGCATAGCGGGGAGAAATGGGTATCGAGTTGGAGAAGTTCAACCGATGCGACCCGCACAGCGGATGACCATGCGGTGTGGCTTGGGACGCTGATGCGGATGGAGCAGCTGGAATTGTCTCACATTACTGGCTGCATCATATCCTCGGTTGTGCCGCAGGCGAAATTCAATTTCCGGAACTTGTCACGGCGATACTTCGATGCCGAGCCGATGTTTGTGGGCGAACCGAGCACCAAACTCGATGTCCCGATCCGTATCCGCAGGCCAGAGCAAGTCGGTGCCGACCGATTGGTCGCTGCGATTGGTGCCCACCAATTGTACCAAGGGGCAAAAATGGTGATTGATAGCGGTACCGCCACAACGTTTGACGTGGTTGGCCCGGATGGCGGGTTTGAGGGCGGCATCATTTCTCCGGGCATAAATCTCTCGATGCGTGCGCTCCACGACGCCGCGGCGCAATTGCCACGGATTGCCATCCAGAAGCCCGCTCAAGTGATCGGGCAAGATACGGTATCAGCCATGCAGTCGGGCGTGTTCTGGGGCTATGTCGATTTGATAGATGGCCTGGTAAACCGGGTGAAGAGTGAATATTCAAAGCCGCTGACCGTGATCGCAACAGGCGGAGTTGCCTCTCTTTTTGAAGGGGCGAGCGACACGATTGATCATTTTGATCAGAGCTTGATGGAAGTAGGCCTGCTTGAGGTCTATCGCCGGAATAAGAAAGATTAAGCGGGGCCGATGACACAATCAAAAGATGCGGAACTTGTATTTCTGCCATTAGGAGGATGCGGTGAGATTGGAATGAATCTCAACGCATATGGCTACGGTCCTGCGCATGATCGCCGTTGGATACTGATCGATGTCGGCGTCACCTTTGGTGGCGAAGACACCCCTGGCGTCGACTTGATTACCGCAGATCCGGCTTTTTTCGAAGATCAGGGCGACAATATTGATGCCATCTTTCTAACCCATGCGCACGAAGATCATATTGGTGCAATTGGCTTGATCCTGCCAAGGCTGCAAACCAGAGCGCCTATCTATGCGACCCCGTTCACTGCGCATTTGGCGCAAGCTAAACTGATCGAGCGCGGTCTCAAGAAAGTCAGCATACAGGTCCTGCCACTTGGAGCTGAGGTCGAGGCCGGACCGTTTAAGGTGCGCTATATTACGCTCACGCATTCCATTCCTGAGCCAAATGCTTTGGCGTTGGAAACCCCGCTTGGTACCATCTTGCACACCGGCGACTGGAAAATTGATCCTGCGCCGCAACTCGGTGACAGCACCGATATCGAGACCCTGACGGCGCTCGGCGATCAGGGCGTCTTGGCCATGGTGTGTGATAGCACGAATGTCTTTGTTGAAGGCGAGAGTGGTTCCGAAGGTGTTGTCCGAGACAATCTCATCGACCTGATTGGTGGAATGTCGGGGCGCGTGGCCGTGACCACTTTCGCCTCGAATGTTGCTCGCGTGGCCAGCGTGATCGAAGCTGCGCGCCAGGCTGGACGCAGCGTCTGTCTGGTCGGTCGCAGCATGCACAAAATTACCGACGCAGCGATTGCCACAGGTGTGATTGCCGATTTGCCCGATTTGATCAGTGAAGATCAGGCGGGAAGTCTGCCGGACGATCACTTGCTATTCCTATGCACGGGATCACAAGGTGAAGCGCGTGCCGCGCTCGGGCGAATTTCGCGGGATGATCACCGCCATATCAGTCTCGGCGATGGGGACACGGTCATCTTCTCCAGTCGCGTCATCCCCGGCAATGAGAAGGGTATTTACGACATGCAGAACGCGCTCGCGGAGAAAGGTGTACGGGTCATCACTGACCGCATGACCGAGAGCCCGATCCATGTCTCTGGACACCCGGCGCGAGATGAGCTCCGTCGTATGTACCAATGGGTGCGACCAAAGATTGCTGTCCCGGTCCATGGCGAGCGACGGCACATTCTGGAACATGCCGCCTATGCAAAGAGTTTACAGGTGAGCCAAGCTGTTACGCCGCGAAATGGCGACTTGATCCGATTGGCACCCGGCCCAGCTTCGGTGATTGATAATGTTCCGAATGGACGGCTCTATCTGGATGGCAGTCGATTGGTTCCGGCCGAAAGTGAAGGCATACGGGAGCGTCGCGCATTGGCCAGTTGGGGGTATGTCAGTATTGCAATCGCGATTGATGAGGCCGGTAATGTCGTTGATGGTCCTTTGTTGACGGCGCGCGGACTGTCCGAGCCTGACGGCAGCAACGCCGATGAGAGCCTGATTGAGATTGACGATGCGGTCGAAGCGGCGACGAACAATATGAAACGCCGCAAACGTCTGGATGATGAGGAAGTTGAGCGCGTGTTGGCACGGGCCGCAAAGAAATCCTGTGAGCGGACGTTCGGTCGCAAGCCCATCGTAGACGTGAGTGTGCTAAGGGTCTGATCAAGGAGACCTGCAATGAGCGAAACATTCAAAATCGGCCCTCTCAACCATGTTGGCGTGGCTGTTCCGGATATCGAAGCGGCGATGGAGACCTATCGGACACTCTACGGCGCGACGGATATTACGACGCCCTTCGATATGCCGGCTCAAGGTGTCAAAGTTTGCTTTGTCAATTTGCCCAATAGCCAGATTGAATTGATTGAACCGTTGGATGAGCACAGCCCGATCCACAATTTCATTCAGAAGAATCCGCGTGGCGGCCAGCACCATATATGTTTTGAAGTCGAGGATATCGACCAGGCTGTTTCTGAAATGAATGCGCGCGGTGCCACTGTTCTCGGCACGCCACGTATCGGCGCACACGGAACAATGATTGTGTTCATTCACCCGAAAAACTCAAATGGAGTCCTGGTGGAATTGATGGAAACACCAAAAGACGGTGCGCACTAAATGGATCCTGTTGGTTTCGTTGTCGTGTTCGTCATCACCTGGTGGCTAAGCTTTTTCTGTGTTCTGCCAATCGGCGTGGAGTCCCAGTACGAGCAAGAAGGCGATATTGTCGAAGGCTCGGAAGAGGGGGCGCCCAAGGAGCCCATGCTGAAGAAAAAAGCACTTTGGGCGACGGGTGGAGCAATTGTTTTGACCTTACTCGCGCATTTCATCGTCGTGCCCTGGCTGGCAGCGCAATAATTCACTGAAGATACAAAAAAAGGAGCGGTCCGAAGACCGCTCCTTTGTTTTGTTCAGGCATTGCCGTCTTACTTAGTAAGAGTAGCGGATGCTGATTTCGAAGCGTCGATCATTGACGAAGCTGGAACGCGCATAACGCTGTCCAGATTGATCGATCTGCTGGCTCGCAAAGGCTTTGGTATCGAGCAGGTTAGCGCCCAGGACACCAATCTGGACCTGATCCGTGACGTCCCATTTGAAGGACGCGTCCAAGAAGCCAATTTCTTCTTGAATGATTGGGTTGCCCGAAACGAAGTCACGATAGGAGCTGAAATAATCAGAGCGCCAGTTGTAAGCGAGGCGCGCCTCAAATCGATCATCCTGATAGATACCGATCAGGTTACCTGAAATGTCCGACAAACCGAGCAATTCGTCGATGCCGTAACGGAACACCGTCAGGAAGTTGTCTGGCACACCATCGCCGTCCGCATCTTCAAACTCTGGCAATGGAGTCGATTCGGAATCGATCAATGTCAGGTTGGCTTGCAAACCGAGATTACCAAGAAGTCCTGGCAGGTCGGTGTAGAATTGCTGGTAAGCAAATTCGATACCTTGCAAAGACCCGTCATTGAGGTTCGTGTTGCCCGAGAAGGTCAGCGGGATCGTGTAGCCATCAAAGGTCGCAGAGCCTTGGTTGGAATCTGCGTACACGATGATGTTTTCCAGGTCCTTATAGAACGTCGATACTGTGAACTGACCATCGTCTCCGAAATACCATTCGAATGACAGGTCCAAATTGGTTGCCTCGATGGGCTCCAGATTTGGGTTGCCGCCATCAATCCGGATTTCGTCAGGAATGATATCGATCACCGCGTTTCCACCGCCGGGTCCAATGAGTGTTGGATCCGTGACGAAACCGAGCACAGCACGATGGTTCCGGCTTGCATTGAGTTGATCAATGTTTGCTGGCGTAATTGCTTGGCTCGCAGCGAAGCGGATCAGCATTTCATCGTTCAGCTCCCACTTCACGTTGAGTGAAGGCAAGAAGTACTCATAGCTGTTATCGATCGAAATCGGGCCATTCACCTGATCCAGATACGCCGCCAGTTCTGGCAGGAAGGTACGAGGATTGGACCCATCCTGAAGCGGATCACCGGTGAGCGCTGCAAACTCGCTGAACGAGCCAATGCCGCCGCCGGTGATGTCGGTTTTCACATAGCGAACCCCAACATTACCAGACAGAGCCTGTCCATTGTCAAATTCGTTTCCGAAATTGAGCATGCCGTACAGGTTCATGGTCTTTTCGTTCACGAGGCCATCAACGCCGCGACCAGCGTAATCAACGATGCCGTCCTGGTTCAATGGACGCCAGTCACCGATTTGCAGGTCACCATCGGCGCGTCGTGTGACTCCGATCAGAGGTTCATTCGCCAATGAGGTGACGAATGCGCCATAGTCCTGCATCTGTTCACGAGATGGGAAGACAATGCCAGCGTCGCCGACAAAAAGACCGCCACGTTGGAAGTCAGAGAAATCAAAGACTTCAAAAGCGTCAGCGTCCGCGCGGTTTGCATAAGGCAGGTAACCGCCGGCCCATGGAGGTGCAATCCCGGCCCAGTTCAGTCCGGCGCTGCGGTTCATCTGCTCACGCTCGGAGTAGCGTCCACCAAACTTGACTGAATCGAACCAGCCATCGTCAGCAAACTCATATTCCGCATCGCCGCGCACCGCATAAAGGTCACCAGTATTGTCCTGGAACTCGTCTGCGGCGTAAAGCAAGTAGGCTGTGTTTGGATCCGCGAAAGAGGTAGGCGCCGTGTTTGGCTGTCCACCGCGAGGAACCCAAGATTGTAGCTGCGTACCGGTTTGGAAGAGTGAAATCTGCGGGTTCATTGGGTCCGAGAAGTCATACGAGTAGTCACCAAAGTGATTTCCGCCCGCCCAAAGCCGGTCAAGCGTCGCTTCAGCATCAGTGTAATGAGCGTCGAATTCGAAGAACCACTGATCATTTGCGCGCCATTTCAGGTTTGCACTGATGTCCTGGGTCACCGAATTGCGGGCTTCATAAACCGCAAGAGATTGGAACGGTGTGCCAAGGCTGCCCGTGCCGGTCGCGCCGTCACCGAGCCAGTCGCGCAGACCATTTGAAACAATACCTGCTTCAAACAAACCACCATCGACGGGGCGCAAGGTTTCACAAATTCCGATGCCGCCATTCGCGGCCTCGCCATTGCCGTTACACTGCGAAATTCCATCAGAAGTGAATGGACGAATCGAGAAAGCTGATTCACCCGCCAGGAACGCCCAGTTGGCCCAGGATTCTGCGTCGGTGAAAAACTCGAACGTGCGTTCGTCTGATTGAATGTCGTTTTCGACACGAACCGCCTTGACGGTCAGTTCAGTATTGCCGTCTGGAGCGCGCCATTGGCCAGCCAGATAATAGCTGTCGCGTTCGCGTTCAAACTCAACATCACGAGCTTGCCAGCCGCCTGGCAATGCGATGGTTGAATTGGCCTGGAACGGGTTTGGCAGAGTCAGCAATGGGCCATACTGGAAGCCATGAATGGCGGAATTCAGGGTCGAGGTCGAAAAGGACCCGAGCAAACCAAATTCACCATTCTCGGTATCCCAGCGATTGCCAAGCACAGCGCTGAAGCCTGGGCTCCATTCTTCTGCGAGATCGGTATAAGTGCCGTCAGCAATTGCCACAGCGACCAGGCCATCGCGATCAAACGGTTCGAGCGTGCGTAGGTTAACCACGCCAGAAATTCCGCCTTCAACCATATCGGCAGATTGGTTTTTGAAGACATCAACCGCGCCGATCAATTCAGGCGGAATACTGGCCCATTCCAATGCGCGTCCGCCATTTGCAGAGAACGCATCGCGACCATTAAATTCCGAACGGACATATTGCAGACCGCGAACGATGTTGCCTGAGCCTTCAGGAGACGGGAAGTCGCCATCGGAGCCGCCCAGTTCGAAGCGTTGAGTGACGACGCCTGGAACACGCGCGAGCGCTTCAGCAACAGAGAGGTCTGGAAGCTGAGAAACGTCTGATGCGGTAATCGAATCAACGAAAGTGTCAGAATCGCGCTTCAGGTTCCGTGCGGTTTGTAGAGCCCCGCGCACACCTTGTACCACGATGACATCCTGACGGGCCTCATCTTCAGTTGTGTTATCGCTAACATTTTCAACCGCAGTATCATCCGCGGCATCTTCTTGAGCCATCACCCCGGGCATGCCGAAAACGGCAAACATCGCGGTGGTCCCTAGAAGTGTGAGTTTGTTCGGGCCTTTTTGGCCAAGTTTAGATTTCGAATTCACTGATTTACCTCCCTAAATCGAATTCAGTGACTGGATATTCTGGCGTCCGATATTCTCGTCCACCATCTGAGTGAGCTTTGCTAATCGGCGCTCTCAAACGCCCTGCACCACGCTCAAATCAATTTATTCTGATTTTTTCCCCTGATGATGAGCGACCTTACGGTTCACTCGGTTTCCTCGCCTGATATGCTCCGTGTACACGTATAGGTTTAGAGCATGAATTTTTGTTTTGATAGCGCTATCATTTATTCTTCCTTTAATGCAAGAGGGGAGTCATAAAAGTGATACTTAAATGGCAGTCGCGGGAGGAAACGTGAGCCAGATTACAAAAATCTGTATCCTGGGCGGCGGCACAGCGGGCTGGATGACGGCTGCTGCGCTTTCTAATAAATTCAACGCGTTAGGGCTTGAGATTCAACTCATCGAGTCGGATCAAATCGGAACGATTGGTGTGGGTGAGGCAACTTTGCCACACATTCGGTTTTTTAATGAGCAGCTCGGAATAGACGAACGCGCCTTCATGCAGGCCACCGCAGCGACTTTTAAACTGGGAATCGAGTTTTGCGACTGGGGAAAACGCGGTGACCGCTATATTCATCCGTTCGGTGATTACGGGTTGCCATCACGCGGCATCGACTTTCACCAATTATGGCTGCGCTTGAATCAGCAGGGCATGGTGAGTCGCCTGGATGACTATTCGTATCCGATCGTTGCAGCCGAACTGGGGCGGTTTCAAATGCCCGGCGAAGACCATAATCAAATCGGCTCCAATTTCGGTTACGCCTATCAATTTGATTCCAGCCTGTATGCCAAATTCTTGCGGACCTATTGCGAAGCGCGCGGCGTTGTTCGCACTGAAGGGAAAGTCGTTGAATCGGAACAAAATCCAGAGACCGGTGCGATTGAGCGCCTCAGGCTGGAAAATGGCGATCAGGTTGAAGCTGAGTTATTTGTCGATTGTTCTGGCTTTCGTGGAATCCTGATCGAACAAAAATTGCACACCGGATATGATGACTGGTCGGAATGGTTGCCTTGTAATCGCGCCGTGGCTGTCCCGAGCGAAGCGCGAGGCAAGTTGTTGCCCTATACGCGCGCAACGGCGCGGACCGCGGGTTGGCAATGGCGCATTCCTTTGCAGCACCGCACCGGCAACGGGCATGTCTATTGGAGTGACTACATCTCTGATGATGAGGCGACTCATCAATTGATGAGCACGCTTGAGGGGCCAGCATTGGCTGAGCCGAAACAGCTCTTTTTCAAAACCGGTCGGCGCAAGAAGTTCTGGCATAAGAATGTTGTCAGTATCGGCCTATCCGGAGGTTTTCTGGAACCACTGGAATCCACGTCGATCCACTTGATCCAGGAAGGCATAACAGCGCTGATCGAGTTGTTCCCAGGCGCGCAGATAGAATCAAGTGATGTGGATGAATACAATGATCGGATGGGGCTGAATTTTGAACGGGTGCGCGATTTCCTGCTCCTTCATTATGTCGCGACGCAACGCGACGACAGCGACATGTGGCGGTATTTCCGCGAGATGAAGCTGCCCGAAAGCCTCAGCGAAAAAATCGCGGCCTGGACCACGCGTGGCTATGTTTTGAAATATGAGTTCGGTGTATTTTTGCCGCCAAGCTGGATTGCGGTCATGCTGGGTCAGAATTTGATGCCCGAGGCATATGACCCGCGCGTCGACAAGATCCGCCTCGAAGACTTGAACTCAGAGATTGAATCTTTGAAACAGGCGACCCAGCACGCGGCGCAAGAAACGCCGGAGCAAGCAGATTTCCTACGCCGATATGGTGCAGAATTGCAATCTGCGCCTCTTGTCGCGTCGTCACCGGATTAGAATTAGCCTTGTATAAAGAAATGAAGTCCTCAGAGCTTAACATCGTCATCTTTGGCCGCGGCCTTGCCGGGCTGATGACGGCGTTGGCTTTGGAAAAAGCGTTGGGCGAGTCGGTGCAGATCCAACTTGTGGATTCGCCTCAGGCGACGGAAGACGAACATGTCTACGGCACCGTGACGTCACCGACGGCCTATGAGTTTTTGCGCCAAATCGGCTTGGATGAGCCCGTCCTGTTTTCGCGGAGCGCGACTTCGTTTTCGTTTGGAACGCAATATTTGAACTGGCCTGGGGCTCCGGCCGATTGGGTGCAATGCCATCATCAGATTTTGCCGGCGTTGATGGGGATTCCATTGCAGCATCATCTGGCACGAGCAAACCGCAGCATTGCGCCGCTATTGGTTTCAGACCTGGCCGCCCGGCAGGGAAAGTTTGCCCATCCCCCTGAGGATGCCTCGAACCCGCTCTCACGAGCGGAGTATGGTTACCAATTCGCGAGCCAAGAATGGTGTGAAATATTGCGGAGTGCGCTGCCATCATCGCGCATCCAATATATTCGCGATTCTCAAGTCACAGTCTCGACCGACGCGCACAAGCAAGTGACGCTGACTCTTAGCACCGGCGAACGGGTCGCCGGCGATCTGTTTATAGACTGTTCGGGGGCCGAAGGCGCATTGATGACAGTGTTGGGAAATTCATTTCGGCCAACACGTGCGGTGAAGATTGAGCATCGCGCCGAAGATGTGGAGCGGCTGGGCCCTGCCTGCCGACGCGTTTCTGCGTCTGCGTCAGGGTGGACTGCGCAGACCTATCTGCAAAACGCGGTACAGACCACGCTTGTCCACGACATAGCGGTGGCTGAAAGTGGCGACCGACGGGTTTTTGGTCACCGATCTGAAGCCTGGGTAGGAAACTGTATTGCAATCGGGGCGAGCGCCAGCGTCCACGACCCATTGTCACCCGCACCGATGATCATGCTTCAGCGAGATATCGAGCGTCTCCTCGAATTGGTCCCGGTGGGACGTGGGTTTGCCATTGAGCGGCGTGAGTTTAATCGCCGGTTCACGAATGATGTCGCGCATTGCGATATGTTTACAGGCGCTTTTTACGAGACCCGCAATACACATAACGATTCGTTCTGGGAGACCGCTCAGAAGGTCTACGGCTCTCCCGGTCTAGAGCGGAAGATCAGACAATTTGAAAGCCGAGGGGTGTTGGTGCGATATGATCTCGAGCCGTTCAATGACGAAGACTGGACAATCCTGCATCGTGGGATAGGGCGCATGGCGAGACGGTTTGACCTGCAGGCAATGTCCGTCGACCAGGGTGAGCTTAATCGACAATTGGATATGATGTCCGGCGCAGTGTCAGAATTGGTTGCGCGAATGCCGCCCCATCATGTCTATGTGGCGAATATGAAGCGCTATTTCGAGAAGCAAAGATATGGCTGAGCCAATGACCCAAGCCATTCAGAAGATTGTCATCGTGGGCGGTGGTTCAGCCGGTTGGATGACTGCCGCAGCCCTGTCGCGTCTGCTGACGCCGCAATCGGTGCAGGTAACACTAATCGAGTCCGAACAAATCGGTACGATAGGTGTCGGAGAGGCGACCATTCCCGACATCATCAATTTCAACGCGATGTTGGGGATTCCGGAACAGGATTTTCTGCGTGCCACCAACGGGACATTCAAGCTTGGCATTGAGTTCTCCAATTGGGGGCGGATTGGCGAATCCTATTTCCATCCTTTCGGACCGCATGGCGTCGATATGCAGGGGATTGATTTCCATCAATTCTGGATGCGGTTTCAGCAGTCGAATTCGGCTTCCGAAATTGAGGCTTTCAGCCTGAGTGCTTTGGCTGCCAAGGATCACAAATTTGCGATGCCACAAAATGATCCGCGTTCGGTCCTCTCGCAGCTGCGCTATGCGTATCATTTCGATGCCACGGCCTATGCACGATTTTTGCGCAGCTTTGCCGAACAACGCGGTGTGCGGCGCGTCGAAGGAAAAGTAACGGACGTCGATATCGACTCCGAATCCGGCTTCATTCGCACCGTTCAGCTTGAAAATGGTGCCCGGATCGATGGCGATCTGTTCTTTGACTGCAGTGGCTTTCGCGCGCTCTTGCTGGGTCAAGCCTTGGGCGTGGAGTTTTTAGACTGGGCGCATTGGCTGCCCTGCGACACAGCGCAGACGATCGCTTGCGAACGGACGGGACCATTGCTGCCCTACACGAAGTCGACGGCCAAGCAGGCAGGATGGCAATGGCGAATCCCGACCCAGCACCGGACCGGCAACGGGCATATCTATGCTGGCGACTTGATCGATGAAGACACTGCGATCGCTAGCCTTTTGCAGGATCTGGATGGCACGGCCATATCCGAGCCCAGAAAGATCAGATTTCGAACCGGACATCGGCAGAGGTTCTGGGATAAGAACTGTATCGCTATCGGATTGTCCGGGGGCTTTCTGGAGCCGCTTGAGTCGACGTCCTTATTCCTGATTCAGGAAGGCATCAGCAAGTTCATTTCTTTGTTTCCGAGCGCTGAGATGCCTGAAACGGTGCGACGAGAATACAATCGACAACTGGTCAAGAAATTCGAACAGGTCCGCGACTTCATAATCCTGCACTATAAAGCGACACAGCGAGATGATAGCGAATTTTGGAACTATTGCCGAACCATGAGTATCCCAGACTCTCTGGCGGAGAAGATGCAACTCTTCGAAGAAGCCGGGCGCATATTCAGGTATGAAGACGAGCTCTTCACGCGGCCGAGCTGGGTGGCGGTGATGATTGGACAGAACCTCATGCCGCGAACGATTGATCCGATTGTGGCGAATGTGCCGGAACCAGAAATTGTGCGCAGCCTCGGATCGATGAAGACGGCAATGATTTCAGCGTGCCAAAAAATGGAAACGCATGAGTCATTCTTGAAAAAATATGCGTGGTCAGATTCACCCACGTGACACAGGTAGGAAACGCCAAATGCAAGATGTGAACATCAAGGAAATCGTGATTGTTGGCGGTGGGACGGCTGGGTGGATGACCGCCTCTGCGTTGTCGCTTCTGCTGAGAAACCCTGCCATTCGAATTCGACTGATAGAGTCCGAGCAGATCGGAACCGTCGGCGTGGGCGAGGCCACAATTCCGCATATCCGATACTTCAATCAATTGCTGCAACTGAACGAGACTGAATTTCTGCGCAAAACCAATGCGACGTTCAAAGTCGGGATTGAGTTCGTAAACTGGGGGCAGGTTGGAGAAAAATATTTCCACTCATTCAGCCCGTACGGGGTCAACATGGATGGCATACATTTCCATCATTTCTGGCTTCGTCACGTTCAGCAGGGCGGGGTCGCCCCAATAGACGATTACAATCTCCACTGTCTCGCCTCCAAGGCCCACAAGTTCACGCATCCGAAACCCGAATTGCGAGGCTCACCGCTGAGTTCAATTGAATATGCCTTTCAATTCGACGCGTCGCTCTATGCCCAATATATGCGCAGCGTTGCTGAGTCGCGCGGCGTCCAGCGCATTGAAGGTAAGGTGGTGAATGTCAATCAACGCGCAAACGACGGTTTCGTTGAAAGCGTCGTGCTCGAATCGGGTGAGGTGATTGATGGTGAATTATTCATAGATTGCTCTGGTTTCCGGGGACTGTTGATCGAGCAGACTCTGCAAACTGGTTATGATGACTGGTCGCACTTTTTGCCGTGTAATCGCGCCGTCGCGCAGGCCTGTGAATCAAACGGCCCGCCAATCCCGTATACGCGGGCGACAGCGCACAAAGCGGGTTGGCAATGGCGCATTCCGTTGCAAAACCGGATTGGCAATGGTCACGTCTATTGCAGCGAATATATTAGCGATGATGAGGCCTACGCCACCTTGTCAGAGGGCCTGGACGGGCAGCCTTTGAAAAATCCCAAATTCCTGCGATTTACCACCGGTGTCCGAAACCAGTCGTGGAATAAGAATGTCGTCGCGATTGGTTTGTCTGCAGGTTTTCTGGAGCCATTGGAATCGACGTCCATCCATCTGATACAGACCGCCGTCGCACGCTTGATGACGAATTTTCCGGATAAGCTCTTCAATCAGAAAGACATCGATTATTACAATCGCAAGACGCAGTTGGAGTTTGAACAAGTGCGGGATTTTCTGATTCTGCATTATTGCGCGACGCAACGCACGGACAGTCCATTCTGGGATTATGTGCGCACCATGCCGCTTCCTGAAACGCTGCAGGAGCGCATTGATATCTATATGGAAAATGGCCGCCTATATCGTGAAAACAATGAATTATTTAGTGAAAACAGTTGGTTCGCAGTGTTTGAAGGGCAAAATATTAGACCAAAACGCTACCATCCGGTGATTGACTTCATGACGGATGAGGCGCTCGACCGGCGTATGTCTGAGGTGCGACGGACGATGTATAAATGTCTCGACGCATTTGAGGATCATCAAAGCTACCTTCACAAGTTGTGCCGAAGCGCGTAATGTTCGCTTGGGAGTTGAGGTAGAAAACCAAAATAAGAAAAAGGCATTCACATGCGAAAACTTTCAAATCGTTTCCTCTCTGCAGTCGTTCTGGCCGGTGCAATGAGCCTCGCGGGGCCTGCGGTGTTGGCGCAAGACGCCAGTGAGACCAACCAAGACGCCGAAAGCGAAGAACGTATACTTGATCCGATCGAAGTCACCGGCATCCAGAACGATGCGGCTATGGCGGCGTTTCGGGCAGGCGACTTTGAAACTGCAGAAGTCGAGTTCCTCGACAATGCGATGTGCGCCCTGCGTCGCGAACGCAACCTGACCAATTCGGTTGAAAGTGCGCAGATCAATTCGTTCCGCGCAGAGTCGCTTTCGAACGCAGCCGGCGTTGATTCAGGTGCCTCATCGCAAGGCGCAAATGCTGGAGCAGGGCAACAGACACCGTCTGGCATTTCTGCGGTCGATGGCGTTGCGGTGAGAAATCTTCGCAACACATATGACCGAACCTGTGACGAGCGCGGACGGCAATTGTATTTTGCCGGTCTCTCACAAATCCAGCTCGGAAAAACCAATGAAGCCTTGAGAAGTTTTGAGCGGGCGACGGCGACCAGCAAGATTCTGTACGATGCTCATTACAAGATCGGTTTGATCAAACTCCTGACCGGAGATTCTAAGACTGCCGAATCAGAGCTCAAAAAAATTGAAGGCATTCTGGCCCGCTGCAGAAATTGTGAGCCGGAGCAAAAGCAGGCGATCATCGATCGAAGAGATCACCTTGCCAAAGCCATCAATGGCGAAGTCAGCCTGCAATAGGCAGTGAGCCTCTAGAAAAGGCCACAATTATTCTCCTAATGTTAGCGCGCCCTCAATCGGGGGATAGCCATGCTGTTACAGTTATGGTAGCGCTAACATTATTGGTGGTAACGGCTTTGGAGTTCGATCCGAAGGCGATGAAATCCGCCAGCAAGATCCCGGGATCTGGGGCCCGGTATTACTAGGGAGGAGAGAAAATGAAGTCTCTTAATTTGTTCGCCTGCGCAGGCTTTCTTGCGATTGCGGCCATCGTTTCGCCAACTGCTGCGTCGGATCCGGCATTTGAAGTTGCACCCGTCGATCAAAATGCATTGCCTGGGACGCTGCTTCATAATCCGATGGCGATAAAATGGAATCCAGAAGGCGGCAATAAAAGCGTCTCTATTGTCGATTCAGAAGGCGTGCCTGGGTCACAGGCTATTTCTTTCCGAGTTCGCAAGAAGAGCCGGAAGCCTTGGGATATCCGAATGCGGGCGCCGTTCGAGCGTGACGTTTCGGCCGGCGATCAGGTTGACATCTTCTTCTGGGCGCGGACATCGAAACTGCCGAAGAAACGCGACACCGGCCATATTGGGGTTGCGATCGGGCGCAATGTCGAACCACACGACACCATTATTGCTGAAGAAATCAAACCCACGTCAGAATGGAAAATGTACCGCGTATCGGGAACCGCTGAACGTGATTTTCCAATCAGTGAATCGGATATGGGGTTCAATTTTGGTTATGCCAAACAGACGATTGAACTCGGGCCGTTCTTTGCGGTTTCTCGACCGGCAAACGCTGAATAAGTACGGCTAAACCATCACCTCACCTAAAGGCGCCTCGAATGTATCTTGGAATTGATATCGGGACGTCTGGGGTGAAAGCCATCATTATGGACTCGGCAGGCGAGGTCGTGGATCAAGCCACCGCCGCCCTGCCGATTTCACGTCCAAAACCGCTCTGGTCCGAGCAAGATCCACAAGACTGGTGGCGCGCAACCAATGAAGCGGTCGCTGCATTGTCAGCGGACAACCGAAAGAATGTTGCAGCCATCGGACTCGCTGGTCAGATGCATGGGGCCACTTTGCTTGATACGCGTGATGTGCCCATCCGTCCGGCGATATTGTGGAATGACGGACGCAGCGCCGATGCGTGTTTGAAGCTCGAGCGTGATGTCGCGGATCTGCATCAGATCACAGGCAATCTCGCCATGCCCGGCTTTACCGCGCCAAAGCTTGTGTGGATGCGGCAACATGAACCAGACGCTTTCGAGAAAGTCGCAAAAGTCCTGCTGCCGAAAGACTATGTGCGCTTATTGATGACCGGTGAGTATGCAAGCGACCTGTCTGATTCCGCCGGCACCTTGTGGCTGGATGTAGAAAACCGGGACTGGTCTGAAACGGTTTTGAGCGCAACGGCGCTCACGCGGTCGCAGATGCCGGGCTTGTTTGAAGGCTGCGATGTCTGTGGTGAATTACGGACCGACGTCGCAAATGAGTGGAAAGTTCCGGCGAACACGCCAGTGGTTGCCGGAGGCGGCGACAATGCAGCTGGCGCGATTGGCGTCGGCGTGTTCGGAACCGGTGATGCGTTTTTATCGCTCGGAACATCCGGCGTTCTGTTTGCTGGAGATGAGGTCTATAAACCTAATGCTGCGAGCGGCGTGCACACTTTTTGTCATGCCCTGCCAGGCCGATGGCATCAAATGGCTGTGATGCTCTCAGCTGCGAGTTGCCTCGACTGGGCGTCGACCATGCTTGGCTTGGAAAGCCCAGCTGCGCTGATTGGGCAAACTGAATCGGAAAACTTGTTCGGGCAATCAAAAAGCTTGTTTCTGCCTTACCTGTCGGGTGAGAGAACACCGCATAATAACCCAAACGCAACCGGGATGATATTCGGGCTGAATCATGACAGCTCCGCCGTCCATGTTGGTCAGGCGGTTCTGGAGGGCGTTGCGCTTGGATTTGCGGATGGCCTCGAAGTGCTTGGCGCCAGCAAGGCCATCAACGCAATCAGCGTGATCGGCGGGGGTTCAAAATCGGCCTATTGGGGCAGGATCCTGGCGGCTGCTCTAAACCGCCCTCTGGTCTATCGCAAGAATGCCGATGTTGGTCCGGCGCTGGGTGCAGCGCGGCTCGCACAAATGGGCAAAGACGGACAAAGACTGCCAGCGTTCAAGGCCCCCGCAGTCGAATTAGAAATTGAGCCCATTCCAGGCGATGTGGCGTTCATGTCTGAACAGCATGAGCGCTATCGCTCCCTCTACAAATCCACTCTGGATCTACTTTAAAGGACGTAAGCAATGTTCGATTCAACCAGCTTTTTCGAAGGCATCAACAAGATTGCGTTTGAGGGACCAGAGAGTTCGAACCCTTTGGCTTATCGATACTATGACAAGGACCAAATGGTCATGGGCAAGCGGATGGAGGACCATTTAAGGCCGTCGATTTGCTATTGGCATACTTTCTGTTGGGATGGTTATGATGTGTTCGGTGCGGGCACATTCAACCGGGCCTGGCACGCGCTTGAGGGTCAGGCAATGGCTGAGGCCAAACTGCAAGTCGCTTTTGAGTTTTTCGAACGTCTCGGCTGGCCGTATTTCGCTTTCCACGATGTCGACGTGATGGCACCGGCGGAAACCATGACGGAGCATACTGAAAATTTTGCGCGCATTATTGATCCCATCCAGGCGCAAATGGAACGGACCGGCCTAAAATTGCTTTGGGGCACTGCAAATGTGTTCAGCCACCCGCGCTATATGGCAGGCGCAGCGACGAATCCCGATCCGGAAGTGTTTGCTTGTGCGGCCACACAAGTTCGCCAGGCCCTGGAAGCGACGCATCGCCTTGGCGGTGAGAATTACGTTTTGTGGGGCGGCCGGGAAGGGTATGACACATTGCTCAACACTAATCCCGGTCGAGAATTGGATCAGCTGGGCCGCATGTTGTCTCTGGCCGTCGAACACAAACACAAGATCGGATTCAAGGGTCCGCTATTGATTGAGCCAAAACCACATGAGCCGACCAAGCATCAATATGATCGCGATACTCAAACCGTCTTTGGGTTCCTGCAGCGTTATGATCTGCTCGAAGATGTCAAAGTGAATATTGAAACCAATCACGCGACGCTTGCTGGCAATGCCATGGACCATGAGATTGCCATGGCTTTCGCGCTTGGCATTTTTGGTTCAATTGATGCCAATCGCGGTGATCCACAGAATGGTTGGGACACAGATCAATTCTGGATGGAATCTTTAGACATCACTCGGTCAATGGTGCACATTTTGAAACATGGTGGATTTACCACTGGCGGGTTCAACTTCGATGCGAAAGTTCGACGTCAGAGTATTGACGCAGCGGATTTGTTTTATGGCCATATTGGCGGCGTAGACGCGCTCGCGCGTGGACTGCTTGCAGCCGAAGCCATTCTGCGTGACGGAACTTATGAGCAGTTCCTTAGCGAACGCTATCAGGGCTGGAATGACGAGCTGGGCACCTGGATCATGAGTGATGCTTCCTTGGAAGCCATTGCGGACAAGGTTCAAGCGGGCGGTATTGAGCCGACGCCAAAGTCCGGTCGTCAGGAAATGCTCGAAAACCTTATCAATCGCTTTGCTTAGGCGGTGACGCTGAGTCCCGGATCATCAATTCATAATCGAGTGTCAGCTTTGGTGTTTCAAGGGGTAAGCGAGCGCGATTATGGGCGACGCTGTCAGCGAGCAGTTTGATCGCGCTACTGGCCATTTCGCGAATGGGTTGGCGAACTGTCGTCAAGGCTGGCCACATCGCCGATGCATTCGCGGTGTCGTCAAAGCCGACAACTGACAAATCCTCCGGAACGCGTAATCCGGCCTGATGGGCTGCTGCGATGGCACCTGATGCCATGTCGTCATTGGTCGCAAAAATTGCTGTTGGTGGTTGCTCGCGATTGATCAACATGGTCGCGGACCGCATGCCGGACACATAAGTAAAGTCACCGGACACAACGAGATCTTTGTCAACGGTCATGCCAGCAGCAGCGAAGGCTTCATTGAAGCCGGCATAGCGTAATTCACTCGATCGATGATCTGGTGGGCCTTTGATATGGCCGACGCGTGTATGGCCGAGTTCAAGCAGATATTGTGTTATATCGCGTGCTGCGGAGCGATCATCCATGCGAACACTGGGTCCGGTATAACCGTTGAGTTTCGGGCTGACGCAAACGAATGAAATGCCTGTGCGTTCCAGTGTGTCGATGAGTTTTGGATTGTCCGACAAAGGCGGCACAACGATCAGCGCCTGAATGCTCATATCCAGGAAGCGCTTTTCCATCTGTTCAAAATCAACCATATTGTCGTCGACGAGTGGTTCCTCGACAATCAGATAATGCCCGAGCTGACGGCAGGTATCTAACGCGCCAAGCAAGAATTCGCTGAGATAGCCATAACTCGGGTTTCGATAGATCAATCCGATAAACAAGCCCGCGCGACCCGCCAGATTTCTGGCCATGATATTGGGTCGGTAATTTAGCGCGCGCATAGCCTCCTGAACGCGTTTGCGAGTTGTCTCTTTGACAGAGCTTTGATCGTTCAGCACACGGGAAACCGTCATCTGAGAGACTTGTGCGCGTTCTGCGACTTCTTTGATTGTGGCAGTTTGCTTCTTGTTCATGAGCAAAAACGATTGAGCCCTTCTTTCATCGCGTCTGTTCCGCCAGAGGGGCGAAAATTCCTGGAAGCGTTTGCGACCTGTTCGAGAACATAATTATGGAACCAAGTAATTGCAGTACTTCCTTTGGATTAACAGCGCCACAACCATGAATTAAGTGATCGTGGCGCTGTTGAGTCTTAGCCGCAATTTGCGGCGGCGTCCTGATCTTCAGCCAAGACGACATCTGCGATCGCGATGGTTTGACCTGCGTCAGCGTGAATGACCAGCGCTTTTTTAATGGTTGCCATGTCGACGCCGGCATCGGCGAAGCACGACAGACTTATGCGAATTTCGCTCCATTCTGATGTCAATGTCACAGGCAGGTCGCGTTCACAGGATTCTCCGTCGCAGCCCATGCCAACACGAATTTCTGTGCCGCCTTCAATCGCCTGTGCTGCGAACGACAATTCCATCGCGCCATTCGACTCCCGGGACAGATCTACTGGATAGCTTGAGGCGATCTCAAAATTCTCCTCACCGGTCTTAAATGCGATTTTCAAAGCGTCTTCTTGTGCTGAACGATCATATGCCGAAACAATCAAACCAGCAGACTCAAAGGGCAGAGCTGTGACAGGAGAGCCATAACGGATCAGCTCCCATGGCGCTGGAAACTCGCCTTTTGCGAAGAACGTCCCCTTACTCACTGCCTCGCCGTCGGACAGACCCGAGACTTCCGACAATTCGGGAAGATTGCCATCATCTTCGTATCCCAGGCCGTAACCAAAGGCGAATTGAGGGTCGTATGGGGTTTTCGTGATATTGAGTTCAACTTGGGTGGCGAGTTTTGGCCACGAATAAGACAGGCGTCCGGTGAACTCGAAGGCGGGATCCGTTCGGAAAAGCATATCTGCGATACCGCCGCCCTCGGTGCCTGGAAGCCAGGCGGCGACAAAAGCGTCAGAATCATTGATTTCCGGATTGGCCCATAAAGGACGCCCAGAGAGGAACACCGACACGGTCTTCATTCCCTTGGACTGATAGGACTCGAGCAAATCCGTGTCGAATCCATTCGGACGGAAATCCATGTCCGGCACATCGCCCTGGAATTCTGCGTATGGATCTTCGCCATAGACGGCGATCACAATATCAGCCTCGACATCAGACGTTCCGTCTGGGTCGAATATCAGCTCGCCGCCATTGGCATTGATAACTTCAGACAGGCCTGACAGGATGGTTTCCCCGCTGGGAAACTCCTCATTCGGATAGCCGCCGCCTTGCCAGGACAAGGTCCATCCGCCGGCGATTTTTGTGATGCTGTTAGCGCCATCGCCCACCACCAGGATCTTTTGTCCTGGATCGAGCGGTAACAGGCCCTCATTATTCTTCAGCAGCACCAGAGATTCTCGCACAGATTTGCGCGCAACGGCGCGATGAGCTGGGGCGCCCAACACGTTTTCATCCCCGGCCAAAGGTCTGTCACTTGGCTTTACAGGATTGTCGAACAACCCGGCATTCATCTTGACGCGCAAAATACGCCGGACGGCATCATCAAGACGTTCCATCGGAATGCGTCCGGATTGCACATGTTTGTATGTTGAATGCCACAACCCCTCCCAGCTTTCCGGCGCCATATACATATCGACTCCAGCATTTAGAGATTCTGGGCAATCAGTTGTCGTGCAACCCGGGATGAGCGCGTGCCCGTTCCAGTCGCCGACGACAAAGCCTTTAAAGTTCATGCGGCCTTTCAAGACGTCGGTGAGCAGCTCTTTCTGTCCATGCATGCGCTCACCATTCCAGGCTGAGAAACTTGCCATCACAGTTTGCGCATTGGCGCCAATCGCTGTGACGTATCCCGCCGCATGAATGTCTCTGAGCTCGGCTTCGCTAATCACAGCGTCGCCCTGGTCGACACCGTCCTTCGTGCCGCCATCGCCGACAAAATGCTTGGCACTGGTCAGGACGCGTTCGGCGCCAAGAAAATCTGGATCGCCGACACGGCCCTGCAAACCATAAACGATGCGATCACCATATGAGGCGACAATGTCAGGGCTTTCCGAGAACCCTTCATACGTTCGACCCCAGCGATCATTTTGCGGCACCGCCAGCGTTGGCGCAAAGGTCCAGTCATGTCCCGATACTCGCAATTCAAGCGCCGTGACTGCGTAGATCTCTTCAATCAGATCTGGATTATTTGCGGCGCCGAGACCGATATTGTGTGGAAACACAACCGCGCCGCGCAGGTTAGCGTGACCGTGAACTGCATCGATCCCCCAAATGGTTGGGATTGCGACGTCTATACCTTCCGGATCAATAGAGGCTTCATAATACGCATCCGCCGCGTCGAGCCAGGTCTGCGCGTCGGCATAGGGTTCCGGTCCGGGCGCCGAATTGCCGCCGCTCAGAACCGAACCGAGGCGATATTGCTTGACCTGCTCCGGTGTGACGGATCCGCTATCCGCCTGAATCACTTGCCCGACTTTTTGTTCCAGCGTCATCTTTGCCATGATGGCGTCAATGCGGGCTTCGATCGCTGGATCCAGGGGCGGGGTTTCCACCGTTGGCCAGTTTTCAGGATTGATCTTTGGGGCGGCGTCGGCGACGTCTGATTCAGGCGATGCTGGCGGTTGCTGAGTCGCCACGGGATCGGTCTCGATCGCGCCCGAATTGGTGCAGGCGCTGAGCAGCGCTGCGGCCGTCAGCGTAAGAACGGAAGCGGTTGTACGTTTCTTGAGTTTCAAAGTCTGGGCTCCTGATTGGATACTCATCATGATGCTCTGGTTCACACACGCAGAGCAACAACAAAACAAGGTACGGGCGCGGTCTGCACGTTCAATCGAAACCAATTCACGTGATAACCTCCCTTTGTCCGGCGCTCTTCTTGTTCAGCGCTTCTTTCGCGGTTTCTAACCGCTGGAACAACGCTTATAGCAGGTCTAAATGATAGCGCTATCATTTTATTTGTCGCTGTGTTACGGCTTAGCCATAAATCGCATGGGCCTGGCCCAATCAGCGGTGCACACATTCGTCGCGGGAGGACGATCTAATGGAAGCAACAGCTTCAACTCAGAACGAAGACGCAAATCTGTTTCAGATCATTTTGATCAGCATTATCGCTACGATTGGCGGGTTCTTGTTCGGCTTCGATAGCGGTGTGATCAACGGTACGATTGACGGGCTGAGCGCGGCGTTCGCAGAAAGTGATTGGGTCAAGGCAACGGACATCAACTCGGTGATCTCAATCAGCGTGGCATCCATGCTTTTGGGGTGCGCAGTGGGCGCAATGATTGCCGGTCGCACAGCAGATGTTTTAGGGCGGCGCGGCATGCTGGTGATTGCGGCAGTCTTGTTCTTTATCAGCGCCTGGGGCTCTGGCGTGGCGACGGGACCGCTTGAATTCATTGTCTATCGTGTTCTTGGCGGCTTAGCGGTTGGCGCAGCCAGTGTTTTGGCACCAGCCTATATTAGCGAAATCACACCGGCGCACTTGCGAGGTCGACTTTCGAGTATTCAGCAGGTCGCGATCATCGTCGGTCTGACCGCCGCCTTTATGAGCAATTATGTGTTGGCCGGAACAGCCGGATCTTCCACGAGCGAATTCTGGTTCGGATTTGAAGCTTGGCGGTGGATGTTCTGGATAGAGATGATTCCTGCTGCGATTTTCTTTGTCGCGTTATTCCTCATTCCAGAGAGTCCGCGATTCCTGGTGATCAAGGACAAGGATGATGAAGCACAGTCCGTTCTGACCAGATTGTTTGGGACGACATCGAGCGCGCGAAAACTGGCCGAAATCAAATCTTCCATTGCAACGGATCACAAGCCCCGTCTGTCAGACCTTTTGGACAATGGAAAAATCCGTCCAATTGTCTGGGTTGGCATTGGCTTGGCTGTGTTTCAACAATTGGTGGGGATCAATGTGGTCTTCTATTACGGCGCCGTTCTCTGGCAATCTGTCGGCTTTACCGAAGACAATGCGCTGTTGATCAATGTTATCATGGGCGTGGTCAGTATCGGAGCCGTCTGCATCGCGCTGGCGGTGATCGATAAAATCGGCCGCAAGCCCTTGTTGATGATTGGATCGATTGGCATGGCGATCACACTCGGTACGATGATGATTTGCTTCTTCAATGCCACGACCAATGACGCTGGCGATTTGGTCTTGCCGGGTTTCTGGGGCCCCTTGGCGCTGTTCTCTGGTGTGGCTTATGCCGCGATGTTCAACTTGTCCTGGGGACCGGTAATGTGGGTGATGCTTGGCGAAATGTTCCCCAATCAGATCCGGGGATCAGGCTTGGGTGTCAGTGGCTTTTTCCAATGGTTTGCGAATTTCGGCGTGACATTGACTTTCCCGTTCTTGTTGGCGTCGATCACCTTGGGCGGGGCGTACTCGCTTTACTTCCTTGGGGCCGTCGGCTCGATCTTCTTTGTTGCCAAAGCGGTCAGTGAAACCAAGGGCATTGAACTCGAGGACATGAAGGGCTTCGACTAAAGTCGATCTTCAAGCGAGGCGCTGGACCAGTTTGTTGAAAACTTCCACGCCTTCGCGCAATTGCGCCAGGTCGATATACTCATTCGGCGTATGTGCCTGGTCGATTGAGCCAGGTCCGCAAATGACGGATGCCATCCCGGCTTGATGGAATTGACCGGCTTCGGTGGCATAGGCAACGGCGCGTAAAGCATTGTCGCCCGTCAAGGCGCGAACCAACGCCTCCGCGGCGTTGCTGGCGCCTGGCGCCAGCGGTGGCACATCGGTGAGTGTGGTGACCCGCACGCCGCATTCTGGGAAGCGGGCCTTCATCGCTGAATCTTTGGCCCCCGCTGCGGCGAGGAACGGTTCAAGGATCGCCGCCGGATCGTAGTCTGGTGGACAGCGCAGATCGAACAAAAACGTGCACTCGCGCGCCAGAATATTGGTCGCCGTACCACCCCTTAACTCGCCAATGCTCAAAGTCGGGTGGGGCGGATCAAACGCTGAATCTGGATCCGCGTTGTCGATAAGCGCGCGCTCTATTGCGCGCAGTTCGGCCATCAGATCCACCGCCTCGCCATTCGCAGATAATCCAAGGTGCGGCAGGCTGGAATGCGCTTCCTTTCCTGTCACCACAACTTCGGTCAGCATGATGCCTTTATGGCCAGATACGACCTGCCAGCGGGTCGGTTCTCCAACCCAAACCGCGGCGGGGCGGGCGCCATCCGCGACCATTCTTTTGATCATTAAAGGTGCGCCCTGACAGCCGACCTCTTCATCAAAAGAGAACGCAAAATGAATTGGTCGAACGAGATCAAGCTCGGCGAAGTCAGCGGCATAGGCCAAGCAAAGCGCGATAAACCCTTTCATGTCGCTGGTGCCACGTCCAAACAGCTTGCCGTCTATTTCTGTCATTCTGAATGGATCTGTATGCCAGTCCTGACCATCGACCGGCACCACATCTGTATGACCAGACAGGACCAAGCCACCGGGACAGTCTGGGCCAAGGCGGGCCCAGAGATTTGCTTTGTCGCCAGCGCTGTTCGGCACCCGTCTGCAATCCGCGCCGAGTGGCTGGAGCCGCGCCTCGATCCAGTCGATAAGATCGAGATTGGAATTGCGGGATGTTGTGTCGAACCGGATCAGACGATCGAGAATATTGGTTACAGTCGAAACATCAGTCATCCGCGATCACCGATTAATCAGTCATGTCGGAATAGGGGTTCTGGCGCGGCAATGTGATCTTATTGGCCAGCCCGTTTATCGAGACGGCGGTTTTGGTGATCTCAATATCGGTTTCGGTGATTTGGGGTTCGCCAAATCTGTAAATCGGCGCATATTCTCCGCGATCTGCAGCGGCGATATAGTTTTCCGAAGCCGCCACACTGGCCTCGCGTTTCTCATGATACTCGGCCATGGCCGTTTCGCCATAACGGCGGGCCAGCATTTTTTCGGTCCTATCCGGAGACAAAACCACCGCCGATGCGTTGTTGCCACCAAAGCCTTTCGAATTGAGAATGGCGATGTCCAGTCTCTGCTCCGAACGGTCCTGATGACTCGGTCCGAGTTTCAAACGCGATTGGTGGACATCGTCTGCGACCGCATCAATCGTAGGAATGCCTGGGACAATACCATATTCAAAACTGCCAAGGGCCGCCGCCAACTGGTCACCACTCGCCGGGGCAATTGTGTGGCCGAGATAGGCCTTCACAGCCGCAACTGGCCAGTCCTCTATGCCGAAAGCTTCGGCGACCTGGTCGAAGATTTGAGACTCCGTGACCCGGTTTTGCGGCGTGCTCGATCCATGGGCCAATATGAAGCTGTTCTCGCGTACGCTTTCCAGACCCGAAACATTCACCGCAGCGGCGGTGGCTTTTGCCATACTGATATGATTGCCGGGGCCGGGGGCCGTGATGGATTTCTTGGTGCCGTCTGCATCGATGAAGACATCGGTTATGGCGCCGAGGCAAGGCGCGCCGAGTTCGATCGCCAGCGCGTCATCCATGAGGATAAAATACTGGCTCGACTCACCGATCGTGAACCCGCAATTCTTGCCAAAAGGACGGCTGGCGCGACGGTGATCAACCTGCGCATCACCATATGTTTTGATCATCGCATCATCGCTGGCGAGTGCGCCCATCGTGCCAAATCCGTCCATCAGTTCAGGGCCGATAGGGGCTTCGCTATTGCCGACCATAGCGACCCGGATCTTTCCGGCTTGCAGGTCCGAAACTGCGTGGCGCAAATTGGAGAGGAAAGTTGCACAGGCCGCGACTGAGCTGCTGGCAATGCCGACATTTGACAAGACATAGGCGTTGATAAAGTCGGTCGGCATCGAATTAATGCCCATGACCAATGCTTTGGTGGAAACACGTTCTCCCTTCATTCGGGCCTGGTGCATGCCACCATAGCCTTCTTTGTCCATCTGTCCGAAACCTGAGCTGGAATACACCCCGACTTCATCTGGCTCGATGTGGTCAAGCACGCGTTCCCAGGGAATGCCCATGGCGCGCAAAGCATCTGTTGCGCCGAACAGTGCCATTTGTAGACCACGCGGTTGAAACCGCGAATTGTATAGACTGGCCATTTCGAAACCGCTCGGTAATTGGCCCGCCGCTTTGATCGGGAAGTCGCGGACATTCTCGAATTTCACATCCAGCGCGCCGTCCACAGAGACGAAAACGCTGTCTTCATCCCGGTTGACGACCGTCCAGTTGTCGGGGGTGATGCGCGGAAGCTTGTCCTTGTTGATTGTGAAGGTGATCGGTCCCTGGTCTGATTCCAGTGCGGCATTGGATTGCCAGTACAGTGCGTCGACGTCAAAATGCGAGTCTTCAACGCGTCGAACCAAGGTGCCTTGAAGCACCGCGTCGCGATAGTTTTGTGCCACGTCTTGCTGAGACAGAGACTGCTCTGCCTCGTGATCTGTAGGCGAATAGCTGCCGTCTTGATTGACGCTGACCAGGTTCATCATCACGGCAAGTCCGCATAGCGTTTCAATCTGATCGGTTTCTGGCAATTGGTCGAGCACCATGCGACGGAAACTCTGAAATCCTGATGTCCGCCCAGCCGCATTGACGCCGCCCATGCTGACAATAATCGGTAAACGCACGATACACTCTCCTGTTTCGAATCGCGCAGCGGTCTGAAGCCGCCTCATTTTTTGTTGCGATGACTTCTCCCCAGTTTGCAGCGGGATGCAATGGTCAAATCGAGGTGAAATGACGCTGTCACAACCAGGATCAGATGTTGGATCGATCTATCCGGTATTAAATTGCAGACTGTATGCCTGCCGGCACAGCACAACTGGACCATCTGACAAGTCAAATCACTGGATGACACGTAGGTGTTCTTGATTACGCGGGGATGGCGCTCTGTGGCGTCAACTCAGAGCTCGAAAAATCGGAAAATCCTGGCGGAGGAGGAGGGTGCCACACTATCTCAATTACATGCAAATTGATGTAATTTATAAATCGCCAGAAAGCCCGTCGTTATTGATGAGTAGAGATTCTGGTGGATTTGGTTTGATTGCGTGTAATTTTTAACTGGTAAGAAATCGGTACGAATTTTCGGTTGTAACTGGTAAGGAATTCGGCAATAAAAGAGCCCGCAGCGAGGCAACGCTGCGAGCCCTAAAAATATCAACTGAGGTGCAGTTGATGCCACTTTATATGGCGAAGACAGCACCGACTCAAGAGGTGCACAATGGCAATTCAGAAACTATCAGCCCGAAAGCTCGAGTCGGCAAAGCCCGGCCAGACGTTGGTGGATCAACAGAATGAAAATCTCGAACTAGATGTCTCGGCCAGCGGTAAGCGCTCTTGGTTCGTGCGCTACTCATGCAAGGTTATGAAGGATGGCAAATTGGTGTCGTCGCGCTTCCGTAAAAAGGTCGGAAGCTACCCGGCCATGAGCCATGATGAGGCAATTGAGATACGTAATCAGTATATGCGTTGGATTGCAGCGGGCATCGATCCAGCGACGCGGATAAACAAGGTCACGCCTGAGAAGGCAGACAAAAATGGCCCACTTACCTTTGGCGAATATG
>JBCCGB010000019.1:0-54950 GCA_039029475.1 Pseudomonadota bacterium | reverse complement strand
TCTCCATGCCTTCATGAGTATGGCGTCGCCTGGGTGCCGTATCATGAAGGCATGGAGATCCGGTATTTTGTCCATAATCTCGGCGAGACGCGCTGCCCGGAACCGTATGTAAAGAGTGGCTGTCTGGCCACCGAGTCTGAGCGCTCGGGCTATCTCTCATCCGCCGACGCCAGCGCAAGCTGGGGTCCAGGGACCGCACTCACCCAAAGTCCGCAATGTTCGTTCTTGCCATGGCGCCATATTTGCGCAGGCGCTTTCGAGCAAAGGGCATGGCTTGATCCGGGATGGGGCGGGCTCAATTCCGCAATCTTCTCGTCTTCCGTCTGCTAAACGAGACGACACCCGACCCACCAGAACCGATCTCAACTCCCCGAATGCCGTCGCATTGCGGGCCGTTGGTGCAGGCGCTAGCCCAGCCGGGCCAAAGCGCGGTCGCGGCCCATCAGCACCAGCATGTCGCCGACACTGGGGCCGCGTTCCATACCGGTCAGCGCCTTGCGCAATGGCATGAACAGACCTTTGCCCTTGCGGCCCGTCTCGGTTTTCAGCGCCGAGGTCCAGGCGCCCCAGGTGTCTGCGGTCACCGCCCCTGCCGGGAATAAGCGCGCCGCCGCTTCGATAAAGCTTTTGTCTTCGGCTTCAATCACCGGCGTAATCTCGCCAAACGCCACGGGAACGAACCGCGCGGCGTCTTCAACAGTGATGCAGTTCTCGCGGACTAGGGCCCAGAACGCTTCATTTGCGGCCAGCGGGTCGATCGCGGTGAGCCGGTCCCTGGCGGCGTCAAACGGCATGGCATGGGTCAAGGCCGCATTGAGATTGTGCAAGTCGGCTTCATCAAACCGGGCCGGGGCGCGGCCAATCTTGGCGAAATCAAACTCGTCCGCCAATTGTGAGAGGGAGTCACGGATTTCGACATTGTCGCTGGTGCCGAGCTTTCCAAGCAGAGAACAAATCGCCAAGGGTTCAATGCCCTGGCGACGCAATTCGCCCATGCCAAGCGACCCGAGCCGCTTTGACAGGCTGGCGCCATCCGCCCCGACCAGAAGCGGCGTATGCGCCATGTCTGGCGCGGTGCCGCCAAGGGCTTTGAAAATCTCGATCTGGGCGCCGGAATTGGTGACATGATCTTCGCCGCGAACGACATGCGTGATCCCGGCCTCGATGTCATCGACACAGCTTGGCAGCGTGTAGAGATAAGACCCATCGGCGCGGATCAGGACCGGGTCAGACAGGCTGCTCGTATCAATCGCCTGTTCGCCGCGGACCAGATCGTTCCAGACGATCCGTGCCCCGCTGAGCTTGAAGCGCCAATGCGGCTTGCGTCCTTCGGCTTCAAACGCAGCTTTTTCATCCGCGGTCAGGTTCAGCCCGGCGCGATTATAGATGGGCGGCTTGCCCCGCGCGCGTTGCAGTTTGCGCTGGCGATCCAGTTCATCCGCGGTTTCATAGCAGGCATAGAGCAAGCCCATGCCACGCAGTTTGTCCGCCGCCGCATCATATTGATCGAACCGTTCGGATTGTTTGAACGTGTCATCCCAGCTCAGGCCGAGCCAGGTCAAATCATCTTTGATGCCCTGCTCGTAGGCGGCGGTGGACCGTTCAAGATCGGTGTCATCAATACGCAACAGGAAGCGGCCGCCCTGCCCCTTGGCGAACAGCCAATTGATCAGGGCCGTGCGGACATTGCCGACATGAAGGTTTCCCGTCGGAGACGGGGCGAAACGGACAACAGGTTGGGTCATGGCCATGCCTTAGTGAATTTGCAGCGCCCCTTCCACACGAAATTGGCCCAAATGCCAAGACATTGCCGTCACAATTGACAGAAACACTAGAGTCCCCGCACCAAGAGAGGCGGGACTGATGGAGATTGCCATGATCAAACGGATATTGATGGTTGCCGCCACGGCGGGCTTTGTTGTGTCCGGATGTAGCCCGTCATCTGACCCGGCGCCGACACCGGGCGCTGAAATCGATCCCGGCCCTGCTGGCGATGTCAGCGTTTCGGACGCCTCCGACGACCCGGTCACGCCGCCAGGTCTGACAGATAGCAATGGCATTGAAACCATTGGCTATCCGGACGGTTGGGAGCTGCAGCCGTTCTGGTCGGGCGAATATCCGAACGCCTTCACCGTGACCCAGGAAGGCGTCACTGTGATGGGCCATGAGACGATTACTTATGGCGTCTATCCGCCGATCTATTGCGGCCTGCCCCAAAAAGCGACGTACAGCCCCTGGAACGGGGCGCGGCGGGAAACAGACAATCTCGAATTCGTTGCCATGGTCTATCCGACCACATTCACAATCATGGAAGACACCAGCGTCGAGGTCTTTGTCGGTGATGGCGTCGAGCAATTGGCGCTGAGCACTGGCGATCAGCTCATCTATAAAAGCTATCTTGCTGAAGGCTTCTTCATCGCCGAAAAAGATGGTGTTCAATATGAATTGAATGAAGGCGAATTGCCGCCCAGCACGGAATTCCAGCAAGGGCCGGATGACCAGGAATGGGTTCAGGTCACGTGTGCGGATGCAGAAGGAACGCGGGCCTGGATCCAGTATCAGGATGCGATCGGTGCGCCGGGCGTCGAACCCTATGAATATACCGGTTTCGGCGAAGCCGCGGACCTGCCTTAGGCGCTTGTCGCTGCGCAAATGATTTCCTTGTCCGCCAGAATGGTCTATCTCGCGAAGATCGGGATAGAGGAGGCATTCCATGAGCGAAGCGATTGAACCCCCAAAAGCGGGCTGGCGGATGAAAGTCGCCGTATTTGCACTCTGCGTATCAATCTTCGCAGTTCTATGGTTCGCCGTCGCGGCGCTCGGAACCAAGTTTGGTTTCTGGCCGTGGCAAGTCGGTCTCGGCCAGATGACCATCGGCATCGGCCCTGGCATCGCCCTGTTCGCGCTCGCCCTTTCGGTTGTCGCGCAAGTGATCGCGCTGATCAAAGCCCCGCGAAAGCAAGCCTTCATTCTCGCCCTCGGTGCGACTTTGATCGCGGCCTTCTGCATGTTCCGTCTGGCTGGACTAGGTGCCCAGGCCGGGGCATTGCCCCCCCTGCATGACATTCAAACCGATTGGTCAGACCCAATCGCATTCAGTGAACCCCTGATGGCCGCGCGCGCCGCCGACGGCGAAACCAATCCCGTTCTGGATGCGCCAACCGTACCTGAATATGCAGAAGAGCGCTGGCCGGGAACGGCTGGTCGTCTGGTCTCTGAAATTCAGGAAGAGGCCGAAGCCAAGGAAGCTGGAAAAGGGACGGTCTATCCGACTCTGGAATCCATTTACTTCTCCGCCCCTCCCGCTGCCGTGGCCTCTGTTGTTCAGGGTGTGATGGAGAAACGCGGTTGGACAATTGTGTCGGCTGCGCCGGCATCGGCTGATGAGTCAGCGACGATCCAGCTTGAGGCGACGGCGACATCCGGATGGTTCGGCTTCAAGGATGACATTGCGGTGCGCCTGCGTCCCGCCGATGGCGCCACAGAAATGGACATCCGCTCAACCAGCCGTGTCGGATTGTCCGACCTCGGCGCGAACTCGGCGCGCGTTTACGGTCTGATGGTAGAGGTGGAAGATCGCGCCGATGGGCGCCGCGTGCCTTAAGCGTCGACCTTGGACAAGCGAAACGCGCTCTGCACCACAGGGTGCGCATCGCTGCACGTCACACGGCCTTCGTCGATCAGCTTAAACATATGCCCCAGCAGGCTCATACAGGCGGCCGGGAACAAGCGCTCTTCGAGACCAACATACATGGTCTTGACCATTTCCGGGATTGACGTCTCGCCCGCCTTCATTTCGGCGATGACGCCATCCTCGCGATCTTGACGATGCTGGCGATAGGCCTGGATGAATTCCTTGACGAAGGTCTGGCCCTCAATCGGGGACCCATGGGTCGGCCAGAGGATATCGAAATTGCGATCCTCAATCTTGTCCAGGCTATCAAAATAGTCAGTCATATTGCCGTCTGGCGGCGCGACGATCGTGGTCGACCAGCCCATGATATGGTCGCCGGTCAAACAGGCATTCTCTTCACGCAAAGCGAAACAGAGGTGATTGGTTGTATGACCGGGGGTTTCAATCGTCTCAAGGGTCCAGCCAGGACCTTCGAAAACATCGCCATCACAGGCGCATTCATCCGGCGTGAAACCGGCATCGTCTTCGCTACCAAGTTCGCCTTTCGC
The DNA here is from genome assembly GCA_039029475.1 of Pseudomonadota bacterium. Taxonomy (GTDB): domain Bacteria; phylum Pseudomonadota; class Alphaproteobacteria; order Caulobacterales; family Hyphomonadaceae; genus Henriciella. The sequence continues at coordinate 50,768 of JBCCGB010000019.1, read as the reverse complement.
GGTTGGTTCCCCGCAGCCTTTGGCATAGACCTTACAGCCTGCCCATTGCGCCAGAGGCTTCGCCAAGGGGGAGTGGTCCGAATGACCATGCGTGACCAGAACATATTTCACAGTTTCACCGGCCAATGCAGCTTTCAGCGCGTCAAAGTGCGCCTCATCCATCGGGCCGGGATCCAGTACAGCGACCTCGCCGCGACCGATAATGTATACGCCCGTTCCGACATAAGTGAACGGGCCCGGATTATTCGCAATGACACGACGGATCAGCGGAGAGACTTGCTCGACTTTTCCATATTCAAATTCGATTTCACGCACAAAAGGTATAGCCATGGGAGATTTGCTGCTTTGATTCTTCTTATTTTGTCGTGGGCTATTTAGCCCGGATTACACAAGTCCGGCAAACTACTTACGTTTCGGTGCAAAGGCCGCGACAAAGGCTTTGGCCATGCGGCGGGTCGATTTCAGCTTGTCTCCAAGCTTCAAAGCCACAGGCGGCCCCATATCGGTCTTGTTTGCATCGACAATGTAAATCTTGCCAGATGCATTGTCGCGTAGCACGTCAACACCGCCCCATTCCAGACCGATCTCATCAGCAAATCGTGAGATCACGCGAATTTCATCATCGGAATAGCAATTTGTCGGTGTGTCGAGCAGCACTTCAGCGTTTTCATTGAGAAAGCGACGGCCAATTGGGCGCCGCTTGCGAAACACGATGGCGGGCTCCCCGCCGCAAATGCAACACCGCAAGTCTTCGATCAGTCCGCCTTCAATCTCATTGTCGACCAGAACCTGATAAGTCTTGTCCGCCAATGGTTCGATCGGCCCTTCCAGAATGCGGCCATCATGACAGGCATTCTTCTCGGACTTCTCAACCATCGTCCCGGTGAAGCTGCTGGGATCAACCGACAGGCTATAGCCAGCTGCCCGCTCAAATGCCGCCGCGACATTAGACTTGGAAATGTCTTTACAGCCAAAATTGACCAGTTTGGCACCCGGCTTGGTGACGGGAGGCTGGTGATCGGCTTCGGTGGAATCATCGAACTGGAACACGATATCAGCAACGCTGGTATCGGAAATAAGTTTGGCGCCAGAAGCATGCATGACCGGCCAAATGAAATACCAGGGTCTTGGTTTTTCGGGATAAAATGCAATCGTCGCGCGCTTGTGCCCGGTGATCCGACGCCATGACCGCCAGGATTGTGCCAGTGTGTAGAATGTCAGCCAGGTGAAAATGTCATTCACCAATTCCCGCGTCGCAGGAATCCGGTGCCCCGTCTTTTTGACGAGCCATTCTCCATCTTCATATTTAAAGTCTGCCAACCAGTTTCGTGACATACTTTACTCCTCAGCCTTCGCAGCGGCTTTTTCTGCTGTTCGCATGACTAGCAAAAGCTAGCAACCTCTTTCCGGCACCGGAAGTGAATAAGTGCTCACATTTGACGGACACTGCCGTTACAGCAAAGCGCGAAGCGCAGACAGGTCATAACCTGCCCCGGCGGCAGCATCGAGAATATCGTCGCCCGCGCCTTGCCCGGCATGGGTCAGGGCCCAGGCGGTGATCGAGCGGGTTCCGGTGCGACAATAGGCAAGCACCGGGGCGGGGGCTTCGGCCAGCGCCGCACTGAACCGTTCAAGTATATCCGGTGTCGGCGCCCCCGAAAACGGAATCGCCACAAATGTCAGGCCCAAAGCCTCGGCTTGCGTTCGAATCGCGCCCATTCGGGGCTGATCGATACCGCCTTCGCCGTCTGGGCGGTTGGCGATGAGTGTTTTGTACCCCGCATCAGCGATTGATTGAACATCTGTTTCATCAATTTGGGGGGCGACTGCAAAACCATCCGTGACTTTGCGAAGATCGAGCATGAACCAACTCCGGTGTATCTGGGCGTTGACTTTCGCCCGTTCGGCGTGAACGTAAGAAGTGTTGAGAGGGCTGCCAAGCCCTCTGTGTTGATTCTAGTGCATACGATTTTGGGAGACTCCGACCGTTGTCAGGCCTTCAGCGCATCGTCTCGCGTATTCCATGGGCATATACAGGTCGGCGACTTCTGATCGCGATTCCGACTTTGCTCCTGATTATCACCGTCGCGTTCTTCATGATGCGTATGGCACCCGGTGGTCCGTTCGATGGCGAACGTAAATTGAACGCCGCGACCGAAGCCGCACTCAACGCGAAGTTCGGGCTCGATAAACCGCTCTGGCAGCAATATCTGGACTATCTCTGGGGCGTTGTGCAGCTCGATTTCGGGCCCAGTATGAAAACCCTTGGCAAAAGCGTGAATGACTTGATTGCGGATGGATTGCCCATCAGCCTGGCGATTGGATTCCTGTCGATTACGCTGGCCATTATTGTCGGGACGGCGATGGGAATTTTTGCGGGTCTACGGCAAAACACGGCGGGCGATTATTCGGTTATGGGCTTCGCCATGGCTGGCATTTCCATCCCGACCTTCGTCACTGGCCCAATCCTCATCCTGGTCTTTGCCCTCACCTTTGGAATATTCGCGGTTGGCGGGCTCGGCACGTATCCGAATATCGGCATGACGTTCCACAATATGACATTGCCTGTGATTACATTGGCATTGCCGCAAATCGCGATCATCTCGCGGCTGATGCGGGCCAGTGTGATCGAGACGATGCGGTCCGGCCATATTCGCACCGCCCGCGCCAAAGGGCTGAGTGAACGCGATGTGGTGATGAAGCATGCTTTGCCCTCGGCGATTCTGCCTTTGGTCTCTTATGTCGGCCCGGCCATGGCGCGCGTGATGACCGGCTCACTGGTAATTGAGCGCATATTCGGACTTCCTGGCATGGGGTCGTACTTCGTCGACGGCGCGATCAATCGTGACTATACTTTGGTCATGGGCGCCCTGATCATCTATGCGACCCTAATCGTGATCTTCAATCTCATCGCCGACATTCTCTATGCCCTGCTCGATCCCAAGGTGAAGTATGACTGATACGATGGACCTGACCGGCCGCAAGCAAGCCGTGGAAACCGCAATTCAAGGCGGGCGCTCGCTGTGGGACGATGCCAAGGCGCGTTTGTTTCGCAACAAGGCGGCGATGGCATCGATGTGGATTCTCGGCATCATTGTCGTGATTGCCGTCCTCGGACCCTTCTTCTGGGTCCACGATTACCGTACGATCTCCGCCAATGTGGAATTGCCGCCGACCTTTGAAAACCTGCACCTTTTGGGCACGGACACCCAAGGCCGGGACAGCCTTGCGCGCTTGATGATTGGACTGCGCATCTCGCTCGCGGTCGGCATGGTGGCCACGATTGTTTCCCTGATCATTGGCGTCACCTGGGGCGCGGTCGCCGGGTTTGTTGGCGGACGGGTCGATAATCTCATGATGCGCTTTGTCGACGTGCTTTACGCAATGCCATTCATTTTCTTCGTTATCCTGTTGCTGACCGTGTTTGGCCGCAACATCATTCTGATCTTCGCCGCGATTGGCGCTGTCGAATGGTTGACGATGAGCCGGATTGTCCGGGGCCAGACCCTGGCGATTAAGAATATGGAATTCATCGAGGCGGCGCGCGCGACGGGCGTCCCGTTCTTCACCATCATTCGCCGGCACATTTTGCCAAATGTTGTCGGCCCGGTGGCGGTCTATGTGACGCTGACCATCCCGGTCGTCATTTTGGCGGAGAGCTTTCTGTCATTCCTGGGACTCGGCGTGAATGAGCCTCTGACCTCGCTCGGCGTGCTGATTTCAGATGGCGCCAAGGAAATGCAGGACAAGCCATGGATGCTGCTCGCACCGGCGTTGACCATGATGATTACGCTGCTCTGCCTGAACTTTATCGGTGACGGTCTGCGCGACGCTTTGGATCCGAAAGAGCGATAATGCACCTCAAGACCGTGATCATAGACGACTTCTTTGACCGTCCGCTGGACGTGCGCAAGCAAATCCTTGCCATGTCTTATCCGCCGCGACCGGAAAATGCATATTATCCGGGCCGCAATGCCGCGCAGCCTTTTCCGATGCCAGGCATTGAAGGCCTGGTCAGCCAAATCGTCCAAGAGCCGTTAAAGCCGGTGCCATTCCCAAAATCCTCTCATTGCATTCCGAGAATCGCCCTGGATGGCGACCAGCGCGGTTCCAGCGTACATGTCGATTTCTGCCATTGGTCAGGGATTATCTATCTGACCCTGGACGAACATTGTCAGGGCGGCACACACATCTTCACACATAAGGCAACCGGCTGGGACACGGCGCCCGTCTGGCCCGGCATGGCCGAAGCCGCAGGCTACGCCAACGCAGATGAAGCGCTGCAAACCATACTCGAGACTGACAATAATGACCGCTCGAAATGGGAAGAGACGATGATGGTGCCGATGAAGTTCAACCGGCTGGTCCTGTTTCGCGGTTACATATGGCACGATGCCGGGGTGTCATTTGGAACCTCGCCCGAGAATGGGCGTCTGATCCTGCCGATTTTCTTTGAGAACACCAACCCGAACTAGAGCTCGCGCGCCGGTTTTGGAAATAGAATCTGCGCTGTGCCGCTGATCTCTTGCGGCGCTGCGGTCTCAGGCATGGCCGACGGCGCTTGCACGTCCGGTTTTTTAAGCATCCGTCGGGCGGCGTTTCGGCACGGCACTTCGATCAAGTGATACGTCGCATAGGACACGGCAACCACACTCGCCAGGAAGGCAATGGCAATCAATTCGTTCGGGACGCCGGCGACACTGAAAGCGAATTCGCTGCCATCCCCGGTTTCGATCATCTGCCAGCCGGTTTTTGACTGGATGAAACTGGCGATATTCGCCATCCGATCGATGATGAAAACATGGGTCATGTACATCGAATAGGATAAGGCGCCGAGCAAGGTGAAGATCGGCTTGTGCAACAAGCGTGAAATCGCCCCCTGGTCAAAAGCAAAAAAGAAGACGCAGGCGCCGAATATCAGTGGCAAGGTGAATGTCAGGGCGGAATTGGCGCCGGCCGAGACGAACAGGATAACAGCTGCGACCGCGATGGTCTCGACAAGCGTCGCCATTTTCAATTGTTCGCCGTCACCGCGATTGGCAATCGCATGACGGTACGCCCGATAGAAAATCGCGCCGGTGAAAAATCCGATATAACAGCGAAACAGCCCGAAATCGTAAGTTGCGAGAAACTCGCCATCATTGAATACGACCAATACCAGAGCGCTGATTGTGATCAGAGCCGTAAACGCGATCCATTTGTAACGCCCGAAGATGGAGACAATTGCGGCAAACGTAAAATACGCCATCAATTCCGTAGAAATGCTCCAGGACGGCCAGTTCCAGGTCAATTCTGATGTCGCACCCAGGCCTTGAGTCATGAACAGATTGGAGACCAACGCGTGAATGTCGTTCGGTCCGGTGAAAGCATCACCGGGCGCACCGGTCTGAATCATTGCCCAACCCAGTTTCGCCACCTCATAGCCAATAAAGGCGAGCAGAATGGCAAAATGTAACGGATACAGCCGGGCAATGCGAAGCCAGGCAAATTTCCCGAATTGTTCCAAAGTCTGCAGTCGCTCGGCGTAATTTGCGGCGATGACAAATCCCGAAAGAACGAAGAAAAAATCCACGAACATGCGGGAATTGGCGATCAGACCATTGGAATCCATCCATCCACCAATCGGAAAATGGTACAGGGCAACCATCAAGGCACACAGGCCTCGCCAGCTATCAAGGGCAATAAAATGCTTAGGTTTTCCAACGGCTTGGTTCAATTCCGGCTCCTGAACTCTATTTTTGCTCAGAGCTCAGCAACCCGCATGCCAATTGATTTCATTCGCCTCGTTGCGGGTGGATCGCGTGCATGCGCGAAAAGCGAATGGGCGAGCCAATATCGCAACCGCCTGAGTCAAAGACCGCCGAACCGATCAGCTGTTTTCAACTCAAATAAACAGATCCAATGGATCGCGCCCGGCTTCACTTTCAAGAAATCCGAGTGTTTCAAAGGTCTGTTTCATGGTCCCCGAAAGTGGTGCCTGCAGAGTCAAAGGCTTGCCTGATTTGCGCGGGATGATCAAAGCCCGCGCATGCAAATGCAGACCTTTAGCGACCCCTAGCGGGACCTCCCGCCGCGTTTCGTATTTGTCATCGCCAAGGATGCTGGTGCCGAGCTCATGCATATGGAAGCGCAATTGATGCATGCGCCCGGTCGAGGGCTTGAGGGCCACCCAGGCGGCCCGCCGTGCAGCGGTTGAAACGGTGACATAATCGGTCACAGCATGTTTGGAGATCTTGTCGCCATGCGCCCCCAGCACCATGCGATCGCGGCCCTCTTCACTGACGCCTTTGCGCATCCACGACCGCAATTGCCCAGCCGCTGGATGCGGCACCCCGACCGTCACGGCCCAATAGATTTTGTCCATGTTGCGCGAGTGAAACAAGTCACCCAACCGGGATGCTGCCGCCGGATGTTTGGCGATCAAAAGCAATCCGGAGGTGGCTTTGTCGAGGCGGTGGACCAGGCGCGGCCTGTGCTCGCCATCCGACAGCGCATCCAGCATGCCATCAATATGCCGTCCGCCTTGCCCCGTGCCTCCCTGTACCGCAATGCCCGCGGGTTTGTTGAGCACGAACATTTCATCATCTTCATGCAGGATGAGCGGTTTCAGGAAAGCCAGCGCCTTGGCATTTGGTTTGGCCGGGGCGCTCCACGGCGAGTCGGCATCCTTGCTGAGCTTGGACTGAAACGGTGGCAGCCGCACCGTCATGCCCGCCTCGAGCCGCGTGTTCGCCTTGGCGCGCGCACCATCGACGCGAATCTGTCCTGTCCGCAATAGTTTTTCAAGCTCGCCTTGAGTCATGGGCATCCGCCGTTTCACCCAGCGATCCAGTCGCACTCCGCCTTCTTTCTCGCTGACGGTTTCGGTGATCACCTGACGGCTCATGCGAGCAGCCTCTTCAAGGCCAGCAACCCCACCGCAAAAGCCGCCAAAGCGCCGAGCAGGTTCAGCCCGGCAAAGACCAGACCTTTCATGACCTCACCGGTCATGAACATGTGTACTGTATCGCGAGAAAAGGCAGAGAACGTCGTGAACGCGCCCATCATGCCAACGCCGACCAAAAGCCATAATGTGGTCTCCAATGCCGGTTCGCGGCTGGTGAACCACCCCATCATGACGCCGAGAATGAAGCTGCCAACGACATTCACGAACAGGGTCGCCCAGGCGCCCGAGACGCCGCCATGCTCCGTAAACGCCAAACCGACGCCATAGCGCATTGATGCACCGATTGCGCCGCCAAGCGCGACAAGAAGAAATCCATTCATGCGGGGGGTTTAGAGGGATTTTCGAGCGAGCGAAAGCATTGCTGACTGTGACCCGCTTTCCATCCGATTTCCTGGCTCGCCATTGACGCCACCCGTGTCTCTCCGCAACATGGTGAAGGGAGGAGCCAATCATGTTTATTGGGCATTATGGCGCAGCGTTCGCGGCGCGTGCGGTGAAACCCGCCATTCCGCTTTGGCAGCTTTTTGTCGCGGTACAATTGGTCGATTTTGCCTGGGCCGGGCTGGTTCTGGTCGGGATTGAAAAATTCGATGTCACGCCAGGCTTTATGCAAGCCTCGATCCTCGACTTGCACCATATGCCCTATACGCATTCCCTTGTCGCAGCGGTGATCTGGGCGATCGCGGCAGGCATCCTGTACGCCGCTTTGCGTCGCGGGGCGAAAGCGGTCACTGCTGGCATCATTATCGGGGTCGCCGTGTTCAGTCACTGGCTCACCGATCTGATCGCGCATGGTCCAGATCTGGCTTTATGGTTTGGCGGACCTAAAGTCGGCCTCGGTTTGTGGAACAGCTTGCTGTGGACGCAAATTGTCGAGATCGGCCTGCTGATGATTGGCGGTGCGCTCTATCTCGCGCACACGCGGCCGAAAGGGATGGTCGGACGGATCGCGCCCTGGGGGCTGATCGGCTTCATGTTGGCCTTGCAGGTCTACAACCATCTCCCCGTCGATCATCCGCCGGCGATTCCACAATTCGCAATTATGGCCCTGATCGCGTTCAGTTTGCTGGCCGTTCTTGCCTGGGCGGCCGACCGAACCCGCACGCCAGCCTAAGGACAATTCCCGACTTGCGAACGACTTGCAATTGATTAGACCTAAACGGGCATAACCGAAAGATCAGATCAAAATCATGAGAATGAAAGCCGCGCTCACAATCGCCGCAACAAGCATCACCTTGCTTGCCGGATGCGTCTCGCCAACTCCGCAAGCGGAGCACGCCGCGATGCATGATGCAGATCATATGGAGACACTTCCTATTGAGTATCGCGTCGCCTTCATGTCAGGCCATGTCGAGGCTGGATTGGCGCTCTATCGCGCCGGGGCACCGGACCAGGCGGCCAAACATCTGTTGCATCCGGTCTCGGAAACGCATGCCTCGGAACGGGCGGGTATCGACGCGCTTGGGTTTAAGCCGGACGTTTTTGAGACGGTGTCCGCAAAGCTGGATCAAGGCGCGCCGGCCAAGGACATCGAGCCGCTGCTGCAAGATGCCGAAGCCAATATGTCGTTGATGCAGACAGAGGCGGGGGGCAATCCTCATGACATCATCCTGTTCCTGATGGACACGGCAGAAGAAGAGTATGGCATTGGCGTCACCAATGGCGTGATCACGGACCCCGGAGAATATCAGGATGCCTACGGGTTTTCAGTCGTGGCACTGAACATCGCCAAACGACTAGACCGCCCGGCACATGCCGACCTCGTCACGCAATTGGAAATTCTGGTAGACTTCTGGCCCGCAAGCGGTCCGCTGGCCGCTTCAACCCCGGCGCCAGAGCCGACCATATTCCTTCAGATCGCGAATGTTCGGTCAGCCTTGCTGGCGTTTTAAGCGGTTCAGCGCTTCATCAAGTGCCGATAAGTAGCGCGATCGATCCGCTTTTGAAAACGGGGCAGCGCCCCCGACCTGATCGCCGCCAGCACGTAGATCTGCCATGATCGCGCGCGTTGCGATGGCGCCACCAATCGAGTTTTCGGTAAACGGTTTTCCGTTCGGCCCGAGCACAATGGCGCCGCGCTTCAGTGCCCGTTCCGCCAATAGAATATCAGCGGTCACGACAATGCTCGCGGCATCTGCGAGCTCGACGACATGGTCATCTGCCGCATCAAATCCGTCACTGACCGTGATATGTTGGATCAAGGGATGCGGCGGCACGCGCAGGAAGCTGTTTGAAACCAGCGTCACCGGCACCTGATGACGCAAGGCGACTTTATAGGTCTCATCCTTAACCGGGCAGGCGTCCGCGTCGATCAGGATCTGGATTTCCTCAGCCACTTACTTGTACAGGCACCAGCGCATGATCGCTTTTTGCGCATGCAGTCGGTTTTCCGCTTCGTCCCAGACGAGCGAATTGGCGCCATCAATCACTTCCGCATCGACTTCTTCGCCACGATGTGCAGGCAGGCAATGCAGGAATTTGGCGCCGCCTTGGGCAAGCTCCATCAGCTCATCCGTAACCGCATAGGGATCGAGTTCGGCGAGGCGTTCCTGGCCGTCTTTATCGCCCATGGACACAAATGTATCTGTGATCACAACGTCAGCGCCCGCGACGGCCTCTTCAGCGGTATCAAAAAGATCGATGCGTCCTTGCAACTGGCGGGCGATATCGACGTCTTCTTCGTCAGGCGCGTATCGATCCGGCGTGCCAATCGCCAGTGAGAACCCAAATTTCGGCGCCGCATGGATAAAACTTGAGCAGACATTATTGCCATCGCCGGTCCAGGCCAATCTAGCCCCATTGAGATCCACGCCTGCTTCTTCCAGCGTCATCAGATCCGCCATGATCTGACAGGGATGGGAACGATCCGTCAGGCCATTGATCACCGGCACAGATGCCGCCTCGGCAAAAGTTTCCAAATCGCCATGATTGTTCGCGCGCAGCATCACCATGTCGACATAACGGCTCAGCACACGTGCTGTGTCTTCCACAGTTTCACCGCGTCCAAGCTGCATGTCTGCCGCGGTCGCAATGATCGAGTCGCCGCCGAGCTGGCGCATCGCAGCTTCGAAACTGAACCGCGTCCGCGTCGAGTTCTTTTCGAAAATCATCGCCATCGTATGCCCCTCAAGCGGCGCATCGGCATCAACTTTTCCCTTCGGCCAGCCCAGCCGGGCGCGTTTCATCGCATGCGCCTGGTCTAGAATTGCGCGCAATTCGCTCGCCTCCAGCTGCCACAGATCAATGAAATGCCGATAGGTCATGAAACCCCTCCGGTTGAAAAGGAAGCGGCGCTCTTAACGTATTTCCGTCGGGAAAGCTACCGCAGATGAGATCGTGCGCGATCTGCTGCAATGACGGTAGGTCTATGCAGGAACAAGGGTAAAAATGAACTGGCGCACCCTGAACAGTTCCAGTAGAGGCAACAGATCATCTATTGTGTCGAAAAGGGACTGACGAATATGGATCGCGTTCTGATCATTGGCGCCGGTGCAGCAGGCTCTGTTGTCGCGCAAAAGTGCGCCATGGACCGGGAAACCTTCAAACATATCACGCTGGCCTCGCGGCGCCTGGTCTCGTGCGAGAAAGTGGCCGAGATGTGCGTCACACCGATTGAGATCGCGCAAGTCGATGCTGACAATGTCGAAGAAACGATGGCCTTGATCGAAAAGGTTCAACCAGATCTCGTGATCAATATGGCCCTGCCTTATCAGGACCTGCCCATCATGGATGCCTGCCTCGCCACCAAGACCCATTATATGGACACTGCCAATTACGAGCCACGCGACGTCGCAAAGTTCGAATATCATTGGCAATGGGCATATCAGGACCGATTCAAGGATGCCGGTCTGACTGCCATTCTCGGCTGCGGCTTCGATCCGGGCTGCACCAATATTTACTGTGCCTACGCCCAACAAGAAGGCCTGTTCGACGAGATTGAATATGTCGACATTGTCGATTGCAATGCTGGCGATCATGGCAAAACGTTCGCGACCAATTTCAACCCTGAAATCAATCTGCGCGAGGTCACCCAAGACGGGCGTTACTGGAAAGATGGCGCATGGATCGAAATCCCGGCTCTGTCGGTCAGCACCATGATCGACTATCCTGAAGTCGGCCCGAAAATGTCCTACCTCATCTATCACGAGGAAGAGGAAAGCCTGGTCAAACACATCAAGGGCCTGAAACAGATTCGCTTCTGGATGACCTTTGGCGACGCGTACATCAAACATCTCGATGTGTTCAAATCGATCGGCCTGATCGGGCTGGAACCGATCAAGCACAAAGGCATGGACATCATTCCGATGGAATTCCTGAAAGACTTGCTGCCTGTGCCGAGCACGCTGGCCGAGGGCTATACCGGCAAGACCTCAATCGGCGTCATCTTGCGCGGCACCAAAGACGGTCAACCGGTGACCAAGATGATCTACAATGTCTGCGACCACGCCGAGACCAATAAAGAAGTCTCGGCTCAGGCGGTCAGTTACACAACCGGTGTGCCGCCCGTCTCGGGTGCCGCCATGTTTTTCAAGGGCGAATGGTCTGGCGCGGGCGTGTTCAATGTCGAACAATTCCCGGCCAAACCCTTCCTCGAAGATGTCGCCAGACGCGGCCTGCCATGGCACGTGGTGGATGTGCCGAGCGGTCGGCAAGATAAATTGTTCGCGGTGGAGACCTAACAGCAACCACCCACCGCTTTAGCCTTTGGCGTGTGCGGAATCTCGTCACGTAAATCGTGCCCATAAGTCGGCGCCGCGTCCATCGTATGGAACATTTCCCAGACCACGCCTTGCGGGTCGCGAGTCCAATGCTTGTTGGAATTGGCATAGCAACATTGTGCGTCCGGCTCAGCCAGGGTCGATTGCTCAGCGGCAACCAGAGCGGCATTGACAGCGTCCAGCGCCTCATCACTATCGACCTGAATGCCGACATGGTCGATCCCACGTGTCGCGCCGTCGCGCTGACTGACCGCAAGATTGATACGCGGATCTTCCAGCATCCACTTCAAATAGTCCGGCTTGTCGACGGTCGGCGCTTGCCCGAACAGCGCGGAATAGAACTGTTTGGTGGCGCCGAGGTCTTCGGCGCTGATATGGATATGTATGCGTTTCATGGGGTCTCCAATTCTTGAGCAATGGGCGAAAGAACACCGCGACAACAGTCTTCCATCAAGAAACCGATCAGACCCTGAAGTGCGGTATAGTTTGCCTTTGAAATGAGCGATCGACCTTGCCGCATCTGCGTCACCAGACCGGCTTCAGCCATCGCTTTAAGATGATGTCCGAACGTCGTCGCCGGCATATCAAGATGCGACCGCATCTGCGTCACGCTTAGCCCGTCATCGCCGGCCTGCACCAGCAGACGCAGGATGGCGACCCGGCTGGCATGGCCAAGGGCAGCGAAAGAGAGAGCGGCTTTGTCATCAGTCATAATATCTATATATCTAGTATTTTAGATATTTCAAGGCATGATGCGTAGAACGATTACTGCATATGCTCGTGCGGAAGCGTTGAATCAGCGGTTCCGTGCGTCCTGTGCCCCCAATGCAGCAACGCTCCGCCATGTCTGCGAGAACAAAATCCATTGCTCGCACTTGACATATTAGCGGACACTAATGTATCAACGCATTAGCAGAGACTAATAGGTTATAAATGCCCGACACGTCAGAAATCTTCAAATCCCTCGCCGTTGATGCGCGCAGGGACCTGCTTCTCGCGATGGTTGAAACAGACCAAACAGTCCAGGAGCTCACAGCAGTCGTGAGCATCAGCCAGTCTGCGGTTTCGCAGCACCTGGCCAATCTAAAGAGCTCAGGACTAGTGCGTGACCGGAAAGTCGGACGTTTTCGATATTACAGCATCTGTCCGGACGCCTTCCAGCATCTGGATGAGTGGCTCGCACCATTTCGGGATACCTGGCTTGAAAAGCTCGACCAGTTGGAACGCCAACTTGAACTTAGGAAAAACTAGAAAGGAAATCGTCATGCCCAAAGTGAACACAAAACGTCATCTTGCCTTCCCTGTGGAAATGGTTTGGGACGCGATAACAGATCGTGATCAGCTTGCAGAATGGCTGATGCCAAATGATTTCCAGTTAGAACTGGGTCACCGGTTCACATTTACGACCAAACCTGCCCCCGGCTTTGATGGCACAGTTCACAGCGAAGTTCTCGCAATCGAGCCAAATCGTCGACTCGTGCTCGCATGGCGAGCTGGTGCGCTGGATACAACGGTTGAGTTCGTACTGTCCTCGGTTGACGGTGGGACGATCCTTGAATTGTTGCATGAAGGATTTAAGCTCGGCGAATTCATTCCGTATTTCATCCTCGGCCAAGGGTGGAAGTCTTTGCTCAAACGCAAACTTCCGAATGTTCTGGCGTCGAATTCTCAAATTTGCTCAGCCGCGTAACGGACCCAAGAACGCCCTTGAGCAGATGTCCAGTTGCGACCCTGTTCAGGATCACGCGTGGGTTCTGGAACTGTGTTGCGGGACCGGCGCTCAATCGCAGAACACGTTTACGTGTGGTCTCTTGATCCGAACCTCAAAACCAAGCATCGGAGCTGCGAACCGCGTTTGGGAGCGCCATATGATAACGAACATCCGGACCGGTCTGGCATTGGCCGTGACAATCATCTTGGCCGCGTGCGGTGGGTCCACCGTCTCGGACAAGCCTCTTTTTGTCGCTGCGATTGATTATGCCGACTTCACGCCCGCCGCGGGCTGCACCGCGGATGTCCCGGATGCCACATATCGCGCCTGCCTCGACCCCCGCGCGCTCTACGCGGCCGCGGTCGAGTCCGCACAGGCCGCAGATAATCCGCTCATGGTAATCTGGGGCTTTGAAGAATGTCCCTATTGCAAGAAATTTGCGGCCGAAGAAATGAACCCGGAAAACCCACGCACGGTTGCTGATTTCGTCACCAACACGCTGACAGCGTCGCAACGCGATAGCCTGCCAAAAGCCGGGAAGGATTTTCAAATCAGCGTCCTGCATTTACACGTCCGCGCGCCAGATGGTGCGTCGCTTGCTGAAGCTTTGGGCGTGACGGATATTGCCCGCGAACGCGGCTGGCACCGCGTCTGGTCGCCTTTCGTCACGTTCACCCGCCCCGGGTCAAATACATTCGTCGCGCAGACACAGTTTCAGCAGGGCGAGAAGCCATGCAATTATGTCGATGATTTCGCGATCAGTCTCGAGCAGCTTGGCTATGTCCCGGCAGATGCGACGAAAGAACGGCCGATGTGTGCCGCGGCTTAGTCACCGTGTTCGACTTGGCGAGTTAATCGCCTTAGGGTGCCCGCCATGTTCGACACCCTTCTCTATGACATCGAAAACGGCCGGGCTCGGATCACGCTGAACCGCCCGGCCAAGCTGAACGCCATGAGCCTGAAAATGCAGGCTGAACTGTCTGAAGCACTTTGGGACGCGGATGCACGGACGGATGTGCATTGTGCGATCATCAAGGGCGCGGGCCGGGCCTTTACCGCAGGCTATGATCTCGCCGGCGGCGACACCGTTCCGATCTCGCGTCTGCAAGCCGAAACCCCGGACGCGCCTTATCGCGGTTCTCGCAGTGTCGATGACGATATCTGGCAACTCGAACGCGCGCAGCGCTACCGAATGACGGCGTTCGACATGCACAAGCCGGTGATTGCGCAAGTGCATGGTCATTGCAAAGCCGGTGGCACCGACCTGGCCCTTTTATGTGACATTGTGATTGTGGCCGATGATGCCGAAATCGGTTTTCCGGCCGGCCGGGATCTTGGCGCCCTGCCCAATCAATTCTGGCTGCACAATCTCGGCCCGCAATGGACCAAGCGCCTCTTGCTCACCGGCGACAGTATTTCCGGCCGGCAAGCGGCGGAGATTGGCTTCGCGCTGAAATCTGTTCCCGCTGACCTGCTCGAGGCGGAAGTCGAAGGGTTGGCAGATCGTTTTGCCTTGATCGATCCAGACATTCTCGCGGCCAATAAGCGCGCAGTGAACATGGGGTTGGAATTGATGGGCGCGCGAACGCTGCAGCGATTTGCGACCGAGAATGATGCGCGCGGCCATCAAGCCGCCAGCGCCCGTGCTTTCGTCAAGCACGCCAGAGAGGTCGGATTGAAACAGGCCTTGCACGATCGCGATGCCCCGTTCGGAGATGGCAAGGTTCGCGTGCACGGACCGGAGATTCGCGACGCGCAAGGGCGACTGGTCGACCCGGAAGACTAGCGGCTGCTAGACGAGGGCTTTGCGCATTCTCAGGATCGGCACCACGGTGCCGTCCGCGCTGGGCTGAGACAGGTCTTCGATAAATTCATAACCACAGGCTTCATACAGGGGGCGCCCGGGCGCTGTAGAGCCCATTTCCATGGTCTTGAAACCTTCTGCGCGCGCGGCCGCTTCCCCTGCCTCAAGCAGGAAACGGCCAATGCCGCGTCGGGTAAAATCGGGGTGCGTATACATGGCGCGGATCTTGGCGGGCTCGGTTGCCGGATCGGCCAGCGCATCGTCGCGGCCGCTTGTATGATTGCCGCCATAAAGCGTGCGCCGCCGTGACCAGCCGCCGCAGCCAGCCAGATGGTCATCGACAAAAACCAGGAAATACGTGCCATCGTCGACCAGCAAGGTATCCACGCCCATGCTCTCATTCGACTGAGCGACTTGTTTTTCATCTAGAAATTTTGGCAGGAGCGCCGCCATCGAGGCGGCCATCAGGGCTTCAATCGCCGGGATATCGGCGCGCGTTGCAATTCGTAAGTGCATTTTTCGTCGTCTTCTCTATCTGGGAACCAGTATCGCAGAGACATTCGGTTTAGAAAGGGGTTTCCCGCGTGACACAGCAGATTCCGACACCGACTTTCGTCCTCGACCTGAAGAGATTGCGCCGAAACCTGGAAACCGCGCAACACATCCGGCAGCAAGCGGAGTGCAAAATTCTACTCGCGACCAAGGCCTTTGCACTGCCTGCGGCCTTTCCATACATGCGCGATTATCTCGATGGCACGACGGCGAGCGGCGAACAGGAAGCAGCTCTCGGCGCTGAGGCGTTTGGCAAGGAAGTGCATGTCTATTCACCTGCCTATGCCCCCGGTGAAGTCGAACGTTTAAGCAAAGTCGCCCAGCACATCTATTTCAACTCTGCCACGCAATTGGCGCGCTATGGCGCCATCGCCAAAGCGGCAGGCGCCTCGGTTGGATTGCGCGTCAATCCAGGCTATTCAAATGCCACATTGGGCGGCGAGCTCTATGATCCTTGCGCGCCCATGTCCCGGTTCGGCGAAGTCGCAACCAAGCTCGATGTGATCGACTGGGAGCAGGTCGATATTTTTCACGTCCATACGCTCTGTGAATGCCTCGCGGACGGCTCTGTGGGATTGATCAATCACGTCGCTCGTCAGTTTGGCCCGTATCTCAACCAGGTGAAAGCGGTCAATTTCGGCGGCGGACATTTCATCAACAAGCCCGGATACGATGTCGATGCGGTGATCGCAGCGCTCAATGCGTTTCGCGATAAGTTCCAGGTCGAGACCATTCTCGAGCCGGGCGGCGGACTGGTTGTCGATACCGGAGAACTGCATGCCAGCGTGATCGATCTGCATTGGAACGACGGCGACATCGCGCTGCTCGACGCCAGCGCCTCGACACACATGCCAGACGTGCTTGAAGTGCCGTATCGTCCGGACATTGTCGGCGCCGCGCAACCCGGGGCCCTACCGCATACCTATCGATTGGCGGGTCGCACCTGCATGACCGGCGACATCATCGGCGATTATTCCTTCACGCAGCCTTTGACACCAGGCGATCGCCTCGTTTTCACCGATCAGATGCATTATACATTCGTGAAAACCAACACGTTCAATGGCAATCCGCTGGCCAATCTCGCTGTGCGGCATGAGAGTGGTGAAATCGAAATGCTCAGCGACTTTGGCTATGACGCGTTTCGGACACGGCTTGGTCGCTAAATCTTCACGCCTGTCCGGGACAGTACCAAGATGGCCCACCGCTCGACCTCCCGCGTAGACGCTATCCTCGCACATGCGCTGCCGCCCGTCGAACAGCGTCTGGATGCGATGCTGCCGCGTGCGGTGACCAAAGCGTTGATTGAGTTTCTGGTCTTTGGCATCAAACAGGCTTGGGCCTGCTTGTTCGGCGGCCTGCTGCTCGCGGGCATTATCGTCACCAGCTATCTCTACCCTTCCGATGCCCCGATCTCGCGCTATGACTTCCTCGTCCTCTATGCGGTTGGCATTCAGATCGCCTTCCTGCTGACCCGGCTCGAACGCCCGAGTGAAGCGCTTGTCATCCTGATTTTCCACATTGTCGGCACGGCAATGGAAGTGTTCAAAACCGAGGCGGGCTCGTGGACTTATCCGGAAGATAATCTGCTTCGGATTGGCGGCGTGCCTTTGTTTTCAGGCTTCATGTATGCCGCGGTTGGATCCTATTTTGCCAGAGTCGCGCGGGTGTTCGAGTTTCGGTGGCAGCACTATCCCCCGCTGGCGCTCACCTTTCTGCTCGCCGCCGGCATCTATATCAACTTTTTCAGCCACCATTTCCTGGTCGATATTCGCTATGCCCTGTTTGCCGTCACGGCGCTGATCTTTCTACGCTGCCAGGTTCATTACCGGGTCTGGCGCTGGCATCATCAAATGCCGCTTCTGATCGGCTTTTTCCTGGTCAGCCTGTTCATCTGGATTGCCGAGAATATTGGTACCTTCACGCAGACCTGGCTATATCCCGGCCAGGAATCCGGATGGCACATGGTTTCGCTGCAAAAACTTGGCAGCTGGTATCTCTTAATGATCGTGTCCTGGGTATTGGTGACCTTGGTCCATCGCCCGCAACCGGTTGGACCCGACTAGCTCGGATTGTGCTGGGGTTCCCAGATCTGGATCGGATTGCCTTCCGGGTCAAACACGGTTGCAAACAATCCATTCGGATAGGGATTGCCCTCATCCACGGTCACGTCATTGCCATTGGCGCGCAGCTGAGCGACCATTTTTTCCAGACTCGCGACACGAAAATTCAGCATGAAGGTCTTAGACAGATCCTCGCCGAAATAAGTCGTATCATGGCTGAATGGCGCAAACACAGTCGGGCCTTCACTCTGGTGCCAGGGCGCGGTGTCATAGTCGCTCGGCACCGGGTCGATGCCGAAGTTCTGATCATACCAGGCGGTGAGGGCTTTGGTGTCCTTGGCCCGAAAGAAGAAACCACCAAAACCTGTAATCCTCTGTTTTTCCGACATAATTCTCTCCCCACATTCGGATCCATCTCATTATGTCCGAAAAACCGGTTGACGTAAAACGGGCAATGCCCATATCAGACGCAACCTTATGGAGCTTTCGAAGACAAATGAACTAGCGACACCGGTTCTCCGGAAAATGAATTTTGCTAGACGCGCGCCGGTCGCGCGACCCATCATTTTTATTTGAGAGTTTATTCATGCCCCAACTACAAAACAAAACCGCGCTGGTCACCGGCGCTGCCCGCGGCATTGGTGCCGCCATCGCCAAAGCCTTTGTCGACGAAGGCGCGAATGTCATCCTCACCGACAATCGTGATGATGAAGGCGAAGCTACGGCCCGTGCCCTTGGCGCGGCGTATCATCACCTCGATGTTCAATCGGAGGCTGACTGGGCACGCGTGCTCGACGCCCACCCCACACTCGACATTCTGGTCAACAATGCCGGACAGACCGGATTCGAATCCGGCAATCTCGTGCATGATCCCGAACATGCTTCGCTGAGCGCCTGGCGCGACGTGCATGCCGTCAATCTCGATGGCACTTTTCTCGGCTGTCGCAGCGCCATCGCTGCAATGAAAGCGTCCGGCAAAGGCAGCATCATCAACATCTCTTCGCGCTCTGGTCTGGTCGGCATTCCCGGCGCAGCGGCTTATGCGAGTTCGAAAGCTGCGATCATCAATCATACGCGCAGTGTGGCGCTGTATTGTGCGCAACAGGGTTGGCAGATTCGCTGTAACGCGATCGCGCCAGCCGCCATTCTGACGCCCATCTGGGAGCCGATGATTGGCGATGGACCGGATCGCGAGGATCGGATGGCCGCTTTGGTCGATGACACACCGCTGAAGCGCTTTGGCCAGCCTGAAGAAGTCGCAGCTGTCGCCGTCATGTTGGCTGGCGATGGTGCCGCTTACATGACCGGCGAAACCTTGACGCTGGATGGCGGCTTGCTCGCCGGTTCAGCTGCCAGCCCAGGCTAGCGCGACGTCGACAATCGACGCGCCAACCGTTTTCGGTCTAGGAAGACATCCTAACTGTTTTCTGAAGACCCGATGATATGCGCTTGAATGATTGTCACAATTTTGGAGACTTCCGGCAGCTTGCCAAACAGCGGCTGCCGGGACCCATCTTCAACTATATTGACGGAGCTGCGGATGATGAGGTGACCTATCGCCGAAACACCGCCGCCTATGAAGATGTCGACCTGGTGCCGAATGTGCTCAATGATGTCGCGCAAGTCGATCTCGGCGTCGAGGTGATGGGGCAGACTCTGGACATGCCTTTTTATTGCGCCCCCACCGCTTTGCAGCGTCTGTTTCATCATCAGGGGGAACGCGCAGTGGCACAGGCAGCGACCAAGTTCGGCACGATGTTCGGCGTCTCGTCGCTGGCAACCGTCTCAGCTGAGGACATTGCTGAGCTCGCCCCGGGCCCGAAGCTTTTTCAATTCTACTTCCACAAGGATCGCGGCCTGAACGACGCCTTGCTGGAACGCGCCCGCGCCGCCAAGTTCAATGTCATGGCACTGACCGTCGACACCATTGTCGGGGGCAATCGCGAGCGCGATTTGCGCACCGGATTCACCTCGCCGCCGCGCCTTACGCCGGCTTCCATGTTCAGCTTTGCCGCCCATCCGTCCTGGGCCTGGAATTTCCTGACCAAAGAAAAGTTCGATATGCCGCACCTGTCGACACATGTCAGCCAGGGCACCAATCTCGCTGTCTCGGTGGCAGAATATTTCACCTCCTTGCTCGACCAGTCGATGAATTGGAAGGACGCGGAGAAGCTGTGCGCGCAATGGAATGGGCAATTTGCCTTGAAAGGCATTATGAGCGTCGAAGATGCCAAGCGCGCCGTCGACATTGGCTGCACCGGGATCATGGTCTCCAATCATGGGGGGCGCCAGCTTGATGGCGGCCGGGCGCCGTTCGACCAATTGGCAGAAATCTGCGATGCGGTCGGCGATCAGATTGATGTGATTTGTGAAGGCGGCGTGCAACGCGGCACGCACGTTCTGAAAGCCCTCTCTGTCGGCGCCAAAGCGGTGTCCGGCGGACGCTATTACCTTTATGCTCTGGCGGCCGCCGGTCAGGACGGCGTCGAACGCGCCCTTGGCAACATGCGCACCGAGATCGAGCGTGACATGAAATTGATGGGCATGACCCGGATTGATCAGCTCGGCCGCGACAATTTGAGATGGCGGACAGGCTAAGGCTTACCAGCCGCCGCCACCGCCACCGCCGCCGCCGCCGCCCGAAAAGCCACCGCCGCCACTGCCGGAGGAGCCAGAGCTTTGCGGCATCGCTGAGGACACACCGGAACTCATGCCGGAAACCATGCGGTCGGTCATGCCGCCGATCGAACCGATGCGCGCTGCATTCATATTCGTCCAGGTCGGGTCATAGCTGGCCGCTTCTTCCGGGATCAGTCTTTCGAAATGCTTCGTCCAGGGTTTTTCAACGCCGAGCGCGACCGCATAAGGCAGAAACTTTTCATATCGATCCACGGTCATGGGCGGCGGCGCTTCGCTGCCCACTTCGACGGCGTTAAGCTGCAGTTTTTCCGCCTTTTCCATATATAAGCGAAACCCCTGCAAATGCGTCCGAACATCCTGGCCTTTGCGCGTCGGCGCCGGCATCAGATACATAAACACACCGTTCAAACCAATCAGACCCAAGATCGCTGCGGTATGCCAGACACTCCAATAGGAATGTTGAATGATGGCGAAGATGATGGCCAGCGCTGACAAGACGCCGCCAACCACAACATAGCCAGCATTCCACTTGAAATACGGGCTGCCGTATTTGCTCGCGACTTTCTTTCGAAAACTCGTATAGGCCTTGGTGAAGCCCGCATGATACTTCTCGCCAAGTTTGATCGATGTACGTCCATCGAACAGTTTGGAATAGAGCCCTTCCAGCTCCACTGGCAGCGCATCGGGTGCGGGCGACGTCGCCTTGGAGAGCGTCGTTTTCTTCTTGTCCTTGGCATCCACATCGATGCGCATCTGTCCCTTGGCCGCAAGATACATAAGACTTGCGATCAAGCCATCATGACCGGAAAAGCCACGATGATAGATATGGTGCGCAGCGGCGGGAGAATAGCCCGCTGGCGGCTCGTATTGCGGAAAGACAGGACCTTTTGTCGGGTCACGCCCGACCCGGTCAAAGCTGCGTTGGTAAAAGACCAGCACGCCCATGAAAGAGAGGGCAAGCGCCGTGAGCGAGCCATTTCGGGCCCACCACAACCATCCTCGATCGGTGAGAGATGGCGGATCAATGACGCCTCTCTCGAAGGTCAAGGAAATTGTCAGTCCTTCGCGAATGTTGAGCGGTTCGGTTGTCGTGATCAGGTGCGCATCGCCGTCGCGTCGATAGTTTGCGTTTTGCTCGGTCTCGCCAAATCCGCCCGTGTAAACATTCGTCTCGATTATCTGGGCACCATCCGGAAACCGAATTCGCGCCGACGCGGACTCGATTGGAAACAGCCAGTAGCTTCCGGTCACATTCCAGAACAGTTCGTCAAACCTGTCAGAATACCGAATCTGGTTTTTCACCCGATATTTGATCTCGTAAGTGTGGACGCGATATGGCAGAAAACGATCCGGATCGCCGATGCGAATCAAGACCGCATTGCCATTGCGCTCACGCTCATAGCGTTCACGCTGGCCATCCTTTCGAACGCTCAAAACATTGTAGCGATAAGGCAGTGTTCCTTTGCCGTCCGCGTCGGCATAGAAGGCCGGCAACTCGCGAAAGATTCCGCGCCTGATTTCATCGCCTTCGACATTTACGGAGATGGTTTCGGTGACAAGAATATCTCCATCTTTCTCAACTTCGATTTCGACATCAAAGCTTCGGATCTCTTCTTCGCTTTGCGCCGCCTGCAGAAACAGAAAACAAGCTGCCAGCGCGCAGACCCAGTGATGCAGTCGCATCAGGTGTCTCCTCCGAGATCGAGATCCGGAACCGCGCGGTCGGCAATATCAATCTCGAAAAACTTGCGTTGCACAAATCCAAACAGACCCGCCACCAGATTGCCCGGGAAACTCTCAACCGCAACATTCATTTCGCGCACGGCGCCATTGTAAAAACGCCGGGCCATTTCGATCTTGTTCTCTGTGTCAGAGAGTTCCGCCTGAAGATCACGGAAATTGTCGCTGGCCTTCAGGTCGGGATAATCCTCCGCCAGGGCCAGCAATTTCGTGACAGGGGCCGTCAGCGCGCTTTCCGAACTGCCGCGCGCGTCAGGGTCATCACCCGCTTGCAGCGCGGCATTGCGTTTCATGATGACGTCTTCAAACAATTGCCGCTCATGGCTGGCATAGCCCTGCACACTCGTGACCAATTGCGGAATCAGATCCGCGCGACGCTTGAGCTGGACATCGATATCGGCCCAGCCATTATTGACCATGTTGCGCTTACCAACCAACTGATTGAACAACAGCGCCACCGTGACCAGCACAGCCGATAAAGCCCCTAAGCCGAGATAAAGTCCGATCATGAATTTTCCTCCTTCATGATGTTCATCTGAAGGATTACGGAAATTGTCGGGAATGTGAAGCGCGCGAACCGCTTAGGTGGCAGGATCCCAGCTGCCCAAGGCTGTGTCCATGATCCCAACGGCTTCGCGAACATCGCTGTCCTGGATCACCAATGGCGGGGCCAAGCGCAAGACATTGTTGCCCGCAACGCCGACCAATAATCCATGCTCCCGACAGGCATTCTGCACCGGCTTCGGCAGCGCTTTCAGCTGGAGTCCGGTCAACAGGCCTTTGCCGGTGACCCCTTCGACCTTGTCAGGATGGCTGTCCGCCAGAGATTTCAATCCTTGCGCGACTGTGCCGGAAACCCGTCGGACCTGGGATAGAAATTCCTCATCGGAAATAATATCCCAAACCACATTGCCGACGGCCATGGCCAGTGGGTTGCCGCCATAAGTCGATCCATGGCTGCCGGGCTGCATGACCGAACCCGCTGCTTCTGTGGTTAGGCACGCCCCAAATGGAAAGCCACCACCAACGCCTTTAGCGACACACATAATGTCGGGCTCGGCCTGTTCGGCCCATTCATGCGCGAACAATTGCCCTGTCCGCCCCATCCCGCATTGCACTTCGTCATAGATCAGCAAAGCGCCGCGCTCATCGCACAATTTGCGCAATTCTGTCAGGCAGGATTCCGGGATGGCCCGGACACCACCTTCACCTTGAACAGGCTCGACCAGCACCGCAGCCGTCTTGTCCGTGACCGCAGCGTCGAGCCCCTCGTGGTCGCCAAACTCGACTTGCGTAAAACCAGGAAGCGGCGGACCAAAGCCTTCGAGATATTTCGGATTTCCACCCGCATTGATCGCGCCGAGCGAGCGACCGTGGAACGCGCCACTAAAGGTGACGATTTCGTAGCGCTGTGTATCGCCTTTCGCCCAGTGATACTTGCGCGCCGTCTTCAACGCACATTCAATCGCCTCAGTGCCGGAATTGGTGAAAAAGACCCGATCCGCAAATGGCAGGCGCTCACACATTTTTCGCGCCAAGTCTTCGCCCGCCGGCACCCGGAACATGTTTGACGTATGCCAGAGTTTTCCAGCCTGGGTTTGCAAAGCTTCAACCATGGCTGGATGCGAGTGCCCAAGCGCGCTCACAGCGATGCCGGCAACAAAATCAAGATAGGATTTTCCGTCCTCGGTGATCAGGCGCACGCCATCGCCACGTTCAAACGCTTCTTCCGGTGGACGATAAACCGGCATGATGTGTTGACGTGGGTCCGACATGATTTGCTCCTGTCTGATGAAGTGAAGTGTGTTTTGTGACCTGATCGCACGCTTGGCGAGGGTCTGATCGAAAGTCAACACATGACCTGAAGGGGGCAAGATCCAGCCGCGCATGCTACAAATGAGACATGTTCGTTCCAAAGCCGCCTTGGTTCGGAGAAAAAATTTTCCTTACAAAAGATTCAGAGAAATCTTTTGAGAGCCCTATTGACGAAAAACGATAAACTGTTATTGTTTTTCAATAATAAATGACTTGGCGGCTTTCCTTACCCCTCTCTCCCCCCTGAGCGTCGCCCGGTTGATAACTCTCACTCCATACATCTTGGCGACTCCCAATTGGGGGTCGTTTTTTCTTGGGGCTGTGACACAGCCGAATTCAGGAAAAGACTTCAGGCAAAGAAAAAAGGCGCGACCGAGTGGTCACGCCCTGAAAAGTGATTGCAGCGTTTCCTCCCAGAAACTTGCAAGTCCTGTATTGCCAGATTGTCGCAGCGCGTCAAGCGCTTCGTGACAGCTTCTTAACAAAAATTTCGAAGACAGCGTTGTCAGAGCTAAATACTTGGTTAACTGTTGCAATTGCTACAGTTTCAACACCCGCAAGCGTTAAGCTTCTAGCCACTTCGCTCGCCTTTTGCGTGGGGCACAACGCCACTCGGTCAGACAGTTTGGTTAATCCGAGCTCTGACAATTTCTGCTCAGGAATCGGATCAGACGTTTCAAGGCGCGAAAACGCTTTTGCTGCCGCCGTGGCTTCCACACCGTCGAGAAAAATACGCAGGGTCGACATCGCTTCTTTCGACCAGTCAGCGCCAAGTGACCCTGTCAGGGAGGCCTGACTTTTCAAAATGACACCATCCTGCAGGATTTTCAGGTCGTTCGCTTTTAACGTTGCGCCGGTTGATGTGATATCGACAATCACTTCGGCACTGCCGGCAGCAGGCGCCGCTTCGGTGGCGCCTGGACTTTCGATCAAGCGATACTCACCCACGGCCTGTTCCGAAAAGAACTGCCGCGTCAGTTTCAGATATTTGGTGGCAACGCGCATCCGACGGCCGTGGCGCTGGCGAAACAGCGCACCTGCGGCTTCAAGATCAGCCATAGTTTCGACATCAAGCCAGGCGGCTGGGACCGCAACAATCACATCCGCACCGCCAAAGCCAAGCCGTCGCATGACGGAAACATCGCGATCGAACGCGCCGGCGAGATCATGCAGTAAATCCTCTCCGGTGATGCCGATATGCAAGTGCCCGCCAATCAGGCCCTCTGCAATTTCCCGCGCCGAAAGCAGCATGACTTCCGCATCAGGCAATCCTTCAAGCTCGGCGCTATACCCCCGGCCACCGCCTTTCTGGCGCAGTTTGAAACCACTGGCTTTCAGCCAAGCTTCGGAATTTTCCTTAAGGCGCCCCTTGGAGGGAATCGCGATGGTCAGACGGCTCATGAGCCAGCTCCTGTCTTTACGGGGAGGCGGTGCGGCACCAAAATTCCGCCAATCGCCGTGGCGTCTATTTCTCCGCCCGACAAATTGCGCAACAGAGAATCGTAACGTCCCCCGGCCATGAAGGGCAGGCTGGCTGCGTCAGTCGCGGCTGTCGCCGAGACTTCGAACACGAAGCCATCATAATATGTGAACCGCCGACCAAAGCGTGTGGCGAAGCGGGCCGTCTGCAAAAAAGTCTTATGCGCGCTGGCCAACAGCAGTTCGGTGCGGCGCGTGAAGTTTTGCAAGGCCTCATCAAAGCCGGACAGACCAGCGTCCTTTGCAATCTTGGTCAGCGCATCCGGCGCCGATTCGAGACTTACATTCAGCGACAGGATTTGTTCGATCGCCGTTTTATGCGTTGCAGAAATCGTAACATCACTCGACTTGGCGCGCTCGAATAAGCGCTCAACGATTTCATCCGTTCGTCGTTCGCCGACAGGTCGGACATTGGTCATAGCGAATATGTCTTCAACCAACGCGGCAATGTCTTCTTGCGCCATTCCGGACAGTCGCCCCGACAGACCATTGCGGCTTCGCATCTGCCCGCTCAAAAAGGCGCGCACGCCGCCTTCCTGACGAAACGCGCGTTTCAGGCCCGCTGCGACATCATCAGGCATCCCCAGGGCGTCGACAAAGGTTGGGAAAATCGACAAGTCGCCAAAACTCACAAACCCGGCATCGACTCCGCAGGACCGACTCGCATCGGTGAGGGTTTCAAACAACCAAGCATCTTGGTCGACCGTGCTTGCAGCGTCGAATTTTTCCAGCCCTACCTGATCAAATTCAACTGGCGCTCCAGGCACCGAAGGCAAACGAAAAACGGGGCCGTTATAGCGTCTGATTGTCTCGCCGTTCAGGCCGCACCGTCGCGCATCAATTTCGGCTTGCGCGATGACCAAAGTCAGATCAGGGCGCAGCGCCCATTCGCGCCCATCCTGATCAATGAATGTACAAATCCGGTTCCGGACGGCTTCACCGGACAGCTCCAAAGGAACTTTGGCCCGCAGCAACATGGGCGGCGCGACGACGTCACCGCCAATCTGGGACAGCGCATTTGCAATGGTTTGAGTCAGGCTCATCCGTCGGCCTCCACGATTTCACGCAATCGCGCCACCATCTTGGCGCGCGGGACCTCGAACTGGCCCGGCCGGGCTTCTCGATAAGCTTGATTGCTTTCAATCGCGGCGGCCTGCCGGGCGCCTTCTTTCAAATCCTTGATTGTGACAACGCCCTTCTCCAGCTCGTCGCTTCCGACCATGATGACTGCAGGCGCACGACGACGGTCTGCATATTTCATCTGCGGGCGCATGCCCGAACTGCCCATATAGGCTTCGGCGCGCATGCCCGCCTGCCGCAATTCCGTGGCAAGCTGCAGAGCGATGGATGGATTTTCGCGGTCCATATTCAGAACCACAATCGGACCATTCAGATCACTGATGTCGCCCCGGATTGAAAATGCAGCTGCCAGGCGACTCACGCCGACTGAGAATCCTGTTGCGGGAATCTTCTCGCCCGTGAAGCGAGCGACGAGATCATCATAGCGTCCACCGCCCCCCACTGACCCAATCCGGACTGAGTTTCCGGCCTCATCTATGGTCTCCTTCAACAGTTCTGCCTCGTAAACCGGACCTGTATAATATTCTAAGCCGCGCACGATTGAAGGATCGAACTGAACATCAGCTTCGGGCGTCGCCAGCGCTGCGAGGGCGGTTGATATCTGATCCAGCTCAGCCAACCCAGCTTGCGCTTCTTCGCTGGTGCCGACCGCTTGGCCGAGGGCTTCCAGCGTCGCATTGCGGGTGTCGCGTCCGGCCTCTGCGAAGGCCAGGACCCGCTTCACCGCCGGGGCATCAAGTCCGGCACCTTTGGTGAAATCGCCGCTCTCATCCATGCGCCCAGCGCCAAGCAAATCTGCCACGCCGCTGACCCCGAATTTGTCCAGCTTATCGAGCGCGCGAAGAATGGTCAGACGCGCGGTTTCATCGCTTGCCCCGACACTTTCCAGCACCGCGTTGAGCAGCCGCCTCGTATTCACCCGAACGACAAACTCGCCATCTGACGCACCTGCGGCCCGCATCGCCTCTGCCGCCATGGCGATCATCTCGGCGTCTGCATGCGCCCCCGGCGCGCCAACCGTATCGGCATCGCATTGCAAGAATTCTCGGAATCGACCCGGCCCAGGCTTCTCATTGCGCCAAACCGGACCGGCGGCATATCGCCGAAATGGCTTTGGCAATGTCTGCCAGTTTTCGGCTGCAAACCGCGCCAACGGTGCAGTCAGATCGTAGCGCAAACTCATCCATTGCTCATCATCATCCTGAAGGGCGAAAACGCCGGCATTGGGTCGGTCCTGATCAGGCAGAAACTTGCCCAAAGCATCAGCGTATTCAAACGCCCCTGTATCGAGTCCCTCAAACCCCCAACGGCGATAAACGGAGGTGATGCGCTCGATCATTGCCTTCTCGGCTTCGATCAAGCCTTCACGCTTATCCGGAAATCCGCGTGGCTTGCGCGCCAGGTCAATCGGTTTTGACTTCTTCTGTTTGCCCATGAGATGGCCTTTGTCTTAGGTCGCGCTCCGCATAGACGAAGCTGTCGGACGTGTGAAGGTTTGGATGCCGGGGCTGGGATCGAACCAGCATTGACCGAGTCAAAGTCGGTTGTCCTACCATTAGACGACCCGGCAAAGGTCGGATCGGTGGGACACATCACGTTTCAGATCAGTCTTGAGAGGTTTTGGCTGAAAACTTGAGGCGCACCGAGATCATTCGCGCCTCTGCAAGGGCGCGTCAGGTCTGTTGATGGAGATGATGCAATTTCGTTTTCATGGCGGCCCGAGTACAGAACCTGCCATCTGAGGTCAACCCAGACCGGCAATTCATCTCCAAAATGCAAACGCAATCGCCAAAATTTCGGTATCCGCTAAACGCTATTTTATAGCTGCACGCCTAGAAGTAGAAATAATAGAAGGGCGGTCGGATTGAGTCGTGTTTTCTCTTTGTTTGGCGGCATTGTTCCGAAAACCAAATGGGTTCGGGACGATGGCAGCTTCATTCTGTCGACGGAGGACATCCATCGTCGACGGATGGTGTTTGTGTCTTTCTTCGCCTTCGCGATGACCGCTGGATATACGACGCTGCAATTCTATCAAATCGGGGTTGAAGGCACAGCCTGGTTCAATGTTGCGACCGGAGTCATGGGGTGCTTGCTCGCCATATTGGCTGTGAAAGTCAGCTTATGGAGCGCGCGTCCACGTCCTTACATCCGGTTTCTATTGCTTGGCTTCTCGCTTCTGATCTGGGCGGAGATTTACAAGTCTGGGGGTGTAACCGGCTATCATATCGGCATATTGCCCATATTGCCGGTGGTCGCGGCGGTCTTGCTCAACGCGCGCGACACAATCTTTTTCACGCTGTTGAATATTGTCATCGTGTTCGGGATCGCCGCCCTCGCTTATGACGGCACGCAATTGCCGCCGTTTCAGATTTCCTCCCAATCCGACATTCTCTTGTCAGCCTTCATGATCATGATTTCGACGCTCGGCTGCGGCGCGGCCGGGATCATGTTGGTACAGCAAAGCGAAAAAGTGAATCGCCAATTGCTTGATCTGGTCGAATATCAATCGCACCTCGCGGCGCATGACCATCTCAGCGGTCTCGGCAACCGCATTCGTTTACAGGAACGATTCGAGCGCGTTCAGGACGGAGAGTCATTCGACATTTTGTTGATCGATCTGGATGGGTTCAAACTGGTCAACGATACACATGGGCACAATGCCGGAGACTATCTGATCAAAGCCTTGTCTGAACGATTGCGGGAAGTCACGGACGAATCCGATTTGCTGGTCCGGCTGGGCGGCGATGAGTTCGTCATATTGCTGGAAGAAGTCGATGGGACGCTCGGCAGCGTGCGCAAATATGCGGAATATCTGATCGACATCATTTCCCGTCCCTATCGCTGGGACCAGACCGTTCTGCGGGTCTCTGCATCGATCGGACATGCGCGCTACCCCAATCATGGCGGCTCCCCGAGCAAAGTCCTCAGCCTGGCGGACAAGGCGCTGTACCAAGCCAAAGGTGCCGGCAAACGACAATGCATCACTTATGGCACTGAGGCGTGTCCCAAATCGAAGCGAGATTCGCGTCCATCGGGACAGCGACCTGAAACAAAACGCAAAATTGCCGCATTCACTGCAAATCTGCGCCAAAAAACCGGTTAAGTGTGGATAATCATCCGAGCCGGGGCTTCCGGCGGCACACGAACCGTGGTTCAACAGCCAACAGACGAAAGCCCGGGCGAGGATCGGGTTTTGAAGCAAAGGGCTGCAGAATGACAACACTGGCTTTGGTAGATGACGACGAAAACATTGTCGCCTCTTTGAAGATCTTTTTCGAAGCAGAGGGCTACCAGGTGCGCACCTATCACGATGGTTTGACCGCACTTGGCGCGCTGACGGACAGTCCACCGGATCTTGCAATTCTGGATGTCAAAATGCCGAAAATGGACGGCATGGAATTGCTCAAGCGTCTGCGTCAGACATCAGAATTACCGGTGATTTTCCTGACCTCAAAGGATGAAGAGATTGATGAAGTGATCGGCTTCAATATTGGCGCCGACGATTTTGTCCGCAAACCCTGCTCAAATCGCTTGCTGTCGGAGCGGGTCAAAGCCGTTCTGCGTCGGTCACGGTCCGCGGATTCCAGTCCCGAGGACGGGGATGTCAAACCGATTGTCCGAGGTCGACTAACGCTCGACCCAAATCGCCACTCCTGCTCCTGGGACGGGCATCCGGTGCGTTTGACCGTAACAGAGTTCCTGATTTTGCAAGCCCTGGCGCAACGCCCGGGCTATGTGAAGTCTCGCGACAATCTCATGGATGCGGCTTATGATGATCAAATCTATGTCGATGATCGCACGATAGACAGCCACATCAAGCGCCTGCGCAAGAAGTTCCGCGAAAGTGACAAGGAATTTGACGCGATCGAAACGCTCTACGGCGTTGGCTATCGCTATAATGAGAGCTGATCTGTATTCGTTATTGGGATTTTGAACTTCGTGGGGGAAGTATGAGAAGAAATGTAATGGCCGCCTTGGGATTGGCTTTCTTGACCGTCGCCTGCGGCGGTGAGCCAGACGTGACAGATCCATATGCGGATCTTGCTGAAGGCGAACTTCTGGTGCGCTTCGAAGCCAATGCCGAGACTGCAGATGGTGAGTGTAATCCGAATGTACACTACGCGCTGCGGACGACCGAAGCCTACATCCTTCTAAACGCCAGTTACGAGATCGTAGATCAGGACCTGACTGGATCTGGCGTCAGTCTGGTCAACGAAGATGATAGCGGAGTCGCGCGCACAACGATGGAGCTGAATATGTTCGGACCATATTCCGCCGCTTGTGCGGATCTCTCACTGCGTGTGCAAGCCTTGACCTGTCGTATCAGCGATGGTGACGACGCTCAACCATGCCCTACCCCAAAGTTCGTGGGCACAGACATGTTTGCAAGTTTTCGCGGCCTGCCGGACTACTAGTTGGCGAGTTGCAACCAGGCGCGGGCTGCAGCCAAGGCAGACTTAATGTCTTCTTTGTCGAGCATGTCGGCCATTTCCTGGCGACAGATCTTGGCGTCATCATAGCCTTTCAGCACAGCCAGGTTGAACCATTTGTGCGCTGCGATTAGGTCCTGCTCGCAATCAACACCTTCTGAATAAGCCAGGCCAACACGGTATAGCTCTTCCCCTGTCGCGGTCTCTGAAAACAAACCGGTCTCGGGTGCAATATCGGTTGCCAAATCTGAATATGGCATCTTCTCTTTCCTCTCAATTTCAAGAGGTGCCCAGCCAGGTTTTCCTGGTCCGGGACACCCACCATCAACGCCACCAATACCTCGGCGACAGGCGTGAGATTGCCGGACAGGCTTTGCGTTAAGGTTAACGGCTACTGCTCTGAAATAGCAGTGTATTAATAAAACCGGCGCGCGCGATTAACTTTCAGAGCGGAATCCGGCATTTCGAGACTCTGAGGCATTTTTTTCGCGCCTGCGATATTACCAAAAAGCCAGAAAAGCCAAATTCTCATAGTCCCTATTCCAAAAACTCTGACGGAATGTTTTGAAATAGCCCAAAACTGCGTTCGCATCTGGTCGGCGATCCTGCTAAATCGCGGATCATGCTGAACCGACTTCCTCCTTTGAATGCAATCAAGGCCTTTCATGCCGCCTCCCGGCATTTGAACTTTTCTCGTGCGGCTGAAGAACTCGGCGTGACACAAGGCGCGGTCAGCAAACAGATCCATGCCTTGGAAGATCATATCGGCAGCAAATTGTTCGAACGCCGCGCCAATGGATTGGAGCTGACAGTTGAAGGCCAATCGCTGAAGAATATCACACTGCCCGCATTTGAAATGCTGATCTCCGGATTTTCCAGATTTGAACGCCGTGAACCACGATCCCAAAAAATCCGTATTTCCACATTGGCTTCATTCGCGTCCAGCGCCATCGCACCGCGACTGGACCGATTGGAGGCGGCGTTCCCGGATGTCGAACTGGAATTCCTGACGTCCGACCGATTGATTGATCATGCCAAGGAAGAAGTCGATTTCAGCATCCGATACGGCCAAGGGGTCTCTGAAGACATGGTCTGTGAACCGATTAGTTCTGCAGATCTGATCCCGGTAATGCATCCCAATTATGATATTGAGGCGACATCTGTTCGGTTGTTACAGGTATTCACTGTCGATGAGTGGCAAGCCTGGGCGCGCGAACGTGGTGATCAGCTAACGCGTACAAATCGAAAAGTGATTGTGCAGGAATTTCTCGTCGCTCTGAATGCAGTGCTGAACCGACAGGGCATCGCATTGCTGCCGGAACTGATTGTGCGCGATCACCTTGTTCACGACCGTCTTGTCAGATTTGGAGAGCCGCTGCGCGATTGGCGCTATCATTATTATGTCGCCATGCTCCCGAGCGCGCCGCGACGACGCTATGTGACGTCGATCATCGATTGGCTCAAGCATGATATTGCGGACGCTGTGTCTGGCTGACCCTCACCTGAGTTTATTTCATAGGCGGCCCGCGAAAGACGCGATTCAGTCGCTGCCCGCGATATGACATCTCATCGGTCGCTCGGTTCGAGCCGACCCAAGGAGAATGTCATGAAACTGCGTTTTAAACTGCTCGGCCTTTGCGCCGGCTTGATCGTCGCACTTCCCAGCGCCAGCGCATTGAAAGAAACCCGGATCGAAGTCGCATTCCAGTATGACAGCGCCATTCCAGCCAAAGCGACATATCGCAAAGCCGAACGTACGGCGATTAAGGCGTGTGGTCTGAACGGGCGTGTGTTGCCGATCAAACGCACCTTGAAGCGCACATGCGTCGATCCATTGGTCGAGGAATTCGTGATCGCGACCGGCAACCCGGATCTGCGCGCGCATCATGAAAAGAGAACAGGTCGCGCGGTTGGCAGTTACTCATTCGCTGCAAACTGATGTGATCTGAGTGCCGGGCTTGAATCCTCTCAGCCCGGCACAACTGCCGCAATCAAACGCGGACCGGGCGCCGCAATCGATTCCGCCAGCGCCGCATCAAAAGCTTCGGCGGTCGTCGCTTCGACGGCGGGCACGCCCATGCTCTGCGCAAGATCGACCCAATTGATGTCAGGGCCACCAATGGACAACATGTCTTTCGCGGTCGGACCAGGATTGCCGGCGCCGGTGCGATACAATTCGATATTCAGAATACGATAGGAATGATTCACAAACACGATCGTTGTGACGTCTGCACCTTCGCGCGCCATACTCCATAGTGCTTGATTGGTGTACATGCCGGCGCCATCACCGGACAAGCAAATGACCTTTCGATCCGGTGCCGCAATCGCGGCGCCGAGCGCCAACGGCATGCCAAGTCCAATTGCCCCACCAGTCAGCATCATCCAGTCATGCGCCGGCGCGTTCATGGTTGGCAGATAGGACATCAGCCCATTTGAAACCCCATCATCTGAAACCAGCGCCTGTTCAGGCATATGTCGAGCGAGGCTCTGTCCGACACTTTGCGCCGTCAAGTCTCCCGTCGGCGTATCCGGCTTGATCAAAGCTTCTGGCGCAGCCGCTTCCGTCGCCCCCATGGCGTCGGCGAGCGCGATCAGCGTTGCGGCACTGTCTGTGCTCGCATCACCAAGATCAAGCAAATCGCATCCCTCGGGCACCAGCGAGCTCGGCTTGCCAGGATAGGAGAAAAACGCGACGGGCGCGCTGGTGCCGGCCAGGATCATCAGATCGGTGCCTTCGAGGTCTGCGATTGCACCTTCGGCAAAATACTGCATCCGCTCTGGCGCATAGACGCCAGCACCTCGCCGCATTTTGGGATAGAACGTATCGGTTATCACACGAATGCCTGCCGCTTTCAGACGGGCTGCTGCCTGCAGGCCAATTTCACCCAGCGCGGTGCCATTGATCAACAATACAGGATTCGAGGCGGCCGCAATCTTTCTCGTCGCGGCCTCGATTTTTTCCGGTTCGACGGTTCGCAAGGGCGCAGGAGCGGTTAAGGCCCCTGTCACCCCGCCTTCCAACCAGGCGCTGTCGGCGGGCAGGATCAAGGACACGGGTCCAGGCTTTGGACCAAAACTGGCGGCATAGGCTTCCGCCGCCAGCTTGCCGGTCTCCTCGACCTTGTCTGCGGACTTGATCCACAGGGAATTTGGTCCGGCCAAACCGCGAATGTCCGAGGTCAATGGCGCATCGTATTTCAAATGCGGCACCGCGTGATCGCCAATCACGTTGATCATTGGCGAACGGGCACGTCCGGCATTGTGAATATTGGCGCCGGCATTGAGATAACCCGCCCCGAGATGCAGCAGCGTCATTGCTGGCGTACCGGTGACGCGGGCAAAGCCATCCGCGGCGCCTGTCGCCACTCCTTCGAACAAGCATAAGACAGACCGGATGCGGGGCTCACCATCCAGCGCCGTGACGAGATGCATTTCCGACGTGCCGGGATTGGCAAAGCAGGCGGCCACGCCATGATCTGCGAGGGTCGAAACCAATGCTTCTGCACCTGTCATTCTACCGGATGCGTCGTCGCTCATTTTCTCGCCTCTTCTGTGAAACTGTTTTCGTCTGTCTAGCGGTCATCGCAGCCAAAAAACAAGCCGAAATACAAGACAGGACGAGTGCCCGCTCGTCGCGTTCATTCGTCCTGTCAGGGTCCGTAGACAAGCCACAAAGGGGATATGGCTGCAAAGGGGATAGAACTCCCTCTCTGCACAAGCAATATCTGTCGCCGCGTCATGAAATTCAAGTCAATGCCCCATTCAATTTCGCATATACTGTGTAAAAGTGGTCTATAACGTTATAATGTCATCCGAATAGTGGACATCGTAGAGCCTGGAGACATCAGCGGCACGGAGCGATTGCGCCTTGTTTTGGTTGATATAGCCCTTCTCCGTGATTTCACCCGCATCGGCTTGTGGCGGGGTTGGTTGAAGCAGGATGCGGGCAATACGACTTGCGGCGTTTGGATTTTTCTGATTGTGCGCCGCGATCCCGCCGCTGACTGCCGCGATGACTTTTGGATGTGAAATCAAGTCTGCCATGCTGAGCGGCTCACCGACAAGCCGCTGGCAGAACCCTTCATTGATGAAGCCTAACAGGCAAACTTCATTCTGATTCAAACCACAGATCACGGCGTCGGCAAGTGCACCATCCACTGCCTGCACCACCTGCACCCGAAGTTTCCCAGCCGAGACCCAAGTGCCGTTGGCCAGCTTGAACTCCTCTGCCGTTCGACCGTCAAACGCCAACCCCTTATTCGGATCAACGGGATCAACAAACCGCACAGCATCGCCGAGGCGGTAGAACCCTTCCTCATCAAAGGCGGCGCGGGTTTTCTCCTCATTGCGGTAATAGCCCGGCGTGACATTGACGCCCTTCACCCGCAATTCCAACTTCTCTCCAACCGGCACAAGTTTGAATGTATTGCCAGGCAATGGCAGACCAATCAGTCCCATTGTATCGTTTGGCCAATGAACATTGCTGGCCGTCGGCGCTGTTTCGGTGGCGCCATACCCGGCGGACAAAGAAATACGTTTTCCGGTCACACGAACCGCGACCTTCTGAATTCGTTCGTAGATGTCCTGACCCATGGCAGCCCCACCATAGGCCATGGAACAAATGCGCTTGAAAAACGTCTCGGCCAACGCCGCATCGCGTTCGAACTCGGTTGCAAGGGCTGCCCAGGCGGCTGGCACAGTTGTGTGCTGGGTGGTCGAGACGTCTTTCATATTGCGGATCATCTCAGGCAAGCGTGCCGGGGTTGGAGCCCCCCAATCCAGATACAGTGTGCCGCCCCAATCAGTGAGATTGTGAAGGATCGCATTGGCCCCATAAGTGTGAGACCAGGGCAGAAAATTGCACATGATCTGGACCTCACCTGTGACCGCAGCAAGATTCTCTTCATGCCAGACCGACCGGATCATTTTGGCGTTTGCCGCGATCATCTGATGCGTGTTGATCACGGCTTTCGGCTCACCGGTGGAGCCTGAAGTCAGCATGAATTTGGCAATCGTATCCGGCTGCAATCGGTCATAGGCTTCAGCGACAGAATTCCCGCCAGCAACAGCGAATGAATCGAGGGACTGACTTTCATATTCGCGCGGCGCGTTGCGAGAATAAAGCACGAGCCGATCACCAATCGTCATACCGTCGAGACCGCGCTGATACTCTGCGCCATCTTCGACATAGATGAATTTCGGCGCAACCAGGTCGTCGACATAGTTCAGGCGCGCAAAATCCTGGCTGAGCAACGCGTAAGCAGGTGTCACCGGCACCACCGGAATGCCAGCCAGCATTGCACCATACATGACCACGGCATGATCGATGGTGTTTCGCGAGAGGATCATCACGGGTGCATCTGCTCCGGCATTCAAGAAGCCTTGAGCAATGGCCTGAACGCGCGCCCATGCTTCGGAATATGTGATTTCCTGCCACCCTTCGCGAGATGGGTTCACCGGATCTCGCTGCGCCAACCAGGTGCGATCGGGCGCGGCTTGTGCCCAGTGTTTCAATGGCCACAGCATGTGCTCGGGATAGTCCTTTAGGGGTTGCCCATTGTCGAGCAAGATCGATCCATCTTCACGCCGCTCGATGTTCAGTTTTTGGGGCAGATAGGGCACCTCCCGAAACGGGATATGACTGGTCTCGCTCTTCACCGGTTTTCGCCTCTCTTAGATATTACAACCCTCTCCTCATGACCAGCTTGAGGAGTCAACCTTGTCGCCGCGGCGCACAATCTTGGTGTCCATAAAGCAAGTCCCTGACCTGCAATTGTGATCTCAATTCCATGTGAGGGAAGGTGATCGCCGTTTGAACAGACGTTAAGTGCCGCGCCGCGCGTGGCGGCCTAGGTCGGGGAGGTCAAAAACAAGCACAATGACAAGAAGGACTCCCATACTATGTCTCGAATCACCGCCTTGGCGCTCGCCGTTTCCTCCACCTTCGCCCTGCCCGCCGTCGCACAAAACGACGATGGTTGGTACGTTGCTGGCTTTATCGGCGCCGGTTTCCCGAATGACGCAGATTTGCGAGGCACGCAGAACCCTGTTGCTGGTGCTCCTGGCACCCTCGGCGCTCCAGCCCGCATTCAGGCGGAGTTTGACAGTGACAGCACCCTTGGCGTGGCACTCGGTTATAAAACCCCATGGGAGTTCTTCGGTCTGTTCAATACCCGCCTGGAACTGGAATATTCAACTCTCGATGTAGATGTCAGCAGCGGCAGCTTTAATGGCGGGACGCAGACATTCGGTGGCGATGCCAGCATCGATTTCTTTCTGATCAACAATTATAGCGACATTATCTGGGATGATGATCAGTCGCTGATCCCATTCATTGGCGGCGGCCTCGGTGTTGCCAATGTCGACGCCAACATCCTCTATGCGGGTGGCGGCGCTCCGGCGCCGAACTTTGTTGCCACCGGAGAAGACACCGGGCTTGCTGGCACGTTTGCTGGCGGCTTGACCTGGCTGACGGGCACCCCCTGGGAAGTTTATGGCGAGGCCCGCTATTACCAAATTCGCGATCTTGAGTTTGATCGTCGCTTCATTGGCAATGGCAATAACCTGTTCAATGCCCGCGTCGACGATGATTTTGATGGCACCAGTCTGACGATTGGCGCGCGCTACAAGTTCTAAGAGATCACCTTTCCCCTCTGGATCTCTTGGATCTCGGTCCAGTGGCGCCCTCCCTCCTGCCGCTGGACCTTTTTCTTTTCTCATGGATGACAAGCACGACGGCGCGACCTAAATGCCGTGGCATGACGTCTCCTTTTGCCTACTTGCCGCACCGCGCCGTGTTGTCCTTGCGTGGACCAGACACGATCACCTTGCTGGAGCGCCTGGTCACGCACGCGACCGATGATTGGCCCACCGGAACCACCCGTTATGGCGCGCTGTTGACGCCGCAAGGAAAAGTCCTCTCAGACTTTCTTGCGGTGCGGGTGGATGACGGCGTGCTGCTCGAGACCGCCGCCGATTTTGTCGACGATCTGGCGAAACGGCTAAAACTGTTCCGTTTGCGCAGTCAGGTCGAGATTGAACGCCTCGAAGACGTATTCGTCATCGCGGGCGTCGAACCGGCGCCAGAAGGACTGCGTCCGATCTCTGGTGCCCAGCGTGTGTATCTGGACCCACGATATCCCGGTGGACGGTTACGCGGATTTGCCACCAAAGAAAGCTGGGCAGTCAGTCATGGCGATCATCCCGCGGAATGGTCACGGCCCATCACTGATTATCATCTCGATCGCATTTCCAACGGGGTACCGGAGCAGGGATTGGATTTCGGCTCCGCTGATGCCTTTCCTGCCGACATTAACATGGATGTGCTTGGCGGCGTCGCTTTGAACAAAGGCTGTTTTGTCGGACAGGAGGTGGTCAGCCGCATGCATCGCCGAGGGCAAATCCGGAAACGCACATTACCGGTCTCGGTTTCCGGTGCATCGGCCCTTGAAGTCGGAGCTGATTTGCTGGCGCCGGCGCCGATCGGATCCGTCACGTCCAGTGAGGCCAATGACGGCCTCGCCCGCATCCGCATCGACCGTTGGCAAAAAGCAGAGGCCGACGGGATCGAGGCAATCATCAATGAAACCCCTGTCACAATAACGAAACCGGATTGGCTTCTCGCGGAACTCGGGGCTATGGAATAAGCATGACAAAGCAAGTGGCTTGCGCCTGGGCACCAATCGATGATCCGCTTTACCGTGCCTATCATGATGAAGAATGGGGGGTTCCGGAATATGACTCCCGGGCGCTGTGGGAAAAACTGCAGCTCGATGGAATGCAAGCGGGACTGGCTTGGATCACCATTCTCCGAAAACGCGAAACCATGCGCGAAGAGTTTGATAATTTCGACCCCGAGAAGATTGCCGGTTGGGACCAAAAGCGCATTGAAAAAGCGCTCACCAATCCTGGCATTATTCGCAGTCCGAAAAAGATTGAAGCTTGTATCGGCAATGCGCGAGCGTTTCTCGATGGGTTCGATCAAGGAGAGGATTTCTCCGATTTCTGTTGGGGCTTCGTCGATCACAAGCCGATTTTGGGATATTTGAAACATTATCGGGATGGTCCGACCAAGACCGATATTTCAGAGGCCTGTTCGAAAGCCTTGAAAAAGCGGGGCCACAAATTTGTTGGCCCGACGATCGTGTACGCCTGGATGCAGGCCTGCGGTCTTTATAATGATCATGAAGTCGATTGCCCGCGCTTCAAACACGTTCAGGAGTTCACCCGATGAAACCACTTCTCGCACTTGCCGCTCTTGGCCTGCTTACGGCCTGCGTCACCAGTTCAGAATATGATCGCGATCGCGCCTATGCGAAATGCGAATCGATCAGCGATGAATCCAGCCGCAATCGTTGCATTGCTGATGCGATCCAGGACGCCGAACGCGATCGCCACAATGATGCCGCAAGAATGGAGCAACTTGAAGAGAATGCTGAGCGCCGCGAGCTGGGACGCGAAATCGCTGGCGCCGAGGATGATTGATGAAATGCAGCGTTCTGGTCATCGCCATTTTGCTCCCCCTCGCCGGGTGCACACACTTTCCCTGGGATTATACCGCGCAGAATAGCCGTATAGCCGCCTGCTATCATGGTGGGACGCCGGATGATGTCACGGCCTGCCTCGACCGCGAAGATATTGAAGACCCGGTCTATCCGGTGGCATTCAAACCCGGCAATGGCGCGTTTTGTTCACCGGATCTTGACCGCAAAGAATGCCGCGAATCTCTCGAAAACGCGAACGCGCCAACGCTTCCCGTGCATTGAGCATCGCATTTCCTGCAGTTTCACAGCGCAGAACGGCTCGACGCCTACAGCGCGCCGCCCTAATGTGCCCGCCGTGAGCGAACCGACTAAACGCGCGGACCAAAGAGGCAATTTATGAACACTCCCGTCATTTCAGCGACCGGCCTATGGACCCCATCAGAGTCTGTCTCGAACCAGGAATTGGTCAACAGTTTCAATGCCTGGGCGGACAAGTGGAATACTGAGAACGCCGCCGATATCGAAGCGGGCCGCGTCGAGGCCAAGACCCATTCCAGCGTTGAATTCATCGAAAAGGCTTCCGGAATCAAATCGCGCTTTGTCGTCAACAAATCCGGCATCGTCGATCCCGATATTATGCGCCCGGTCATACCTGAACGCTCGAATGAGGAGATCTCTGTGCTCGCAGAGATCGCCGTCAATGCTGCAAGAATGGCGCTTGATACTGCGGGACGCGACCCGAAAGATGTCGATGCGGTGGTCTGTGCTGCTTCGAACATGCAGCGCGGCTACCCTGCTATGGCCGTTGAAATCCAGGATGCGCTTGGCATTGATGGATTTGGCTTTGATATGAATGTCGCATGTTCCTCTGCCACGTTCGGCATTCAAACCGGGGCAGACTTTGTGCGGTCTGGAAGCGCCAAGTCGGTCTTGATGGTGAATCCGGAAATCTGTTCCGGACATCTGAATTTTACGGATCGCGACAGCCACTTCATTTTCGGTGACGTGGCCACTGCGGTGCTGATCGAGAATGAAGACATCGCGCCCGCCGCGCACTGGAAGATCCTCGGGACCAATTTGAAAACGCAATTCTCGAACAATATCCGCAACAATTTCGGATTCCTCAATCGCTGCGCGCCAGAAGGCATTGGCGCTGAAGATAAATTGTTCGTCCAGGAAGGTCGCAAAGTCTTCAAGGAAGTTGTGCCAATGGTCGCAAAGATGATTTTGTCAGACCTTGAACGGCTCGACCTGGCAGCCCCGAATTTGCGCCGCATGTGGCTGCATCAGGCGAATGCCAATATGAACCGCCTGATTGCCTCGAAAGTGCTCGGCCGCGAAGCCACTGCGGATGAAAGCCCGACCGTGCTCGATACCTATGCCAATACTAGTTCAGCCGGCTCGATCATTGCTTTCCACAAGCATAGCCAGGATATGCAAGCCGGCGACAAGGGTCTGATCTGTTCGTTTGGCGCCGGATATTCAGCCGGCACCGTGTTCGTCGAGAAAGCGGCTTAGACGATCGGTCCGAACGCCGCTTCAGCAAGATCAGTGTCCGTTTCATCAGCCAACTTGCGTCCATACAGGAGCAGCAAAGAAACGAACGCAATGCTGGTGGCTTGCGATGAAAACACTTCCAGCATCAAGGCGAACAACCACGCTGGCAAGCTGTGCGCTGGGCGCGCATCCGAGCCCACCGTCACCGCCTGGCGAAGGTTGGCGCGCGCGGTTGCAATATTCTGTTCCAATCGCGCGCGACGTTCGGCGAGCCCTAACTCATTCTGAGCATCGCGATAGGGTTTTTGATGCGTCCGTCCGGCCGCTTCTACACCCGCCAAATAGGCTTTCAGCCCCTCAATCGATCGCGTCTCTGCGGGAATGCCATCGAGTTGACGCGTCCAGTCGGCAATCTCGGCTTCGGTCAAGGCGCGCAGATCAGACGCGCTCTGCCATTTCACTGCTTGTCCCTGCTCATTGTTCATCATGAAGAGAGTCGTGCCGGCAATGCTGGTCCCCGCGCCTGCGAGCGCGAAGACCAGCGCGCGCAACGCCTCCCCCCGGCGGTGCCCCGACAAATGCCACCAAAAGAAAGTGAATCCACCGAACGAACAGATTGACGCGATCACCCCGCTCCAGCCCCAGATGCGCGCCTGACTGGTATCGCTGACGCCGAGGCTGAAAGCCTGGAAATTGGCAAAGCCGGACAGTATTGCGGCGGCCAGGCCAGCGCCGAGGAAGATCAGCGCCAGCAGAGTCACGATAACTCGTTCACCGGTGATCCCAGACGGCGCGGAGGATTCGGCCGCTTGCGGCTCTGAACTTACAGCATTCAGCTCATCAACCAATTCGGCAACCAGCGCGGTCTGTTCGGACGGTGTGGAAACCTGAGGGCGGGCAACGGATGAGGGTTCCGGTCGCACCGCTGGCAGGCGTGGCTGAATCGGAATGATCTCGGCGTCCGAGAAGGGCTGATTATTCCATTCGCTTGCGTCGGCTTTTTCGCGCAGATAAGCCAGCAGCGGGCCTTGCGTTCCACAGCCTGCGCACTGCACATGGCCGCGACCGAGTGAAAGCTTGAGCCCATTGTGCGCCCCGCAGCCGGGACAATCCTCGTAAGCGAGCCCACGCGCGTCAAAGGCGTCTTCCAACCCGGCGCTCCGCAAAGCCTGGTCAAGCACGCCAGACGTGGTGGTTATCGCACTCATTTCAGCCCTACCTAGATATTTGTCTACTCTTTGTTCTTTTTATGTTTCGGTTTTGACCCCGTCAACTCCTCCGTTGACGTCAACGCGAAGAATTTAACTCGACGGCAAGTCCTCGCTTGCATATACGTCATACTATGACACGACTTCGTACCCGCACTCCCGCGACTGGAAAACGCCGCCTGCACCGCCGTAGATGGCGCCAACCGGACGCCGCCAAGCCCTCGAAAGAGGATCTGGTGCAAGCCGCCGCTGAGGAAGCACAATTGAATGGCAAAAGCCTGACCGCCATTCGCAAACACGTGCTGACCCTGCTGCTCGACGCCAAGCGTCCGTTGACTGCGTATGAAGTTTTGGCATCCCTCGATGGGGTCGGCTCAGTGTCGCCCCCCACCGCCTATCGAGCGCTCGACTTTCTGGTATCGCTGGGATTTGTCACGCGGGTGGAGAGCCTCAACGCTTACTTCGCGCTGGATCTCGGTCCGAGCGATGTACCTTTGGCGTTCTTCGTCTGTGAGAAATGCGGACAGGCCGAAGAATTATCAGCGACCGATGCTGTGGTCAGCCTGGTGTCGACGGCTGACCATCAGGGCTTTGGCGTCAGCCATGCCTCGCTTGAAGTGCGCGGCGATTGCCGCGGAAAACTGGGGTGCGAAACCTGGGCGGAAAGCATTGCATCTGCCGAAGCGTTAAGTGCGATCGACCAGAACCGCCACAAATAACGCCGGTTCATCGCCATCAACGGCCCAGGCGTGATTGGTGGCGCGTTGGATGACCACATCTCCCGGTCCGATCACGGTCTCGTCCTTATCCAGAATGAGCCGCACCCGACCCTTGACCAGAATGATCGCATCAAGCGTATGCGTCGTGTGCATGGCCGGATGTCTGGATGTGTCCGGCTGATGATCACCCGCGCCAATCGCGATAAAGGCCTGTCGCGTGAGATCAGCAATCATCTCTGGCGGCGCACCTTCCGGCGTCGGTCCGGAGGTAAACCATCGAATTTTCACTTTGCCATGATCCGGAGACAGGATGGGTGTTCCTGCGCCCTTGTCTTCGCAAGGCTGCGCATCAAGCGGACCTGATGCATCATCGTGCCAAATTTCAAGCAATCCACCGAGGTCGCCGGTGCGAAACTCATCCGCCGGGCCGCCATCAATCATAATGTGCGACTTGCCATCGGCATCGTTCGCCGTCACCACACGCCGCAGCCCCGCCAACATGTCATTCATCTTGCTCATTGGTAATCCCTCCGCTCGGTCATTGTATTGATACGCTCGACTAAGACACATTTTTGCACGGACGGCGAGCACGCTTGACGAGAGACAATGTTTTTCGCTATGCGGCGGGCGTAACGGAGACTTTATGTTCAACCTGTCCGAGACCCGGTAAAGGCCCCAGGCGCCAAAATCGCTGCGGGGCCAGAAACAGACCAGAGCTCTGATCCAGTACCTGGATCAGTCTGTTTCAATGCGTGCATCGCACGCCTTATCGGACATTTTACAAAAATGGATATCTCTCGCGCTGAACAGCGCATCCTGCATATGCTCGCGCAAGGCGGGCGGATCGAAATCGAACGCAATGAACACCGCAAGATCGACCGGGTCATCGTCATCAACCGCGATGGCTGGCGGGCCCCTGGCCTCGATCTGTTTCTGTTTCGCAAGCTGAAACGTCGCCGGGCGATCGCGTCCAAGCAAGGTCAGCCGTACAGGATCACGCGCCGCGGCCTGGAACTGGTGCGATCTGAGTTGGATAATCGATAGGGTCACACGGGAGGGTTGCGAAAAT
Source organism: Pseudomonadota bacterium (assembly GCA_039029475.1). Taxonomy (GTDB): domain Bacteria; phylum Pseudomonadota; class Alphaproteobacteria; order Caulobacterales; family Hyphomonadaceae; genus Henriciella. Next base: position 6,817 of record JBCCGB010000019.1, on the reverse strand, counting down.
CGTGACTCTCCCGTCACACTTCAAAAGATTGCAGAGAATTGATCAGATCAGGACTTTTCTGATTTGCGAGTGAGTCTTAACAGCTTGGTAGGCGACCAGCTCGCATACTCTTTGTACCAGCTCTTGGAGGCTTTCAGAATGATCCCTCGCTCAGTCGCGATCCCGAAAACTTGGACCACGTTTAACTTTGCGAGCTTCTTCTCGGCGTTTCTGTATCCGGCCCTCGGTTTGGCCATGCTGGTCACCATGATCGTGCTCGGCCTCGCATTATCGGGGCTAACGCTGCGCTGGTATTATCTGCCTCTCGGCGTCGGCGTCGTCGCCTTATCGATCTTCGTCTGCAATGCCGGCATCGGACCGCTGCATCGCATACTTCAGCACAAAGCCGGAGAATTGAGAGCACCAGCCCAAATCCTGACCATGATCAACCTGATGATCGCAATGCAAGGCACGGTGCGCGATTGGGTCAATTATCACAGCCAGCATCACCGGTTTTCGGACAAACCAGGCGATCCACATAATCCATTTGAATCAAAACGGTGGGCCTGGGTTGGCTGGATCATCTGGCGCGATGCCAAGGATATGATGCGGCCAATGCCGATGTGGCTGAAGAAAAAGCCGATCGTTGTCTGGATGGATCAATTTTACAATTCGCTGTCTTTGGTTCTGCATCTGGTCATTCCGGCGGCCATCTATTTGATCGTCTGGGCGGCGGGCGGATCACTGATCCTGACGGCGATTTGCCATGCTTGTTTCGTCATCGGCCGCGCCATCCAATTCCACGCCACAGTGTATGGCATCAACGTGCTCGGCCATTTGCCGACCCCAAACTGGGCCGACCACTTGATCGGTTTGCTGACCGGTGGCGAAGCGTTCCATGACCATCATCATGAACAACCGCAAAGCGCTTTGCATCGCCCGCGCAAGGGATTGTGGAATCGGATCGTCGACTATAATGGCACCATTCTGCTCGTATATGAGAAGCTCGGTTGGGTGAAAAACCTGAAAATCGCACCGCAATTTGCGTAAGCGGTAACCCTGTCGCGACGGCAAACTAGCAAACCATGCGGCGCTTATGCTTGTTTCTCTGCAACCAGCAGGGAGAAACAACGCGATGGCAGATATTTCGAATGATACAAGACTAGATCCGCGCATTCGAGCCGCTCTCGCAATTCTACCCAGCCCGACCGAAGATACGGACGTCACCTCTCGCGACGCACAACTCGCCGAGGCCAACTCGCCGGACGCCAAGGTCGCGGCGGAACAGTTGCGCATGATGCTGGAAATGATGGACAGCGAGGCACTGGCACCATCCACCGGTCTGGCCATATCCGAGCACGAATTCACCTCACACCCGGATGGCAACACGATCAAGATACGGTTCGTTCGGCCAGAAGGCACCACCGATGTGCCTTGCGTCTATTACATTCATGGCGGCGGCATGATGACCTTTTCGTGTTTCTACGGAAACTATCGCGCCTGGTCGAAAATTATTGCCGCGAATGGCGTCGCCGTTGCCATGGTCGATTTTCGTAACGCTCTGGTGCCCTCCTCAGCCCCAGAAGTCGCGCCGTTTCCGGCTGGACTGAACGATTGTGTCTCTGGCGTCCGGTGGCTGCATGATAATGCCGGCTCCCTCGGCATCGATCCAAACAAGATTGTCATCGCCGGAGAAAGCGGTGGCGGTAACCTGACGCTGGCAACCGCACTGAAGCTCAAGCAGGATGGCGATATCGGCCTGGTCAACGGACTATACGCCTTGTGCCCGTATATTGCCGGGCAATGGCCACAAGACACGCTGCCATCTTCGATTGAGAATAATGGCATTCTGATTGGCCTGCACAGCAATCGCGGTGCGATGGCTTACGGTATGGACGCGTTCGAAGCCAAAAACCCTCTGGCCTGGCCACTCTTTGCCAGCGAGGATGATGTCAAAGGCCTGCCCAGGACGATGATCAGCGTCAATGAATGCGATCCGTTGCGCGATGAAGGCCTGGTTTTTTATCGCCGATTGATGGCAGCTGGCGTTCCGGCGCGATGCCGGGAAGTGCGCGGAACGTGTCATGCCGCTGAGCTTTTGATCAATATTTGCCCGGATATAAGCGGCGATACCGCGGCCGATCTGGCGCGGTTTGCCCAACAATAATTGGCTTCGGGTCTCGAATTGACCCATTCCGGAACAGGTTTGCAAACAGCCTCCTAACGTCTCAGCGCGGGTTGTTTCCAATTTTCTTGAAAATTCTCGGATCGCTCTGAAACCGGTTTTAATTCGGACCCTGTATAGCTCCACTATGGCTGCAGAAGCGGCTTGTAAAACTGGACAACAGTGGTGGAAAGAATGACGCAGAATGCACAATCCATGAGCGTTCGTGGCCCAGATGGCCGCCCATTGACGCTTTCAGACCTGCCCAAGCCGGGAATCACCCGCTGGGTCACTCGTCGTAAAGCTGAAGTGGTGGCTGCCGTCTCTGGCGGATTGCTCTCTGAAGAAGAAGCGCTTCGTCGCTATGATCTCAGCGAAGAAGAATTTACGTGCTGGCGTGCGCTTTACTCAAAGCACGGTCGTAAAGGCCTTCGCACAACACGGCTGCAGCAATATCGCTGAGGCGGTTACTCTGCAATAAATCATAAGCGTGTTCGGGACTTATCCCGATCGTTAAAGCGCCGTTTACGACGCCGATCGTACAAATATGTACGAAAACCCGTTTTGTGTCGGGTCACGGTGTCGAGGAATGAGCGCTAAAGACAGATCGCCCATCAACCGCCTGATTGTCCTCGCTGCGCTCATGCTCGCGGCGGGGCTCTTCGCGTTGCGCGCTTATGACGTGTTCGGTGCCCCCAAATCCGACCCTGTGGGCAGCGTTCTGGAACAAGAACTGACCTATTTGCTGGAACCCATCACTGGCCCGGGAAAAGTCCGGGTCTCGATCACCGGAAGTTCACCGAAATCGGTTCTGGTGATGATTGATGGCGATATCGCCACGGATTTGCGCCCGTTGCGCGTACGCATCGAACTCATTCTCGCGTCCAGCATGGCGTTCGACCCTGAACGTGACCGCCTGAATCTGTCGCAATTTCCATTCGCACGGGGCGTTGGGACATCGCTCACGGCGTTCCAAATTGCTGAACTGACCGGACTCGGACTTTTGGTCCTGATGCTCGCGCTGTCCGGTTTTTCGCCGCCGCGCCATCGACCGGTTGAAGCTCGATCATCGATACCTGAACCCGCGATGCCGCGCGAGCACAGACCGACATCGCAGCTTGCGGCGCCAGCACGCCCGATCAACGCTGAGCTACATCAGGCCAGCACACTCGCCGAAGCAAACCCGAATGAAACCGCTCAACTGGTTCGCAATTGGATGTCCTATGCGGAGGAATAAATGAGTTTACCCGCGATATCCGCATCCGCACCGCTGCGTGCAGGCCTCACCCGTAGCGCCCAGTTAATGCGGGCGCTTGGCGCCAATGCGGCGTCCGTCTGGACGCATTTCTCATCCGAAGAAGCCAGGCAACTCAGCGCCGCGATGGAACAATTGCCAGACAATGCAGACGCCGAGCAGCTCACGTTGCGCACTTATATTGACGACATGACCCGCCCTGCGCGAACGCCGTCATCAGGCCCATGGCAGGTCTTGTCCGAGCGCGATCCAAACCAGATTGTGCGCCTGATCGAAAGCGAAAGCCCGCAAGTCATCGCGGTCATTCTCTCGCAAATCGCGCCGCAGACCGCCGCACAAGCGGTGCGCGCATTGCCGCGGACATTGGCGACAGAAGCCTTGAAAAGGCTGCTCAATCTTGGACCGGTTCATCCGCGCGCATTGGCGGCGCTGGAAACGGCCATCAGCAAGCAAATCGTACCTCAAGCCAGTGCCACATATGGCCAGGGCGGGCACGTGCAAGTCGCGCAAATTTTTGATCAGTTGGACAGTCAATCCGAACAGTCTCTGCTCTCGGCACTGGATGGCGCTGAACCCGGGGCGGGAGAGAAGATTCGCGCCTTGATGTTTACGTTCGACGATCTCGCGCAGCTGGATCCGGCAAGCTTGCAAACCATTCTTGTGAATGTCGACCGCGCCGTCCTAACCCTGGCACTTAAGGGCGCGTCTGAGACGGTCTCTGCCGTTTTCTTTGAGAATATGACGCAGCGGGCTGGAAACTTGCTGCGGGACGATATTGCCGCCACCGGGCCGTTGCGGCGCACTGAAATCGAGTCGGCGCGTGCTGAGGTGCTCAATATTGCCCGCACACTCGTCAAACGCGGCGATATCCTGGTCAGCCCGCACGATGATGAGTTGATCGAATGAAACGTCGGATTGAGAAAATTCAACCCTTCCCGTTCGCCAGCGACTTTAGCGCACCAGCGCCCAGCGTTCGTGATACCGTGCAGATGTCGACTGCTGACCTGGCGTTGTTGCTTGCCGATGCACAATCCAGCGGCGCGGCCATCGCTCGCAATGATGCGCTTGCCGAACAGGCTGACATCTTGTCGAAAACGTCCCATGAACTGAAACAGGTCCTGGCCAGTATTGTCGATCTAGCCGGCTGTCTCGAACAGGCGTCCATCGACGAAGCTGACCGCACGGCAGCTCTCGACCGGGTGCGCCGACTCGCTGCAATTGTGATTGATCAACAGGGTGACTTATTTAAGCGCTGACCCCATTTATTCACTTCTCGGCAACCATTCCCGACCAGTCTGAGTGGACGCAGACCATAAGAGACAAGAATGACCACTGTGAATCGCGCTCTCGAAAACACATTGATGGACGCCCCTGTTCGCGTCGATGTGGTGCTGGGCGAAGCACGTATGCCGGTTGAAGAATTAATGTCTCTGTCCGAAGGTGAAATCGTCGAACTCGAAAATCGGACCACAGATTTGGTCGATATTTACGTTTCGGATCGGCTCATGGCGCGCGGGCGTCTGGTCGTCGCTGATGGACAACTCGGCGTCACGTTGAGCGAAATTGTCGATGGACGTCAGACCGGCCTGGCCTGACGAGATCCCATGCTTGCTGGCGCAAGCGAAGCCTCCATGTTCACCGCTCAAATCACGTCGGCCATTGGGTCGCTCACATTCTCGCGAGCCCAGCACCATTTGTATCGACAAACCCCACTCGCCTTGGCTAGCGATAGATCTTCCGTGAGAGAGGACATCTGACGTGCAAGCGATCTACTGGGTTCTAACTTGGGCCTGCCACCGCAAATGCAAACACTGCTATGATGATCGCTTTCGCCCTTATGTGCGCGATGCATTGAGCGACGTCGTGGGCGAAGGTCAGGTCGCTTTTCAGAAAGTGATCGACAACCTTCCCGATGACCTCACTTGGGTCGATGACAAGGGCATTCGCGACCGGACCTTGCTGGTGCTCGCGGGCGGCGAGCTCCTAATCGATGGTGTCCGAGAAGAATTATTTTATCCTGTGCTCGCCGCGCTGAAGACAAAATACGGGCCGCTTGCCCCGAAAATCTCGATTCAGACGACCGGCGATGTTTTGACTCCAGAAATCCTGGATGAATGCCTCGAGCGCGGCATCGAAAGCATCGCAATTGCGTCAATCGATGATTATCATGTCGGTATGCAAGGCGATAAGAAGTTTGCCTTCATGGAGAAGATTCGCGACCTGATGCGAAGCCGTGGTGTTCGGGAAGTCGCCCTGGGCGGCGCTAAGGATAAGCGCCTGAAGGAGCCCGATGTCGCCGCTGGACGCCAGCTCAAAGGCCCGAGCTTCCTGTTTTTCGGGGCGCAGGAAGATTTGTGGATTGGCGAACTCTGGCCGCGCGGACGCGCCTTTACAAATGGGCTCAGCAAAGCTGGCTATGATGTGAATTTCTGCGCCCGCTGGTCGGGCGGCAAAAATTTTCTGCATATTGGCAAAGCCGGATCTGAAGTCGCGATAGAACCAGATGGCTCGATTTATCCCTGCTGCTTGAAAACCAAGGCGCCACTCGGCAATCTCACCGAAGAAAGCCTCGCCGACATATTAACCAGCGTTGCTGCTCTTCCAGCAATCCAGGCCCTGAATGACGGCGACCCCGAGCGCATGGGTGAGGCCGAAGGATGGACGCGCGATGTGTTCCAGCAGAAGTCTCATGCGAAAGACGGTCTCGGACAGGACGTTGCGAATATGTGCCTGGGGTGTGACCGCTTCTTCGAACACTCACTATCAGCCCAGTTGGAGACGTTGCGGCGCAAACGGTTGGGACAAAAAGTACTGGCCGAGTGACCGCGCTCTAATCCGGTAAAGCCAACCCCCACTGCTGATACAGCGCCTGGAGCTGCCGTGCTGAATGACACGAAACCGTCGGCAATTGCGCTGTCTCGATCATTTTCTTGTAGCGCACCACATTGTTCGGCGTTTTGAACAAGATCCAGTCAATCATCTCCCATTTGATATATTCCTGGCCGCCCTCCAAATGCCCGGCGCGCGCACCGGGTTCGGCGAATGTTCGCCGGAAATATCGCGCCAGGCGCAACCATTTGCCTGAAGTCAGGAAGACCACGCCTGTCGCACGTTCGAACCGGCGCGGGATGAGGCGAGAATAATTGCCCTCGATAATCCAGCGATCTTTGGCGATCGCGCCCTCATGTAGCGCCACGAATTCTGCTTCCGGTCGCGGCTGCCAATCGGTATTGGGCAAATGATGCAGCTGATCAAGATGCACAGCGGGTAAGGCGAGCTTGTCGGCCATGGCCACAGCCAAAGTAGATTTGCCCGCATTGGACGGTCCCATGATCATGATCCGCGGGCCCAGTTGATCCAAGGACAACATGGCCTGACCTTTCACTGCCGGGGATCTGATCTGATGGTACCTCCCGCCG
>JBCCGB010000018.1:0-56802 GCA_039029475.1 Pseudomonadota bacterium | reverse complement strand
GAACTGACCTGTCGAAATATACCCAGGCCGAACTCAACAAGATCGCCAGGCTGCTAAATGAGCGCCCCAGAAAAACACTGGACTATCACAGCCCAGCTGAGCGATTAGAGGAATGTGTTGCGTCGATCGGTTGAATCGGCAACCGTTTAGAGCCGCTCGGCGAAATTCGGTTCCGACACCGAACAGAGGAATCCACCAAGCGTTCCCATCCCATCGCCGCGCCAATATCTGTGCGAATCGCAAGAAACGGGTGGCGCTGATGTGCGAATCTTTCAGGGTGGAGGGGCCCGCGACACGCACGGGGCCACACTTGCTGCACTGAGACGCAAAAGAACGGAGCGAGCGCCATCATGGACGGATTTTCCAAGACGCCAGAGCCGCCTTATTATGCGGTGATTTTTACCAGCACGCTGGGCGATAATGACGAGGGCTATGATGCGATGGGGCGCGCGATGGTCGACCTCGCGGAACACCAGCCCGGTTATCTCGGCATCGAGACGACGCGCGGCGCAGACAGGCTCGGGATCACCGTTTCCTATTGGAAAGACGAGGACAGCATCCTCGCCTGGAAACAGCAGGCCCAGCATTTGATGGCGCAAAAGCACGGCATCGAAAAATGGTATGCGCATTATGAATTGCGCGTCGCCAAGGTCGAGCGGGCCTATCGCGGCCCGGCCGGACGATCGGTGGGCTGAGCTGATGCTCAGCCAAATTCAATGCCGTCGACCCGATCCGGATAGACAGCGAGCGCATCCTTGATATCGGCGACGGCAGGGAACGGGGTTTCATAGGTCCAGACCGCATTTTCGCGGCGCGACCCGTCGGCAGCCCGCAAATGGTAATAGTTTGCCTCACCCTTATACGGACACCAGCTTGTCTGCTCCGAGCGCTCAAGGCAGGTCATGTCGATCCCGTCTCGCGGCAGATAGGTGACCGGCGGATAATCGGCTTCGCGCAGCTCGAAATGATGCGGGGCGGCGAGAACGGTTTCGCCCGCCAGCATGACGCGGACGGGCGTTGGGGTGCGCGTGATGGCGATCGGATGATCCGGGCCCGGATCAAGCTGTCGGCGCATCAGGCCGCTTCCATTTCAATGCCTTTTTCGGTCATGAAGTCTTTCAGCTCACCGGCCTCGAACATCTCCTTGACGATGTCGCAGCCGCCGACAAATTCGCCTTTGACATAAAGCTGCGGAATGGTCGGCCAGTTGGAATAGGCCTTGATGCCTTCCCGGACATTCTGGTCTTCGAGCACATTCACAGCCTGATATTCCACGCCGAGATAGTCCAGAACCTGGACCACGACGGACGAGAATCCGCATTGCGGAAATGTCGGCGTGCCTTTCATGAAGAGCAGCACGTCATTGCCTTTGACGGCATTGTCGATCGAAGTGTGAACCGCATCAGTCATGACAAATTACTCCGCTTCTTTCAAAATCTGTTCGCGGGCGACGGGCAGAAGTTCGGCCATATGGTCGCGAATGCGCGCATCAGACCGTTCGACGCCGGCTTTATCGAGGTCGCCGCGGACTTTGCGGAAGACATCATCATCACCCGCTTCTTCCAGATCTGACAGCACAACTGTCTTGGCATAGGCGTCGGCATCTTCGTCATGCAGGTCCATCAATTCAGCGGCCCACAGGCCGAGCAGTTTGTTGCGGCGTGCCATGACCTTGAATTCCATGGCTTCGTCCATGGCATATTTGGCTTCTTCAGCGCGCTGGCGATCATCAAATGAAGACATGTTTTGTCTCTACCTTTGTAACAGGAATATGGGCTCTGGGCCTGATATAGGGGCGCAGGGGGGCTGGGTGCAAGAAGCCTTTTGCCTATTTGCCCTGATTGGCGTAAGGGGGCGCCTTAGCCATGCAGGCCGGTTGGTTCGGCCCGCACTCGCAGCTCGCTAGAGGGATCGCGCGATGTCACGCAAGCGGATGATTTATGAAGGCAAGGCCAAAATCCTGTATGAAGGGCCGGAGCCGAACACGCTGATTCAGTATTTCAAGGATGATGCGACCGCTTTCAATGCCGAAAAGAAAGCGGTTCTGGATGGCAAGGGCGTGCTCAATAATCGTATTTCCGAGTTCATGATGACTCGTCTTGGCGGCGTTGGCATCCCTAATCACTTCATCAAGCGCCTGAACATGCGCGAGCAACTGATCAAGAAAGTCGAGATCATTCCGCTGGAAGTGATTGTTCGCAATGTCGCCGCGGGCACGATGTCGAAACGGCTCGGCATCGAAGAGGGCACGCCATTGCCGCGGGCGATTGTCGAGTTTTGCCTGAAGAATGACGATCTTGGTGACCCGCTTGTCGCTGAAGAGCATATTGCCGCGTTTGGTTGGGCCCAGCCGCATGAAATGGATGAGCTGATCGCGCTCTCCTTGCGGGTCAATGATTTCATGTCCGGCATGTTTGCCGGGGTTGGCATCAAGCTGGTCGATTTCAAGCTCGAATTCGGGCGCTTTTTCGAGAATGATATGCAGCGCGTGATCCTCGCCGATGAGATCAGCCCGGACAGCTGTCGTCTCTGGGACCTGGAGACCAATGAAAAGCTCGACAAGGACCGGTTCCGCCGTGATCTTGGCGGCGTGACGGAAGCCTATGCCGAAGTCGCGCGGCGCCTCGGCATCATCAAAGAAAGCGCACAAGGCGCTGACATCGTGGACTTTAGCGGCGCCGCCAAGTAGATTTCTCTCTAATTGGGGAGGGCGCTATGGCGTTGAAAGTTATAGGTGCAGGATTCGGCCGCACTGGCACATTGTCGATGAAAGCGGCGCTGGAACAGCTCGGTTATGATAAGTGCCATCATATGATGGAAGTGTTTCCGAACGATGCGCAGCTCGATGCCTGGCATCATATCGCACAAGGCGGCGCCCCCGATTGGGACACGGTTTTTGACGGCTTTCAGGCCAGTGTTGATTTTCCGTCCTCTGTCTATTGGCGTGAATTGGTGGCGCATTACCCAGACGCCAAAATCATTCTGACGACGCGCGATTTCGACAGTTGGTACGCCAGCGCCAGTGAGACCATCTATCCGGTCAGCCGTGATATTCCCGGCTGGATGACGGTCATTTCGAAAGTGCGCAAGATCAAGGAAATGACCTATGGCGCGATCTGGGATCGTGTGTTTGGCGGCAAGTTCGAGGACAAAGAGGCCACCCGGCAGGTGTTCGAACAGCATGAAGCGGACGTCAAAGCTGCGTTTTCTGCGGATCGGCTTCTGACCTTCCACCCAAAACAAGGCTGGGCGCCTTTGTGTGATTTCCTCGGCGTGCCGATGCCGGACGGGCCGTTTCCGAACGTCAATGACCGGGCCGCGTTCAAAAAACGCCTTGGCGTGTTTCGGATGCTGCGCTTTGTGCCGGTTGGGGCGGCGGCGCTGGCTGCATTGATCGCTTATCTGGTCTTCCGATAGAGCGCGGTTTGCGATAGACGAAGCGCGACTCAACAAGCGGAGCGCGATTCCCATGAAAGCGATTGTTCACGTCGGCCTGAAACCTGGTGTTTTGGATCCGCAAGGAAAAGCTGTGGCGGATTCGCTCGGCCGTATGGGGTTTGGCGAAGTTTCTGGGGCCCGCATCGGCAAAGTCATTGAGCTTGATCTGGAGGGCGTCTCGGAAGCGGATGCCGAGGCGCGGGTCAAAGACATGTGCGAGAAGCTGCTGGCGAACACCGTGATTGAAAGCTACCGCGTCGAATTGGTCGCTTAGCCTCAGTCTGACGGGTCGAGCCGCAGCAGCTGAATGTTCCGAAATGCGACCGGATGGCTTTCGGCCTGAAGGGCGAAATAGCCGTGCGTGACCGGCCCGGATAGACCGAGCGCTGCCACATCGCCATCGCGTTCGTCATAGACCGGCGTGTCGAGCCGAAACGCTTCCTCGCCAGCGATCAATAAGCGCATCATGTCACCGCTGCGCACATCAATTTCAAACGTCACCCATTCACCGGCCAGGACGGCCGGCGTCGCGGAATTGATACAATGCTGGGTCAACCTTTCGCCGCGTTGCGAGATATGTGTTCCTGGCGTGCAGATATTTGCCGTTGTGCGCGCTGTTGTCTCGACGTCCTTGCCGAGCAATTGCGCTTCGACGGAAACCGGGAAGGCTTGATCCTGACGCATGGTTTCGGGGGGCTGTGCGTGCACCATGACGCCACTGTTCATGAATGCCCACCCGGGCCCGCCTTCGGCCTGGTCACCAAAGAAGCGATATTCGAACCGCAAGCGATAATTGGACAGATCCTGATCGAAGAACAGATGCCCGAAGGTGCCGTCAAACTCCGAATAGGCGTCATAGGAAATGAGGATCTCGCCATTTTCGGCGCGGAAAATCCCTGTCGCATCGCTGCCCGCCTCTTGCCCGACAATTTTCGGTGTCCAACCTGTGAGGCTGTCGCCATCAAAGATCGTTTCCCAGCTGGGAGCCGGCGTCACCGGCGACCCGGTCGCGCAGGCGGCGGCGACCAATGGCGCCGCGAAGGCTCCGATCCGAAATTTCTGTCGCACGGTCTGCTCCCCTTTTGCGGTAAGGACTGAACTATGGGCCATATTCGAGTCGCCCTCAAGCGATGGGCGCTTCGACCCAGGTTTGATTCTGAACACTTGTTCATACTTGAAATTATTCAATTTTTTTCGACGGAGTGTGCGCGCTCATGCGTTTGATCCTCCATGCGAATGAAAAACACGGAGGATCGCATGTTGAAAATCGCCACTCTCGCTCTCGCTACAACTCTTGCCGCCGCCGCAACGGCGCCCGTCGCTTTGGCCGGACCTGCCGAACGGTTTGAACGGTTCGATAATCGCCTTGACCGGTTGGAACGTCGCGGCGTGATCGAACAAGGTTCGCGTCTGGATTATATTGAAGACCGCATTGATCGCCGCGAAAACAAGATTGATCGGCGTGAAGATCGCCGCGACCGCGCGGTCAATAATGGGCCACTGGATCGTCTCGAAGACCGAGTTGATCGCCTTGAGAATATACAGGATCGCCGCGAAGATCGTCGTGATCGACGCAATCTGTATTAGGCGCTGGGATCCCCTCCGGTCCCTTGGTCTCTCACCCCGAAGACCAGTTTCTCATACGGACCGCTTCAGCCCCATCTTAAGGCCTCAAGGACGGGCCGGAGCCATGCTCCGGCCCGTTTTGCATGCGTGAGCGTGCCGGGGGCTGGGCTTATTTCGAAATCCGTAGATCCGAGATGGATGCTGCAATCTGTTTATAGGCATCGCTCAATTCCGCCCCACTTTCCGGCTCGAAGTAGAAATCCGGACCCGAGGCACAATAGGACAAGACATCCTTGCCAGCGGTCGGCGCGTTCAAGGCGACGGCATAGACTTTGACATCCTTGACTTTCATATTGTCACACAGATCGCGGGCCTGGGCGGCCGAACTGCCTTGTTCAGGGAACACTTCCGTATTGAAAGCACCATCCGTCATCAGGATCACGACTTTGGCAGAATCTGGCTCGGTATAGTCGAGCGGCTTGGCATCGCCATCGAACACGGTGCCCCATTCCTCTGAGACCAGGTACCAGGTCCAGGCCACGCCGAGATGTCCCGCTGTATACCCGCCGGCATTCAGCGAGGTAATATAGCTGCTCAGCGTCGTCCGATTAGTGGTCAGCTCAACCGGCTCGGCGCTGCGGCACTCATTGCCACGGTAACGGCTTTCACCGGCCCGGTTCGGGTGGCCAACTTCCCAGTCACCCCCATCGCTCTGCCAGTCTTTTTCGACAAACCAGGCCTCCTGGTGCGCGAGATAGGCGCCGGTCCCAGGTGCGGCATCGGTGAACTTCTCAGTGCCATCGCGTTCCCAGACGCAGCGTGAGGTCAGCGTGTAGGAGGTCGTGATCGGCTCAAGATCATCGGCCAGAACGAGGGTGAAATCGATGCGCTCATCGAACAGTTTCGTGCCCTTGCGATTATTCTTCGAATAGGCGCGCAGCCGGATGGAAAAGTCGCCCATATCCCAGCTTCGACCATTCATGTTGCTGACATTGCCGCCATCGCCATACAGCGCATAGGGCTCGACATTTTCATTTCGGTTCGCCGATTCGGTGCCGGACAGTTGCAGCCGCATGCTTTCAACGTCGCCATAGAGATCATGGCCAGGTGCTGTCGTCACGGCGATGGTCAGATCATCGTCCATCCAGTCTTCGACCTTGATCACGGCATTATCGCCAATCTCGGCGATCAGGTTGCCGGTATCGGTATCATAAAGACCGATCAGGAAATCATCATAAGTGTTGCCATCGGTGAGATCGTCTTCGGTATATTCCGCATTGATCTGGTGGGTATAGGTCCGCGTCGCGGGCACGCCAGCAACGTCTTCAAAGAAATCGCCCGCATTGACCATGGCATTGTAGGAAACCATGGCGAGGCGCGTGTTTTCAATCAGCTCGGGTGAGGCGCCATCAGGCAGCAGAATGTCGACGGCTTCTTGTGCGGCGCTTTTCAGATTGGTCAGACGGCTGGAGCTGTTCATCGAACCCGAAATATCGAACATGAACGCGACATCGAGCTTATCAATGCCATATTCCGATCCGGACGAGACACGGAACGACATCTCGTCGCGGCCAATCACTTTAACCAGATACGTGTCTTGCTTACAGGCAATGGTGGCATCGATTTCCTCGTCACCCGGTGTGATCACGACGGTCGCCGGGTCACAGTTCAAACCACCAAGGCCCGAGATCTGGGCATCCATGAATTGCTGTACGGAGAGTTTCACTTGATCATCGCTGACGCCGGTTTGCTTGACCCGCGCGGCTGCCAGGACGGCTGAATCCAGGACCAGTTGAACTTTGGCCTTGCGTTTCACGGTTTGCTGAAAATCGATTGCAAACCCGGCAATCGCCAATACCGGTACCATGGACAAGGCGAAAATCATGACCACGTTGCCGCGGCGATCGTCCCAGAACTTTTTCATCATGTGCGTATACGAAAGGCGTTTTTACGCTCTAACGACCCCTATTATTTGATATCGGCATACAGGATCTGGCTTCAGGTATCGCAAAGATCACCCGCCAGATTTAGATTGAGACGTTGAGACAATGTTCATAATTGCCGCGCGGCCGCGCCCGCACTTGGGACGCAGACCACACCTTGCGGCAGTATGCTGGCCTTATTGTGAAATGCGCAGATCGGAAATCGAGGTCGCGATCTGCTTATAGGCATCGGTCAATTCCGCGCCGGTTTCTGGCTGGAAGTAGAATTCCGGGCCAGAGGCGCAATATGACAAGACCTGCTGTCCGGCCGTCGGGGCGTTCAAGGCAACGGCATAGACCTTGATATCCTTGAGTTTCATATTGTCACACAGATCGCGCGCCTGCGCCGCTGAATCGCCCTGTTCAGGGAACACTTCGGTGTTGAACGCGCCATCGGTCATCAGGATCACGACTTTCGCCGAGTCGGGTTCAGAGTAAGCCAGCGGCGCGGCGTCGCCGTCAAACACCGTGTCCCAGTCTTCCGATACCAGATACCAGGTCCAGGCCACGCCAAGATGTCCAGCTGTGTATCCGCCAGCATTCAGCGAGGTGATGTAGCTGCTCAGCGTGGTGCGATTATTGGTCAGCTCAACCGGCTCGGCGCTGCGGCATTCATTGCCGCGATATTTATTGTCATCCGGGCGATTAGGGTGTCCGACCTTCCAGTCACCGCCATCGCTCTGGCTCGGGTCTTCTTCGAACCAGGCTTGTTGATGCGACAGATAGGCCCCGGCGCCAGGCGCCGCATCAGTGAATTTCTCATCGCCATCGCGCTCCCAGACACAGCGTGAGGTGAGAGAATAAGTCTTGGTTTCCGGCTCGGTATCGTCGGCCAGCAGCAATGTGAAATTGATGGTTTCATCAAACAGTTCATTGCCGGTTGCGCTGCCCGCATCATAGACCTGAATGCGCAATTCGAAATCGCCCATATCCCAGGCTTGGCCGTTCATATTATTGGTCGATCCGCTGTCGCCATACATCGCATAGGGCTCATAATTCTCGATCCGGTTCTGGGATTCCGGACCAGACAGGATCATCCGCGTGCTGTCGACTTGACCATAAAGATCATGTGAAGTGTCCAGCGTCAGGGCGATGGTCAGGTCATCATCCATCCAGTCTTCAACCGCGATCACGGCACCGTCGCCAAGCTCTGAAATCAGATTGCCGGTATCGGTGTCATAGACACCGAGCATGAATTCATCAAACAACGCCCCTTCAGTCAGGTCATCATCGGTATAGTCGGGCTGTAGAATATGCGTGTAGGTCCGGGACGGCGTGACGCCGGCAACGTCTTCAAAGAAATCGCCAGCATTGACCATGGCATTGTACGAGACCATTGCCAGCCGCGTATTGTCGAGCAATTCCTGCGACGCGCCGGCCGGCAGCAACGTGTCGACAGCATCCTGGGCCGCGCTTTTCAGATTGGTCAGGCGGCTATTGCTGTTCATCGATCCGGAAATATCGAACATGAAGGCGACATCGATTTTGTCGATGCCATATTCGGAACCGGAAATGACTTTGAACGTCATCTGATCCTGACCCATGACCTTCATCAGATATGTGTCTTGCTGGCAGGTGATATTGGCGTTGATCTCTTCTTCATTCGGGGTGACGACGACGATGGCCGGATCGCAGCTCAGCCCGCCCAGGCCTTCGATCTGAGCGTCGAGGAAATCCTGGACGGCGATTTTGACAACATCGTCGGTCGCGCCAGTTTGCTTGACGCGCGCCGCAGCCAGAACGGAAGAATCGAGGACCACTTGAACCTTCGCCTTGCGCTTGACGGTTTGCTGGAAGTCCACAGCAAATCCCGCCACCACCACCATCGGCACCAGGCACAATGCGAAAATCATCAGCACATTGCCCCTGCAGTCATTCTTAAGCTCTGCAAACATATTGTTTTCGAAAGGCGCGATGGCGCACTAACGTCCCTATTTTGGAACGTTCTACCGAAGCGTGTTTTAGGCCTCGTTAGAGTCAGCTATCGGATTTCCACTGAGACATTGAGACAATTTTTACCCTGCTGGACCCTGCGCCCGCAGCGTTGCAGGGCTGGCATCTATTGCGATAGACGCAGGTCAGACAAGTATAAGGCGATTTCCTTGTAAGCGCGCTTCAGCTCGGTGCCATTACGCGCATCGAAATAGAAAGCCGGCGTGGTGGCGCAATATTCCATCAGCTGCTTGCCTGCAGAAGGGGCCCGAAACGCCACCGAATAGATGGCAATCTCTTTGCCCTTCATCTCATCACAGAGGGCGCGGGCTTGTTGATCTGAATCGCCCTGACCGCGATGCCCGTAATAATTGAACGCGCCATCGGTCATCAGAATCACCGCTTTCGTCGTGTCCGTATCGGTGAACAGTGTCGGCTCGGCAGTATCATCAAAGATCGATGCCCAGCGGTCTGAAATGAGATAATAGGCCCAGGCGACACCGAGATGGCCAGCCGTGTAGGAATCCATGGTCAGGGTCGAGACATAGTCGATCAGATCGTCGCGCTCATTGGTCAACTCGACGGGCGGCTGGGTGATGCAAGTGCCAGCAGACCGGCGCCGTTCGCCATATTGATTGAAGCCTGTTTCCCAATAGCCACCATCCGGATGCGAACCGATTTCTTTGAACCAGGCTTGCAAATGAGACAGATAGGCGCCGGGTCCGGGCGCTGCATCCGTGAATTTTTCATCGCCATCGCGGTCCCAGACACAGGTCGACGTGATCGTATGCGTGGCGGTCGACGTTTCCTTTTGACCGTCAACGAAGAGCTCGAAATCAATCTCTTCATCGAACACTCTCAAGCCAATCAGATTATCGCGGCGATAGGCACGGATGCGGATCGAATAGTCCCCGGGTTGCCAGTGTTCGCCGTCCAGATTGGCGAGACCGCTATCGCCGTAAAGCGAGTAGGGCGAGACATTCTCGGTCTTGTCAGCGGACTCTTCGCCAGACAATTCTAAGCGCACACTTTCGACCTCTGTGTACAGGCTGTGCGATGGGGTCAGCGTGACCGTGATCGTCATATCCGCCAATTGCGCATGCGTGACTTTGATCACGGCATTGTTGCCAAGTTCCGAGATCAAGTTGCTGCCATCGGCATCATACAGACCGATAAATATCTCGTCGAACAAGGATCCCGGCGATCGGTCAGCGTCGGTCATGTCGCGTTCCACGGTATGATAATAAGTCCGGGTCGGTGGAACATTGGTGACTTGTTGAAAATACGGTCCGGCATTGAGCATCGTGCTATAAGACGCCATGGCGATACGGGTATTGCTGATCACATCCGCCGGCGCATCCGCCGGGAGCAGCGTATTGATCGCTTCCGTGGCAGCTTCTTTCAACTCGGTCATGCGCTGGCCACTCATCGAATTGGAAGCGTCAAAGACAAAGGCTGCATCCAGGCGGCCGACCGCATAATGCGATGCAGCCTGCGACGTAAACGGCATGTGCGTGTGTCCGAAAATCTGCATCAGCGTGGTCTCTTGGCGGCAATCAATGCTGCCCAATAGCTGATCGTCTGCGACCAGAATGGTCAGGGTCGGCGGGGCACAATTCAATCCAGGTAATCCGGCCAGTTGCGGCGTAACGAAATCGACCAGGGCGGATTCGATCTCAAGCTCCGTGGCGCCGGATTGTTTGACGCGTCCGGCGGCCAGTATGGCCGCATCCATCACGCTCTGAACCTTCATGATGCGCTGCATCTTGTGCTGGGTATCCAGACAGAACCCGCCAACCGCACAGATCGGCAGAAGAGAAAAGGCAAAAATGACCGCAACCTGACCAGATTGCTCGGTTTTGAATTGTGACAGCATGGACAGTCTCCGCGCATTCGCAAAATCGTCCCGCTTCAACCTGTGGTAGAAAATATGTATTGATTTGAAGTGGCCGCGCGCTGACGAATTTGAAGCGACACCCACAGAAATTGTTCACCATACCTGACGGATCTGACTGGCCTTGCGGGTCGAGTCATGATTTTCAGGCGCCATGCAACAATATCTCGATCTCCTTCAAGACATTCTCGACAATGGCGTGGAGCGCGGCGACCGCACCGGCACCGGCACGCGCGGTGTGTTTGGACGCCAGATGCGGTTTGATCTGTCTGAGCGGTTTCCGCTGCTGACCACCAAGAAGCTGCACCTGCGTTCGATCATCGTCGAACTGTTATGGTTCCTGCGCGGCGACACGAATGTACGCTGGCTGCAGGATCGAAAAGTCTCGATCTGGAACGAATGGGCCGATGAGAACGGTGATCTTGGACCGGTCTATGGCAAACAATGGCGCAGCTGGGCCGCGCCCGATGGACGGGTCATTGATCAAATTCAGTGGGTCCTGGAAGAAATTCAATCTAATCCAAATTCCCGGCGCATGGTGGTTTCAGCCTGGAATCCAGCCGATGTGCCATCCATGGCGTTGCCGCCATGTCACTGCCTGTTTCAGTTTAACGTCATGGACGGGCGCCTGAATTGCCAGCTTTATCAACGCTCAGCAGACGTGTTTCTCGGGGTGCCGTTCAATATTGCCTCTTATGCCTTGCTGACTCTGATGATGGCCCGGGCCACGGGGCTCAAGCCCGGCGATTTTGTTCACACATTTGGAGATGCGCATCTTTATTCGAATCACTTCGAACAGGCGCGCTTGCAATTGACTCGTGAACCTTATCCAGAACCGAAAATGATCCTGAATCCAGACAAAACGGACCTGTTTGGATGGGAGTATGAGGATTTCGAACTGGTGGATTACCAGGCGCATCCGCACATCAAGGCCCCAGTTGCTGTTTGAATTAACGTTTTTGCGAGTGGCCCTCGCTGCGAACCTTTGCTAATTGGTTAACAAAGGGGAGTGGATTATGTCCGACGCAACATTTGAAACCTTTTTAGTATCCGGCCTGCTCGTGCTCATCGCGGCGGTTGGGTATCTGGCTTGGTCAGCCTGGCGCTGGGTCGACCGTGAGCGTGATATGGAACAGCGCGCGCTGGTCGGCGTGAGCTATGAATTGCGCCACAATCTCAAGCGCATGATGTCGGAGCTCGCGGGTCTGGCGAATGGCACGCTAAAAAGCGAAATCGAGATCGTACCGGTCGTACACCCCCAGCTCGATGCGCTGTTATCACGGCCAAACGAAGCCGATCGGGGGGGGCTCACGGTCATTCGTGGCAATTATAATGAATTGAGTGCGCACAAACAGACTTTGCGCGCCGCAATTGCCAGTCGGTCGAACATTGAGGCCTCTGCGCATGTCGCGGTTGACGCTGTGATTGGGTCGCTGGCGACATTGTATCTCTGGGAAGAACATAAGGGCTGCGCGCCGGAATCAGCGCGATCCACCCGCAGTTGGGATGTTCGCGACTGGATGAAAGCGAACCGGTTCAACGCCGATTCGTTGCCCGGCCTGCATTTGCGCGATCAAGTGGTTGAACGCTTGCGTCGTGACGGCATGACGCTGACGCCGAAGCCGCTGACTTACACCGCCAGCGAGTATTTTGCGATGCAATATGACCGCAAGGCCGATCCCAATGCGCCGTTCTGGAAACGTAAGAAAAAGGCTGTTCCGGTGGTCGAAGACAATGTCACTGAGGAAGACAATGTCATCGATGAGGCGTTGAGCGAAGATCTGGTGGCCGCTGACGAGGTTGCAGAGAATGTCGATGCGCCGAACGAGGTGCCCGAAGACGTCGAAGCCGTTGAGGTCGCATCCGAAAGCGATTTTGCGGAGTCGGCCGACATCACGTCCGAGGATCCGATTTCTGAGCCGGACGCGGCGTCCGAGTATCAGGCCGCTGACGATGATGCGCCGGCACTGGATCCCGACCCGGTTGACGCCTCACTGGAGACCACGTCTGACTCTAAGCCGCGAACGCCAGGCGCCATCCATTAGGGCATTTGCAGCGGCGTTCAGGGCCAGAGATCGGATCCGGCCAGAATAGAATAATTGTGAAACCAAGACGCGGGTGGAACATCACGCCCCGCATTTGAAGGACACTGAAAATGAAATCCATGATCATGCACACACGTTCGAGCCTGTTGGCCGCTGGGCTGGCAATATCGTTGGTCGGGTGTAACGGCGCGCAACAGGTTTCGGATCCAGAGACCGTAACCGCGAGCATTGCGGCGGATTCTGAGCGCACTTATTTCACCACCTTGTTAAACACGCCGCTGGCTGCGGCAGCGGATCTGGCGACCGAACCGGTCGATTTTGCAGTTGCCTTCGCCGACCTGCCCGAAGGGGTTCGCATTGATACGGGTACGGTATCAGTCGTCCCTGAAAGCGGCGCCACGCGGGTCGAGCGGTTTGCGCTGGTCTATGATCTTGATGGTACGGCGGTTGGCGTTGAGGCCGATGAAGTCCTGTTTTACGATTTTGATCCGAACGCGATCGCCGATCGCATTCGCGGCACCAATCTACTGGCAACCGCAAAAGTCGCGGACCGGATTGAGCTGCGCGGCCTTAAGACGGTCGGCATGGAGGCGGTCAGCAAACTGGTTCTGGATCAATATACCGATGCGATCGACGAGTTCACGCCGCTCGATGATGACGTTGTGACCGAGCTCAATGCCATGAATGTGTTCAGCTATAATTTCGAGGTCGAGACATTGCTGGTGGATGGCTTCACGCTGCACCCGTTCGTCTATGCCGCGCCGGAATCAGAGCCGGAAACGGAAGTGCCGGATGTTGAAACTGACGCGCTTGCAGAGGTGTACGAGTTCGAGCACGATGACGCAGAGACACGTGAAGCATTTCAAATGTTAGGCGCCTTCGCACGCGCCTTCAGCATTGATGATCTCGCCTATCAAAACGCCACCGCAGATTATGCAATGAGTATGGAAGAATCAGGCATACGCCTGGATATGAGCATGGATATGACCATCGCTCTGGCCGGGTTGAGAGGTTACGATCGCGGCGATCTCGATTTCTCCGGCAGCTGGGATGCGGTGTTCAATGGCATCATGCCATTGCCGAATGAAACCGGCGAAGGCCCCGAATTGCGCGCGGTTCCGATGTCTGGTGGTGTCAGCACGTCGACTTTGTCAGGCATGCGCCTGTCGCGGGCGTTTGAGGCTCTGGCGAATTGGCAAATGCCGGACACGTCTGAGGCCGATTTGTTCGCGCTCGGGCAATGGGACATGACCAATTATACGTTCGATATCGCTGAAAAGACCTTGCTCAAGGCGGATCGAATTTCGTTTGCGTCGGACTTTCACTGGCTGTTGCCAACCAAGGTTGAGCTTTCGCTGTCCGATACCGGATACAATCTCGGCAATCTTTTCGAAGTCATGACAGAGGAAATGGGCGAAGAAATCGCACCGGATATGTCGCTGGAAGATGTGCGCAAGGGGCTGCAAATTGTGCAGCAATATGGCTATGATTGTTTGTGCGGTGACTATGCGTTGAATCTAAACTGGAACCCGGACAGCGGCGAAATCACCTATCGAGAGAATGGCAATTTCGCAGACGCGTTCCAGGGTCAGACATCCGCGGATGTCGATTTCTCGACGCCAGCTCGAATCGCCGCTCTGTTTGACCTCGATGATGCTGAAGCCGGGTTTGAAACGGCGTTCAAAGAAGATTTTGCGTTCCGGTCATTTGAATCTGTGATCACGGATACGGGCGGATTGACCAATCTGTTCGAGATGTTGCACGCGATCGGCCAGGCCTTCCCCGATCAGGACGGAATGGCGATGCTGACTTATAATGATGCGGCGCAATTGCGCATGCTGGCGGTGAATAGCGTGATTGGCATGAAGCCCATGGTGCGCCAGGAAATGCCGAATGCTGATCCCTGGATGAACGCGCTGGCCGGATTTCTGGAAGAGGGCGGGACATTGACCCTGTCGGTGAACCCACCCACCCCGATCACCGTCGGATTGATCGAGTCGCTTGATGAGTCGGATGCGGATGTGGGCCCCGAAGAGATTACCGACATCCTTGGGTTAACGGTTACCCACACAAAATAGGCATCTTGCCGCTTGACCCGACGCGCTTGGCACCTCAAATCTGGCGCCAGGATATTTGCGGAGACTGCATGACACGCCTTGATGATGAAGCTGATGCCAAACCAATGAGCGAGCCGAACGCGTTTCTCGAAGAAGCGCTGTTCAATGCGCGAACAATTATGCTGACCGGCGGTGTCGATGACAAACTTGCCCGCCGTGTCTGTGAGCGTCTGCTGGCGCTGGCCTCAGACAGTTCTGACCCGATTCTTCTGGTGATTTCGTCGCCAGGCGGGCATGTCGAATCCGGTGACATGATCCATGACATGATCAAATTTGTCGGCGCGCCGGTGAAAGTGCTCGGGTCTGGCTGGGTCGCCAGTGCCGGGGCGCTGATTTATGCGGCCGCGCAGAAGGAAAATCGTTTTGCCTTGCCGAATACGCGCTTCCTGCTTCACGAACCGCGGGGCGGTGTTGGCGGTCAGGCCTCTGACGTCGAAATCCAGGTGCGGGAAATCGTGCGCATGCGTGAACGGTTGAACAAGATTTTTGCGGAAGCCACGGGCCAGCCGCTGAAAAAGATTGTTGAAGACACCGATCGCGACCACTGGATGAGTGCAGAAGAAGCCGTCAAATACGGGCTGGTCAGCAAAATCGTTTCGCATCACAGCGAAATCAAATAGCAAAAAATTCGGTTTGATTTGCAAGCCGTAAAGGAATTGCGGGCAATTTCTCTCACTCAAGTGTAGAGTGTGGGACTAAATATGTCGGTTTGCCTGGGCGATTTTGTTGAATCTGCGAAACCAATTTCGGCCAGCATGCCATTGGCTTCCGTGGTTGAGCGGTTTCTCAATGATCCGAACGCACGCTATTTCATCCTCGTGCGGGACAAACGCCCCGCGGGGCTGGTCAGTCGCACTCTGACATTCGAATTTGCTGCCAGCGCCGGCCACGAAAACCAAAAACAGCTGGCGATCGGAGATCTGATCACGGCGCGGGCTCTGATTCTGAAATCAGAGACAACGGTTGAAGATTTTATCGCGAAAGCCGGTAAGCAGATTGATGCTGTCATCGCGCGGGGTTGCATCATCGTTGAGGACAAACGGTTCAAAGGCGTGCTCAGCCCGGCCAAATTGCAGGAAGCGCTGATCTCGGCTCTTGGCGATTCTGAACGCGCGCGACCGGTCAAGACATCCGACCCGATGAATCTGAAGACAAAGGCACCGCAAACGCCGCTCCTCGGCACGCTGGCGCATGAGATTCGAACCCCTTTGACGGCGATCATGGGCCTGTCCGAAATGCTGGCAGCGCGAGTGCGCGATGATTATGAAAAAGACCTCGCCCAAACGATTGTCCGGTCGAGCCACACTCTGGATCGCATTCTCACCGATACGCTGGATTATGCGCGCCTCGAAGCCGGCAAGCTCAACGTCAACAAAGAAGCGGCCGATCTCACCGAACTGACAGACGATATGCGCCGGCTCTGGGCATCAGAGGCGTCGCGGCGCGGCCTGGCCCTGCGGATCGGCTTCATACCGGATGGCCCGCATTATGTGTTCACCGACATTGGGCGCATACGCCAGATCGCCAATAATCTGATTTCCAATGCCTTGAAATTCACCAAGGAAGGCGAGGTCTCAGCCACGATCTCGACGCAGTCGCTCGGCAGTGTGCTAATGCTGACTTTGTCCGTCACGGATACCGGACGCGGTTTGACAGCGGGTCAGCGCGAGCGCTTCATGGAAGTCTTCGAAAAAGGTCCAGCGATTGATGGTGTGAAAGGGTGGGGTCTTGGCCTGACCATTTCACGCGCGCTGGCAACCGGATTGGGCGGTGATTTGACCCATACCGACAATCCGAAAGGCGGCAGCGTGTTCACGCTCAACATTCCGGTAGAGCGCGTTTCCAGCGAAGCGCCCAAGATCGAAGAACCCACGGCGCCAAAACGCGGAAAGTTCGAACTTGGTGATATCCTTCTGGTCGAAGACCATGAGGCCTCAGCTATGATTGTGATTAACGCGCTGGAACAGGCCGGCTGGACGGTTCACCACGCTGGCACGCTGCATGCGGCCGAATCCTATGTTTCCCTGACCAAATTCCAGGCGGTGATCACCGATCTGCATTTGCCGGATGGCAACTCTATGGGCTTCATTGACGGGTTGCGACGTCGCAGCGGGGTCAATGCCGCCACACCGGTCATCGCGCTGACCGCCGACACGACCGAAAGCCGGCGCCAGGCCTGTATCACCATGGGCGCGGATCGTGCCCTGAAAAAACCGGTGACGGGTCCGGAACTGGTGGCGACAATTGCTGACGTCCTGATGTCACGCGCGGCAGGCCATGTTTCAGCTGTTGAACTTCGCGGACGTCTGGCTGGGTAATTCGAGCCACGGACAGATTGCCTCGAAACCACTGACAAGGCTTGCCTTGGCTGTCTGAATGCGCGATCTCACCGAGCAAATAAGATCTAATTCGGGAGAAGCGCGATGCGCGAAGTGAGCCATTTCATTGGCGGTAAGCAAGTGGCTGGAACCTCTGGTCGGTTGGGCGATATCTACAATCCGAATACGGGCGAGGTGCAGGCGCGGGTGGCGCTGGCGACCAAGGATGAGGTTGGCGCCGCGGTGGAAAATGCCAAGGCCGCGCTTCCTGGCTGGGCGAGCACCAATCCGCAGCGCCGGGCGCGGGTGATGTATGAATTCAAACGTCTGCTCGAAGCGAATATGGATGAGCTGGCGGAGCTGCTCTCGTCTGAGCACGGTAAGGTCATCGCTGACTCCAAAGGCGATGTGCAGCGCGGCATTGATGTGGTCGAGTTTGCCTGCGGTATCCCGCATCTACAGAAGGGCGAGTATACCGAAGGCGCAGGCCCTGGCATCGATGTCTATTCGATGCGCCAGCCGCTCGGCGTTGTGGCTGGCATTACCCCGTTTAATTTCCCGGCGATGATCCCGTGCTGGATGTTCGCCGTCGCAATTGCTTGCGGCAACACGTTCATCCTGAAGCCGTCCGAGAAAGACCCCAGCGTGCCGCTGCGCCTCACTGAACTGTTCCATGAAGCTGGCGCCCCTGAGGGCGTGCTCAACATGGTCAATGGCGACAAGGAAAGCGTCGATGCCATCCTGACCCATCCGGATATCAAGGCGGTTAGCTTTGTCGGCTCGTCCGACATTGCCCAATATGTCTATGCGACTGGCACAGCGCACGGCAAACGCGTCCAGGCCATGGGCGGGGCGAAGAACCACGGCATCATCCTGCCGGACTGCAATATGGAACAGGCCGTCAAGGACATCGTTGGCGCCGCTTATGGTTCAGCGGGCGAACGTTGTATGGCGCTGCCGGTCGCCGTCACCGTCGGTCAAAAGACGGGCGACGAATTTGTCGAACGCATGCTGGATGCGGCGCAAGCCTTGAAAGTCGGTGTTTCGACAGATGCCGAGGCGCATTATGGCCCCGTCGTCTCTGCCGCGCACAAAGCCAAGGTTGAGAGCTATATCCAGATGGGCGTGGATGAAGGCGCGGACCTGAAACTTGATGGCCGCGGGCACACGCTGCAAGGGCATGAGAATGGCTATTTCATCGGCCCGTCTTTGTTCGACAATGTGAAGCCCGGCATGCGGTCCTATGAAGAAGAGATCTTCGGGCCGGTTCTGCAAGTCGTGCGGGCCGAGAGTTTGGAAGAGGCCGCTGCGCTGCCGAGCAATCACCAATACGGGAACGGTGTCGCGATCTTCACCCAGAATGGCCGCGCCGCGCGCGAGTTTGCGGCGCAGGTCAATGTCGGCATGGTCGGCGTCAATGTGCCGATCCCGGTGCCGGTCAGCTATCACACGTTCGGCGGCTGGAAACGCTCAGCCTTTGGCGACACCAATCAGCATGGCCCCGAGGGCGTGCGCTTCTGGACAAAGATCAAGACCGTCACCTCGCGCTGGCCGGAGGGCGATATCGGTGATCAGGCCTTCATCATTCCGACGATGGGCTAAGGACTATTCCGGCGTCTCGCGCGCCGGAACTTCAAATCCGCAAATGTCCAGAATTTCTGGGGGTTTGCGGTAGAAGAAGTCTTCTTCCCGAACGCGTTTGGCTGTCTTGGCGTCTTCGAATGCCTGGCTTGGCATCGCCTGGACCTGATACGTCGGGCGGATCTCGTCCGCCATATCTGCTGCGACCGTCATGGACAGGATTTCATCGCCCACCTCCGGCGCCTGAATCACGCCACTTTCAATCGCGCGATCGCCGCGCTTCAGCTTCTGCACATGTTGCATGCCGTCTATGACCCGGCCAAACACGGTCAGATTGCGGTCAAGATACCGCTGGGCGTCCAGCACAATGTAGAATTCAGTGCTGCCGCTATCCGGATCCGTATCGCGCGCCATGGCCAGCGCTCCCGGGCAGTGAAGCAGCCACTCTTTCTCCAGAGATTCACTGCGGCCGACCGCAAAGCCATCTATATGGCCAACGATGGGCGCGAACAGATCCGCATTGCCAAGCGGCACGAATTTCGCGTCTGAGAGCGGACGATCATTTTCGTTCAAGAGCACGGGATGCGGTTCTATCAGGTCATCGTCCTGCAAGCCGCCTTGCGCGACAAAGCCATCAATGACGCGATAGAAACGGATGCCATTATAGACATCATCTCGGACCAATTGTCGGAACTGATTGGCATGATTGGGAGCAAAATCCGCGTTCAGCTCGACCACGATATCACCATGACCTGTTTCGATCAGGATCAGGTTTTCAGGTGGCACATCGCGCCAGTCAGGCGCCAGTGCGGATGCAATTTCATCTTCTGTGACGCTGATTTCGACCGCGTCTTGAGCCTGACACGCGGCCGCGCCAGCGAATGCCAGGGCGCCGAGAATGAGTGTGCGCATTTCAAAGTTCCCGAATCTGATTGGCGTTCAGCGTAATCCTGCCGCGGAATTTTGGCCAGACAAAGCGCATCTGCTTACCTCAGGGTCATTCTTGCGGGCCTTTCGGCGCGCGGTTACGAGAGGCGCATGACCAAGACAGGCTATGAACCTCTGACCAGCATCGATGCCATCACCGCCGGGCTCGCATCGGTGGGATACATTTCCACGCGCGAGATTTCGACGGCCATCTATCTGGCCCACAATCTGCGCAAGCCGATTCTGATTGAAGGCCCCGCCGGGGTCGGCAAAACGGACCTTGCCGCCTCGATGGCACGCTTTCTGGATGTGTCGCTGAATCGACTGCAATGTTATGAAGGCCTGGATGAAGGCAAAGCGCTATATGAATGGAAATATGGCAAACAGCTGCTCTACACGCAGCTGCTCAAGGAAAAGCTTGGCGAAGTGATGGATGGCGCTGGAACGCTGGACGCCGCCTTCGATAAGCTGACTTCATTCGAGGATCTGTTTTTCTCTGAAACCTTCCTTGAACCGCGACCGCTTCTGACCGCCATGAAACAGGATCAAGGCTCGGTTCTTTTGATCGATGAAATCGACAAATCGGATGAAGAATTTGAAGCCTATCTCTTGGAAGTTCTGTCGGATTATCAAGTCACAGTGCCCGAAATCGGCACGATCAAAGCGCAGGTGCCGCCACTCGTCATTCTGACCTCGAACAATATAAGAGAGCTTGGAGACGCCCTGAAACGGCGCTGCCTGCACTTGCATATCGACTTCCCCGAAGCGGCGCGCGAGCAAGCCATCGTGCGGGCAAGGGTGCCGGATGTCTCTGACGCGCTTCTCGCGCAACTGGTTGAATTTGTTCAGGGTTTGCGCGATCTCGATATTCGCAAACGGCCTTCGATATCGGAAACTGTGGACTGGGCCCGAACGCTCCTCTTGATGCACGCAACCGAGCTCGATGAAGACTTGGTGCGTTCGACGTTGAACGTCTTGCTCAAGCATGAAAGCGATATTCAGGCCGTCGACAAGGATGTGCGCACCCTGACGCGGGCTGCCGCTTCAACGACTTAGATGGCAGAGCAGGTCCTCACCGATTTCATTCGTGCGCTGCGCTCAGCAGATGTGCGTGTGTCGACCGGTGAAGCGATAGATGCCGCGCAAGCGGTGAAATTGATCGGCTATGCAGATCGCCAACGTCTGTCTGACACCTTGCGCTGTGTGCTGGCGAAGTCGCCATCAGAGAAACTGGCGCATGACCGATTATTCGATCTCTATTTTTCGCGTCAGGCAATTCCGCAGCAGGCGCCAGAGGAGCAGCAAGAAAGCCCGTCGGCAGACTCGTCAGAGGGACCCGGAGACCTATTGGATCTGCTTGAAACAGGCGACGAGACAGCGATTGCCATGGCCATGGAACGGGCCGGGCAAGAGGCCGGCCTGCAGGACATCCGGTTTTCGACTCAAGTTTCCTATTTCGCTCAGCAAATGATGAAATCGCTCGGCATTGAACGGCTTGAGCGCGAGATGATGGATGCGTTTCGAGAGCGAACAGAAGACGGACAGGCCCGGGCCGAAGACCTGATAGAAGGCCGCAAAGACATGTTTGGGCGGGCGCGTGAACATGCCAAACAGGCGTTCGAGACCTATGGTACCGGGGCGACACTGGCGTTTCGTGAGGATGTTCTGGCGGAAACCGCGCTGACGGCGCTGGACGTCCGCGACCTTGGCCGCATGCAGGTCCTGGTACAGAAAATTGCCAAACGCCTGGCCGTCAAACATTCGCGGCGCCGCCGGAAGAAAAATCGTGGTCAGCTGGATGTCCGCAAGACCTTGCGCGCGAATGCCGGTTTTGATGGCGTGCCATTTGATATCGCCTGGAAACAGACCAAGCGAGACCGCGCCAAAATTGTCGCTGTCTGCGACGTGTCGGGGTCTGTGGCGCGGGTTGTGCGCTTCTTCCTGATGCTGCTCTACAGCCTTAACGAAGTCGTCCCGGACATTGAATCCTTCGCCTTTTCTGGCCGGCTGGAAGATGTCGGCGAGACACTGGAAACTGACGATTTTGCTCATGCCATGGACAAGATCATCAATTCCATTGGCATGAGCTCGACTGATTATGGACAATCCTTGTCGGATTTGCGGATGAATCACTGGAATGTTCTGGATCGCCGCACAACACTGATCATTCTCGGTGATGGACGATCAAACTATGGCGATCCGCGCCTCGACCTGTTCCGTGAAGCTGCCGCTCGTGTGAAACGGGTGATCTGGCTGACCCCGGAAGGTGAGAGTCTGTGGGGCAGCGGTGACAGCGAATTGCCGCGCTATCGCCCGCACTGTCACACAATGAAACAGGTGACGACGATCA
The DNA here is from genome assembly GCA_039029475.1 of Pseudomonadota bacterium. Classification (GTDB taxonomy): domain Bacteria; phylum Pseudomonadota; class Alphaproteobacteria; order Caulobacterales; family Hyphomonadaceae; genus Henriciella. The sequence continues at coordinate 34,652 of JBCCGB010000018.1, read as the reverse complement.
AGGATCTGGAACGCATCCTTGATGAAGCCTTGTCGCGCTATCAATAAGGTGACAATTGCCCGGCAATGTAATCAGCCATCAATCGCCCTTGTGATGTCAGGGTGAGTTGATTTTCGTCCACATGCGCCAGGCCTTGATGTTTGAGTTGGGCCAGCAGTTCGGTATCTGGCGCCTGTCCGAACAGGCGTTCAAATCGCGCGAGATCGAGACCGGAGACCGGGCGCAGCGCCATGGCGAGAAATTCCCGTGCTGTGTCGAGCTGTGTCAGTCGTGTTTCGACCGGGCCCGTGGCGGAGACATAATCCTCTGGGCGGCGCGCGGCTTCGGTGGCCAGTCTTAGCCCGTCAATCGTCAAGCGGCCATGGGCGCCAGGACCGACGCCAATCCAGTCGCCGCTGGCCCAGTAGGTGTGATTGTGGCGGGATTCAAATTCAGAGCCGCGGGCATGGTTTGACACTTCATACGCGGTCAGGTCCCGCTCCGCGCAAATGGCTTGTGTCAGCTCATACAGGTCGGCCTGGTCATCATCTGGCATCGGCGTAAGCTCACCACGTGCGGCGCGTTTGCCGAACGCGGTCCGCGCTTCAATGGTCAGTTCATACAAAGACACATGCGGGGCGCCGAGATCCAAGGCGCGGCTGAGCTCGATTGCCCACGTGTCGGGCGATTGGCCTGGTCGGGCGTAAATCATGTCGATCGAGAGATTGTCAAAAGTGGCCAGCGCCCGGTCGACGGCGCGGCGCGCGGCGTTGCTGTCATGGTCCCGGCCAAGGAAGGTCAATGCCTCATCCTGAAGCGACTGAACGCCAAGGGAAAGCCGGTTAATCCCGGCATTAAGCCAATCGTCCGGATTGTCTCGTAAAACATCATTGGGATTAGATTCTAGTGTAATTTCAATGCCTTGTGCCAAGTCAAACGTATCGTTTGATGCTTCGATGATGCGACTCATCTCGGCTGCGGATAGCAAAGACGGTGTGCCGCCGCCAAAAAAGATCGACTGCAAGGTCTTATGTTCAGGCAAGCGCGCGCCATGGGCGCGAATGTCCGCAATAATGGCAGCGACCAGGGGCGCGCGATCGCGATCCTTGGCGGCGTAGACATTGAAGTCGCAATAGGGGCAAATCCGGGTGCAATAAGGCCAATGGACATACAGTCCGAAGCCATAATCTGGCCCGATGGCTGCGGTCACAGCAGGGCGGCTTTCAGTTTTTCAAACGCCACCGCGCGATGGCTCATGGCATGTTTCTGGGCCGGCTCAAGCTCCGCGAAAGTGACATCATGACCGACCGGAACAAAGACCGGATCATAGCCAAATCCCATCTCGCCGCGCGGCGGCCAGGTCAATGTCCCGTGGACTTCGCCGCGAAAGGCGACTTCATGACCATCAGGCCAGGCAACGGCCAGGCAGGAGACGAACTTGGCGCTGCGATCGCGCGCATCAATCGCTTGTAATTCGCGTTCGACTTTTTCCATCGCCTTATAGAAATCGCGTGGCTCGCCAGCCCAGATCGCGGTATGAACGCCAGGCATGCCGCCCAGCGCCGTGACTTCCAGGCCGCTATCGTCGGACAAGGCGGGCGCGCCGGTCGCCTGAGCCGCGGCGCGGGCCTTGATCAGCGCATTGCCTTCAAATGTGAACTCGGTCTCTTCCGGTTCGTCCAGGGTGAGGTCATTTGCAGATACGACTTCAAACCCCAGCGGTTCAAAAAGATCTTTCAGTTCAACCACTTTGCCTTTGTTGTGTGTGGCGGCGACCAATCGACCTGGTTCTAGCTTTCGCGACATGCGCTGTGGCTCCGTTCTTGCTTTTCTAACGAATAACCTTATCGTTTAACGGTAAGTTCGTGACTTTCTGCTATGTGACAATCGTAGCGAATAGACCAAAGGATGACGCCAACACATGTCAGGCACTCGCAAGAATTCAATGGCGGCGGTTCTGTCAACCGTGGTGACCGTGATTTTCTGGCTCGCCGTCGTTCTCGGCGTGTTTTTGTTTATTATTCTGGGGATTGGCCTACTGGGCAGTCTGAATGGTGGCGAAATTGACCTGCCATTGGTCGAGGCCCGTGCAGACGGTGTCCCGACCGGCCGAATTGTTGCGGCGCTGATCGGACTGGTCGTCTTCGCGCCAGGCATCGCCTATGTCTGCGCGCAATTGCGGCGAATCCTGTCGACACTGGCCGAGGGCGACCCGTTCCTGCCGGAAAACGCACCGCGCCTGACGCGTATCGCCATTGCCATTGGTTTGATCGAAGCCATTCGCATGGCATCCGTCCTCGTCCTCGCGGCGACCGTCGATCTCGGCGAAGGCTATGTCGCCAGTCTCAATATCAATCTTGCTGTCTGGGGAGCGGTGATTGTGCTGCTCATCCTGGCGCAGGTCTTCAAGGAAGGCACCCGCCTCCGCGAAGAAGAAAAAATGACAATTTAGGAGGGCCATACGATGTCTATTCGAGTGACCCTTGATCGGGTTTTGTTGGAAAAGAGAATGTCGCTGACCGAGCTGTCAGAACGTGTCGGCGTCACTTTGGCCAACTTGTCGATCTTGAAAACCGGCAAGGCCAAGGCTGTGCGCTTCTCGACATTGGAGGCGCTGTGTCGCGAGCTGGATTGCCAGCCCGGCGATATCCTGGTCTTCGAAGATGGCCAGGCGAGTGAAAAGAGCGAAGCGGCTTAGCTGAGCTGCCGATTCAGCAGTTTCAAGGCGAATTCCGAGAACAGGAACATGTTCTCCTTGCGATCCGCGAGGCCGGTTTCGAGCGTCTCAGCTTGCGCGATGGTCGCCCCGGATATCGCCGCGCAGACATGGCCTGCCGCATCACCGTAACCATTGCCACCCGGCCCGGACGCCCCGGTTTCGCACAGGCCCCAATCGGCGCGCATCTTGCGGCGAATTATCCCGGCCATGATCTGCGCATAAGGCTCTGTCGATGAGCGATGTCCTTGCAAATCTTCCTTGCTGAGCCCCATCAGGCCCTTGAACGCTGCCGGCGTGTAAACAATGCCGGCGCCGCGATAAAAGCGGGATGCGCCGGGGACCATCAGCAATGCGGCTGAGATCAGACCACCAGATGAGGATTCCCAGATCGCAACCTTCTCTCCCCGTTCGAGCAGCTTCGCACCTATCTCTTCGGCCAGGGGCAATAAGCGGTCCATGACTTAACCGAGGGCCGCTTTTTGTGCCGCGAACAATTCGTTGCAGCCTTTTTCGGCGAGCGCCATCATCGTGTCGACTTCGGCGCGGGTCATCGGACGTTCTTCGCCTGTACCCTGCAACTCAATCATCCCACCGTCTGAGCTCATCACGACATTCATGTCGGCCTGGCCCGCGCTGTCCTCAGGATAATCGAGATCCAGCACTGGCACATCCTTGTACACACCGACCGAAATCGCAGCGGCCTGTTTGAGGATCGGGTCGCGCGTGATCACGCCTTCATCCTTCAAATAGCGACACGCCATGGCCAGCGCCACGAAGCCGCCGGTGATCGAGGCTGTGCGCGTGCCGCCATCGGCCTGGATGACGTCGCAATCAATCGTGATCTGGTTTTCACCGAGCGCTTCGAGATCAACCACGGATCGCAGGCTGCGCCCGATCAGGCGCTGAATTTCCTGGGTCCGACCAGACTGTTTTCCCGCCGCGGCCTCGCGTCGTCCACGCGTATGCGTGGCGCGTGGGAGCATGCCATATTCGCCGGTCACCCAACCCGTGCCGGTGCCGCGCATCCAGCCCGGCACTTTGTCCGTCCAACTTGCGGTGCAGAGCACATGCGTGTGCCCGAATTTGGCGAGGCATGAGCCTTCGGCATAACGCGTGACGCCGGTTTCCAGGGAGATGTCGCGGAGCTGGTCTGCGGTTCGGCCCGAAGGGCGCGCGAAGTCTGTCATGTCTGAATATCTTTCATAGCTTGAGCTGCACGGCGCAAATTGCGGGTTTTGCCACTTGTGTCTAGGCTCGCAGATGAAACCGGGGAGACGCGCGTGGACTTGAAGGAAATGAAAGCCCGCGCGCAACGTTCCAAACGCCCGCGTCGCAGCTTTGGTTATGAAGTTGCCCGGCTGCTTTTCTACGGTCTGTACCGGGTGATGGGCTGGTGCGTCCTCGGCGCAGCGCCAGCCGATCAGAAAATGGTCATCATCGCAGCTCCGCACGAGACCAATTGGGACCTCACGCAAATGCTTGGCATTGCCTTCTATTATCGCATCCCTGTGCGTTGGATGGGCAAAAAGAGTCTGGGCGAGGGGCCGTTTGGCTGGCTGATGCGCTGGTGGGGCCTGCTGCCGGTTGACCGCAAAGGCTCGAGCAACCTGGTCGAACAAGTCGTTGCGGCGTATGACGCGGCCGATGAAATGGCCCTGGTGATTGCGCCAGAAGGCACCCGCGCCGACGTCAAAGCCTGGAAGACCGGGTTCTACAATATTGCGGCTGCCGCCAATGTGCCGGTGGCGCTCGGCTTCATCGATTATGCCAACAAGTTTGGCGGCCTCGACGGCACGCTGGTCCCGAGCGGCGATTATGAAGCGGATATGGAAACCGTCGCCGACTTTTATCGCGCCCGCGTCTCACGCTTCAATCATCCGCTGACCGGCGAGAGCCTGGCCGGGGACACTGAGAAGTAGACGGGTGGCAGATGTAGTCAGCCTCGACTATCCCCCAAACTGCCAAGCGGCGGCGATTTTGAAATTTGTGCCGGGTTCTGAGACACCTGCGAAGACGCGTTCATAATCTTCGTTAAACACATTATCGACGCCGACATCGAAACGCAGTCCATCCACCCATTCAGGACGCCAGGTGGCGTAGACATCTACGACAACATAGCTGTCCCGTTCATCTTGCACTGTGAATCCGCCTGTGCCGTCGGAAACACGTTGCTCAAACTCAGAAGCGTGCTGGACACGGGCGCCAATGCGCGAATTCCACTCCGGGATTTTCAGCCCCAAATTCACGGCAACGCGGTCAGGCGTCAGTGAGCCAAGGTCGGAACCGTCTGAGCGGTCTGTGCCGTCGATGGTCGAGAATGTCGCGCGGGCAAAGAAGCGGTCAGAGTCGTAGTTCAATTCACCCTCCCAACCCTCAAGTTCGGCGCGGTCAACATTAGCTGATTCAGATGTCCCAAAGGTACAAGGCTGGAAGAAAGGTGGTGCGAAGCAGGTCGCGTCGGGCACCACGTTTACGGACAGATTTATCAACTCGTCGGCCTCTGTTTCAAAATAACTGATCTTGGCTTGAAACCGGTCCGATGGGACGAAGACTTGTTTGAAATCAACCCCGGCGCCAAACTCGATCGTTTGCGTATCTTCCGGAACCAGATCTGGGTTTGGTATGAAATTGTTTGGGGCAAACACAAAGGATCCCATTGCCGGATTAAACAGAATTGGATGTGGGATGGAGAAATGAACCCCATCTAGGTACAGCTCATTGATTGAGGGGGCTCGAAACCCCTCTGCGTAAGACCCAAACAGGCGCAACCACTCAGCGCCTTCAGGGGCAAAACTCGCGGCGAAGCGGGGAGAAATAGCATCGTCTGAATTGTCGTCGCCGGGCGCGATAGAAGATGAGCTTTCAAACTCGTCGAACCGGACGCCAGGGATGACAATGAATTGGCCGGCAGGTGTTTCGATCACAGATTCCAACTGAGCGAAGATGCCGAAGAATTCGCTGTCGCCATTAGGCACCCCGCCGCGCGTTCCATCCGCGGTTTGATCATCGGTCCCGACCTGTTCGTCCGTGTACCAATCGCCGCCAATCGTCAGCGTGGTGTCAGTGTTGCCAATCTCGAACCGCGACGCGTTGCGGATCGAGAAACCGGAGGTTTCGATATCGCGAACCGTGGTGCGAGGTACAGTCGCATCAAACTCTTCTACTTCACTTGTGGTCTGGTAGGCTGTCAGGCCGAAATCGATCCAATCATTGGCGCTGGGATTAAACGTCAAACCGAGACGGAACGTATCCGTCGTGATGCCCTTTTCGACATCCTGATCAAGGACGCCGGTACCCGTGCCGGATAAGCCTTGGCCATTATTGGGTTCGATCGCGGTATTGTCGAACCGTTGCCACGAACCTTCAACAGTCAGAGCATCGGTCAGGGCATAGGTGCCCTTTAGGAGTGCTGTTTGGATATCATCGTCGGATGGCAGGTCTGCTCCGGTTCCGAGTTCGATATCACCGGACTGGCGAACGCCGAAGCTTGCGACACCGTCAAAAGCCCCTTGCTTTGTGTAGGCCGTAAGCGACGCCAAAGACTCTTCGTTCACGCTTTGATAGCCGATGCGCGCGCGCGTGCCCCAAACCTCATCGTCGGCCAGAAGGTCGGCGGCATCGACGCTCTCGAGGGCCAGAACGCCGCCGACGGCGCCGGACCCATAAAGAGCTGAAGCCGGCCCGCGCACCACTTCTGCGGTGCCAATCAATTCTGGATCAACAAAGAACCGCCCATCATGCGCCGATGTAAAACTCTGACGCGCCCCATCGAGCAGGATCAATACGTTCTGTCCCGACAAACCTCGGATGCTCGGAAGTTCGCCGGTTCGTCTTGGCCCACCCGCGAAGTCGAGGCCTGGCACGTCACGCAGGGCGTCAGAAATCGAAGAGGGAGCAAGCGAGTCCAGCGCCTCGCGATCTACAACCGTCACTTGTCCAGGGTAATCGAACACCGCGATCGGGTTAGAAGTGCCGTAAACGGTAACTGCGTCTACGACCAATTCTTGATCATTATCGGCGTCGTCTGCGAGCGCCAAACCCGGCGCGGCGCATAATAATGATCCCGCCAGAAGCCCGTGTTTGAAGTTTCGTGATGTCCACGGGCGCTGATTTTGCTTTGACATTTGACCCCATTCCTTTTTGAGAATAATTCGCAAAAGGGCTATTGCAGGTATTTTTCCGTATTGCAAATGATTCTTACTATCATTATCAAGATGACATTACACAGATCCAATTTTCTATTGAGGACCCCTCATGCTGACCAAGAATTCCTGGCTAAAAGCTGCCTCTATTGCAGCCTTTCTCGTCGTCCCAGCTTGCACGACCACGCCGCCCACCGCCGCCAATGAAAGTGGGGTCGTCTCCAACACGGCGATGTTTGAACAGGACCGGGCCTCGATCCTGGCTATGACGGGAGACTACAAAGTCACCTTCGATTTCACCGAGACTGTGTCTTTCCTTGCAGGTTATGAATTGAAACAGCCCAAACTTTCAGGTGGACACGAATCCGTACGCGTCGTTGAGGACCGAGGTGATTTTATTAGCCTACAACATCTGCTCGTCGTTGGGCCGGATGACTCTCCCTTTGTCGTCAAGCATTGGCGTCAAGACTGGCAATATGAACCTGCGCGGGTGCTCGTATTCGTCGGCGGAAATGCGTGGGCGTGGCGCGAGGTTCCCGCATCAGAACGCGCAGGCACTTGGTCGCAAACTGTCTATCAAGTAGACGACGCGCCCCGCTATGGCGCCGTTGGGACATGGACCTATGAGGACGGAATTGCAGAATGGACACCGCCTCAAGAATGGCGGCCACTGCCGCGCCGCGATATGACAACACGCGACGATTATCACGCGGTCGATGCCGTCAATCGGCATGTTATCACGCCATGGGGATGGGTGCATGAGCAGGACAATTCCAAACTCATTCTCAGCGATGCGCCGCAAGCTTTGGTTCGGGAGGTGGGCATCAACACGTATCGGACATTCGCCGACTATCCGGTGAGCGCGGCGGATGCGTATTGGGAAGCGACGTCTGACTATTGGGCCGGGGTGCGAGCTCATTGGAATGCAATCGAAGCGTCCAATGAACGCTTTGCGATTGCGATTCAGGGTGAGACGGAAGATCTTTACAATCCACTATTGGAACTGGCCATCGCTGTGAAAGATGGCGAAGAAGACCTGGACGCCGCGATTGCTGAGGCTGGCGCGGTGATCGATCACTTCGTGACGCCCGATATCGGGGCCCTGGCGGACCGACTTCGACCAACGACCAAAATCGCGAGTGTTGATCAATGATGGCACGACCCATGATTGCGCTGGGTATTGCCGTCGCGATCGGCCACTCAGCGAACGCGGATACGGCCTATGTAAAACCCTCAACATTTACCCCGGCGCTGGATCAGACCATCACGGTTGAAGTGGCGTTCAATGATGATTGCTGTGAGCCGCGTTATCCGGTTCGCACAGCCAATTATCGTATCATCGATTCCGCTGGTGGAACGTACAGGCCGGACCGAGTTGAGGCGTTTGCCACAACGACGATGTTAGAGCACGCGATCGCAACTTCCGGCACGACCCGCATCACCACGGGCGAACGCCTCGGTCGTAAAGGTGAGTATGTAGAGATTGAGAGCCGGTACTATCTGGTCAACAGTCCCGACGCGCAGGTGCGAGACATCCCTGAAGATACACCCATTCTCAGTTCGCAAACCGCGACAGTGTCAGATGCCTATATCACGGTCGGCGCGCCTGACTGGGGGGCCATTCGCCAAAGTGTTGGACGCCTTGCCATCGAACCGACTGTGCATCCTGACAACGCTATAATGGGGTCGCCTTATATCGGCCGCGTCACTTTCGATGATGAACCAGTCGCCAATCATGTTGTCATTCTGACGAATGAGATGCAGCGTTTGAATGGCCAGGATGAGATCAGCATCATGACCGACGATGCAGGCGTGTTCACGATAGATTTTGTGCATCCAGGCCTGCACCTCATCATGATCCGCATGCAGGCGCCCGCCCCAGATGGCGCTGAAACGGATATACGAAGCTACACAACCTCGCTGACCTTATTCGCCAAGAGGCGTTAGCGGAAATCACCTTACAGCCTTCTTCATGCCACGCGCAAAAGCGCCACCCGTAAACCCGCAACCCCCATTGTCGATTGAATCCGCTTGCATCGCGCTCTATTCAATTCTGATGAGCGCAGACACATCCATCATGCAGGCCTTGAATCAACGGTCGCGGGAAATTTTCCGGCAGATTGTTGAAACCTATCTGGAAACGGGCGAGCCAGTCGGGTCGCGGACGCTGTCAAAAGCCGGGATAGAGCTGTCCGCGGCATCGATCCGCAATGTCATGTCAGACCTTACGGAATTGGGGTTGCTGGATGCGCCGCATATCTCTGCTGGACGGATGCCGACACATGCGGGGCTTCGCCTGTTTGTTGATGGCTTTCTGGAAATGGGCGATCCGGGCCAGGATGATCGCGCTGCGATTGAAGGTCGGTTGAACAATGCGGGTCGCGATCTTGGCGGTGTGCTGAAAGAGGCATCTTCGCTTTTGTCGGGCCTGGCCGGCGGCGCCGGACTGGTCTCTTCGCCCACCCAGGACGCGGCCGTGCGGCATGTTGAATTTGTCCCGCTCTCCACCGGTGAAGCGCTGTGCGTGCTCGTCAAAGAGCAAGGCGATGTCGAGAATCGCCTGGTCAAGATTCCCCCTGGCTTGCCGCAGACCGTCTTGATTGAAGCGGGAAATTATCTCGCGGCGCGGATGAAAGGCCGAACCTTGCATGAAGCGGCCATTGAAGTTCGCACCGAAATCGCGACGCGGCGGGCGCAGCTGGATGCTGCGGCTGCGGATCTGGTGCAACGCGGGCTGGCGGAGTGGAGCGGCGCGGCGCCGGGGGAAGAGCGCCGCCTGATCATTCAGGGCCGCGCCAATTTGCTGGAAGATGCCGCTGCGGCAGAGGATATGGAGCGGGTGCGGCAATTGTTCGATGTCCTGGAACGTCAGCAAGGCTTGCTGGAAGTGCTTGATTCAACGCGAGATGCTGGCGGCGTGCGCCTGTTTATTGGTTCAGAAAACAGTCTTTTTCCGTTATCGGGTTCAAGCGTGATTGTGGCACCCTATATGAACGCCGAACGTCAGGTGATTGGCGCGCTCGGTGTGATTGGCCCCACAAGGTTAAATTACGCGCGTGTGATTCCAATGGTTGACTATACCGCACGGATGGTTGGAGAGGTGCTGGGAAAGCGCCGCCAGGAATGAGTGAGTGAAGTATGAGTGACGAAACAGTCAAAGATGAGAACGCGCCGGAGCTCGGTCAGAATGCGACTCAAGCAGAGCTGAAAGCCGCCGCTGATGAGATTTTGAAAGCGGCCAAGACGGCTGAGCCGGACGCCGATGCTGCGCCTGCCGATGAAGCAGAGGACACAGAAGCACCGGTCGAGCTAACCGTTGAGCAACAAATGCTGGCTTTGGAAGTCGAGAAGCAAGAGCTGCGGGATCAGATGCTGCGCGCCATGGCCGAAATGGAAAATCTGCGCAAGCGCGCCGAACGCGAAAAGTCAGATGCACGAGTCTACGCGATTGAGAAATTTGCCCGCGACCTGCTCAGCGTCTCGGACAATATGGCCCGCGCGCTCGAGGCGCTGCCGGAAAGCGAACGCGACGCGTTGACCGAAGGCGGCAAGGGCCTGCTTGGCGGCATTGAGATGACGCAGAAAGAGCTGCACACGGTGCTCACCCGCCATGGCGTCACAGCCATTGATGCGGAACCCGGCGCTGCCTTTGACCCGAACCTGCATCAGGCGGTGGCGAATATTCCCTCCGAGCACCCGAACGGCACGATCGCAAGCCTATTCCAGGCCGGTTGGCGGATTGGCGATCGCACGCTGCGGGCGGCCATGGTCGCGGTCAGTGCGGGCGAGGCGAATTAGTCGCCTAAGCGCCACGCTGTGACAGAGCCGGGCTGCCAGTTCGGGACAATGATCAAATCGCCGACCCGCGTCAGATCATTCTGATAGATCGGGAGGTCTGTGGTGTCATGGATTTCCGTGGTCTCGCCAGTGCCGCTGACATGCCAGATCTGCCCGGGCCAGCTCGACACCAGATAGCTGCCATTGTCGAGGACGGCGATGCCGTCGGCATTTTCCATGCCACTGGCAATTTCGGTAAGATCACGCGCGCCGCGCGTTTCGAACAAGCTGCCAGAGCTCATCGTCGCGATCAGCAAGCGATCGCCGTCCGCCGTCAGGCCATTGACGCCGCCCAGACGCTCATCCGCAAGCCATTCCTTATAGCCATTCACATCGACCTGGAAAATCCGCGCCGAGCCGGAATCGCTCATATAGACGCCGCCTTGCCAGACGGCGATATCGTTCAGGAACCCGGCGCCCTCGACAGCGTATGAGTTCTCGATCTCACCGCGTTCAATATCGATGACGTGATATTGGTCAAAATCAGATACGAACAGCTTGCCATTGCGCACGGCCATGCCTTTCGGCGCGTTCAGCCCAGAGACCCATTTTTCCTCAAGCAGAGCGCCATCAAGCGCGAGGCGAGAAATCCAGCCTTCGCCGTCTTTGGCATTGCCCGCGCCAGCGACGTTCGAAATGAACAGGGTCTGGCCATCAAAGGCGACGCCTTCTGGGGCAGACAGACCAGAGGTGACCCAGAGCTGCTGCAATTCCGGCAAGACCGTCGCGGCGACCGGCGGCGAGGTGGCCTCGGTTTCAATCGCATCGCTGATCTGCGGTGTCTCTGCAGTGCCAGCGTCATCCGCGGGCGCATCGGCCGGCGCGCAGGCGAATAAAAACAGACATGGGATGAATAAGAGTTGGCGCATCATGGAACCTCACTGTATTTGTTACAGCTGTAGCGCAATCATCATGGGCCTGGCCAGCGATAATTCAACCACAGCAATCCCATTTCGCCCCTTGAACATGTCCTGACGTATCCCACATGCGTCATGAACCGAGCGTGACCGGACTGAATCTCCGTCTTCACCTTCGGGCATCTTTGTGTATAGAGCCGCAGGTTGCTGGTGCTGCATAGCAGGCCGACGAGAAGGCAAAAGGCGGCGGCTTAGGAGAAGAGAAATATTATGGGTAAGATTATTGGAATCGACCTCGGCACGACCAATAGCTGCGTCGCTGTCATGGATGGCGGAGACGCCAAAGTTATCGAAAATTCAGAAGGTGCCCGGACGACCCCGTCTGTGGTGGCTTTCACTGAAGGCGGCGAACGCCTGATCGGGATGCCGGCGCGCCGTCAGGCGGTGACGAACCCCGATTTTACATTCTATGCAATCAAACGTCTGATCGGCCGTACGTTTAACGACCCGACGGCGCAGAAAGACAAAGAGCTGAGCCCGTTTGAAATCGTCAAAGGTCCGAATGGCGATGCTTGGGTCAAAGGCCGTGACAAGGATTACGCGCCGCAGGAAGTATCGGCTTTCATCCTGACCAAGATGAAAGAAACCGCCGAGGCCTATCTTGGCGGCGAAGTGACACAAGCGGTGATCACGGTTCCGGCTTACTTTAACGACGCCCAGCGTCAGGCGACCAAAGATGCCGGCAAGATTGCCGGTCTGGAAGTCCTGCGCATTATCAACGAGCCAACCGCTGCGGCGCTGGCTTATGGCCTCGACAAAGAAGAGAACAAAATCATTGCCGTTTATGACCTTGGTGGCGGCACGTTCGACGTTTCGTTGCTCGAGATTGGCGACGGCGTCTTCGAAGTCCTGTCGACCAATGGTGACACATTCCTCGGCGGTGAAGACTTTGACTTGCGCATCGTCGATTTCCTCGCGGATGAGTTCAAGAAAGATCAGGGCATTGATCTGAAAGCCGACAAACTGGCGCTGCAACGCCTGAAAGAAGAAGCTGAGAAGGCCAAGAAAGAACTGTCCTCCGCGTCGTCTTATGAGGTGAACCTTCCTTTTATCACCGCAGACGCGACGGGTCCGAAACACCTCAATATCAAACTGTCTCGCGCCAAGCTGGAAAGCCTGGTCGGCGATCTGATCAAGCGGACTATTGACCCTTGTAAGAAAGCCCTGACGGATGCCGGCAAGAACGCATCAGATATTGACGATGTGGTTCTGGTTGGCGGGATGACCCGTATGCCAGCCGTCCAGGAAGCGGTGAAAGGCTTCTTTGGCAAGGACCCGCACAAAGGCGTCAATCCAGACGAAGTTGTGGCGCTCGGCGCAGCCATTCAGGGCGGTGTTCTGCAAGGTGACGTCAAGGACGTGGTTCTGCTCGACGTGACGCCGCTATCGCTTGGTATCGAAACTCTGGGCGGGGTGTTTACGCGCCTGATCGATCGCAACACGACGATCCCGACCAAGAAGAGCCAGACCTTCTCAACCGCAGAAGACAATCAGCCGGCTGTGACCATCCGGGTCTTCCAGGGTGAGCGCGAAATGGCGGCGGACAACAAAAATCTCGGCCAGTTCAATCTGGAAGATATTCCGCCGGCGCCGCGCGGCGTACCGCAAATCGAAGTCACGTTCGATATTGATGCGAACGGGATTGTCTCGGTGGGCGCCAAGGACAAGGCGACTGGCAAAGAACAGCAAATTACCATCCAGGCGGATGGCGGGCTGAACGATGCCGACATTGACGCCATGATGAAAGATGCCGAAGCCAACGCGGAAGAAGACAAGAAACGCCGCGACCTGGTCGAAGCCAAAAACAATGCGGAAAGCCTGGCGCATCAGACCGAGAAGCAGCTCGAAGAGCACGCCGACAAGGTCAGCGATGAGGTCAAGAAAGAAATCGAAGACGCTGCCGCTGCTCTGAAAACGGCCGCGGAAGGCGATGATGCGGCTGATATTCAGGAGAAGCATCAGGCGCTGATGAACGCCGCGATGAAGCTTGGCGAAGCGATTTACGGCGCCCAGCAGGAAGAAGCCGCGAGTACCGATGCGGCGGCTGACGCGGCTGCAGACGAAGACGGCGAAGACGTTGTCGATGCCGACTTTGAAGAAGTCGATGATGACAGCCGTCAAAGCGCCTGATCGCATTCAATCCTAATCAAAAAGCCCGCGCCATTCAGCGCGGGCTTTTTTGTTTTGTGCAGCGGCGGCGGATGGTCAGCGGCTTGGCCGCAGGCAAGCTCTAAAGGCGCACACCCATGATCACGTCGTTGAACAATTGATCGCCGACCGGAAATTGCCGCTCGCCAACGATTTCAAATCCGGCGCGTTGATAGAAGGCCACCGCGCGATGATTCTGGTCATAAGTGCCGAGCAGCATACGTTTGGCGCCAATGTCGCGGGCATGTTTCAGCGCGTTCGTCATCAGCTCGCGACCTGTGCCGGTGCCATGATATTTGGAGAAAACATATATCCGCTTCAGCTCGATATCGCCGGGCTCTCCTTGGGTCGGGGCCTCGACGGCGCTGGTCACGGCATACCCGATCGGGGCCCGCGTCGCGGTCGATTCGGCGATCCAACATGCATAGTTTGGATCGTTCGAGGTGATATAGGCCTTGTACACCTGTGGTGCATGCTGATTGCGGCAATGGGCAATCAGATCCGGGCCGGGAACAATTTCGCTATAGCTTTCCAGGAACGTGGCCGCGCCAACCACCCCGAGCGCATATTCATCGCCCGGGACGGCTGGTCGGATGTTGATCCCGATCGGCAAATCAACCTGCCGACATGGCTTTTTCGAAATTGCTTCCAACCGCGTTGAGGAAGCCTTCCGTGGTCAGCCATTCTTGCTCTGGGCCAACGAGAAGCGCCAGGTCTTTGGTCATCTGACCGCGTTCAACGGTCTTGATGACCGTGTCTTCCAGCTTCTGGGCGAAGGCCGTAACTTCTGGCGTATTGTCCATCCGGCCACGATGCTGCAGGCCGCGTGTCCAGGCAAAGATGGATGCGATGGAATTGGTCGAGGTCGCTTCACCTTTCTGGTGGTTGCGATAGTGGCGGGTCACTGTGCCGTGCGCCGCTTCGGCTTCGACGGTCTTGCCATCCGGGGTCATCAGCACCGATGTCATCAGACCCAGTGAGCCATAGCCTTGTGCAACCGTGTCAGACTGCACGTCGCCATCATAATTCTTACAGGCCCAGACATAGCCACCAGACCATTTCATCGCAGCCGCCACCATATCGTCGATGAGGCGGTGCTCATAGGTGCCGCCGAACTCGTCGAACTGGGCTTTGAACTCGTTGTCAAAGACCTCTTGGAAGATGTCCTTGAAGCGGCCATCATACTTTTTCATGATGGTGTTCTTGGTCGACAGATAGACCGGCCATTTGCGTTGCAGGCCATAATTCATGCTGGCGCGCGCAAAGTCGCGGATCGATTGATCCAGATTGTACATGCCCATGGCGATTCCGGCTTCCGGGAAATCGAAGACTTCATATTCCTGGCTGTCAGAGCCATCAGCGGCTTCCCATTTCATGGTCAATTTGCCGGCGCCAGGGACCAGGAAGTCGGTCGCCTTATACTGGTCACCAAAGGCGTGACGGCCGACCACGACGGGCTGAGTCCAGCCAGGCACCAGACGTGGGACATTATTGATAACGATGGGCTCACGGAACACCACGCCCCCGAGAATGTTGCGGATTGTGCCATTCGGGCTGCGCCACATTTTCTTGAGATCGAACTCTTCAACGCGCGCTTCATCTGGCGTGATGGTCGCACATTTTACCGCGACGCCATATTGCTTGGTCGCGTTCGCCGCATCGATGGTGATCTGGTCATCAGTTTCGTCACGAGACTCAATCGAGAGGTCGTAATATTTCAGGTCAATATCGAGATAGGGATTGATGAGTTGATCCTTGATCATCTGCCAGATGATGCGGGTCATTTCATCGCCATCCATCTCAACGATAGGATTTTCGACCTTGATCTTTGCCATGCGAGGTATTCCTTTGCCTTTAACGGTTTGCGAGGGCCTATAGCAGGTCTATGAGCGGCGTCAAAAGGACGATGAAGCTGAACGCATGGTGAGAATGAAGATGGTTAAGCAATTTCTGCTCGCATGGATTGCATTCTGCCTGGTCGGGTGCAGCCAGAGCGACAGTGTGGACAGGATCGATGATGCGGATATCACCGTCATCGCCACAGAGCTGAGCGCCGACGCGTGGCGAATCGAGTTTCATTTCCCGGCATCGCAATCGGCTTTGATATTTGCACGCTCGAAAGGCGATTATCGGCGGACGAGCTGGGTCCCGATCGACGATGCGCCGGACGTTCAGCGAATCGGCGGATTCGATGCGCTGATCTTCGACACACCCCGCGCGTCGTTTGCCTACGAGATTTCGCCGCAAACCGAAAAACTCCCGCAGGATTACACGCCATTCCTCGGCTTTTCGGATGGCGGGCGCGCGGTGTTTACGGGCCAGTTTGAATTGCTCGCGGTCGCTGATCGCGCCGCCATCGAGGCGCTGGCTGGAGATCTGACCCAATGGCAAGGAGAGCAACCGCGCCTTGGCGTGCGCATCGTTACGGACCGTCCGATGCTGGTGCAGGGCAAGCGAGTGACCGGCAGCGTGGAGCATACCGATGTCGGCGGTGGCACCTATGTCTATGTCGGCGAAAGCGAATTGTATCAGGGCGAAAGCTATATTGGCGTTATCGACAAGGGTTTGCCAGACCACGTGCGGGCAAACCTCGATGACGACTTATCTGCCCTGTTTGAAATTTATGATGCGCGCTGGGGCTTCTCGCTGCCATCGCGCGCGACTTTGTACTATGCATTTGAAGGCTACACACATCCCGGTTACTCCAATTCCGGCAGCGTGCTCGGAACGGATCTCATGGTTCTGCAATCCAGCGGCGAAGCCTTGCGTGACCCGGATCCGGAGAATCGCGTGCGCAATCTCTGGTTCTTCGCCCATGAAGGCGCTCATATGTATCAGAGCCATTTGATGCGCCGGTTCACGGTCGGTCCGCATGCCTGGATCCATGAGGGCGGCGCCAACGCCATCGCCAACTCTGCGATCCAGTCGCTGCCCGGGGTGCCTGATGATTTCATTATCAGCGAGTATCGGTCCGCGTTTGATCAATGCGTCGCAGATCTTGAGCGAGGTTCGCTCGTTACAGCCCATGTCGATGGGCGCTTCTATGCTCATTACCATTGTGGACAATTGTTCAATGCCGCGGCCGATGCAGCACTCGTCGATCATGACTTGTACGCATTCTGGGCGACGTTCACCCGCCGGCTAGACGCCGTCGCCAATGATCCTGATCAAGCGTTTTACGCGAGCTTGCTGGAATTAGGGGCCGATCCCGAGGTTGGCGATATGATCGAAGCCCTGGCCAGCACACCGCGCGATGATCCACGCGCTGACCTGACGCGGCTGCTCGTGATCAGTGGACTCGCGCCTGAATTTGATGAGAACGGGGCGCTGATCAGCCTCAACGTTCCGAAGTAATGCCGCCAATTATCATTCTCCATCGCCCCCAATTGGGCGAGAATATCGGCTCGACCGCCCGGGTCATGCTGAATTTTGGCCTCACTGAGTTGCGTCTGGTGGCGCCGCGCGATGGTTGGCCGAATCCTGCCGCAGAGCCTTTATCGGCTGGCGCATTTGAAGCCGGTGTCACGGCGCACCTGTTTGATACGATCGAAGATGCGGTCGCTGATCTTGGCACGGTGCTGGCGACAACAGCCCGGCCCCGCGGGATGGAGAAAACCGTGGTCGATGCGGCGAGCAGTGTGGCGCTGGTGAAAGCCCGCGGCTTGAAGACCGGCATTCTGTTCGGGGCAGAAAATCATGGCTTGCCGAGCGATGTCGTCGGACTCGCGGATGCCATTCTGACCTATCCTGTGAACCCGGATTTTGCGTCTTTAAACCTGGCCCAGGCGGTCGGTGTCTTCTGCGCCAGTTGGGGCGCAGGGGCAGGCGCGGTCGGACGCTGGGACGGCGAGAAATCAGGCGTCGAAGCGCCCGCGCCGAAACAAGATCTGATTCGCATGTTTGAACATCTGGAAGAAGAGCTCGACCGGGCCGGCTATTTCTACCCGCCGGATAAAACGCCTTTGATGAAGACCAATATCCGTAATGCCTTTATTCGCGGCGATTGGACGACCCAGGAAGTGCGCACGTTTCGCGGCGCGATCAAGGCGCTGGCGCTCGGTCGCGGCAAAGCGCGGATCCATCGCGACGACTAGCGACGCGGGCTGCCTGGGATGTTGGATTGGACCAGACGGGCGGAAATATCTCGTCCTTCAGCGGCATAAGTCTTTTCCGCAGAGGCTGCATTCGCGTCGCAGATCGGGTGCAAGTCGCTGCCCCAGGAAAATCCGGCATTGAATCCGTTCACCAGCGATCGCCGCAATCCGCCCTGATAGGGCGCTTCAAGCTCCAGCAGGCGAAGCATATAGCTGCGCCAGTATTGATCATTGCGGCCATTGCAGGCGACTCGGATGGCATGTGACTTTCCCAGCACTTCAGCGAGCGCGGTGACGTCGCGATAATAGTCCTGAGACGGCACCCGGCTCTGGCCAGACGCGGATTGAACTGGCAACAGAGACAGACACAAAAGGCCTGCGGCCAGGAGGACAGCACGATGCGGCACTTGTTGATTCATGCGAAATCCTTTGCTCGGATCGAAACTGCGCTAAAGCCCTTCTCAGATCGCATCTCGCCCCTCGTCCTTGGTGATGATGGACACTTGAACCAACCTTGGGGCGAGAGTGAGGCAGACGGTGCCATCGTGTATGGCACTCAGGATGCGTATTTTAGTCCTTCGGTTATGACTTTTTTCCAAACATTGATGGGGTTTGAGCGTCTGGACTGGTTTCAGTCCTCAGCTGCTGGAACAGAACATCCGATGATCCAGGCGACGGGCAAGAAAGCGGCATTGTTCAGTGGCAGCCACGAACAATCCGAGGCGATTGCGGAATGGGTGCTGTGGGCGGGTCTCGACTTCTTTCAAGATGGCCGCGCGCGTCGTCAGGCTCAGGCCGACAAGAACTGGACGCGGTTGCCGTTTCGGGAAATCGCGGGCTCGCACTGGTTGATTTATGGCTTTGGCGCGATCGGGCAGGCCTGTGGCACGCGTTTACGTGCTTTGGGCGCGACGGTGACCGGGGTTCGGCGCACGGTTGCGCCATCGCCCGCGGCCGATCAGGTCACGTCCATGGACGGCGCGCGTCAACACTTGCCGCACGCCGATGTGGTCTTGCTGTGCCTGCCACTGACCGAAGCGACCGAGGATTTCGCGGATGCTGATTTCTTTGCTCAGATGCGGACCGGAAGTTTGTTGATCAATGTCGGACGCGGCGGCTTGGTGGACGAAACCGCTTTGATTGACGCCCTGAAGGCCGAAGCGCCAACGCAAGCCTATCTCGATGTTGTGCGCGAAGAGCCGCTCTCGCCGGACAGTCCGATCTGGACGCACCCGCAGATAACTTTGACGCCGCACATTGCTGCGCTGACGGAAGGTTCAATGATCCGAACAGATCAGGTCTTCCTGGAGAATTTGGCACTATTTCTGGCGGGCAAGACGCTGCGCAATGCAGTCAGCGCGGATGTGTTTTCGTAATTTGCCACAAGTGTGGCATACTTGAGCCATGGCCCATAACGTTGCGATCAAACCTCACGTCCGGAACGCGCTGCTGGCGTGCGTGGTCGTGATGGCCGCAATGGGCGCCGCGCAAGCGACAGAGCGCGAGACCTTGATGCTGATGGCCAATGATCGCGAATGGCCGATTACGACGATCCAGATCAACGGACAGGTGACGCCGGCTTTGCTCGACACGGGCGCGACGATTGCGCTGATTGATGATGATTTACTGGCCTATCAGCCGTCTGAGACGGATGCTTTTGAGACCCGTGTGCTTGGCATTGGTGGTCAGCGCCTGTTCCCGGTGACGCATGTTTCGTCTTTGTCAGCCGGCGCCCGGTCCTGGTACGGATTGCGTGTCGCGGTAAACACAAAGGATGAATTCCCCGTTCAGCAAAACGTGTTGCCAACATCCTTGTTCGGGGCGTCCATCATCGATTTTGATTTTCCAAATGATCGTGTTGAGCTGTATGACGGTTACCCAAAATTTGTTCATGGCAGCCATCGCAGCGCCATTAGCTATATTCAGCACGAGGGGCTGATCTTCATTCCGATCCGCATCAATGGCGTTCGCGGCAAGGCTTTGCTGGATACCGGCGCCAGCGTGAGCTTCGTCAACACACGGTTTGCCGATCAGGCGCGCGGTGTACCGCGCGTCGAGGAAGAACAGGACATTCAAGGCAGTGACCTCGAGCGCAATCGCGTGCGCATCTATAATTTTCGCAAATTGAGGTTTGGCGACAATCAACTTGCCAGGTTCAGCCTGCCGGTCTTCGAAACCGACCTGTTCGCAACACTCGGGTTCGAGGATGAACCGATGATGGTGATGGGAATGGATATTCTGAAACATTTTCGCGTGCAGCTGGACCAGAAGCGCCAACGCGTTGTGATGTTGCGCGACGAATAGGTCATGCCGGTGCTGCGAAATTCGGTGATTTTGAATAAGCGTTTGCCTTCCCTACGGTTACGCCCCCGACTGAAGGGAAAATTGTTTCAGGGAGAATTAGAGAATGGCATATGCACCTTTTGATCTGAGCGGCAAAGTCGCGCTCGTAACGGGGGGCAATCGCGGGATTGGCCTCGGCATGGCCGAAGCCATGGCAGCGTCCAATGCCAGCATCGCGATCTGGGGGCGCAAATCGGCCGCCAATGATGCCGCTGTCGAGAAACTGTCAGGCCTTGGTACCGGAGAGGTGAAGGCCTGGACGGTTGATGTCGCGGATGAGCAAGCGGTCATTGATGCGACCGCGGATATCGTCTCCTCGATGGGACGGATCGATTCCTGTTTCGCCAATGCCGGTGTCGGCTTCGGGGCCTCAAGCTTTGCTGAAATGAGCACCGAGACGTGGCGCAAGAATATGGAGGTCAATCTTGACGGCGCCTTCTGGACCCTGCGCGAAAGCGTCAAACATATGACCGAACGCGCCCAAGCCGGGGATCCTGGCGGCTCTGTGGTTGGGGTGGCGTCATTGGCCGGGATCGAAGGTGCGGCCCGGAATCAGGCCTATGCTGCGACCAAAGGCGGCCTGCCTTCGATGATCCGCGGCATCGCGGCGGAATGTGGACGTTATGGCATTCGCGCCAATTCCATTCTTCCGGGCTGGATCGCGACGGACATGACCGCGGGCGCGCAGGACAATGATGTCTTCACCACGAAAGTCATCACGCGTGTCCCGATTCGCCGCTGGGGCGAACCTGAGGATTTTGGCGGCATGGCGGTCTATCTGGCCAGTGATGCATCGCGATACACGTCCGGCACGACCATGATTATCGATGGCGGCTACGCGATCTTCTAATCTGGCTCTTGTCACAGATACAAAAAAGCCCCGTCATTCCGACGGGGCTTTTTATATTCTGAAATGTTCAGACCTATTGGTCAGTTTCTTCTGTGACAGCGTCTTCGACGGCATCAACAGCGTCAGTCACGGTGTCTTCAACAGCGTCCGCTGCGTCTGATGCCATGTCTTCAGCAGCTTCAGCAACGTCGCCAGCTGCTTCTTCTGTGGCGTCGACCGCATCCGCGACAACGTCTTCCGCCGCATCCGCAACATCTGAAGCGGCTTCGGTGGTCGCGTCGACAGCGTCGCCCGCTGCATCCACGGTTGCCTCAACGGCATCAGAAGCCGCGTCTGTCGTCGCATCGACAGCATCACCTGCTGCTTCTACGGCATCAGAAGCCGCATCAACGGTGGCGTCAGCAGCGTCTTCAGCTGCGTTACACGCCGCAAGTCCTGCAGCAGCAAGGGCTACAATCCAAAGTTTCATGCTCATTTTTTCTTCCCCTCTAGAAGATAAGCCTTCATCGGCATCGCGCATACTACTGTAATTGGCACGGAAAGTCAGAGATTAACTGCAAAAGCCCAGAAACCGCCCAATTTCCCCGCGGGAATGCCTTGTCTTACCGCAAGGTTGCTTTCGTATGAGGCAAGCAATTAGGAGGATATTATGGGCATACATACCCCACTTTGCGACTTTCTGAGCATTAAACATCCCATCATGCTCGCCGGAATGGGAGGTGTCTCTTATGCCGAACTGGCCGCCGCGATGAGCAATGCGGGCGGCTATGGCGTGCTGGGGATGGCCGGAACGTCACCGGACTTTATTGCCGCTCAGATGGCCCGTGTGAAAGAGCTGACGGATAAGCCATTCGGGGTTGATCTCTTGGCCGCAGATCCTGGCAGCCTCGAAAAAAGCGTCGATGTCATCATTGCCGGCGGCGCCGACAGTTTTGTCGCCGGTCTCGGCGTGCCAATGCCGATTATGAAGCGTCTGAAGGATGCAGGCGTTAAAGTCATGGTGGTCGGCGGTGCGGTCAAGCATGCGATCAAGGCCGAACAGGCCGGTTGTGACGCGGTCATCCTGCAAGGCGGTGAAGGCGGCGGCCATACCGGCCTGGTCGGCACCTTGCCGCTGGTGGCACAGGCGGTTGAAGCTGTGAATATTCCAGTCATTGCTGCGGGCGGAATTTATG
Organism: Pseudomonadota bacterium; assembly: GCA_039029475.1. Taxonomy (GTDB): domain Bacteria; phylum Pseudomonadota; class Alphaproteobacteria; order Caulobacterales; family Hyphomonadaceae; genus Henriciella. Next base: position 12,448 of record JBCCGB010000018.1, on the reverse strand, counting down.
ATGGACGGGGACTTGCCGCCGCCTTGTCACTCGGCGCCGTGGGCGTGTGGATGGGCACACGGTTCATTGCATCGGCTGAAGCACACGCGGCGGAGTCGTACAAAGATACGGTGGTCGGCGCTGGCGATACGGATACGACCCGAACACGATGCTATTCCGGCAAGCCAATGCGCTGCCGCACGAATGACTACATTCTCGACTGGGAACGTCGCCCGGAAGATATTCAGGCCTTCCCGATGCAAGCTGCTTTGTCGGTTCAGACCGATGTGATTGGCGGTATTGGCGGGGTCACGGACGAAACGCGTCTGGATGCCAGCAAATCCTGTTTTGCCATGGGACAATCTGCGGGCGGGGTGAAGGATATTCTTCCGGTAAAAGATATTGTCGATCGAATCATGACCGAAGCTGAAGACGCGATTGGTCGTGTCGCTGCACTCCGCGTCGAGGCCACGGTTTAAGCTCGCCAAGCCCAACCTCCACTGCTACGGTTAACCATACTTAGCATTTGAGGGATGATTTACATGTGGAAACTACTCATTGGCGCATCGGCGTTGGCGCTGTCAGCGGCGTGCGTGAACACCAGCGATATTGTCACTGAACCCGTGGCGGCGGACGCACCACCCGTAGTTGAAGAGGCGGTGCTCGCCGAAGTCGATGCGGTGGTTGAAGCCGCAGCATTCGAGACCTATTCAGCCGACGCGTTCTTCCAGACCACCAGTTTCGGCCTGGCCAATGGCAGCGGCTATGCCTGGTCCAGCGATGACAGCAAAATTCTCGCGCATTCAGATGGCAGCGGCGTGTTCAATGCCATCGCAATCAGTGCTGATGGATCTGTCGCTGAGCTTACCGCGTCTGAAACCGATGCGCATTTTGTGCAATCCTTCTTCCCGGCCGATGACCGCATCATTGTCTCTGCTGACCAGGGCGGCAATGAGTTGAACCATATTTATGTGGTTGAGTTGGACGGCACATTGGTCGATGTCACCCCCGGCGATGACGTTAAAGCCTCATTCGGCGGCTGGCGCGCCGACAATGAAGTCTTTTATGTCTGGCACAATGGCCGCGACTCGGCGAGCTTCGACCTCTATTCGGTGAACCCATCCGATTACAGCACCACCATGGTGTTCGAAAATCCTGGCTTCCAGCCTGGAGCGCTCAGCGATAGCGGCCGCTGGTTGGCGCTCGACAAGCCGCGCACCAGTGCCGATTCAGACGTCTATCTGGTCGACTTGTCTGCCGAGATGCCAGAACCTGTCCTGGTCACCGCGCATGAAGGCAATGTCGCGCACGGCACTTATGATTTCACGCCAGATGAGAGCAAGCTGATCTATAGCACCAATGAGTTTGGTGAATTCAATCAAGCTTGGACGCATGATCTAGCGACCGGTGAAAAAGCGCCGCTGATTGAGGCCGATTGGGATGTCAGTTTTGTATTCTACTCGCCGAGCGGCAATTATCGCGTCCATGCGATCAATGCAGATGGATTGACGGATCTCACCATTCGCAACACCGAAACCGGTGAAGATGTGGTCCTCAATGGTGTGCCGGAAGGTGAACTTGGGCAAATCCGGTTTTCACGCGATGAGTCCAAGATTGCTTTCGGTCTCAACACCGACACGTCGCCCTATAATCTTTACATGACTGAGCTTGGCAGCGACGCCACGCGCCTGACGGATGCGATCAACCCGGACATCAATGAAGACAATCTGGTGACCGCAACCGTCGAACGCTTCGAAGCCTCAGATGGCGTTGTCATTCCTGGCATCATGTACAAGCCGAAGCAGGCGTCGGCCGACAATCCTGTGCCCGCGCTTGTCCTTGTTCATGGCGGCCCGGGCGGACAGACCACACGCGGTTACAGCGCGATGGTTCAGCACCTGGTGAATCATGGCTATGCCGTGTATGGCGCCAATAATCGCGGCTCTTCCGGATATGGCAAAACCTTCTTCCATATGGATGATAAGCGCCATGGCCAGGAAGATTTGCGTGATATTGTGGAGGCCGGTCATTATCTGCGCGGTCTCGACTGGGTCGATGCCGACAAAGTCGCCGTCATGGGCGGCTCTTATGGCGGCTTCATGACCGCTGCAGCGCTGACCTTCCATCCTGAAGAGTTTGAAGTCGGGGTGAATATCTTCGGTGTCACCAATTGGGAACGCACGCTGCAAAGCATCCCGGATTGGTGGGCGGCGTTCCGCGAAGCGCTATATGATGAAATGGGCGACCCCGCCACGGATGCTGAACGTCATCGCGCCATTTCACCCCTCTTCCATGCTGCGAATGTCACCAAGCCGATGCTGGTGGTGCAAGGCGCCAATGATCCGCGGGTTCTGCAAGTGGAAAGCGATGAACTGGTCGCGGCCATCCGCGACAATGGCGTACATGTCGAATACGTTCTGTTCCCGGACGAAGGCCATGGTTTCCTGCGCAAGGAGAACCGGATCACGGCGTCTGAAGCCTATCTGAGTTTCCTCAACACCTATCTGAAAGGTGACGGCGTTGAAGCAGCCTCTGTCGAGGCGGCAGACACGGAAAGCTGATGTGACTGGCCGCGATCAACCGACAGGTTCGGACGTGATCGCGGCCACCGCTTTTTTTCGTGCTTGAATGCGGCGCTAGTCGGTCCGCAGGGAATAACCGGCAGAACGGACGGTGCGGATCGGATTGGTGCCGCCCAGGCTCATCAAGGCCTTGCGCAGGCGGCCAATATGCACATCGACGGTGCGGGCCTCGACATAGACGTCTGACCCCCATACGCCATCCAGCAATTGCTCTCGAGAAAACACCCGGCCCGGGTGCTGGGCAAAGTACTCCAGCAAACGAAACTCGGTTGGTCCGAGATGGATATCCTCGCCGGCGCGCGTGACGCGATGCGTCGTGCGATCGATCTCGATATCGCCAACGCGGATCTTGTCATCCATCAAGGCGGGGCGAATGCGGCGCAGGACGGCTTTCACGCGGGCCATCAACTCATTGGTCGAGAACGGCTTGGTGACGTAATCGTCGGCGCCGGTCTCAAGGCCGCGAATGCGATCCGCTTCCTCGGTGCGTGCGGTCAGCATGATGATCGGCAAGTTTGCCGTTTCCTGTCGCGTCCGAACGCGGCGGCAAATCTCGATTCCGGAAATCTTGGGCAACATCCAGTCGAGGAGCATCAAGTCAGGGACGCGTTCATCCAGCAACAGCATGGCCTCATCACCATCATTTGCGATGGCGGTCTCATAACCTTCGGCTTCGAGATTGTAGCGCAGCAATTCCGAGACCGCTGTTTCGTCTTCGGCGATGACAATAAAGGGTTTCATGGTCCAGCGTCCTTACTCTGGCTGTGGGCGAGGGGTGCGTGCTGCATCTCCAACGCGTTGACCGGTTGCGATGAAGTGCACGACTTTTGCGATATTGGTGCAATGGTCACCAATGCGTTCGAGATTCTTGACAATGAAAATGAAATTTGACCGCGCATCGATCTGATCCGGCTCTTCTGCCATGAAAGTCAGCATCGCGCGCAGGAGGCTGTTATAATGGCTATCAATGTCGTCATCCTGATCCAGGACGCTGAGCGCTGTCACCGGGTCACGGCGGGCATAGGCATCCAGCGATACTTGCAACATCCGCGAGACGGCCTGCCCCATCCGCTCGATACCCCGCAATGCCGAGCGATTGTCTTCATTCGCGACGACAATGCTGCGGCGAGCAATGTTCTTGGCGAGATCGCCGATCCGCTCGATGCCACCGCTCAGCTTGATGGCGCCGATCACATTGCGCAGATCTGACGCCATGGGTTGCCGCAAGGCCAGCATCCGAACCGCCTTGCCCTCGACCTGCCGTTCGAGCCGGTCCATCTCGAGATCTCGCTCGATCACCGTTTCCGCCAAGGCAATATCACGCGTTACAACGGCTCTCGAAGCATCGCGGATCATGGCTTCAGCGAGGCCGCCCATGCGCAGCAAATCAGCAGACAGCTGGTCAAGCTCTTCCGAAAAAGCACTGACGATATGTTGAGGTCCTGCCACGATATATCCTACCCAAATCGACCGGTAATATAATCCTGCGTGCGTTGCTGCGCGGGATTGGTGAAGATCATCTCTGTGTCGCCAAATTCAACCAGTTCACCGAGATTGAAAAAGGCTGTGTGCTGAGACACCCGTGCGGCTTGTTGCATCGAGTGTGTGACGATGATGATGCAATAGCGCATCCGCAATTCGTCAATCAATTCTTCAATACGCGCTGTGGCGATCGGATCGAGCGCCGAGCACGGTTCGTCCATGAGGATGACTTCCGGGCTGATCGAGATCGCCCGGGCAATACAAAGGCGCTGCTGTTGTCCGCCGGACAAGCTGGTGCCGATGGCGGTCAATCGGTCTTTGACTTCTTCCCATAGGCCGGCTTTGCGCAAGGCAACTTCGACAATCTCATCGAGCTCGGCCTTCGTTCCGGCGAGGCCGTGAATACGCGGTCCATAAGCGATATTGTCGTAAACCGATTTCGGGAATGGGTTGGGTTTCTGAAACACCATTCCAACTTTCGATCGGATCAGTACGGGATCAATATCCGGTGAATTGATATCCGCCCCATCCATCAAGATTTCGCCATCAACCCGGGCCTCTTCGATGGTGTCATTCATCCGGTTGAGGCAGCGCAAAAATGTCGATTTTCCGCAGCCGGAAGGGCCGATCAGAGCCGTCACGGCTTTGTCCCGAAGTTTCAGAGAAATGTTCTGAATCGCGGGCTTGTCGCCATAATGAACACTGATGCTGCGGCATTCAATTTTCGCACCGCCAATGGCCGCGCCAGCCGTGGCGAAGCCATCATGATTGGGTCCCGTGTCAGCCATCGCTACCATCTCCGCTCGAACCTCCGCCGCAAAATTACCGCGACCAGATTCATTGTCACCAGCGCGGTCAACAAAAGGATGATGACCGCGGCCGTCATCGGTTCCCAAGCACGTTCGGCGCCCGAAAACCACTTATATATCAGAACCGGCAAAACTGTTGCTTCATCATTCGGCGCTGATGGCACTTCGCTGATAAAGGCAACCATCCCGATCAGCAGCAGCGGCGCTGTTTCACCGAGCGCTCGGGCCATAGCGATGATCGCTCCGGTGAGAATCCCTGGCGCGGCGAGCGGCAAGACGTGATGAAACACCGTTTGCGTTGGTGACGCGCCCAGTCCCAGCGCGGCGTCACGAACCGAGGGGGGGACCGACCGCAAGGCCGCGCGCGAGGCGATGATAATGGTCGGTAGCACCAGCAGTCCAAGCACCAGACCACCGACCAAAGGAACGGAGCGCGGCAGCCCGAACGCGTTCAAAAAGACGGCCGCGCCCAACAGCCCGAATATGATAGAAGGCACGGCCGCAAGATTGTTGATATTGACCTCAATTATGCTGGTCAGCCGCGATTTTCGGGCAAATTCCTCAAGATAGACGGCAGCAAGCACACCGACGGGCAATGCGAACAGCGCCGTCACCAGCATTGTGAACAAAGATCCGATCAGAGCCGCCGCGGCACCAGCGAGTTCGGGATAAGTGCTGTCTGCATTGGTGAACAGGCTGGTATTGAACCGCCGGGACACATCTCCGCGATCGAGCAGATGCAGAAGAATAGCAATTTGTCGCAAGCTCACGCGGCGGTTTTCGCTGAGCGAATTCAGATAGGTCGCGGAGATGGGAGCGCTGGATTGTTCGCCAAGCGTTGGCAACGGGCCGGCCAGATGCGACAGCACCAAAACCGCGCCAGATACTTCCCGCAACTCAAACCACGCATCCGCGAGAGAAATCAGAATATCTTGCGGCGCATCCTGCATGGCCTGAACTTGGTCCTGGAAAGACACGAACCCATCCGGCCCGGCATCGGTCAGCCGGTAAAGACCTGACTCCGTTCGCGACAGACGGCCGGCATCCCCGATGATCGCGCTTTGATGCCGGCGAATGTCATTCTTGAGGTACAGATCGAGATCATCCGACAATGCGAGGCGCGCGGTCACGGGCATGTCGCTTGTGTCACGCTTGGCCCTCAATCGATCCCGCAGCGGTAACACGGCCAACCGCGTGGTAATGGCGAACAAGTCGGCCCGGTGAGCCCGGTCGGTTGCCGCCTCGGGAAAGATCTCCAGCAGGCGATCGCGCACCGCGAGATTGACGTCCGTGACCTTCACGTCGCTGGCCGCAGAAAATTCTGTCTGCTCCAGCGACAATTCAACCATGTGCCGCGAAAATGCGGACGAAGCTTTGAAGCCGATCGACAGCAATAGAATGGCGAGAAACCCGATGGCGGTGCAGATCGCAATCTGGCCATAGAGTTTGAATCGACGCTCGGCATTGCGCCGGCGTCGCAGCCTTTCTGCGGGCGTGATCGCAGGAGAGATGTGCGGCTCACTCATAGGCTTCTCGGTAGCGCTGGACCACGCGCAAAGCGATAATGTTGAATAGCAGCGTGATCCCGAACAACACGAATCCCAGGGCGAAAGCGGAGACCGTTCGGGCACTGTCAAACGCTGTGTCGCCGGTTAGCAGGGACACGATCTGATAGGTGACCGTGGTGATGTCAGAGGACGGGTCAAGCGTGATCAGGGCCCGTCCACCCGCAGCCATAACGACAATCATGGTTTCCCCAATCGCGCGCGAAACGGCGAGCAGGATCGCCGCGACAATGCCGGGGAAGGCCGCCGGCAACACCACTTGCTTGATCATCTCGGATCGGGTTGCCCCCATGGCCAAGGCGCCATCACGCAAGACTTGCGGCACTGCGCTGATCACATCATCGGACAAGGAACTGACAAAAGGAATGATCATCACGCCCATGACCAGGCCTGCCGCCAATGCGCTGGTGGGTTGGGCCGCCAGCAATGTATCTGGCGTGAATGGGAGGCCATTGATCCATTGCGCCGACCCGCGCACCAAGGGTGCGATCAGGGTCGCGGCAAAAAACCCATACACAACGGTCGGAATACCGGCCAGCAATTCGAGCGCCGGCTTTGCCCAATTGCGAAACTTCGGGCTGGCATATTCGGACAAGTATATGGCCGAGAACAATCCGACCGGCACCGCCACCAGCATGGCCAGAAGCGCGATCATCAATGTTCCGAAAAACAATGGCACCGCGCCGAAATCCTGACCGGTTTGCGCATTCCAATTGGTGCCGAACAGGAATTCAAACACGCCAGGGCCACCTGGCAGACTGAAGAAGCGCACGGTCTCGAAGATCAGCGACAGAACGATGCCGATGGTCGTCAGAATTGCGATCGCTGCGCAAATGAACAAAAGCGCCGTGATCGTTCGCTCGACATAATTCCGTGCGGCGAAGTCGCGGCTCAGCTGTTTGCGTCCCCATCGAAATCCAAGTGTGCCAGCAATGATCGCGCTCCCGAACGCCACGGCGCGCGCCAACCCGATCAGGGTCGCGAACCGTTCGACGCTGGCATCGAATAATGTATTGCCGGTGGGTGCCGATGTCTGCGCCTGCGCGTGTTCCGAAACACGATCCATGAAGAAAGCGATCTGTGCCTCTCCGCGCTGAGTCAGATAATCGGGCAACTCGCTGAGCAGGGTTCCGCGAGCAAATGAGTCAGCGAATAGCAAATACAGTCCGAAAACCACGGCCACCGGCAAAACCGTACAGAAGGTCAGGAAATAGCCGTGATAGTTCGGTTGAGAATGCAGCCGGGCGCTGATGCTCGAACCAATCGAAAGCGCACCGATTTGCGTGCGTCCGGAATAGAAGGCGAAAAACCCCGCGGCCGCCAAGGGTGCAATCAACAGCCAGCCTATCGGCAGATGTCCTAATGTTTCCAGCATGCGCAGGTCGATCTCAGCAATTCGCCGCTCATAACTCTGGTCGTTGACACATATGTGACACAACTGACTTCGCTGTAATCTTCACATTTTAGAATGGCGTCGCGGCGATCAAGCTCAGCGATTCGCCTGTCTCTGGATGGTCAAAAGACAGTTTTGCGGCGTGCAGGCAAAGCCGCTCAAATGAAGTCGGGTCGCCATAAAAGACATCCCCCAAAATCGGATGTCCGAGGCTCGCCATATGTAAGCGTAATTGATGCGAGCGCCCTGTCTGGGGATGCAGGGACACCCGCGTCTTCGTGGCTGATCTTTCCATGACACGCCAGTCGGTTATGGCGCGCTGTCCGTCGGGGTCTAAATGGCGCAATGGCCGTTTGAGGGAGTGCTTTGCGATTGCCCGATCAATCTGTCCGGCATCCGCTGCTATATGACCTGAAACAAGCGCTTCATAGGATTTTTCAATGCGTCGGGTCTCAAACAATTTCGACATTTGGCGCTGCATATCTTTGGTTCGAGCAAAGACAATCAGTCCTGACGTGTCCATATCCAGGCGGTGGACTGTCAGGACGGCGCCATGGCGATCACTGAGAATGCTGTTGGCGCAAATGGCTTTTTCCGGACCAATTCCAGGCACGCTGAGGAGCCCGCTCGGCTTATTGGCGACAATCAATGTGTCATCAATATAGACCGTTTCCAACGTGTTCGGGGCAGGCGGGTTATACGGTTTTGCTGGGCGCATCTTCTTTTATTCGCGGCATCCAAACGCCGAACGCGGTGCCATGTCCTTCAAGGCTTTCGACGGCCAGGCCGCCGCGGTGCCGCGCCATGATGTGTTTGACAATGGCGAGACCCAGCCCGGTGCCCTCGATTTTTCCGCCGCGACTTTCATCGACGCGATAGAAGCGCTCTCCCAAACGCGGCAAATGCGATTCCGCGATGCCATCACCATTGTCGGTGACCCGAACCCAAAGCGCCGGGGCGCCCGATGCCGCATAGGGTTGGAGCAGCAAGGAGCGTTTCGCATCCGGGGATTGGCGGCTGCATGCCGTGGCAGCGTCCGACATGGTTGCCGCGACGCCGACCAGGATTTGAACCTCTCCGTCCTTGCGCGCATACTTGATGGCATTGCTCACCAGGTTCTGAATGACCTGGGCAATCTCGTCAGCATCGGCAATGGCATGAATGGCATCGTCCGGCGCGTCAAAACGAAGTGTGATCCCGGCGTCTTCCGCAATCGGAATCAAGGCCTGGCTCGTATCTCGCGCAAGTTTACCAAACTCGACTTGGGTTTTTGGCGCCCGGTGCTCGCTGAATTCGATCCGGGACAGAGACAAAAGATCAGCGACCAGACGCTTCATACGTTCCGTCTGTTGGGCCATAATTTCCAGAAAGCCTTCCCAGGCTTCTTTGTCGTCGCGGGCCGGACCGCGCATCGTTTCAATAAACCCGCCAATCGCGGTCAGTGGCGTTCGCAGTTCGTGACTGGCATTAGCGAGAAAGTCCGCCCGGGCGCGCTCGGCCCGGCGCACCGCGGTCAGGTCTTCAAATACCATGATGACGGATCCGGCGGCCGGTCCAGGTCGGATATGCGCCATCCAGACCTCGGCATTGCCATGTTGGGTGAACTCAACCCGTTCATTGGCGCCGTCCCGTCCGACTCGTTCAGCAGCATCCAGTAAGTCTGGCTGTCGCAACACTGCGACTGGAAAGGTCATGATGGACGGCTCGAACCGAAACAACATGCGTGCATGGGCATTGACCGTGACGATTTGGGCGTCTTGAGAAATCAGCAGCGCGGGCAAAGGCAGCGCTAGAATGAAGGGCTCAACACTCTCTTCTGGCGCCGGGCGGGTCGGACTTGCCGCGGTGTCGAGCACAGGCGCCAGTCTTTGCTTTTGAGGCGTTGGCGCGGAGCCGACATAAAATGCCAAGGCGCCAGAGGTCATGACAACGGCACCAATCACCCATTCCACCCAACCGATGGCGCCGGTCAAGAATAGTAAGGCGAGCACCGCAACGGCACCGGATGTCAGGACCAGAAAATCGCGAAAACGCCGCGGCGGGTCCGGTTGGATCTGTCCATTTTGGTGCGACATGTCGGCAAGGTTTCGAAGATAGCTATGGTCCGCGGGGCTCGTCTCGGCGTATACAGAGGTGGTAGCGATGAGCAAGTCTGAAAGCTTTTTCACAATTATTGAAAAACGATAATTATTTGTTGACAGTCGAGTAGAGCGGGCGTAAAGCCACGGTCCAGGCTGAAGAGGTATCTATGAAGCAAGCGAGTATTGTATTGGGGTTTCTTGCGGTGAGCGCGTGTTCGACCGTTCCGAGTATGCCGAGCATGCCGTCATTTGGCGGTGAGCGCATGGTCGTATTCCCGATTGCGCCCGATGCTCCGGACGCCTGGGCCGCCAATGGTGTGGTCGGTGAAGCGCCGCGCGTTGACTGGTTGAGCCAGTTCAATGACGATACTCTGGTGACGCTGATTAATGAAGCGCTGGCTGCGAATCCTTCCATTCGGTCACAATTCTATGCGGTTGAAGCCACCCGGGCACAGGCGCGCAGCACCTATGGTCGAACCCTGCCGAGTCTTTCCGCATCGGGTTCCGTGACGGGCACCGACACCTATATCGAGGCGACAGACAGCCGGGTTTCTGGCGAGGCTTACGGTCTCGGATTGGATCTCAATTGGGAACTCGATTTGTGGGGGCGCCTGCGCGCCAGTATTAATGCCGCAGAAGCAGATTTGATTGCCAGTGAGGCCGATCTTGCCTCCGCGCGACTCGCATTGGCCGCGCAGACTGCATCCGCCTGGTTTGATCTCAACGAGGCGCTGGCGCAGGAGCGCGTTGCCGTCGAAACATATGAGGCGCGATCGCGGGCGCTGGAGCTCACCGAGCGGCGTTTATCGCGAGGCCTGTCATCGGCGCTCGACGTGCGCACAGCGCGCACCACGCAAGCGTCCGCAGAGGCGTCGATTGCCGGACAGCGTCTTGCCAGTCAGAATGCAACCCGGCGCCTTGAGATTCTGCTCGGACGTTATCCCAGTGCAGAACTGGAAGCGGCGGCTGAATTGCCTGAACTCATCGCCTTGCCGCCAGCGGGCAATCCAACATTGTTGCTGACCCGCCGTCCCGATATCGCGGCAGCCGAAGCGCGCGTGACTTCAGCCGGTTTGCGGGCTGAACAAGCGCGCTTGGCGATGCTGCCAAGCTTCCGCCTGACTGGCGGTCTCTCGACGTCGGAAGACGATATCGCAGATGCCTTTGACCCGGGACGGATCGCAGCGCGTCTGGTCGCCAGCCTGACGGCGCCGATCTTTAATGGCGGAGCGCTGGATGCCGATCGCGACGCGGCTGTCGCGCAAGCGCGCGCCGCCGTAGAGAATTATGCCGCAACGACTTTGACCGCCTGGCGCGAAGTTGAAGACGCTTTGGCTGCCGATTCCTTGCTTGCACAGCAGGAAGACGCACAACTCCGCGCGCTCGAAGAGGCGCGCCTGGCTGAGGAATTGGCGACGCGCCAATATACCAATGGCCTGGTTTCGATCTTCAATCTGATCGATTCCCAAACACGACGATTGTCAGCAGAAAGCAGTGTCATCGCTGCGCGTTCCGCACGCGCCTCCAATCGTGTCAGTTTTCACCTCGCCCTCGGCGGCGGCTTGCCGGTTCCTGAACCGGCTGCGCCTGTCACCGCGAGCAATAGTAGCCCTGAAGAGGCAGTCCTCCCATGAGTCGTATCATCTCCATTATCATCACGGTCGTCGTCTTGCTTGGCTTGGCTGGCGTGGCCTTCACAACGGTTCAGGTGCTCAAGCCGGAACCTGAGCAAGCAGATGAGAAGTTTGCTGGCCTGTCGGTGTTTTCCGAACAGGTTACGATGCAGGATCTGGATTTCACTGTGATCGCACAGGGTGAGGTTCGTCCGCAGCGCGAAATCGTTGTTGCGCCGCAGATTGCTGGCCGGATTGCATTCGTGTCTCCGGATTACATTGATGGCGGCTTCATCCGTCGTGGGCAGGTTCTTGTCCGGCTCGAAACTGCCGATTACCAGCTCGCTGTGGTGCGCGCTCAATCGGGCGTTGCCAGTGCTGAACAGCGCCTGGCGCGGGAGCAGGCGGAAGCTGAGATTGCACAGCAGGACCTGATCAATCTGGGCATTACCGATTCAAGCCCGCTGGCTCGTCGTGAACCTCAATTGGCTGAAGCCCGGGCATCGCTGGAATCCGCAAAAGCGCAGCTTGCTGATGCGGAACTGGCGCTTGGCCGGACGGCCGTTGTGGCCCCATTTGATGGCCGCGTCCGCGAGGAAAATGTCGAAGTCGGGCAATTCGCATCCCCAGGTCAGTCGCTGGGCCGTGTGTTCGCGACGGACGTCGTTGAAGTTGCGCTACCAATAACCGATGACGAGTTGGGTCGGCTCGGACTGCCGCTGGCCTTTGCCGAAACCGCGGCAGAGCGGGGTCCAGCTGTCACATTTTCAGGTTCCGTGGCGGGTGCGCCGCGCGAATGGACCGGACGCGTGACGCGGACATCGGCAGCGGTCAACCCGCAGACCCGTTTGATCAATGTCATTGCCGAGCTGGAAGACCCATATGGCGAAGGTTCGGATGAAGGCGCCCCGATGGCTCCAGGTCTGTTCGTCAATGCCAGCATT
>JBCCGB010000017.1:0-62716 GCA_039029475.1 Pseudomonadota bacterium | reverse complement strand
TAAGAGCGCTTCTCGGCGCCGGTCACATCAGCCAGCACCATCGTGATCGCCGCTGTCAGCGTCGTCTTACCATGGTCCACGTGACCAATCGTGCCGATGTTCACGTGCGGCTTATTACGCTCAAACTTCTCTTTGGCCATGGGATACTCCTAATACCAAATCTTCTATTCAAATTTCGGCTTAGCCAGCCAGCTCAGATATCAATTTCTGCGCTTCGGCTTTTGGCACTTCCGCATAATGCTCGAATTGCATGGTGAATTGCGCCCGGCCTTGCGACATGCCGCGAAGGTTAGACACATAACCGAACATATTTACCAGCGGGACGAAGGCGTTAATCGCCGTCGCGTTACCGCGAGCTTCACTGCCTTGAATCTGGCCGCGGCGAGAATTCAAGTCACCGATGATATCACCCATATAGTCTTCTGGAGTGACAACTTCGACCTTCATGATCGGTTCCATCAGACGCGGATCGCCCTGGCTTTTCAGCTCACGGAATGCAGCACGCGCTGCGATTTCAAACGCCAGCACGCTTGAGTCCACATCGTGATAGGCGCCATCGAAAAGCGTCGCTTTGAAGTCGGTCATCGGATATCCAGCCAGCAGGCCGTTTTCCTTGGCCATGTTGAGGCCTTTTTCGACACCTGGAATGAATTCCTTGGGAACATTACCACCGACAATCTTGCTTTCGAACTGGAAGCCCGAACCTGGTTCAAGCGGCTCAAATTCGATCTTGATGCGCGCAAACTGACCAGATCCACCAGACTGTTTCTTGTGCGTGTAATCGATTTCAGCGCTTCGGCCGAGCGCTTCACGATAAGCCACCTGAGGCTGACCGATATTCGCTTCGACTTTAAACTCGCGCTTCAGACGATCGACAAGAATGTCGAGGTGAAGCTCGCCCATGCCTTTCATGATGGTCTGACCCGACTCAATATCGGTCTCAACCTGGAAGGATGGGTCTTCTGCCGCCAGACGTGACAGACCGGCAGACATCTTCTCTTGGTCGGCCTTGGTTTTTGGCTCAACCGCAATCTCGATCACTGGGTCAGGGAAATTCATCGTTTCCAGCACAACCGGGTTGCCCTTGTCAGACAAGGTGTCACCGGTCGTCGTGCCCTTCAGGCCCGCGATCGCGATAATGTCGCCTGCATATGCTTCTTCGATATCATCATGATCGTTTGAGTGCATGATCATCATGCGACCCACACGCTCTGGCTTGCCTTTGGTCGCGTTCAATACCGAACCGCCTTTGGTCAAAACACCAGAATAGATGCGCACGAAGGTCAGCGAGCCAAAATACTTGTCATTCCAGATTTTGAACGCAAGGCCAGCAAACGGCTGATCATCAGATGCAGAACGTGCGATATCGCGCGTTTCTGTTTCGTCGCCAGGTTTAAAGCCCATATAATCCGGCACATCCAATGGGCTCGGCAAGAAGTCCAGAACCGCGTTCAGCATCGGCTGAACACCTTTGTTCTTAAACGCAGAGCCACCGAGAACCGGAACAAAGTCCATGGCCAGCGTGCCCTTCCGGATGAGCGCACGCAACTGATCAATCGAAGGCTCTTCGCCCTCGAGGTAGGCCATCATGGCATCTTCGTCTTGCTCAACAGCAAGCTCAACCATGGTTGAGCGCATTTCTGCACACTTGTCTTTCAACTCGTCGCGGATCTCGCGCAATTCCCAGCTCGCGCCAAGATCTTCGCCAGCCCAAACCCATTCTTGCATCGTGATCAGGTCGACATGGCCTTCAAGCTCCGACTCAGAACCGATTGGGCACTGGATCGGCATGGCTTTCGTGCCGGTACGATCTTCGATCATCTCGACGCAATTGAAGAAATCTGCGCCGATCTTGTCCATCTTGTTGACGAATACGATGCGCGGCACGTGATAGCGGTCGGCCTGACGCCAAACAGTTTCTGTCTGTGGCTCTACACCGGCATTGGCGTCGAGCACACAAACAGCGCCATCGAGAACCGCCAAAGAGCGCTCAACTTCAATTGTGAAGTCAACGTGCCCAGGCGTATCAATAATATTCAGGCGATGCTTTTCGGTTTGAGCGGTCTGACCATCGTCGGTGCGTTCCCAGAACGTGGTTGTCGCAGCAGACGTAATCGTGATTCCGCGCTCCTGCTCCTGCTCCATGTGGTCCATCGTCGCCGCGCCATCATGCACTTCGCCGATTTTGTGCGACTTGCCTGTGTAATACAGAATGCGCTCAGACGTCGTCGTCTTACCAGCATCAATGTGCGCCATAATACCAAAGTTACGATAGCGCTCCAGCGGATATTCGCGGGCCATGGGTCTTACCTTCGTAGTTGTGTTCCGGGAGGAAACGGAAGCTCTTTAAGTGAAATCTACCAACGATAGTGCGAGAACGCGCGGTTGGCTTCCGCCATCTTGTGCGTATCTTCGCGTTTCTTGACGGCGTTGCCGCGGCCTTGAGAAGCATCCATCAGCTCTCCAGCCAGACGCTCGCGCATCGTATTTTCGTTGCGGCTACCAGCAGCGGCGGCGAGCCAGCGAATGGCCAGCGCCTGACGGCGGTCAGGGCGAACCTCAACCGGCACCTGATAGGTTGCACCACCAACACGGCGAGAGCGAACCTCGACCGCAGGTGAAATCGCTTCCAATGCTTCGTGAAAAACCTCAACAGGGTCTTTCTTGGCACGAGATTCGACCAGATCCAGCGCGCCATAGACGATGCGCTCAGCAGTCGACTTTTTGCCGTCCTGCATGATCTGGTTCATAAATTTTGACAGGACAACGTCCTTGAATTTTGGATCAGGCAGGACCTGACGTTTTTCTGCGCGGTGACGACGAGACATGTACTAGCCCTCCCTTATTTCGGTTTCTTGACGCCGTAATGCGAACGACGTTGCTTACGGTCTTTAACGCCCTGCGTATCCAGAACGCCACGAAGAATGTGGTAACGCACGCCGGGAAGGTCTTTCACACGACCCCCGCGGATCAGCACAACAGAGTGCTCCTGCAGGTTGTGACCTTCACCCGGAATATAGCAAAGCGACTCAAACCCAGTCGTCAGGCGGACTTTCGCCACTTTCCGAAGCGCCGAGTTCGGCTTCTTAGGTGTGGTCGTGTAAACGCGTGTGCAGACACCGCGACGTTGTGGGTTGCCCTTCAGGGCGGGGGTCTTGGAGCGCTGCGGCTTAGGTTTGCGCGGCTTCCGGATCAGCTGTTGAATCGTCGGCATAGGGGCCTTGATACTCTCTAGTTTCGTGGCCCCTGTCGGACCAATTTCAGGTGAGACATAGACCGGGCCGTGAGCTCCCAAATCATACATCCGCTCAATTCGGTGCGTTTGCCAAACGGGCAATCCCCAAAAGGATTACCGGGCAGACCCAAAAGGACCTGCCCAGCCAGCATGTCGCGCGTTTAAGGCCCCGCGATGGCCACGTCAAGCCTTGGCGGCAGAGCTTTCAACATTCAAGCTCTGCCGCCCTGACTGAATTGGATTATTCCGCCGCTTCTGGCGCTGGCAGAGAGGCGGCTGCCTCTTTCGCTGCCGCTTCACGCTTATTGCGCAGCTGGGTGTCGCGCTGGGCGGCAACTTTGCGCATTTCGCGCATGCCACCACCGGTCCCGGCAGGAATGAGACGCCCAACAATGACATTCTCTTTCAAGCCTTCCAGCGTATCCACTTTGCCCTGCAGAGCCGCTTCGGTCAGCACGCGAGTCGTTTCCTGGAACGAAGCGGCCGAGATGAAGCTGCGGGTTTGCAGCGAGGCTTTGGTGATCCCCAGCAGAACCGGCACACCTGTCGCTTCGCGCTGATCGGCCTTTTTCGACTTGCGCACAGCAGCGTTTGCCTCTTCCAGCTCGAGCGCATCAACATGCTCACCCTTGATCAGCGTCGTTGTGCCGGCATCCGTGATTTCAAACTTCTGCAGCATCTGACGCACGATGACTTCGATATGCTTATCGTTGATCGGCACCCCTTGCAGGCGGTAGACCTTCTGGACTTCGTCAACGAGATAGTCCGCCAAAGCTTCGATCCCGAGCGTTGCAAGAATATCCTGCGGCGCCGGGTTGCCGTCGATGATGTAATCACCGCGCTTGACATAGTCGCCGTCCTGCACGTCGAGACGGCGAGCTTTCGGCACCAGGAATTCGATGGCATCCTTGCCCTCTTCATCCGGCACGATCGCGATCTTGCGCTTCTGCTTATACTCGCGAACAAACTGAATGCGACCGTCCATTTCCGCGATCACCGCGTTATCCTTCGGACGACGGGCTTCGAACAGTTCGGCCACGCGTGGAAGACCACCGGTAATGTCTTTGGTTTTCGCACCGCCCGTTGCGATACGCGCCATAGACTCACCAACCTTGACCGTGTCGCCATCTTCGACCGACAGGATCGCGCCCGGTGACAACATGTAACGTGCCTCATTGCCGTTCGGCAAAGCCATTGCCTCGCCTTTGCCGTCGACCAACATGATGGATGGACGCAGATCTGCGCCTTTCGAGCCGCGACCATCAATGATGACGCGAGACGAAATACCCGTGGCTTCATCGGTCTCTTCGCGGGCCGTCAGGCCATCGACAATGTCGACCAGACGGACGGTGCCTTCGACTTCAGAAATCATCGGCTGGGCAAATGGATCCCAATCCGCGATCTTGTCACCAGGTTTGACCTTTTTCTTGTCCTTCACAGACAAGGCCGTGCCATAGGTTGGCTTGAAGGTCTGGCGGGTGCGCCCGTCAGCATCTTCGATCGACACAACCATGTGGCGTCCGGTAACGATCAACGCACCGTCTGCGCGCTTCACGAAAGTCGGATTCTCAAACTTGATCTTCCCTTCGACCTGCGCCTCAGTCGAGCTTTCCTCGGCAACCGATGCGGCGCCACCAATGTGGAAGGTCCGCATGGTCAGCTGTGTGCCCGGCTCACCGATGGATTGGGCCGCAATGACGCCAACCGCTTCGCCTTTATTGACGACTGTCCCGCGGGCCAGGTCACGACCATAGCAAGAGACACAGACACCAATCTTGGTTTCACACGTCAGCGGCGATCGTACTTTGATCCGGTCAACGCCAGCATCTTCAATCGTCCGCGCCAGCACTTCATCGATATATGTGTTCGCAGGTGCGACCAGCTCATCCGATTTCGGCGCTTTGACATCCTCGCCGGTCACCCGACCGAGAATACGTTCGCTGAGCGACACGACAACGTCGGCGCCTTCCATAACGGCTGACAATTCGATGCCTTGATCGGTTCCGCAATCATCTTCTGTGACGATACAGTCCTGAGCCACGTCAACGAGGCGACGGGTCAGATAACCAGAGTTTGCGGTCTTCAACGCCGTATCCGCGAGCCCCTTACGAGCGCCGTGGGTGGAGTTAAAGTATTCCTGAACCGTCAGACCTTCTTTGAAGTTCGAGATGATCGGCGTCTCGATGATTGAGCCATCCGGACGCGCCATCAGACCACGCATACCGGCCAGCTGCTTCATCTGGTTTTTCGAACCACGTGCACCGGAATGCGCCATCATAAAGACCGAGTTGGTCTCTTCCTGGCGTCCGGTCTTCTTGTCTGTCTCGGCCTCGCCTGCAGCGTCCATCATCGCATCCGCGACTTTGTCGGTACAGGTCGACCAGGCGTCGACGACTTTATTGTACTTCTCGCCACGTGTGATCAGACCGTCGGCATATTGACGCTCATACTCAGACACTTGTTCTTTGGTCTGCTCGACCAGTTTCACTTTCGCAGCCGGGATTTTCATATCATCCTTACCGAATGAAATGCCGGCTTTCGCCGCTTCTCGGAAACCGAGTGCCATCAAGCGGTCAGCAAAGATCACGGTCGCCTTCTGACCACAGTGACGATAAACTTCGTCGATCAGCTTACCGATATTCTTCTTCACCATGACATCGCTCAGAAGGTTTTCTGGGTCGATTTTGTGATGACGCGGGAAAATGTCCGAAATCATGAAACGACCCGGGGTCGTATCGATGACTTTTGACAGATCGTCGCCATTTTCATCCTTGGTGTGGAACATCGCTTTGATCTTGGCATGCATAGACAGCTTGCCAGACGCCAGCGCGTGCTCAAGTTCGGCCATGTCGGAAATCATCATGCCTTCACCCTGCTCGCTCGGCTTGTCGAGCGAGAGATAGTAAAGACCAAGGACGATATCCTGAGATGGCACGATGATCGGCTTGCCGTTGGCAGGCGACAGGATGTTATTGGTCGACATCATCAAGACGCGCGCTTCCAACTGAGCCTCAAGGCTCAGCGGTACGTGCACGGCCATCTGGTCACCATCAAAGTCGGCGTTAAACGCAGCACACACCAATGGGTGCAGCTGGATCGCCTTGCCTTCGATCAGTTTCGGCTCAAACGCCTGGATGCCCAAACGGTGGAGAGTCGGCGCACGGTTCAACAGAACCGGGTGTTCGCGAATAACCTCTTCCAGGATGTCCCAGACTTCCGGCTTTTCCTTCTCGACCAGCTTCTTCGCCGCTTTGACTGTTCCAGCGAGACCTTTGGCATCGAGACGGGCATAGATGAACGGCTTGAACAGCTCGAGCGCCATCTTCTTGGGAAGACCGCATTCATGCAATTTCATGTTCGGTCCAACCACGATGACCGAACGACCGGAATAGTCGACGCGTTTACCGAGCAGGTTCTGACGGAAACGACCGTGCTTCCCTTTCAGCATGTCTGACAAGGATTTCAGCGGGCGCTTATTGGTGCCCGTGATTGTCCGTCCGCGACGGCCATTGTCGAACAATGCATCGACAGATTCCTGCAGCATCCGCTTTTCGTTGCGGATGATGATGTCAGGTGCACGCAGCTCCATCAGGCGCTTCAAACGGTTGTTCCGGTTGATCACACGGCGATAGAGATCGTTGAGGTCGGAAGTCGCAAACCGACCGCCATCCAGGGGCACCAATGGGCGCAGATCTGGCGGAATGACCGGCACGACATTGAGGATCATCCATTCCGGCTTGGCGCCAGATGCGAGGAAAGCCTCAACGACTTTCAGACGCTTGGAATATTTCTTCGTCTTCAGCTCAGATGTCGATTCTGCGAGATCTTCACGCAGCGTATCAGCGAGCAGATCAAGATCGAGTCCTTCGAGGATCTCCTTGACCGCTTCAGCCCCGATCATCGCGGTGAAAGCATCTTCGCCATGCTCGTCCTGAAGATCCATATACTCTTCTTCAGTCAGCATCTGCTTTGGCTCGAGCGGTGTCAGTCCAGGTTCGGTGACGACATAGCTCTCAAAATACAGCACGCGCTCAACGTCTTTCAACGTCATGTCGAGCAGCGTGGCTATCCGGGATGGCAGGGATTTCAGGAACCAGATATGAGCTACCGGCGAGGCCAGCTCAATGTGTCCCATCCGCTCACGGCGAACTTTTGCGAGCGTGACTTCGACGCCGCATTTCTCGCAGATAATACCGCGATACTTGATCCGCTTATACTTCCCGCAAAGACACTCATAGTCTTTGATCGGTCCGAAAATTCGCGCACAGAACAGACCATCACGTTCTGGCTTGAAGGTCCGGTAATTGATCGTCTCTGGCTTCTTGATCTCACCTGATGACCAACCGCGGATCTTTTCGGGGCTGGCAATCGTGATGCGGATCGCATCGAAGGTTGGGACTTCTTCTTTTTGTCTGTAAATGCTGGCTACATCTTGGCGCATATGTTTCCACTCCTTGGGAGGGTTTGGTCGATTTCCCCGCCGAAAAACCGACCTTTGAACCTGTTTACTCTACTGCCCTAATTCAAGGCGCGACGGCTATTCAGCCGCCACTGAGTCTCCGTCATTGTCTCCGATCAATTCGACATTCAGGCCGAGGGATCGCATTTCCTTGATCAACACGTTGAAGCTTTCCGGGATACCCGCTTCGAACGTATCGTCGCCGCGAACAATGGCTTCGTACACTTTTGCACGGCCCGCCGTGTCATCTGACTTGACGGTGAGCATTTCCTGCAGCGTGTACGCCGCGCCATAGGCCTCAAGGGCCCAGACTTCCATCTCACCAAAGCGCTGACCACCAAACTGGGCTTTACCGCCCAATGGCTGTTGCGTGACCAGTGAGTAGGGACCGGTTGAACGGGCGTGGATCTTCTCATCGACCAGGTGGTGCAGTTTGAGAAGATACTTGTACCCAACGGTCACCGGGCGCGTGAACTGTTCGCCGGTCCGACCATCAAACACGACGGACTGACCCGACCCGTCGAGGCCGGCGCGTTCCAGCATCTCAACAATGTCAGGCTCGCGCGCACCGTCAAAGACCGGCGTCGCGAACGGCACACCTTTCTTGAGGTTGCCGGCCAACTCGACCAGCTCTTCCTCGGTTTCCGGCAACGGTTCATCCTTGCCATAGACGGTTTGCAGCGTTTTCTTCAGCGCCTTGACGTCATTATTGGCATGCCATTCTTCCAACGATTCCGTCACCAGCTTGCCGAGGCCCGCTGCGGCCCATCCGAGATGGGTTTCGAGAATCTGTCCGACATTCATTCGCGATGGAACGCCGAGCGGGTTCAACACGATATCAACCGGTGTTCCGTCTTCCAGGAAGGGCATATCCTCGATCGGATTGATCTTGGAGATAACCCCTTTGTTACCGTGACGTCCGGCCATCTTGTCGCCAGGCTGAAGCTTGCGCTTCACGGCCAGGAAGACTTTTACGACTTTCATGACGCCCGGAGGAAGATCGTCGCCCTGCTGGACCTTGTCGACTTTGTCATTGAAGCGCGCATCAAGCTCGCGAATGGCGTCGTCAAACTGTTCCCGCAGACCATCAATCTCGGCCTGGGCCTTTTCAGACTTGAGGGCGACTTCCCACAGATCACGATCGCTGAGCTCTTCGAGCGCACCGGCGGTGATCTTGCCTGTCTTGAAGCCTTTTGGCCCGGCAGCCGCTTCTTTTCCGGTCAGAGTCTTGCGCAGCCGGTTATAGGTGTTGCGCTCAAGGATTGACTGCTCGTCTTCCTTATCTTCCTGAAGCTGCTCAATCTGCTCTCGCTCGATTTGCAGCGCGCGCTGGTCTTTATCGATGCCGTGGCGATTGAACACACGGACCTCAACAACCGTCCCGGCATCACCCGGAGGCACACGCTTGGACGTGTCACGCACGTCTGAGGCTTTCTCGCCGAAGATGGCGCGAAGAAGTTTTTCTTCCGGCGTCATTGGGCTTTCGCCTTTTGGCGTCACCTTGCCGACGAGAATGTCGCCAGCTTTCACTTCAGCACCGACAGCGACGATCCCGGCTTCATCCAGATTGCGCAGCGCTTCCTCACCGACATTTGGAATGTCTCGCGTGATTTCTTCCGGCCCAAGCTTGGTGTCGCGTGCTGCGATTTCAAACTCTTCCAGGTGGATCGATGTGTAGACATCATCGCGCACAATGCGTTCAGAAATCAGGATCGAGTCTTCAAAGTTATAGCCATTCCAAGGCATGAACGCGACGAGCACGTTACGGCCGAGTGCCAACTCACCGAGGTCTGTCGATGGGCCATCCGCAATGATGTCGCCCCGCTTGACCACGTCGCCCACTTTCACGATCGGGCGCTGGTTGATGCAGCTATTCTGGTTTGAACGGCGGAATTTGGACAGACGATAAATGTCGACGCCTGACTTGCCGTCGAGATCCTCCGTTGCGCGAACAACGATCCGGACGCCGTCGACTTGCTCGATAACACCTGCGCGCGACGCGACAACGGCCGCGCGGCTATCACGGGCGACAACCGATTCCATACCGGTGCCGACCAGAGGCGCATCCGTCTGCACCAGAGGCACGGCCTGACGTTGCATGTTCGAGCCCATCAGAGCGCGGTTAGCATCGTCATTTTCCAGGAATGGAATGAGCGCTGCGGCAACAGACACAACCTGTTTCGGTGAAACGTCCATATATTGAACGTCTTCTTTGAGCACGAGCATCGCTTCGCCATTGACGCGGGCATTGGCGAATTCGTTGACCAGCTCACCTTTAGCGGTGACCTGCGTGTTGGCCTGAGCAATTTTATAAAGCTGCTCTTCCATCGCAGAGAGGTAGATGACCTCGTCGGTCAACTTGCCGTTCTCGACCTTGCGGTACGGGCTTTCAATAAAGCCATACTTGTTCACACGCGCATGGGTGGCGAGTGAGTTGATCAGGCCAATGTTTGGACCTTCCGGCGTCTCAATCGGGCAGATCCGACCATAATGGGTCGGGTGCACGTCACGCACTTCAAAGCCGGCCCGCTCCCGCGTCAGACCGCCTGGGCCGAGCGCTGAGAGACGACGTTTGTGTGTGATCTCCGACAATGGATTGGTTTGGTCCATGAACTGTGACAGCTGCGAAGACCCGAAGAATTCGCGCACAGACGCGACAACTGGCTTCGCATTGATCAGATCGTTCGGCATCACCGTGTCGATATCAACAGAGCTCATGCGCTCCTTGATCGCCCGCTCCATACGGACGAGACCGATGCGGTAATTGTTTTCCATCAACTCACCGACAGAGCGCACACGGCGGTTGCCGAGATTGTCGATATCGTCGACTTCGCCTTTGCCATCCTTCAGATCGAGGATGACTTTCGTAACGCCGACAATATCGTCATTGCGAAGCGTCCGTTCGGTGTCTTCAGCTGGCTCATAACCAGGGACAGCCACTTTCAGACGCGTGTTCATTTTCACGCGACCAACAGCGGAGAGATCATAACGCTCGCCATCGAAGAATAGCTGATTGAACAACGCATCCGCAGCTTCCTGGGTCGGTGGCTCACCAGGGCGCATGACGCGATAAATGTCAGACAGCGCCTCAAAGCGTGTGTCATTCTTATCGGCTTTCAATGTGTTGCGCAGCCATGGGCCACGGCCACCATTGTCAACGTCCAGCACCTCGATCGCTTTGATTTTTTGCTCGCGCAATTCGGCGAGCAATTCTTCGTCCAGCAGATCGCCAGACTCGCCATAAATCTCACCGGTCTTGCGATTGACAATATCACGCGCCAGGAACTTGCCTTCGACCGCTGTGGTCGGCAATAACAGCTCTTCAGTTCCGCCTTCGACGATCCGCTTCACCGCCAGCGCAGTGATCTTACGGTCCGCGGGCGCAATGACTTTACCAGACTTGGCATCAACCAGATCAAAGTTCGGCTTCACGCCCTTCCAGGCCTCTGGGTTAAACCCGGTGATCCAGCCCGCCTTATCGAGGCGATAGATGGAGTGCGTGTAGAACATGTCGAGGATTTGGTCGGCATCATAGCCGAGCGCCATCATCAAAGTCGTCGCTGGCAGCTTACGCTTGCGGTCGATGCGAACATTCAGGATATCCTTGGCATCGAACTCAAAGTCGAGCCAGGAGCCGCGATAAGGAATGATCCGGGCTGCGAATAGCAGTTTGCCAGAGGAATGGGTCTTCCCTTTGTCGTGATCAAAGAACACACCAGGCGACCGGTGCATTTGGCTGACAATCACGCGCTCGGTTCCGTTCACAATGAACGTCCCCTTATTGGTCATCAGCGGGATATCGCCGAGATAGACCTCTTGTTCTTTGACTTCCTTGACCGACTTGGCGCCGGTGTCTTCGTCAATGTCGAAGACGACCAGTTGCAGACGCACTTTCAAAGGCGCCGCATAAGTCAGGTCACGCTGCATACATTCTTCTGTATCGAATTTCGGCGGCTCGAACTCATAGCTCACATATTCCAGTGAGGCCCGCTCATTGAAATCAATGATCGGGAAAACCGATTTGAACACTCCGCCGAGACCATCATCCGTTCGCTCTGCTTGCGGAGTATGCATCTGGAGGAAGTGTTCATATGAGGAGCGCTGAACCTCGATGAGGTTTGGCATATCGATGGCTTCGGGAATTTTGCCGAAGGATTTGCGGATGCGTTTCTTTTCAGTGAAAGAGAGTGCCATCTTGTCTTCCGTTTTGTGCTGCTTGAGCCGGAGCCCGAAGCCGCGTGTCGCCTAGAACGCGCGCACGCGGCAAAGCCAGAACGACTTTGCCGCGCTTGATTCTGACGAAACGGGGTCTCGCGCAAACCCCACCTCGCTTTACTTTACAACCCTCTTGCGAGGGCAGAAGTCTTACTTGAGCTCGACGGTCGCGCCGGCTTCTTCGAACTTCTTCTTGATTTCTTCGGCTTCGTCTTTTGCGACGCCTTCTTTGATTGGCTTCGGAGCGCCTTCTACGAGCTCTTTAGCTTCTTTCAGACCAAGGCCGCCCACGACTTCGCGGACAACTTTAATCACGTTGATTTTCTTATCGCCGGCAGACGTCAGGATGACGTCAAACTCGTCTTTCTCAGCCGCTGCGTCGCCGCCAGCGTCACCGCCAGCTGCTGGGCCAGCTACTGCAACTGCAGCCGCTGCTTTAATGCCACGCTCTTCGAGAAAGTCGTTAAGTTCTTTTGCTTCAAGAATGGTGAGGCCGAGGAGCTCTTCACCGAGTTTTGCGATATCAGCCATTTTTCTGATTTCCTGTTACGGGTTGATGTATGTTTGCTGGTCTTTGCTGTGGAATTGACCTTATGCCGCTGCCTGCTCGCCGATGACGTTGATCGCGCCAGCGAGTCCTTGGCCAGGCGCGTTGAGGCGCTGACCCAGTTGGCTTGCCTGTCCCAAAAGACGGGCAACAACAGTTGCAATTTGTTCCTCGCGAGATGGCATTTTGGAGAGCGCAGTTACGCCCGCCGCATCAAGAAGTTCTTCTCCCATCATTCCACCAATGATCACGAGCTTGTCGTTATCCTTGGCGAACTCAGAAGCGCCCTTTGCCGCAGCAACTGGATCTTCTGCGAAAGCAATCACGGTCTGGTCAGTGAACATGGCGCTGGCCGCGTCCCCACCTTTTCCATCGAGAGCTTTCTTAAAGAGACGGTTCTTGACCACTTTCGCTTGGGCGCCCTGCTCGCGCAGTTTGCCACGGAACTCAGTCATCTCCGCAACTGAAAGACCGGTATAGCGTGCCACGATGACACTGCCTGAGTCAGCAATCACGCTTTCGAGCGTCTTGATGGCTTCGGCTTTTCCGGCTCTATCCATTACGGATCTCCTTCAAACAAGGCGACCGGACCATCCGGACACCTGGGGTTGCCTTCAGAAGCGTCGAGACGCTTCATCAAGCGCCTGCCCAGGGCCTCAGCAGACCAGTCCAATCTGTGGCATGCCACAGACCAACCTGCATCACCCCGTCTATCAGAGGATTTACACTTCGAACGAAGCCACCCATGGTCTCGGACAGGAAACGGGAGACCGACGAATCGTCAATCTCCCGCAAGCCGCGTTCCTTAACCTTTCATCCACAGGGGCGCAAGTCCTAAATTCACAAAAGTCAAGCCTTTTTCAGGTGAACGCATTTTAAGCCTCCGGGAATCGCCGTTCGGGCGCGATCAACTGTCGCTAACGCGGACGCTTCTCGCCTTCGATCACCACCCCCCAAATCCCAATTGTCGGCCAATCCTCCGCCGAGGTTTCGAGCGGATTGCGCTCGAGAATCGTGAAGTCCGCCAGTTTACCGGGAGAGAGGCTGCCAATCTCGGCTTCGAGACCAAGGGCATAAGCCGCATCAATCGTGACAGATTCGAGCGCCTCGTGCGCGGACAGCTTTTCACTCGCGGTCAGTTCCGTGCCTTCGCGGGTGGAGCGCAGCATGTGGACGCTGGCCGCGCGCAGAGGCAAAGGCGGCGCCAAAGGCGCATCGGAGTGCAGCGTGACCGGCACCCCAGCTGCGCTGAGACTGGCCAGTGGCAGGATCCAGTCGCCGCGCTCAGGTCCGAGCGGCGACTGATACGCTTCGCCGAGATAAAACACATAATGACTGGCGGCGGAGATACCGGCACCGAGGTCTGCAGCGCGCGCCACCTGTTCGGGTGAAAACAAGCCCGCATGCTCGAAAATGAATTTCCGATCGCTCGCCGTCGCCCGCAAATCCGCCAGGGCATCGAGCGTCGCGGATTGAGCCGCATCACCATTGGAGTGAATGCGCACGGCCAGACCCGCATCCCAGTATGGCTGGATGGTTGGCGCAATTTCGTCAGGCTTCAACACCCAGAGCCCTTGCGTCCCTTGCGACTGCCCGCTGAGATAGCCGGGTTCGGACACCCGCATGGTCTGCGAGTAGAATGCGGCATCAGTGAAGAATTTGACTTGCGGCAATACTGGCGCCGGTGTCTCTATTTCTCCGGCCACCATTTTGACGACAGTCTCGACCCGAGCCTCCTGGAATGCGGCTTCAAACGCCCGGTGCTCAGGCACCAGATAAAGCCGGTAGCCCGCATGGTCGATCGAGCGCCAGTTTGAGCGAATGTTCGCATCCTCGAGCGGCAAGGTGAAAATGCCATACCCAAGATCCGCTACCGTGGTGACGCCGCCCTCTCGCAACAAGGCGGAAAATCCTTCAAGACCCGCCGCCAGTCGGTCTGGCGCCAGCAGGATCGGGCCGACTTTGTGCATCAGCGCGGGAATCGCATCTTCGTAAATCCGGCCCGTCAACTCGCCATTCTGGTCAAGGTCCACGCCTTCGAACTCTTCATGCAGGCTGGCCTCAATTCCGGCCCATTCAAGCGCCGCCGAGTTGAGATAGAAATCATGGCTGGAATAATGCCAGATCACCAAGGGCCGCTGCGTGGTGATGGCATCCAGATCCGATTTCACCAGATCCCCGTGAACCAGATCATGAAAGCCATAGATGATCAGCGGATCGTTGCCCGTTGCATCGGCTTCGATCTCACGCAACCGTTCGAAAAAGGCGTCCCGCGTGGGCAATCCCCGGACCATGCCATTTGGCGTCGCCATCGGCCAGGGCGGGGTCAGCGGAGTCGCATATTGCAACGAAGACAGCCCCATATGGACATGCGGGTCGATCAATCCCGGAATGATGATCTTATCACGAAAGGACTCGTCTATCGTTGCGCCCTGATACCGGGTTTCCAAATCGTCCCGTGCGCTGACCGCCAGGATCCGCCCGTCGCGAACAGCGATCGCATCGCCTGCCGTCGCCGCGTCCATGGTGACGATGGCATTGGCCGGGTAAATGGTAATGTCCGCGCCTGAGACCGGGTCCGGTTCGCCAATTATCGCTGGTGAACTACAGGCCGCCAGCCAGGCTGCCAGTATCACGCTTGCCGCACGATATTTCATAGTCTTGATCCTCCCGCGGTCACCTTGCCGCAATCTTCAGCGAAAGCAAATTTCCGTCAGTGCACTGGACAAACTCGACCCCGCGCGGTCTGGATGCAGCATAATCAGAAAATGAGGGCTGTTCACAATGAAACACAGAATGAGCGTGGCACTGAGTGCCCTATTACTCGCCGGCGCCTGTCAGGCCGCCCATGATGCGCCGGATGTATCGGACCCCAGCATAGACGTCGCGGCGAGCGCGAACGCCTTTGACGCGAGCGCAGAGAATATTGAAGCGCATATACGCTTCCTGGCCGATGACAGCCTTGAAGGACGAGAAGCCGGCACCGCCGGTTATGATGCCGCCGCGGCTTATGTCGCGTCCCAGATGGAAACCATGGGCGTCGCCCCCGCCGGGGTCGATGGCACCTATTTCCAGACTGTGCCGCTGCAACGCAGTTACCGGGTTCCGAACGCGCTCTCGTTCAGCGTCGAGCATAATCAAACCGGCGAAGCACTGCCCTTCGAAACCAATGTCGACCACGTTGTCTTTGGTTCGACCCGCACAGACAGTTCAAGCGTGACCGCTGATGCGGTTTTTGTCGGGTTTGGTGTCGTCGCAGAGGATCTCGGGCGAGATGATTATGCAGGCCTCGATGTCGATGGCAAAATTGTCGTTTCGCTCGGCGGCACACCGAAAGGCATTCAAACCGAAGAGCGCGCCTATTACGGCAATCGCAAAGGCGCGGAAGCATCCAACCGCGGCGCCGTCGGCGTCGTCTCGCTGACCACGCCGACGCGCGAACAGATCTATTCTTTTGCTCGGCTGATCGGTGAAGGACGCCTTGAATCTGCGCGCATGAGTTGGCTGCAGCCCGACGGCACCGCCTACACCCGGGCTCCGAACATTCAGGCCTCGGCCGGACTTTCGATGGCGGGCGGCCGAAAACTGATCGAAGGCGCTGGTCAGGATTTTGATGCGATCATGGCCGCGGCTGAGGCCGAAGGCGGTGCAGTCCAGGGCTTTGACCTGCCCTATCAGATCACCATCGGGCAAAGCTCGACGCTGGACGTGGTTGAATCCGACAATGTCATCGGCATGATTGAAGGCAGTGATCCGGACCTAAAAGACGAGATTATCGTCCTGACCGCACACCTTGATCATATCGGCATCTCGAAATCCTTTGAAGACGACAAAATCAACAATGGCGCGCTCGACAATGCCGCCGGCGTATCAACCTTGCTCGAAGTCGCCCGGATGATGTTGGCCGGGGATCGTCCACGCCGCTCGGTCATGTTGTTGATTGTCACAGCCGAAGAAAAGGGACTGCTCGGCGCTCAGTATTTTGCGCAGAACCCGACCGTCGATGCGTCGCGTCTGGTTGGCAATGTCAATCTCGATATGCCGGTGCTGACTTATCCGTTCGAGGATGTGGTCGCGTTCGGATCAGATCGTTCGACGATTGAGTCGGCGGTGATCGCTGCCGCCGAAGGGATGAATATGGAACTCAGCCCGGATCCCTTCCCCGACCAGGGCCTGTTCACGCGTTCGGATCATTTCCGCATGGTCGAAATCGGTGTCCCTGCAGTCTTTCTGGCGACGGGCATGAAGAATGGTGGCGATGCGGCCTGGGCCGAGCATTTTGCCAGAAATTATCATCGCCCATCGGACGATTTGAACAACGCTCTCGATTTTGACGCGGCGGCGCGGTTTGCCGAGGTCAATGCCCGCATCGCGCTGGAGCTCGCCAATCGCGATGAGCGACCGCTCTGGGTCAAGGATGACTTTTTTGCGCGCCAATTCAATGGTCCACAAGTGGCTGAGTAAAGCCGCCCCATCGCAAACGAAAAAGGCCCGCTGGAGCGATCCAGCGGGCCTTTTCAGATCTGTATCGTCGCGAACTAGCTGGCGATGGCGTCGCCGGCGTCGACAATCACACCTGGGCCCATGGTTGAGCTCAGCGCGATTTTCTTCACATAAGTGCCTTTGGCGCCTGATGGTTTTGCTTTCATCAGGGCATCGATAAAGGCCCGCACATTCTTTTCGATCGCATCTTCAGAGAATGATGCTTTGCCGATGCCGGCATGGATGATGCCGAGCTTTTCAACCCGGAATTCCACCGAACCGCCTTTGGCGTCTTTTACCGCCTGACCGACATTTGGCGTGACCGTACCCACTTTCGGGTTTGGCATCAGACCGCGTGGCCCGAGGATTTTACCAAGACGACCAACGACAGACATCATGTCCGGGCTGGCAATGACGCGGTCAAAGTCAGACTTACCGTTCTGGATCTCTTCCATCAGGTCTTCTGCGCCGACAAATTCAGCGCCAGCTTCTTTGGCTTCGTCCGCTTTCGCATCACGCGCAAAAACCGCAACGCGTACGTCCTTGCCAGTGCCGGATGGTAGCGAAACAACGCCGCGAACCATCTGGTCAGCATATTTCGGGTCAACGCCGAGATTGACGGCGATCTCGATTGTTTCGTCAAACTTGGAGGTTGCGTTCGCCTTGACCAGTTTGACCGCATCCGAGACGCCATAAGCGGTGTCTGCGTTCACGGTTTCAGCTGCGGCGCGATATCGTTTTCCAGCCATGCTCTTACTCCACCACTTCGAGACCCATCGAACGGGCAGAGCCCTCGATGATCTTGGTTGCTTGATCGAGATCGTTGGCGTTCAGGTCGACCATTTTCGCTTCCGCGATTTCGCGGCATTGGGCGCGGGTCACTTTACCAGCAACCGAGCGGCCAGGCTCCTGGCTACCTTTTTTCAGTTTCGCGGCTTTGCGCAGCAGAACAGAAGCAGGCGCCGTCTTCACGATAAAAGTGAAGGACTTGTCCTGATAATAATCGATGACGACCGGCAGCGGCAGGCCTTTTTCCATCTTCTCTGTCTTGGCGTTAAACGCCTTACAGAATTCCATAATGTTGATGCCGCGCTGACCGAGCGCCGGTCCAACTGGGGGCGATGGGTTTGCAGCACCGGCAGGAATCTGGAGCTTCAGCTGCCCCAGCAGTTTCTTAGCCATGATAGCCTCTCTGGCAGTTTTGGTGTCTGGTGGTCTTTCGATCCAGACGCCAGGGTTTAGAGGGTTCGTGGTTCGGGCTGACTGCCCCTCCCACAAACGGATTTTTTTCACTCAAAAGAGCGAATTGGGGCCTAAAGCACTTCCGACGTGCGTGGTCAACCCGATCGCTCAGCCATTCCGATCGTCCGAGGATCACAATTTGCAACATTGATGAAAAATCAACTTGCACGCAGGGTGACATTCGTGGTGCCTATAAAGACTACAACTTGCTTTAAATTATTTTGTCTTTGGAGTGTGGAACGAATGGCAAAGTCGAATATCAAAAAGATTGCAACAACTGCAGCTCTGATCGCTGGTGGCGTCGCCCTGGCCGCTTGCGGCGGCGGTGGTGGTGGCGGCGGCAGCACAATAACCCCGCCCACCGCGGTTTCTCCGCCTCCTCCGCCTCCGCCTCCTCCTCCGCCTCCCCCAAGTCAGGCGCCGAGCTGGACGCAAGGTGTGTTCGAAGCCGCCAGCACCTTCAAAGATCAGTGTGCAGCCCCGCGCTCCGGTGTAGATATTGAAGGCAACGCCTTTCCAGATGAGTCTGGCTCATTGCTGGAGGAATTGTTCTGGCTGCGCTCCTGGACAGAGGAAACCTATCTCTGGAACGATCAGGTGACAGATCAGGATCCAGCCGGGTTTTCTAATCGACTGACCTATTTTGGCCAATTGAAAACGTTCGCGACGACGACCTCTGGTGAAGATCTCGATGATTTCCATTTCAGCGAGTCGACGGAAGATTTCCTGGAACGGCGAAACTCCGCAGCCAGATCCGGGTATGGTGTCAGCATTCTTGCCTTCTCAAACACGCCGCCCCGTGACTATCGCGTGCGTTACACTGAACCGAATTCGCCCGCATCAGAAGTGGTCAATGGGCAAGCCAATTTCGAGCGCGGCACGCGGATCCTAACCGTGGACGGCGTCGATCTGGTAAATGGCGGCGCGACACAAGCCGAGATCGATACGCTCAATGATGGTCTGTTTCCAGCCACAGCGGGCGAGGTTCACACATTTGAAGTTCAGGATCCGGGCTCAACAACCACACGGACGTTTACGATCACATCTGCGGATGTGGCGCCGCAGCCGGTGAACCGAACAGGCGTGATTGATACGCCGACCGGTAAAGTCGGGTACATTCTGTTCAACACGTTCAGTCCGTTCTCGTCGGAAGCCGATATTGCCAATGCCATCAGCCAGATGAGCACTGAAGGCGTTACGGATCTGGTTCTGGACCTGCGCTACAATGGCGGTGGCCTGCTCGCTGTGGCAGGTCAACTCGGTTACATGATTGCCGGGCCTAACCGCACCAATGGCAAGACCTTCGAATTGCTTCAATTCAATGCCAATGCTGGTAATCGAAACCCGGTCACTGGCGAGACCAACGGGCCCATTCCATTTTACAATACCGGCCTCGGCTTCTCGCTCGCCAATGGCACGCCGCTCGACAATCTGAATCTCGGGCGGGTGTTCATTCTGTCCACCGGCGGCACCTGCAGCGCCAGTGAAGCTGTGATCAACGGTCTGCGCGGCATCGATGTCGAGATCGTCCTGATCGGTTCCGTCACCTGCGGCAAACCGTATGGCTTCTATCCCACAGACAATTGCGGAGAGACCTTCTACACTATCCAGTTCCGCGGTGTGAATGATAAAGGCTTTGGCGATTATTCGGATGGCTTTGTGCCCAACAATTCCAGCTTCGGATTCGGCGAGCGCGTGTCTGGCTGCGTCGTGTCTGATGATTTCAGCAAAGAGTTGGGTGACCCGACCGAAGGCTTGCTCGCCGCGGCGCTCGACTATCGTGACAATGGCACTTGCCCTGCCATCGTCCCGAAAGTCTCCCCGGACGTGACCTATTCAAAGCCGGGCCTGTCGACGGTCGCAACGACCGCTCTGTCTGAAGAAGAAGACTTCATCGCCAATAATCGCGATATGACGATGCCATGGTAGTGCGCGGTTTCTTCTCACTGGCGAGCGCGCTCATTCTGAGCGCCTGCCAGCACCATGCAGGGCCGGTTCCGGCGGTCCTCGCGGACGCGGATACCGCGACCGTCGAGGCGTTGAAATCTAGCCTCGCAACGGCCATGGACCGGGCTCAGATCGAGCTCGGCGCCGGTGATCCGACGCAGGTACCTTCCGTCGTCGTCCTGCCGCCCAAGCCGAGCACATTCGAAACGCAAAGTCCGGCCATGCCGACCGTCTTCGATCTTTATATGGACGGCGAGACTTGCCTCGCGGTGCGCCAAGGCAGCGAAGACAAGATTGTCCTCGACGGGGTCGCGTGCCGACCTCATCGCTAAATTCCAGTCGA
Source organism: Pseudomonadota bacterium (assembly GCA_039029475.1). Lineage (GTDB taxonomy): Bacteria > Pseudomonadota > Alphaproteobacteria > Caulobacterales > Hyphomonadaceae > Henriciella. Next base: position 42,246 of record JBCCGB010000017.1, on the reverse strand, counting down.
AAAACAAAAAAAAGGCCCGCCAGACATTCTGGCGGGCCTTTTTAGGTCTCGTTACATCTGACTAGATGAACGCATAGCCATTGGCATTGATATAATTGATCAGCTCATTGCGCCGCCGACCTGGATCCGGGTGCGTCGACATGAATTCCGGCGGCCGATTGCCAGCACTTTTCTTATCCATCAATTCCCACAGACGCGGAGCCTGGGTCACGTCATAGCCCGCCTTGTACATGTAATCGACGCCAAGCTTGTCGGCTTGTAATTCATGGTTGCGGCTATACGGAAGCAAGACGCCAAATTGGATCGCCGCCCCGCCAAGGGCCGCCAAGGCGCCACCATATTCGCTGAGTTCTTCTGATTGCGCGATGGCGATTTGGCCTGCGACCATGGCCGCTTGGGCGGCAACGGTTGCCGATGCGCGTGCGGCGGAATGACGACCATCAATATGACCCGCTTCATGCCCGAGGATGGAGGCCAGTTGGTCATCATTCTCGGTCAATTCAGTAATCCCGCGATACACGCCGACCTGTTGGCCCGGCATCACGAAGGCATTGATATCATCCGTATCGAACACCGCGACTTCCCATTCGCTCGGGATATAAGCGACATCCTGATTGTATTTATCTTTCAGGGCAGTGGTTCGGCCTTGCGCTGTGCGATCCCAGGTCGTCAGAACCCGGTTGCGCAAACGGCTGTCGCCGGTTTGCGGCGTTTGTTTCTTCATTTCCGACCACGCCGTCGTCGACATTGCAGCCAGCGAGGCATTGTCAAATCCCGGCAGGATTAATTGCTGCTCACCGGTGACAGGATTGGTTGAGCAACCGGCAACGATTGGAACAATCGTGCCGCACGCCAAACCTCGGATCATGGCGCGGCGTGACAAACGCATGCGTGGCGCCTGATCGAGAAAATCGGTTGGTGCGTCAATCCGATCCCCGGTTTCGATCATTTCTTCTGTAATCAGCAATTTGCTCATCTGCCTGTCTCCCAATTATTCCTGAGCTTACTACCGAATGAGGTCGGCTGCAAAACTCGAGGATCTCCAAATGCTTACATGAATTTTGGCATGGGTCACGTGAATGCCGCATGAAGCGGAGGTCATGGGCAGGTTCATGCCGCCACCAGCAGCTCCTTGGCTTGTCCGACCCAGTCCTCCCGACTGACACGACCCTTGAATGACAAGTGATTTTCAATCCACGTCTCGTTCTCGGGCTGCCAATCTGCGATTTGCGCAAAGGTCCAGATGCCAAGTCCATTGAGCACTTCCGCGATCCGCGGACCGATCCCGGTAATTGTGGTCAAATCATCGCCACCTTCACTGGGGCGATCAACCTGGACGGGCTGTTTGCCCTCGAGTTCAGCGAGCATGGCTTCTGATGGATGGACATCCGTTTCAGCTTCTGCCGCCTCAACATCCGCTTCGACTTCCGGTTCTTCGACGTCTGCCACGTCCTCTGGCGCCAAATCTGCTTCGGCATCGGCATCGGTTTCAGGTTCAGGCTCAGGCTCCGCTTCAGATTCAGCGTCGGCGTTAGATGTGACGGTCTCATCTTCCGCAGACTCCTCGTCTGCCAATTCTGGTTCTATTTCGTCGGCTTGATCTGTGTCGTCCTCGGCGCTGGCTTCAGCACCAGCATCAACCGCCTCAATCGGGTCAACTGATTCAGCTTCCTCGTCTTCCTCCGGAGCCTGTTCAAAATAGGCCAGACGCCCCTCGAGATAGCGGTTGCGCCAGCGCAATTGCGCCAATTCCTCATCCAGTTCGGAGGTGACCGCGGCGGCGGGTGCGGGCTCCACGATAACCGGAGCTTCCGCGATCTCGGTTTGTGGCGACGGTGCCACCGCGCCAGCTTGCGCGATCAGTTTCGCTTCCAGAGCATCGACACGCGTGCGCAAATAGGATGCCTGCCATTCTGTTTTTTGATGCGCGACAGTCGCGGCCGAGTCCGGGGCGGGCTCAGCCACGACCGGGGCGGATGCAACCGTCTCAGGTGCCTGCTCTGCATTCGAAATCTCGGTCTCCAACGTCCCGACTCGGTCTTCCAGCCAGGCGTTACGGTCACGCAATTTCACCAACTCTTCCTGATCCCCGTCGGACAAGACCACACCCGCAACAGCGCCCGCCACGGCGGCGCCAGCGGTTTCCAGCCCGAAGCCGTTTTCATCCTTTTGAGATTTGAGCGCCTCCAGCTCGGCTTGCGCCGAAGCCAATTCTTCGCCCAGCGTTGAAATCCGGCGTTCCCGTTCATCCAGAGCCGCAACCAGTTCATCGCCGCCGCCAACCGCCTCTGCCGAGTCTTCCTTGCGCTTACGTTGCGCTGCATAAAGCGCTTCGACTTCGGCTTTCGATTGGGTCAACTCGGTTTTCGCGATCTCGCGTTCAACTTCAGCTTTGCGAATACGATTGCCGACCATCAGCCCGCGCATGGCAAATCCGAACAACAGACCGAGCACGGTGGCAGCGGCCATCGCTATCCACATATTGGCAATCAACCACTGCATTTACTCGCTCCGTTCTTGGACGTTAAATTCGATTCTTCGATTGGCCGCGCGTCCTTGCGGCGTCGCATTGCTCGACTCAGGCCGATCAGGACCATATCCGGTTACGATGAGCCGCGCGACATCGAAACCTGTGTTCTGCATATAATTGGCCACCGCCTGGGCGCGCGCGCGGCTGAGGGCCAGATTTGCGTCCCGCACACCTGTATTGTCGGTATGTCCCGCAACTTCAAACACCAGATCCTCAGCACAGGCCGTCGAGACGGCGATGATCTTATCGAGCGTGCTTCCGCTTTCGCGCGAGATTTCAGCGCTGCCGGATTCGAACACGACGGCGTTCGCATCCATGATCAGATCGAAGGAGGTTTGACAGGCCTGCAACGGATCCTCACCAAGGTCGACGCCAGAAATCTCCTCTAATTCGACAAGCACGGTTGCGGCCTCAATCTCAACCGCATATTCGCCTTCCAATTGCGCCATGTCTTCGCGCAGGAATTGCAGCGTCGAGCTGGTCGCTTCGCCATCAAAACTGAAGCCGGTGCCTTCTGGATCAAACTCCATCTCGCCGGATTCAAAATTGGAGAAATGCGGCAAGCCCAGCCGGACCCCTTCGATCCAAGGCTCGTACTCCGTCACCTCCACAGTCATTTGATCAACCACTGGACCATCAAAGTAAGCCTCGGCAATGGCGGCAATTTCAGCGCGGTCTTCTGATGTTTCGCAGCTTCCAGACAGCACCAACGTGCCATCGACGTGTTTGGCCTTCCAATGGCTCGGGCCATCGATCGCAGCAATTCCAGTCCATGGGGCGGCAAGATTGGCGATGGATGCGGTCGCCTGAATTCGCGATGCGTCCGCCATGGCAATTCCGCTGAGGCGCAACTCATAATCGGTGAGCCGGGCTTCACCGCTGTCCAACAGGTCGAGTTGATCCAAGCCAAATTTCGCGGTGCCGATCCAATCCCCAGCTGGCACGCCCAGGGTCAATTCCGTGCGATCATCGAGGCGCGCGGAGGTTAAGTCACGGATGTGCGCCGCCAGGGATTCGCGGATATTATCATCCGGCACGCCGCCAACCAGAATGATCGCCCCTTCGGTACTTTTAATCGCACGCCAAACATAGGGCGACGCCGTCGGCAGGTCCCGGATTTCGCTGAATTCCGTGTCTACCGCCCAAACCCCGCCTCTTAAGGCGCCGCCGGGTCCGGAGGACGTGAATACAGCATGTTTCGCTTGTTCGGCCGCTTCAATCGATGGCGGTGCGCCGACGATCAGTGCGCGCTGGCCATTCATCGTCACAGTCGCCCAGGTCTGCCCTGATTGGACCAGGGCATCACTTGCGGCTTGTTGCAGATGGTCCTGCATTTGCGCGGCATTGAGATGGTATTCGGACGAGCCTTGAACCGTAACCAAGCCCAGCAATACCAGACCCGCACCACTCAGGCCGGCGGTCAGTATGTCATAGGCGCTCATACGGCAATCTCCCCTCGTAAAGACTGCGTTAACCCCCAAAGGTCTGCCTTATCACTTGGAATCAGGCAAGTGCGTGTTACAGGGCGGGCATGAATGAGAATTACGACCACATCACCTCCGCAAGCAACCCGCTGGTCAAGCAGCTACGCAGCCTGGAGCGCAAAAAGGGCCGCAATGAGACCGGTCAGTTTCTCGCTGAAGGCGCGCGACTGATCGAACAGGCATTGGCCCAGGATTGGCAGGTCGAGACCCTGGTCGTGTCAAATTCCGGCATTGAACGGGATTATGTGACCGCCCTGGCAAAGCGCGTCCAACAGCAAAATGGCCGCGTCATTCAGGTGCCTGATCGTTTGGCGGGGGCGATCGCACGCAAGGACAATCCGCAGGCCGTGATTGCCAGTATTGCGCAACGCGACCTATCGCTCGATGATTTGCCGGCCGACCATGCCGGGCTGTGGATCGGATTGTATGAATGCCGAGATCCCGGCAATTTGGGCACCATTCTTCGCACGGCTGATTGTGCCGGTGCAGCCGGCGTGATCTTGATCGAAAATTGCTGTGACCCGTATAGCGTCGAAGCCGTTCGCGCGTCGATGGGGTCCTTGTTCGACGTCCATCTGGCGCGTGCCGATTTCGCAAGCTTCAATGCCTGGCGCAAAGCGGCCCAGTTGAACATGATCGCCGCGAGCGTGAATGGCAACAAAGCTCATACGGGCGTCGATTTCCAGTCACCAAGCCTGATTTTGATGGGTAATGAGCAAGCCGGCCTTCCGCCCACCATCGAGGCCGAGTGCGATACGCTGTGCCTGATCCCGATGCGCGGCGGGGCCGACAGTTTAAACCTCGCCCAGGCAACCGCGATCATGCTGTATGAAGGCTGGCGCCAGCGAGGATTTGCCTGATGGACTTCAACACCACCCTGTTTCTCGCGGACCAATGGGCGCCGGAACAATACGCTCTGCTCGATAGCGGCGACGGTCACAAGCTAGAGCGGTTTGGTGCCCAAACCGTGATCCGGCCTGATCCGCAGGCCTTCTGGCTGCCCGCGAGTCCGGTCGACACCTGGGTCGCGGATGCGCGCTTCGATGCCAAAGCGGGTGACGACGATCGCGGCAATTGGCAAGTGATCAATCCGAACGCCCCGCAGACCTGGCGGATGGAATGGCGCGGTTTGCGTTTGAATGCACGGCGGACGCCGTTTCGGCACCTCGGTCTGTTCCAGGAACACAGTGTCCACTGGGCCTTTGCGCAAAACCAGATTCGCGCTGCCGGACGCAAGATCCGTCTGCTCAACCTGTTTGGGTATACCGGCATGATGAGCCTCGCCGCGGCCCAGGCCGGGGCCGAGGTAACGCATCTGGATGCCAGTCCGAAATCGAATGGCTATGGCAAGGATCACGCAGAGATGAGCGGACTCAGCGAGGCCCCGATCCGCTGGATCGCAGATGATGCGATGAAATTTACCGCGCGCGAAATTCGCCGCGGAAACACTTATGACGCGATCGTGCTCGACCCACCAAAATTTGGCCGTGGCACCAAGAATGAAACCTGGCGTTTTGAAGAAGACTTGCCGGAATTGCTCGCCAATGTTCGCAACCTATTATCAGATCAACCACTTTTCGTGATCCTCACCGCTTATGCTGTTCGGTTGTCTCATATCGCTTTGGCGCAAGCGCTCGCCGGGCATTTGGGCGGGCTTGGCGGAACCATGGAAATGGGCGAAATGGCTTTGCCGCATCGCGATGATGAGCGCCTATTGCCGACATCAATCTGTGCCCGCTGGATGGCAGTCTAGGCGCGCTCCGTCGCGACAATGGCGACGCAACTGACAATCACGACCAGGATTGCCCCCAACCACAAAGGCTCGGTTGCGAAGGAGTCCAATGGCGTCGCACGAACTTGCTCGATCGATTGCGACAAGCTCGCTGCACGCACATTGACCGCTTCAAACAGGCCGCCCATTTGCGACAACGCCGCGCCGACGCCAAGCCCTCCTGCCCCGAACAGAAGCGGCGCTCGCCACCGCGAGTGTTTGCGAACTGGTTGCATCACATGCTCGACAAAAACATCACTCTGGAGCGCTTCATCTTGCGCTTCGAACAGAGCTGTCAGGTCGTGATAATTCTCGTCAGTTGGCATAGTTTCTACTCCATCACGCCACATCTTCTGCGGCAAGCTGTTTCCGAAGCGCTGCGACGCCGCGATTCACATGCGATTTCACTGTTCCCAACGGGAAGCCTGTCGCTGTCGCTGCCTCGGAATGGCTGAGACCTGAGGCGACACACAGAACCACACAAATGCGTTGGTTTTCGGGCAAAGTCTTCAAGGCGCGGTCGAGGTCCATATGTTCTGCCATTCGTGCTGCGGAGGTGTCGAAGGCCAGGATGTGCGCGCTCTCCTTGAATTCGACTTCCGGTCTTTGTTTGCGTCGGGCCTGCAGAAATTCGCGATAGGCAATCGTGCACAGCCACGATTTGAAAGATCCACCCCGATACGAACCGATTTTCCGCCAGGCCGTCAGAAACGCGGCCTGCGCGATATCATCCGCTTCTGCGGCGTGACGCGCCAGTCGCCGAGTCAGACCGCGCACATTGCCCTGATAGCGCCGGACCAGGGCTTCGAACGCGGCTTCCTGTCCGGAGGCCGCGTCCTGGGCAAGATCGATATCGGATCGCATCAGCTCGCTCGTTCGATCAACCGCTCCCTAATTGTGGCTGAAGCGCCAAAGGCCAAGATAGGCAAATCCGAGCACCACCGGGAAAGAGGAAATCGCGATCACGCCGCGCATCGCTTCCGGGTCATCATGCGGCATGATGGCGCCGAGAATGATGAAGGCGATGCCAAACGCGATCAGTAGAATGCCGCGCCGCAGATCGGATTTCACCGGATCGTTCAAATAGGACATGCGTTCGACCAGTTCTGGCGAAACCTCTTGCCCTTTTTCGACCGCCAGCCGCAGGGTCTCGTGCGCGGTCAGGCGTTTCTTGAAATTATAATGGCTGAACAGCCAGATGATCGCGACGATTGAAGCGAATAGAAAGATCGGTACGAAAATCTCGTCCATGAGGGGTTATCCTTGTCATTGCACCCAGTGTGCGGGCTCATAGACAGAGATGCAAACATAGCCGGGTTTGGATGCAGTCGGATTCAAAGTTTTGCTTTGGCTGCCGCTTTCGACACAGCCGTCCAGGCTGACCCCATAGAGTCGGTCCAGGATTCCGCCGCCAGGGATTGAAAGACATCGGCCATAACCTGGTAGAAGCCTTCAAACACCTCATCATCAATACCATAGCCCTCATGGTTCATGCGCTCAGCCGAAACAAAACTCACAGCCACCGGATCATCCTGCAGCAGACCTTCCGCCATGCTGAGCGCTTCGTTCAGCATATGCCCCCGGGCGCCTTGGTCGATATCGAGCACGAACAGCTCTTCAAATTGCGGGAACCGTTGGAACAGAGCGGCATAGACCGGCGGCACGACGTCGTCGCAGCGCGCGGCAACGGCTTCGAGACTGGCATTGAAAGCATCGATATGGGTCATAGGTCAGGCTCCGGTCTCAGAACGTAAATGCACGCCTCGTACGCCCCTTGTGGCGACTGGACCAGCGTGACCACGCGCTGATACTCGACGCCTTCGAAGACATCGAGCCGGCGCCAGTGATTCGGCAGGTCGGGGGCTTCCAGGACGTTCACCTCAACACGCGGACCCTGCGGGTCAAGCTGAATACCGGGAAACCCTTCCGCGGCACCCCAGCCTGATGCAATCAAATGCCCGCGGACAAAGCCCTGGCTCCAATCGCCCTTGAGGTCTGCAAGCTCATGATGATTGCTGCGTCCGGGCGCGAGCGTGCCATAAGTGGCCAAACGGTGTTGAGCGGTGAGCGCAGCCATGCTTTCACATATGGACGAAACCGTGGCCCGCATTCAAGCCATCTCAGCGTCGCAGGAGACAGAATGGATACGACGAATATTCTCAGACGTTACACCTCGCTCGCGGCGCTGATCGATATCCTTCAACGGCAAACCATCAGTTTCATGAATCCGGCGTTCTGGGACGATCGCAATGACGCCTACTCGCTGGAGCGGTTCAGACAGCTTGAAGACCATGGCTCTGTGCTTGCTTTATGCCTGACCGGTGCCGAAGAGACATATCATCACTGGAAGGTGTTCTCACCAGGCATGGAAGGCGTTTGCATCTGGTTTGACCGCGATCACCTGATTGAACAATTCGAAGACGATAGCGGCGACCTTCTGCATGGCGACGTCACGTATCATACGATTGCCGAACTCAAATCGATCCGGCCAAGCGCCGACCGGATTCCATTTCTGAAACGGGTTCAGTTCGCTGACGAGCGCGAGTACCGGTTTTTGCTGACAGAAGATGTCGCCCATATTGATCGGTGCGAACAAAGCCTCGATCTGTCATTGATAAAGCGCATCACGCTCAGTCCATGGATGCCGGTCTCGATCGCGGACAGCGTCAAAGCGGCAATTGCCGCACTGCCCAATCACGCAATCCCGGTTTATCGGTCCACATTGGTTGAAAACCGCGACTGGAAGTCGGTCTTACGCGATATGAAATAGCCCGTGCAAACGGCCCTTAAAGCGGAATATTATCGTGCTTCTTCCAGGGATTGCTGAGCTCTTTGCCTTGCAGCGTACGAAGCGCCTTGGCGACCCGTCGGCGGGTCGAGTGCGGCATGATGATATCATCGATATAGCCTTTGCGCGCGGCCACGTATGGATTGGCGAAATTGTCTTCATAGCTTTTCGTATGCTCGGCAATTTTCGCCTCATCGCCAATGTCTTTGCGGAAAATGATTTCCACCGCCCCTTTGGCGCCCATGACGGCAATCTCGGCCGTCGGCCAGGCATAATTCACATCGCCGCGCAAATGTTTCGAGCTCATCACGTCATATGCGCCGCCATAGGCTTTGCGTGTGATCACAGTCACTTTCGGCACTGTCGCTTCGGCATAGGCAAAGAGCAGTTTGGCGCCATGCTTGATGAGGCCACCATATTCCTGCTTGGTCCCTGGCATAAAGCCCGGCACGTCGACAAAGGTGACGATCGGAATATTGAAACAGTCGCAGAACCGGACAAAGCGCGCAGCTTTGCGGGAGGCATCAATGTCGAGCACGCCCGCAAGCGTCATTGGCTGATTGGCGACGAAACCAACGCTGGCGCCTTCCATCCGACCGAACCCACAAATGATATTACCGCCAAAGGCCGGACTGATTTCGAAAAAGTCGCCTTCATCCACTGTTTTCTCGATCAGCTCTTTCATATCATAAGGCTGGTTCGGATTTTCCGGGATGAGCGTGTCGAGGCTATTATCAACTCGTTCAATCGTATCGTAAGTCGGCCGTACAGGCGGCTCTTCGCGATTTGATCCGGGCAGAAAATCAATCAGTCGCCGCATCTGCGTGAGGGCTTCGATATCGTTTTCGAACGCGCCATCGACGACCCCTGATTTGGCGGCATGGACAGACGCGCCGCCGAGTGTCTCGTGCGTCACTTCTTCATTGGTCACAGTTTTCACAACATCCGGACCAGTGACGTACATGTAGGACGTATCCTTCACCATGAAGATGAAGTCGGTCAGCGCGGGTGAGTATACGTCACCACCAGCACACGGGCCCATAATGACAGATATCTGCGGAATGACGCCTGACGACAGGACGTTCTCCATGAAAATATCGGCATAGCCCGCGAGGCTGTCGACCCCTTCCTGGATGCGCGCACCGCCGGCATCAAATATCCCGACCACCGGCGCGCCGACTTTTGCCGCCGCTTTCTGGACCTTCACGATCTTTTCCGACTGCGCCAGAGAGAGCGAGCCACCGAACACTGTAAAATCCTTCGAAAACACATAGACCAGCCGACCATTGACGGTGCCATGTCCGGTCACCACGCCATCGCCCGGGATGCGTTGCTTCTCCATACCAAAATCATGGCTGCGATGTTCGACGAACATATCCGTCTCTTCGAAACTGCCTTCATCAAGCAACAAGGCGACGCGTTCGCGAGCGGTCAGTTTGCCTTTTTCGTGCTGGCGTTCGATTCGGGCCTTGCCGCCCCCAAGCCGGGCCTGTTCGCGGCGGGCTTCAAGCGCTTCAATCACGTCCTGCATACTGATCCATCCTCTGAAATTTCGCTCGTCTTTTGGGGGTTTTAATGCTGCAAGAGCGAAGGGCAAGATGTTGCCCGAATCAAAACGGGCCTCCCCAAGGGGAAGCCCGTTCGTCCTTTCATTCTGAAAGATGACGCGATTATTTATAATAACCGCGATGGCCGCGATTGTGACCGCGATGTCCGCGCTGCGGTATGCCATGAATCTGGCGCACCTGATCACCGCGACGGACAATGCAGGTCACCGGTCGTTCAATGTCGCGGCGCCGGGTTTCAAACTCGACTTCATTGAACGTGACGCGGAATCCGCGCGGGCCAATCTGTTCAGCATACCGCCCGTCGTCAAAATCAACGTCCCGGAAGCCAAGATAGTGGGCTTCATCACGGATCGCTCTGCGGCAGGCGCGGATGGCGCGGCGTTTCATTTGGCGGTAATTCTGCCGGTCACCATAATGGCGATTATGGCCGTAATGGCGGTTGCTGCTATAGCCGATCGAGCGATAGCCACGATCATCATAGCCGAAATGCAGTGCGCCATTTCCAGTCTGCACCGAGAGACTTCCGGTGACGCGTTTGCCAGGCTTGCCATGATCAGCAAGGGCTGGTGCTGCGAAGAGCAGTGGCGCCGCAAGGGCTAGCGCGGCTGCTCGAGGTTTCATGATACGATTTATCATGGCTGCAGGAATGCACAGGCGACTGCAACCCAGGCTGAGTGGCGTATTCGGGTGACATTCATCCGCCCAAAACGCTGCCCGAACATTGCCATTTTGTCAGTTCAAGGTCAGGCTGATGCAAATTCTCGGATCGAGAGTTTTCAGAACATGCAGATGGGGATCAACATGAAACAATTTGCAATCAGCGCTTTGGCGTTCGGATTGGTGTTCTCAGCCAATGCAGAGGATAACAGTCGCGATACTGAATTGGTAAAATCGCTAAATCAGGCGGACGTTCGATTCGTGGTCGAGTCGCTTGATCACACGGTCAAATCAGATCTCGATGAGACAATCGGTGTGCTGGCAGTCTATGGTGATTCCGACGACAGTTCAGAGCTGGTCTATGCCGTTCAGGGCAAAGCTTGTCAGGAAGATTCAACGTGCCTGGGTGTCGAAATCTTCGTCATTTTCGATGGCATTTTTACCGCCTTGAATGCCAATACGATCAATCAGCGTTGGTCGGCCATCAAAGCCACCGCGAATGATGAAGGCAGTCTCTATCTGACGCGCTACCTGATCCTTGATGATGGACAAACCATTGGTAACATTCGCACCAATGTGTTGACGACCCTCGCCATTGCCGAACAGATCCAGGCTGAGGAGACCGCCAAGATCGAGGATGCCGAACAGGCTGAAGCGTCCACGGTGGCCGCCACGCCGGCGGAACGCGTGCCTGCCAGCAGCATCGATTTTGGCGAAGATGCCGGCGATTATGCCAATGATGGCGCATGCGATGATGCCCGGTTTGAATCAGATGGCGATGACTGGACGTATCAGCGTAACCACGTCCTGCAAGACGCTACCGATTGCCGAACGCTGTATGAAGCCGGCGATCTGACGCTGTATCTGGATTTTGGCGATAATTCCGGAGAATACGCCAATGACGATACATGCGACGATAATCGCTTTACCGGCGAAGGACGATCCATCCTGGAGACCGACAGTCACGTGAAACGCGACGCTGTGGATTGCATCGTGGCCTATCGGGCCGGAACGATTAATCGCCCATAGACCGAGCACTAAGTAGTCTTCCGCATACAAGCGGCGCGAAGCGTCCCTAAGTGTCTTCCATACCCTATTCGGATATGGAGAAGCTGATGTCTTTGAAGCAAATTGTCCTGCGCTTGGCGAGAAATGCGGACGCACCGGAAGGCGATGATCGGCAAGGCTATGTCATCATCGCGCCACTCGATGCCGAGGGCAAGATCGATCTCGAAGGCTGGCGACAGGCCAAAAAGCTTTGCGAGGTGAAACGGTTCCATCCCGACCCGGAAGAAGTGGCGGATGGATGGCTAACGCATAATGGCAGCCATTGGCGAATTCACTATGATGAAGATCACGAGGGTCCTGACGAAGCCGGATTCCGGCTTGGAGATCACAGTTTCCGGCCCGGCGAATATATCACCATCACCTCACACGGTGTGCTGCCGCTGACCTATATCGTCACCGACGTCTTGCCGTTCCGAGACGCCGACGCTGCCTGAGCGCCGAGCGCCACCCCATCGGCGTCCTAATCCTCGTCACGCACTTTGCTGCGAAGCGCTTTGACGCTGCCCCTCTGTTTCTTGCTGTCGAGGCGGCGGCGTACCGAGGCGCGTGTCGGTTTGGTTTTGACGCGTCGACGCGGCGCTTCCGCGACTTGCCGCACCATATCAGCCAGACGTTTTCGGGCGGCCTCGCGGTTCAGGCCCTGACTGCGATGATCCTTGGCTTCCAGAATAAGATCCCCGTCCTGAGTCAGACGCGCGCCATAGCGTCGTCGGAATCGGGCTTTCACCGGCGCCGGAATCGAGCTCGCGATGACGTTCCAGCGCAATTGCACCGCCGTCGAAACCTTGTTCACGTTCTGCCCGCCCGGCCCGGACGCGCGGATGAATCGCTCCGTCAGCTCCCATTCCGGGATCTGTATCGCCTCTGTCACGAAGACGTGATCGCGATTGGACATGAAAGCTCCGTTCAGGGTCAATTCAGGCAGCAGTCCTAGTGTTGGATGCAAGGCTTGTCACGAGCAGCCGAAACTGCGGGCGTCCCGGGGGCGCCTTAACAGAGAAAGGAGCGCGACTTATGTCCATCCTCTCAAAACTCACATCCAGCGTCGCCGCGATTGCCTTGACCGCCGCGACGCTTGCACCCGTCGCTTATGCGGATCGCGGGGACCGCGACCGACGCCCGCAATTCTCATCCGAGAACCGCGCCGAACGTGGCAATGACAATCGCCGCGCCGAGCGCAATCGTCAGGCGCGAACAGAGCGCCGGGACAGTCGTCGCGACCGGGTTCGCAATGACAATCCCAGGGTTCGCGGTGAGCGCAGCATGACCGGCCGCGAATTCCAACGCGACACCAATGATCGCCGCAGCGAACGCCGTCAGGAGCGTCGTACCGAGCGCCGTGACAATCGTCAGTTCGAACAGCGCCAGGAGCGCCGCGCAGATCGCCGCGACAATCGTCAATTCGAGCAGCGCCAGGAGCGCCGCGCTGACCGCCGCGACAACCGCCAATTCGAACAGCGTCAGGAACGCCGCGCAGACCGCCGTGACAATCGCCAATTCGAACAACGCCAGGATCGTCGTGCCGAGCGGCGCGCGGACAATCGCCGCGAGAATCGTCAGATCCGCCGCAACTCATATGATCGCGGCTATTCTCAGGCGCGGCGAGACGTTCGGTCGAGACAGCATGATCGGTATCACAATCATCGCAATCGTGCGGGTGATCGGCATTACAACAATCGGCATTACAACAATCGCCACTATAATAACCGGAACTACCGTCATGATCGGCATTATCGCCATCATCGCAATTTCAACCGGTATTATCGCCGGCACAATAATGGCTATCACTATCGCCATCAGTACCGCCGGCACAATTTCCGGCACTATTCGCCGCGGGCGTTCTATTATGGTGGACACAGGCCGTTCTATTACTATTCCCGGCCGACCTTCAGCTTCGTGTATGATAGCCACTATATCCCGCGCTATCGGATCGGTGGGCATTATGGCTATCACACCAATTCGATCATAATCGGCGACTATGACTATTGGGGTCTGTATGATCCGCCACACGGTTATCACTGGGTCCATGACTATGATAGCGGCGATGCGATCCTGGCCTCAATTGCCACCGGTGCGATTATCGGCCTGGTGATTGGCGCCCTCGCCAACTAGCCCCCCCAGCGCGCCCTTCTCGCGCGCCAATGGCACCCATCGCAGTCTTGCGGTGGGTGCTTTTGGGTCAGGAATGAATTTTTTTCACCACAAGCCTCACATTCATCTTTCATTAGGCATGACTCATGCTTAATTCGAACTGTCCGGCAAAACTGATTCAGGTCGGGCATAGTCGTTCAACAGCTGAAAGGAGGTGATCCAATGTCGAGTGAGAAACCAGGAACGGTGATTGGATCCGTTTGTGTTAAGGGTTTCATGGAGCAACCTCCGAAGACCCTTTAGCATTATCTAGAGGCTGCTTTTTGTTGAACGCAGCCAAGGATTCAAGAGCCATCCGGCTCACGGACCCCAGCCGAGTTCCGGCTGGGGTTTTCCTTATTCTGAACTCTGACCCACAGGTGGCTTGGGTCGAACCAGCAAAAGGCCCAGCACGACCGGCCCAAAATGCGCTTGCATTCGGGGCGTTGAACCTGGTTTTGGAAGAAAAAGAGAACGTGGACTCGAGGCGCCGCCACCCCGGGTCGCGATACACACTTGGCCCGAAAGCGTCCGCGCGCCCTGAGGCCCGAGACCGGATCGAACATTGCGGACTTTGGGTGAGTGCGGTCCCTGGACCCCAGCTTGCGCTGGCGTCGGCGAAGGAGAGGTAGGTCGGGTGTTCAGACTCGGCGTCCAGACAACCAATCTCTACATACGGTTCCGGACAGCGCGTTTCGCCGCGATTATGGACAAAATACCGGATCTCCATGCCTTCGTGATACGGCACCCAGGCGACGCCAAATTCATCAGGTACGACAAAAGCCCGCTTCCCGGTTGCGGCGCTCCAGCGATCAACCCGCCACAAATTGAAAAACAGGATCGGCCAGACATAGACCGGGACCTGTAGATAGTATGGCCAGTGAAAACGATGGACGAACATGGCGGCAAAGATAGATGCGCCCGCAATCCGTCGGATTGAGACCTCTCTTTGCCCCATCCGCACCCGTCGCTATGAGACCTGGATCAAGCCCGAGGCCGCGGCGCGAGGGTTGTCTATCCCCGCCGCGGCGGGCCGGCCTGTTGGCTTGACCGCGACGGCGCGATCCGACTATTTGCCCCCATGCGCTTGTCTTTCATATTCGCTGCGATCATGCTCACCGCTTGCGCGGCGAAGGACTCCCCCGCAAAACCGGAAAATCTGTGCGAACGTGCCAATGCGAATTGCGTCAGTGCGCCCGTTCGGGACGTTGTGGCGGTGGATGGCGATACATTTGAACTGCAACGTCTTGGCGATCGCGGCATCGAGCGCATTCGGTTGCGACTGATCGGATGGGACAGTCCCGAAACCGGCAATAGCGCGGCGTGCGCGGCCGAAGATGCGCTTGGGCAGCAAGTCGAAGCCAAGGCGAGAGAGCTGTTCGACGATGCACAGACGCTGACCTTCAAACCGGAAGGCACAGACCGGTTTGGGCGCACCCGCGCACATGTCTATCTTGATGGGGATCATATTGGCTGGGTGCTGGCCAAGCATGGCCTATCAAAACCCTGGCTTACCGAGACAGTCAAACCAAGCTGGTGTGATTGATCGGTTACGGTCTGGCTAGGCCCTGAATTTGAATGAAAAATTGGCAACTTGCGAAAGCGGCCTGAGCTTTGCTTGTATGCGCCCATGCGCGCGCATGAGTCCCAATTCCATCCAGGCCGAACCTGGTTTTTCACGCTGAATCTGGCGGACAAGAATAGCACCTTGCTGACCAAGCATGCTAATCTTCTGGCTGAAAGTTCGCGCGATTTCGAAGCGCTCTATCCCGTCGAATCCATTGCTGTGGTGATCTTGCCCGACCATATGCATCTGATCTGGACCCTGCCCGAGGACGATCTCGATTACGATCGCCGGATCACCTATTTGCAAACCGGATTCACCAAACGCGTGCTTGCCCTCGATGATCTGCCAGCAAAGCATCGTGACACGGCGCGCTGGATGCCGCGTTACTGGGATTACCAGATCCGGGATTTGCTCGACTTGGAAAAGCATATCGGCTTCATGCATGGCAATCCGGTCAAACATGGCCTGGTCAGTCATCCAGACAAATGGCGCTATTCCACCTGGCACAAGTTTCGCGATGACGGGTTTCTTTTATGGACCCATAAACCGCTGGGAACCACCGGCGAACCCTGACCGAGATCGCACTCTGCCGCAGGCGCCGCGACGGCAAGGTCGCAGAGCGCTTTCTTTTCAGCTCGGTCTTGGCCTAAAGTACAGCTTTGCAGATCCCAATCGATGAAGAGTCAGATGCCATGCCCGCAATTTCCATGACCCCGCAACAAGTCTCAGATTATATCGCCCAGGCCGGACGTGATGCCTGGATCGTTCCAGACGTTCCGGCAGATACGCCGCGGCGCAAGATCGAAAAGGTCGGCGTTATTGGGGCCGGTACCATGGGCGGCGGCATCTCGATGAATTTTGCCACAGCCGGAATTCCAGTGACCATTCTTGAACGTCAACAAGAGGCGCTCGATCGCGGCCTGGGCGTGGTCCGCGGCCATTATCAGCGCAGCGCCGACAAAGGCCGCTTCCCGGTCGAAGAAGTAGACGAACGCATGAACCGGCTGATCGGCACGCTGAGCATGGATGATTTTGCCGATTGTGACCTGATCATCGAAGCTGTGTTCGAGGATATGGATCTGAAGAAACAGATCTTCACGGATCTCGACCGGATTGCCAAACCGGGCGCCATCCTCGCCACCAATACATCGGCGCTCAACATTGATGAGATTGCCAGCGTCACCAAACGTCCAGAGGACGTGATCGGACTGCATTTCTTCTCGCCCGCAAATGTCATGAAACTGCTCGAAATCGTCCGGGCCGATCATACTGCAGATGATGTCATCGCGACCAGCATGGATCTCGCCAAAACCATCAACAAGATTGCCACACTGGTCGGGGTCTGCCCCGGTTTTGTCGGCAACCGCATTCTGTTCGCGCGCCAGGCACAGGCACAAAACCTGGTCGGACAAGGGGCAATGCCCTGGGACGTGGACGCGGCGCTGAATGCCTTTGGATTCCGCATGGGGCCGTATCAGATGTCTGATTTGGCCGGCCTTGATATTGGCTGGAAGAAAGGCGCAAAGACCGCCAATCCGATCCGCGATGCCTTATGCGAACTCGATCGCCGCGGTCAGAAAACCGGTGCCGGCTATTATGATTATGATGAAAACCGTCGCCCGATCCCGTCCGATGTCACCGCCAAGATTATTGCAGACATTACCGGCGTCGAAGCCGGTCAGGCACCGGGGCATGAAGACATTGTCGCCACCTGTATCTATCCAATGATCAATGAAGGTCTGAAAATTCTTGAAGAGAAGAAAGCCCAGCGGGCTTCAGACATCGATATCGTCTGGCTCAACGGCTATGGCTGGCCAGCCGATAAGGGTGGCCCGATGCTCTATGGTGACATGGTCGGCGCCGAGACGGTGCTGGCGACAATGGAACGCCTGGGCGCCGATGATGAGCGGTTTGCGCCGTGTGCAACCCTGAAGCGTCTGGCCGCGGAAGGTGGCCGCTTCATCGACGTTGAGCCCGGTTGAGCGCGGCGCCACCTGTCGCGTATCCTGGCGCCTATGATTATGTCATTGCCGGCGCCGGGTCCGCCGGGTGCGTTCTCGCCAATCGTCTGTCTGCCGACCCCCGCAACAACGTCTTATTGCTGGAAGCCGGCGGCCGCGACAACTGGATTTGGTTCCACATTCCGGTCGGCTATTTGTTCGCCATTGGCAATCCCCGGTCGGACTGGATGTTCGAAACGGTCCCGCAACCGGGCTTAAATGGACGCAAACTCAATTATCCGCGCGGCAAAGTTCTGGGCGGGTCGTCTGCGATCAATGCCATGATCAGCATGCGCGGTCAGGCGGCGGATTATGATGCATGGCGAGATCTTGGTCTTGCTGGCTGGGGGTGGGACGATGTGCTGCCTGTGTTTCGCCAACTCGAAGATCATTTTCTCGGTGACAGCGAACATCATGGCACGGGCGGGGACTGGCGCGTAGAACCCCCGCGCGTGGACTGGGAAATCCTTGATGCGGTTCGGGCGGCCGCGACAGAAATGGGCATTCCCGCCATTCCGGATTTTAATACAGGCGACAATGAAGGGTCTGGCTATTTTCACGTCAACCAAAAAGCCGGGCGGCGCTGGTCGGCGGCGCGTGGCTTTCTGAAGCCGGCGCGCGGGCGCCCGAATTTGCGTGTCGAAACCGGTGCCTTGATCGAGTCCGTCTCGCTGGATGGCAAACGCGCCACCGGCCTGGTCTTCCTTCAGAACGGGCAACGCTATAATGTCCGGGCCAAGGCCGAAACGATCCTCTGTGCCGGGTCGATCGGCAGCGTCCAGATCCTGCAACGCTCTGGCATCGGACCCGCCGAAATTCTGCACTCTGCCGGGATCAAGCCCGTGCATGATTTACCGGGTGTCGGCGCCAATTTGCAGGACCATTTGCAACAGCGCGCGATTTACAAAGTCGCCAATACAATGACGCTGAACCAATCCTATTACACGCTGCTCGGCAAAGCCAAGATGGGGCTCAATTATGCGTTGCGGCGGCGCGGACCGCTGACCATGGCGCCATCGCAGCTCGGCCTGTTCACCCGATCCTCTTCAGAGCACAACCGGGCAAACATTCAATTTCATGTCCAGCCGCTTTCACTCGACAAGTTTGGCGACCCATTGCATCGATTTCCCGCCATCACAGTCGCGGCGTGCAATTTGCGGCCAAGTTCACGAGGGTCGATCCGAATTGGCGGCCCGGCCCTCGAAGATGCGCCGCTGATCGATCCCAATTATCTTGCCACCGAAGCCGATCAATGTGTCGCCGCGGATGCCATCCGCGTGACCCGAAAATTGATGGCACAACCGGCCTTGGCGCGATTTACGCCGCAGGAATATGTGCCGGGGCCTGAGGTCTCTGATGCCGAGCTCGCGCGGGCAGCGGGCGAGATTGGCACGACGATTTTTCACCCGGTCGGCACCGCGAAAATGGGCGTGGAGACGGATCCGCTCGCGGTCGTCGACGCGCAATTGCGCGTCCGCGGCATCGCTGGCTTGCGTGTGGTGGATGCGTCAGTGATGCCGACCATCACGTCAGGCAATACCAATACACCGACCATCATGATTGCCGCGAAAGGCGCGCAGATGATCGCGCGCGCCTGACCTCGCCTGCCCTATTCGGTCAGCGCATCGATCGCTTCATTGATCAGAACCGGTTCACCAAATCCAAGGTCAGCGAGCCGCGACAATTGCGACTCCGCATCGCCGACAATCACATAATTCATCGCGTCCGGGCGAATATGCGCGCGTGCCAGGGCTTGCATATCTGTCACGGAAAGCGCTTCGACCGCGGCGATTTGCTGGGCCACATAATCATAAGGCAGATCATAATCAGCGATATCAGAGAGCACGTTCAGCTTCGCGTTCAGCGATTCAAATCGGCGGGCTTGGCTTTTGGTGAAGAAGCTCTGCGTGACCTGTAAGTCATTCTCGGTGAAGGTCTCGGCATAATCAGCCATAATATCTCGCACCAGGCGCGCGGCTTCCAGCGTCACGTTCGAGCGCACACCGCTGAAAATGCTGAATGTTCCGACCTGATCGGTGCCACTGAATCGCGATCCGATGCCATACGTATAGCCTTTGCCTTCACGCAACTCCTGTGTCAGCCGCGAGGCAAACCCGCCGCCACCGAGACGATAATTCATCACGCCGGTCACGTCATAATCCGCATCGGTCCGCTTCAATGCCGGGTACCCGAACCGGAACACGGATTGCGACGCCCCGGGCACGTCATAGAAATACACTGTCGATTGGTTTGGCGTGATCGGCATTTCGGCAGCCGGCAGCGTCACATCAACCGCTGACCAATTGCTGGCCAGGCCGTCCAGGGCGGTCAGGACCGCGGCCTCATCGACATCTCCGACAATACGCAGGCTTGCCAGTTGCGGCGACAGATTGGCCTGTTTCCAGGCCTGCACATCTGCCAGCGTGATACGGTCGAGATTGCTTTCACTGCCCAGCGTGCTCATCGCCCGCATACTGTCATCGCCATACGTCACCCAGTTCAGAGCCCGATTGGCAATCGTGTTTGGCTGCTGACGCCCGGCCTGAATGGCATCGCGGGTGCGCGACACAGCGAGTTCAAATTCCGTCTCATCCCATCGCGGCGACAGCAAAGCCTCTTCAATCAAGGTCATCGTCGCGGCAAAGTTTCGGGCCAGCGTTTCACCGCTGATCTCGAAGCTTTCCGTGTTCACGAACACATCCACATCGGCGCCCAGCAAAGCCAGGGCATTGTCAAATTCCGCCGGTGTCTTGCTCGCCGTTCCCTTGGTCAGGATCTCGGCCAGCAGATTGGCCGTACCGGCAGTGTCTGGCGTGTCCATCAAATGGCCGCCTTCGATCACCATCGAGAATTGCACCAGCGGCAATTCACTGTCCGAAATGCCATACACCGTGATGCCATTTTCTGTTTCCGTCTGCCAGACCTCTGGCGTTGCCAGGGCCGGGCTTTGTCCATAAGGCGGCTCGACGCTGCGATCGATCAGCGAGGGCGTGTTCTCATAAGATGCGTTGGCGGTCGGATCGACTTCGTCTTCCGCGCCTTGCACGATGGGTTCAATCACCACTTCCGCGACCGTCGATCCTTCAATCGCAAGCTCGGGCGCGCCCTTGGGGACGAAGCTGGCGGCGACATAAGGCCGGTCCTTGATATACACATCATATACACGGCGCACATCCTCTGCGGTCACCGCCTGAAGGCGCGCCAGGTCTTCGTCGATATAGCCTGGATCGCCTGCAAACATGCTGTACTGCGCCAGCTGCGCGCCTTTTCCAAGCACGCTGTTCAAGCCAGCATAGAAATTCACTTCCTGGCGAATCTTGACGCGCTGCAGCGCCTCATCGCTGATCGGCTCTGACTCAAATCGTGCAAAGCCGGTGCGCAACGCTGCGGCGACATCATCAAGGTCGGTGCCATTGAAAGCGCTGACCTGCAGGATCAGTTCGCCTGACAATTCGCTGTCATAATTGAACCCACCGACAGAGGCGGCAACTTTCGCTTCGTCGATCAACACCTCGTTCAAAGGCGCTTCCTTGCCGTCGGTCAGCAATTCAGTCAGCACATTCAGCGCATAGCTGTCGGGATGATATTGTTCGACCGTTGGCCAGGTCATGGTGAGTTGCGGCAGCTGCGCAAAATTGTCTTCGTGATAAAGCAAGACAGGCGCTTCGATTGCGCCGGCTTGCGGCACCATGCGCGCGATTTCGGGCCCACGCGGAATTTCGGCAAAATAACGCTCGACCCAGGCCTTTGCCTGTTCGGTATCGAAATCGCCTGCCACCACCAGCGTGACATTGTTCGGCGTGTACCAGGCGCGAAAGAATTCTTTCACATCATCAAGCGTCGCGGCCTGTAAATCCGCCAGCGACCCGATCACTTGCCAATTGTAGGGATGCCCTTCCGGATAGAGCGCCTTGTGCAGGACATAGAACGTGTGTCCGTAAGGACGATTATCGACGCCCTGACGCTTTTCGTTTTTAACCACCTGCTTTTCTTTTTCCAGAACCGGTTCGGTCACGGTGTTGATAAACCAGCCCAGTTTGTCAGCTTCCGCCCAGAGCATTTTCTCGAGCGCGTCATTCGGAACCGTTTGCAGATAATTTGTACGATCGCGGCTGGTCGAGCCGTTCGCGCCGGATCCGCCAATGCGCGCGGACAATCGATCCAACCCGCCTGGCCCAAGGTTTTCCGATTCCAGGAACAGTAAATGCTCAAACAAATGCGCAAATCCGGTCCGCCCAGGTTTTTCGCGTGCCGAACCGACATGCGCCGTCAGCGACACGGCCACGACCGGGTCCGAGCGATCCACGTGGAATAAAACCGTAAGACCATTGTCCAAGGTGAAGGATTCATAAGGCAACAGCGTCTGCTTTTCCGCCACGTCTGCGATTGGCGTATCGGTGGTTTCTGCAGCCATCTCGTCGCCGGTAGAGGCCGGGGGCAAAGGTTCAGCAATCGTACAGCTGGAGAGAAGGGCAATCGCGGACACCGCGAACGCAAAACGGTTGGACATTGGATAGCTCCCAATTCGGTCTTGTGACGAAAGTAACAGCTATAATCGCCAGATCGCGACGCGACCAGAGCGGACACGAATTTGCTGCGACTATTCTGCGAAATCAGGTCCTGGTTCAGGCCAGTTCACGCTCGAACAAAGCCAGCATTCGCGCCCAGGCGCGCGCCGATTGTTCCGGATTATGGGCCCGGGAATCAGTCGGCACCCAGCCGTGCAGAGCGTCCTCATAGACTTCAATCTCCGCCGCCGTACCAGCCGCTTCGAACGCGCTGATCAGAATGCCCTGATGATCCGGATCGCGCGCATGGTCATTTTCCGCAATCGCGATCAATACACCGCCCTGGATCTTGTCCGCCAGCAAATGCGGGCTGTCTTCGGCTTCGGTGACAAGGCCGCCGCCATGAAACGAAGCCGGCGCGCGCACTCTGGCCGGCTGCGACGCGGCGGCCCGCAAAGTCCAGGAGCCCGTCATGCAGAACCCAATGGCGCCGATGCCGCGCGTCGTATCCACCGCGCCCTGCGCGTCGAGCCAATCCACATAGGCGTCCGTGTCGACAATCACCGTATCGGGCGAAAGCGCAGAATAATGCGGCATGACCAACTCGCGTCCACCCGGGTCACGAATGGTTTGTCCGTCCGCAAACAGGCGTCCTTGCATGGTGCGATAATACGGGTTCATCGCCAGCACAGCATAGCCTGAGGCGGCGAGGTTGCGGGCCATATCAAAAAACGCCGGTCGCACGCCATGGATGTCCGGCCACATGATAATCGCCGCGTGCGCGCCCGAAGCCGGGTGAAAGAACACGCCATCGGCTTCGCCGTCCGGCGTCGGCACAATCACATCGGATTGCGAGAGCTGCGGATCCGCGATCTCGACCGGGGTCGCACAGCCCGGCACGACAAAGCTTGTTGCCGCCATGGTGACGGAAGCACCAACCGAAAAATCGCGCCGGGTCACGGATTTGCGCCTCAAATAGGCGTCCAGTTCGCGTTCGGTCATCTCATCACACATATCCGAAACCCTTCTCTTTTGAATATGACCGGGATCATGCCGCAATCTGCGACCGCTTCAAGACAAATCCGCGTGACAACGCTGATCATGTTCTGAGACCTGATGACAATGACGAGATTGGCTCGCTGGAGGTAAACTCGCATCGAATTCGTCGCGGAGTCACAGGACAAAATTCAGCACGCAAAGAGGGTCAAAATGTATAGCACGGCATCAACCGCTCCAGCGCAAACGTCTCGCGTTCCGGTTCACCGGGACTTCTTTGTCGATAAATCTCCGGTCTCTTGGGGACATTGCGAGGCGATCATTGATCTGACCCCGCTGAATTCCCCTTGCTGTACAGGCCTGTTTATCAATGAGATCTGGGTTGCGAGCGACTGTATGCTGACCCAGCGCGCGCTGGATGGAAACAGTCATATTCACGAAGCAAAGCATGTGCGCGAATCCGGCAACATTGTGTTTGTGTCGCGCTTTCTGTCCGGTCACTCAATGGGACGCACCGGCGACACGCCGTATGCGATCTATCCCGGCTCCATTGCAATTCGCGATTATTCTCGGCCATTTGATGGTATTCAAGCGGTTGGGGTCGCACAGGGAATTTTTTTCCAGCATGAGACCCTCGGGTTTGATCCGGCTAAGCATCCGAGCCTGAGCGTGTTTCATGCAGGCACCGCAATTGCGCGATCCCTGCACAGCGAATTCGACAGCATATTTTCTTGGCTCGCGACCGGTGCCCGCGATATTGATGAATCCCGACTGACACGGATCAAAAGCTGCGTGAAAACGGCCTTGAACGGCAAATTGGCGAAGGCCGATGTCCGCAGCATCGCCCGGGAGTCTTTGAAGCAAGCCATATGCATCGATATCGAACAGAATCTGACCGATCATCAGTATGCCCTCAAAACCATCCTGACCCGTTTTGGCGTGTCCCGTGCGACCCTGTTTCGGATGTTCGAGGCCGATGGCGGAGTTCGAAATTATATCAGCAATCGCCGTCTCTATCGCGCCGTATTACAGATATCCAAATCCCCAATGACGCGTGGCACAATCACGCAAGCCGCCCGCAAATGGGGCTTCTCGTCAGATGCTAATTTCAATCGATCCGTGCGGCGTGTCTACGGGGCCAGCCCCAACTCTTTGTTCGAAATGCCGATACAGACCATTTCGGTTCCCAAAGGATCAAGGTCGCTGTGGCGTGAACAGCGATGGCGATTGATGCAAAGCGGCCAGGACGAATTTTCTGAGCGCCAGTTTTTCTGACACACGATCGGGCGATCGCCGTCGTTTATTTCATCCAAGCCCCTGGCGCGTTGGTGCGGTAACCGAGCGCCGTGTACGCGGCGTCGATCACGCTCTGACCGCGTGCATTGAGCAGAATGCCAGCACCCATTTGGTTCATCGTATAACTGAAGGCGAGGCCACATTCAGGATCAGCAAAGCCGATCGACCCTCCCGCCCCGACATG
Organism: Pseudomonadota bacterium; assembly: GCA_039029475.1. Classification (GTDB taxonomy): domain Bacteria; phylum Pseudomonadota; class Alphaproteobacteria; order Caulobacterales; family Hyphomonadaceae; genus Henriciella. Next base: position 17,699 of record JBCCGB010000017.1, on the reverse strand, counting down.
TCCGAACGCGGATTCCCCCATGATTGCGCTCATTTGGTCGCCTTGCGGGTAGGCCCGATTGTCCATGGATTTCATGAACCCGGAGGCAAACCGTGTCGGCGCCAATAAGGTCGCGTCGATACCGGTTGCGGTGGTCACACGTCCCATAGCCGCCAATCGATCGGTTGAGACCAGCGCGCCATTATTGGTTGCCAGGGGTGTATACCAGGCGACTTGACCGCGCGCGTTCGAGATCCCGCCTGCGCCGCCGATTTCGGCTTTGTGCGCGGCAGGATCATTCATGTTCCACCCGCCATTATTCAGGAAAGACAAAGCCTGCAGGGATTGTGGTTCCGTAATCAGCTTCATTGTGAAGGCCGAAGGAATATCGCCGTCCTGCGGCTGATAGAGAAGAATGGGCGCAATTGGTTTCTCGAATGCGTCCGGCAATCCGATCCAGAACTCCGCGCCGGTCGGGCCGGCCACTTCATCTGCGAAAAACTGCCCCAGTGATTTGCCCGAGACCCGGCGCACAAGTTCACCAACGGTCCAGCCAAAATTGACCATATGATAGCCATTGCGAGTGCCGGGCTCCCACCAGGCGGGCTCATCCTCCATACGCGAAATCATATAGTCCCAATCGAGAAAGCCGCCTTCGCGAATTGGGTCACGATTGGCCGGGACCGCGCTTTCATGGTTGAGCATCATTTGAACGGTGGTGTTCTCTTTGCCATTCTTGGCAAAGCCTGGCCAATATTTTGAAACCAGCGCGCTGGGATCGAGCAAACCGCGATCAATCAGGATATGAGCGCATAAGGCCGTCGCCGCCTTGGTGCACGAAAAGACAATCGAAACCGTGTCTTCCTGCCAGGCTTCGCCGGTCTCCGGATTGGCCACCCCGCCCCACAGGTCGACTTTGGTTTCGCCATTCACCGACAGACAAACAGATGCCCCGACTTCGCCGCGTTCGGTAAAATTACGTTCGAATTCCTCTTTGACGCGGGTAAATTGTGGATCGCAATGGCCTTGGATCTGGCTCATGGACAAGTCTCCTCCTATATGTGCCTGAATAGAAGCAAGGTTTCAGGCGCAGCGCGAGGCTGACTTTGGGGCATGCGGCGCGCGAGGGACCCTGTATGGCGAAAAAGCAAGCGATCTTTCTGGAAGGAAATTTGCTCCGCCACATCATCATCATGGCGTCATCCGCCAGCATTGGGCTGGTCTCGATCTTCCTGGTCGATTTCGCGGATTTGTTGTTCATCTCAATGCTCGGCGAGGCCGAACTCGCCGCGGCTGTCGGCTTCGCTGGAACCGTCCTGTTCTTCACATTCTCGGTCTCGATTGGACTGACCATTGCGACCAGCGCTCTGGTGGCGCAGCGTTTAGGGCAGGATCAGCCTCTGGAAGCGCGCAAGATCGCCTCCAGCGTCATGCTGTTCGGCGCCATGGTGAGTATCGTGATGGCGTCGCTTTGCTGGATATTTGCGCCTGACCTGATTGGATTGATTGGCGCGAAAGGCGACACCTTGGACCTGGCGGTGCGCTATTTCCGGATTGTCGTGACCGCCATGCCGATCGCAGCAATCGGCATGATGGCGTCCGGCATTCTGCGCGCCCGCGGCGATGCCAGACGCGCAATGACGGTGACGCTGACAGCTGGCGCCGTGAATGCGATCCTCGATCCAATTCTGATATTCGGGTTTGGCCTCGGTCTGGACGGCGCGGCTTATGCCTCTGTCGCCGCACGGTTTGCGACGCTGGCGACCGCCCTGTATCCGATCTTCAAACATTATGGCGGGTTTGCGCGCATTGATGCGGCCCGCTTCAAAAGCGATCTGGCGCCGATCATTGCCATCGCAGCACCGGCCATGCTGACCAATGTCGCCACGCCGTTTGGCAATGGCTTTGTGACGCGCGCAATTTCCGAATTCGGTGACAGCGCGGTTGCGGCCATGGCAGTGGCCGGGCGACTGACGCCGCTGGCATTTTGCGTCATCTTTGCCTTGTCAGGCGCGGTTGGTCCGATCATCGGACAGAATTTTGGCGCCAAGCAATTTGGCCGTGTGCGAGGCACGCTGATCAAGGCCGTGCAATTCACCACGCTTTATGTGGCTGCCATATGGCTGATCCTATTGCTCACGCATGGTGTGATTTCCAGCAGTTTCAAACTCAGCGAAGAAGGCGCAAATATCATCTTCTGGTTTGCGCTCGTCGTCGCGCCCCTATTCCTGTTTAATGGCACCCTGTTTGTCTCCAATGCGGCGTTCAACAATCTGCGGCGGCCGCTGTATTCGACCTTCCTGAACTGGGGCAAGAATACGATTGGCGTCGTGCCATTTATCGCCATCGGCGCGGCGGTCGGTGGCGCACCGGGCGTGCTGATCGGACAATCCATTGGCGGCGTATTGTTCGGAATAGTCGGGTTCTGGCTCGCTTATCGTCTGGTCAATCGCTACGAAAGCGGCGCCGCTGATCCCGATCAGGGCATGCAAGTGCCATTGATGCGACGCCGCGCTGAAGCGCCGTTCAACTCACCAAGGTCCTGAGCCGCTGGCGCCTAAATTCTCGACACGATTTTCCGCGCGGCGCTTCCACGCCTATCCCTGGCGCGCGCGCCGGAACGCGCGCTAAACGGTCACCACGACTTTGCCGAGCGCTTTGCGATCAATCAGATATTGAATCGCCTCGCCGCCACGTTCGAGTGGGAATGTTTCGGAGACATGCGGTTTGATTTTGCCATCCTGATACATGGCGAACATTTCCGCGAGATTGCGTTGATTGGCAGCCGGGTCACGGGCCACGGCAGCGCCCCAGAAAACGCCGCGAACATCACAGGATTTGAGCAGCGTCAGATTGAGCGGCAATTTCGGAATACCAGCCGGGAAACCGATCACCAGGAATCGCCCTTCCCAATTCATTGCCCGGACGGCCGGCTCGGCATAGTCACCGCCAACGCCGTCATAGATAATATCGACGCCGCCGCCACTGGCTTCCTTGATGGCATTCGAAAATTCTTTTTGCTGGCCACGATCCAACGGCCCGCGATCATAGACCAACCCCTTGTCAGCCCCTTTGGACAAACAGAAGTCGACTTTTTCCTGAGAGGAACAGGCTGCGATCACTTCCAGTCCCATGGCTTTGCCAAGTTCGACCGCAGCAATTCCGACGCCCCCGGCGGCGCCGAGCACCAGCAATTTTTCACCCGGCTTTGGATCAGCGCGATCTTTCAGGGCATAATAGGACGTTCCATAAGTCATGACGAAAGCCGCAGCCTCATCGAACGGCACACTGTCTGGAATCGGAATACAGCGCCCGGCCTCGAGCGCCATTTCTTCGCGCATGCCGCCCCAGCCGCATGACCCGATCACGCGTTGCCCGACTTGCAGATGAGTCACGCCTTCGCCGACTTCCTTGACCACACCGGACACTTCGCCGCCTGGGCTGAACGGGCGCTCTGGCTTGAATTGGTAAAGATCCTGAATGATCAGCGTGTCGGGAAAGTTTACGCCGATCGCCTTGACCGAGATGACGACCTCGCCCGGCGCGGCCACGGGACCATCAATATCTTCCAGAACCAGAGTATCTGTGCCGCCAGGGGCTTTGGAGAGCAGGGCTTTCATCTTGAGGTTTCCTCATCTCATTCGTTGACGAAGCTTTGGTAGCCATGGCAACGGGCGCTGTGAAGGTCTGACGTAGCGGAGACACCCAGTTTGGACAAAACAGTTGTTTTCTGGATCCTTTTCGGCGGGGTTGGGTTTGCATTCGCGCTGGCGGTGCAAATGCGCGTCATGGTGGCATTGGTGCTGCGGCGCGCCTTAAAGGCCTGGCAACCTGAATTGGAAGATCGCCTCAAGGCCAATTCGGTGGTGATCGCAGCGGCCAACCGTGGCCCGCTCGCAGCTGACTCCGAAGCCTGGTTGTCAGACGCGGTGACCTATTTGCGCGATCATTATCCGCTACCGCTGGGGCATTTGCGCATGGCGCGGCGCTATAGTGTGATCTTGCCGGTCATACTGATCCTGTTGATCGCATTGGGTCGTTTCGGACTGGGAGTGATTTGATGAAAGGCTATTTCGCGATTGGCGCTGAAGGCATATCGAAGCCGATGAATCTCGGTGCCTTAATGCGCACTGCGAACGCGTTCGGTGCGAGTTTCGTGTTTTCGGTCGAGGCGGCCGATCGCACCAAGATCGCCAATCTTTCCGACACCTCCCGGACGTTCAAGAATCTGCCTTATTATGCCTGGGACTCACTGGACGAAATGGTGTTCCCAAAAGGCTGTCAGCTGGTCGGCATCGAGCTGACAGACGATGCGGTCGAACTGCCCGAATTCAAGCACCCTCGCATGGCGGCTTATGTGCTCGGCCCAGAACGCGGCAGCCTGTCCGAGGCGATGGTTGAGCGGTGCGATCATATTGTGAAAATTCCGACCAAATTCTGCATCAATGTCAGTCTCGCAGGCGCGCTGGTCATGTATGACAGAGTGCGCAGCATGGGCGCCTGGCGCGATCGACCGATCATGCCAGGCGGCCCGAAACCCTAGCGAGGCACACGCCGCATCGCGGCGCGCAGTGACATCACTGATCCGCGCAGATCAACCGCTTTGACGGGCAACTATTCTCTGCCGGTGTGGCGGCGACCGCCGATGCGAAGTCAGACCATGACTCGGCTTTGCCCGAATGCCCGGAGAGCAGCGTGCTGACATTTAAGCCGCGGGAGACAATAAACTCATACATCTCCACGCCAGAAGGCTGAACGCGCCCTGCTCCATCTCTCCGGACATTGTTGTAATGATCGTCCTGATACAGGGTCGCAGACGGTGCGTGATAGTAGAATGCAACATCAGAAACGTGGCTGGTTGAGGTCATGTGAGCCGTGAATGGGCCAATCTGGGCAGCATCCGACAGGACCTCGATCTGTATCGCGTCGAAACCCTCATAATTTGCCCGCAACCAGGCCTCGGTCTGAGGCGTAACGGCGATCGTTGCGCCAAGTGCAACCGCATCCGCCAACCCGTCCAGATGGTCGCTATGATGATGGGTCAGCAGGACGTGGCTGAGCGGTAGCTCGGCTTGCAGATGCGCGCTGAGCGCCGCATAGCGGTCTTGAAACCCGTCATATGGATTGGTCATGTAGAGTTTGCCCTGATGACGCGCCGCGGTCGAAAAGGCACCGTCCTGGCCAATGTGAAACAGATCCTCGGAGATCGCATCCACAGACGGCTCGGATTCGTCCAGGGTCTCTGGCGGCGCAGAAAACCCAGGCTCGATGGCGATCCGGTCGGTCACGTCGAGATTAGGCGTGAATTGCGCGGTGTGATCATACTCGACCAGCGTTTCATCGAGATACAGCCGTGTTTCCGTCGCATGCGCGATACCGTCTGTGCGCGTATGACCGTCAAAGATGATGTTGACGCCGCCAATCTCTCGATCCATGAAACCGCGCTTTATCAACCCGCTCTGCCGCGACACGTAAACATCAATGCGTTGCGATTCCGGAATCACTTCGAGACTGATGACGTCAAACAGCTCACCGCGATAGACTTCAGCACGCTCAAACGTGAATGGAATGTCGCCGACGCCGATCAATTGCGCCAACAGCGTGTCGCTGCTGCGATAATCAGTACTGAAAAAGTCAAAGTAGCCGGCTTCTGCATTGCGCTGGATCGTCATGTCAAAATAGTCGAGCGACGCAGCGCCGTCAGCGTCAACGACATAGCGGTTGTGGTAGATGTTGCCATTCTGGCGGATCCAGCGCTCGACACTGCCGGTTTGGGCGGTCAAATCCAAATGCTTGTATTGACGGTCGACGACATATTCCACGAAGTTCGCGGTTTGGCCTTGACCCGGCCAGGCCAGGCGTCGGTCAATCTTGATTTCGACGGATTTGAGCTGCGCCAAGGCGGCATCGCCGTAAGCCTGCTTGACGCGGTCGCGCAATTCGACAGCAGGGTCGGCAACCGGCATTTGCGCATTGGACGGCGCATTGGCGCAAGCGGCCAGACTGACGACAATTGCGCCAAGTAAAATGGATCGACTCTGCTCCGTTCGCGTCGCTGCCTGATGCATTTGTAAGATCCTCCTGATTGATCAGAAGCAGACATAAACAGCGAATACCGGTGCGGCCTCGTTGAACCCTGACGGAAACGTCGAATTGTCTGACGGATTCCTTCAAGCCTCCGATTTCATTGACTTTATTTTCCAGCTAACGTCTTTCGGTACTCGGTTGGAGTCATCCCTTCTTTCTCTCGGAAAGCCCGATTGAAGGGCGATAAGGACCGAAACCCATTATTCATCGCAATGGTCAGAATCGGTAGATGCGACGTGTCCGCGCTCTCGAACGCCGCTTTGACTGCTTCAATCCGATGGTCATTCACGAACGCACTGAAATTCGGATAGCCAAGACGGTCGCGAATGAGCGCGCGCAATTGATGTTCGGACACGCCCAGTCGCGACGCCAGCGCGCGAATGGTCAGGGACTGTTCGCGATACATGTGGGCGCCAGTCATCGCTGTCTGGAGTTTTGATTGCAGGGCATCATCGCGGTCTTTCCACACCCGTCCTGATCCGGTTTTCAAACCAAAACTGATCGCAGGCTTGTTGAAACTCAGCATCCACAGCGTGCCCCAGACAATGGCAATCCAGATCGAAATGATTTTGACCGTGCGCTTGTCAAAGCCAGCAATCTCAACCGGTAGCAGATCCGAAGCGGCGGCCCCAAAAGCAACAATTGCAATGGCGATGACAAAATAGAGTCGCGACGCCCGACGCTGTTCAAGCAAATCGTCCGCCCGCCCGCTTAAAGTTGCAAAGCATAAATGCGCCATCAGCAGGATCGATGTCAGACTGCCATAGGCGATCAACCATTGCGGCCGATCCGGCAAATCCCAGATCAAGCCAAGGCGCAGCCACAGAATCGGCGCCGCGTACAGAACCCCCACCAGCACGTGCCATGCCCGCAACTGAAATTTGGGATTGAACAGAGACAGCGCGAACAGCCAGACAAAAACCAGATGAGGAATGTCGACAAAGCGCACGAATTCGTAAATCGGCCGCGGCGGCTTTAGCACGTCCAGCGTATAGCCGGCGAACAATGCAGCCACGCTCAGGCAAGCCAGGATCAGATAAGGCGCGCCAATCCATTGCCGATGATCGCGCCAGACCATGGTCGCCAGCAAAAGCAGAAATCCAATTCCGGAAAACCGAAAAAGCGCATCGATAAATTCCATGCGTGAATGCTAGGGCCTGATACGGTCACAGACAATTGCGGAATGCCGCGCGCGTCCGGCGGCGCCTTTACAATTCGAACGGGATTATGCCGCGAGCTGTTTCAAGCGTTGGGTCTGGGCAATTTCTTCGCGCAGGCTCGGTCGACCGAGGAGATATCCTTGCCCGACCAGACAGCCAAGCTCTCGCAGTTGATTCAACTGCACCTTGGTCTCAATTCCTTCAGCGACCAGCGAGACTTTCATTTTCTGGGCGAGATCGACAATCGATTCCATGACCAGTTTTGTCGAAGGATCATCGACGCGTTGCACGAAAGACCGGTCGAACTTGATTTTCTGAATCGGGAACTCGGTGAGATAAGACAGCGACGAATAGCCAACCCCGAAATCATCGATCGCGATGCTGACGCCATTTTCCCGCAATCGAACGACGGTGCGTTTCGATTTCTCCCAATTCTCGATCAGCGCGGTTTCAGTGATTTCGAGCTCCACTTGCGCCGGGGTCAGCTTGTTTCTGCTGATTTGCTGCAGAACAAAAGCACCAAAGTCTTTCGAATTCAGCGAGCGCGCCGAGACATTGATCGAGATGGTTTGTCGCCCAGACAGCAAATATCGTGCGTCGCGCAAGGCATTGGCGATCACATTTCGGTCCAGGACCTCGACGAGCGAACTGTTTTCAGCGATCGGCACGAACTCGCTGGGCGATACTTTGCCGAGCAGCGGATCTTCCCATCGTGACAAAGCCTCATAACCCAGGATGGATCCATTGCGCAGATTCACCTGCGGCTGCATGGCAATTTTGATCGACCCCTGATCAATCGCGCATTTCAGACATTGCTCGACCTCAAACCGGCGGGTCGCAGCGCCATCCAGCATGGAGTCGAAAATCAGGAACGTCGCGCCGGGCATCTCCTTGGCCGCAAACATCGCGGTGTCTGCTTGCTGATACAGCGTATCAATTGAATCATTTCCGTCTTGCGAAATGGCGATTCCGATCGACGCTTCAAATTCCAGGTTACCTTCCTCGCTCGACACCGGCACTTCTGTTGCGCTGACAATCTGTTCGCCAAACACGCGCAGGCTCGAGTCTGAAACAGGACCCTCGCGGATAATCGCAAACTCGTCGCCGCCCATCCGGAAGACCCGTCCTTCGGTCCCGACAATCGTGTTCAGTCGATCCGCAAACACAGTCAGGACCTGGTCGCCGGCCTTGTGTCCGAACGTATCATTGATTTGCTTGAAGCGATCCAAATCGACGATCACCACCGCGGCTTGCGCCTCAGACGATTGCGTCTGCAACCGGTCCATCTCAATCAGAAACGCGCGGCGATTGGCACAGCCAGTGAGAGGATCGGTCAGCGCTTCTTTCTGGATTCTGTCTTTATCCTGCTGCAGAGACCCTGTCTGGAGCTCGCTGGAATTATTGAAATAAACATAGACCAGGCTGACAATGATCGTACAAACCCCGGCATAAGCGAGCATGGAAAGGTCATGGCTGACGGCAACGGTGGACAGGTTTTTTGAGGCCACAGCGACAGCCGTGTAGATTGCCAGGACCGAAATGGTGCCGAGAACGCAGGCGATCGCGCCTGACACCATGCCCATAACCAGAGGCACACAGATCAGGGTCAGCAAAGGCAGATATTGCGGGTCGCCGGCAATCACGGGATGGTGGCTGAGCCAGAAGCAGAACCACAAACAGATCGCGCTGCCAATCATTGTCCCGGCTTTGAACGCCCGTAAGGCGATCAGGAAGGTGACCGTGCCCGCCAGGAACGCCGTGCGCCCGTCAAGCTCAGCCAGCGACGAAACTTGCCAATCTTCAAATGGCACCACAAACGGAACATAGATCAGTGCGATCAGCCCAAACATGTACAGGAATAAGACACGCCGCTGTTCCGGGGCAGACATCGATGCCCGCAATCCCAATATAGCGCGCATGACATTCAAAACAGCCGAGGCCGTGCTTTGCTCTGTTTCCGTCTTCAAAATAAAGTCCCCCGACGTTCAAACAAAGAACCGAACAGTTTCAAACAACTGGCGCTTCAGCCCTGATATATATGCATGTTTTGGTAGAGGTCGGACTAAAATGCGCGGCGAGATTGCTGTTCTGGCATTTACAGCTTGGTAGGATATTGCCTCACGCTTGGGCAAAAACGACACACTCAGAATACAACCAGAAATAGTTAATTAACCAAAGGCGCGCATACGAAACCGATGTTTACCTGTAGGATATTTGGTGCATTTTGCCTGGCCGTTAGCGCCGTGGCAGCTGGGTCGGCGCAGACCGTGGATGATGCCATCCAGGCCGCGCTACGATACAGTCCGCAAATCGAAATCGGCGAAGCCGACACCCAAACCGCGCAGGCCAATCAGTTTGACGCACTGGGACAATTGTTGCCCTCGGTTTCGGCTTCGATCACCGCGGGCGAAGAGCGCTGGCGGAGCGACGAACTCGAACGTCTGCGCGCAGAAGACGGCATGACCTATTCTCTGGAATTCTCACAACCGGTCTTCCAGGGCGGTTCGGCTTATTATGGTCTGAAGGATGCCCGTGCCTCGACCCAGGCGCAACGTTTGCTCGAACAGGAAAACCGCCAGCTTGTGGCGCAGGCCGCCGCCATTGCGCACGCAGCGCTGGTCCTGGATCGCGAAATTGTTGGTCACCGAACGAAAAGCCTCGACCTCCTCTTGCAGCAAGTGAACATCACGGACCGGCGCCGGGAAGCGGGCGCGGAAAGTCTGATCGCCGTCTCGCAAGCGCGTTCGCGGATGGAACAAGAGCGCGCTGAACTGGTCCGCGCACAAGCCAGTCTTGCGGTTTCCGAAGCCACTTATCTGCGCCAAACCGGCGAGATTCCGAACGCCGTACTGGTACCAGACATGCAGCGCATTGATGATGAGATGATCAGCGCCGCCGACGCCATCGCGCAGGCGCTGAAGACCAATCCGGGACTGTTGGCGCGTGATGATCTGGTCGCCGCAGCGCGTCATGGACGACGCTCCGCGCGCGGAAGACTGGCGCCAAAACTGTCAGTCGATGGGCAGTATAATGCCTATGATCTTGATGCGTCAGCCGCGACTCCAGGCGTGCGGCAGGAAGCGAATGAATTCCAGCTGGTCGCCCGGCTGCGCGTGCCAATTTTTCAGCAGGGACAGAACTATTCCGGATTGAAGACGGCACGCGCCCGACTGGCGCGCGAGAACGCCGCGCGCCGCGATGCACGCCTTGCCGTTGAAGAAGCGATCACAGCAAACTGGAACACACTGCAATCGGCTTTGGCTGCGATTGCGGCTGCTGAAGCGGCGGTGAACGCCAGTGAGATCGTGGTTGAGGGCCAACAGGCAGAATATAGCGCCGGCCGCACCGGCATTCAGGATGTCCTGGATGGACAACGCGATCTGGTCTTCGCCCGCATCACCTTATCACAGGCCGAGTTTGACTATCGCCGCGCGCGTTATGGTTTGCTGGCGCTGGTCGATCGATTGGCGCCTGGCGCGTAAACAAACCTCACCGCTTGCGGACGTCTAGAAACCAACCTGTTCCAGGTTAGCGAACTCAATCGTCTCGCCATTGCCCAGCGTGATGTATCCGGATGCATCTTCGGACAGTTCGATGGACACGGCATCTTCGCTGACGATTTCACCATCCGTGACGGTGATGGTCCAATCTTCACCATAGACAGCATCTTCGCCCAATGCGGCAGTCAGGTCGAGCGTATCTGTCCAACCTGCGCCGCCATCGATTGTGTCCGAGCCGCCATTCTCAGCATAGATAAACAGATCATTTCCGTCGCCGCCGCGCAAAACATCATCGCCTGGGCCACCGGTGATGACATCATCGCCATCGCCGCCAGTTACAGAGCTCTCGGTCTTGCCGCTTTCAACATAAGTGTCGCCGCCATCGGCCAGCGCGACATCTTCTGCCAGATCGAGAACATCGATCGTGATCGTTTCGGACGTTTCCAATCCTGCTTCATCCGTTGCTGTGACCGTCAGTTCGACAGCGGCCTCGGCTTCATAGTCCAGGCTCACACCTGCCTTTAACTGCAAAACACCATCAACAATCTCAAACCGGTCATCCGACACCGTATAGATCACTTGGTCGCCGGCATCCGGGTCGTAGACAGACACAGTTCCAACCACTGCGCCGGCATCGTTTTCAACCAGCGTCATTGGCACTTCAACCAAAGCGATATTGTCCAAATGAGCGCCAAGACTGTCACTCTCGCCATCGGCTTCTCGGAATTCCAGAACGTCGCCCATTCCCGTGCCGGTGACTTCAAAACTAACCTCTTCCCAGCGCGTCGATGCCGGGTCGACACTGCCGACGAGCTCGCCATTCCAATAGACTTCGATCATGTCCGTCGTGCTGGATCCACGCGCACGCATGTCGAATGACAGAATGTAAGTTTGCCCGGCCTCAGTGCTGACGGTTTGCGATATCGCGTCCGCGGCATGGGTATAATCGAGCTCGAGAAACTGATTGCCCTCGGACGCCGCAACGCCGCCAAGATTGTCCCAGACCTCGATGCCATTGGCCGAGTCCCAATTGCCGCTTGTATCGCTGCCGAATCCTCGCCAGCCACCCGTCCTGACATCCTGCTCTTCAAAGCTTCCACCGGTCACCAGATTGTCCGAGGCAGCCGTGATGGTCAGATCGATTGGCGCTTCATTCTGATCCAGCACCGCGATGGTAAATGTTTCGCTGGACGACAGGTCAGCACCATCGGTCGCCGTGACCGTCAGCTCGATGCTCGCGGCCTGCTCATGATCAAGGCTGACCCCGTCAGCGAGACGCAACACGCCATCGACCACTTCGAACCGGTCATCTGAAACCGTGTAGGAAACCGTGTCGCCGGCATCCGGATCCATAGACGACACCAATCCAATGATCGCTCCTTCGACATTCTCAGCGACAGATGGCGACCCCGCATCCGCGGTGTTGGTGATGCGCGCATCATTTTCCAGGATGAGGTCATTGTCTCCGACCTGATCCTGGATCACACCATTTTCAGCCCCCTCCATTTGCCAATGCGTGACCAAGCCATCGGCGGAAATTTGCCCCGATGCATTGCCAGCAATCGCGTCGTCGGAAAGAGCTTCATCATAGATCCGCACGTCCGAGATTTCACCCTCGAAGATCTGGTTTTCATCATAGCCACCGCCTTCCCGGTCCTGCTCCTGACCGAGCACGACTGTGCCATCAGACGGCAGTTCAGAGACGTTCACGAATTGCGAATATTCGGCTTCGCCATCGACATAGACGATGAGTTCACCCGTGTCCTGATCCCAGGTGAAGGAGACGGTATGTTCGTCGCCGTCAAACAAATCAGCGTTTGCGATATCGGTTTGGAATTTCTGGCCATCCAGGAACACGCTGAGTCTGCCGGTTGAGCTTTCCGCCCATAACAGAACGTCATTCCCCCAATTCCCGCCAGCGCTATAGGAGAAGAGCGGCGCGCCGCTGCCCGCGGGCATCCCATCTGCGGTGAATGTAATTTCAACGGTAATCGCATCGGTTGGGAAGTCGGTCATATTCGCAGCGATGGCATTGTCATCATGACCGCCATCCTGATTCAAACTCAACGCCCCCGCATACGGCGTCAGCACAATGTCGCTCGGGGCTTCGTTGATATCCGTCACATCAATCGTGAAGGTCTCTTCCGTGCTGAGACCGCCGCTATCTGTGGCAGTGATCGTCAATTCAATCGAAGCTGCTTCTTCATGATCGAGGCTGACGCCATCGACCAATCGAACCTGTCCATCGACCACTTCGAAACGGTCATCAGAGACGGTATAAAGGATCGTGTCGCCTGCATCGGGATCGAATGATGAGAGCGTGCCGACCACCGCGCCGGCGTCGTTTTCTGCAACGGACGTATTGTCGAGCGTGAGATCGCCCGGACCTTCATTGACGTCGAGGACATCGATCGTGAGCGCGTCTTCGGTGCTCAAACCGTTGCTGTCTGTGGCGGTGATGGTCAATCCAATCGAGGCGGCTTCTTCGTGATCGAGACTGACACCATCGACCAATCGGACCTGTCCATCGATCACCTCGAAACGGTCATCGGAGACCGTGTAGGTCACTGAGTCACCATCGTCCGGGTCGAACGAGGACAAGGTACCGATAACAGCGCCCGCATCGTTTTCTGAAACTGTAGAGCCGTCGAGTGACAAATCACTCGGACCTTCATTCACGTCGATCACATCAATCGCGAACGTCTCTTCTGTGCTGAGTCCGCCGCTATCCGTAGCCGTCACAGTCAGTTCAATAGAGGCGGCGTCTTCATGATCCAGGCTGACGCCATCGACGAGGCGAACCTGACCATCGACCACTTCGAACCGGTCATCAGAGACCATGTAGGTCACCGAGTCACCATCGTCAGGGTCGAACGAGGACAAGGTACCGACCACGGCGCCCGCATCGTTCTCCGAAACGCTCGAACCGTCCAAAGCGAGATCACTCGGCCCCTCATTGACGTCCAGAACGTCAATCGTGAACGTTTCCTCGGTGCTGAGGCCACCACTATCCGTAGCCGTCACGGTCAGATCAATCGAGGCGGCTGCTTCATGATCAAGGCTGACACCATCCACGAGGCGAACGACCCCGTCGACCACTTCAAACCGATCGTCCGAGACCGTGTATGTGATTGTATCACCGGCGTCAGGATCAAACGAAGAAAGCGTCCCGATAACAGCGCCGGAGTCATTCTCAGCGACGGTCGGATTGTCGAGGGTGAGATCACTCGGACCTTCATTGACGTCCAGAACGTCAATCGTGAATGTTTCTTCGGTGCTGAGACCGCCGCTATCTGTGGCGGTGACAGTTAGTTCAATGGAGGCAGCTTCTTCATGATCCAGGCTGACGCCATCGACGAGTTGCACCACGCCATCGACCACTTCGAACCGATCATCAGAGACCGTGTAAGTCACCGAGTCCCCTACATCAGGATCAAACGAGGACAGCGTGCCGACAACCGCGCCTGCATCATTTTCTGAAGCGCTCGAACCGTCGAGAGCCAATTCGCTCGGGCGTTCATTCAAGTCATTGACGTTGATGGTGATGACATCCTGATACGTCTCGCCAGCCGCATCTGTAACTTCAACCGTCAAGTCATAGGAATCGCGGGTCTCGAAATCGATCACCGGCTCGATGCCGCGAAAGTCCATATCAATGCCTGCGGCCTCAGAATTGGACAGGGCGTCATTGTACATCGCGAATTCGCCGATGCTGCCCTCAAAATAGAACCCATCATTGGCCGAGCTCGCACCGTCATGAAAGACCGTGTGCTGCGCGATGCCGCCAAGCCCGATATTGCCGCTATGCGCGCTCATTGCATCGCCGACCTCGACAGCGCCAACCTGCTCGCCATTCACATAAGCCGTGTAGGTGTTGCTGGCGCCATCAAAGACTGTGACAATGCTATAGGATTCGCCGGGCTCGATATCGATCGTTATGGCCTCGAAGCTCCAGCCATTGCTGTCGCTCCAGGCGCCCATGTAGAGCTGGCCATCATCAATGTAGAAATTGAACCCGTTGACGGTTCCACCCTCTTCAAAAATCACCTGGCGGCTGTCGACATCCTCACCGGTCCGGATGGTCAAGGCGAAGGAGCGTTCTGACTGGCTCGACAGGTTCAGTGAGCGATCATCGGAAATGTCGAGGCGGTCATTGACCCCGTCAAATTGCAGACCCGGGCCACCGAACGGGCCATCATTGGTCAGATCCGGACGCTCATCCGCATCCGTCTGGCGGATCGTATTGCCTTGTTCAGAGAGATCCTGAATGGCGCTGACGCCAGTGTCGAGTGTGAGACTGTCCACGTCTGACGCATCTATGCGCAAAACGCTATCATCGGGCATGCCCGGCGTCACAATGCTGATTTCGCCGGTCTCCGGATCGACGGCGAACGGGCCATCATCGCCATCAACCAGACGGAATGTGTGCGTGTCCCCGGCATCTGGATCGGAGACGGCAATCGTTCCGATAATCCCTTCGGCTGTGTTCTCGTCGACCGTGGTGTTTTCGGCCTGGAGATCCGTCGGCGCTTCATTCAGATCGATCACATTGACGGTGAAAGTTTCGTTCGTCGTCAAGCCTCCGCTATCGGTGGCGGTGACGGTGACGTCTATCGTACTGGCCTGCTCGTAATCCAGCGTGACACCTTGGGCGAGCTGTAAAACGCCATCTACGATTTCGAAACGGTCATCAGAAACCGTATAGGTGATCGTATCGCCAGCATCCGGATCGGACACTGTGAGCGTGCCGACAACGGCCCCTTCCGTATTCTCGGCAATTCCAATTTCGGTGAACACATCTTCCAGGGCCGAGTCAGAAAAGACCTGCAGGCCCGGCTCGTCAATCTCACCGAGGAACTCGCCGCCAATTCGACCTTGCGACGACCCGCCGCCGACGCGGCCGACACCCATCTGATTGCTCCCCGTATAATCGCGGTCGGTCCAATCTGTCAGCGTCGCAACGAGACTGTTTTCAGCAGTCATCTGATCAAGTGGCAGCTCGTCCGACAGCAGCACCCGGATCGTGTTATTCGTCGTGTCGAGCTCGAGGGCGAAACTGTAATTTGTGTCGCCGTCGATCGGGATGCTGAGCTCAACATCATTACCTTCACCGGCATAGATGAGCAGCATGCCATCCTCGATCACGACATTGGTGCCGTAAACACTGCCGCCGGTTTCGAACAGTGTTTGCGTCGTGCTGACATCACCTGACGTGGTGAATGACATGGTGAAAACAATGCCATCCGTCTCTAGGCCCAGGCGCTCGACACTGTCCCCTGTATGGCCATCATTGGCGGAGAAATCCGCCTCCGCGATCCCTGTTTCCCGATTCAGGGTCAGATCGAAGGGTGCCTCATTCACATCCGCCACTGAAATGGTGAAGTCTTCCGTGATACTCGCCCCATCCGCGTCGGTCGCCGTGATGCTGATATCGATCGCCTCGATCTGCTCGTGATCCAGGCTGACGCCATCAGCAAGCCGGACCACCCCGTCGACGACTTCGAAGCGGTCATCAGAAACGGTGTACGTGACTGTATCACCTGCATCCGGGTCGAATGATGAGAGCGTCCCGACAACAGCGCCTGGGTCGTTTTCAGCGACGGTTGTATTGTCGAGCGTGAGATCGCTCGGACCTTCATTCACGTCGATCACATCAATCGTAAATGTCTCATCGGTGCTGAGGCCACCGCGATCGGTCGCCGTCACGGTCAGATCAATCGAGGCGGCTGCTTCATGATCCAGGCT
This sequence comes from Pseudomonadota bacterium, assembly GCA_039029475.1. GTDB lineage: Bacteria > Pseudomonadota > Alphaproteobacteria > Caulobacterales > Hyphomonadaceae > Henriciella. The sequence goes on along the minus strand of JBCCGB010000017.1, from coordinate 1,228 downwards.
GACGCCGTCGACCAATCGGACCTGTCCATCGATCACTTCGAAACGGTCATCGGAGACCGTGTAAGTGATTGTATCGCCGGCGTCAGGATCAAACGAAGAAAGCGTCCCGATAACAGCGCCTGGGTCATTCTCAGCGAGGGTCGCATTGTCGAGGGTGAGATCACTCGGACCCTCATTCACGTCTAGAACATCAATCGTGAATGTCTCTTCCGTGCTGAGGCCACTACTATCTGTGGCGGTGACAGTTAGTTCAATGGAGGCAGCTTCTTCATGATCCAGGCTGACGCCATCGACGAGGCGAACGACCCCGTCGACCACTTCAAACCGATCATCCGACACGGTGTAATTCACCGAGTCACCATCGTCCGGGTCGAACGAGGACAAGGTACCGATTACGGCGCCCGCATCGTTCTCAGCGACGGTCGTATTGTCGAGGGTGAGATCACTCGGACCCTCATTCACGTCTAGAACATCAATCGTGAATGTCTCTTCCGTGCTGAGACCGCCGCTATCGGTCGCCGTCACCGTCAGATCGATCGACCCTGCCTCTTCATGGTCGAGGCTGACGCCGTCGACGAGGCGAACCTGGCCATCGACAATTTCGAAGCGGTCATCGGAGACCGTGTAGGTAACAGAGTCACCATCGTCCGGGTCAAACGAGGACAATGTACCGATCACCGCACCTGTATCGTTTTCTGAAACACTAGAGCCGTCGAGCGACAAGTCACTCGGCCCCTCATTCACATCAAGCACATCAATCGTGAACGTCTCTTCGGTGCTGAGGCCACCACTATCAGTAGCCGTCACGGTCAGTTCAATGAAGGCGGCGTCTTCATGATCGAGGCTAACACCATCGACCAACCGAACCTGGCCGTCGACCACTTCAAACCGATCGTCAGAGACCGTGTAGGTCACCGAGTCACCATCGTCCGGGTCGAACGAAGACAACGTACCGATCACGGCGCCCGCATCATTTTCTGAAACGCTCGAACCGTCCAGAGCGAGATCACTCGGACCTTCATTGACGTCCAGAACGTCAATCGTGAATGTTTCTTCGGTGCTTAGACCGCCGCTATCTGTGGCGGTGACAGTTAGCTCAATGGAGGCAACTTCTTCATGATCCAGGCTGACGCCATCGACGAGTTGCACCACGCCATCGACCACTTCGAACCGATCATCAGAGACCGTGTAAGTCACCGAGTCCCCTACATCAGGATCAAACGAGGAC
>JBCCGB010000016.1:0-83387 GCA_039029475.1 Pseudomonadota bacterium | reverse complement strand
GTCCGGCGTCAGACGCGGGACATAGATTTGCAGCAAGGCGATCAGGTCGCAGATGATCGGCCAGGCCCGCTGCAAGGCAGGACGGTTGGGGTCAGACATGCGATGAAAGGTAGAGGCGCTGAAACTCGGTCGGATTGAGTGGGGGAGTAAGGGGGTTGGTTTAGGGTCAGGAGGGGACATAAGCAGTGCGTGAATTATTGCTTGTCACCCCGGCCGCAGCGAAGCGGAGAGCCGGGACCCAGAAGAGCTAGGTCCCGGATAAGTGCTGCGCACTTTCCGGGATGACAACTTAAGATGACGTCCCCTCCGACGCCGTAAGCGGACATTCGCTTGGCGGCATTTCTTTTTCCAGAATTCAAGACGGGTCGGCCGCCCGCTCATGCGCTGCCGAACGATCAACCATCGTTTCCAGGACCTGCAAGTCCACGTCCGCGAGCTTGTTGATGTACAGGCATGAGGCGCCCGTTTTGTGTTTTCCGAGCTGGGCAATCAGAGTGTCATATCCGTCAAAACTCTTGCCAAGATAGAGCACCAGATTTGCCTTCCTGGGCGAAAAGCCAACCAGCGGAACGTCGCCTTCGCGACCGGAGTCATATTTGTAATGAGACGTGCCAAATCCAATGATTGACGGGCCCCACATCACAGCGGGCTCGCCGGTGACCCGATGCATTATTTCAATCATCGTTCGCGCATCTTGCAATCGGGTTTTGTTTTCAACAGTCCCCAGAAAGGATTCGACATTGACTTGCGTCGGTCGGGTCTTGTTTTCCTGTGCCATTCCACCGCTCCTGACTCTGATCTTCCAACCAAACAAAGCCGAGAACAGGTGTGTTGCCAAGATCGGTGTTCAAATTCGCGGCGCCGCTAACGGGCCAGTCAGCGCCGGACACCCCGTTTCACCCACCCGGCGGGCATCCGGTCTGGGCCTGGCGCAGACATTGGCGAGCGTCTCATGTGGGGCGAGTTTGGGAGGCTGAGACGTGATGCATATGGTGTCGATGCAGTGGAAGATTACGACGCGATCTGCGTCAGCAAGGCGAGCGCGTTTTCGGCACCTGCGATATCGCCATCATTGTTGATTTGCAAAAAGGCAACCAGCGAATACTGATGACGTAAAGTTTCTTTCACGGCATCAGACGCGCGCAGGTTTTCGGCCACATCCGTTAGCAGCGCATCTTCCACGTCAATTTGACAATCAGACACAAACCCACTTGCGACATTCAGCTCGTTGTAAGTGTCGCTGCATCCATTTCTGATCGCTAATTGCACAGATAAGGGAATGAGAGCGCGTACCGTCTTGCGATACTCCGAAGACCTAATTTCCTCAGAGTCTGCCACGCGTTTGCGGAATTTGTAGTAACTGCCGAGACCATTTTTGACGGCATCCGTCGGCAGAAGTTTTAAGTGTCCTGAGGAGACAATTTCGTCCCAGGTCGCTGTGTTCGGAGGATTATCATTATACTCGCTTGCCCTGTATGCGGCGACAACCAATGCCTTACTGTCCGAGTCAGGCTTTGCGAGAAGGCGATCCGCATCCTCAACACTCTCCAACACCTGGGCATAATAGTTTTTCAGTGAGCGCGTCGCCGCCAAATCCTGTTCAAGGTCTGCAATGAGGCGCTGCGCGTATTCTTGCCCCAATTGTCGATCGCTACGGGCGTCATTCCAGTTCGCAACCTGCAGACCGATAAAGACACCGATCACGACGATGACGAAATCAATCCCAACCGCGAACCAGTTCTGGTCTTTGACGTGTTTTGTGATGCGCCGCAAAAGCATACTCACCCCCATCCCTGCTGCGAGGATCATGGAACAAACGAGTTAAAATGCAAAGCCTTACGCCCGCGCGCATTGCCTCTCAGATGACGCGAAGGTCTGTTTTCTGAGCGTCTTAGGCGTTGGCGGCTTTGGCGGCGCGTTTGCGTTCGTGCGGGTCGAGGTGGACCTTGCGCAAGCGAATGCTCTCGGGCGTCACTTCGACCAGCTCATCATCGGCGATATAGGCCAGCGAGCGTTCCAGGGTCATTTGCAGCGGCGGTGTCAGGCGCACAGCCTCGTCCGTGCCCGAAGCGCGAACGTTAGACAGTTTCTTGCCTTTCAGCACATTCACTTCCAGATCATTGTCGCGCGTATGTTCGCCAATAATCATGCCCTGATAGACCTTGTCGCCGGGATGGATCATCATCGGCCCGCGATCTTCGAGATTCCATAGTGCGAAAGCGACGGCTTCGCCTTTGTCCATGGCGATCAGGGTGCCGGTCCGACGGCCTTGAATCTTGCCCTTATAGGGCGCGTATTCGAGAAAGACGCGGTTCATGATCGCGGTGCCGCGCGTATCAGTCATCAGCTCGCCCTGATAGCCGATCAGGCCGCGGGTCGGCGCATGAAACACCATCCGCGTGCGACCGACACCGGATTGCTTCATCTCGATCATCTCGGCTTTGCGCTCTGACAGTTTCTGCACCACAGCGCCGGAAAATTCATCATCGACATCGATGACGACTTCTTCGATCGGCTCCAGGCGCTCGCCGCCCTCGCCTTCCTTATAGACCACTTGCGGGCGCGACACGCCAAGCTCATAGCCTTCGCGGCGCATGGTTTCGATCAGAACCGCGAGTTGCAATTCGCCGCGGCCGGAAACGATAAAGGCTTCGGCTTCAGTCGCGCGTTCAACCTTCAACGCAACATTGCCTTCGGCTTCTTTTTGCAACCGATCCCAGATCACGCGGCTGGTCACTTTATCGCCTTCCGTGCCGGCCAGCGGACTGTCATTGACGCGGAATGTCATGGACAGGGTTGGTGGATCGATCGGTTGCGCAGCGATCGGCGTGTCAACGCTGGGATCGACAAATGTGTCCGCCACATTGGCCTTTTGCAGACCCGAAATAGAGACAATATCGCCGGCTTCACCGACATCGATCGGTTCGCGTTGCAGACCGCGAAAGGCCAGAACCTTGGACACGCGGCCGCTTTCAACCAGCGACCCGTCACGGGCGAGGACTTTCACGGTCTGGTTCGGCTTCACGCTGCCGGAGGTCACCCGTCCGGTCAGAATGCGCCCGAGGAAATTGTCCGCGCCAATCGTCGTTGCCAGCATCCGGAACGGGCCCTCTTCGACGTTCGGCTCTGGGACGTGCTTCACGACGAGATCGAACAACTCGTCCATGTCCGTGCGCTCTTCTTCGTATTGCGTCGACATCCAGCCATTCTTGGCCGACCCATAAAGGATCGGAAAATCGAGCTGATCATCATCGGCGCCGAGCGCATCGAACAGGTCAAAAACTTCGTCAATCACTTCGTCCGGACGGCGTTCGGGCTTGTCGATCTTGTTGACCGCCACAATCGGGCGCAGGCCGATCTTGAGCGCTTTCGAAACGACAAACTTGGTTTGCGGCATCGGCCCTTCAGCGGCATCAACCAGGACGATTGCGCCATCCACCATAGACAGGATGCGTTCGACCTCGCCGCCAAAGTCGGCGTGTCCCGGCGTGTCGACAATATTGATCCGCGTGTCACCCCAGACAACGCTGGTCGTCTTGGCCAGAATGGTGATTCCGCGCTCTTTTTCGAGATCATTGGAATCCATCATCCGTTCGGTCGTGGCTTCATTCTCACGGAACGTGCCGGACTGTTTCAACAGGCAGTCGACCAGGGTCGTCTTGCCATGGTCTACGTGGGCAATAATCGCGATATTTCGCAAAGAAGTCGGCTCAGTCATATCGTCAGGTCCTGGGGAGGGCTGTGGGCAGCTTTTGTATCTTGCGCGCGCCATACACGGGACCGCGCGATTTGGCTATGGCCTGTGGACACCGGGCCTGTGCGGCCATTATTTAGCAAAACAAACAATTAGCTTGACTCATAATTATCAAAAATGCTAATTAATGAAAATGGCAAATGAAGTGTTCAAAGCGCTCGGGCATCCGGTACGACGTCAGGTCATGGCGCTGCTGCGGCAAGGTCCGAAGAGTTCTGGCGAGCTGGCCGAGGCGTTTGATGCGGCCTGGCCAACCGTGACCCGGCACCTCAACGTGCTCAAGGACGCTGATCTGATCACGGCCGAGCGCCAGGGCACATCGATCATTTACCGGACAAATACAAGCGTCGTTGAAGACGCCGTCACCGCGCTTCTCGGCATGATCGGGCGCGACAATGGCGATGATGAGCTGAAGGAGGCCGCCGAATGATCCGCACAGGTTTAATCGTATCCGCAATTGTTCTGGTTTTGATGGCCGGCATTTCGCTTTGGGCTGGCCCACAATTGCCAGCCGACAATATCCCTGTGCACTGGGATGCGAGCGGCGCACCGGATCGGTTTTCCGACAAGACGGAAGCCCTGATGCTCTTATGGTTGCTGCCCGGGATGTCGCTGTTTGGCGCGCTGGTCTTTTGCGTCCTGCCCCAAATTGAGCCCATGCGGGACAATCTGATCAAGAGCCGTAAAGCCTATAATGCGGTTTGGATCTCGACCATGATCCTGTTCCTCTGCATTCATGGCGGCATTGCATATATGATGCTACAATCCGCAGGCGATCAGATGCAGTCAAACGAGTTTGTCCGCGTTGTCATTGCCGGCACCGGGATCCTGTTCATTGTGCTTGGCAATTACTTGCCGAAAACACGCCAGAACTGGTTTCTCGGCATTCGCACGCCATGGACATTGTCGAGCGAGTTTACTTGGGAAAAGACCCACCGGCTGGCCGGACGGCTATTCTTCGGCGTGGGGTTCATCTGCCTGATCAGCGCGTTTGTCGTCGATGGCATTGCGCTTGTCGCTGTGGTCACGGGCTCGGCGGTCAGCACCGCGCTGGTCAGCGCGATCTATTCCTTCTTCGTCTATCGCGGTGCCCCGGACAAACGCGTCAGTCCTGACTATATTGTCTGAGCCCGCCTGGACGAAGAGTCGATCTATTCGATCGTTTCTTCCGCTTCCATGATCACGGCCATTTCGCCGCTCGCCTGTTCCTGCATGGATTTCGCGGCTTCACGCGCGGCTTCGACCGGCTTCCAGTCGCCGACTTCCACACGCACAGCATAGCCACGCATTTCACCGACATCCGAAGACACATTCGCGGTGGCGGCAATGTTCAGATAATGCACGCCATCGCTCAGGCCGCGATAATCCACGCGCCAGGAATGGGTTGTGCCATTCGCCATGCTGACGGTTTGGATGGCGCCAGGTCCAACCACTTCCAGGCCGCCATTCGCGGAGGCAACCAGCTCGAGCGTTCCGCCCGGATAGCCTTCATTGACCGTAATCGTGACATAGCCATTGCCGTCGACGTCGACCGGGCCTGAGGTTTCATGTGAAAAACTCACCGAAGCTCCCGGTTTGATGGTCGAAATGGCCGGGCCGAGTTTGGCGACCGGTTTCGAAGCAACGGACGGTGTCGCCGCGTTGGCTTCAGCGGCGCCATCTGTCGAGGCGGGTGCGGCGCAGGCCGCCAGAATGGCGGCGAGTGCGGTCAGGGAAAAAATCCGTGGTGTGGGTTTCATATCAAGCTCCCTTTCGGCCTAGTTGACGTCAAAGCTGAAACAGCTCGGAGCCGCAGCCGCAGCGCCGCATCCGGCATTGTTACAATCATAAATATCGATGGCATAAGTGCCGGCATCGAGCGTTCCGGTCCAGGTTTCAGTGCCGTCCAGACCGGATTGCGCCCGGCGATCCTGGCCACGAGAATCTGTGGTGAAGAGCAGCCCCCGCTCCCAGATCCGGAAATCCGGATCGGTGGTTGTGGCCGGTCCCGACACTTCCGTCGCGGTCATGGTCACAGGCCCCGTGGAGGCCAGCGTGACACTGATAAACTCACGCACGCCATGCTTATTGGTTTCGCCATTTGCCGCGGTTGAACACACGGTCACGGCTGGTCCGCCCTGGGTCACGACATTGTAGACCGGCAGCGTATCGGCAATCCCGCCATCATTGGTTTCGCCATCCCCCTGCGGTCCGGTGCCGTTAATGTCTTCTGCCGCCAGCATGGCATCGAGCACAGTGCCGTCGACAGTGGCTTCAGACCGCACCCGATCAGCAAACGCGAAGATCGTAGTGAAGTCGACATTGTTGACATAATTCGGGTCGGTGAACGCGTTATAGAGCGGCGCCAATCCACCCGAAATCGTGTCCGAGCCATCATTGGTGCTGTCAAAAATATCATAAAGCAGCTGCTGAACGGAGGCCTCATTGAACCAGCCGCCTTCGCGCGGTGTGCCAGAGGGCAGATCCGTCAAATCAGCTTCGACGCTAAAGGCAAATCCTGAGCTTTGTTGAGACCCACCGACATCGCGATAGACCGGATCGCCCAGAATCATGCCGGCAAAGGCATTGCCCCAGCCTTCCCCGAACGCCAGTCGCGGATCGAGACGGTTGCTCAAGCTGTGAGAGCCGCCCGGCGAATCAGAGCGCGACAGCTGGTCTTCGAAATAGTGCCCAAATTCATGAACGATGACCGAGATATCATACTCATCGGTGTCATTGTTCTCGGCGCCAAGAATTCGAATGGTCGGCGTTCCGCCGGCGCTTCGTGTATAAGATGAGGTGCCGATTTCGCCATTCGCAACAGTACCGCTGGTCGGCACATTGTTGACGCTCCACAGCACATCCAGCTCCGGGAAAACGACATTCGCATCGACGGCGGCAATATCCGTGACGGTCTCATAGAGCGCATCAAGGATGGAAAAGGGCGCCGCGGCGCGCGTGCCCGTATAACTCGTTCCGCCCCATCCTGAATCGGCATTGAGATTGCGGACGGAATTCGCGGTTCCGGAATCCGTCAGACTGCCAGCCAGGACATAGATCGCATCGCCACTGGTATTGTCGAGAACCTGAATATCCCAGGTTGCACCAGTGGTTTGCTGCATTTCGCTACGCACCTGAATGCGGACATCTGTCGAGGAATCGACGTCGACAGAATAATTCCCGCTGGCATCCGTCACATCGGTGTCGAGGACCGTGCCCGTGCCATTTACAGCCTGCACAACGACGCCGCGCGCCGGATCCTGCGTGATCGCGTTATAATTGAGAGACGTGCCCACGATCGCTGATCCGACGCCAGCGCCGGTTGTGTGTGGCACTTTGTCAAACGTTACCTGACCCGAAATCGTCACCGTACTCGGTGGCGGGGGGGGCGGCGGAGGCGGGGGCGGCGGCGGAGGGGGTGGCGGCGGCGGCGGCGGCGGAGGCGGTGGCGGGGGCGACATGGTTGATCCACCGCCACCTCCGCCGCCACAGGCCGCGACCATACCAGCGGCAAACAACACAGCCACAACACTGGCAACGCTTCGCATTTTTGAGGCGCGCACATTTCTCATCTCAGCTCTCCGCAAACTTCTCGGTCCATTTCTCAATGAGAAGATCCCACGCTCGGTCTCTTCAGACCTGCGCAGTATCCCCTGATTTCAGGGACCAAGCTGCGCCAAGTCCCGTATCTAGGCAAGATTACAACTGAAGAGATGACCAAAAGTTGAAGTTGAAACCGTAAATAGTAGAAGGCGCAGAGAAACATCCCTGCGCCTTCCTCTCACCCGCGTCACGTCCCGAGCCTGCGGGGAAGCTCACTCACACATCAAGGTGTTATCGGTTGGTGCCTTTGCGCTGTTTGACATCTTCTTCTTCGGCCACTGCACGGTCTTCGGCATCGAAAACGATTTCAGCTTCTTCGCCTTTGCCATAATCACGGGCTTTCTTGGCAAGGCGTTCTTGCGTCAGAGACAACGTCCCGGCGCTCACCGCCATTTGCTTATTGGCGCTGACACCGACCGCATCGGCATCCCCGAAGCTCGCAAATTCAGCGCCCAGAAAGACCACTTCCCAGCCGCGCGCTTCAGCCCGGTCAAGCGCCGCCTTGGCGCCGGCCCGGGTCACTTCGCGTGACGAATTCTCGTGGCCATCGGTCATAATCACAATCACCGCTTTTTCAGGATTGTCGGCTTCCGCCATGGTGATGGTCCGGTTAATCGCGTCGAATAAGGGTGTCATGCCGCGCGGGCTGACCTCATCATTGGTGACCGTGGTCCACGCATCAGGCTGCACATTGGCGCGCAAGACATCGAACTGGAAGCCTTCCTGATGGTCGAACACAGCGAGGGTCACAGAGGTTTCGAGATCGTCGGCTTCGCCGTCTTCGACTTTGCCAATCGCTTCGGCATAGGCGTTCACAGAGCCAAGCGCCTCGTCCCAGATATCAGACATGGAGCCTGTTCGGTCGAGGAGAATATAGGAGGAAACAGCTTTCATAATAGGGGTATCCGCAATGGGTTCGGGACTGGGCTTGGTTTTGGCATGCGCGCCGAAAGCGACCGCAGCTGCGGCAACCACGCCGGCGACAGATAGACTGGTAAATTTCATGAGGGGCGTTCTCCCGTTCGCTGTTCGATGGGAGAGAGTGTCGACGCCAAACAAGGCGGTGACGCGGATCCTATTAAGGCATTTTAACCTTATTTGTGACCAGAAAATCAGAATTCAGTCATCTTGTGTTCACCTAAGGCGCGAGAACGCTTGCACCGCGCGGCAACTGCGCTATGGCAACCACATGCGTTGTCTGGGTGTTTTGAGTGTTTTACTTTGCGGTGTGCCGGCTTTCGAAGCCGCGGCACATACGGCCACCCCCGGCCTGTCCATCCCGCCCGGATATCAACTGGTCTGGTCGGACGAGTTCGAGACCGATGGCGCCCCGGATTCTGACAAATGGTCTTATGATACGTTCTGGAACGCCAAGGGTTGGTGGAACAAGGAACAGCAATATTACACGGACGCGCGTCCAAAGAATGCCCGTGTCAAAGACGGTAACCTGATCATCGAAGCCCATTATGAGCCGGTGCCAAAATCAGAATTTCCGGATACAGGCGGCCAGGAATTCACATCGGCGCGGCTGTACACCCGGAAAAAGGCGTCCTGGCTGTATGGATATATGGAGATCCGCGCCAAACTGCCGTGCGGCAATGGCTTGTGGCCCGCGATCTGGACCATGCCAGAAGGCGATCATGATTGGCCCGATGATGGCGAGATCGACATCATGGAGTATTACGGCCATCAGCCGACCAGTTTTCACGCCACCGTGCACACCCTGGACCGCAACCACGTCAATGGCCGCAGCGTCGGGTCGGTCCACAAAACGCCAACCGCGTGCGGCGGGTTTCACACTCACAGCCTGCATTGGACCGAAGATTCAATCACCATGAGCGTCGATGGCACGGAATATCACCGTGTCATGCGCGAGGGCGATGATCCGGCCGTCTGGCCGTTCACCCGCGCGCATCATTTGATCCTGAATGTGGCCATTCGAAACTGGGCCGGCGGCGACAATGGCATCGACCTGGACGCGTTCCCGGCGCGCATGGAAGTTGATTATGTCCGCATCTATCAAAAGCCGGATGCCAGCTAAACGCTGAACCCACTTGCGCCTGAGTCCTGCTGCGCTATGCCTTCTGCGATGACACGTTGCTTGTTCTTGATCGCTGGCACATCGATGACGCTGAGCGCCTGCACGACGGCGGTCCCCTCCATGCCTGAAAAACTCGCTGCGCCATCAGACTATGTTCTGGTCTGGGCCGATGAGTTTGAAAAAGACGGCCTGCCTGACCCAGCCAAATGGGCGTATGACACCCATCGCAATACCGAAGGCTGGTATAATGACGAATTGCAATATTACAGCGCCAACCGATCTGAAAATGCGCGTATCGAAGGTGGGAAGCTGATCATTGAAACGCGTCAGGAACCTGTCCCAGCTGACGCCTTCCCGGATACGGGGGGACAAAATTACACATCAGCGCGGCTCTTCACAGAAAATCTTGCCGCCTGGCAGTATGGCTATTTCGAAGTCCGCGCCAAACTGCCCTGCGGCCGCGGTCTGTGGCCTGCCATCTGGACCCTGCCGGAGGGCGGGTTCACCTGGCCGGATGATGGCGAGATCGACATCATGGAATATGTCGGATGGGATGCGAACCAGTTCCACGCCACGGTGCACACGCGCGACAATAATCATACCCTGGGCACCGATTTCGGCGCCAGTTATGCCAGCGTCACGGCCTGCGGCGCATTTCACACGCACAGCCTGTTATGGACCGCAGAGGATATTATCGTAGCGGTCGATGGCACACCCTATTTCCGTTATCCCAAAGACGATAAGGGCTTTGGCGAATGGCCCTTCACCCGCCCTCATTTCCTACTCTTGAATGTCGCCGTCGGCGGTTGGGGCGGGCAGCAAGGCATCGACCCGGCCGCGTTCCCGGCGCGTATGGAAGTTGATTATGTCCGCATCTATCAAAAACCGGATGCCAGCTAAACGCTGAACCCACTTGCGCTCCATCGCAACCCGCGCCATACGCGCGGAAATCCGAACATCTCGATGGAGTTGACCATGTCCTCTGCGCCCAAAAAAGTTGTGCTCGCCTATTCCGGAGGGCTCGACACCTCAATCATCCTGAAATGGCTGCAAACCGAATTTGGCGCCGAAGTGATCACGTTCACCGCGGATCTCGGCCAGGGTGAAGAGATTGAGCCGGCGCGCGCCAAAGCCATCGCGGCGGGCGTCAAACCGGAAAACGTCTTCATCGAGGATGTTCGAGAAGAATTTGTCCGCGATTTTGTCTTCCCGATGTTCCGCGCCAATGCCGTCTATGAAGGCGTCTACTTGCTCGGCACCTCGATTGCCCGGCCTCTGATCGCCAAGCGCCAGATCGAGATTGCCGACATGATGGGTGCCGACGCGGTTTGTCATGGCGCCACGGGCAAAGGCAATGATCAGGTCCGGTTCGAGCTTGGCTATTATGGCCTGAACCCGGACATTAAAGTCATCGCGCCGTGGCGCGATTGGGACTTCAAGTCGCGCACCGATTTGCTGAAATTCGCTGAAGAACAAGGCATTGAGATCACCAAGGACAAACGCGGCGAAGCGCCCTTCTCGGTCGATGCCAACCTGCTCCACTCCTCGTCTGAAGGCAAAGTCCTAGAAGACCCGGCCGAAGCGGCGCCGGAATTTGTCCATATGCGGACGATTGCGCCGGAAGACGCCCCGGATGAGCCGGAAGTGATCACCATCGGTTTCGAAAAAGGCGATGCCTGCGCCATCAATGGCGAAGCGATGAGTCCCGCGACCATCCTGACCAAGCTGAACGAACTGGGCCGCAAGCACGGCATTGGCCGCCTCGACCTGCTCGAGAACCGCTTTGTCGGGATGAAGTCGCGCGGCATTTATGAAACGCCTGGCGGCACCATCCTGCTGACCGCGCATCGCGGCATGGAGAGCATCACCATTGATCGCGGCGCCGGTCACCTGAAAGACGAGCTGATGCCGCGTTATGCCGAGCTGATCTATAATGGCTTCTGGTGGAGCCCGGAGCGCGAAATGCTGCAGGCGGCGATTGACCATTCACAGCTTTACGTCACCGGCGAAGTCAAGGTGAAGCTGTATAAAGGCGGCGTCCACCTGGTCGGCCGCTCGAGCCCGTACTCGCTCTACCGCGAAGACATTGTGACGTTTGAGGATGATCACGGCGCCTATGATCAGAAGGATGCTGAGGGTTTCATCAAACTGAACGCGCTGCGCCTGCGGATCCTGGCCGGACGGGACCGGAAGTTTGGGAAGAACGGTTAGCACCTGTTACCCACATTCTAACGTCTAGCGTTCCCCACAGCTTGTCTGTGGGGTCCAGCACGTGATCTCGCCGCACGGCCGGGAGCGATCTCATCTCTCCCGGTCCAAGCCGCAAGTACTCGTGATGGATTGCCCAGACGAGCTGGGCAAAGCGTTGAACAGAGAGCGCTCACCCAGCGAAAAAATGAGACGCTGAGAGGTTGAGCGACGCGCAAGCGCCCGCTTGAACTTCGCAAATGGCCCGCTTTGATTTCATCGCCACTTACATCATGGCCAACCGTAAGAAGGGGGCAATCTATACCGGGTGTTCTTCAGATCTTCCGGCGCGGGTTGGCCAGCATAAAGACGGCGTGGGAGCGAAGTTCACGAAAGCATATATCTGCACGCACCTGGTTTGGTATCAGCGCTTCGATGCAATGTCCTTTGCCGTGAAGCGCGAAAAACAAATCAAGCGCTGGCCAAGGCAATGGAAAGTGAATTTAATCGAATCGAAGAACCCGGTCTGGCTGGATTTGTCGGGCGAGTTGATTTGATGGTCTCTACCTCTTCATGGCTCAATTCGATGACCCCATTGCCCTCTGCAGCATTCTCCCGCAAATCTAAGCCTGGTTCGCTGGAGATCCGCGCATGCTAAACCTCATCAAACCGCTCGCCCTTGCTGGCTTTTTCGCAAGCGCCGCGCTGGCGCAACCGGTCCCGGTCGTCGCGCCCGAGATCTCAACCGAACCGTATGAATTCTCCGCCGAAGCGCCGTTCGCGTCGGAAATCTACAATTTCTTCGTCCAGGACGAGCTGTTTCCTCCGGCCCCGTGCCGCACAGTGTTCACCGGCAGTTCCAGCATTCGTTTCTGGCTGACGCTGCAAGACGACTTCCCCGACTTAAAACCGCTTAATCGCGGATTTGGTGGATCACAGATCACGGATGTCATCGGCTATTTTGACCTGCTGCTGACGCGGCATCAGCCGAAAGAGATTATCTTCTACGCGGGCGAGAATGACATTAACGCTGGCGCTAGCCCCGCAGACATCGCCGCGCGCTTTGAAGTCTTCATGGGCTTGAAGACCGACCGGCTGGGCGATGCCCCGGTCTATTTTCTGTCGCTCAAACCCTCTGTGGCGCGGTTTGGGGAGTTTGCGTCACAATCAGAAGCGAATGCCTTGATCCAATCCATGGCCGAAGCCCGCGACGACCTCATCTATGTCGATATCGCCACACCAATGATGGACGGCGAGACGCCCAAGCCGATCTTCATTTCTGATCAATTGCACATGAACCTCGACGGCTATGCCATTTGGACGGAAGCGCTGGCGGATCGATTAGCGGATCCTGAGCGGCCGAAAAGAACGGGCTGCGCGTAGAGATTCCGCCTTGCGTCAGCGGACGAGTGGCCCCAAATCGCTTGGGTCAAAACAACTCGGCTGGAGGAGCCCCAGAATGACCACCCCTATCTACAAATCAACGATTGGCGTGATGATCCGCCAGGCCGAAGCCCTGGTTGGCATTATGACCGCAGGTCGTGAGCATCTTGGCGACGGCGCGGATGCCTTCATCAATGAAAAGCTGGTCGAAGACATGCTGCCCTTCTCGTTCCAGATCCGGGCGGTCTGCCACCAAAGCGTGGGCGGCATTCACTCCATGCGTTCCGGCCAGGCTGGCCCGCCGCCAGACATGAGTATTCGTTCCTATGCCGATCTTGAAACTTTGCTCGCGGACACGATTGCAGAACTGAAAACGATTGAGGCATCTGAGCTGGACAGCCTGCTGGACAAGGATCTCGTCTTTGTCCTCGGAGATTTCAAATTGCCATTCAAGGGCCTGGGCTTCCTGACCTCATTCTTGATGCCGAATTTCTTCTTTCACATGACCACAGCGTATAATTTGCTGCGGCAGAAAGGCGTACCGATTGGCAAACGCGAATATCTCGGCGCGATGGACATGAATATGGGCTAGGCCCCAAAGCAAACAGCCGGTGACGGGCACCGGCTGTTGCATCATCAGAGTTTAACCCCTTAATCCGCGTCGGCTTCGAGCAATTTATGCTTGAACAAGGCACCGGCCAACGCCGCGCCGATCAGCGGCGCAACAATAAACAACCAAAGCTGGCTCAAGGCCGCGCCGCCGACAAAGACCGCTGGTCCGAAACTGCGGGCCGGATTGACCGAAACGCCGGTGACCTGAATGCCGACAATATGGATCAGCACCAGCGTCAAACCGATCGCCAGGCCAGCCAATTGCGCAGGCGCACCTTTCTGCGTCGATCCAAGGATCACAACGAGGAATATGAAAGTCGCGACAATCTCGAAAATCAGCGCTGCCATCATCGAGTACTCGCCGAGATAGCCTTCACCCCAGCCATTCGCGCCAAGGCCATTTTCGGCCAGCGAATAATCCGCCTTGCCGGATGCGATCAGATACAGCACGCCGGCGCCGGCCACAGCACCGATAAATTGCGCGATCCAATATTGAATCATTTCGCCCGCACTCATACGGCCGGAAACGAACGCCCCAAAAGACACGGCCGGGTTCACATGGCACCCGGAAATCGGTCCGATGCCATATGCCATGGCGACAATGGCAAGGCCAAACGCGAACGCGATGCCAAGCTGTCCAACAGCTTCGACACCGACTGTTCCAGCCCCGGCCAAAACGGCGGCGCCACAACCGAACAGCACAAGTGTGAATGTGCCGACGGCTTCTGCGATCATTTTTTTCATTTCACTCTCCCTCCAGTCGAGTGACCAGAACGTGGAGCAATTCGCAGCTTTTGGGAATATCTGTGCTTAGCCGGCGTGGAACAGCGATGTAATCATGTCGGTTCCCGGCGCACCGCCAGAGCGTCGGCGGCGGCGGCGACGCATCCGCGATTGCAGCTCATCACGGGCCACTTTCAGCGGTTGCGCATCGGCCTCTTGCCGCGCCAGGTCTTCGCGGTTGGCGCAGAATTCGGCATAGGCTTCCAGTTCCGGTGCCAGATCGATCGCGGCCAGATCAACCATGATCGTGTCATCGAGGAATCCAATGCCCGGCAAGTCATCTGGAATGATGTCATTTGGATCTGCGAAATAGGCGAGCACTTCCAGCACCCGTTCACGATCATCATTCTCGAGACTCCAATCGCGGTCCTTCAACATGTCGACCATGTTCTGCAGCGTCAGCATGCGCGAGACGACAAACGTCGGCGGGTCGCTTTCCATGGCTTTGACGGCGAGCGCCTCAGCCGCGAGGATGACCCGGTCATCATCTTTCAAGGCTCGATTCTTACGCGCCTTGGACAGGCGACTGCGGAAATACTCGATATCCTTCGGACCGAGTTCAAAGTTGATGCGCAGCGTTTGCTGATCTTGGACTTCCATTACGGTTCTCTCCCCATAAGCGCTTATTATCAACACGATGCCGACAGACGCGAAGGGATGCAAGAGCGAATTTGCGAGACCGCACGCGGATTTCGACTTGCCCTTCTTTCCCATCCGCGCTTGGCTTGAGCCGTAGCAAGGGAGGCACCACTATGACGCGTATCCGTTCAGCGTCGCAGAACCAGCTTGATGCGAGCCAGGATTTACTCGCCATGGCCGCGGCAGCGATGGGATTTGAAGCCAATTCATTGAAGGTGATGGCGCGCCAACCCGCCATTCTGCAGGGCTTTATGGGGCTATCGGCCGCCATTCTCGGGCCGGGCGCCAGCCTCGACCCGGTGCTGCGCCAGATGATCGCCCATATTTCCAGCGCCGCAGCTGGCTGCGCTTATTGTCAGGCCCACACCGCCCATGGCGCAGAACATCGCGGCGCCGATGCCGCCAAGCTCGCGGCCTTGTGGGAATTCGAGACCAGTGACCTGTTCAGCCCGGCTGAGAAAGCTGCACTCGATCTCGCGCTCGCCGCTGGCACGGTTCCCAACCAGTCCACGGATGAACAATTCGTCGCCTTGCGCGATCATTTCAGTGAAGATGAGATTGTCGAAATTGTCGCCGTCATCGCGTTGTTCGGGTTCCTCAATCGCTGGAATGATACGCTCGCCACAACGCTGGAAGACAGCCCGCTTGCCTTTGCCGAAGCGCATCTTGCGCCCAAGGGCTGGGTCGGTGACAAGCATCAGGCCTGACATGACGATCCGGCTCTATCGCGACGACGATCTGACCGTCCTGCACGCCGCCAATCAGGCCTCCGTGCCTGGCGTCAGTACCGAAACACTGGACGATCTCGCTCTCTGGATCGACATGGCGACCTGTCTGGTGGCGACGGATGCAGATGATACTGCGCTTGGTTTTGTCACCGTGATGCCGCTTGGCCTGTCGGCTTATCCAAGCCCGAACATGCGTTGGTTCGAAACCTATGCGGATGCCACCGGCAAGGCTGTGGTCTATGTTGATCGAATCGCTCTGCTCCCGGAGGCCCGCGGCAAACGTCTCGGCGACGCGCTTTACCGCACCGTCTTCGATCACTTTTCAGGCCTCGATGAGATCGGATGCGAGGTCAATACACTGCCCCCGAACCCGGGCTCACATCGGTTCCATCAACGCCTCGGATTTCGTGAAGTGGGCACGCAAACCTTTGTTCCGGGAGAGAAATCTGTGACCTATTATGCTCGGCCACTGACGTGATCCCGGGATCGCATTGACGCCGCGGAGCCTATAACCGGGCACAGCAGTTTTTATCTCTTTTGATCTCGACAGAAATGAAAATCGGCGCTTCACTCTCGATTGGTTCCCGAAGAGAGGCGGCAGCAGCTGTCCGAACCGGGAGGTCCAAAGGAGACGCCAGAGAGAATGAAACCCACAGATACGAGCAATCCAGACTATTTTCACAAAGTCGTCGATTGCCAATGGGCTTGCCCGGCACATACCCCGGTTCCCAATTATATCCGACTGATTGCGCAAGGCCGATATAGCGATGCCTATATGGTCAACCGCGCTTCAAACGTGTTTCCCGGCATTCTCGGACGCGTCTGCGACCGGCCCTGCGAACCCGCTTGCCGGCGCACCCGGGTAGAAGAGAAGCCGGTTGCGATTTGCCGCCTGAAACGGGTCGCTGCAGATCATCGCGACGATATTCGCGATCGCTTGCCCAAGAAACCTGCGCAGACCAATGGTAAAAAGATTGCCTTGATTGGCGCTGGCCCGGCCTCTTTTACCGTTGCCAATGATCTCGCGCCGCTCGGATATGAGTGCACGATTTTCGAAAAGCTCGACAAACCCGGGGGCCTGATGCGCTCGAACATCCCCGCCTTCCGCCTGCCGGAAAGCGTGTTGATGGAGGAATTGGAATACATTCTCGACATGGGGGTTGAGCTGAAACTCGGAACGCCTGTGGAGAGCATGAGCGCATTGCTTAAAGAAGGCTATGACGCCGTCTTTGTTGGCACCGGCGCCCCCAAAGGCAAAGATCTTGGCCTGCCTGGCCGTGACGAGAGCAAGGCCAACATCCACATTGGTATCGATTGGCTGGAATCGGTTGCCTTCGAACATACCGATAAGATTGGCAAGAAAGTCCTGATCATTGGCGTTGGCAACACGGCGATGGATTGCTGCCGCACGTCTTTGCGGCTCGGCGCTGATTCCGTAAAAGTCATGGCGCGTAAACCACGCGCCTTTTTCAAAGCCTCTGAATGGGAACTCGAAGACGCTGAAGAAGAGAATGTCGACATTATCGTCAATCACTCTCCGAAAGCCTTTGTGCACGAGAATGGCAAGCTGACCGGCATGCTGTTTGAGGTGATGGAATATGATCTTGATGACAGTGGCAAGATTGTCGACCAGCGCGTCGTCGGCGAGGAAATGATCCCCTGCGATGATGTCATCCTGGCCATCGGACAAGAGAATGCTTTCCCCTGGATCGAGAAAGATGCCGGGATCGAATTCGACAAATGGGAAGTGCCTGTGGTCGACAAGACGACATTTGAATCCACGCGCAAAGGCGTTTTCTTTGGGGGTGATTCCGCGTTCGGCCCTCTCAACATCATCTGGGCGGTAGAACATGGTCACCAGGCGGCCGTTTCGATCCACAATCATTGTCGCGGCGTGCCGCTGACCGATCGCTTGCCTGACGGTATCAAGCTCAGTTCGGCCAAAATGGGCATGATGGAATGGCGCTATGCCAACGCTTTTGATGGGTCAGAGCGCCGCAAGATGCAACATGTCGAACTGGTTGATCGGTTTAAGAAGATCGACACGGAAGTGGAGCTTGGCTTCTCGGCCGAGCAGATCGCAACCGAAGTCCAGCGTTGTCTCAATTGCGACGTGCATACGGTGTTTGATCCACCGCTCTGCGAAGAATGCGATGCCTGTATCGATGTTTGTCCCGTGGAATGCCTGACGATTACGCCGAACGCCGAAACCGAAGGCGAATTGCGCGCCGCTCTGACCGCGTCCGATGATACGGTCGATCAGGACCTCTACGTCTCGGCCCCGCTGCCCCTGACCGGGCGCGTCATGATCAAGGACGAAAATATCTGTCTGCATTGCGGGCTGTGTGCTGAGCGCTGCCCGACATCTGCCTGGGACATGAAAGAAGGCGTGATCGAAATTCACCACGCTGCCGATCAGCGCGAACTGAGTGAGGCGTGAGATGAGCGGACCCGGACTCAATGATTTTGTAATCAAGATTGGCACGGTGAACGGCACCGGCTCTGCCAGTGCCAATGGCTTGCTGATGAAATCCATCTTCCGCATGGGCATTCCGGTGGTCGGCAAGAATGTCTTTCCGTCCAACATTCAGGGCCTGCCGACCTGGTATGAAATCCGGGTCTCCGGCGATGGCCATACGGGACGTTCTGGCGACGTACATATGATGGTGGCGATGAACCAGGCCACGTATGAGCAGGATCTGGCAGAGCTCAGCACAGGTGGCATTCTGCTTTACGATTCCACCTGGCCGCGGCCACAGCTGGAAAGTCGGCCCGACGTCACCGTTATCGGCGTGCCGCTGATGCAAATGTGCAATGAAGTGGTGAAAGCCGCCCGCTCGCGGATTCTGATGAAGAATATGGCGTATGTCGGCGCGGTGGCGGCATTGGTCGACATTGATCTCGACGTCATTCGATCGCTGATTGAAGAGACCTTCGCCGCCAAGGCGAAACTCATCGACAGCAATATGCAGGCCGTCAAGCTTGGCTATGATTATGTCAAAGCGCATTATGAAACACCGCTCCGCTTCCGCGTTGCGGCGCTGGACAAGACCAAAGGCAAAGTGATGATTGACGGCAACACCGCCGCCTCTCTCGGCTGTGTCTATGCCGGCGCCACGTTTGGCGCCTGGTATCCGATCACGCCATCGACCTCGCTGATGGATGGCTTTGTCAAATATTGTAAGAAATTGCGCGTCGACCCAGAAACCGGCAAGAACAAGTTTTGCATCATCCAGGCCGAAGATGAGCTGGCAGCCGCCGGCTTGATCATTGGCGCAGCATGGAATGGCGCCCGCGCCTTCACGCCGACATCTGGCCCCGGCATCTCCCTTATGAGCGAGTGGATTGGCTATGCCTATTTCACCGAAATCCCAGTGGTCTTTTTCGATATTCAACGCACAGGCCCGTCAACCGGCATGCCGACACGGACACAGCAATGCGATATCCAGACCACCGCTTATGCCTCGCATGGCGACACCAAACACATTGTCCTTTACCCGTCAGATCCGAATGAATGTTTCGAATTTGCGGCGAAATCCTTCGATCTCGCAGAACGCTTCCAGACGCCCGTCTTCTTCTTGTCCGACATCGATATCGGTATGAATGACTGGATGGTTGATGAGCTTACCTGGGACGATGCTTATATTCCGGATCGCGGCAAAGTGCTGAGCAAGGATGACCTCGACAAGATGGAGTCCTTCTCTCGCTATCTCGATGTCGATGGCGATCATATCCCGTATCGCACGCTGCCGGGCTCGGATCCAAAAGGCGCTTATTTCTTGCGCGGATCCGGTCATAACAAGCATGGCCGCTATACCGAGCTTGGTCATGAATATCAGGAAGTGGTCGACCGACTGCGCGCCAAAGTCGAAAGCGCGAAAGCGGTTGTGCCGAGGCCGATTGTGCACACCGCCGCGACGCCAAGCCGCCATGGTGTCATCGCCATTGGCTCCAGCCATGCCGCGGTGCAGGAAGCGCAGACGCGGTTGCAAGCCGAAGGGGTGGCGGTGAATTATATGCGCGTGCGCGGTTTCCCGTTTGCCGACGAAGTCGAAGATTTCATCCAGGCGCATGACCATGTCTATGTGGTCGAGCAGAACCGCGATGCGCAATTGCTCAATCTGCTACTGACCGAGACCAAGGTGCCACGCGAGAAACTCAGCTCTGTGCTGCACTATTCTGGTGAACCCCTGAATTACAAAACCGTTTATGAGGCGCTGATGCAGCGGCTGAAAGTGAGGAAGATCGCATGACCTCCTTCGTCAAACCGAAAATTCGTCGTCATAATGAACCGCTGAACGCGCTCGGCCATGCCCGTGCCGATTATGAAGGCAATATGTCGACCCTGTGCGCCGGGTGCGGCCATGACAGCGTTACGGCGGCAATCGTCCGGGCCTGTTACGAGCTCGCCATCCCGCCGCATCGCGCGCTGAAGATTTCTGGCATTGGCTGCTCGTCCAAGACGCCGAGCTATTTCATGAACGAGTCGCATGGCGCCAATACGGTGCATGGACGGATGCCATCCTTTGCGACGGGCGCCCTGTCGGCGAATAATGACCTGCCGACGATTGGAATCTCGGGTGACGGGGACAGCCTCTCTATTGGTCTTGGCCAGATGGCGCATGCCATGCGGCGCAATGTGAACATGCTGTATATGCTTGAAAACAACGGCGTATATGGCCTGACCAAGGGCCAGTTCTCGGCCTCAGCTGATCTCGGCTCGCTGCCCAAGAAAGGCACGCCGAATGAGTTTCCAGCGATTGACCCGGTGGCGTTTGCGCTCTCGGTTGGCGCAACCTTCGTCGCCCGCAGTTTTTCCGGAGACCGCAAACAATTGGTTTCGCTGATCAAGGCCGGGATCAAGCATAAGGGCTTTGCCATGATCGATGTGATCAGCCCCTGTGTGAGCTTCAATGACCATAAAGGGTCAACCAAATCCTACGCGCACACTTATGAATTCTATTCCAAGGCCGTGCATGCCGATTATATCCCACCCAGCGAGGAGATTGTCGCGGCCTATGATGAAGGCGAAGTGATGCCGGTGGAGCTGCATGATGGCGGCATGATTCAGCTGCGTAAGCTCGAAGCCGATTATGATCCGACCGATCGCGGCGCTGCGTTCAGCCGCGCTGTGGCGAGTGACTCAGCGAACGAAATCCTGACCGGCTTGCTCTATCTCGATGAAAGCCAGCCGGACCTGCACCAGACGCAGAATATGGAAGATCGGCCTTTGAACGAGATTCCATATACGGATCTTAATCCAGGGTCAGAGGCGCTGGCGGCGTTGCAGGCAGAGTTCCGCTAGCCGCCTCGCGCTTGATTGGCTGTCACTCTCTGCTCGATCGCGCCGAAGATAGACTTGCCTTCGGCATCCATCATTTCGATGCGGACCGTGTCTTCCGGCTTCATGAACGGCGTTAGAAACTCGCCTGACGCGATTTTTTCAATCATCCGGATTTCAGCGATGCAGGAATAGCCCAGCCCGCCTTCGCTGACCGGTTTGCCTGGACCGCCATCCGCGCCCTTGTTTGAGACCGTGCCCGATCCAATGACCGTACCAGCGCTCAGCGGGCGGGTCTTGGCCGCGTGACTGACCAGGCGGGCCAGTGAGAAAGTTGCATCAACGGCAGACTCAGCGCGCCCGAACGGCGCCCCATTATAGTCGACCCGCAAGGGCAAATGGACGAGATTGTCCTTCCAGGCCGCGCCGAGTTCATCCGGTGTGACCGCCACGGGGGAAAACGCGCTTGGGGGCTTGGATTGGAAAAAGCCAAAGCCTTTGGCCAGTTCGCCCGGGATCAATCCCCGCAAGGACACATCATTGCACAACATGATCAGTTTGATGTGGTCCGCCGCCTCAGCTTCGGACACGCCCATCGGAACATCCCCTGTGATCACGGCGATTTCGCCTTCCATGTCACAGCCCCAGGCGACGTCGCCGAGCGGGATATCATCGCGCGGCCCGAGAAAGGCATCCGACCCGCCCTGATACATTAACGGGTCCTCATAGAAGCTTTCAGGCACTTCGGCGCCGCGGGCTTTGCGCACCAGTTCAACATGATTGATATAGGCGGAGCCATCGGCCCATTGATACGCCCGCGGCAATGGGCTTTCACAATCATGCTCGTGAAAGCGAAAGGTCGGCACCGAGCCAAGCTCAACACCTTCTGCCATGCGCGCCAGACGCGGTGCGGCCGCGTCCCAATCATCGAGGGCCGCTTGCAGAGTCGGCGCAATGCGCGCCGCGTCGGTGCAGCGGGTCAGGTCTTTGGAGACAACAACCAGGCGCCCATCACGGGAGCCATTTTTGAGGGTGGCGAGTTTCATTCTTCTAACTCCAAAGCGTAAATGTCGACTGGTTTTCCAGTTGATTCTTCGGTCCAGACAACCGTATTGGACAGATAGTTTTTTGGGTACCGGAGCGCCTCTGAATACGTCTCCGCCCAAGTGTCCCAAAACGGTTGCCATTTGCCATCGGAATCCATCTGGTCGATGACAATTTCCCAACCCGATCGATGATGAATCGGTGCGCTCTCTGAGACCAAGTCGATGGATGTAATCCACATTCTACGTTTTGGCGGCTCTCCATCAGTCGCGACAAAACACTCCTTGCCGGTCTTTTTCATCGAACGACTAGCTCTCTTCGGCAATTTTTTCATGCAGCCAGGCGGCATGGCGTGGGGCTTTTTTGGTCTGGCTCCATTCGTCCAGCATGTCCGGCGCAACGCGTTTCAGCTCCGCATATTGATCCGGCGTGCCGATGTCGCAGGCCAGTTCAAGGCGGTGCCCATTCGGGTCAAAGAAATAGATGGATTTGAAAATGCCATGATGGGTCGGCCCGAGCACGTCCAGGCCATGCGCTTCCGCCCGCGCCTTGGCGCTCAGCAATTCTTCCATGGACCCAATCTTGAACGCAATGTGCTGCACCCATTGCGGGGTGTTTTCATCGCGGCCCATATCTGGTTGTTCCGGCAGCTCAAAGAAAGCGAGGACATTGCCGTTCCCGGCATCGAGAAAAATGTGCATGTAAGGATCATACGCGCCGGTTGACGGGACATGATCCTCGGCAATGGCAAGCTGGAAATCCATGCCCAGAACATCGCGATAGAACTCGACCGTTTCCTTGGCGTCTTTGCACCGATAGGCGACGTGATGCACGCCTTGCAGATTTGGAGTGTCAGTCATTCTTGTCTCCCTTCTTTGGAAACAGGCTCATCCCTAGAATCGCCCCGACCAACCCGCCAACCGCACCGGCGCCAGCGCTGGCCCCATATTCCAGCGGGCCTTCAAAGGTCAGGAATTGGTCCTTGAGAAAAATCGCGCCAAATACGCCGAGTAGAAAAATCACAATGGCGGGGAGCGATAATTTGCTCATCAAGCAGGTTCCTCAACGGCCAGAACGCCGCGCTCAACCTGATCACGTTCGATGCTTTCGAACAAGGCTTTGAAATTGCCTTCGCCAAAGCCGTCCTTGTAATCGCCAACCCGTTGAATGAACTCAAAGAAGACAGGGCCAAGTTGCGGCTGGGCAAAGATCTGCAACAGCAAACGCGGCTCGCCGCCTTCGGTCGTGCCATCCAGCAGGATGCCGCGAGATTTCAGCTCACCTTCGGGTTGACCGTGGCCCGGCAAACGCTCTGACAGCATTTTGTAGTAGGTTTCCGGCGGCGCCGTCATGAAGGGGACGCCGAGCTTTTGCAATCTGTCCCAGCAGGCCACCAGATCATCACAAATCAGCGCGATGTGCTGAATGCCTTCGCCATTGAACTCACGCAGAAATTCCTCGATCTGACCTTTGCCGCCCTCGCCTTCTTCATTTAGCGGAATGCGGATTTTACCGTCCGGCGCGGTCAACGCTTTCGAGGTCAGTCCGGTATATTCGCCCTTGATGTCAAAATAGCGGATTTCCTGGAAGTTGAAGAGGCTTTCATAAAAGTCGGCCCAATATTTCATGCGGCCGCCATAGACGTTGTGAGTCAGGTGATCGACAAGTTGGAAACCACAACCAACGGGCTCACGGTCAACGCCTGGCAGATATTCAAAATCAATGTCGTAAATCGTATGGCTGCCTTCGCCATCATCATAGCGATCGATCAGATAGATGATGGAATTGCCGATGCCGCGAATGCCGGGAATGTGCAGCTCCATCGGGCCGGTTTCAACGCTGACGGGTTCAGCGCCCTGGCGCATCAGATGCGCGTACGCCTTGCTCGCATTGCGGACGCGGAAGCCCATGCCGCAAGCGCTCGGGCCGTGCTCGCGAGAGAAATACCAAGCCGCGGACCGAGGTTCATAATTGGTGATGAAATTGATCCCACCCTGGCGCCAAAGCTCGACATCCTTGGAGCGATGACGCGCGACCTTGGTGAAGCCCATGGATTCGAAAACAGGCTCGAGCACGCCCTTTTCAGGTGCCGAAAACTCAATGAATTCAAAGCCATCTAGTCCAGCTGGGTTCTCAAATAGATCGGCCATCGGACCTCCTCCTCGCCACTGTTTTTATGTTGTCAGCGTCTCTATAGCCGATATTAGTTGCATATGCAACTAATCGAACAGACTGGCTTTCTTCACCGATGCAGGCCAGAAACAATTCATGTCAGCACGCCTCTCTTCTGCCCTCGAACGGGCCTGCCATGCCTTTGCCGATCAGCCCGGCGAGATTTCGGTGATTGTCCGATCAAAGGACGACCCAATCACAAACATCGCGGTGAATCCTGCCATATCGATGCCCTCTGCCAGTGTGATCAAGGTCGCGATCGCTTGCGCGGCAGCCGATGATCCAGACCTGGACCTAGCGGCGCCGCGGCAGATCAGCGACCTCGATGAGACGTTTTACTGCTCTATCCTGCAGGCGTTCGAACCGCGTGATCAGGTTTCGCTGAAGGCATTGATCGGACTGATGCTGATCGTCAGCGACAACCCGGCCACGAGCGCCGTTCTGGACACAGTCGGGATGGACAAGGTGGCGGCGTGGCTGACTGCGAATGGTCTCGGCCAAACCAACCTGTCGGTCGGCTTTGACGATGAGTCTCTCGGGCCACCTCTGCGTGCCAATCTGACCACGGCGGAAGATTGCATAACTCTGCTGAAACTGGTCGAAACGCAGCCCAAATACGACTTCGTGCGGCACATGTTACGCAACAATTTGCGCAATGAGCGAATCCCTAAGCTTCTGCCCGACACTGCTTTGATCGCACACAAGACGGGCACGCTGAACGGACTGATGCATGATATTGCGATCGTGGAAAGTCCGGACGCGGCCTTCTATTTGGTCGTGTTGGCGGATGGCTTGCCAGAGAATCACGACTTCGCCGGCGACATCGCGCGGTTTGCGAAAGACGTGTACGATTTGATGGCGGGGTGAGTGTGTCCTCAATCGGGGTGTGGGCGAAGCCTGTCGCGCGATATCCCGTTCCGTTTCAGACGCGGCCCACCGGCGGCGCCAGCTTATCAAGCGCCGCTGATCCTTGCCTCATAGGCTTCGGACGCTTCAAGCCAATCCGTCTCGGCTTGTTCCAAATCAGTGACCAGGGCGGCGCGGTCGCGCATTAAGTCTTGCAAAGCCTCTGATGACAGGCCCGACGTCGCCAGATCGGTATCGATATCCTCGATTCTTTGCGTGGCTTGCGCCATCCGTCGCTCTGCCTTTTTGACTTTGTCTTTGAACGGTTGTGCCGCTTTTCGAGCTTCAGAGGTGCGGCGCCGTTGTTCGGCTTTATCAATCGCCGCGACCGGCGAGGGTGCGTCTGCGCTGGCAGATTTCTTGGATTTCTTTTTCTTGGTTTTCGACGCGTCCTGGTCGCGGTCGGCCCGCAGCACCAAAGCGCGATAATCGTGCAAATCGCCGTCATAGCGGGTCGCCTTGCCATCTTTGACCAGCCACAGCTGATCGGCTGTCGCCTCTGCAAGATAAACATCGTGAGTGATCAGCAAGACAGCGCCCTGAAACTCATTCAGCGCGTAGATAAGCGCTTCACGGCTGTCGATGTCGAGGTGAGACGTTGGCTCATCCAGGATCAGGACATGCGGCTGCTCAATCGCCATGAGACCGAGCAGGAGACGGACTTTCTCGCCGCCAGAAAGCTTGTCGACTTTGGTTTCGACTTTCTCGTGGGAGAACCCCATGCCCGCCGCAACAGCGCGTTGCCGCGCGATGCTGGTCTCGCGCGGCAATGCCCGGCGGACATGATCGAGGACGGTTTCGCCAAGGGTCAGCTCGTCCATCTGATCTTGTGAGAAATAGCCGATCGTGACCGCTTTCGGAACAACCCGCTTCCCGTCCATCAAGGGCAGGCGTTCGGCAATTGATTTGACCAGAGTCGTCTTGCCCTGACCATTGGTCCCGACAATCGCAATTCGATCATCCGGATCGAGGCGCAGATTCACGTCGTCCAAAATGATCGCCTGTTCGCCATAGCCAAGGGTCGCGCCTTGCAATTCCAGCATTGGCGGCGCGAGCTTGCCTTTCGGGGTGGTAAACGAGAATGGCGTCGTCCGTTCGCTGATCGGCACGGTGATGTCTTGCATCCGCTCCAGCATCTTGACCCGCGACTGTGCCTGACGCGCTTTCGAGGCTTTGGCGCGAAACCGGTCAACGAAGGCCTGTAAATGCGCACGGTCTGCTTCCTGTTTGGCGCGTTGGCTTTCCAATTGCGCTGTTTTGGCAGCGCGCAGTTTGAGCCAGTCATCATAGCCGCCAGGACTGATCGACAATTGGCGGTGCTCCAGCGCCATTGTGTGGGTGACGCATCGGTTGAGCAATTCGCGGTCGTGCGAAACAATGATCACGGTGTGCGGATAGCGTTTGATATAGGCTTCAAGCCAGGCTGCGCCTTCAAGATCGAGATAGTTGGTTGGCTCATCGAGCAATAAAAGGTCAGGCTGAGAGAACAGCACGCCGGCAATCGCCGCCCGCATCCGCCACCCGCCCGAGAATTCCCGCGTTTGTCGCGCGAGATCATCATGCGTGAACCCTAAACCCATCAGAACTTCTGCCGCGCGCGCTTCAGCCGACCACGCCTCAATATCGACCAAGCGGGTGTGAATGTCGGCAATGCGGGTCGGATCAGTTGCTGTATCAGCTTCCGCCATCAATGCAGCGCGCTCTTCATCACAGGCCAGGACGATGTCCAGAATGGTCTCGTCGCCGGGGGCAACTTCTTGAGCAACCCAGCCAAGACGCGCGCCTGTGCCGAGACGAATGGCGCTGTCGGCACTGGGGTTTTCAACGTCTTCCCTGATAAGTCTCAATAGCGTCGATTTACCGGTGCCGTTGCGGCCCACGAGACCGACTTTCCAGCCCTTCGAAATGGTCGCGGACGCCGCTTCAAAAAGCGGTCGTGCTTCTACGCGAAAGTCGAGATTTGAAATCGTCAGCATGATCGCCCGGGGTGTAGCGCCTCACCCCGTAAACACAATGGGGCATTGAACAGTTAGGCGTGTCCGCTGTTGACCGAATGCCGGCCCAGCTTACCGACGCGGCAACAAGCGCGCATCCTGAGGCACAGGATCTTCAAAGGTCTTGATGGTGTCGCCTGTCGCCTCGTCGATGAGGTGCTGAATAAGTTCAGGGAACAGCATTGGCTCCGCCGCGGCTTCCCACAGGAAAAAACCATAAGAGCCCGGAATCGCATTGATCTCATTGAACCAAAGATCGCCGGTTTCCTTGTTCGACATGAAGTCGATGCGGGGGGCCCCCCGTTTGCCAAGGGCGGCAAAAGTCCGGCGCGCATAATCATGTATTCTGTCCTGCAAGTCCTTTGGCAGATCAGGATTGATATCTCGGGTTAAGGACAACATGCCTTCAGACGGCTTGAATGTACCTTTGGTGCCGCCGCTATCGGACAGGTATTTTTCACGAAAGTCGAGCAAGTCCGCGCCTGATTTCGGGCGCTCAATCGCTGAGAGTTTGATCTCCTCGCCCTTGGCGATCATCGCGATATTGTACTCGACCAGATTCTGCACCTGCGGTTCAATCAGAGCCAGCGTGTCTTTCTTGAGAACATATTCGACCAGCGGCCAAACCTCGTCGGCCGTTTTTGCGAGGCCGACGCCGACGCTCGACCCAAGATTCGCTGGTTTAACGATGACCGGGAAGCCGAGCGCGGCCTGAACATCCGGCAAGACCATCTCGGCATCTTCAATCTGCGCTCGACTGACCGTGACATGCGGCAGGACATTCACCCCGGCGGCTTTGACCAGGGCCTTGGTGACATCCTTGCGCATGGCAATCGACGTGCTGGACGCGGACAGACCGGTGACGGGGATGCCCAGCAGCTCGAAATAGGCCTGTATGCGTCCATCTTCGCCAAATGTGCCGTGAAAAACCGGCAGCACGCAATCGACAGCCTGAATCACTGTTCCATCCAGGGCGCAGATCACCGGTCCATTGTCGCTCCAACGGAAGGTCACTTGCTGCCCCAAAGGCGGACGCGGCTTATATTTGGAAATGTCGCGCAGGTTTGCCCCGATCCAGAACCGGTTGGCGAAATCAGTGTAGACTGGCAATATATCGACGTTTCGAACGTCGACGGCATCCATTAATTGATGCGCGCTGACCACGCTGACATCGTGCTCGGAGCTCGCGCCACCAAAAATAATCACAGTTTTGAGCGATTTTGCCAATTTTTCACCAGTCTTAAGTCTAAGGTCCGCCTAGAGTATAGAGAGCGAATCGTCGAGCGGGATCAAGCCAGTCTATGACCACAGTATTGAAGCCAAATTTGGTTCAAATTGGGAATGTCGGCAAACCGGCTATTGTGTTCGGGCACGGCTGGGGACGCACCTATCGTGATTTCATTCCCGTTGCCGAAGCCTTAGCGCCGGTCGCGCGCTCCTATCTGATTGATTTTCCCGGCTTTGGCGATACGCCCCGCCCTGACGAGACCTGGGGCACAGCCGATTATGCCGAACACATGCTGGAATTCTTGAAATCCGAGCACGGCCTGTCCAGTTTCCTTTGGGTCGGTCATTCCTTTGGTGGCCGCGTCGGGATGCGGATCGCCGCCACACACGCAGGCGCGATCAGGCATTTATTCCTCGTCGCCTCGGCGGGCGTACCCCGCACGCGGTCGGCCTGGCAAAAACTGCAAGGCCGTCGCCGTGGGCTGGAATTCAAGCTGCGCAAATCCATGGCCAATGGCGATGCGGAATTGCAGGCGCTTGAAGATCAGTATGGCAGCCTGGATTACATTCAGAGCCGAGAAACCGGCTTGCGCGACATTTTTGTCAAAACCGTCAATGAAGACCAAACCAGCACCCTGCCCGACATTTCCTGTCCGACAACGCTGATCTATGGTGGCAAGGATGGCGACACGCCGGTCGAGGTTGGCGAAAAACTCGCGGCCGGCATCCCAAATTCAAAACTGATCGTCTGCCCCGAATACGACCATATCTCGATCCTCGATCGCGGACGACATCAGATCGCGCTGTGTATCAAAGAGCAGCTGGGAGCGACATGATGCTGGCAGACCATCTCCCTTTTGTGCTGTTTCTGATGGCTTTGATCGGCTTCGGTTCGGTCCGGCTCAATACCATCCTGACCTATTTTCAGCAGGAAGAATATTACAGTTCGCGCTTTCTCGGTGCGGTGTTGCGCGTGCGTTTGTTTGATGTTTTGGCGAGCCTCGGACTGATCCTGATTTTCATCGCGAATTGGCAATTCGGCTTAGGCCCTGCGGCCTGGATCTTGGCGGCCGCATTGGTCGCCGGGCTGGCCTGGCGCGAACGCGGCTATGTTTACAAGAAGCGGCTCGTCACGACGGAGCGGCTGAAGCGTATTCGATGGCTCGCGCGCGGCGTCTGTCTGCTCAGCCTGGCTTTGCTTTTCCTTCACCCCCTGGCGGTCTTGGTGGTTCTGCAGGTGCCGCCATTTGCGATCATGCTGGCCAATCGGCTGCTGCGTCCATTTCAGGACAAGGTCAATCAGGGCTTTGTCGATCAGGCGGTGGAAAAGCTGAAGACATTCCAACCGGTCACAATCGGCATTACAGGATCGTTCGGGAAAACCACCACGAAGCACATTCTGGCAGAAGTTCTGGAAGCCGCAGGACCCGTTTTCTACAGCCCGGGCAGCATCAATACGGTTTTGGGATTGACCCGCAATATTCGCGAAAAACTGCAACGCGGGCACAAGTTTTTCATCGCTGAAATGGGAGCTTACGGCATCGGTTCGATCAAACGTCTTTGCGACTTTTCGGATCCTGATGTCGCCATCGTCACCGCCATCGGCAATGCCCACACGGAGCGCTTCGGAGACATCGCAACCATTGCGCAAGCCAAATCGGAACTGGTCGAGCATGTCTGCCGCAAAGGCGGGATGGCGATCATGCCTCACGAAATTCTCGATCACGAACCCTTCGCGGCTTTGAAAACGCAATATCCTGCTTTGGTCCGCACGGTCGGCGACACTGACGCGGCTGATTTTCGGATCACAGAAGCGACGCTTGAGGACAGCAATTGGGCGATTTCAATCGAGGCCAGCGCAACGCCCGGACGCGCGCCGCTGACCTATACGCTGCCTTTGCTGGGCGATCACAATATTCTAAACTCGGCATTGGCTGTCGTCGCGACTTATCTGATCGATCCGGCGTCAGCGACGCGCATCGCCGCGTTTTCGAAAGACGTCGAACAGGTCCAGCACCGGTTGCAGAAAGTCGACAATCCTGGCCAACCCCTGGTGCTCGACGATGCCTATAATTCAAATGAGATTGGCTTCAGGAACGCGGTCAAAGTGTTGCACGATTTGGCCAAACACCGGGGGGGGAAGTCCATTCTGGTCACCCCCGGCATTGCCGAGCTCGGCCTCGAGCATGATCGGGTTCACGATCGCCTCGGCGCTTACGCGTCTCAGCAATGCGATACCGTGATTGCGGTCAATCCGGACCGGATCAGCGCGTTTGTAGACGCAATTGATGAGACTGAGACAGACTTCCACACATCTGCAACTTTCTCAGATGCGCGACGGCTGGTCGGCGACCTCGCGACCGAGCAGGACGTTGTCTTATACGAAAATGATCTGCCGGATTTACTGGAAGAAACACGCCTTTTGTAGCGCCGGACGATGGCTCAAGCGGCAGCTGACTCGCTGTGGATACGATCCAGAGCGGCATGCAATTCTTCCAATGGAGACATGTGCGCAGAGACCGTCTCATGCGACCAGTGTTCCGAATGATATCGTCCGAGAGCCACATCCCGTGCCCGACTGACCCGACTCTTAACCGTACCGGGTGCACAGCCAAGCACCTCGCCCGCTTCTTCATACGTAAAACCAGCGGCAACCACGAGAAGGAAGGCATCGCGCTGCGCGCGCTTGAGTGTCTGGATGGCCTGCAAAATACGCGACAAATCCGATCGCGGCTCAAACTCACATGTGGCCACATGCTCGCTCTCAAACAGTTCAGACGCTTCCGTGTCGCGCAATTTATCACTGCGCAATTGTGAATAGAAATCATTGCGCAGGATTCGAAAAAGCCAGGCCCTGAGCGGCCCTTTCTCAGGATCGAAGTTCGTCCGTGATTGCCACGCTTTCAAACAGGCGTTCTGGACAATATCATCGGCCTTCATCGGGTCGCCACACAGCAAACGCGCATAGGCCCTCAAATCCGGCAAAAGGTCTTGCAATCGATCCGAAAACATCGGGAATTCTCCATTATTCTACCCTTGATAGATTTCGTTGCCTAATACTTTGTTTCCAGAAACTACGTGAAATTGAATATTAACCCGCGCTCGCGATCGGACAGACGTCTCTCTGGTCGACGGATGGCGGGGCATCAGGGCACCAGACCTTTGTTAGGAAAGAATATTTTGGGACGACACAGCCCAAGATCCGCACTATAAGTGTTCCCGAAATAAAACTTGGAAAGTTCAGATTTTGATTTGAAACAACTGAAAGTGGAACAAACTTTCCAAGTTATTAATACTATTTACCATTAATTAACCAACGACGTCGAGATCTGGACCTGGGAAAGGGCTGATCGATGTTCGCTACTGATTTAGAAAAGATAATCCCGGAATTGCGCGGCTTTGCGCGCATGCTGTGCGGCGATGTCGCGCGGGCCGATGATATTGTCCAGAATGCTTGCCTCAAGGCGTGGAATGCTCGGGACTCCTTTTCGCCCGAGAAAGGCAGTTTCAAAGCCTGGATGATGACGATTACCCGAAACGAATTCCTGCAAGATGCGCGCAAACAGAAGCGGGTCGACTTCTACGCCCCGAGCGATCTCGAAAATCGACTGGTGACCGATTGCCAACTCACGCACCGGGCAGAATGTTCGGATGCGATACGGCAAGTCTTCAAACTTGGCCGCGATCAGCGAGACGTGTTCATCCTGGTTGTTGCTTTGGGCTATTCCTACGAGGAAACCGCCGACATCTGTAAGTGTTCCGTCGGAACGATTAAAAGCCGCATCAATCGCGCGCGCGCGAAACTGCAACAGCTGCGTGTCGCCGGTGATGATACGCCAGAGGATATTGACGGTCCTGTCCCGGCTCCACACAGCATCGCCGATCTGTGCGGCTATGCTGAGACTCTGGTGCAATCCGCAGCCTGACCTGGCAAATCGAATGCATTTTGAAAAAAATGGAACGATTTTGAACCCCGAGACGTAGAGACTATGGAAACGCCCGTTTCCAAATCTCCATTATGACTGACCCGCGCTCTGGCGCGGGTCTCTTTTTTTTGACCTGTTCACCCAATTTCGCCGACGCCCGGCGTGACCAGGATCACAGACGTCGTGACGTGTAAACTAATTTACAACCTATAGTGGTTTATACCTAATATTCCCCCTCAGGGAGAAAAAAATTTATTGGGAGATTTGGGGATGATTTCGTATCCACCGCCACAATTCGAAGAGCAGAAATCTGAGATTCTGCAACGCTATCAAATTCTGAGCGAAGACCAATCCAATGGCCCGCTTTGCGTCGCTGACTCGATTGCACTGGCGCTGCGCACGCCCTTCGTCATCGCCGCCCTGAACCGTCGCTATCGCCAATGGTATATGTGCGAGCATGGATTGGACGGCTATGTCGCGGCAGATTTGCAAACCTATTTTGCCCGTATGCACCTTGCTCAAACACGCTTCGCCGTTTCGGATATCAGCGAAGAAGAGTATTTCAGCAACAACACGCAAGGCCTGCGTATCCCGAATTTCAAGTTCATTGCCGGCGTGCCGCTCATGGACCCAAATGGAAAACGGTTCGGAACCTTGTGCGTGGCGGATGAAGCCGCCCGCGAACTTTCAGACGCCGAGCTCAATTTGCTGACAAGCTTCGGACGCCTGGTCAGCAATGATATTTGCGTGCGCAGCGCGGCGCGTTATGCGGTCCGCGATCTGATCGAACTGGAACACGAAAAGTGCGACCTGTTCGAACTCGCGACCATTGATCCATTGACCAAGGCGCTCAATCGCCGGGCCTTTATGCGTTTCTCAGAACGCGAACTGGCGCGGTTCAAACGCGACAGTGGTCAGCTGGCAACGTTGATGCTCGATATCGACCATTTCAAACAGGTGAATGATGTGCATGGTCATGCCACTGGCGACAAAGTCCTGTCCAAAATGGTCTCTGTTGCGGCCAGTGTCTTGCGCCAGGAAGATCTGATCGGACGGCTGGGCGGAGAAGAGTTTGCCATTGTTCTGGTTGATTCAGACGTACACAGCGCGACCAAGGTTGCAGACCGCATCCGCCAGGCCATCAAACAGGTCAAGTTCCCGAGTGAAACCGGCCCGTTTAATGTCTCTGTCAGCATTGGCGTGTCGGAACCATTCTACAATGAAGCGAGCATCAATGATGCGCTGGAACGCTCCGATGCGGCGCTTTATCGTGCAAAACGCAACGGACGGGACCGGGTCGAATTGGCCACTGAAAACGTCACCATTCCAGAAAACATGCTGCAAAACGTGGATACAAAACCACAAAGACACTAACGCCGGTAAGGTTCGAAAGCGGCGACATTCCGCGTAGCCAGACCTCGACCAACAAAGCCACAAATGAAACCGCCATCCGAATGATCCGGATGGCGGTTTTCTTTTGACGATCCGAAAATCGACTGTGTGGTCCGGGCTAGAGCTCGAAATGGTTCATCACGGCAACGATGCGGCGGACCGCCACCATATACGCCGCGGTGCGCAGATCGGGACAATCCGGATGCGCATTGCGAACCTCACGCATCGCATTATAGGCGGCGCGCATCGTGTCGTCCAAACCGGATCGAACCAGATCAATCTCCCCAGCCCCGCTTTCAAGCTTCTGCTTTGTCGCGAGATCAACGCCATTCGGCACCAGCGCTTCGATTTGCTGCAGCAAAGCCGTGCTGCGCGCCTCTTCCTGGCGACGCTGCATCCGTCCGAAACGGATATGCGACAGGTTCTTGGCCCACTCGAAATAGGACACGGTCACACCGCCGGCATTGGCATAAAGATCTGGAATGATCGTGCGTCCGCGCTCCAGTAGAATGTCATTGGCCTCAGCCGTGACTGGACCGTTTGCTGCTTCAATGATCAGCCTGGCTTGAATGCGGTCCGCATTCGCATGGGTAATCACGCTTTCGCACGCCGCCGGAATGAGGATATCGCAATCATATTCCAGGCCAGCCATTCCATTGTTTGAGAACGCAGCCCCAGCAAAAGTGTCGAGCGGCTGGTGAGCAACGATATGTGATTTCAGAGCTTCGATATCGATGCCCTTATCGTTGAAAACAGCACCATCACGTTCGATCACGCCGACCACAATCGCACCATCTTCTTCGCTGAGGAACTTGGCAGCATGGTAGCCGACATTTCCAAGGCCCTGGACAACCACGCGCTTGCCGGTCAAATCGCCGGACAGACCTGCCGCTTCGACATCATCCGGGTGACGGAAGAATTCTTGCAGCGCGTACTGGACACCGCGGCCAGTGGCTTCTGTGCGGCCAGCAATGCCGCCCGCATTCAATGGCTTTCCAGTGACACACGCCCGGGCATTGATGTCCGTTGGGTTCATACGGCGATACTCGTCCGCCATCCACGCCATCTCTCTGGCGCCTGTGCCCATATCCGGGGCCGGAACATTCTGTGATGGATTGATCAGGTCGCGCTTGATCAGTTCATAAGCAAACCGACGCGTGATCTTTTCCAATTCGTGCGCTTCCCATTCGGACGGATCGATGATCAAACCGCCCTTGGAGCCGCCAAATGGGGCCTCGACCAATGCGCATTTATAAGTCATCAGCGCAGCCAGCGCTTCGACTTCATCCTTGTTCACTTCGATCGAATACCGGATGCCGCCTTTTGCCGGTTCCATATGTTCTGAATGGACCGAACGATAGCCTTTGAAACTGTGCAGCTGGCCGCGCAGTCGCACCGAAAATTGCACCTCATACGTCGCGTTGCAGTTTCTGACCGCCTGCGCCACGTCCTCCGGTAAATCGAGAAGATCGATGGCGCGATCATACATCATGTTGACGCTATCGAGAAAGCCAACGGTTAAGGGTTTTTTGCTTTGGAAATTCATTTCATCCCACCTTTCCTATTATGAAAACATGGTACAGTGCATTGTTTTAATTGATGATAATGAGTTATCCGAGTTTTTGCGGCGCGCCTAATCAGATCGTAATCTTGGTTAACAATGCGCTCATAACTGACGTCTTAATCCTGCCGATCCGCTATTGGGAAATCCGCAAATCGGAGATCGAAGTCGCAATTTGTTTATACGCATCGGTGAGCTCGGCAGCGGTTTTGGGCTGAAAGAAAAAGTCTGGCCCGGACGCGCAATATTGTAGGACCCGTCGCCCAGCGAGGGGCGCATCCAAAGCCACGGTATAAACTTTAATCCCGGTCTTTTTCATATTGTCGCAAAGCGCGCGGGCCTGCTCATCGGACTTGCCTTGTTCGGGGAAGATTTCAGCGTTGAACGCGCCGTCGGTCATCAGAATGACGACTTTATCAGAATCCGGTTCTGAGTAAGACAGCGGTGCATTGCTGCCCGTGAACACGCCGTCCCAATGTTCGGAAACAAGATACCAACTCCAGGCGACACCGAGATGTCCGGCTGTGCCGCCGCCGGCGCTCAAGCGGTCAACGTAATTGTTCAATGTAACCCGGTTATTGGTCAGCCCGACCGGCTCACCGCCGCGGCATTCGGTGCCGCGATACCAGCTGTGACCAGGACGATTTGGATGTCCAACCTGCCACACGCCGCCATCACGATGATCTTTGTCTTCTTCGAACCAAGCCTGGCGATGGGCCAGGTACGCGCCTGCGCGGGGTGACCCATCGGTGAATTTCTCGCCGCCATCCCGTTCCCAGACACAGGTGGATGTCAGCGTATATTCTTTGACCTCTGGTGCGGCGTCTTCGGAGCGAACAACTTCAAACTCGATCGTCTCATCATACAGTTTTTTGCCGCGCGCGCGGCGTTGCTCATAAATCCGAATACGAAGCTTGTATTCGCCTTCGCGCCAATTGCGGCCATTATAACGCCCGCGGCGATCCCCATACAGGGCGTAAGGCACCACGTTTTCGGTTTGGTTGCGCCGCTCGGGTCCACTGAGTTGCAGGCGCATACTCGCGAACTTTCCGCTCAACGGGCTGGACCCTGGAACTTTGACATCTATGGTCAGGCGCTGGCTGGTGCGATCACGCTTGCTCCAGTCCTTGATCGCGATCACGGCGTCGTCGCCAAGCGGCGAAAGTTCGCGCGTTCGATCTGCATCCATCAAGGTGACTTCGACATTGCGCAGCGGCTTGCCTTCATCTGGACGTACGCCCGATCCGGACGCGTCGATCGTATGGGTGTAAGTCCGTGTCGGCGTTTGGCCGGTCACGGCCTCAAAATATTGCCCGGCATTGACCATTGTATTGTACGAGACCATCGAAAGGCGGGTATCTTCGATCAGTTCTGCTGGCGCGTCGGGCGGCAGCAAAACATCCACCGCTTCTTTCGCCGCGGCTTTTAGATTGCGCAACCGGCTACGACTGTTCATTGAACCCGAAATATCGAACATGAATGCGACATCGAGTTTGTCGATGCCATACTCAGCGGTCGAAACCACGGAGAAGCTCATCTTGCTATGGCCGATCACTTTGGTCAGGCTGGTTGTCTGTGCGCATTTGATCTGGGCGGTGATGGTGTCGTCGCCACTGCGCACTGTGACGTTGGATGGATCGCATTCCAGACCCGTCGCAACCGGCGCCATTTGCGCGAGAACGAATTTCTGCAAGGCGGTTCGAACTTCGCCATCATTTGCCCCGGTTTGCTTGGTGCGCGCCGCCGCGAGCACCGCCGAATCCAGAATCATCTGAACCCGTTGCTTCTGTTTGATGGTGTTTTGAAAGTCGATGGCAAACCCAGCGACCCCGAAAATCGGAATGATCGATAGCGCAAATATGATTGCGACCTGTCCGGCTTCATTCCGGATTCTTTTGAGTAGCTTTTCGCCCATTATGTTCTGACCAGTTTGTCCACCAAGAGCGGTCAGACCTATCAGAGTGTGGTTAATGCGCGTTCTAGTTGAATATATAAAATTTTCGCTTTTCGATAGAGAAACGCAAACTTTAGACCCCGTTGCAGCGCTGCGGTCGCTATCCCGACGCGCGCTCGTTGTCCAACCAGGTTTGGAGCTTATCCCGATCGACCAGGATGAGCCCGCGCTCGGCGCGCTGTATCAACCCTTTTTCCTCGAGCGTCTTGATCGCCTTGGAAATACTGATGCGCGTGACGGCGAGAATCTCTGCCAGCTCCGACTGGGTGAATTCGACTGAAGGGCGATGTTTGGTGATCGTGAGGATGCGTTTGGACAACCTGATGATCAAGGGCTCTTGTCTTTGCTCTCGCAGATAGCTGAGCGCGATCATGAATCGTTCGGACAGGTCTT
Organism: Pseudomonadota bacterium; assembly: GCA_039029475.1. Lineage (GTDB taxonomy): Bacteria > Pseudomonadota > Alphaproteobacteria > Caulobacterales > Hyphomonadaceae > Henriciella. The sequence goes on along the minus strand of JBCCGB010000016.1, from coordinate 45,828 downwards.
TGAACAAAAACTCGGCGAACGCGGTATCGCGAGAGATCAACTCATAAACGTCTTGCCGCTGCAACAACACAACTCTTGTCTTGTCTGCGGCCGCATCGATGCGAAACGGATTGACGATTTTCAGATGCATTCCCGCATGGTGAAGGACTTGCCCTCTGGTGCGAAAAATCGCCGTGGGCTGCGGCTGACCGTCTTGGAAATAGACCAGAGTGGCCTGGCCGGCGAGCACGATCAGGAGGTGCTCATCCGTCTGCCCCAATTCGAGCAGGACATCATCGGTATCGGCCTCGAAAAATTCGCCGCAGGATTCAATGTGCGACCAGATTTCAGGGGACAATGCCTCTATTATGTCTTCCTGAATGGGGGAAACCTGACGCATCACGGATACATATCTACGCCACGCGCAGATTCGCTTTCTCTGTGCGGGATCGCTCGATCAATCCGACCATGGCGTCGTTTGTTTTCATCAAAGCGACCAGTTCTGACACAGAGCGTTGTTGCATGCTGCAACAATCCTCGAAAAGCGCCCTGATTTCAATCCCCAGGACGTTTGCGAGCTGGGTTATTTCGGATGACTCTATGCGCAACGCCCCCGTCTCGATGTCGATCAGGTGATCGACGGCCATGCCGGTGCGCTCACTCACGTCTGAAACAGAGAATCCGGCAGACACGCGGGCCTTGCATACACGGCTGCCAATCTGGGCATCGATCTGATTTCCATTCATGCTCATCGGCGTTCCATTCAATCTCGCTGAATGCAAACTAATTTACATTATCTGTAAATCAATCGTTAACGCAGCGGCGCGCGCTGAAAGCTCATTGCGATTGGGGGTTACCCCGCCATTGGCGCCCCACCCGTGATCGCGCAGGCATGGCTCGAGGATTGCTGGAAAGCATATTCGAAGCGGGCAAACCCAAACGGCTCGACCACGGATGCGTGCTCGCCATCTTCCGTTCGCGTGACACATTGCATCGTGTAGGCATTGAGGTTTTTCAGACTTACGCGCGCAACGATATGATCAGCATCACACTGAAAGGATTGCACAATTTGTACACCATTGGTCACAGTTTGGGTTTGATGGGTGAAGCCGATCGCCTGGGTCAGGGTGTCCCGGCACTGTTCTGTGTTGACGAAATCCATGAACGGCGTGGCTTGGACCCGTCCCAAACTCCCCGTACGGATAGCGGTATCACCAAATTTGGCGGCGCTGGTGCAGGCCGCCAGCGCCAAGACCAGAGTGCCATTCAAGAGCAATGGACGAATGAAACGCATCTTGCAGCTCCCTTGAGATCAATTCTGATCGTCACGCAGATCTTTCACCGATAGGCGCGACCGGCGGCAATGTGCTGGCCGCGCCTAAAGTGCATTGTGAGTGCGTATGCTCCAAAGTCACGGAATCCGGTCGTGTGGGAAACTCAAATACCGCGATGGAGTGCGCATCTGTGTAGATCGACGGATCCGATTAACAAAAAACTACTAAAAGTTGATTTTGGTGCCCTGGAACCTTCGAAAAGTAGGAGAATTTCAACCTTATGTAGAAAATACTGACCCTACTGATTCGGACGAGCATGGGCGGAAAATATGCAAGACACCTTTGATCTGGTGGTAATTGGCAGCGGTCCGGCAGGTCGCCGGGCAGCCATTCAAGCAGCGAAACTGGACAAGCGCGTCCTGGTCGTCGAAAAATTCACCCGGGTTGGCGGCGTTTCCGTCCATTCCGGTACGATCCCGAGCAAAACGCTCCGCGAGACAGTGCTCAATCTGTCAGGATGGCGCGAACGCGGGTTTTACGGTCGAACCTATAAAGTCAAAAATGACATTACAGCGGACGACCTCAAGCATCGCTTGAGCCAAACGCTGGATCACGAGGTTGATGTTCTTGAGCATCAATTCAGCCGCAACAATGTGACGCTCGTTCACGGATATGCCCGGTTTCGCAGTCGAACCGAGATTGAAATCGAACAACCGAATGGACACACGCTGTCTTTCGGGTTCAACAAAGCGCTGATCTGCGTTGGCACCAAGCCCTACCGCCCGGATTCAATTCCATTCGATGGCACCAACATTCTGGATAGTGACGAGATCTTGAACATTCCGTCGCTGCCGCGCTCTCTGACGGTGATCGGCGCAGGTGTGATTGGAATGGAATATGCGACGATCTTCAGCGCCCTGGATATTTCCGTCACGGTGGTCGAACCCCGCGCGCATATTCTGAGTTTTATCGATGATGAATTGATTGCAGAATTCACCCATGAGCTGAGAGATCGCGGCGTAAAAATGCGACTCGGCTGTCGCGCCGAACGGGTAACGCGCCAGGGTCAAAGCTGCTTTGTCGATCTGAGCGACGGACGCCGCATCAAATCAGAAATGGTCTTGTACGCCGCCGGTCGGGTTGGCGCATGTGCGGATCTCGGACTGGAGAATCTGGAATTGTCGGCGGATTCACGCGGGCGACTAAAAGTGGATGACGCCAGTTTTGAAACCGAATGCCCGGGAATTTACGCCGCTGGCGATATTATCGGATTTCCGAGCCTCGCGTCGACGTCCATGGAACAGGGACGTATCGCCGTCTGTCACGCTTTCAGCATCAGCGATTCCCCCAAGCCTGAACATTTTCCATATGGCATTTACGCGGTGCCTGAAATCTCCACGATCGGCTATTCTGAGCGCGAATTGCGCGAGAAACGTATCCCGTATGAGACCGGAATTGCGCGCTTCCGAGAGACGTCACGCGGCCATATTATGGGCTTGCAGCGCGGCATGTTGAAAATGCTGTTCCATCTCGAAACGCAGAAAATCCTGGGCGTCCATATTGTCGGAGAAGGCGCGACGGAACTGATCCATATCGGACAGGCCGCGATGGTGCTCGATGGGACACTGTCCTACTTCATCGACAATGTGTTCAATTACCCGACTCTGGCGGAGGCATACAAGATCGCCGCGCTGGATGCCTGGAACCGGATCACGCTGCATGATGATAAGAGCGATACAGACACCGAACCGCTCGGCGCGACCGAATTGTCGGTTGTCAACGGATAGAGAGACAGAGATGAGCCAAACACCAAAACCTGACAGCCTGGCACGCACGCCGTTCACTCTGCTCGCGGTGACTGCCCTGGCCATCTCGAATTTGATTGTCGGTATCTTGCAAGGCAACACATGGCTGATCTTTGCCAGCGCCGCGCTCTCGACCGGATTTGCTTATGTCTATGCCAGGCGCAGTGGCATGCTGTCCGCGAATGCAGGGACATCCAAGACCGCGGTGACGCCAGATGCCGGCGCTCCCGAACAGGACTCGATCGCTCCGGTCACGACGTTTCCGCTATGGATTTTCCTCGCCGTAATATTCGTGATGATGCCGGCAATATTGCTGTTTCTGCAGTCGGTTGAATCCTGATCAGGCAGTATTTCTACTCGTTTTTCAATTTAAGATTGAATTTACGGTCTTCGGATTATGCTGGTTTCAGGGACAATTTCATGACCAGAAAACCTGATCCAACTGTCGACGCCCAAATCGGTCAACGGATTCGCGCCGCCCGGATCGATGCGTCTATGACCCAGTCCGATCTTGGCCAGGCCCTGGGCTGTTCAAGCCAGCAAATTCACAAATATGAGCGCGGCAGCAACCGCGTGTCCGCAGGCACCTTATTCTTTATCGCTCAGACCCTGGGCCAGCGCGTGGATTGGTTTTTCCTCGATGCCGCGCCGCCAAATGCACGGGATGCGCGCGGGTCATATTCGTTCAATTGAAACCCACTCGATCCGGGTTGCGTGGCTGCGTCCGTTGGATCTGCCACCATGACCGACACGTTTGAATCCAAGATCGTCGGCACATTGGAACGCGTGAATATGTCAAAAAGCCTCTGAAACGTCTGCCAAGGCGCGACCCCTGCAAGCTGGACGGATTGCTGAGAATGGCGCGCGACAAATTCCATCACGCCGTCCGGCATAACACGCTCGCACAGTGGATCATTGAAGAGCGGCTCATAGCGACCAATTCTGATCCCCATACAATCGAAACCCGCACTGTCGCGATATTGCAGGAACCCGATTGGCCGACACTCGACACGTGCCTGATCGATAAAATCGGCGACACGCACCGACGCGCGTGCCACCTCTGCATGGTCGCGCAAGGCGCTATAATTACAAAGAACCAGAATACACATTTAGGCCGCTACGTTGCGAAGATCGCCCCCACGCGCGCGTGACTCGTCGAGAACACCGGGCTCATCCCATGCCCCTTCCGGGCGGATCATCTGATATGGATCAGAGTTGTACCGAATGGCCTCCGGATGGGCTGCCAGCGGGATCTCGATTTCATAATACTCATAGTCCGAAAAGAACACGCTTGGGCGGTCCTCTAAAAGTCTGCAATTGAGCGTACGCGACCAAAGTGGCCAGAGCCGCGCCTGGATTTGCGCGGTCATGCGCCGGAACCCTTTTCGCGCCCCAAGCTCAAACGCAGCCGCAAGCATGACTTTGACGACGCTGCTGCCGCGATAAGCGGGCGAGACGCACACGCGCTCGACTTTTCCAAACCCGGCAAACCACCGCAATCTCAAGGTCGCAATCGCCTGCCCGTCTGCGTAGGCCAGCAGGTGCGAGGCACACAGATCGTTGCCGTCATACTCTTCGTCAAACGGACAATCCTGTTCCGCCATAAAGGTCATGGCGCGCAGCGCGACCATTTTTTGATAAGCGTCCAGAGACCGCACCAGTTCGATCTGAAACTGCTCAATGGCGTCCGATCGCAAGGGACGCGCCAGGCCTGATTGTCCGATTTCGCTGATTGCTAACATTTATGCGACTTTCTTGGCAGGTGCAGCGAGCACACCCTGCATCCAGAGTTTATCAGGCCCAAACCCGGCAGGCGTCCAGCCAAGGCTCTCCATTGAACGCGCGCCATCCTCGGTCGCGGCCCGGGCAAAACACGGCACTTGACTGAAAATCCCCATCCGGATGACGGCGGCGCCTGACATCACACCCTTGCGCGCCTCATGTGTGGCGCCCGCGTAAATGCCGATATAGCAAGCGGCGCAGCGTTCGCCGACGGCTGCGACATGGTCTTCGTGCGGATCTCCGGGCTGGAATTCATTGGCCTCGAGCGCCGCCAGACCCGCTTCGGAAAGCGGCACCGCCAGGACGAGACCCTCAATCGGTGAGGCGCCAAATGCCCAGGCCGTAATTCCGGTCGCTTGATGAACCCGTTCAATCGTCGCCGGATCAGCCAGTCGATCATCAATAAGACGCTCACCTAGGGCCACCAATTCAGGAATTTCTTCTGCCGTCGCACTGCGCCAGCCAAACTGCGCCATAAGTTCGGTCATTTTGGCTTGATCGACCACAAATGGGTAGCATTCGAGCGAAATTTGCTGTGCGGACATCTAAAAAACTCCTTTTGACGCAAGAAGCTTGCACAATTCGCACGAGTACGATGCAGACAGAATCGAATTGGGGTAGTACAGAAATCGTATAAGAGGCGATGGATGTTTGAAAATCTGGACTGGGACAAACTAAAAGTATTCATTGTTGTTGCCGAACTGGGCAGCATGAATGCAGCAGCGACGCGGCTCAAAGAGACCGCGCCGACAGTCTCACGCAAAATTGACGATCTTGAACGCACATTAAACGCGCGATTGCTGTATCGCTCACCGCGCGGCGTCACGCTGACCGAAGCCGGACGCAAGGCGCTGCGCTATGCGGAAATCATGTCCGATGCGGCAGACGGTTTGCGCAGCGATGTCCTGGATCACGATCTGCCCGCGGAAGGTCCGGTTACGCTTTGCGCAGGCGATGGTCTGGCGGCGCATTGGATTGCGCCGCATCTGCCCGACTTTCACCTGCAAAACCCGAAAATCGAGTTGCAATTGGTGACGACCGACCGGCCAGACACCGACATTCTCAATGATAAGGCCGATATTGCCATCCAGTTCCAGGAACCCGGTGGACGACAGGATATCGTCTCGAAGAGGCTGGGCATTCTGCATTATATTTTTTGGGCCTCGCCTGAATATATTCGCACATTTGGCCATCCCACCAGTGTCTTTGACCTGCACGAGCATCGCTGCATCATTCATTCCGGCTATGTGAACCAGATGGAACGCTGGGCCCCGAAAGCGAAGCAGTTTCGCGATCTGATCGATTTCGCGCTGGTCACCAATTCAGGGTCGGTCATGCTGGAAGTCTGCGCCAATGGCGGCGGGATCGCGCTGATGCCAACCTATGTCAGTGATCTTGAGAAAAATCTGGTGCCATTGAACTTGCCCGAGGTCGCCCCGATTCGGTTCTGGTTGACCTATCCCGAGCGCGCGCGTCGTCTGGCACGGGCGCAAATCGTGATCGATTGGTTGCGCGGTTTGTTCAATCAGCGCGTCACGCCATGGTTCAAGCCCAACTTTGTGCATCCAAAAAGTTTGAAAGACCCTCAAACGCAGATTTTGCCGTCTGAACCCGCGCTGACGACGCCGCCTGTGCCGTAGAATCGGCGACAAGCCCCAACAATGACAGTCAGTATTGCAGAAATTATATAACCCCTGCGGTTGCTATAACATGTGAACTTCGGGTCCAACCTCATCAAAGGGAAACAATTATAGAGCGTGCAGAATGCCCGGCGACAAGGAGTCTCCAGAACGGCCTGAACACTGGCGGCATGACAAACCGCTCGGCGATGCTTTGCGTGAACAATACAAGCGGGTCCTGGACGAACCCGTGCCTGAGAAGCTGAAAAAGCTGATCGAGGCGCTGAAAGAGCAAGAAAAGAAAGAGCAGGAAAATAAAGAGCAAGACGAGTAGCTCAAACCCGCCGTTTTCTGCCCGGTTCCCTTGATATTCGACAACCTTCAAAAAAATTCCCCTGAGGCGGGAACAATTCTTCGTGATCACGCATTGTACATGTGACGGGCAACGACAGCCCGCCAATAACTGCGAAGAATATTGAAGGAAAAATCAATGGGGACTGAGAAGCTTATCGATCGCGAATTGCCGCAATGGACCAAATCCGTACGTCGGCATGCGCATTTCGCCCAGTCGATCGAGACCGAGGAATTGGCAGACGCTGAGCTTGAAGTGCAATTGAGCATCATAGATGCATTGAGCGACAAAGCCGCATCCAGCCCGCTGGAAATGCTGCTGAAGCTGAAGCTTTGGGAATCATTTGTGTCACCGGACGGCGACCAAACACATTTGCCACCCGAAGCGCAGCTGATCCTCTCCGTGATCGAGGATCTGGAAGCCTTTGTCGGAAGCGACGGCGCGTCTATGGCGTCTTATCAAAACGCGCCATGGGCCAAGGTCAGCTAAAAGCCGACCTCGGCTACCAGAAACGCTTGAAGTGTTTCGCTATCGACTGCCCGCTAAGCGCAGAACTTCGCGGACCGGGCCTAGATTTGAACTCTGCCGCAGATCAAGCAGCAAGTTCATGCAATCGCTGAACTCGCTCGACTCTTTGCTTTCCGCGTCACCGATCTTGTCCACGACCTCTTCATCGAAGAACCAGCTAATGTGCAGTCCCAGCACTTTCGAAATTTCGTAAAGCGTGCCCGCGGACACCCGATTGACGCCCTTTTCATATTTCTGGACCTGTTGGAAGGTCAGACCAATCATGTCCCCCAACTGTCCTTGAGTGAGTTTGGCATCGCGACGGGCTTGCCGAATGCGACGACCAACTTGATGGTCCACGTGGGACGGTGTCTTGGCGCTCATTTGTATCTCCATGCATTCCGGTGGCGCGTTATAATTGAATTTACCACTCTTCGCGCTGAGATAGTATGTGAAACATTATGAAGAGAACGTAAACTGGTTTACGCTCACTGCTGATTCTGCAGCATTGACTGCGAATGCAGCGATTTGCGCAACTGCTTTTGAATCGAGTCAGCCTGCTCATTGAGCAGTTGAATCTGGCGAATCAGTGTCTCGCGTCGATGCTGCACATAGGTCAGATAGCCGTTGGCAATGCTCAATTGCGTAAATCCGTCATCACGGGAATCGAGTTTGGTGACCTCCTGGTCGAGCTCTAACAGCTTGCTCTCCAGCGCCCGTTTTTGCGTCATCACCTCGGCCAGGCGTCGTTCTTCACTTTTCTGCCGAATGTTCAGCAGTTTGGGTATGTTCGGATCGATTTCACTCATCGCGTGGCCTCAAATGCTGCCGCACGCGGTCAACGTACTGGATCGCAGCCGCCACAGCGGCGAAATGCTCTTGTTTGATTTCTTCATCAATCTCGACCAGACGGTACAGCGAGCGGGCGGTTGGCGGGTCTCGATAGATCGGAACATAGTTGGCCTGTGCCACTTCGCGGATCTTGGCGGCGAGGTGATCCACCCCTTTGGCGACGCAGATTGGCGCGGTGTCACCGGCCGGATCCCATTTCAAGGCCACAGCATAGTGTTCCGGGTTGACCAGAATGACTGTTGCGGTCTCGACGTTTTTCAACATGTCACCGCGCGTGATTTGCGTTCCCCGCTCACGACGCTGCTGCTTCAATTGCGGATCACCTTCATTCTGCTTCATCTCTTTTTTGACATCCTCACGCGTCATTTTCAGACGTTGTGCGTGAAGGTATCGCTGCAACGGCACGTCGAGCAGCGCCAAGGCGATTTGAAATGCTGCGAAATACAGGATCAGTTTCAGGATCTGAGTCAGCGTGAAGTCAGCGAGCTGCCCTTTCCCCATCGCGCTGCCAGCATAATATTCATTGGCGAAGAAAATCATGAAATAGGCGGCGATCAATCCGGCAAAGATCATCTTTGCGGCGTCTTTGAGAAAATCCAGAAGACCTTTGGCGCCATATTTGTTTTTGATATTTTCAACCGGGTTGATCTTCTTCATGTCCGGTTGGATCTTTTTCGTCGAAAACGCGATCGCCTGTTGTAAGATCAGCACCAGAATGACGGACGCGGCGAGCACCGCAAACAATGGCGCGAGCGCCATCATCAAATTGGTCAGCACTTTGTGGGTCTGCGACCCCTGATCATTGAAAATGTCCGCGGCATAGCGATCCGCATGATAGAACATGCTGGTAAAGCCTTCGCTCATGGCTTGTGAGCTGATGGTCAGAAACACCATGATGGCCAGGCCGATGCCAATGATCAGACCAGCCGCGTTGGCTTCTTTGGATATCGGAACATCGCCATCCTCTCGCGCCTGTCGCAGACGCTCATCGGTGGCTTCAAATTCCTTCTCGCCGGACTGGTCCTGTTCTTCAGCCATCGCCTATAACCACACGATCAATTGCATAATCTGGTCTTGCCAGACCATCAGCATGGCGCCGATCGACACCGCCAGCAGGAACAGGCCGGCGCCAACCAGAAACGGTGCACCGACAAAAGCGACCATCATTTGCGGCATCGCCTTATTGATGAATCCGAGACAGACATTGTAGAGCAAATTCATCGCGACGAATGGCCAGGCGAGCAAGACCGCGAACGCGAAGGCGGCATAGATACTGTCAAACAGGAAGGCCTGCGCGACCCAGGAATTGGCACCGATCGGGATGGTTTCGTACAGACCAATCCAGCTGGAAATCACCTCGACATGGAAATTCATCGAAAACAACAGCGCCGCGCCAGCCATCGAAAGCAGGTTGGCCGTGGCAGTTTGGGATTCGTTTTCAAGCGCCACGCCCAAGGGTTGCGCCAGACCAATGCCTTGCGCGATCACGCTGCCGGCTATGTTGAGGGTCCAGATCACGACGCGCAAGCCGACGCCGAGGAACAGGCTGAGGAGCAATTCGGTAATCACCACAACGCCAAGGTCTGTCAGGCTGTCGGGCAGGACGTAATTGGTGATGCCGAGACCTGAAATCGCGGCCGATAGACCGAGCAGCACATAGACCCGAACCTGCGCTGGGATCATCTGCTCGCCAATACCAGGCAAGAGCGCAATCACAAAAGAGAGCCGCGCGACAGTCAAAACGAACTGCGCGACCCAGTAAGATAAATCCGGGCCCAGCAGATCGATGAACGGGATCATACGATGCCTACGATTTGCGGCTTGCTGCTGGACCGGATTTCTTCATAGGCGAGGACGGCATTGCGAATGCCTTTGCTGGCCAGAACCGTCTGCAGGAACCGGCGGCGTTTCGACGAGGTCGCCACCGAGGCCACGACACCTTTCTGCGCGGTTTCGTTCAGCTTCTCCTGGATGCCATTCAGCAATTCGCTGAACAATTCCGGTGGCAGCGCGATATCTGTTGCGCCAGCTTCAGACTTGATTTCATGTTCAGCGAATTTCTGTTCCCAGCTGGTCGATAGTTGCACCAGTGGCAGGCGGCCATCATCATCCTGCAGCTTGTTGAGAATCTGGAATGACAAGCGTTGGCGCACCAATTCGATCATCTGCGTCTGATTGGCGCCCTGCCCCTTGGCTTCGCCGACGGTCTCCAGAATCAGGAAGATGTTGCGAATAGACACGCGTTCCTCAAGCAGCGCACGCAACACCGCGAGCAAGACTTCCGGTGGCACTTTGGTCGGGATGTATTCGTCCAACAGGCGCTTATTGCTGGCGCCGCGTTCTTCGTCGGACACTGTGGTCAGGGCATCCAGCGTCTGGATCATCACCATGCGCGTGAAGATCAGCGAGAAGTTTGCCTGAATCAATTCGAGCATATGCGTGGCGAGAACTTCAATCGGTTCAATCACGGGGGCGCCTGAGGCAACCAGCTCTTGCTTCTTGGTCGTCGGCAACCATCGCGCCGCGGCCTTATAGACCGGTTCCTTCACCCGCTCGCCCTGCAGATGCGGCAACTGATCCTCTTCGATCAAGGCCAGGAGCGAGCCCGGGCGCAACATGCCATTGTCCACTGGCACGCCCTGTATCTTCAGCTGATAGGTGTTGCGCTCCAGCGTGGGATTATCGGTCATCCGAATAGACGGCAGCACGAAGCCGTACTCTTCGGCAATGTATCGGCGAATTTTTTCAATCCGCGATTCAATGCCAGCGTCACCTTGAAGCACAGTGGCAACAAGATCCGGTGCGACTTCCAAATGGATTTCGTCCGAGTGAATCGAATCGGCGATCTGATTGACATTGTTTTCCGGTTGCTCTTCCGGCGTCTCCGGTTTGGTCGCCAATTCCTGCTGCTGCTTGCGCAGGAAGTAAGCGGTCACGCCGAACCCGATGGATGCCATCATGAAGGGCAAGAACGGCAGACCGGGGAATAAGGCAAACACCGCCAAGAGGCCTGCGACGATCATCAGCGATGTCGCGTTGCCACCCAATTGCTTGCCGAGCGCCTCATCAATCGCGCCATCATCCTTGCCTTTGGACAGGAGCAGCGCTGCAGACACAGAGACGATTACGGCCGGGATTTGTGAGACCAGACCATCACCGACGGTCAAAATGGAATAATTGGCCAGCGCTTCATTCAGCGTCAAACCATGGGCGGCGAGACCAAACCCGATGCCAGCAAGCAGGTTGAGCGCTGTGATCAACAGGCCGGCAATGGCGTCTCCCTTAACGAATTTGGACGCACCATCGAGCGAGCCGAGAAAGGCAGCTTCTTCTTGTTCCTTGGCGCGCCTCTGCTTGGCTTCTTCATGACTGATCGCGCCGACGGCGAGATCTGAGTCGATGGCCAGCTGCTTGCCTGGCATCGCATCCAGGGCGAACCGTGCGCCAACTTCCGCCATGCGGCCCGCGCCTTTGGTGATCACCATAAAATTGACGATGATCAAGACGCCAAAGACAACGAGGCCGACAAACAGATTTCCGCCCATGATGAACATGGCGAAGCCTTCAATCACGCCACCTGCAGCGCTGGTCCCGGTATGGCCCTCTGAAATGATCAGTTTCGTCGATGAGACATTCAGCGCCAACCGCAAGATCAGCGATGCCAGCAAAACACTTGGAAAGGAGGAAAAATCCAGCGGTTTCTCGATGAAGATCGAGGTCGTGAATATCAGGATCGCAAATGCGAATGACGCGGTCAGGCCAAGATCCAGCACCCAGGCAGGAACCGGCAACACCATCACCAGAATAACCAACATAAGCCCAATCGCGAGCAATGCGGTGGGCTTGGACAGATCGAGCAATTTGGTTTCAGTCATGCGCGCCTCATCCTGCGATCATCGGAAGGATGAAATTGTTGAACAGGTCGAGACAGACGCGCGTCATATAGCCAATCGTCAAAAAGAAGACCGCAACCACGGCGACAATCTTTGGCACAAAGGTCAGCGTCATTTCCTGGACGGAGGTCAGGGCCTGGACCAGGCCGATGACAAAACCCAGCACCAGCGACACACCAAGAATGGGCAGGCCCATCATGACGCCCGCCCATAAAGAGGCCCGCAAGACTTCGAAAATTTCAGATTCGCCCATCGTCCCCGGCTCCGTTCTAGACCGGCATTCGCAACAGTTCCTGATAGGCTTCGACCACTTTGTCGCGGATCGTAACGGCCGTATCGAGCACCATTTCTGCGTTTGCCAGGGCCTCGACCATGGCATGCGGATCGGCGCCACTGACCGCTGTATCGATGGCAGCCTGTTCAGCTTGCTGAACCGCCTGTTTGAATTCAGAGACCCCTTTGGCAACGGGGTTCTCATCCTGGGCCGGCTTGGCCGGTGTTGATGCTGGGGTCGTGATCTTCGCTGGATTGATCGAGTTATACGCCCCAAACCCGAAATTGGTCACAGTGAGCCTCCTTAACGACGCAGCACATCAAGCAGTGAAGAGTACATACTCCGCGCTTGTTGGAATGAATTGAGATTGGCCTCATAGGTCCGGTTGGCTTCGCGCAAGTCGGCCATTTCGGTTACCAGGGAAACATTGGACAAGGTGATATAGCCTTCGTCATTCGCCATCGGGTGCGAGGGATTGAATTCCTGCTCTCCAGGTGTCTGATCGAGCGATGTTCTCAAGGCCCCAAAACTGACACCAGATTCCGTGCGCGGCTCGGTCATCAGGATTTTCCGTTGATACCCTGGCGTATCGACGTTCGAGACATTTTCGGCCGTCACCGTGATCCGCTGCGAATTGGTTCGCATGCCGGACACCGCCTGCATCATGGAGAATTCGAATGGATTCATCGTATCATCTCCTAATTCCGGTGCCCAAGCGCGAGCTTCATCATCTCGAGTGACTTGGTATAGACGGTCATCGCCATCTGGTGCTTGCCGACGGCTTCGGCGGATTTGAACACTTCCTGCTCAATGCTGACGGAGTTTCCATTCGGAGACGTCGCAGACATGCTGAAACTGTGCTCAAAAGGCTGGTTGAAATCGATCTTCTCCACGGTCGGTCCGGTGCGCTGCATAAAGTCGGAGAAGGATTCCAGCTCAACCGCTTTGTAACCCGGCTCATTCGCGCGCGAGAGATTTTCGGCGCTCACACGCTGCGTTTCCGCCGCATGCCGCGCCATCGCTCCATAGATCTGAAACAGAGACATGTCCGAAAGCATGCGCAAATCCCTTAAGGTTAACGTTTCCCAAAATTTGCGACCATAAGTTGAATAAAGGATTAATAGACACCCTGGGTTTAATTAACTTTTGGGCGCAAATCCGGGCCACAACGCAAATCCATTCACCAATCGCAAACACAATTCAGCCGCGAACCCGGATCAGGCTCGCGGCTGGCTTTGGTCTTAAGCCGCGAGGGCTGCAGGCGCTTCTTCGCCCAGCAATTGGCTTTCAAGTTTGATAATCCGCTTCAGGTAGCACAGCGCAGAATAATATGAGCCGCGCCGGATCATTTCCTGTAAGACCGGAATCATGTCGCGATCGGCTGGCGCGAACGCATTGGCCAGGTCATGGCAGGCCTGCTCGAGTGCCGGTAACGTGTCCTCAACATCAAGATCACGCGTGATCAGCAACTGGATCGTGTAGTAAACCCGTTTTACAGGCGTATTGACTTCGCTTGGCTTGAGGGCGTCGCGACTGCGCAGCACCATGACATCTGGCCCTGGAACGCGAATGCCGCCCGGGCGATCGCCATTTTCCAACACTGTACCATTAATATAGAACCGCTCCTCGGGAGCCAGTTTGAGCATTAATCCGGACATTCCTAGTCCCTCCTAGTTCTCACTATTGATTAATCTATGCGTAGAGCTGAGCGCGAATGAACCGCGCTCAGCCGGTGAATATTACTGGAACAAGGCCAGCAGCGACTGCGGTGATGCGTTGGCGATCGAAAGCGCCTGCGTGCCCAATTGCTGTTGAACCTGCAATGCCTGAAGACGCGCGGATGCCGCTTCAAGGTCAGCATCAACCAATGTTCCGATCCCGGATGTCAGTGCATCTGAGAGTTGCGTCACAAATTCGGACTGGGACTCAATCCGTCCCTGGTCCGAACCAAAAGCAGCCGCCGCAGAGATGGAGTTGCCGAGCAGGGTTTCGATATTCTCGAGTGCCGCTGCCGCATTGCCCGCCGTTGAGACATCAATCTGGTCGAGACCAAACAACCCGCCTGACGCAGATCCCTCGCCATCATTTCCGACAATCGTGAGGGCCTGTCCGCCCGTGGCGTCATCTATGGCGAGGCTCCAGATTTCGGTGGTCTCATCGAATTGAACCTGCGCCATGACGCCGTCTATCCGAGCTGAGTCGATCGCGGTTTTCAGGCCGCGCGCAACGTCCGCCACGGTCTCATCCTTGCCCGCGACATAAGTAAAACTGTCGCCACCAAGCGTAACCCTGAACCCGCGCCCTTCATCGATGGCCGCCGTATTAGAGAATGAAACACTCGTCGCGCGTTGCGCCAGGGACTGTGTGCCGTTGACGTCCGAGGCCGCCGCGCCATCATTGGTCTCGGCGACAAAGCTGGCCGGCGTCGCTGACGTCGCCGAGGCTGTGATTGCAGAGAATGAATTCTCATTGCGCAGAATCAGCTTGTCAGCGACAGACGTGTCTACGGTCAGCCCGTCAATCCCGAGCGCGTTGATTTGCGACGCGAAGCCCGCCTGAATCTCAGCCGTCGTCGCATCCGCATCCGACGTGTAAGACAATTGCGTGCCGTTTACGGTGAATGAGTAGGCGGCACTGTTATCAGCAGTGATGTCAAACTGCAGGGCCTTGCCTGCCGTTGTGTCAGTGGTCCCGCTATTCGTCGCGCCGCCATCAACGGTCGCATAAGCAGCCGAGGAGGCATTGTCGATCGCAGTTCCGAATGTCCCCGCAATGGTCGTCAGATCCTGTCGGCTGACATTGATGTTTGAGGTCGCGACAGACCCGTCTGCCTGGCGATCGAGGGAGGCCAGGAACGTGACGTCGTCGGTGCCTTTGACCAGGTTCACACCGTTGAATTGCGCGGCATTGACTGTGGTGCTGATCTGATCCCGTTTGGCATCGATATCAGCTTGAATGCGCGCTCGGTCATCCGCGTTCAGATCGTCTTGCGCGGAGACGATCAGTTCTTTCATCTCCTGAATCAACGAGGTCGCAGATTCGGCTGCATTCCGGGCAACGCCGACAGTCGCCGAGCCCTTATTGAGTGAGTCGCTGATCTGCTTGAAACTCTCAACATCGGTCGACATGACCGTTGAAATCGCCCACAGCGCGGCATTGTCCCGCGCATTGGCAACGGATTTGCCCGTCGAGATTTCCGCCTGAACGGAGGCGAGATCCTTGTTGATGCTGCGCAGTGTTTCCAGCGCTACCATCGCACTATTGTTGGTAAGTAGAGTGTTGTTCATGGTTGCATATCCTATGCTAGTAGAGCCCGGTCCTGAGCTTTCGCTGCGATGTTAGATCCACGCCTTTTCTGAGTTGATGGAAGTTGATTTGAGATCGGCCGTGCGGCCTGCGAATCGTTGCGCGTGAACACGCGAGGATTGTTCAATCGGGTGCGCTTCCAGCCCCTGCTGATTCGGAAGATTAGCGATTGATTCGGAATTTCGATCAGAGCGCGCGGGCTCACGCAGAGAGGTCTGATGACCCGACCCGTGTCGCGGAATCCCCGCCAACACAGGCCATCTGGCGCCATCCCGTCGTTTGAGACAAAGCCAAGAACGCATCTACAAATCCCCTATGGTTAACTATTTCGCAAAATTTGCGACCATAAGTTGAATAAAGGATTAATGATTACCCTAGGTTTATTAAACATCTGACCATGCACCCGCCCCTGACCACTCCCTATCGCCTCTGGGGCGCCGTGACAGAGATTCTGCCTGGGATGATCATGGTTTCGGGTGTTGGACATGCGGTTGGCATTGGTGACAGCGTCATCATCGACAAGCCAGGCCAATCGCTCATTGGCGAAGTCATGTCAGTGACCGACGCGCTCGTCAAAGTCCTGATGTTCAGCTCGACAGATGCGGCGCGGATCGGCGATCGCGCATATTTTTCGCAACAAGATCAAGTGAATGTCAGCGATCAGTGGCTTGGCGCTTTGGTCAATTACCGCGGTGATGTGCAGATGCGAAAAGTGCCCGCGCCGGCACAATCACACACGGTCAAAATGCCATTGCAACGCCCGGCGCTTCCTCCGGCCTTGCGCAAACCGCTGGGGTCTCGGCTGTCCACCGGATTGAACGTCACCGACACATTGCTCCCGGTCTGTCATGGCCAGCGCATTGGGCTTTTTGCCGGGTCGGGCGTCGGAAAATCGACCTTGCTCGGGCGTCTGGCCGGGCGCATGAGCGCAGATCGCATTGTCATCGCGCTGATCGGAGAGCGCAGCCGTGAAGTGCAAGAGTTCATCGATGAGGTCCTGCCTGCAGACGTGCTGCCGAAAACCACAATTGTCGCCGCGACGGCGAGTGAACCACCCGGGGCCAAGAAACGGGCCGCCTTTTGCGCGATGGCCGCTGCAGAATACTATCGCGATCAGGGGCATTCAGTTCTGTTTCTTTTTGACTCATTGACCCGGTTTGCGGAAGCGCATCGAGAAACGGCGCTGCTTGCGGGTGAAACCCCCGCGCTCAATGCCTTCCCGCCATCAACCGTGCGCGTGGTTTCGGAGTTGGCAGAACGCACCGGCCCGGGCACAAAATCCAGCGGTGACATCACAGCCATATTCTCGGTTCTGGTGGCCGGGTCGGATTTTGAAGAACCTGTGGCTGACATGGTCAGAGGCATCCTCGACGGCCATATCGTCCTGTCACGGAAGATTGCGGAGCGCGGGCGGTTTCCAGCGATTGATGTGTTGCGCAGCGTCTCGCGCAGCTTGCCGAAAGCGGCAACCGAGTCGCAGAATGATAGTCTACAACTGTTCCGTACTCTGATGATGACGTATGAAGAGATCGCACCGATGATCCGCGCCGGTCTGTATGAGTTCGGCAAAGACCCGAATGCCGATATCGCTTACACGCTATTCCCGGAACTGGATCGCTATCTGACCGAGAACAGCGATGATATCGCCACCGCATTTGACTATTTGGATGGCTTGCTGACGCCCGCCCGCTCTGTGAACGATGCGCAGCCTTCTACAGAACCGCTAGAGCCCGCTTAAAAACAAATTCTGACTGGCCAATGAGCCAAATCCGGCAGCGGCGTTTCCGAGCAGAACCAATGCCGTGGATGCCGAACTGGTCGCGCCGAAATTCTGATTGATGCCAGCCAGGATCTGATAGCGCTGCAGCACTTTTTCGATCACTTCCGGAGATTTCAAATCTTGAACGGAGTTGATGCCAAACTGGCTCTTCAATCGATCATTGAGAAACTCGGCCTGCCGATCGACATCGAGCTGGCTGATATTTGCCGGTATGCCGAGCGCGGTTTCAAGCACGGTTCGGATCGGGGTGCTGCCGAGCAGCTTGAACAGAACCGCCTCATCTGTGGACCCTTCCGTGACGAGCTCGCCAATGCCGTCCTGAAAGTTCAGGCTTAAGCGCATCGTGTCGTCTTGCTGGCCAACCGCGATTTCGAAGGACTCGGCCGTAAAGCGCGCTGCAATTGAATCGATCTCGGCGCTTAACAGATTGATTTGTCCGTTGGCCGGCTCAAAGGCTTCGGCATAACTGGTATATTGAGGGTTGTTCAACCGCTGCAAAAACGTGCTGTCCGGATCCTGAACCTGTTCGAGAACATTGCGAATATAACCGGTTTTCCATTCTTCCCCGGATAAGCCAAAAGCGGTCAGCGAAATGCGCCGCAAGCGCGGATCGCTGACAAAGTCCTCAACCGAAATCGGCGTCGTCAGTTTCTCCGTGAAATAATCGACATCACGCTGAATCTGCGGCGACGCGCTATAGGTCTCCAATTGTTTGTCATAGGTCTCCTGCAGGAAATTCCATCCTGCGAAACCTGAAAGAGGGAGGACTGGCTGAAACGTCATTTAGGCCGCCAAAGCGTCTGAAGCATCATCACCGAGCAACTGGCTTTCGAGCTCGATGATCTGCTTCATGTAACATAAAGCGGAATAATAATTTCCGCGTCGGATCATTTCCTGCAAGAGGGGGATCAGGTCAGGCTGCACCGGTTCAAAGGCGGATTGAAGATCTTCACAGGCGCGGTGCAAGGCTGGCAGGGTCTCAATCTCATCGAGATCCCGCGTAATCAGCAATTGTATCGCGTAATAGACCTGTTTGACCGGCGTGTTCACTTCACTCGGTTTCAGCGCATCACGACACCGCAGCACCATAACGTCAGGTCCCGGCACGCGGATACGTCCGGGCTTGTCACCGTTTTCTAACAATGTGCCATTGATGAAAAAGCGCTCCCCCGGAGCGAGTTTCAGCATTAATCCGGACATTCCTAGTCCCTCCTGGTTACTCTTACGCTATCCTGTGTTGGCGAGCCCTTTGATAATCGATTCATTGATGTCGATCAGATCGGGTAGCTCATCTGTGCCCGCTAAGATCTTGGCACTCGAGCGGCGGACGAAAATTGAAAGTTCGAGCAGTGATTTTCGAAGTCCGGCATCGAGGCTATTATCTGGATGCATGAGATCTGAAGCCAGGAGGGTCCACAGATCGAGATTACGATTGATCGCATTGGCCCATTTTCCGGGATCGCTCTGCTTCAGATCTTGCGCTTCGATCATCGCATCCGTGATTTGCCGAAACAGTGCACGTTCGATGGATCTGCTATCAGCGGTTCGGTTGCGAACTTCGCCATACGCTTTCTGAGCTAGAGCCTGCAATCAATCCTCCTAAAGTGTTACAAGGTGCCCGAAGCGTTCCGAGAACGCTCCGGGCGATTTGTGATTATCGGAACAGAGACAACAGTGACTGTGGTCCCTGGTTGGCAATGGCCAGAGCCTGGGTGCCAAGCTGCTGCTGAACCTGCAGAGCCTGCAGACGGGCAGACGCGGCTTCCAGGTCGGCGTCGACCAGGGTACCGATGCCAGACTTCAAGGCGTCAGACAGTTGGGTCACGAATTCAGACTGAGATTCGATCCGGCTCTGGTCAGAACCGAAGGCCGAAGCCGCTGAAATAGCGTTGCCGAGCAGCGTCTCAATATTGTCGAGCGCATCAACAGCATTCGCTGCTGTAGAAACGTCGATCTGATCCAGACCGAACAGGCCACCAGAAGCTGTACCTTCACCGTCATTGGCCACAATCGCCAGAGCCTGGCCGCCCGTGGCGTCATCAACGGCGATGTTCCAGACATCGTTGGTTGCGTCATACTGAACCTGGGCTGAAACGCCATCAACACCAGCTGCGTCGATCGCTGTCTTCAGACCACGAGCAACGTCGCCCGCTGTCTCACCAGCACCAGCAACATATGTGAAGCTGTCACTGCCAAGCGTGACGCGGTAACCGCGGCCCTCAGAGACAGCAGCTGTGCCAGAGAAGCTAACGCTTGTTGCGCGCTGTGCCAGAGTTTGGGTTCCGTTGACATCAGATGCAGCGGCACCGTCATTGGTTTCAGCAACGAAGTTGGCAGGGGTCGCAGAGGTTGCAGACGCCGTAATCTCGGTGAACGAATTCTCGTTCCGCAGGATCAGCTTGTCGGCGGTACCTGTATCAACGGTCAGACCTTCAATGCCCAGCGCATTGATTTGAGACGCAAAGCCAGCCTGAATTTCAGCCGTTGTTGCGTCAGCGTCTGACGTATAGGTCAGTTGCGTCCCGTTCACGGTAAACGTGTAGGCAGCGCTGTTTGCAGCGGTGATGTCAAACTGCAGAACCTTACCCGTTGCAGCATCGGTCGTGCCGCTATTGGTCGCACCGCCGTCAACTGTTGCGAAAGCAGCAGAGTCAGCGTTGTTCAGCGCGGTACCGAAATTACCAGCGGACGTGCTGAGATCTTGACGGTTCACGCTCAGGTTCGAGGTCGAAACCGTACCATCGGACTGACGGTCCAATGAGGCCAGGAAGCTGACAGCGTCCGTACCTTGAACGAGGTTCACGCCGTTAAACTGAGCGGCGTTGACGATGTTCGTGATCTGGTCACGTTTCGCTGTGATGTCGGCCTGGATCTTGGCACGGTCGTCCGCGTTCAGATCGTCCTGAGCAGAAACGACCAGGGTTTTCATGTCCTGAATGAGTTCGGAAACCTGCTCAGAAGCAGCGCGGGCAACGCCCACAGTCGCAGAACCTTTGTTCAGCGAGTCACTGATTTGTTTGAAGCTTTCGACGTCCGTAGACATAACAGTTGAAATCGCCCAGATCGCGGCATTGTCTTTCGCATTCGCGACTTCCTTACCGGTTGAAATCTGAGCCTGAACCGTGGCGAGATCCTTGTTGATCCCGCGCAGGGTTTCCAGCGCCACCATCGCGCTGTTATTTGTCAAAAGAGTATTCATGGATGCATATCCTGATTATTAATTTAGCCCTGTAACGAGCACTTGTTTGATGTCATCCTGACAACTCTAATCCTTGGAACCACTCTGGGTTGCATTTACCTGTTTACTATTCTTAGGTGAAAAAAGATTTAACTCTGCTAAGCCTTGCTTTCGAAACGCCCACGGGCGCCTGAGAACTGCACGCGATCACCATATTGATTATAAGACCCAACATTCGCGTCAGACTGAATACGATCTATTCTCTGTAAGACACGCGACAGGCCATGTCGCATTGCTTGCAAGTGACGGTCATGCTCGATCGCCGTCGACTGTAGCCGCCTGACACGATTGATAATCGTTTCAGGCTGCCCTTTCAGGGCGCCGCTTTCGATCGCATTGGAAAGCGCACCCAGGTTGGCTGCCTTGATCGCAGCGAGCTCACCAATTCCGGCGATTTCACCCCGAACAATATGCTCTGCTTCCCGTTCGAATGTTTCCTCAACGGCGGCCAGGCAGGATTCGATATTCGGATTATCCACGATCCACCTCGCTCACGTCTTGTGGCGTTTGTGCGCCAGGGCGGGTATCTGGTAATTGCTCATCCAGCAATCCGAGCGGATGCTGTTTGGCGATATCCTCGGCAATCGCTTCAACGAAATAGCGCGCGAACATGGATGCGCCATCGCCACCGCCGAGCGTCAGGGCATCTTCAAGGCCTGTATGAGTCAGCAATTCAGCCCATAGGAGTTGTTCGAACTTCAGTTTCGACTCGTCCGAGAGGTCAGGCTTGGCCGAGAGGTCCGGCTTGAGCGGGTCAGACACAGTATTTGTCTGCCCTGGACCCGGCGTTAGTGGTGATATGGGGAGCATCCTGCGCCTCCTGATCAGTTAATCGAAACTAAACTTAAAGTTGTTAATTCACTCTTTACGCCCTGCTGTTGTATTGGGGCTGTGTAACAACGAGATCCAAATGAACGCAGGACTGCTAGGAGAGCATCTGGCGTCGCCGAGGACGGCACTTACGACGCACCAGAGCACAGCCCTCGACCCCGCCACCGCTTCAGACGGTGCCCCCTCGGATCAAAGTGATTTCGCCGCATTCGTGGCGCAAGACACCGAGCCTTCGAGCACAGACCCAGCTATCGTGGATGAATCAGCGCTCACGCAGCCGGGCATCAATGCTACGATCGATGCGCCGCCCCTGAAAGAGCCTGGTTCTGAATTTGGCGCGCTGGACGACGTAGAGCCCGGTGCGGGCGATCGCGGGACACGCTCAGCGTCTGAAACCATCACTCGCGCGCTTTCAGACCGACAGGCATTGGCGGCGTCAGCCCCGCTTCGGAACGGCGCTCAAGGCGCATCGGAAGACGCCGCCCCGACGGGTGAAATTCTCGCCCGCGACCCGCGCGTCTCCGGACAATCGGAGAACCGCGCCACGCAGCGCGACCTCCGAGCCGGCACGATCAAACTCTCTGAGAACGTCCAATCGACGGCTTCAAATTCGGCGTTGCCGACTGAAATCGCAGAAGAGGGTGACTATCTGGCTGACCCGCTCGAACGGTTTCGAGCGGGGGTGGATCGCTCTGATGCGGACCCTCGCCTGACGCGGGCCGGACTGAATGAGTTGGCCCAGAATTCTTCGGACTCCGCGACAACGCAATTTCGTCAGACCGTTTCGACGGAAGTCTCTGGCGTGGATGGATTGGTCGGCGGCAACACGTCGCGTGACGCGGCTTTGATTGCCGCAGAACCGGTCATCAATATCGGCGCGGCGACTTCAACCAGCTCGGCGAATACCGTGGCGACCGGGCTGACCCCAACCGCACCGTCCATTCCTGTGGCGATGCCGAACGAGATTACGAATATCATCCTGAACGCCATCAATAATGGCGTTGACCCGCAAGAACAATTGGTTGTGCAACTCGACCCACCTGAGCTTGGTCGGGTCATGATCGACTTCAAGTTTGACGCACAAGGCTTGCAGCAGATTGTCGTGACAACAGAAAACCCCGAAGCATTGAAACGTCTTCGGGAGCTCCATTTCGAACTGACCCAAGCGCTCCGTGAACATGGTCTTTCTGAACAAAACATGTCGTTCCAGCAGCAAGCTGATGAGCGTGCTCACGACGCCTGGCAGGCTTCAGATCCTGCTGGACGAGACCTTCAATTCTCTGCGGTTGAAGACCGCCGCACCTCACCGTCAGCCACGCCCACCAGTCCGAGAATTCAGGCCCGGGACCGGCTCGACTTATTGCTTTAGGAGTAAGCTATGAGTGAGATTAACCCAGCCACAACGCCCGGGACCACACCGGCATCGACGTCTGCGGTCAGCGCGTCCACCATCAGCGAGGACTTCGATACATTCTTGCAATTGCTGACGGCGCAAATTCGCAACCAGGATCCTTTGGCGCCTCTGGATTCGACACAATTTGTCGAACAGCTTGCAACGTTTTCATCGCTGGAACAGCAAGTCGAAACCAATCAGACGCTTGGCAATATCGCCTCGATGATTGGCGATCTTCATTCGGCCCTGGCAAGCGAGTGGCTTGGCCAGGACGTCGCCGTCGCATCCAAACACGTGGCCTTTGAAGGCGAACCGGTCGAGTTCGAGGTCAACCCAGCTTATAAATTTGACGAAGCGGTTCTGACGGTTACGGATGCCAACAAGCAGATTGTCTGGCAGGAGAAGCTTGATCCAGATCAACAACGCCATGCCTGGAACGGAACCGCTCTCGATTCTGCGTCCCCGGCCAGCAAAGGCGTCTATGAAATGCAAGTCGACCTGTTCGCGAACGGTCAGGCACTGGCCACAACCCAAGCCGAGATCATCAGCAAGGTCACAACCCTCGCAAATGAGAATGGTCAATTGAAGTTGGGGACAAACAACTACCTGACGACCGACCTGAACAGTGTTCGCAAATTATCCGATAATTAGAAGCTCGACCTGGATTTAGCTACAAATCCTGTTTGGCGACATCAACAATCAAGACATTCTTGATGCCGTCATCGATGGCATCTTTGAGGTTCATCAGAATCAAGGCGCGGATGGTTTCGTAATTGTTGACATCGGTCACTTCGATCAGCGTTCGGCCATCATTGCTGAGCTCGATCAAAGTGGTCATGATATTGTCGCGCAGCTTTGGTTCTTCGGAAAAGAGTTTTTCGGCGGTCGAAGAATCGGTTTCGAGACTGATATGCAAGATGACCAGACTCTTGACCTGGCCTCCGCGCATGATCGGGACAACGAATTCGCGGCTAAACTTGTAATATGCGCTGTCGCCGGAACTGCTGGCCTTGTCATATTTGTCCCCGCCCTTTTTGGCTTTCTTTTTATCGCCGCCATGGTCATCCTTCTTGTCGGAACCATAATCGTCGGAATCTTTGCTCGCCGTGTCGTCGGTCACCGTTGCGGACGCCTCTGATGGTGATTTAAGGACAACGCCGGCAAAGCTGCCCAAGGCAACAAAGATCACGGCGACGACACTGGTAATAACGAGCTTCATAACTCTCTCCTTAGAAAGGTAGAACTTTTTCGAGAACTTTTGGCACCATGCCGCGCTTGATCCCGGCCATGGTTTCGCCCTGGCTGAGATAAGACAGATTGGCATCCGCAATTTTCTCATAGGAAACGGTGTTGGTCCGCGTGATATCCTGCGCGCGGATAACACCAGAGACCGTCAAATAACGCACTTCGTCGCTGACTTGTGTCTGCTGATAACCGGCAATGACGAGATTGCCATTCGGCTCGACTCCCACAACCCGCGCTGCCAGGCGGAACGTGACCTGTTCAGCGCGATTGACAGCGCCGTCGCCGGTCAGCGCAGATGTCCGATCAAAATCCACGGCTGGCGCGACCGTAGCGCCGCCCGGCAGCACGCCATTCGCCCATTGCGGCAGGCCCAGCAAAGCGCCGAGATTGAATTGTTCATTGGTCGAGCGGTTGCGCGACAAGGAGGTTTGCAGGCTCGCCTGATCATTCATATCGACGACCACGGTCAGCAAATCACCAACATCCTTAGCACGACGCATGCCGAGCAAGGCGTTTGGTGCCGTGGTCCAGAGTGAGGCCGATGCCTCCACTTTTGGGGGACCATGAGAGGCGGCTGTTTGCCCCCAGAATGTTGGTTGCGCGGCTTCAGCGATCGTCGGGGGCGACGTTTCAGGCCCCGAGGCGCAGGCGGTCAGCGACAATGCGACCAGCCCGGTCAGCAGCGAATTTTCTAATGTACCCATATCCAGCCTCCTGCCTGAACAATCCCTTCCACGACCTGACGGGACTCGAGATTCAGGACCGTCACGGCCTCATTCTCCGCCGCTTCCCCTAAGGCCCGGCCGGTCAAAGAAATCTCGAGCGGCCCTTTGACATATTTCAGCGTCACCAACTGGTTGCGCTTGACCAACCGCGGCGCCCGCGTGTCCTTCGCCTCAATCGACTGCCCTGCGTAAACGGTGCGACTGACTTCGCGGCCGAGCATGTTGGCGTGCTCTTGCTGCCAGACATCGTCGGGCGGCGACGTGTTGTCGGTCGTAATGATTTCACCACGGCGCATGACATCATTTGCCGTGAGTGCATTGGCGGACGAAAGCGATAATCCGAAACTGAGACAGAGAATATCAATCATGATTTTATCTCAGCCTCGTGGTCGCTGCGAGCATTTCGTCAGAGGCGGTAATGACTTTCGAGTTCAGCTCATAACCCCGTTGGGCCTCGATGAGATCAGAGATTTCCTTGACCACATCAACGCTAGAATCTTCGAGAAAGCCCTGGCGCACCGTGCCATAACCTTGACTGCCAGGCACGCCGCGATTGGCCTGTCCGGAGGCTTCGGTTTCACGGAACATATTGTCCCCCAACGCCTCTAACCCCTTTTCGTTGACGAATGTCGCCAGAGAGATCACGCCAAGCGATTGGCCTTGAGCTTGATTGTCAAAATAGGCGGTGACTTCACCATCGCGGCTGATTGTGATGCGGTTGGCATCTGATGGCAGCGTGATCCCGTCTGCCAGTGGATAGCCATCCATCGTCACGATCTCGCCATCCTGACTGCGATTCAGCTTGCCATCGCGGGTGAACGCGGTTTCGCCATCCGGCAATGTAATTTCGAGGAACCCGGGCCCATCTATGCCAAGATCGAGCTCGCCGCCTGTTTGCCGCATCGACCCTTGCGTGATCTCGATCGAAACCGTCGACGCACGCACCCCGGTCCCTAACTGGATTCCAGCGGGCACGGTCGTTCCCAGTTGTGACGTCAATGTGCCCGGCGTCAGGTATTGCTGATAGACCAAGTCGGAGAACTCGGCGACGCGCGGCCGATAGGCCGACGTGCTCATATTCGCGATATTGTTCGATATGACGTCGACGCGCATTTGCTGCGCAGCCATACCGGTCGCTGCGATCTGGAGTGATTTCATGGCAAACCTCCTGTGCCTTACCGGTTCCTAACCGTTGAAATAAGTTGCGTGATGCGCTGGTCTTCCTTTTCCAACGCCGCCTGCCCGGCCTCGTACGCGCGCTGGACCTCAATCATCCGCGCCATCTCGAGAACCGGGGATACATTCGACGCCTCCAAAGCGCCTTGCAGAACGGTTGCAAATTCGACGGGCTGTGTTCCGCCTGCTGCCGTGAAGCGCGTGTCGGTGTCGCGCTGGATCTGGCCATTGGCGACGAACACGCCAACTTGATCAATCACCTGGCCGTCTGCCGATATTGTCCCGTCACCGGCAATCGAAACGCCCTCTGCTTCCGGCGGAATTTGAATAGGAGCGCCGCCATTGCTGAGGACTTTTGCCCCGTCCGGAGCGGTTAACTCGCCATCGGCAGATATCTGAAATGCGCCGGCCCGCGTCAGGCGTTGGCCGGCATCCGTTTCAACCGCGAAAAACCCCTCGCCTTGTATAGCCAGATCAAACTGGCCGCCGGTGAACTTCACTGTGCCCTGCGTCAGATCGAAACTGTGGCCGGCCAGTCCGCCCATGGAGAGCGACGGCGTATCCGGCCCGGTCGCCATCAGATATTCGGCAAACACGGCGCGATCGGTTTTGTATCCGGTGGTATTTGTGTTGGCGATATTGTTCGCGACCACTTGCAGCTCTTTCAGCAAACCATCCTGGCGCGACAATGTCGCATAAATACTATTGCTCATTTGCGGCTCCTGCCTGGGTCTTCGACAAGACTTGCCGAGACGCGTTCAATAGATCTGAAATCTGATAGGGTCGGATCCGCCGCGATCCATCGGCAGGCGGTTTGCGACTGGCAATCTGGATGGTGCGAACACGATCCAGGCGAAGGACTTCGGTATCATCCAGACCGGCAACCAAAGCCGCAAAATCGCTTTTCCAAAGCGCCCAATTGTTCTCGATTGCGCCCTGCTCGAGCAATTCCAGTTGCAGACTGGGATGCGCCGTCAGGGCGTCATACGCCTTGCCGGCGATCACTGGGAGGTTGGCTTGCAGGGCGCGAATTCCGGCCATGCGATTAACTTCGGGCAGTTGCGGGAACTCATCGCGCACGGCGAATAATTCCTGATTTGCATGCCCCCAGAATGCCGCGGTGGCGAGCAGCAGCCCGACTTGTGGCTCGCGGTCAACCGGCTCGAGGAAGTGTTTCACCATGCTGAACAAGCCGAGTTCAATCGCTTTTGTGGCGCCTTGCTTGCGCAACGCATTGCCCCGCGCATTGATCGGCAAATCGGCATGGAATGTATTCAGCGTTTCAAGTGCATTGATCGCATTGCCTGGGTCTTCATCGCTGAGATAATCATCGAGCGCGATCATCGTATAATTATCGATCGACGCGCGGACATCTTCGCGATCAGCCACCGGCAAGGCACGCACCCGATCAAGCCCGGCATACAGGTCATCGCTGGCTAGATGCTTGATCACAAATTCCAGAATTGGGTCGAGATCATGCTGTGTCTCGCTCTGCTCGAGCACATTCCAGGCTTCTTCCAGCGCGAAGGATCGGATATTCGGACGCAAGCTTGCATCGCGCTCAACCAGGATCAGAAGAGCGGCGAGTTTAAGCTTAGGCCGGCTCATCAGCATGACCAGACGGTCATCGGACTCAGCGCCGGTTGGCATATCGATGACCGCGGTCTTGAGCGCACTCAACCGTGTCGAATTTTCAATCTCTTCGGGTGTGAAGGTGGCCAATATCTGCTGCGCAAGATCGCCGCGGCGCTCGATCAGAAGCGTCGGGATCGCGAGCATGGATACGTCTTCACGCATATTGAATGGCAAGGCGCGGATCGCGGCGATCTGGACCGCTATGCCGTCAACGCCTTCGCGATCAAAGACAACAAGTTGCGCCACCGCATGCCACAAACTTGCCTCTGGATAGCACCCGGCCAGCGTTTTGAAGTAATCGAGGTCCGGACGCTGCCGGTTTTCCATCAGGGCGATGAGTTTACGATAGGCCTCTCGCTCGGTCTCGGGCCGACTGGCCAGCAGGGCTTTCGCTTCAGCATACAGACCAAGCGCCAGCTTCGCTTTCAGATCCGCGGTCAGCTTGCGTTCGGGGTCTTCATCATCTGATGCAGATGCCGAGGGCAGCTCGGTAAAGCGCCGCAGCGTTTTGACTGCTGACAGATCCAAAGGATACGCGTCGCCGCAAATACGCGCCATGTTTACAAGCGTTTCCTGCGAGACTTCCACCTCTTGATCGCCATTCGCGACCAGCAAGCCGCTACGGATGGCGGCATCGACAAAGGCGTCCAGGCCCTCATCGTTTTCTTCGACGACCTGAGAGTCAGCATCGGAAACGTCTTTCGCTCCGGTCTCGGCGGAAGCCACCGAAGCCAGAGCGAAGCAGATGCTTGCAGATGCGAGGCGTTTCATCATGCCGCTTGGCGTAATCCTTTCACCGCTTCTTCAACTTCATCAAAGGATGGCCTGACCCGCGCGGGCGCATGCCGGCGCGCCACTTCGAGGCAGATATTGATCGGATTTTTGTGCAGACTGGAGACCAGCACTTCGCCAATCATCGAGTAGAAGAAGTGTTCTTCTTTCCGTGTATGGCTGACTTTGGCTGCGAATGGTCCGACGACGCCATATGCCAGGAACACCCCCAGGAAGGTTCCGACCAGGGCGCCCCCGATCATGCCGCCCAGCACTTCCGGGGGCTTGTCAATCGAGGCCATGGTTTTGATCACGCCGAGAACCGCCGCAACAATCCCGAGCGCCGGCAAGGCGTCTGCCATGCTCTGCAACGCGTGCGAGCCGTGAAGGCGTTCTTCGAGGAGTGATTCAAGATGCTTTTCGAGCAATTCTTCGACCTGGTGCACATTGTCGAAATTCATGATCATCGAACGAATCGTATCGCAGATCATTTCGATGGCTTCGTGGTCTTTGAGGATTTTCGGATATTTCTGGAAAATCGCAGATTCATTCGGCGCCTCGATATGCGCCTCAATATCGACCGGGTTTTCCTTCAGAACGCTGAGCAGCTCATGCATCATGCAGAGCAAGTCAGAATAATCCTGTTTCTTCCATTTCGGTCCTGCAAAAGCAGCGCCGAGATCGCCAGCGGTATGCTTGATCGTCGCCATATCATTTGCAGCGAGAAAGGCGCCCGTGGCAGCCCCCCCGATCATCATCATCTCGAACGGCAGTGATTTCAAGATGATGCTCATCTTGCCCCCGGCGAGAATATACCCGCCGAAGACCATCACCATGGTCACAATCAAACCCAGAATTGCGTTCACCGATTTGCTCCTTTTAGCGCGTACTCACCCGGCAGTCTCATGATGGCGACACCTCCTGCAGGAAAGTTGGCTCAATCTCTGTTTTCAAACGGACGGCGCGTTGGTGTTTCCACACGCCCAATTCGCCCACCGCAATGTCGACGGGACCGTCCACGGTTTTGGCCGATATTGTCAGTTTCGAGCGATCTGTGCCGGGCAGCGAGATGACTGAACCTGGCTCCAGCCGAAGGCAGTCCGCAACACTCATCGGCACACGGTCAATGATCACATCCAGTTGCACGCTCGAATTCTGTACGCGCGGTTCGCTCAAGCTGTTTGCGTTGGGTCCGCTGGCGGCCTCGGCCGATGCAACTCCGTCTCCGACAGACGTCGCATAGGCAATGACGCGATCGAGCTTCAGGGCCACGCCGATGCGAATGGCCTGGCCATCTACATCGCAAAGATAATAAATCAGCAGGCACCCGCCTTCGACATCAAGCGCGTCAAAGGCGACATTTTCCAGTCCGTCGCCCTCTTCGCTGATCGCACCGAATGCAGCTGCGATGCTGGTCGCAAGATCCATGGCCGGTTTTTCAAGCAGCAATTGAAGGAACAGCTGAGGGGCCTCGGCCAGCGCCGCCGCATCCTGTTCCAGCTTGGCCGCGGCGACCCGCGCCGCAATTAAATTGTCGATGGATGCCGCAACAATGAAGTCGGGCAAATCGCTGCGAAATCCGAACAGATAGGCGCCAAACAAGTCTTCGTTCAAGGCTGTGCCGCGACGAACCTCGCGCGATTGTAAGCGCAATTGATTCTCGCCGCCCAGCGTGTCGTTTAACCAATTTGCGATAACCGATTCAAGCGACATCCAGAACGCCTGATTCTGCAAGACGCTCGGCGGTAGACCTCCGCTTGATTCCAGTTTTTTTTGCAGAACGCCGCTCACGCTTGACCCCTAGACGAGTGTACAATCTCTCCACCTAGGGTAGAATTTCTTAAGTTGATAAAACGTTATCGGGACCGAAAAAATCGACCGTGAGTTGTATTTCTGAAATTTACCTTACTTTGCTAGCTCAGTCCCACTGAACAAAGTGGGTAAAAAACATGACAGCCGAAGACGCGTCAGGCCTCGCGCCAATCATCATCAAGAAGAAGAAAAAGAGCGGCGGTGACGGCCACCATGGCGGGGCTTGGAAAGTCGCATATGCGGACTTCGTGACAGCGATGATGGCATTCTTCCTTTTGATGTGGCTGTTGAATGCAACCACCGAGGAACAGCGCAAAGGCATTGCCGACTATTTTAATCCGACCATTCCGATCAGCCGAATTTCAGGCGGTGGCTCAGATGGTCTCAACGGCTCATCGATCTTCACGGAAGAGACATATGCCAAGAAAGGCACAGGCGCGACGCGAGATGCGACCGCCGGCCGGCCATCAACCTCGAACACGTCGGAGAGCGAGATGCCGGACAAGGAATCCGCGCCTGAAAAAATCAATGAGGAAGCCGTGATTGCCCAATTACAACTGGCAATCGATCAGGGCGCATCGGGCTTGTCCGAGCATTTGCAAGTCAAGCTGTCACCCGAAGGCATCGTTATGGAATTAGTCGATTCCGAAGACGTTCCCTTGTTTGAACTCGGTCAGAGTCATCCAACAGACTTGTTGCAGGAACTGGTTGTTACCGTCGCTGATTCATTTGGAAGTTTTGGCAACTCGATCAAGATTGTCGGTCACACAGATGCGCTGGCATTCCGTAATGATACGGTCTTCGACAATTGGGATCTATCGGTTGAGCGCGCCAATGTTGCCCGTCGATTGATGGCGGAAAGTGGATTTCCAGTCGCCCGCATTCAAGAGGTCTCAGGCCGCGCGGATACAGACCTGCTTATCCCGGAAGACCCCTCTGCGGCCCAAAATCGCCGGATCTCGATCACCCTGCTCAAGCAAAGCTCAGGAAGTTGAAGCACGGAAGCTCCAGTTAAAGTTGAGTTATCTGTCCATTAACCAATGATTTCTACTTTCGGTTGCATCGACTGCAGGAGCGACCGACATGAGTATATCATCATCTTTGAACGCGGCTGTAATGGGCCTCAACGCCAATTCCACCCGCCTTTCTACAATCTCCGACAATATCGCGAATTCCGAAACGTATGGCTATAAGCGCAGCGACGTTGAGTTTTCGAGCATGGTTCTGGAACAACGCACATCGGCTTATTCAGCTGGCGGTGTTCGGGTCGATGCGTTCAAAGATGTGAGTGCAATCGGTTCGCTGGTCTCAACCGGCAATGCCACAGACATTGCGGTCGCCGGCCGAGGCCTGTTTCCTGTCACGGATCTACAAGGCATTGATCAGCTGGCGACAGAGCGGTCACTGCAATTGTTGCCAACCGGGTCGTTCACCGCCGATGAGAATGGCAATCTACGGACCCAGAGCGGCTTGTTCCTGTTAGGCTGGCCGGCCGATACGGCGGGTGACATCGGCAATGTCAGCCGCAATAGCGGGACCAATCTTGAGCCGGTCAACATTTCGACATCGCAGTTCACCGCATCACCGACCTCTCAGATTGAGATCGGCATCAATCTCCCCGCGGATGCGACCAATGCGGGCGCCACCACGGGCGCCTTTACGCTGCCAATTGAGTATTATGACAATCTCGGACGCTCACAGTCGCTGCGATTGGAGTTCACACCCTCTGTTCCGGCCACCGGGTCGAGCAATACGTGGCAAGTTCAGATTTATGATGATGCCGCAAGCCCAACCACATCCATTGGCCAGCTCGACATCGTCTTTGATGACTCGGTCGGAACCGGAGGACGGATCAACACCGCCACCGCATCTGGCGGCGCAAGCTATGACGCTGCCACAGGTCAGGTTGGAATCAATTTGGTGCATGGTCCTGTCGACATCTTTATTGGACGCCCAGGCGAACTTGAAGGCATGACGCAGCTGGCTGCGCCGTTCTCACCAACGTCTGTGACCAAAGACGGTGCGCCGATTGGCGACCTGCAATCTGTTGAGATCGACGAACGTGGTTTCCTGCAGGCGATTTACGATACTGGTTTCCGTCGGACGTTGTTCCAAATCCCGGTAGGCGATGTGCCAAACCTTGATGGCCTTACAGCTCGCGACAATCAGGCTTTCGCCCTGTCAGGGTCGAGCGGCAGCCTCTACCTGTGGGACGCGGGAACCGGACCGGTTGGCGGATTGTCAGGTTTTGCCCTGATGGAGTCGACCACGGATATCGCATCTGAATTGACCGACCTGATCGAAACGCAGCGTGCCTATTCTTCGAGCGCCAAGATCGTTCAAACGGTGGATGAGATGCTGCAAGAAACCACAAATCTGAAGCGCTAATCGCTAGTCGGCCAGACAGGCTAATGACATGAGCATTTCAAGCGCCCTCATATCCGCCAGAGCCGGGCTCGACGTTGTCGGCGCCCGCGCCGACCTGGTCGCAACCAATGTCGCGAATGCTTCGACGCCCGGCTATGTGCGGCGCGCGCTCACCGTCAGTGAAACCATTCTCGGCGGCGAAACCGCCGGGGTGCAAATTACCGGGATTGATCGCTCCATAAACGAACGCCTGTCGACCGAGCGGCGCCGGCTGGGCAGCGATCTTGCCCAATCAAATGTATTGAGCGCGGCCTGGGGGTCGCTTTCGCAACGCATTGGCGACGACATTGAAAGCTCATCCCTGTTCCAGCACATCACGGCGTTTGACTCAGCCTTGAAAGACGCGGCGCAAAGTCCGGAATCGACGACGCACGCCAATCAGGTGGTTCAGTCCGCGAACAATTTGGTCAATGAGTTTAACAGCCTCTCCAACCTGATTTCCGAGCAACGGATGCAGGCCGATCAGGATATTGCATCAAATATCGATGCGCTGAACGCGTCTCTCAAGCAGATCGAAAACCTCAATCGCTCTCTGGCCAGCATCGATCGAAATTCAGCACAGGCCGCTTCGCTGTTTGACGAGCGCGGGCGTGTGCTCGACCAAATTGCAGAATTCCTCCCGATCCAAACCCATACCCGCGACAGCGGCGCAATTGATGTGCTGACAGCCGAAGGCGTTTATCTTGTCGCAGGGCCGGCGCGCGAAGTGACATTCACACCCGCGAATGCCATCGGACCTGAGCTCACGCTGGCAAGCGGCGACCTGTCGCGATTGATGGTGGATGATACCGACATCACCCCGGGCGTGGGCACGTTTGGTGCCGTCTCAAGTGGTTCTTTAGGCGCCCTGTTTACATTGCGTGACTCAGATTTGCCTGAATTGCAGACGCAGCTCGACAGCATGGCTCAGGATATGATTGATCGGTTCTCCGGAACCGCGATCGACCCGACCAATCCTGTCGGATCCCCTGGCCTGTTTCTCGACTCTGATGCAACAGCGGGAGCCGGAATCGCCGGGCGCTTGCAATTGAATGCCCTGGTTGATCCTGATCGCGGCGGCGCCGTGTGGCGGTTGCGCGATGGACTGGGCGCTGCCGCGCCAGGAGACCCCGGCAACAATACAATCCTCACGAATTTGTCCGGCGCGTTCGAAACGGTTCGAGCCGTGAGTGTTTCTGGGCTTCAAGGCAGTTTCACCGCGACCGATCTGATTGCGCAACTGGGCGCCTTGGCGGGTCAAAAGCGGATCCAGAATGAGTCGGTTCTGTCTTCAACATCATTGCAATTCGACACGATCCAACAAGCGGAAGCACGTGAAACCGGCGTCGATATTGAAGACGAGATGCAAGACCTGATCTTGATTGAGCAAGCCTATGCCGCGAATGCGCGCGTTATCGAAGTGGCCAATCAAATGGTCAGACAATTGATGGAGATCTAGGCCCATGCCCTCAATCAGCCTGAACGGGTTTCTCAACAATGCGGTCACCAACAATATTAGTGGCCTGCGGTCTCAAATCGAAGCTCGTGCGCAGGAAGCAACGACCGGTTTTCACGCGGACCTGGTCCAACATCTCAATGGACGCATCGATCAGGCCCTGCTGGGTGATCAGGCATTGAAGGACAATGCAGACGATCAGGCCCGGCTGGGATTGCGCAGCATTCGTCTATCCCTCGCCGACACGACGCTGACTTCCGTTCGAGATTTGTCAGAAGGGTTACAGATCGGCATGCTCAGTGCGATCGGTACGGCCGAGACCGAATCCCAAGACTTGTACGCCAATGAGGCCCGCACCGCGCTCGATGATATTCTCTCGCGGCTTGGTGCGCGTCACGGCGAGCGGTTCCTGTTTTCAGGCGACGCCACAGCGACACGCCCGTTTGCAGATGCCAGTGTGCTTCTTGATGACATTCGGGCGCTCGCGACGGGCGCTGCAGATGAAACGGACTTCGCCACCCAGGTGGACTTTTACTTCAATGATCCGGCCGGCGGGTTTCAAACCAATTTCTACCAAGGCGCCCAAACGGCCAGCGATCCCGACAGCATTTTGGCAAATCAACAATCCTTCGCTGATCTGTTTCAGGGGCTGGCAATCATGTCCCTGTCGCACTCAAGCGAAAGTGTGCCATTCGCCCGCGCCGGCAATCCGGCAATGGGTCAGGCGCTGGATCGCCTGGAGCGCGGACGTACCACACTCGTCGATGTGCAAGCGGCTGTCGGCTTGCGACAAGCCAGTATTGAAAGCGAACAAACGCTTCTAGAGCGCGAACAGACCTTGCTCAATCAGGCGTTCACGGACCTGGCCGGCAAAGACCAGTTCGAAGCTGCCGCGCAATTGCGTGAGCTCGAAGCCAATCTTGAAGCGTCTTACTTGCTGACCACCCGCCTTTCCAATCTTTCACTCCTGAACTTCTTGTGATGTTTTGATGCGATTTCTAACGCCCCTTCTCTCCGCTGGCTTGCTGGCCTCAACCGTCTTCTTTTCGGACGCTCACGCGCAGACCAAGCTCCGCGATGTGCTTGATATAGAGGGCGTGCGGACCAATGATCTGGTCGGTTACGGCATCGTCGTTGGCTTGAACGGAACCGGCGATTCCGTGCGCAACGCGCCATTCACCGAAGACTCACTGACCAATATGCTCGAACGCCTTGGCATGAATGTTCAGGGCGAGGAGATACGGCCAAACAATGTCGCTGCCGTGCTGGTCACAGCAAGTCTTCCGGCATTTGCCCGAAACGGGTCCAATATCGATATTTCCGTCGCCTCAATCGGCGATGCCAGCAGCCTGGAGGGTGGCACACTCATTCTCACGCCGTTGCGCGGTGCTGACAATGAAGTCTACGCCGTGGCCCAGGGCAGCGTCATGGTCAGCGGTCTGAACGTCGAAGCCGATGGTGCGCGCAACACTGTTGGCACGCCGACAACCGGCGCTATTCCCAGTGGCGCGATTGTCGAGCGTGAAATCGCTTTCGACTTCAATTCGCAAAGCACGATCACCCTCGCATTGCACACGCCGGATTTTACCACAGCCGCGCGCGTGGAAGATACGATCAATACAGCGCTCGGGCGTCCCGTCGCCTATATGCGTGATCCGGGCTCGATCGAGTTGAATATGGCGGGCAGCGGCGGCTCACCCGCGCGCGTGCTTGCTGCAATCGAGAATTTGCCGGTCAAAGTCGAAACACCCGCCCGAATTGTCATCGATGAAAAATCAGGAACGATTGTGCTCGGCCAGGATGTCACCATCTCGCAAGTTGCGATCGCGCAAGGCAATATATCAATCAAGGTGCGCGAAACGCCCGTCGTGGTCCAACCCAATCCATTCTCTGATGGAGAGACGATCGTTCTGCCACGCACGGACATTCAAGTCGGTCAAACGGGCAATGAGAACATCGCTCTGCTGAATCAGAATACGACGCTCTCAGAACTCATTGCGGGACTGAATGCCCTTGGTGTGCGACCACAGGAAATGGCTGACATCATCCGTGCCATGCGCGCGGCCGGGGCTATCCACGCTGAATTGGTGATCCGATAGGTCATCCAAATATTCTGTTGGTCCCAAACCGGATCCAGCCTATTCCTCGTCTTCGGGTTCAGGCCGTTCGAGCGTGATGATGCCATCTTTCTTGAAAGACATCATCTGCATCAGAAATGATTTCAGCGTTTCTTCGACGGCTTCCGCGTTCGGGGCTTTCATCCGTTCGAGATCATCCTTCATGGAATCTGCCATTCGGTTTGAAATGTTCGCGAGAAAATATTTCGATACGTCCTCATACTCGCCGCGCAGACAGTTCATCACTTCGAGCATGGTTGCCGGATCAATCTGCTTGAACAAGACCGGTACTTGATTGCGATTTAGCATGACTGGAATGTCCGAGATTTCGAACATCCCTTTCTGAATCGGCTCAACCTTTCCGGCATGAGATTTGGACACATAATCCATCAGCGACGCGCGGCGCTCATTCGGCATCAGGCTCAGCATTTCGCCCAAAGTCTGCAGATGCGCATCGGCATCGTCTTCATCGTCTTCCGGCACCAGCAGGAATTCCATCCGCACCATCCGTGCAACCACCGAGTCGATTTCATACGAGGGCGGAGGTGGATCCACCATTTCGCCCAGCACTTTCGACTGCAATTCCTCGTCGAGTCGACAAATGAGCTCGGCACACAGGGTGGCGTCGACATTGCGCAGGATCAGGCCGATAATATTCGGGGTTAGACCGGAAAGATATTTTACGATCTGAGACGGCTCACGGGCCGCAAATTTCTGCCACAGGCGACTATAGTCTTCTTTGTTCTCGGGCTCAGGGACCTGTTCCTCTAATGGAGCCGGTTCTCCGCCACCATAAATGACGTTCAATCTTGGCTCATCGAGCACGCGCGTCATGAACTCCTTGGCGGATTCCGGACTGCCCCGCATTGATCCGCTCGACTGACGCAATTGTTGCAGGAAATCGATCACGATTTCGATCAATTGCTCGCGCGCCAGGTAATTGATCGACTCCAGAGAGGTCGCAATGTTGACAATCGCCTGGTCATCGAGGCGGTCAATAATGGGCTTTGCTGCGTCTTCCCCGAGCATGGCAACGACAATCGCCGCGCGTTGCGAAGGCGTGACGTTCAATGGCGGTTTTGCTGGCGCAGCAGCAGCGGTCGGCGTGGCATTACTCACTAAGCATATCCTCTAAGCAGGGCTTCAGTAATCTTCAGCCAGCCATCGGCCAGGACAAAGAAACCCAATTTGAATGGCAGCGAAACAACGGTTGGAGGCACCATCATCATGCCGACGGCCATGAGGATGGAAGCGACAACCAGATCGATGACCATGAACGGCATAAAAATCACAAATCCGATCTGAAAAGCGTGCTTGATTTCAGACAGCATGAAGGATGTTGCCAGCAGCGAAAATGACGGCTCAGCGTCGGATGCGACAGGTCGGTTCAGCGCATCCGACAAAACCAGCAACGCTTCTGGGTCCGTTCGACGTGTCATGAATTCACGGAACGGCTCCGTGGTCAGCCGCCATGCATCTTGCTCGCTCAGCGCCCCGTCAATGTAAGGCGACAAACCATTGGTCCAGGCGTCCATGAAGACGGGTTCCATGATGAAGAAGGTCAGAAACATGGCCAATGCCATAATCATCATGTTTGGCGGCGCCTGTTGTACGCCCAAGGCTTGCCGCAGAATCGAAAAGACGATGACCATGAAAGGCAGGCAAGTCACCATCATCGCGATGCCAGGCACCAGGCTCAGGACGGTGACAAACAGGAAGAGCTGGATGACCGTGCCACTCAACCCTTCGCCGTCCCCAAGGATGCCTTGCAGGACTTCTGTCGCAGGATCAGGTGCGACCTGTGCCTGCGAAAGCCCGGCGCTGATAAACAACGCCACTGCAATCAATAGAAACCATCTGACCGCGCGTTGCGGTTTGATCGTAGGCGTAGGCCTAGCCATCTTCACTTTCCTCAATTTGAGTCAAGCGGACACCAATGGCGCCATCTTCCAGTTCGATCAGTTCGCCGTGGGCAATCAAACGGTCTTCGACGAGCAATTCGATCGGATCATCGATCTTGGCCGTGAGGGGGATGATGGTATCGGGCTTGAGCTTCAGCAACTCCGCGACACTCAGCTTTTTCTGCCCGATCGACACAACCACATTGACCGGTAACCCGAAAATGGATCGTTTGTACTGATTGGCGGATGACGCGCTTCTGCGTTCGGTTTCGCCCACAACGGTTTCGGCGACTTCAGGCTCAGACATCATGTCCCTCTTGCATATGAGTTGGCCCGGCTAACTGGCGCAGGCTGGATTCCAGAAAGGCATCCATGTCGAATTGCAGGCCACCGGTTTCCCAGTCGACCTCCACAATGATTGCGTCCTGATCCCCGGTTTGCAGTTCGCAAATCTCGGTCATTTCAGGTGAGTGTTGAAGCGCGCGTTGAAACGCGGATTCGAATGACGCCGGCACCTGAATGGTGAGGCCAGAGACCCCCGCAGGGGCCATTGCTTTGGTCGCTGCAGCAACTTCTTCTGCCAGCAGCGTTTCGCACAAATGCGGAAACGCACCGCGCAAGAATTCCGTCATCGATTTCTGACTTTGTTCAAGCGCGATACGCTCAAGATCAGCCAGCGCTGTTTCCAGTCGATTCAGTATCGTCCCTGTATCGATCTCTGGTGGCATCGCGGCGGCCGGAAGTTCGGCTTGCGTCTCCACCTCAGTGTCTGGTGTCAGATCCGCTGCAGCCTCTTCCTGCGCGAGATCAAATCCATCTTCCGCAACAAGATCGGGAGCCGCGCCGGACTGTCCCTTTTTCGCCTGCGTCAACGCGTTCACATGGAAGCGCGGCAAAGAGAGGGGGGAAAGGTTACTCATTGGCCGCTATCTTTCGATCTTCTTTCAGCCATTCCTGCAGCAGCGCTGCGGTTTGTTCCTCATTCTCTCGCGTATAGTCTTTGAGATAATCTATGGGGTCACTGCTGGCGCCGAAGAGTTCAGCCTCAACATCTGAATCAGCTTGCGTTCCGGACGCCCCGTCCGCGGCTCCCGCGTCGCCATCCTCACGCGACGCTGCCGGGCCTTGCGCGAATACCGGACGCATTACGCCAAATCCGAGCGCCAGAACAATCATCCCGAGAAAGGCGGCTTGAACAGCTGACCACAAATGCTGCTCGATCAACCGCTCGAACATGCCGGGCGCGGGCGTCAACTCGACCTCTGGCAAAGCCTGGAAAGGCATGAGCTCGACGGTCAAAGTGTCACCGCGTGCGTCATCCAGCCCAGCAGCATTAGAGACCAGGGCTTCGAAATTCTGCCGAACCTGCTCTATTTGCGTCGCTGCGTCAGCTGCTGTCAGGTCGATCCCCAAGGCTTCCTGATTAAGCAGGACGGCGATGGACACGCGTTCAATTTGACCCGGCATACGTTCCGTCTGCGTGCGGACTTCATTGACCTCATAACTGACGGTTTCGGTCGAATTTTTGCTCGAGCTCTCACCGCCACCAGCTGCGCCTCCACCCTGCGGCAAGTTGCTGGCCACTGTCAGATTGCCGCCATTCGATTGATTGGTCTGATTGGAATCACTTGTCGTGCGAGAGCGCATAACCCGCGAGTCTGGGTCAAATCGCACATCCGAGATCACCGAACGTTCGCGGCTGACATCGACGCTGACCGAGACCTCAGCATTGCCGTCGCCAAGCCGAGCCGTCAAAAGGCGTTTGATTTTCTGCTCCAGCGCGCCGGCCTGATCTTCCGCCATAACGCTGGGTGGTTCGGTCTGCTCGGTGTTGGCGCCGGCCAATATTCCGTGCCGCGGGTCGATGACCACAACATCCTCGGGATTAAGACCGGACACCGCCAAAGCCACCAGATACTGAATCGCTTCGGCTTGGCTGACGCTCAGTCGGCGAGCGGATGACAGGGTGACAGACGCGGTCGGCGTTGGTTGCGACCGCGAGAAACCAGACCGCAAGTTCGCGCCAATATGGACACGTGCGGAATCAACACCCGGTGTGGTGAGGATGGTGCGCGTCAATTCCCCTTCCTTGGCACGCCAGTAAGCGGCGTTATACATTTCCGAGGTCACGGAAAATCCATTCACACTATCGAGCAATTCATATCCTTGAATGGATTGCCGCGGCAGCCCATCGCGTGCCAGCGCGAAGCGCGTCTTGTCTCGAACATTGGCTGGAATGAAGATCGCTTCGCCGCGAATTTCGTAGGGCACATCGAGCTGATCGAGTTCATTGATCACTTCACCCGCGCGCACCGGATCGAGCCCGGCATATAACAGAGACATGGACGGCTGGAAGGTCCCTCGCACCAGGAATGTCATCGCCGCCAACACCCCAAGCACGGCAACGCCAAGCATAATCTGGCGTTGCAGACCCAGTGCACGCAGATTGTCGATGAACCCCATACGCAGTAATCCGTTTTCTCGCTACGGTTGAACTAGGTTAATTTCTCGGCTGAAAGCGTTAAGGCTTCCTTTACTAGGAATTGATTTAAACAGGAAAACTACTTCTAGTTTAAAGAGGCTCCTATGAGTGAGAAGGCGGATGAATCGCAGGACGCCGAAGCCCCTGCCAAAGGCGGCCTGAATATGATGGGCTTGCTCGTGCTTGGGCTCGCCTGCGCCGCGACCTCATTCGCCAGCGTTTACTTTCTAGCGCCAGCGCCGACCATCGCGGCAGCGGCGACAACCGACGCAGAGCCAGCCTATGAAACGGTGCAAAAGGAAGCTGAAGAGAAAAAACCCTACAGCTATACCGAGGTGCAGGAAATCCTGATCACAATCGGCAATGCGCCAGCGACGCGCTATCTGAAGATGAATGTTTCAGTGGCGACTGAGAAGAGCGACGCAAAATTGGTCAAGTCCAATGAGACGGCGATTATCGACGCCTTTCTGCTTTATCTTAGATCCGTCAGCGTGGCTGATTTTGAAGACCCCGCTTTTTACAATCACATGCGCGAACATTTGGGTCGGCGCGCCGACCTCGTGCTCGGCGATGGCGTCGCCAAGGGCGTTTTGATCACCGAATTTCTGTTGAGGTAGCTACGTGCCGATTTCTCCTTTTGATATCGCGATCATCTTGATCTCATCTGTGGCATGCCTCTATTGCATCGTCCTCAGTCGGCGCCTGAAAGCGCTGCAAAATACGCGCAATGGATTAGGGGCAACGATCAAAGCGCTTTCAGATTCGATCAGCGCCGTCTCAACCACGACAGATGAAGCGCGCTTCCACGCGGGCGAGCTTGCCGCGCGACTTGCGCGATTGATCGAAGAAGCGAAACTCTCTTGCGCTCGTCTGGAAGATACCACGGCGCGCCTCCGCGATGCGCACGCCGCGGCGGAACGACAATGGGTTCAGACACCGCCGCCCATGCCGTCCAGCGCCGCGCCCGCCCGGACACAGCCCAGCATACCCACACCTGCTGAGGAAGCCCCCTCCGAGCAGCGATTGCAGGAAATTGCCGCTTTAATGGACCGGCTGAAGGATCTGACTGAAGCATCTGTCGCCGCGGCCGAACAAACCAGCCCAGCATTGCGGCCATTGCCGACGCAATTGCGGTCGCGCATGAAAGTGGTTTAGCGCCATGCCGGTCTCTCGCTCCAATCGATCAAATGTTCTGCTCACGCTCGGGGTTCTTTTCACCCTTGGCGCAGCGACGAGATTGGTTCCGACGAATTTCAACGAAGCCAAAGCCGCCGAAACAGAGGCTGTCGTGACAACAGCATCACCGGTTTTGACCGCGGCAGGCACCGCGTCCAGCATCCCAGTGGACGGCCAGATCTGCTTTAGCGAAGATCTGTCGGCTCAACTCGCCGAGGATCAGGCGCGTCTTGAAGCCGAATCTGAAAGCCTCGTGACGCGAGAACTGGAATTGCAAGCGTGGTCGGCCGAACTCGAACAGACCCGCGAGGATCTCACCGCGTTGCAGGCCACGCTCGAAACGCGATGGCAGGATATGCAGGCTTTTGCCAGCGAAGATCTCAACCACCTGGCGCAAATGTATGGCGCGATGAAGCCAGATCAGGCGGCGACCATATTCGACCAGATGGACCCTGGATTTGCGGCTGGCTTTCTGCGGCTGCTCAATAGCGAGCAAGCCGGGTTGATCATGGCGAACATGGAATCGCAACAGGCCTATATTGTCAGCGTTCGCCTCGCCAGCCTCAATGAGGATCTCCGCCGGGAAGAATCCTAGGCGGGGGTTTCATCCGCCCATCCATCCCCGCGCCACAGGGTGTGGAACACCGTGTCTCTACTTTAAGTAGTTTGTGGCCTGATCCTTGCTTTAAGATTGGATTAACCAATCAACGGCGTCAGGAACCATGGCGGACAGTAAAGCGACATTCCCTTTTCGGGTGATCAAACAATCCTGGATCACACGCGAGGACTTACGTGCGAATCCGGACGTGGTTTACGTCTATGGTGACAATGTCGCGCGCGAAGGTCAGCGCGGATTGGCGCGGCAAATGCGGCATGAGCCCAATGCCCACGCGGTCTCTATCAGTTGGGGCCCGTATGAGCCATTCTCGCTCACGACGTCAGAGGCCGCGATAGTGCGCATTGAAGAAGACCTGATTGCGCTGCACGACCGCAAGCCCTTATTGGTCGTTTGGCCATTATCGGGCGTGATTCCGGAGTTCCAATCCATGCCGGACGAACTGCGTCTACACTTGCGACGCGAAGTCCGCATACGTCTGGGAATCGACACACCGATCTGACTCTGACCGCGGATCTCGAGATTCCGCAGGTTTGGGCAGCGGATTAACCATAATTAAAACAACCCTCAGTAGAAACATTGCGAGAGCTCTTAAATGGGGATTGCAATGGCATCCGCAGCACATGCCGAAAGAATTGACGACCCCGAGGTCGCACCGGTCAGTGACCGCACGCAGATTTTTCAAAACTGCAAGTCAGCATTCGACCACATCCGAAAGCATAGTACGCCGCCAGATCCGGAGACTTACGCCCTCTGGTATGCCTATGTGACCCGCACACCGACCGGTGTCCGGCTTGCCATAGACAAATTGCTGGCCAGCGGCGGCGCCCTCGACAGTTATGAGTTGAACGAAATCTACAATGAATATCTCGGCCGTTCGGAGGCCGATGATACCAATGAGACCATTGGCCGTGAAATCGAAGATAGCATTCAGAATGTCTCGAAATTGCTTGAGACCGGCATTTCTCAGAATGCCCATTTCCGCACGACTCTGAATGACCTCAAGGACACGCCAAGCAGCGAAGCGCCCGAAGAAGACTTCAAATCGCTGTTGAACACCCTGATCTCTGAAAGTCAGAAAATGTCGGTCGTTTCAACCCGCTTGACCGATGGTTTACGCGAATCTCAGGCGCGCGTGAAAAAGCTCAATGACGAATTGGAGCAGGCGCGCAAACAGAGCTTGCTTGACCCGCTGACATCAGTTGCAAATCGCCGGGCGTTTGAAAACCGGTTGAAATGGCAGATCCAGGACGCCGAAGAGACGCGAAACGGGTTCTGTCTGGTGCTGGCCGATCTGGATGAATTCAAGAGCGTCAATGACAATCTTGGTCATCAGGCTGGCGATGCAGTGCTCAAAACTTTCGCTGCCACATTGTTCGATCATACCAAAGGGTCGGATCTGGTGGCCCGATATGGTGGCGACGAATTCGCAATCATTCTCCCAAATATTGAAGTCACCTCTGCTTACAACCTTATGGTCGCGGTCAAACACAAATTTGAGGACCAGCGCGAGGCGACATCACAATTCAATGGGGCAAGCGCAATGGCGACAGCGTCGTTTGGCATCGCCGCCTACAAATCGCGGCGTTCAGCGGAAGACCTCGTCGCGGCAGCTGACACGGCGCTTAACCGCGCCAAGTCGCTGGGGCGCAATCGGGTTTGCGCCGAAGGCCTATCCTAATACGTCATCGTCACTGAAATCGCTAAGGTCAGGCCCAGCGCGATCGAACAGAGCGCCGTCAGACCGGCGCCGGATGCCCGCATCAGAACATAAAGCCGCCGCCCGCCGGCAATATCCACGAGATGCGACCCTGCATCGCTGGAAAACCCAATCACGTGCAGCATGCGGGCACTGATGAATAAGACGCCAACGATCAAAGCGAACAGGTCCGCCCCGTTCAGCAATTCATACAGTGCCAGCACGACGAGAAAGATGGCGGCATTCTCTGCCAGATTGCCGTGCCGGCGCACCAACCGCTCCAGTTTCATATCGCCATCGACGCCAACGCCCTTGCCGGCGCCGCTGCGAGAAATGCCGACGGTCAGCATCAACACGGATTGAAGCGAAATGAGGACGCCGGCGAGCAGCGCAGAAAAGACAGGGGGGGTCAAAGTGTCGGGCATGGGCCGTGCGTCCTTCAATACATTCATGGGGTCGCGATCAATCATGCGCAGGAACAAGCAGCAATTTGCCATCACGACCGCGGGCGGTGGACGCACGCGTCGTCAACGCCGACCCTTTTCAAGTCACGTTGCCATGGACAATACCCGGCGCACCATATCCCAGTGTCTCAACCGTACCCCCAAAAGAAAAGCCCCCGAAAATCCGAAGATTTTCAGGGGCTTATTTGGGTGCGGGAGTAGGATTTGAACCTACGACCTTCAGGTTATGAGCCTGACGAGCTACCGGACTGCTCCATCCCGCGTCAGAGTGGTTCTCCACAATTGGATCACCAGAAACAAAAAAACCGGCACAAGGCCGGTTCGTTGTGTCCGCCAAGCAGTTGGCGGGCCCGAACCAGT
Source organism: Pseudomonadota bacterium (assembly GCA_039029475.1). Taxonomy (GTDB): domain Bacteria; phylum Pseudomonadota; class Alphaproteobacteria; order Caulobacterales; family Hyphomonadaceae; genus Henriciella. Next base: position 902 of record JBCCGB010000016.1, on the reverse strand, counting down.
CGAGCAATCTATAAGGGAAGATGTCTGCTATTCATCACTAGCTTTAGCTGACCCGGCAGCGACTTACTCTCCCGCGCCTTAAGACGCAGTACCATCAGCGCTAGGGGACTTAACGGCCGAGTTCGGGATGGGATCGGGTGGGGAACCCCCGCCATAACCACCGGGTCGGCAAAAGCTAGCAATGTAAGAAACCAAAAAGCAAAAAACCGCAGATTATTAATTCATGTTCTGGGATGTTTCTGATCTTCGTCCGCATGAGGCGTTCACCACCACACACGAGTTTCTAAAGATCAAGCCAATCGAGCAATTAGTACCAGTAAGCTCCACGCCTCGCAGCGCTTCCACACCTGGCCTATCGACGTCCTAGTCTAGAACGGCTCTCAAGGGAAACCTGGTTTTGAGGTGGGTTTCCCGCTTAGATGCATTCAGCGGTTATCCCGTCCATACATAGCTACCCTGCAATGCGGCTGGCGCCACAACAGGTCCACCAGAGGTATGTCCATCCCGGTCCTCTCGTACTAAGGACAGATCCTCTCAAGTTTCCAACACCCACGGCAGATAGGGACCAAACTGTCTCACGACGTTCTGAACCCAGCTCACGTACCACTTTAATCGGCGAACAGCCGAACCCTTGGGAGATGCTCCACCCCCAGGATGTGATGAGCCGACATCGAGGTGCCAAACAGCGCCGTCTATGTGAACTATTGGGCGCTATAAGCCTGTTATCCCTGGCGTAACTTTTATCCGTTAGCGCTGCCGATTCCACACTCATATACATAAATGTATGGACAGCGGATGATTTACTCCGACTTTCGTCCCTGATTGGCTTGTATGCCTCACAGTCAAGCTAGCTTATGCGTATATACTATCACTACGATTTCCATCCGTAGTTAGCTAACCTT
>JBCCGB010000015.1:0-96926 GCA_039029475.1 Pseudomonadota bacterium | reverse complement strand
TGACACGCACAGTACGGAATACAAACAGCGGCCCTGAGCGCGCTCTATGTGAGCGAAGCGATACGAGAGCAAATGGATAGAGTGGAGGCTTCTGTTGCCAGGCGCCTCCGGGCCCCGCCTGGACGAGCTAAACCATCCAGGAGTTTAAGCGGTTAGTTTCCGCACAGCATTACGCTGCGAGGAGTTCACCTTCAGCAAAGTTGTCATTAGCAACTATTGTTGAGTGAGCTTCTGACGCAGCTCATGCGGGTGAAAGCATCGTCTTTACACGTCCGTCGATCCTATTTCGCCCCCAAATGACCCCGCTGAAGGATGAGGTCTTTGGTGGAGGCGCCGGGTACCGCCCCCGGGTCCGAACCGCTTATTACACGCGCGTTTATCACCATAGTTCAAAAGAACAGGGTCAATATAATCCCGGAGCGGCAAAGATGAAAGGGCTTATTCGAGGGGCTCGACAATAACTTCAATGACGCCTTCAGTGCGTTCAAGCGCGGCGAGTTCTGCCTCAAGCGCAGTCGAGTTGATTTCGCGCGTCGTGCGCACCACAGCACCGGTTGCATCCGCAGTGAGTATTGTCAGACGGAGCATGCGCTCGGTGCCATCCAGCACGCCATCAGCGGCCCGCACAGTCAGCTTCCCGACCTGGTAGACGCCTTTGCCTGTATAATAGACCGTTTTCCCGGCCAAGGTGGCGCCGTTGATCAACAGCCCGGCTGTGCTGGTAACGATACAGCCCGACAGCAACAGTGCGACAGCCGGAGCAATCAAAAAGCGTGGCATGGTCTATCCTTCAGATTTCTCTGCAATTTGTCAGCTCGTCTTACTGTCTGCCAAGTTAACAGGCTGTGAGATGGCAGCTGCAAACGTGCTTGATCACCTCTTGCCCGGGGGAAGAAAACCTGCTCTTTGCCGTTTAACGATAAATTCGCGATTGGGAGATCGAAATTATGCGTAGAAACCTGACAATGTTCACCGCCTTGGCGACTGTATTCACACTGGCATCTTGTGATGTCGTTCGCGCGCCGACCGCAACGGGCGCGGATGCTGAGACAGAAATCGTCGAAACCGCAACTGCGCCGACGGCCGAAGAAATCGCCGCTGAAACCGAGCGTCTGAATGCCTGGTTCGAAGAAACATATGAAGCCGAGGTGCTGCAAAGCCCAATTCAAATGACCTTCCTTGGGCGCGACGAACGCCAGGGCGAGATTGATGACTTCTCGGAAGCGGCGCTGGATGCGCAGCTGGAGCGCTCGCGGGGCTATGTGGCTGAGCTGCAAGCCAATTTCGATTATGACAAGCTCACCGATGATGCGAAAACCTCTTATGACTTGTGGATGTATCAGGCCGAAAGCGGTGAAGCGGCGGACGCGTTTCGTTACAATGCTTACGTGTTCGACCAGATGCAGGCGATCCATACATTCTTTCCGCAATTGCTGATCGCCTTCCATAAAGTCGTCGACGGCGAGGATATGGACAATTATCTGCTGCGTATTTCCGGCAGCGCACGAGCGATGGACCAATTAATTGCAGGCTCGAAGAAAATTGCCGACCAAGGCGTTCGTCCGCCTTACTTTGCGTTCGACTCGGTGATTGAAGAAGCTCAGAAGATCATTACCGGCGCGCCGTTTGATGAGAGCGCTGAAGACAGTGATATCTGGGCCGACGCCCAAGCGAAGATTGCCAACCTGCTCGAGCAGGAGGCGATTGATCAGGCCAAGGCCGACCAATTGACCGCAGATATCCGCACGGCCCTCATTGAAGAGTGGCAACCCGCCTATGAGCGTCTGATCGCCTGGCAAGAAGAGGACAAGGTCAATGCAGCGCCAGAAGCATCTGGCGTCAGCGCGCTGCCTAATGGCATCGCCTATTATAATGAACGGTTGGCCAATCAGACGACAACCAGCCTGACCGCGGATGAAATTCACGAGATTGGCCTGTCAGAAGTCGCGCGTCTGCGCGCCGAAATGGAAGCCATTCAGGCGGATTTCGGGTTTGAAGGATCGTTGCAGGACTTTTTCGCCTTCTTGCGCGACACCAAGGATGATGACCGGCTATATTATCCCAACACAGACGAGGGTCGCCAGGGCTATATTGACGATGCGACCGCGGCGATTGATGGCATCAAGGCCGTCTTGCCGGACTATTTCGGCATTCTGCCAAAAGCTGACATGGTGGTGAAACGGGTTGAGCCGTTCCGCGAACAGGATGGCGCTGCGCAGCATTATTTCCCATCCACACCGGATGGTTCGCGGCCGGGCGTCTATTATGCACACCTGTCAGACATGACAGCGATGCCGAAGCGCGAACTGGAAGTGATCGCCTATCATGAAGGCTTGCCAGGCCACCATATGCAGATTGCCATCCAGCAAGAGCTTGAGGCGGTGCCGACATTCCGCACGCAAGCGGGGGTCACCGCTTATAGCGAAGGCTGGGGATTGTATTCGGAATGGCTGGCCATCGAGATGCCAGGTACCTATCAGGACCCGCTGTCACGGTTTGGACGTGCCGGCTCCGAAATCTGGCGTGCCATTCGCCTGGTCGTCGATACCGGCCTGCACGCCAAAGGCTGGAATGAAGAGCAAGCGGTTCAGTATTTCATGGAGAATTCCGCGATTACCGAAGCGCAGGCGCGCTCTGAAGTGCGGCGTTATCTGGTCCTGCCGGGCCAGGCCACGAGCTACAAAGTCGGCATGCTGAAAATCCAGGAATTGCGTCGTAAGGCAGAAGCGGAGCTCGGAGACGCCTTTGATATCCGCGCCTTCCACGACACCATTCTGGGCGGCGGCGCCCTGCCTCTGGCCATTCTCGAACGTCGTGTCGATGAGTGGATTGCCAGCGTCCAGGCGGGCTAAGTGCTAAAAAAATGTCGGGGGTGTGTTAGCTCCCGACATTCTCCAATTGGCCGAGGGCTTGTTGCACGTGTTCGACGAAAAGCCGCGCCTTGCCGCGCAGCTTGCCGCCCGTCCAGACGACAGAAAGCGGCAGGTCAGCGCCGCGCCATTCCGGCATGATGCGGACCAAAGCTCCGGATTTCACATGCGGGCAAACGAGCCAGTCCGGTCCGATGAATATGCCAAGCCCATCCACTGCGCCTTGCAGCAATGTGTCGCCGGATGAACCGCGGAACCGGCCATCCATCATGATCCGGCGCTCTTCGCCCGTTTCGACATGTTTCAGCGTCCATTGTTGACCCTGAAGCGATTGACGAAAGACCAGGCCCTGATGCTCTTTCAGGCTGTCCGGGCATACCGGTGCGCCGAATTGTTCAATATATTTGGGCGCCGCCCAGATGCCGCGATAGGCCACCAGAAGACGTTTTGCCATCAGCGCGCTGTCGGTCAGTTCACCGAGCCGAAACGCAAGATCAACGCCTTCGGTCACCAGATCGGTATACGTATCATCGGTCATGAAATCCATGCGGATATGCGGATACTTTTCCAGGAAAGAGGCCACGGTTGGCGTGATCACCAATTGCGATAATGAGTGCGGTGCGCTGACCCGAAGCATGCCGACCGGCTCCTGATCCAGGCCGCGCGCTTCGGCTTCGGCATCATCAAATTCCGACAGAATATCCTGGGCTCGCGCATAGAATTTCTGCCCGGCCTCGGTCAGCGACAATGCCCGTGTGGTGCGATGGAACAGTTCGGCGCCAATCTGATGCTCAAGGTCCTGAATGCGCCGCGAAACCGTCGGCTGACCGATGGACAGATCTGCGGCGGCTCGGGAAAAGCTGCCCGCATCAGCGACCCGCAAAAACAGTCTCATTGCATCAATACGGTCCATGTTTCGGCGCTCCTATGCGAAAAATGCATGGGCTATATGGAACCTGTCCGGGTTCTGAAAAAGGGGGCTGTGCATCATTTAGCCATCATCGCGGGCCGATGGAGCCTGCTGACCCCTGATCCTAAAGGAGCCTGTCATGGCCAATTTTACCTTACACGATTCAAGCACTGCGCCGGATGGCGCGCGCGATTTCATTGCCGGTGTCGAAAAGAAAATGGGCTTTGTGCCAAGCCTGTACGCTGTCTTCGCTGAAAACCCGGCTGTCTTGACGGCCTACACACAATTGGCTGACCAGCTTGGCAAGACCGGATTGTCGCCGCTTGAGCAGCAAATTGTCACCATTGCCGCAAGCGTCGAAAACGAGTGCCATTTCTGTGTCGCCGCTCACACGACCATTTCGGAAGGCGCAGGCCTCGACCTCAACGTCATTGCGGCGGTGCGCGAAGACCGCGCCATTGCGGATCCGAAACTGGAAGCCTTGCGTGTGTTCACCAAGAAGGTCGTGATCGATCGCGGCTTTGTATCCGACACCGACGTCGACGCATTCCTGAACGCTGGATATGCGCAATCAGCTGTCCTCGCGGTTATTCTTGGCGTCGCGCTAAAAGTGATTTCAAATTATACAAATCACGTCGCCGAAACACCGGTCAACGAAGCTTTCCAGAAACATGCCTGGACGCCAAAAACTAAGCGTGAAAGCGTCGCCGCTTAACGGCCAGTATACCCGTCATTAAAGGGCTGCAGAGCGATCTGCGGCCCTTTTTTAGTGGTCGCGTGTGGTGCTCACAAATCGCTCACATCGACGTGACTGAGGCTCACACAGTCGTGGTTCGTAAGTGATGATCAGGACGCGTATGTGAAGGGCACACCGCAAGGAGGGTAAAATGACAACACTAACTGAAACCATCGCACCAGACACGCAAACCACCGGCCTAATCGCGAAAGCCAAGACATTCGCGCCGCACATTGTGGCTGGCATTGCATCGCTGGTCTTTCTCGACAGCCTGCGCTTCAAATTCACCAATGCGCCAGAGACCCAGACAATTTTCGGCAAGCTCAATGAGTGGGCGGCCAGCTTCGGTGCTGACGGTCTGTTCGCGCAGACCGGCCTGTTTAGCCAATATGTGATCGGGACAGCGGAATTGTTTGCAGCGTCATTGCTGCTGATCGGCATTCACCCGGCGTTGCGGCGTTTGCAAGCGGTCGGTGCATTGATCGCGTTTGCGGTGATGAGCGGCGCCGTCAATTTCCACCTCTGGACCCCGCTCGGCATTGATCCGAACAATGATGGCGGCGGCCTGTTCTTCATGGCGGTGATCGTCTGGCTGACCTCATTCGCCTTGATCATTGTGCGACGTCGTGAGCTGACCGCCATTCTGTCCGGGTTGAAAACAACCCTATTCCCCGGCCGTTCATAAAACCGCCGCTTTCCTCCCAGACTCTCATTCCCATACAAGGACCGAAACCATGAAAATCCGTACATTGATTGCTGCTGCACTTGTCGCTGCCGGACCGATCGCTGTGTCTGCACCGGCGGCGTTTGCCGACAAGGATCCAATCTACACCGCGAAACGTTCAAACCTGGCTTTGCAGGGCTATGACACGGTCGCTTACTTTACCGTCGGGGCGCCGACCAAAGGCACCGCGGATTATTCAACCACTTATCAAGGCGCTGAATTCCGTTTTGTCAGTGAGGAAAACCTCAATCTGTTCCTCGGCGATCCGGCCAAATACGCTCCGCAATATGGCGGCTATTGCGCCTGGGCCATTGCTCAAGGCAAGACGGCCAAAGGCGATGCCCGCCGCTGGGCGGTTGTCGATGGCAAGCTCTATCTGAACTACAATAAGGGCATTCAGAAAAAATGGGACAAGGATCGCGCAGGTTTCATCACCCGCGGTGACCAGAATTGGCCGACGGCTCTGCAGGACTGAGGGCTTTCTCCCCCTTAAGACGCCCGATCTTGTAGGTGTCGCCAATACCCCCGCGTGACCCTTCTCACGCGGGGGTTTCTTTTATCGCGAGACGTCAAAGCCGCACGACCAAGAGCCCTGCAAGCCGGGCTAAACCCCGCGCTCGTGTTCAATTCCCAGCATGAGCCACACACGCCCGATCATCAGGATGCGGAGGCGATTGGGTGCTGACGAAAAATGCTGCTGACAAAAATTGTCAGCTCATCCTGCCTATAGTTGCGGAAAACGGGAGGAGTATCACCAATGACCAAGATCGCCTTAATTCTATCGCCTGGGTTCGCAGATTGGGAATATGCTTTCATTGCCGGGGCAGGCGGCCCGTTCTACGGACTCGACGTCGGCTTTTTTACGCCGCAGCCCGGGAAACTGACCTCTCAAGGTGGGCTTGAATGTGAGGTGAAACGCGGCATCGAGGACCTGATGTCCTGGGACCCAAGCGTTGTTGCGGTCATTGGCGGCACCGTTTGGGAAACAAGCGCCGCCCCGAATCTCGATGCGCTGCTCAAGCACCAAAGGAACAGGGGTGCAGCGATCGCTGGGATATGCGGAGGAACCCTTGCCCAGGCGCGAGCTGGGCTTTTGGACGAGATCCCACACACGTCAAACACTGCTGAATTTCTTCAGACGGCGACGTCTTATCAGGGAAACGCGCGATACGTTGAGAGTGCTGTCGCCGTCGAAGCGAATGGGATCGTAACGGCTTCAGGGACCGCCCCCGCTTCTTTTGCCGCGGAAGTGTTTAGACTTGCGGGGGTGGAACAGGGTGCGGTTCAACAATTCCGCCAAATGATGGCGAGTGAGCATTAGCTTCCGCCGCCGGCATGCGCAAACCGACCGCCCAGTTCGTCGATTATGGCGAATGCGGGCCTTCCACAGGGACGCAATTTAATGACCAAGACTTCACACTCAGGAAACCCAAATGCTGCTTTATGGGGCGACAGAATGAAGTGTAGCGTTTCGGGAGACATTCATGACAAAAGCAGCACTTGCGGCCGGACTGGTTTGCCTGGCGATTGGCCCTGTGGCGGCCGCGGAATCAGAGCTTTATGTCAATGGCGGCATATCCAATATCGGCACGGATGATGCCAATGTGACGGCTTTCACGGCCCGCGGAGGCATCTGGTTCAACGATTTGATCGGGACCGAGCTGGAAGCCTCTTTCGGCCTCGGTGCCGACGATTCCGATGGCGTCGACATTGAGCTTGAAAACGCCTTTGGTGGCTATCTCGTGGCGAAATACCCGGTCTTGCCGAGCGTCGATGTGCTCGGGCGGGTCGGCTATACGACCGGCGAATTCCAAAGCAATAATGGCGGCGTGTCGACAGATGCCGAAGCCGATGGATTTGCCTTCGGGCTGGGCGGCGAGTTCATGCTGACAGAGAAATTCGGCCTGCGCGGCGATTTCACCCGGATTGAACCGGATGATGATCAGCTCGATGGCGGAGTGAATGTCTTTGCCGTCACCGGCGTATATAAATTCGGCGCCGTGCGCTAAGCCTGACAAAATTCAATCAGGCTTGACCGGGCGGGCGCTTAATCGCGCTCGGCCCAGGCTTTCAGGATATGATGCGCGACCGCCATTGGTGGCGGCGCATAAATGTCCGGGTGCTCGCCAGCGAGGACTTGTCTGGCCTCCGTGCGCGTGATCCAGCGCGCGGCTTCCAGCTCATCCTGCTCAACTGAGGTCTCCATCGTATCGGCCTCGACAATGATGCCGACCATCAGTGAAGACGGAAAAGGCCAGGGCTGGCAGAACAGATATTCGGCATTTGCCGGATCCGCCTTGATTCCGGCTTCTTCCTCGAGTTCCCGGGTGGCTGCCTGTTCGACGGTTTCGCCGGGTTCGACAAATCCGGCCAATGCCGACCAGAAGCCAGCTGGCCAGCTGGCCTGGCGTCCGAGCAGGCATTTGTCGCCCTTGACTGCAAGCATGATGGCAACCGGATCCGTGCGCGGGAAATGTTCGGCGCCGCAGGATGGACAGACACGCTTCCAGCCTGCTTCGGCTGACTCACTTTGGGCGCCGCATTTGGAGCAAAAGCGATGACTGCGGTGCCATTCGAGAAGACTGCGCGCGGTGGCCGCCAGATTGGCCTCCATCGGGCTCAGGCCGCTGGCGGCGGCGCGCATGTCGGTAAATTCGCCTGCGCCTTGCAATAAGGAGCCTTCCAGCTTGAAGTCACGTCCCAGGTTCACCGCAAAGATCGGCGCGCCGGCTTTGTCCAGGCCGAGGAATACAGATTCGCGCAGCCCCTCCAGGCGCGCAAATTCAGGGCCGAGCCAAACCAGACTCTGGCCGTTCATTTGCACCAGAGGCGCGCCACGCTGCATCAGAAAGACCAGCACATTGTCGCTTTGTTTCGCGGCTTCAAGCCATGTCTCATCGGTGCGGTGATGCGCTGCTCGGTTCACTGGGTGACTTCCCAGTGGAATATCGTTCGATGTCGTCAAGATTCAGATCCTATGGGCAATAGCCAAAGCAGATAAGGTATCCATCCGGATCCGTCACCACGATTTCTGTGCAACCGTGAGGCATTTCTTCCGGAGCGCTGTGAGGCGTTTTGGTCGCATCGAGATGCGCGATGATCGGCGCGAGATCCTGAACCCATATGTAAATGTCCCAGAGACCGCCCACCCGTGTCGCGTTTGGAACCGCGACCTCGGACCCAGCATCGCCTGCAGCTTGTTTCAGCATGATCGAGGCGCGCGGTGTGTCGGCAATCGCGAAGCTCGGCGGATCGCCCCAGATTTCGGCAATGTCAAAGCCCAATCGGTCCCGATAGAAGGCGACAGAGCGGTGTATGTCTTGCACCACCAGCACACCGGCGCAGGAGATCAAATGTTTGCCAATGCCCGGATCCGCCATGCACAGAGCCTATTCTGCGCTCGCGTCTTGTCAAACCGCTCCGCAATCGCGATATAGCCCTCGGAGGCTGGCGGTGGACGAGCTCCTCGCCAACCGGGTCAGGTCGGGAACGAAGCAGCCCTAACGAGTTTACCGCTTGGGTCACTGTCCAGTCTCCACTTTCCGCATGTGCAGAAACACAAGGCCGCCCTTAAAGGGCGGCCTGGCGCATCGCGTCGTGGGGGAATGACAGCCAGGACCGTCAAGGCGCGATGAAGACATTGTCCTGAATTTCTGTGTCGATATCGGTATTGTCGCGGATAATGTCGGCCAGCCTTGTGTCTCTGACCAAGTCGCGTTCGCTGGCGGTCAGATCTTCCTCCCACCAGAACCGATCACCATCCCGCAGGGCGGTGAACTGGCGCACCAGAATGGCCTGAAACAGCGCGCCAAGTTGCGACCCATCCACGGCATCTTCGGCGAGACCGCCCACCCAGAGGTCGATCTCGTTGACGTCGCCATAGGTGTCGAAAAGGGCTTCGGCCAGTGTATTGTCTGAGGTGATTTGACCAAACTGCGTGACCCGGTTCAGACCCAAAGCCTCACGCATGTCATTGTATCCTGGTACACCATGATCGCGTCCGCGTTGAATGTTTAGAGATGCCAGATCAAACCCGCCGCTGCCGGGCTGCCCAAACAGGAAATTGCGGATATCGTCGATCACCAGAGGGTCGATTTCCTGATGCAATTGTGTCGCGAACCCGCGCAGGATCGGATCTAAATCGGTTTCAGTCTGGAGGATGGACGGGCCGGCAAAAAAGGCGTCCTTCAAATCCAGGTGACCGGCGGAAATCTCGACCCCAGCATTATCAAGGCGCAGAATCTGCTCATTCAGCATGGAATGCCCCAGCCGGAATGCGGCGACGCTGAACGCATTGAAAATGGTCGGATTGACGGTGTCATCATAGCCCGAATAGTCAGGAATGGCATCTGCGCCGATCAAAGCCGGAAGCCATTCTTGATAAGTGATGATCTGGATCTTGGCGATGACCAGACGGCGGGCTTGTTCGTAGACGGAGTCGATGTCGGCATCTGGATCTTCATCCAGCAGAATTTGGGCGATGCGATTGTGTTCGCGAACGAACAGCGTGTGCATCACGGTCAGGCCCAATTGCTCATTGGCGCGAATATCGCCGGCCAGGAACAGCTGGGTCGGGTCGGTGACAAAACCATTCGCATTGGTGAGACTGTTGGTATTGAAGGGCAGCAAGCGACCGGCACTGGTCGCCAGAAAGGCGCTGCCAGGATCGCGCAGAGCGGCGTTGCGGGTCTCATCCGAGCCATAAATCATCGAGCCATCCAGCCAGCTGGTAATCTCATTCTCCTGTTCGCGCGGATTGCTCGTATCGGTGCCGGTTGCAGGGTCGAACAGGGCGCGATTGAACGTGATCACCTGTGTGCCAGTGCCGGTCGGATCAAAGAATGCGTCACCTTCAGGCACCAGGATATCGGCGGATTCCTCGGCGCCATCGGTCAGATCAAGGTCATGATCGATAAACTGGCCCCATTGCCAGACAAAGTCCGTGGCGTTGACCTCATTTGGCAGCGACAGGCCTTCCACCTGATCGGCAACGCCATTCGAGATCGCACGCGCGCTCGGCCGATTGGCCCCCGACAGCGTCGAAATACCGTCCGCATAATCAGCGGGGGCGAGGCGTTGCAAGTGTTCAAAACTGGCCCCCCAATTGGGGTTTTCGACATTGTTGTTCGAACCATTATAGGCGCGCACTTCGCGATTATCGATCGAACGGCGATTTCTGTCGCGATTATTGCGCGCCCGTTCGCGACGCGACTCGCCATCATCTGGAATGCCTTGCGGGGAGGGGCCGTTGCGGGGAGAGTCGTCGATCGAAATCGTCACCGTTTCGCTGGTCCTAGCGCCGCGGGCGTCTGTGACGGTCAAGCGTAGCACGATATCGACATCGTCATTCACGTTTGGGGCGCGGAAAGACACATTCAAGCTGTCGCTGCCCATCAGGTCGACGCTCGGTCCGGACTCCTGATTCCATGCGATGCTTATGGCGTCACCGTTTGGGTCATTGGCTGAGCCAGACACTTGAACCATTTCGCCTTCAGTCACGGACTGGATGGCGCCGGCACTGATGATCGGCGCTGCATTGATCAGGGGTTCGCCACCATTCCCACACGCGGTGAGACTGAGGGTGGCGATGACGAGCATCCAAGATCGATTTCTCATTGAGCTATCCTCGATTGATACCAGGTACAGCGTTCACAATGGAGTGAGATCTGTCTAGTATATTGATATTTAATGTTATTTTTTGTATTTATGATCGACGGAATAGCTCTCCGGAATCGTTTAATGAGGTTCGGCCAAACGTGACACAAGTTGAAACTTGGTCATTTCGTGGTTTCGAGACACTCGAACAAGCGTAGATCGCTTGCCGCCACCCCCGAGTCCCTGCCATAAGCATTTACCATGAGCGAGACACCTGAAACGTCGCCAGAACAGACGGGCGAAAATGCGCGTGATGATGCGACCTTTTCCATGTTTGGAGAAGCCGAGATGGGTGTGCCAAAGGATGACGGATACCAGGTCCTGGCGCGAAAGTACCGGCCCCGGCTGTTTTCTGACCTGATCGGTCAGGAAGCCATGGTGAGAACGCTCACCAATGCTTTTGAAACCGGCCGCGTGGCGCATGCTTTCATGCTCACGGGCGTACGCGGTGTGGGTAAGACAACGACGGCCAGGTTGCTCGCCCGGGCGCTCAACTATACGCGCGATGATCATGATGCGCCGAGTATGCAGCTGGATCCGCCAGGCGATTTTTGCGCGGCAATCATGGCTGGCAATCATCCGGATGTTCTGGAATTGGACGCCGCATCACGCACCGGCGTGGCTGATATGCGAGACTTGCTCGATGGCGTGCGCTATTCGCCGGTTTCGGCGCGGCACAAAGTCTACATTATTGACGAAGTGCACATGCTGTCGACGGCCTCGTTCAACGCGCTGCTGAAAACGTTGGAAGAACCGCCCGCACATGTGAAATTCATTTTCGCAACGACCGAGATCCGCAAAGTGCCGATTACGGTTCTGTCGCGATGCCAGCGATTTGATCTGAAACGTCTGGAAAGCGAAGCGTTGGCCCAGCATCTTGCCCGAGTGGCTGAAAAAGAAGGCGCCAATGTCTCCGAAGAAGGCATGGCGTTGATGGCCCGTGCCGCGGAAGGCTCTGTGCGTGATGGTCTGTCAATTCTGGACCAGGCGATCGTGCAGGCCCTGGACGGAGACGAAGTCACCGGCGCGCGCGTCCGTGACATGCTCGGTTTGGGCGACCGATTGCGTTTGCTGGATGCATTTGAGTTCGCCATTCAGGGCGAGGCCCAGAAGGCGATCGAAGAGGTTGCGGAACAAGTGCGCGCCGGCGCAGATCCGCTGATCATTCTCAAAGACATGCTTGAAATTGCGGCCGACATTGCAACCGCGCAAGCCGCCGGCAATAATTACAGTCTGCCGGGCCCCGCCGATTGGACTCGGCGTACGCATGAATTGGCGGCGGCGTTGACGCCGGCCCAGGCCCAGCGAAACTGGCAAATCCTGTTATCAGGATATCGCGACACACAAACCGCCCCGGAAGCCGATACGGCGCTGCGCATGGTGGTTCTGCGCCTGGTCACAGCGGCGCGCTTGCCAAGCCCGGAAGACGCGGCGCGCATGCTCAGCGCGGGAGGGGCCTCGAGCCCCGCGGGAAAGCCTGAGCCGATTGGCGACGCGCCGTCCGGCGGGGCGGAATCGGTCATTCAGCTCGTGCAACCGAGTGAGCAGACGCTGGACAGTTTTCGGGATGTGCTCGACCATCTCGACAATCGCAAGGAAGCGCGGCTTTGGGGCGAGGCGCGAAAATATATCCGCGCCGAGAATTTCAAACCTGGGCGATTGGTCTGCGCGGTTGATCCAGGCGCGCCGCGGGACTTGCTGCGTCGGCTGACAGATTTTCTTGAATACGAAACGGATATGGACTGGGACGTCCTGCTGTCGAACTCATCGGTCGAAACGCAAAAGGAAAAAGACACCCGTGAGCGCCGCGAACAATTGGATGAAGCCTCTCAACACCCAGATATCGCGGCCGCACTCGCGGCCATTCCCGGTGCCGTCGTGGTCGATGTTGAAAACAGCGCGCCTCTTGATCCGGATACGCTGACCGACAATGTCGTGCCTTTGAAACGCCGCTCTTAAAGCCAGGATAGACCCGTCATGACCGATCTCACCAAAATCATGCAACAGGCCCAGCAAATGCAGGCCAAGATGCAGGAAGCGCAAGCGCAGATCGAAGAAACAGAGGCTGAGGGCATCGCGGGCGCCGGATTGGTCGCGGTGACCCTGAAAGGCAAAGGTGAATTGGTCGCGGTGAAAATCGACCCATCGCTGATGCAAGACGAGGCTGAAATCATTGAGGACCTGATCAAGGCCGCTCACCGCGAAGCGCGCAAGAATCTCGACAATGCAATGGAAAAGGCCATGAAAGACGTAACCGCGGGCATGGGCGGGATGTTGCCCGGGTTCAAGATGCCGTTCTAATCGGCTTTCTGTTTCGCGTTCTCATTGGCCATCAGATACTCGGTTTCACGTTCGGACGCGATCAGCGTGCGCACGGATTCATTGTCATAGCCCATTTCCTCCAGCGCCCGCGCGGACATTTGCAATCCAGCTTCGATCGCATCCGGGATGACAAAAGTGGCCCCGGCTTTGTACAGCAATTGGGCATGATCGGCATCTCTGGCGCGGGCCAGGATTGGCACATCGGGACGGCTGGCGCGGGCGGTTCTGACCATGGCTTCAGCGCTGATTTGATTGTCCAGGGTGACGACCACCAAGCCAGCCTGAGCAAGCCCGGCTTTTTGCAAAACCTCGTCGCGCCCGCCATCACCAAAATACACGCGCCGGCCAGTGGCCCGCTGTTTGGCGACCGTTGCCGGATTGGTGTCGAGCCCGACAATATCAGCCTGTTCCTTTTCCAAAATATGGGCAACAGCGCGACCGACCCGCCCAAATCCGGCGACGATCACATGGCCTTCACTGGTGCTAGCATCTGGCTGGATCTGATCTGTCGCTGGTTTGACTCTCAGTTGACCGGCAAGCCACCGGCCAAACCGCCAGCTGGCGGCGATGATCAACATGGATAAGGCGACGATCGCGGTACCGATGGTGGCATTGCCGGCGGCCAGAGTCCCGGCCGCAACGCCGGCACCGAGAATGACGAAAGCAAATTCTCCGGCGGGTGCGAGCAATGAGGCTGTCTCGACAGAAACGACGCGATTGCCAGCGAAAATCCGGACCGCGATATAAGCAATCACCGCCTTGATCAGCAGCAAGGCCATCACACCACCAAGAATGATCTGCCAGTTCTCGATCACCACGGACAAGTCGATCGCCAAGCCCACGGTCAAGAAGAACAAGCCAAGCAGCAGTCCCTTAAACGGCTCCAGGTCAATTTCGGTCTGGTGTTTGAATTCGGTTTCACCCAGCAAAAGACCCGCCAGAAATGCGCCCAGCGCCAAGGACAGGCCTGCATTTGCGGTAATCACCGAAGCGCCGACAACGGTCAGCAGCGTGATCGCCATCAGGAAATCGCGGCCGCCTGCATCAATGGCAAGTCGAAACAGGTGGCGCAGCAAAAACCGACCAATCAGAAAAATCACGGCCAGCGCCAGGAAGCCATTGAACGATGCTTGTAACAGCGCGGATGCGAGATCTGTCTCGCCACGACTGGCAGTAAACCCGACAAAAATCAGGATCGGCGCAACCAGAATGTCCTGAAACAGAAGCACACCCAGTGCGCTCCGCCCGACCGGGCTGGCGGCACGCTTTTGCTCGATCAGGATTTGCATGACAATCGCGGTCGAAGACAAAGCCAGCGCCAAACCGATGATCACGGCTTCGGTTGCCGGCAGCCCGAAGATGGTCAGACCATAAGCAATGACGATCGCACTGAGCACAGCTTGCATTGTGCCTGCGCCAAAGACGGTTCGCTTGAGAGCCCAGAGTTTCTGAAACGACAATTCCAGACCCAAAAGGAATAAAAGGAACAGCACGCCGAGTTCGGCGAACGGCGCGGCGGCTTCAGGATCGGAGATCGTCACATATTCAAGGAAAGGAATTTGCTCGCTAAATGCGCTGAAGCCGCTGGGGCCGAGCGCCAAGCCGGCAAGAATGAAGCCAACCACGGCAGGCAATTTCAGCGCTCTCAGAAGCGGCACGACCAGGCCCGCAGCCAACAGGAAGACCAGCGCGTCCTTGATCAACAATTCCTGGCCTTCATGACCCATGACTGCATCCTCGCGACGAAAGGCTCGCGCCACTGTGCGCCGCTTCGACACAGGACGAAAGAGGCGATGACGTCGCGATTTCGGAATTCAGGCTCAGGCCAGGGCGAGGTTTTGATCCAGAGCCTGTGTCAGTTGCAACCGGGCGTCTGGTGTCAAATCCGTTTCAAACAAGGTGAGGTGCTGGCGAATAGCCTGGCGCACGGCGCCAGAACCAATTTCGCTATCATCGCCACGTTCCCGCAAATATTCGAGTTGATATCGCAATATGATGACGCAATTCGTCGTCAGATCGGGCAATCGCTCTGGCGGAATGGCGAGCAGTCCAGCCTTGACCATGCCGTGCAGGAAAGACTGGAATTGCGTGTGCGTGTCGCGGTAAATGCCCGGCAGCCGTTGCAGCAGGCGGTCCGTATGCTCGCCATAATCGGCCTGATCGCGATACAGAAACCGGTATTGCCTCTGTTCGGACATCAACGCGATCAGCAGCGCGGCATAGTCCCGAAGCAGGGTCTCTGGGGCGCTCGGCAACATGGCCAGGCGCACTTCGACATCTTCAAGAAATTGTTCTGAAATCGCGTCCAGAAGGGCCCGCTTATTCTTGAAATGATACCAGAGATTGCCTTCAGCAATGCCGCAGGCGCGCGCGAGATCGGCGGTGGTGACATTGCCGAACCGTTCCGCGTTAAACAGCTCGCGCGCGGCCTTCAGGATGCGATCGCGAGTCTTCATCAGGACTTGGCGTGAACGACGACCGGGAGGTCAGAATAGCCCATCACAAAGTTGGACAAGACACGTGTCGGTTCGCCGACCAGTTCGATCCGGTCGAACCGATTGAGGATCTCTTCCCAGAGAATGCGCAGCTGCATCTCACCGACTCGATTGCCCATGCAACGATGTACACCGAAGCCGAAGGAGAGGTGTCGACGCGCATTCGGGCGGTCGATCCAGAACCGGTCCGGATCTTCAATCACCCTTTCGTCGCGATTGCCGGAAACATACCACATGACGACTTTGTCGCCTTTCTTGATCTGCTTGCCGCCAAGTTCGATGTCCTCAAGCGCGGTCCGGCGCATGTGCCCAAGCGGTGTCTGAAAACGGATAATCTCTGATACCATGTTCGGTATCAGTGACGGGTTGGCTTTCAGTTTCGCAAATTCATCCGGATTGCGATTGAGCTCAACCACGCCAGCGCTGATCGAATTGCGTGTTGTGTCATTGCCGCCTACAATTAACAGGATGAGATTGCCGAGGAATTCCTGCGGATCGTTCACCATCTCTGCGGTTTCTGGATTGTGAGCCAGTAAGGAAATGAAATCGAACTTCTTGGGCTGCGCGGCGCGTTCCTGCCAGAGTCTGGCAAAATAGGCGTAGCATTCCTCCAGAGTGCGCATGCGCGCGTCCATGTCGACCTCGATGCCGACCGTTTCTGACGTGGTCGCAACATCAGACCAGTAAGGTAATAGATGACGGTCTTCGAACGGGAAGTCGAAAAGTGTGGCCAGCATTTGAGTGGTCAGTTCTTTCGACACCAGTTCGACCCAGTTGATCCGCTCTCCGACAGGCAAGCTATCCAGAATGTTGCAAACGCGCTGACGGATTAGCGCCTCGATTTCGGAGAGCTGGGAGGGTGCAACCGCTGGGCTGACGGTCTTGCGCTGGACGACATGTTTGGTGCCATCCATGGCGATGAACATCGGGGTTTCCATCCCTTCGGGCGCGTCACCAATGACGATATTGTCCTGAGACGAAAAGACTTTGTGATTGGAGTCGACCGCAATGATGTCATTATAGCGGGTCACCGACCAATACGGTCCGAATGGGCTGTCAGGGCAATAATGGATAGGGTCTTCATTGCGGAGCCGGCGAAAGTACTCGCCTTGAAGGTTGGCTTCGAATATCTCAGCCACGGAAACGTCAAGCGTTTCCAGTGGAAGCGTGTAAGGGTCCGGGACGCCAGCCTCCTCCCAATTATGCGCTGTATCTGCCATTCATTCCTCCGATTTATGTTTTCTAGGGTAATAACCCTAAAATCGGATTCTGCAAAGATGATTCCGCGCTCTTGCTTCGGACGCCGAGTCCCGCACATTAGCGCGCATGAGCAAATCGTCCGCAGGTCCAGAAATTCAACGCATGATCGATCTGATTGCGCGCTTGCCCGGTTTGGGACCGCGCTCGGCGCGTCGTGCCGCCTTGTTCCTGCTGAAACGACAGGACGCTTTATTACGTCCGATGGCGGACGCATTGGCCGATGCGGCCGACAAGATTGAACAATGTCGGACCTGCGGCAATTACGATACGCTGCAACCGTGCGCGGTGTGTCAGGCAACAGGCCGCGATGATGGTGTGATCTGTGTGGTTGAAGACGTTCCGGACTTGTGGGCGCTGGAACGCGCTGCCGCCTTTCGAGGGCGCTATCATGTCCTCGGCGGGGTGATGAGCGCGCTGGACGGCGTCGGGCCGGACGATCTGACCATTGGCATGCTGATCGACCGCGTGAAGGTCGGGGGCATTCGGGAAGTCATTCTGGCCCTGAACGCGACCGTCGATGGTCAGACCACAGCGCATTATGTCGCTGAACGCCTGGAGGGGCTCGGCGTCGACGTCACCCGTCTCGCGCATGGTGTTCCGGTTGGCGGCGAGCTTGACCATCTTGATGATGGCACGCTCGCCACAGCATTGCGCTCGCGGCGCGGCGTCTAGCGGACTTTTTCGACCCGATAGACGACACCATCCAGCATATTGGTGGCGACATAAATCGCATCGGGGGCTGAAATCACATCCCGGAAGCCGGTCTGCAAATCATCCAGAAGATCCTCGGTTTCACCAATTGTGCCATCATCGAGAATATCGACCCGCACGAGTTTTTGTCCGCTCGGACCATCCATGGCGCCGATCAGAAGATCGCCTGACCAGTCTTCGAAGCCAGCGGTTTCGACCACAGCCATGCCGGAAGGCGCAATCGACGGCACCCATTTCACATCGGGTTGTTCCATACCCGGCGCTTCGGTCTCATCGGTAATAATCGTACCATCATAATTGATGCCATAGGTGATAACCGGCCACCCATAATTGTTGCCGGGTTCAATCACGTTGAGCTCGTCACCGCCTTTCGGACCGTGCTCATGGGCAATCAGCAAATTGGCGGCTGAATGATAGACCAGACCCTGAACATTGCGATGGCCATAAGACCAGACGGCGGGGTTGCCACCGCCATTCGCGAATGGATTGTCCGCTGGCAGCGCGCCGTCGGGCAGGATGCGCGCAATCTTGCCATGCAGCAGAGCAGGGTCCTGGGCGTCCTGCATGTAGCGATAGCCATCGCCCAGGGTCACGATCATTGAACCGTCCGGCAGGAACGCCATGCGTGAGCCATAATGGAACGTGGTTTCGCGGGTCTCACCGAGGAAGATTTCGGTCACATCGCTAAGACCAGAGGCATCGTCTGCGAGCGTGGCTGATACAACAGCTGTTGTGTTCGCGCCGTCCATATCCTTGGAATAGCTGAGATAGAGGGTGCGATTGGTCGCGAAGTCAGGATCGAGCAGAATGCCGAGCAAGCCGCCCTGACCGGCGACAAGGATATCATCCGGCAATCCGCTCAGCGGTGCGTCCACCAGAGTGCCGCCCTGGATCAGACGCAGTCGCCCCTCGCGCTCTGTGACGAGAAGGTCGCCATTGGGAAGCGCGGCCATGCCCCATGGGAATTCCAGACCTTCCGCCACTGGCACCAGCTTGAGGCCAGTCGCAGAAACGATGGAACCATCGGCCTCGGGTTCGGGGGCCGCCGCTTGTCCGGCGCAAGCGGTTAATGTGGTCAGGGCGAGGACGGATAGGCTTGAACGCAGCACGGCGAATCTCCAGAGTTCAGATTTGCCCTGAACATAGTGATTTCGGGCACAAAAGAAAGAAGGGCGACCCAACCGGATCGCCCTTCTCCTCTCTCCCCCTGCTCGTCGCAAGGGCCCCTTGTGTGGCTTACCAGCGCTTGGAGACGCGGAAACCGACCTGACGTGGCTCAAGCAGGAACACGTTTGTGAACAGGCCTGAAGACGCATCTGTGAGATACTGGTTTGTCAGCTGATCTTCTTCGAGCAGGTTCTTCACGAACAACTCGACTTCGATGTTCTGATCGTCATTGGTCAGCTGGATCGCCGCATTCGCGTTCTGGAAGCTGTCAATGCGATCGGCTTCGAGATTGAAGATCCGGGTGAACACTTCGCCGCGATGGTAGAAGTCACCACGCACTGACAAGTCCCAGGCATCATTCACATTGAACACATACTCAGCACCAAGCGAGAAGGTGATTTCCGGTGCCAGTGGCAGGCTGTTGCCGGAAACATCGACCGGATTACCAACCAGCTGCGCAAAGGTTGGCAGACCGTTGGCGCCGAGGAACTGGTTCAGAGTTGCCCCGCCAAGCGTCGCTTGCGGCGTATCTGGATTACACAAGAACGCGGCGGTGCCGGCAAAGGCGCCACCTCCGGCCGTCAGCAATGTATTCACGTCAGCAATTGGCGCGATACAGTTTTGCGTGGTGCCCGCATCCTTGATGACGACAAAGTTCGGATCGCCGCCTGTCTGGTCATATGTGTCCAGCAGTGGCGCCTGATCTGCCAGCTCGGAATTGAGCAAGCCGATGGTTGAGTCGATCCGGAAATTGTCGGTGACCTGATAGTAGAACTCGCCTTCGAAACCGAGCACCGTGGCGTCAACGTTTTCGTTGACTGAGGTCCGGTTCACGATGGACGAAATCTGGTACCCTTCATAATCATAGTAGAAGGCTGCCAGGTTCAGGATACCCGCGCCGCCGAACAGTGTGCTCTTGGAGCCGACTTCGAAGGCGTTGATGAATTCAGGGTCAAACGTGTTACTGACGCTGGCAAGACCGGCAGATTGCGGTGGGTTGATGCCGCCGCCCTTATAGCCTCGAGCAATGTTTGCGTAGAGTAAGCTGTCATCGGTGAACCAGAAGCTGCCTGCCTGATAATCGAACCCGAAACGACCGGTGATCTCTTCAAACTCGGCTTCTTGAGCTGGACCGCCCTGAGCGAAACCATTCTGCTCGCCTGGGAAGACCGTGGCGGGCGCAAGCAACAAGCTTGGTGTGTTTTCCTGCCGCTTTTGGTCGTTCGTATAACGAAGGCCCAGGGTCCAGGTGAGATTGTCGGTCGCATCCCAATACGCTTCACCAAAGGCGCCAAGCGCTTTCAGTTTGTATGGACTGCGGCTGAGGAAGTAGGTGCGGTCACCTGGCAAGCCCGTCGCCACGCCCAAGACTTCGGCGGTGTTGAAGAAGACGAAATAATTGGTTTCGCCAATTGAATCGAGCTTCAGAGCGCCAACCGTGAAGTTGAAATCGCCGTCAAAGTCAGATTGCAGACGCGCCTCAAGTGAGGTGGTCTCGAAATCAGAACTTGAGCGGTCAGTCGCCAGCAGCGTGTCTGCTGGCGCGCGCAGTCTGGTATCGACCGGAATGCTCAGACCGAAGGCGTCAGGACCCGGGAAGTCACCGTCGCCGTCACCATCAATATCCGGCGTCAGCGGTGTGACATTGAAGCCAACCGTACCGATGCCTTTGTTATAATCATCGGTGAACTTACGATAATTGTCATTGTGGCTGGCCAGGAATGTGAACGTCAGATCATTGTCGAACTCATATTTGAGCTCGGCTTGGACCGTGTTCGACTCGGCCTCGAAGAGAGGGATCAGATTGGTTTCGAACTCACGCAAGTTGCTGGACGTTGTGGCACCCGCATTGCTGTCTGTACCAAACGCGGAATAGAGGCCGAGATTGGCCGCCAGAACACCGCCGAGCGTGCCCGCTGTGTTCACTGTGCCGAGGCCAGGACGGACTTGGATCGGGTTGCCATTGGCGTCCCGTGCATAGCCCAGGCCCTCAATCTGATACGGCACACAGCCCTGATTGAACGGGAAGGGGCGTGTATCTTTGGTACAGAGTTGCTTGGTTGCGCGTGTCCGGGTCGAGTCTTCTTCATAATGCTCGCCCATCAGCCAGAAGGACAGATTGTCGGTAATGTCGCCGCCCAACGTGCCACGAATGGCCCACAGGTCGCGTCCATCAACATCTTCTTTCGAGCCGTCCGGCAGTAGCGCGTCAGAGTAGCCATCGCGCTCAAGCTTGAAGCCGGCAACACGGGCGGCGAGTTTTTCGCCCAGCGGCACATTGATATGGCCGCTCAATTTCAGGTTGTTGAATTCACCATAAGTGAGCTCGGCGCTGGCATTGAACTCTTCCAGGACCGGCTTCGCGGTGATGGCGTTGACCACACCGCCGGTCGCGTTGCGTCCATACAGCGTGCCTTGAGGACCGCGGAGGATTTCGATCCGCTCGACATCGTAGAATTCTGTTTCGAGCAATGTTGAGCCGGAGGCGGAAACGCCATTGACGTGCGTACCCACAGCCGCATCGGAAGAGGCACCGACCGCGGCGTTGATAATACCCCGAATACTGATGCCACCGGCAGAGAAGTTGCCTTGTGTCGAACCAAAGTTCGGAATGTTGAATTGCAGATCCGAACCGGTATCGATGTTCAGACGCTCCAGCGCATCGGGGTCAAAGGCCGAAACAGCGATTGGAACATCTTGAATTGATTCGTCGCGTTTCTGCGTGGTCACCACAACCGTATTCAGGGTTCTGGCATCGGCCTCGTCATCATTGTCCTGCGCGACAGCGATTGGCGAAACCGCTGACATAGCCAGTGCAGAAGCACCCGCCAACAAGATATAATTCGAGCGTCTTGAGACTTTCATGTGATAACTCCTCCCTCGGTGCCGCATCTATTGGCACGAGTTTTTTTACGTTTCCTCAGGGGCTTCCCATGTTGTCTGGGAATGCCTCACGACCATGACAGTGCGAGCCGCGACGTTTTGTCAATGATTTACGCGAGGTGAGCGTATGCTTTCCCCAGCGACGTGGGATTGCAGGTCACACTTCAACAATGCTGGATTCTGGATGACCCGGCAGATGCCGCCTAATATCAAGGCGATATCTGCCGGGTTATGTGCTTACCAGCTCTTGGAAAGAGAGATGCCGTAAGTCTGCGGCTCGGTCAGGAATATATTGGTGAACAGGCCGGAACTGTCATCGGTCAGATACGCCCCGGTGATGACTTCTTCATCGGTTATATTCTTGCCGAACAGTTCAACCGTCCAGTCATCCTCGGTATTGGCGAGCACCAGAGCCAGATTGACATTGTCCCAGCTGTCCAGCGCATCGCGTCCGGTGTTCCAGACACGGCTGAAACTGTCCGCCTGGTAATAATAATCGCCACGGGCGGTGAGATCCCAGGCGCCATCAAACAAGCCACCCCAGGTGTATTCTACCCCGAAGCTGAGCGTCGATTCCGGCGCACCAGGAATGGAGTTGCCGTCCAGGTCCTTGGCTTCGCCGTCAAATGGGGTCAGGCCCCCCACGGTCTGCGTCACACCATTTGAATCGATATAGGTGACGTCGCCAACGCCAAAGGCGGCCTCCTGGCCTTCGAAGGCACCGGTACACAGCCCGGCCGAGGCGCCCGCGTCCAGCGCACCGAGGGCGACCGCACCGAGCACCGCGGCATACCCTTCGGCGGAGACCACGCAATTGGCGAAGTTCACCGCATTTTTCAGCACCACCAGATCCGAACGCCCGTTCGCACGATCGAGAACATCAATGGCGAAACTGTCTTTGATCTCGGTATCGAGCAGGCCGATATTCGTCGTCAAAATCAGGTTCGCCACGGGGCTCCATGTGGCTTCCAATTCGAGACCCTGAAGCTCCGCATCAATGTTGAAATTCGCCGATGTCCGATTGACGATTTGCGTGATCTGATAGCCTTCATAATCGTACATGAAAGCCGAAGCGTTCAGCTGCAGCAGTCCGCCCGCAAGCGTGTTCTTCGCGCCAATCTCATATGAGTCGATGAATTCCGGCGCAAAATCTGCCGGGAACAGGTCCGCCCCAGCCGGCTGTGGCGGGTTGATCCCGCCGCCTTTATAGCCGCGAGAATAGAAGCCATAGAGCAAGGTGTCTTCGGACCAGGACAGATCCGGCGACCAGTCGAAACCGATCCGACCTGTGGTTTCTTCGAACGAAACCTGTTGCAAGCCTTGCGATGCAAGCGGGTCATCACCCGTGTCTTGCGGCGTGAACAGGAATGTCGGGACAATATCCTGTTCTTTCTGATCATCGGTGTAGCGCAAGCCGACCGTGAGTTGCAGATTGTCGGTGACGTCGAAATAACCTTCACCGAACACGGCAAAGGATTCGAGGCGATATGGCGACAGGCTGCGGAAATAATTGCCGCCATCGCCATCCAATTCTGTGCTGAACAAATCGCCGCCATCATCGAGTGGGACGAGACCACCAAAGATCGCACCGTCCAGCGCATTATTCAGTTGCGTCAGAGCCGTCAGCGAATTCGACAGGACATAATACCCCATCTGTGTTCACGCTCGGATCGATCGCCTCGAAATCGACCGAGATCGCACCGAGATTGAAGTTAAAACGTCCGTCAAAATCAGATTGCAGTCGCAGCTCAAACGAGGTTTGCTCGGACTGGCCCCCAGAGAGATCATAAGTTCGGAATAGATTTGACGTGCCGAGTTGCGGATCCGACACCACACCGTCTGGAAACAGCAGTTGATAGACAGGCGCCAGCGCCGGATTGCCGAGCGGATTGCCGGCTTCATTGAAAGCAATGGTCGGCGCGATCTTGTTGTAATCCTCGATCGACAGGCTGGACGTCTCATTAAAAGACGCGATCCCGGTCAGCAGCAATTGGTCCGTGAGGTCAAATTCAACTTTTCCCGTCCACAATGTCTGATCGGCCTGATAGATCGGATCGAACGCGGATTCGATTTCCCGCAAATTCGGATTCAGCGGATCAGTGAAGGCATCGCCATTCAGCAGTCCGGCCGTGATGGCGAGGCCGCCACCCAGAGTTGCCGCCGAATTCACTCGATCGGTCGATTCATCCAGCGGCGCTTCCTGGCAGCCGAGCGATGTGTAGCGTTGGTCAGCGGCGGCGATATCGATGCCGGCAAAGCTGGTTTCGAACGGGTCCTTGTCGCACAATTGTTTGCCGACCCGGGCGCGACTGTCATCTTCCTCGAAATAGTCGACGCTGAGCCAGCCTCGCAAACGATCGGTCGGCTCAAACGCCAATGTGGCGCGCAGACCGTAAAGGTCGCGATCATCAATCGTATTGCCAGTGACAGTGTTTTTGGCAAAGCCATCCCGGCTGAGATAGGACCCGGCCACGCGCAGCGCGGCGCGGTCGCCAATTGGTAAGTTGATCATGCCTTTGGCTTTGAACGTGTTCTCATTGCCCGCTGTGACCCGCGCATTGGCCTGAAATTCTTCCAGGACGGGCTTTGCTGTGATCACATTGATCACGCCGCCGGTCGCGTTGCGGCCATACAAAGTGCCTTGCGGACCCCGCAACGTCTCGACGCGTTCGACGTCAAAGAATTCGGCTTCGAACAGGCGGTTGGCTGTCAGCGGCACATCATTCTGATGCACACCCACACCTGAATCGCCAGATTGAGCGACCAGGTCAGCGCCGATTCCGCGGATCTTGAAATTGTATCCGGTGAAATTGCTTTTGGTGAAACTGACATTGGGAATGGATTTGACCAGATCAGGTCCCCCCGCAAGTTGCAGTTTTTCCAGCGCTTCCTCGTCAAAGGCCGAGACAGCGATGGGCACGTCCTGGATCGATTCCTCTGTCTTCTGTGTGGTCACCACGACTGGTGACAAGGTGCGCGTATCGTCGGTATCCTGATCGCTTTGCGCAAACGCGCTGGGCGAAACGGCGAGCGCTGATACGCTGGCCAGCAAAATAAGTTTCGCGTGTATTGTGGGCTTCATTGACGGACTCCTCCTAGCTGTGCCTGATTTTCCGGCACTTGATCGCATTGGGTGTCCCCGAGACGGTCCCTTATTGTCTGGGACTGGCTCTGCCTTCATGACGAAGGTGCGGGTGAAAAATGTCAATGAACATGCGCGCAGAATGTCGTAATGGACCCGCAAGTGTGGCATTTGTTACACGAATTCAGACGGCGATGAGACGCTGAGAGTATCAACGCCGCAGGGAGAGAAATTTTATGTCCGAGCGCTCCGCTCTTGTTCTGTTTTCAGGTGGTCAAGATTCGACCATTTGCCTGGCCCATGCCTTGGCGCATTATGATCGTGTTGAGACGGTCGGTTTTGATTATGGGCAACGCCACGCCGTCGAACTCGAGTGTCGCCCGCGCGTGATTGAGGCGATCCGAACGGGTTTCCCGCAATGGTCGGACAAGCTGGGGGAGGATCGCGTCTGCGATGTCTCTGTGCTCAGCGAGATCAGCGATACCGCGATGATCAAGGAGACAGAAATTGAAATCGCCGAAAATGGCCTGCCGAACACTTTTGTTCCCGGACGTAACCTGCTCTTTCTGACGTTGGCGGGGGCGATAGCCTGGCGACGGGGTATTTCCAATCTCGTCGGCGGCATGTGCGAAACCGATTATTCTGGCTATCCGGATTGTCGACGCGGCACGTTGGATGCACAGGAGCTGACCCTGGCCCGCGGCATGGATCGCCCGTTCACGATCGACACGCCGCTAATGTGGCTGGATAAGGCTGAAACCTGGGACCTGGCGGACGCGCTCGGGGGGCAAGTCTTGGTCGACCTGGTGATCGAGGAAACCCATACGTGCTATCTCGGCGATCGTGTTCACCGCCATGAATGGGGGTATGGTTGCGGCAGCTGCCCGGCCTGCGAATTGCGTCAGAAGGGTTATGAAACATGGCGGTCGAAAGTTCCGGCATGAAAACCTATTCGGTCAAAGAAGCCTATGTGACGCTGCAAGGGGAGGGTGCGCAGACCGGACGCGCTGCGGTGTTCTTGCGGTTTGCAGGGTGCAACCTCTGGTCCGGATTGGAACGCGATCGTGCATCGGCCGTGTGCAATTTCTGCGACACCGATTTTGTCGGCACAGATGGCGAGAATGGCGGCAAGTTTTCCGGTCCCGATGCCTTGGCCGCGCACGTTTTGCGGGTCTGGTCGGAGGCGGCCCCAGACGGGGGGATGCCGTATGTGATTTGCACAGGTGGAGAGCCATTGCTGCAGCTCGACGAGGGCGCGATCCAGTCATTGCATGCAGCCGGGTTTGAGATCGGCGTCGAGACCAATGGCACGCTCAAAGCGCCGGAAAGCCTGGATTGGGTTTGCGTCAGTCCGAAAGCCAACGCCGCCTTGCAACAGGTGTCGGGCAATGAGTTGAAACTGGTCTTTCCGCAAGACCAAGTCGAGGCGCAGCCATCACAATTTGAAAGCTTGCAGTTTGAACACTTTTTTCTGCAGCCTAAAGATGATAGGGCGCACGCCCAGAACATCGCGGCCGCAGCCGCTTATTGTATGAAGCACCCAAAATGGCGACTAAGCTTACAGACACACAAACTGATCGGCCTGCCATGACGGTTGAAGGACAGGTTTTTGAAATCACCAAGGCGGTGACGTTCGAGGCGGCGCATTATATGGGCGGCAAGCCTGAAGGGCATCCGTATCGCAATGTGCATGGCCATTCCTTCCGGCTCGAGGCGACCGTGGCGGGCATCGTGCAACCTGGCGCCGAATGGGTGCAGGATTTTTCCGATCTCGCAGCGATCCTGTCTGCGACGGCGGAAAAACTGGATCACCGTTTGCTGAACGAGATTGCCGGTCTTGAGGTGCCAACGCTTGAACGCATCGCGATGTGGGCGGCAACAGACTTGAAACCGCGTTTGCCCGGTCTCAAACGCGTTGTCCTGGCGCGGCCAAGTCTGGATGAGCGTTGCGTGCTTGTGCTCGGCTAGTCCGATCACAAGGGTTTGAACGCGAATCCCGGCAAATGTTCGAAAACCTCTCTATAGAGGGATCAGCGAAAATAGACCGAGGGGGCGCCTTGCATGCTGACAGAAGCCGAAGAAGAACTGTCCAGACAAAGACCAAATGCGATCGACTTTGATCGCGTTTCGGAGCTGCACTATCTCGGCAATTATGTCCGCAAACTTCCGGTCAACATGGCAAGGATGATGGAGAATGCTTATGATTGGGAACACTTACCCTATGTGCATGCTTCGTCGTTTTCATCGATTGAGCTGATTGCCAGCGGCGCCTGGGGATGGCGCGCCAAGATCGGCCTGCCACCCGCCTCTGGCAACGCTTACCAGCTGCTCGATCTGCGCGTCGCGCGTGATGAGAATTACTGGGTGTCGACGGTTTATGATGGACCCGGAGCCGGGATCGAGATCCATACCCAGGCGCGCGCGATCGCTGATGAAGAAATCGAAGTCGATGTTCGGTTCTATCTTCCTGAAGCGCCAGCGGATGCCAGCATGTCGGCGACGGCGCTGCGCTATCTGAGTGATCAATATGCGACGCTGTATGATGAAGACACCGAATTGATGTCGGGCCGCCAGCAGGCGCTCGATGAACGCGCGCGGGGCGCGACCTCAGTGGCAGAAGGAGAAACCCTTCGGGTCGGTGCGGTGACGGAGCTCGACCGGGATATCGCCCACATCATCGAAACCGGTCTGGGCCGTTTCTGTGTGCGCTACTGGGATGGCGTCTGGATCGCCCATTCCGCAACGTGTCCGCATCTTTTGGGCCCGTTGCAGGACAGTTCAATTGACCAAGCGGGTCGCATTACGTGTCCCTGGCATGGGTACCGCTTTGATGTGCGGACAGGGGCCAACCTGGACGGTAAATGCCGGGCTTTGTCACCGGCCCCGCAGACGTTTGAAAAAGACGGCGCTCTGTACGTTCGGATTGAATCCGGCTTGAACTAAGCTGAAACAAGGTTCGATTGCGGGTCTCTCCAATTCGGGGAGCTTATGGGAGGGCAAGGCGAATGCGTACAAATGGCGCTCAAGTCGGAATCTGGGTCATTGCAACCGGGATCATTGTCGCGATGCTATATCTTGGCCGCGATATTCTCGCGCCCTTTGCCTTGGCGGTGTTTCTATTCTTGATCATAGAAGGCTTTGCACGGGCCATTGATGGGCGGTCAGACCTGCTCAAGCTTGGCTGGTCGCGGGCTTTGGCAATATTTGTCGTGATTGGAGGTTTCGTCGGATTTCTGGCCCTGATGGCCCGCGGGATTGGCGAATTTGGCGTGCAAGGCGATGCCTATCTCTTACGGATCAATGCCCTGATCGAAGACGCCTACAGCTGGGTGCAATTGTCGGATGCGCCGACCTTGACCGAGATGGTCTTCAACGAGTCCGGGCAAGCATTTCTGGGCACAATCGCGTCTGCGACCAGCGGGCTGACCGGGGATCTGGTATTGATCTTGATCTATGTTGCATTTCTGTTTCTGGCCCAGTCGGCTTGGCCCAACAAGCTGGACAAGATTTTCGCGGATCCTGACCGGCGAGAGCAGGTCAAGGAGGTTGGCGATGCGGCGCGGCGCGGTATCGAAACCTATCTGTGGACGCAAACCGTGATCAGTGCGCTGATCACCGTGCTGACCTATATCACGCTGGTCGCCCTTGGCGTGGATAATGCGCTCTTCCTCTCCACCTTGATCTTTGTCCTGAACTATATCCCGACCATCGGCTCGATTGTCGCGGCGCTGGTGCCGCCGCTCTTCGCGCTGGTTCAACCAGACGTCGCCGCCTGGATTCCAGGGGATGCCCCAAATGATAGCTATATCTTTGCGTTAATGGTCTTCATCGGGGTCAGTTTCTGGCAGTTCTCGATCGGCAATTTCGTGCAGCCGCGCATAATGGGTGACACCCTCAACCTGTCGGCGCTCGTTGTCCTCTTGGCGCTGGCCATTTGGGGCGCCATTTGGGGCATTCCGGGCATGTTTTTATCGGCGCCGTTAACTGTATTGATGATGATTTTATTTGCGCAATCTGATTCTACGCGATGGATGGCGGTGTTGTTATCAGCAAACGGCGAGCCCTTGTCGCGCGATACCAGTACAAATGCTGCTACGGCTTCTTCGGAAGCTGTTGAAATCGCCTAATTGTTACAGGATCCGATGATTTTTTCACTTGGCTTATAGTGAAGATCAATCCATATGTTGGGACGTTGGGACAAGTTTGTCACAAAAGATATCTGGCCTCCGCGTGCGTCCCCCCACCCAGCCTGCGGATGAGGCCAGTAGGGCCCACCGGACAGTCCCCGTTCGGTGGGTCCGATTGTTTTCAGACTAAGAAACCGGGTCAGCTGCGTTTTGCATAAACTTGCGCACCGCATCCGTGGCCAGTGCAAATTGCGCAAAACTCGGCTTGCTGCCGGTGAAGGTTTTGATCTCTTGCAACAACACGCGCAGGTTGCCGCGGTGCTGATCGGTCCACGCTTTTGGTGTTTCGTGGCTCAATGCGAGGTATGCTGCATCCGATTGCAGATGTTCCAATTCTCGCATCAGGCCGCGTGTCGCCAATCGGTCCCAATAAGGCATGTCACTCAAAGCTTGCTCTGCGGCGGTGCGCAGACGATCTAGCGACAAGGCATCACCAACCGCCAGATAAGCGTCTGCCGCATCGGCCGTGGCGCGCTCGGACCGGACGGCCAATTTGGTCAGAAGCGGCGCGTTCGCCACAGTTTTGGTTTGTGCAATGGCCGCTGCCAGCGCGCTTGGCACACCGTCACGGGCATTCTGCTTCACGCGTCTCTGTGTCAGCGCGCGTTCGAATGGCGGCAATTCATCGGCGGAGATTCCGTTCAGAATATCGCGGGCTTCCGACAGCGCCATGATGCGATCAGAAATCGTGTCTGTCTCACCCACACTGAGAATGCCATGGGTCAGGGTGGCCAAAGTTCCTGCCAACAGCGATTGCAACGCCATCTGTCTGTGCGCCGGGGCCTGATTGTCGAGCGCATGTACTTGCGCCAGCAGCGCCGGCGTGTCGAGCAATGCACTGGCAATCTCGAAGGCCGCGACAATCGCCGCGCTTGGCGCACCCGTTTGTTCGCGCAAACGCAAAATGAAGACCGGGCCGGCAATATCGACAATCCGATTGGCCAGGACGGTTGAAATGATTTCGCGTTTCAGGCGGTGGGCCTGCATGACTGACCCATACGTGCCGAGCGCTTTCGGGAAATAGCCCGCAAGGGTGTCGTGGAAATAGGGGTCGTCCGGCACTTCGGATGCGACGAGATCATCAAACAGGACAATTTTCGTCCAGGCCATGAGAACAGCGATTTCAGGGCGCGTGAGCGCGCGTCCATCTTCTTTGAAACGCGTCATCTGTGTGGTGCTTGGCAAGCCTTCCACGTCACGATTGAGCACGCCGCGATTTTCCAATCGCACCATTAAACGTTCGAGCGCATCATGATCTCGCTTGGCCGCTTCTTCAGCGAGGCTCAGCGCGCTGGTCTGGGCATAATTGTGCGCCAGAACATGTGCAGCCACATCATCGGTCATCGACGCCAGCAAGACATTTCGCTCACCACTCGGCAAATCACCGCGGCGGATCGCTTCCGTGCACAGGATCTTTATATTGACCTCATGATCCGAGCTATCGACTCCGGCCGAGTTGTCGATGGCATCGGTGTTCACGTGGACGCCGTTCAAGGCGGCTTCAATTCGACCGGCCTGGGTCAAGCCAAGATTTGCGCCCTCGCCGATCACCTTCGCTTTCAGGTCTGCGCCATTGATCCGGATTGAATCATTAGAGCGATCTCCGGCTTCGGCATCCGTTTCGTCTGAAGCTTTGATATAAGTCCCGATGCCGCCGAACCAGAGCAATTCGCAATTTGCTTTGAGCAGGGCGTGAATAAGCTCATCCGGTGTCACCGAGTCGCCGGACAATCCTGTCAGCGCCTGGATTTCAGGAGACAATGGAATCGCCTTGGCGCTGCGCTCGAAAATGCCGCCGCCAGCACTGATCAGGGATGCGTCATAATCTGTCCAGCTCGACCGCGGCAGATCAAACATCCGCTGGCGTTCCTGCCACAGCCGTTTCGGATCCTGCGGGTCTGGATCAATAAAGATATGCATGTGGTTGAACGCTGCTTGCAGGCGGATCTGTTTCGACAGCAGCATGCCATTGCCAAATACGTCGCCGCTCATGTCACCGCAACCAATCACTGTGAATGGTTCGGTCTGGATGTCTTTTCCACGCTCGCGGAAGTGGCGTTTGACCGCTTCCCAGGCGCCACGCGCCGTGATGCCCATCTTTTTGTGATCGTATCCAGCCGAGCCGCCGGAGGCGAACGCGTCGCCGAGCCAGAAACCATGCGCCATGCTGATTTCATTTGCGGTATCAGAAAACGTTGCTGTGCCTTTGTCGGCGGCGACAACCAGGTAGGGGTCGTCGCCATCGTGAATAACGGTGCGGTCAGGGTGCTGGACCGCGCCATCAATCAGGTTGTCCGTCAGGTCGAGCAGGCTGGTGATGAAGGTCTTATAGGCTTCAACGCCGGCATCGCGAATGGCTTCTCTCGAGCCGCCTTGCGGCAACTTCTTGGGGAAAAAGCCCCCTTTGGACCCGACAGGCACAATCACCGCATTCTTCACTTGCTGTGCTTTCACCAGGCCCAGAATCTCGGTGCGGAAATCATCCCGGCGGTCTGACCATCGCAAGCCGCCGCGCGCGACTGGACCAAACCGGCAATGCACGCCTTCGACGCTGGGCGAGTCGACGAAAATCTCTCGATAGGGTTTGGGCTCTGGCAAGTCTGCGAGCTCGCGGCTGGCGATCTTGAAACTGATAAAGGGGCGCGCTGTGTCCTGATTTGTGCGCTGAAAGAAATTCGTGCGCTGGATCGCCATGATAAGATTGGCCAAGCGGCGAATAATCCGATCATGATCCAGCGATGGAACAGCTTTCAAGGCTTCATCAATCGCGGCGCGGAGATGCAGGCAAGTGGCATCTCGTTCGGTGTCTTCGTCCGGGGAGAAGCGTGTTTCGAACAGGGCCATCAAATGTTGGGTCAACATCGGATTGCTGTTCAGGGCTTCGATTTGCGTGGTCCGGGCAGGATCGAGACCTGATTGATGGCGATAGGCACACAAGGCGCGGCACAAGGCGGCATTGCGCCAAGACAGGCCGGCATTGAAGACCAGGGCATTGAAGCCATCATTCTCGGCACGGCCGCTCCAGACCGCCACAAAAGCGTCCTCGAAGGCCTGACCGATTTCATCAAGACTGATCTCAAGACCGTCGGCGCGGCGCATCGACAGAGAGTGTACCCAATATTCATCCGGTGCATCTGCCACCGGCTTTTGCGACGGTGTCACCGGATAGCCGGTCTCGAACGAGACGAACAAGCCCATGCGTTCGAAAATCGGGACACAATCAGACAAAGCGATCGCGCCATTGCGAGAATAGATTTTGGCCCGGATCCGGCCGTGATCATCGGTGATCTTGCGATAGGCGCGCAAGCAAATCGGATGATCGCGATTAAGACCGGCAAGCATGGACACATCAACCATCGCTTCGTCCGGTGAAAACGCTTCGCGATAAGCGGCATTGAACGACCCGACAAAATACGCCGCGACGGCGCGCGCTTCGGTGTCCAACTCGCTGTCCAGGATGGCGTCATGAAAGCGGTCCGTCCAGCGTCTGGCGAGGGCGGTAATCTTGGTTTCCAGGGCCTCAGGATCAGGCCGCGGTCCGGCCATGGGCAGCGCCGTCTGGAACAAGACCCGGACCATCGTGGCGCCATCAAAACTCGGCTGGAACGTCGTCATGCGACCGCCCCACGCATCTTCGATGGCCTGTGCAATATGGCGGCGCAAATCGGTATCATAGGCTTCGCGCGGGACAAAAACCACGGTGCTGACAAACCGATTGAAGCGGTCCGGGCGCGTAAACACGCGCACCCGCGGACGGGCAACCAGATCCAGAACACCTTGCATGATCGGGGCGAGATGTTCAGATTTGGTCTGAATCAATTCGTCACGTGGCCAGCCTTCAATAATGTTCGACAAGGCTTTTTCATTATGGCTTCCAGGCAGCACACCCAGCAGATCGAGCACGCGCTCCATCCGGCGCCTCAACAAAGGAATATTGCGGACCGATTCATTGTACGCTTCCGCAGTGTACAGCCCGAGGAAACGGGTTTCTCCAATCACCTGACCATTGTCGCCATAATGTTTGACGCCGACATAGTCGCAATTAACACGCCGGTGCACGCGGCTGGCCAATGTTGCTTTTGCCAGGATCAGCGATTCCGGTTCGGCGAGGAACTTCCCGATCTCTTCTGTGAGCAAAAGCGGTTCGGCGCCGCGATTGAGCACATTCCGGTGATCATCGCGCAACAAGCCGAGATTGGAGCCTTCCACCGTGTCCGGCTCTTCGGGCAACACAGCGCCATCGTCACCGGTCTGGAACGTGTAACTGCGAACGCCGAGAAATACGAACCGCTCCTGGCCAAGCCATTTGAGAAACTCAACAGCCTCACCCTTATAGCGAGCCGAAACATGCTCACAGGCATCGAGGCGTTCGATTTCCTCGGCCATGCGGGCGCGCATTTCGACATAGTCACCCGTCGCGGCATTGACGTCTGACAGCGTGGCTTCAGCTTCTGCCAGAAGATCTTCCTGCTCGCGCACGGTCAGATCCGGCAAATGAATTTGAATCAGCGAGTGGCGGCCATCATCAAGTTCGACAATCGGATGAAACAGAGTCAGGACCTCGATGCCGAGATCGCTGCAAGCGCCAAGAAATGAATCGACCAGGAATGGGCGGTCGGGGCCAACAACTTCCAGGATATAGTGTCCCAGCAGATCGGCATCGACACTGTCCCCTGACCGCAAGCGCACCGACACGCCATCTGTCGATTGAAACCAGTTCCACAAGGATTCACCTAAGGCTTCAATTTTACCTTTGGGGATAATATTGCGAGCATCTGTTGGTGCCTCGGCAAGCATTTGCGTGATGCACGATTGAAGCGGGTCAGAATTGCTCGAATCTGTTCGATTTTGAAAAGTGTCGGTCATGATGCCTTAGCCGTGAAGCGGATCAAGTTCCTTAAGGGAAATTGCAATCCGTCTCAATTGGAGACGGATTGAATTTTTCGCATGAACTGTTGACTACGGTGTCAATCGACCGATTGCCATCATTCCTATCTTGCCAGCAAGGCGGTCGCGAGTTCGTCAGCCTTGGCAGACCGAAACGCCGCACATAGGCGGGCCGATTCCGAGGCCTGGGCGAGGCGGCGCTCATAACCAGGGATCAGCGCGGCTTTGCTCTCGATGAAGGCAATGGCTTCATCAATGGCGTCTGTTTCGCAGAAATTCGCAATGATTCTCGCGGTTTGTGGTTTGCGAATTTCCGGAGTGCGCGCGATAATCGCGTCGAAATCTGCTTGGAATTTCTGCCAAGCCGCCTCGCGATTGTCTTCATTGTCCAGCGCGGCAAGATAGACCGACCAGGCTTCCTGACCTTGAAACGCATCTGTCTGCACCAGATCCATCAATGCCAGCATGTCTGACTCCGATGCTTTTCGCGCCAGAATGGAGAGGATGGACCGGCGTTCTCGCTGATTGCTCGTGGTCTGCGCATAGGCCAAAGCGGCTTGGTAAAACGCGCGATTGCCGCTTTCGGCAGCAATTGAAATCGCCGTCGATACCAATGCTGGCGACAGGGCGGCAGGATCCGGGGCGTTGATCACCCCGACATAAGCCGCCGCCGCATCGGACAACCGCGCCCGTTCTTCTGGCATTCGACCAATCGTCAGGAGCGAACTATTCAAAGCTGTTTTGAGCAATTGCTCGCCTTGAGACAGATCCTCATCGGCGGCGCGCGAGAGTTGATCCCAGCGGGCGCCATACGCGGTCATAACGAAATCCCGCAGAGCGTCTTTTGCAGCGTCGTCCGGCAGGGCGTCCATATATCCGGCCAGATTGGACAAGGGATCACGCGCCGCACCCCAATCGCCACTGGCGTTGACGGTCAGCGCCTCAAGCAGCGTTGCGGCAGAAATCCTGCCCGCCGCAAAGCCAGCTGTCGCGCTGTCGGCAAAACTCAACTGCTCACCAGCAGACAGGTCGGCATAATTCGCGATCAGGCTCTGCCACGCTGCGTCGTTCAAGTTGAAACGCCAGTATCCGGAGCCACCGGCATTCGGCATAACATAATCCGGACACCCTCCATCGAGCGGGATTTCAAGCCTGGCTTCGCCAAACATTTCACGGATCACGCGCTCGCCATTGGCACCATTGGTTTTCAACGCAAACGGAATGGTCCAGGCCTGAGACGCAGGCTCAATTTCTGATCCCAGCGGCGCATAGCGTGCCTGAGAAATCTCGATCACACCAGCATCCGGGGCAGGGCACGTGAAATTCACATCCAGATACGGAATGCCAGGTTGCAGAATGAAAGAGTTGAAACTGTCGGCGACATCCGGATTTTTGCTGCCATCAGCGAGAGAACTCATGAAATCGTTCACATCCGCGACGCCATCTTCGAACCGTCGCATGTGCAGGCGCATGCCATCTCTGAATGCCTCTTCGCCGAGGAAGTTTTCGAACATTGAAAGGACGCCGCCGCCTTTGCGATAGGTGATGCCGTCAAAGGCATCCAGAATATCGGCATTGCGGGTGATCGGGTTGCGGATTTGACGGGCGCTGATCAGGCTATCATTGCCCATGACGCCGATCGCAGCGCGCTGCGGCGCGAGGTCAAATCCGGTGCCCGGATAGACCGCATCCATGGTCTTGTAGCTGATCCACGTGGCGAAGGCCTCATTCAGCCAAATGTCATTCCACCATTTCGGCGTGACGAGATTGCCGAACCATTGATGCCCAAGTTCATGAGCATGGGTGGTCATGATGCCGCGCTTGCGCCCAAGGCTGGTGCGATCATTGATCAGCAGAGCGCTCTCTCGATAAATAATCGCGCCGGCATTTTCCATGGCGCCGTAAGCAAAGTCCGGCACCGCGATAAGATCGAGTTTGCCATAGGGGTAGGGGTAATCGAAATAGGCTTCCTGCCAGGTCACCATTTCATCGGTGATGGCCATAGCTTCTTCCAGTTGATCGCCTTTTCCAGCCGGGGCAAAGCCTCGGAACGGGATGGCGCGCGGGCGAATTTCATTCGGCGGCAAAACGCCGCCATCTCTTAGGTCATAAGGCCCGACAGCGAGCGCCACGAGATAGGATTGAATGGTGCGTGTCGTCGCAAATTCGAACTGAATATTGCCATCATCCAGAGAGGTTTGGGCTTTCAAAGCGCCATTGGTGATGACCTGGTTCCCGGGCGGGGTTGTGACGGTCAATGTCCACGGAGTCTTGAAGCGCGGCTCGTCAAAGCTTGGCACCATGCGACGCGCATCAATCGGCTCCATCTGCGTGGCCAGGTATGGCCGCCCGGCTTGTTCCGCCTTGTACAGGCCGGCAAGGCCGAAATTGTAAGGCGCTTGATAGTCGATCACCAAAGTGCTGTTGCCGCCCGGCAACGGCGTCTCGAAATCGATCCGGGAGACACCGCCATCCGCTTTGCTTCGGGTGAACGTGGCGGGCAGTTCTGTGCCGTCGGCGAGACGACCCATCACCGAGAGCACGCGCTGATCGAGGCTGTGCAGCCAGATTCGGGCGTGCGGCTCGGCGAGACTGACATCGATTTCGACGCGACCGGAGAATTCATCCTGTGCCGGGTCGGTGAACACATCGAGCCGGTAGGCGATCGGGGTGACACCTTCTGGCAATTGACCGGCAGGCGGCGCCTCCTGAAGCACCGGTGGCACCGGGTCAAAGGTCACTTCTTCATCGCTGCGCGTACAGGCGCCGAGTAAAATTACACCTGCAACACCTGCAATCAGGTAGGCGCGAAAGGATTTCGTCAGCATTTTGCGCTCCAATACGTCCCATGTCGGACGGCTTGAAGCATAGGATTGGGGTGCAGGCAAAGGTCTCGCTGCGTTCATCTTTGCGTGATTGCCGAATAATATTAGGGCGAGCGATATGAAACGGCTTTGGCATTGGCCCATCGACCCATTGGCCCGCACGGTTCGCCTGATGCTGGGCGAGAAGGGGTGGTCTTTCGAATCGATTGAGATTCGCCCCTGGGTTTCCGATCTGGAACTCGCGGCGCTTGCCCCCGGGGCCTGCGCCCCGGCTTTGCTGGACACCGATGCCGAGGTCAAAACCTCTGCAGTGGGATCGCTTGCCGTCTGCGAATATATTGAAGAAGCCGCGCCAAGCCCGCGTTTACTGCCATTCACCCCTGGGGAAAAAGCGGAAGCCCGGCGTCTCTGGCAATGGGCCGAGGAGAGTTTTGCCGGGATCAATAACACGCTGCTGGCGGAGCGCGTCACGCAATGGGTCAAACGCGATCGTTCCCCTGACAGTCTGGCGCTGCGCCAGGGCGCACATGCGCTGAAGAATCGGATGACCTTTCTCGACGCTTTGGCCGGTGAGCGCTCATATATCGGTGGCCGCAATCTCAGCATAGCGGACCTCAGCGTTGCGGCGCATTTGTCCTCCTATGACTATTTTGGCGATGTTCCGTGGGATCTGACCCCCGACTTGAAGGCCTGGTATGGGCGGATGAAGTCACGCCCGAGTTTTCGGGGATTGCTGGAAGACCGGGTTGGCAATGCGAAGCCGGTAAAGCACTATACTGACCTGGATTTTTAACGCCGCACTGGGTTGGCCATCGCAATGTCTCTGGAAACGCTCATCAAGACCGAAGCGGAAGCGCTTGGCTTCGATGCTTGCCATATTTGTCGGGTCGATGAGGCCTGGGCAGCGGGCAATAGGCTGGAAGCCTTTGTTGAGGCGGGCTTTCATGGCTCCATGGCATGGATGGAATCCACGCTCGATCGTCGCAAGTCACCCACCGCCATGTGGCCCGATGCGCGCTCTGGCGTGGTGGTCGGCCTGAATTATGGGCCGGATCATGACCCGATGCGCAATCTCGATCGCACGGCAGAGGGCAATATCTCGGTCTATGCCCGCGGCAAGGATTATCACGATGTACTCAAAAAACGCCTGAAACAATTGGCGCGTCATTTTGCCGAAGCCAGCAAATCCGATGTCAAAGTCTTTGTCGACACGGCGCCATTGATGGAAAAGCCCCTGGCTCAGAAATCCGGTCTTGGTTGGCAAGGCAAACATACCAATCTGGTCTCGCGCGACCATGGCTCCTGGCTGTTTCTGGGCGTGATGCTGACGGCGACGGCCTTGACGCCTGACACGCCCGAACAGGACCATTGTGGATCGTGCCGGGCATGCCTCGACATTTGTCCCACGGACGCGTTTCCAGCGCCTTATCGGCTCGATGCCAGGCGCTGTATCTCTTATCTCACTATAGAGCACAAACAGGCGATTCCGCGGGCGTTTCGCATCGCTATGGGCAACCGCATCTATGGCTGCGATGATTGCCTGGCTGTTTGCCCCTGGAACAAGTTTGCCGAGACCGCGAATGAAAGTGCTTTCTGGGCCCGTGCGGAACTGAAAGGGCCGGAACTGGATTCACTTGCAGCGCTGGATGATGCTGGTTTTCGACAAGTGTTTTCGGGCTCGCCGATCAAGCGAATTGGCCGCGATCGGTTTCTCAGAAATGTGCTGATCGCCATCGGTAATTCGCAGAATTCGGGATTTATCGAGGCCAGCGTGATGCCGCATCTCGACGATCCAAATCCGATTGTTCGCGGTGCAGCGATCTGGGCCTTGTCCCGCCTTGATTTGGCCCGGTTTGAAGCCGAGAAGGCGGCGCGCAGTGCTCACGAAACCGAACAGGATGTCATCGCAGAATGGACAGGACCGTAGCTCATAACGGCTGGCCGATCGGGCAATGGATCAGCTGGACACTGAAATTCCTCGCAGGATTGTTCGTCACCATCCATCTCTACGCGCTGTTGCTCTATTTTACGCCGGTTCCAGGCACAGCGAACATGGCGGGCCGGGTGCTTCAAGGGACGCCAGTTTTCCACACCTGGGTGCCGCTCGAGGACATGTCCCCGCATTTGGTTCGGGCGGTGATCGCGGCCGAAGACACGCGATTCTGTGGGCATTCCGGAATCGACGTCGATGCCATCAAGACAGCGTTGGACGAGCGGCAAAGGCGTGGTCAGTTGCGCGGTGCCTCAACCCTGACCCAGCAAACCGCAAAGAACGTCTTTCTATGGAATGGTGGTGGCTATTTCCGCAAAGCCGGAGAAGCCTGGATGGCCGTGTTCATCGATGGGTTCTGGGGCAAGCGCAGAGTGATGGAAGTCTATCTAAACGTCGCCGAATGGGGGGATGGCTTATATGGCGCCGAAGCCGCCGCTTATGGCCGTTTCAACAAGCCCGCCAAGGATCTGACACGGTTCGAAGCCGCCCGTCTGGCCGCGGTGTTGCCGAGCCCGAACAAATGGCGCGTCCGACCCGCGGGACCTTATGTGCGGCAACGCACGGCGACATTACAGGCGCGGATGGCTGTGGTCGAACGCGACGCGCTCGATGCCTGTATCTGGGACTAGGCCTATTCCGCCAATCGGATGGCTTCGCGGATCTCGCCTCGCAAGACCAGAAGGTCGATATTTTCCGGATCGTAGATCAGCGCGGTTTCCATATCGGTTTTCGCAGCGCGCAGGTCCTCAGTTGCCAGATGTGCACGCGCCCGCAATGCCAGAGCTTCCGGATCATTTGGTGCCAGCATAAGCGCGGTATCGAGGTCATCGACCCCTTCTACCCAGCGTTCGACAGCGAGGAATGCCGCGGCGCGATCTTTGTAAACTCTCGGATCATCTGCGTCGAGCTTCAACGCATCAGTGAGCGCGACGATGGCTGCGTCTGGATAATTGGCAGCGAGCCAGGCATTGCCCGCCTGAGCCAGGTATTTGCGCCTGTCTTCGAGCGCGATTGGGTCTGGCGCGGTCGCCAATGCCTCCAATCGAGCAGCGCCTTCTTCGAGGCGATCGAGCGCCATCAAGGCCACAGCATTGCAGTAGCGTGCTTTTGGCCGGTTGCCGCTGCTCAGCCATGCGAGGGAATCCTCATAGGCCTCGCTCGGCGCTGACTCAGCTTTGACCAGGCAGGTTTGCAACCGCTCTTGTTCCGCGCGCGCAATGTCCGCCAGCGCGGATTGTGAGACTGGAAGCAGGCCTGAAGCGAGGATGGAGACAAACATGGACAAGCTTCCTTCTAAAGCAATATCTAGTGCGGTAACGAGCTGGGAAGGCGAGCGCAAATGACAGATCCGTCAGAACCGCTATTTTTGCTGGGACCGGGATATTCGGGCCGCGCGTTGGCGCGCCTCTGGCCTGGACCGGTCGCCGGCAGTGTGCGCTCCGATCGCAGTCTTGTGGCGCTCAAGGATAGCGAAATTCAACCGATTGACAGTGGCGATGATGATGCCTTGAGGGCGAGCGTGAATGGTGCGCATATTGTGATCAGCGCGCCGCCGACCGATCAGGGGTGTCCAGGTTTTGATCTGATCGGCGCCTATGCCAACACCGCGCTCAGCGTGACCTATCTTTCAACAACCGGCGTCTATGGCGACCTGCGAGGCGGATGGGCGATGGAATGGACACGGCCAAGGCCACAATCTGAACGCGCGCGCCGCCGGGTTCAAGCCGAACAGATCTGGCAAAGCACTGATACAGAGGCTCGGATTGTCCGCCTGCCCGGCATTTACGGTCCGGGTCGGTCGGCTTTCGAACGCATCCGACAAGGCAAGGCCCGTCGCATTGTTCGCCCGGGTCAGGTATTCTCTCGAGCGCATGTCGATGATATCGCCGCCGGCCTGCGCGCGCTTTTGGTGTCTCGGGAATGCGGTGTCTTTCATCTTTGTGATGATCTCGCTGCGCCGCCCCAGGACGTGATTTCATACGCGGCAGGGCTGATGCAAACCGAGCCGCCGCCGGAAGTGGCGTTCGCGGATGCGGACCTCAGCGCCATGGCGCGGAGCTTCTATTCAGAATGTAAGCGGGTATCGAACGCAAAAATAAAGGCCGCCACGGGGTGGCGACCTCTGTATCCGACATATCGTGAAGGATTGAAGGCGATTCTCGCGCTGCAGCGTTAGCTGGTCACACCGCCCATGAAGCCGAGGTCTGAACTGTTGAAATTGTTCAGATTGGGCAGGGACGCACGCAATTCCGACGTGTTGAGACCGAACCAGGAGCCCATGGTGGCGGCATACTGTTCAACCGATGTTGTCGGCAGCAAGCGACCGCGAGATCTCGTATAGGAATCGCTGTCGACGTCTGCGAATGGAATTTCACCATACAGGCGTCTGCCCTGAACCGACCCGCCAGCGACGAAATGGTGTCCACCCCAGCCATGATCGGTGCCGTTGCCATTATCAATCACGGTGCGTCCGAAATCGGATGCCGTGAAGACGACGACATTGTCCCATTCGCCAATCTCGATCATCGCCTCACGGAAGGCAGCGATCGCGCCGGCCAGTTCATTGTGGCGGCCAGCAATGCTATTGGCCTGGTTGGAGTGGGTGTCGTAACCCCCTGTCGAACAATAGAACATCTGACGAGAAACGTTCAGGAATTGCCGGATCTTGATGGTTTCCGCCACAGAGCGCATTTGTCCTGCGAGTCGCGTGCCGGGGAATTGCGTCGCAAACGGCGTTGCGTTTTCCTGTGCCTGGGCAAATTGCTCGGTATTGTCGACGGCTTTCGCAGTCGAATTCGAGATGTCCTGTTCTAGCAGGCTGCGGCTCTGGAAATCGCGCTTGGCCAGGAAGGCCCGGATTTTGTCGCGCGCCGCATCATCGCCATCATTATACCCCAGCACACCGCGATTGGCGTACAGATTGGGCTCTTGAATGCCGCCAGATCCGACCTTGAATTGTGTCACATCCTCGCCTGCGAGGAACACATCATTCGAGGTCGCAGAAATGGCCGAGAAAATTCGGTTCTGGTTTGGCGCAGAAGCGACGACTTGGTCCATAAACCGACCACCCCAGCCGCGGCTGACGCCTTCGACACCGAAGGACATCCAGGTCGATTGTTGGTCATTGTGAGAGAATAACCGCCTGGGCAGAATTGCCGAACCATTGTCCATGCGTTGCCGCGTGGTCGGCTCGATCAACGGACCGACATTGCCGACGACCGCAAGATCGCCGCCTTCAAACATGGAATGCAATGGCGCCAATTCTTGTGGCAGCGCGAATTCACGGCCGCCAAAATCGCCAGCATTGTCGAGACTCATGCGCAACAGGTTTGCGCGATTTCGGGTCGAGGTTGGCGAATTGAAATTATAAGAATTGAAGAGCCCGGTCCGGACCGATCTCAACTGGTCATATGATGCCTGGTCGTAAGGCAATACGGTGTCCGCACCGTCCATTCCGCCTTTCAGGAAGATACAAATCATTGCCTTGTATCCGCCGGTATCGGCGGCCCAG
This sequence comes from Pseudomonadota bacterium, assembly GCA_039029475.1. GTDB lineage: Bacteria > Pseudomonadota > Alphaproteobacteria > Caulobacterales > Hyphomonadaceae > Henriciella. Next base: position 54,708 of record JBCCGB010000015.1, on the reverse strand, counting down.
GCATTGTTGAATCCGAGCCCGGACATGGTGCTCATGCTGCTTGCGAAACCTGCTGTGCCTAGGCCCGCAAGGACGTGGCGACGTGAAATGTTAGCCATTGATAATCTCCCTCTAGCCTTAGTAGATGACCGCATAAGACGGTGAATTCAGAACCAGTGTGACGGCGGTCTGAACCATGTCTTCCTGGTCCGCAGCTGTGTTTTCGGCTGAATTGGTTCGAATTTCGACAGTGCTGATAATGTCGACAATATCGGCTTTCTCGACATCGGACATGCGCCCGCCTGTCAGCAGATCGTCAAGATGATCGACCAACCCGGCCGGATCATCGACCATGGCGAGTTCATCAGAATAATCCGGTTTATACGTGTCGATATCGCGATCACGTTGCGACGCCCGATCAAAAGCAAAATCCGTCATGAAGTTCAGATATCCGACCGAACTGCTTTCATTCACGATCTGAAATTCAGGAACGGTGATGTTCTGATCGCCGGCATTGGTGCCTGGGGCGATATATCCAGGACGATAGAAGTTGAACACCGATGGAGAGCTGAAGGCCTGCTGACCGAGTGCGCTATCTGAGCTGCGCGTGTCTGCCAGGCGTCGCTCATTATAGGCATCCAGCCCGCTGATATCGAAGGCACGGGCCCAATGCGCGAACCGGAGAATTGGCTCTCGCACTTTGCCGGAAGAAATCGTTCCAGCGTCCGATGGCTCGTCGAAAACCGTTGGCTCCAGGAGCACTGCAGCAAGTGTTGCTTGCAGGTCGCCGCGTTCACCAGAGCCGAAATTACGTCCGCCTTGTGCCGTGAACCGACCTGATTCAAAGGCCCGGGCAACATTTTCGATATAGGCGGGGGACGGATCTGATTGTGTGAAACGCTGAATCAGCAACCGCGACAGGAACGGGGCGACATTTGGATGCTCGAAAATCGTATCCAGCGCGATGCGAATGCTTTCATCGCCGCCTGTGCCGGCGGCTATCGTTGTTCCCAGGAAGGTCTTGTCGAGTTCGGAATGCTGCTCTGGGTACATCACCATTTGTTGGATGTCGCCATCCTGTGGACGTTTGAAGAATTCACCGCCGGCCCAGGACAGACCAGTGAACACACGTGCGAGCCCTTCAATATCGTCATTCGAATAAGATTCGATCTGCTGCCCCTGGGCATCGAGCTTCGCTGACCCGTCCATGTTCAGATCGATCAGACCGATTGAGAACAGTTGCAGGATTTCACGTGCATAATTCTCGTCGGGCATCCGGCCTGAGCGTTCATCGCCTTTGCGATTACCGCGATAGGTCAACCATTCGCCCATCGCAGGAGAATACGTGACTTCTTCAAGCAGGTCGCGATAATTGCCAAAGGCATGCCGGATCAGAATATCCTGATAATAGGCCCGCATCAGCTGATCATTGTCGGCTGCGTCGGAATAGACGACGATTTGTGACAAAGCGAATGCCATGCGCTGGCGCAATTGATCATTCGATCCGATGATATGGTCCCAATATAATGTGTCGACGCGGTTGGACTGCAAACGTCCTTCGCTGTCGCGCGGTTGGGCCGCCAAGGTTGGCAAAGTCAGACTGGTCGATTTGGAGAATTCGCTGGCCAGCCAGTCGGCGGCATCGCGGCCATTCAGACTCGCAATCTCGGCCTTTGATCCGCCAAAAGTGGCCCGCGCGAGAAACCGCGTGGCTTCCAATTCGGTATCAATCTTTGATGCCGGTTCGGATGGGGTTCCACCCCCACCGCTGCCACCAGAGCCGCCACCGGCGACAGGCGTGCCGGGTGGGACAGAAGAGTCTCCACCGCCGCCGCCGCAAGCGGCAACCATTAAACTGGCAGCCAGAATCGCGGCCGCGCTTCGAGTTCGCATTATAGTCATGACGAGGTCCCTCATACTCACACTACTGCTCGTATGACCGGGTTTTTGCCGCACAAATAGCTAAGTCTTTGTAAGGCGGGACCGCGAATTCGCGATCGCGCTTCAACGGCTTGTTAAGTATAAAAAAACCACTCGGAGTTTGAACATTTTTTAATCATGGATCGCCCGTATTTACTGGCGATCAGCAGGATTTCGAATGCGCCGACGCTACGGGTTAATAATCAGTTTACCAACAACCTTACGATTTTTTATTTTTTCAAACCCATTCAACGTCTCGCTGAGGGGTAGATTTGCGTGAACGTAAGGGCGAGTTTTGCCGGATTTCGCCCAGCTCCAGATCTGTTTCACATTCTCCTGACCCAGGGCAGGGAATTGCCGTCCATATTCGCCAGCGCGAACGCCGACCACGGAGAAGCCTTTGATCAGCGGCATGTTGGTGGCCACAGTCGCAATGCGTCCGGAGGTGAATCCAATCACCAGCAAGCGCCCGTTAAAGGCGATACAGCGGACGCTTTCATCGAACACATCCCCGCCGACCGGATCATAGACGACATCGGCGCCGCGGCCTTGGGTGAGCGCTTTCACCTGGCTTCGAAATCCGTCTTTGGTGTTCAGGACATGATCAGCACCATAGGCTTTCACCGCAGCCAGCTTCTCATCATTTCCGCCGGTCGCGATCACGGTCGCGCCGAGCAGCTTTCCGACGTCAACAGCGGCCATACCGACGCCGCCACTGGCGCCATGGACCAGCAAAGTCTCACCTGCCTGCAGGTTGCCACGACGGACCAGCGCAACATAGGCGGTCAGATACGCCGCCGAGTAGGAAGCGGCCTGATCAAATGACATGTTTTCCGGTTTGTGTTGCAAGCCCTCTGCCTGCAGCACCGCATATTCGGCGAAGCCGCCAAACCGCGCCCCGCCGCAGACTTCATCGCCAATGGCAAATTGGCTCACGCCGGCGCCAACGGCACAGACCACGCCCGACATATCCATTCCGGGCGTGAAAGGCGGCTCGAGCTTCAATTGGTATTTGCCCTGGCACAGCAGCAAATCTGGAAAATTGATACTGGTCGCGCGGACTTCAATCAGCACTTCACCCGGCCCGGGCACCGGCGTTTCCACGTCACGGACTTCAACGCCGGAAAAATCTTCGCTCAGTTTATAACAGACGAGCGCGCGCATCAGAGCTTCGCGTAGGCATCGCGAACCATGCCGGCAATCTCCAGGCAGGCCTCGTGGGCGGCGGGTACGACTGCGGTGAACGCGGTGAACCCATGGGCGAGACTGTCATAACATTTGAAGGTGACTTCAATCCCGGCAGCCTCCAGTTTCTTCGCATAGGCCGCGCCGTCATCAACGAGGGGGTCAAACCCGGCGGTTGCGATAATGGCGGGCGGCAGACCTTCCAACCGCGTTTCCTGCGCCGGTGATAGCAAGACATCGGCGCGATCAAAATTCTCCGGCAAATATTGCTGCATGAACCATTGCATCGTGTCTGTCGAAAGCGGGTAAGTCTCGCCATATGTGGTCGCCGACGGAAACTCAGTGACCAGGTCGGTTGCGGGATAGAGCAGCAATTGAAGATCAGGTGCCGGCATACCGCGCCGCGTCGATTCCTGGGCTATGATGGCGCTGAAATTGCCACCCATACTGTCGCCCCCAATTGCCGCGCGTCCGGCTGGAGCGCCGAAGGATTCTGCGTTCTTGAGCGTCCACTCATATGCTGAAATACAGTCCTCCAGGCCGGCGGGGAACTTGTGCTGCGGCGCCAATCGGTAGTCGACCGAAACAATCGGGCATTTGGCGACCTTGGCCAGCATGCTGCAAAAAGCGTGGCACGCCTCAACATTCAAAATGACGCCGCCACCCATATGCCAATAGGCCAGCATCGGGGCCTTTGGATCCTGATCTGCAGGGCGATAGATCCGAACCGGAATTTCATGTCCACCTTTGCCGGGAATGGATTGGTCATGGAATGCGACGCCGGGTTCGGGTTTGGCCGCGAACATCGCCAGGCCATCAATCGCAGCGGCTTGCGCAATTTCCGGCTCCAATGACGACATTGGGGGCTGATTGGCGGCGCCATGGGCGATGAACTGCAAGTTTGGATCGAGCGTTCGGCCACCAATCTCCAACGGTTTGCCGCCGGCCATCTTGATTTTCCAGCTGGCGGGTAGCTTCAGCAAGAGTTTTGCAATTGTTGCCTGCAGACTCATTTCTGCGGCCCTCCCAGATCTTGTGATACGTTTTATCGTCTGGGCTTAATCTGACCTAGCCGTCAGATTTGGCAAGCGCTTCAATCCCCGCAAGCATCAGATTCGACGCGAATTGAGCCGCTCCCTTCGCGTCAACCGGGCGGCGTTTGAGCATGTGATCGCCCATTTCGCGCGCCGTGCCGATGGCCGCGGCTGTGATATAGTCGCAGTCGAGGTGGCCCAGGCCGACCTTGTCCATGACGATCTCGAGATCAGCACAAATCTCATCCGAAACCGTCTGCATTTCCGGCGTATCCACACGCACGCCAATCAGGCTCATATGTGGCATGCCTTCCTCGATCGCCTCATCATTTTCTTCGGCCAAGAAATTGAAATAGGCGCCATACGCCGCGATCAGATACGATTCCAGATCCGTGGCTTCCTCGCGTACTTTCTGCAAGAGGGGACGAAAACGCTGCACGCTGTCCGTGGCAATCGCCTCAAACACGTCTTCTTTGGACTTGAAATAATTGTAGAATGTGCCGCTGGCCAAATCGGTTTCGCGAATAATGTCGCGAATATTTGTGGCTTCATAGCCAATGCGCGCAAACACAATTCTTGCCGCGTCGAGAATGGCCCGGCGGTTGGCTTCCTTGGCGCGCGCGCGTTTGCCCATTCTGGCTTCGGGTGCGATCGTAATCGTCATTCAGTCCTGTATCCCACTTTCATCCCAGACTGCCTTAAATCGTGACGGATCGTCAACTTTTTAGTTGCATCGCATCGTCAAGCCGAAGTCGGCGTCGCACGCTGAGGAAGACTCCCCAAACGGCGCGCAAGCCGATCAGGCCCAGAATTCCCCACAATGGCTCACCAAACGCAGCCATCGCGCCGGCGCCAGCGAAGATGCCAATATGTAAAACGATGATCCGGGCGTACGGCGCCTTCATTTCCTGATCCACCGTTGAGCGGCGATATTCTCCGCCGCGTATGAAGTCGGTGACAAACAGGAGGATCTGCAAGGCAATGATGACCAGAACAAATGTCGTCATATTGTTTCCCGATTGCAGGGCCGCGTCGATCAATCCGATTGGCGAAGGAAAGCCCGGTGCGTTGCCAGAATTGAGATTGACAAACGTGTTCACGAACACGCCGTGGACAAAGCAGAACATGCCATAGTGAACGATAAAGAACGGGCCGATGAACGCCATGCCGACCATGCCGATCGGGCTTTCCTTGGCACTTGTTGCCATCATCCGGGCCAGCGCGACAGCGCCGATGATGAGGTTTTCAAGCCAATACAAAAAGACCAGCGGCGCGGCGCCCCAGCCCATTGTCAGAACCGCCCAGATCGGAAACAGATCGACGGCAAGAATGATCCAAGAGACCGGGTCGCGATAGGTCCGGGCCAGCGTGCTTGGATCAAGAAAGTTGAGCATTATGGGGCGCCCGTCACGACGGGCGGATTGAGGCGCGGGAACGCTCCGGTCGTGACCTCAAAAGTAAAGCCTGAGCCTGGTTTCCATTCGTCACCGTCCAGCATTTCCGATGTCATCGAGACCAACCCATTCGCATCAAACCGCGAAACGCTGCGGACTTCTTTAATGGTTGGGTGACCCTCAACCGTTTCCGAGGCGGTAAACGACTGATCATCATTCAGGACGATGGTGCCGGACGTGTGAAATCCTGCACTGGTGACATAAACATAGGTAAATGCGTCAGAATCGGTTTGCGGATAGACGTACGAAATTCCGCCATAAGACCCATCGGCGAGCGCGTGCTCTATTTTGATCGCGGCGCCGCCAAGAACCACAGACCAATACTGGACATCCATAACCGGTTCTACCGCGTCGCCCATAAGGGTGCCCAAATAGCACTTATTGGTAAGTTGATGCAGTGCGCCAAACCGCGCTGAAAGCAGATGCTCGTCCGTCATGTCTGTGCTTGAAACCGTGTCTCGCCCATCGGATTCGAGACCCTGGATTATGGACGGCGCAGCGCAATCGATTCCGGCGGAGTCTTGAAGACCGGATGAGGTCGATGGGTCATCATCTGACGCCGGCTCAGGTTTCTCAAAAGACACGCTGCATGCCGCCAGCATGCCGAGCATTGCAAGTGCCAAAGTTCGCATTCGAACAGCCCCCCTTTTAGGAGACTCCATCCAAACCACTCCAGCGCGGAAAGTCTAGCGGGTTATTGGCGGTAAGCCCCCACGACTTTTTTGGCGTATTATAATCGCCTGTCAGAATTTCATAATGAACATGGATCGCGGTCGCGTTCCCGGTTTTGCCCATCAGTCCCAGCGGTTGACCGAAGCCGATCTCCTGACCGGGCTGCAGGCCGCGGGTGAAGTTCGCGAGGTGTGCATAACGGGTATATACCCCGTTGCCGTGGGCGATCAGAACCTGATTGCCAAAGCCGGTTTGTTGACTGACTTCGAGAACCCGCCCGGGAGCGGTCGAGTGGACGATGCTGGCAGGCTTTGACTGCAAATCAATGCCTTTATGCTGGCTGCCGAAGCGTGGTCCAAATCCGGAGGTCATGCAGGCGCCATTGACGGGCGATGCGGCGACCAGAATATCGTTCACCACAATCAGCGCATCATAAGACAAGATGCGCCCGTTTTGGTCCGTATCCGGTCGGTTTGAGAATGATGGGGTGCAGGCAAAGAGATAAAAGTCAGGCTGAAACGGTCCCTGCGCCGCCTGCGAGCCGTGCGGCTGAGATGGGGCAGAGCCGGGCGGATAGGAGACTGTGGGGGCAGGCCGCGATGAACATGCGACCAGGCTTGCGATTGCCAGCCCCGCCATCCAATTTCTCATCACGTGTTCTCCAGAAAACTATACCGTCATTCGCGCCCGTTTTCGGCCCTTTTCAATCTCTTGCATCAGGTCTCTTACATAAGTGTTGAAGTCGACCTGCATTGTGTGTCGCGCGGCTTGGTAGAAATGCCCCATATGGGTTTTCTCATCGGCGGCCGTGACACGCTGCATCTCGTCGGCGCTCGGCAACGCATATTCGCCCGCGACCAAAGCGGCGAGCAACTTGGATTGCTGCTCGGCAAAGTTGACCAGAGTCGGTAAAGGCTGGGCCAGGGCCAGGAAGAACAGATTTTCATAACCCGGCTTCACCATGCGTTTGAACAGAGGAAAGCGGTTTTCATTTGGGGTCAGTTCCGGATCGTCAAAAAACGGAAATGAGACCTTATACCCGGTCGCCCAGACGATCGCATCAATCTCTTCGCGAGTGCCGTCAGCAAAAATCACGGCATTGGGTTCGAATCTTTCGATCGCGCCCTTGGCCGTTATATCCCCGCAGCCGACCCGTGTGAGAAACTCGCCGGAGACCGATGGATGCGCATCCAGCGGCTCATGATCCGGTTTGGGCAGGCCGTAATCTTGAGGGTTACCGATCTCTTTTTTAATCTTCGATCGCGCCAGAGCGCGCCCGACGCTCATTGGCATCCAACTCGGCAGGATCGCTTTGTCGGCCGGTTGACCCCCGAGGTATTTCGGCAAGACCCAGACACCACGGCGCATCGAGATGATGAGTTTCTCGGCGATTGGGCGTTGTGAGAGCTCGGACGAAATGTCCATGGCCGAGTTTCCGGCGCCGACGACCAGGATTCGCTTGCCGCGAAAATCATAAGGCTCGAACGGATCTTCATAATGATGACTGTGAATCTGATAGCCGGAAAATTCGTTCTGTCCGGGATATTCGTCAGGCGTGCGCGGATCCCAATGATGGCCGTTGCCGACGAACAGCCATTGATAGATCTTGGTCTCTCCGGTTGACAGGGTGACGTCCCAGTCGCCGTCGGTACGGCGGACCGCTTTGTCGACGCTGGTATTGAAGGTGATCGTTTCGCGCAGGCCGAAATGATCGACATAATCATGGAAGTATTGCAGCAATTGAGCGTGATGCGGGAAGTCCGGCCAATCGTTCGGAACAGGATAATCCTCAAACGCGAGGCGCCATTTCGATGTGTCGATGTGCAGACTCTGATAGCATGACGACATGCCGTTTGGATTCTTGTAATACCAATTGCCGCCAATATCGTCTGAGGCCTCGAAGCAATCATAGTCGATGCCATAGTCCTTCAGCCGCTTGGCCATGGTGAAGCCGCTGCAACCGGCGCCAATAATGCACGCTTTGCCAGCACTGCCTGCATCGAATGCCATGTCTTGTTCTCCCGTTGGGTGAGATCTTTGCTGTCCCTGAGAAGATGGTATAGCGGCACTTAAGAAGGTCAATTTCCGACCCCGCGTCAATTTACGAGGCTGTTATGGGCAATCCGATGAACGACTTAGATGCCCGCATGGCGTTCATGCGGGAGAACATGGCGCAGATGATGAGCGTCACGCCTTGGGCGAACGAGATGGGCTTCGAAGTAACGCGTATCGAAAAGGGGCACATTTGGGGCGTGCAGCCGTTTCGCGAACATCTCATCGGCGATCCTGCGACCCGTGTTGTTCATGGCGGTGTGATCACGACGCTGTTGGACAATTTGTGTGGCATGTCCTGCAGCACGGCGTTGCAGGAGTTTCGCTTCGTCGCCACGCTCGATTTGCGCATCGATTATATGCGTCCCGCAGAGAGTGGCCGCGACATTCTCGCGGAGGCGGAGTGTTATCATGTGACCACATCCGTCGCCTTCTGCCGGGCTTGGGCCTATCACGAGAACCGCGACAAAGTCATTGCCACTGCCCAAGGTGCATTCGCAATCAACAATCCCCGAGGAAGTATCAAAAAAGGCGAGCAAATATGAGTGAGCCCCTGACCCGCGGTGAGCAGTTGAACCGCTTTTTGGAACACGTGCCGATTGTCAAAACCATGGGCATGCTTTGCGAGACAAAAGGCGACGACATGGTCGCCGTCTTGCCATTCCAAGACAAGCTGATTGGCAATTCCACGATCAGAGCCCTGCATGGCGGTGCCATGGGCACCTTCCTGGAAATGACTGCTATGGCGCAGCTTTTCTTGGTTGCCGATGTCGAACGCCCGCCGCGGACGATCAACATCACTGTCGATTATCTACGCCAAGGCCATGCCAAAGACCTCTACGCGCGCGCCACCGTCGTCAAGCTCGGTCGCCGGATGGCCAGCGTGCGCGCCGAAGCCTGGCAGAGCGAACGCGACAAGCCGGTGGCGGCTTTGCTGGGGCATTTTTTGCTGGGAAAAACGGAAACGGGATAGGTGAGGTCTGCAAAAAGCCGGTGAACACTGGCCTTTGTTCGAAAACCCCATCGCCAGAGTAGCATGCGCCACGTCCCTCTCATTCACCATCCGGACTATGATGCCGCGAGCGTCAGCGACGATCACCGGTTTCCAATGCGAAAATATTCCCTGGTTGCGGCGCGCTTGCGCGCGCGCGGCTTTGTCCTCGAAACCCCGCAGCATATCTCGCAAACCGCTTTGCAAACGGCGCACGACCCGGCCTATGTGCGGGGCGTTCTAACCAGCGATCTCGACCCGAAAGCGGCGCGTCGAGTGGGATTTGAAATGACGCCTGCCATTGCCGCCCGGACCCGGGCCTCTGTCGGCGGAACCGAATTGGCAGCCAGGCGCGCGCTCGAAACCGGGTGTGCGGTCAATCTCGCTGGCGGGTCGCATCATGCCGATTATCATGGCGGCGCCGGATTCTGTGTCTTCAATGATGTCGCTGTCGCGGCGCTGTCTTTGCTGGCTGCACAACGCGTCGCGCGGATCGCGGTGATCGATCTGGACGTGCATCACGGCGATGGCACAGCATCAATCTTCGCGGACGATTCGCGTGTGTTTACAGCCTCATTGCATTGCGACGCCAATTGGCCTCGCATCAAACCGCCCTCCGATCTCGATATCGGTTTGGAAAAATCGACCGGCGATGACGCCTATCTTGGCGTCGCGCGCGAGCTGGTTGAAGCGACATTGGCGCAGTTCTCCCCGGAGCTTGTCTTCTACAATGCCGGAGTCGATCCGCATGTTGATGATCGCCTCGGATTGCTGAATGTCTCAGATCAGGGATTGCAAGCCCGCGATCGGCTGGTCGCGCGAGCCTGCGCGGATCGGTCGATCCCGGTCACGGGTGTGCTTGGCGGCGGATATAGCAAGAATCCAGAAGCGATTGCGATGCGGCACACCTATTTGGTCGATGCCTTCAACGCGCTGCTGTGATTGCACCTTCTCGTCGCTTGTTTCTGATCGCGATTCCGATGAGGGGTGGTCGCCATGAGCTCGGTGGACGATTCCTTGTTGGCAGACGCGCGCGCATTGTTGCAGCGCATTTATGGCTATGAGGAATTTCGTGGCCTGCAGGCGAATGTCATCCAGGACGTTCTGGCCGGACGCGACGGCCTTGCTGTGTTGCCAACCGGCGGCGGGAAATCGCTCTGTTATCAGATTCCGTCGATCTTGCGCGAAGGGGTTGGGCTGATCATTTCGCCATTGATCGCTCTGATGGCCGATCAGGTTGACGCGTTGAAAGCCCTGGGGGTCCGCGCCGAGCGTCTGGATTCCTCGATGCCGCATGAGGGCCGTGTGGCGGCATTACAGGCGGCCCGTCAGGGTGAAATGGACATGCTGTATGTCTCGCCAGAAGGACTGTCGGGTGGTTTGCTGAACGCATTGAGCAAGTTGAAAGTGTCTTTGATCGCGGTTGATGAGGCACACTGTGTTAGCCAATGGGGGCACGATTTTCGCCCGGATTATCGGGCTCTGGGACGATTGAAATCGGCGTTTCCCAATGTGCCCCGTTTAGCGGTCACTGCGACCGCCGATGCGCGAACACGAGCGGACATATTAGAGCAACTCGATCTCACCGATCCTGTGGTCCATGTCGCCAGTTTTGATCGGCCAAACCTGACGCTCGGGGCTGAACCCAAGATTGGCAATAAGACCGATCGTCTGGTCAGCCTGATCCGCGCCCATAAAGGCGAGAGTGGCATTGTCTATGCCGCCACTCGAAAAGGCACGGAACAGCTCGCCGAAGCGTTACAGAAGCAAGGCATTGCCGCGCTGGCTTATCATGCCGGACTGGACTCTGAGGACCGGGCAGAACGCCAGAGGCGTTTTTTGCTCGAAGACGGTCTCGTCATGTGTGCAACGGTGGCGTTTGGCATGGGGGTCGACAAGCCGGATGTGCGCTTTGTCATTCATGCAGATCCACCAAAGACGATTGAAGCCTATTGGCAGGAAGTTGGCCGCGCCGGACGCGATGGCGAACCGGCTGAAGGCTATGCCTTGTTCGGACCCGCGGATCTACGACGCAGCTTGATGTGGAGCTATGACAGCGATGCAGAAGAGGCGATCAAGCGCGTTCAGATCAACAAGACGCGACAATTATTTGCGCTGCTGAACGGCGATGAATGCCGGCGGCGCGCGGTGCGGCTCTATTTTGGTGAGGAGGCCGCGGCGCCATGTGGGACATGCGACAATTGCCAGTCCGAGGCGAGCGACCACTATGATGCGACGCGTTGGGCGCAAATGGCGGTGTCTGCGGTGTTGCGCTGTGGTCAGAAAATTGGGCGCGGACGCCTGATCATACATTTGACGGGACAGGCCAAAGACGGCTTCGATGAAACCCTGTCCTTACAATCGACTTATGGCATCGGCGGCGACCTTCCAAAGTCCGGTTGGAATGCCGTTTTTGATGAATTGCTGTTTACGGGCTTGCTCGCCGAAGGGGGCGAGGTGATGCGACCGTTCATATTTGTGCCCGATCATGACGTGGCCAAAGCCTTGTTCAAAGGCGACCGTGCGGTCTTGCTGCGGGCAGACCCGACGGTTCGGCGCACGCGCAGCAAAGGCCGCAAAGTCTCCAGTGCTGCGTATGCGGATCTGTCAACGCGGGACCGTGAATTGTTCGATCTGTTGCGTGATTGGCGGGTCGGGATCGCCAAAGCCAAAGGCGTCCCGCCTTACGTCATCTTTCACGACAAGACGCTGGCCACGATCGCCACAGAGCGGCCTGCGGATGCGGCGGCATTGCTGCAAATATCAGGGGTCGGTGAAAAGAAAGCCGGACGATATGGCGATGATATTGCTCGGATCGTCGGGGAAGCAGCTTGATCAAGGGGCTGGAGAAACCCAGCCCCTTATCGAACAAGCTTAATGCCCGTAGGCAGATTCGCCATGTGTGGCGGTGTCGAGACCCGTCTCTTCAGCATCTGCAGAGACCCGCAGCGGGGTGATCAGTTTGACAATGAAAAGAATGATCACGGAGGCGATGGCCGACCAGGCACAAACGGCGATGACGCCGGTCAGCTGAACGGTGAACTGATCGCCGATCGATGTGTCTCCAAGGCCTGGCGCCATGGGGCCAATACCGGCCAGGAACGGGATCAGCAACGTGCCCAGAATACCGCCGACGCCGTGCACAGCGAAGACGTCAAGACTGTCATCAATCTTCAATTTGGTGCGGATCAGTGTGACGGCATAATAACAGGCCAGGGCGGCCAATGTGCCGATAATGATCGCCGCCAACGGGCCGACAGAACCCGCCGCCGGCGTGATTGTCGCGAGGCCCGCAATTGTCCCTGTGGCCGTGCCGACCAGCGTCGGCTTGCCATATTTGATCCACTCAACCAGCATCCAGACCAGAGAGGCGGTGGCAGCGGAGAGATGTGTGACCAGCATGGCCTGTCCGGCCCCTGCATTGGCGCCAACGGCAGACCCGGCATTAAAGCCGAACCAGCCGACCCAGAGCATGCACGCCCCAAGCATCACAAAAGCCGGATTGTGCGGCGGTTTCATTTCCTCGGGAAATCCGACGCGTTTGCCCATCATGATGACAAAGACCAGGGAGCTGATCCCGGCTGTGGCGTGAACCACAAGTCCGCCAGCAAAATCAGCGACGCCTTGATCGGCCAGCCACCCGCCACCCCAGACCCAATGACAGACCGGTGCATAGACCAGGATCAACCAGAGTGTGGAGAATAACAGAACGGCGGCGAAATTGACGCGTTCAACATACGCACCAACGATCAGCGCAGGTGTGATGATCGCAAATGTCATCTGAAACATCACGAACACGGATTCTGGAATGGTCCCGGACATGGCATCGGTGGTCAGACCACCAAGGAAGGCATTCGAAACGCCGCCCCATAGTGCACCTGCGCCGTCGGCTGCGCCATTGCCATCGCCAAACGCAATCGAATAGCCAATCGCCACCCAGACCAGCGACATCAAACAGGCCAGTGCCAGACATTGCATCAACACTGACAGCACGTTCTTGCCCTGGACCAGGCCGCCATAGAACAGTGCCAGGCCTGGCAAAGTCATAAACAGAACCAAAGCTGTCGATGTCAGCATCCAGGCGGTATCGCCCGTATCTGCGAAAGCAGGCGCCGAGGCCAGAGAAAAACATGCGAGAAGAGATAGGGTGCGGGCCATGCGGGCCGCCCCGGATTTAATTGTATTCATTTGTTCGCCCTCCCGAAGCGATGCGGCAGACCATCGCGATTTGCCGATCTCAGGCAATGTTCGGGACGGTACAATCACCGTTGTCGACGCAGGATTGGTTGAAAAGTGGGCGGCACTGCCTGTTTTTTGTGCGATGAAAAATTGATCGGAGCGCTGACAAGCGTTCGTCAAAGGGCTAAGCGGCGCCGATGTCGCAAACCCTCGTCTCTCGCTCGCATGTCATGCGACTGGCTGTGCCGGTCATGTTGGCGCAAGCCGCCATTGCTGCGACTGGCGTGGTCGATACAGCCGTGATGGGGTTGTATGGCGACAAGTCCGATCTCGCTGCCGTCGCAATTGCCAGTGTTGCGTTCAGTTTCATTTATTGGGGATTCGGGTTCCTGAGAATGTCGACGACCGGGCTGGTGGCGCAGGCTTTGGGGCGTGCTGATCTTCGTTCTGCGCGGGCGACCTTGCAGCAGGGCTTATTGCTGGGCGCGGCGTTTGGAATCACCATTTTTGTCCTCTCGCCGGTATTGCGTTTGGGCGTTTTCATGCCGTTTGGCGCCGAACCCAAAGTTGTGGATCTGGCCGATGGTTATTTTGCGGCCCGCGTTTGGGGCGCGCCAGCGCTGCTGACCCAATATGCGATCACGGGGTGGCTATTGGGAACCGGCCGCACAGGCGCCTTGTTGGCCATGCAGATTGTCATGAATGGCGTCAATATCGTCCTGGATATCTGGTTCGTTGCCGGGCTGGGCTGGGGACCGGCGGGCATCGGCGCGGGAACGGCGATCGCCGAATGGGTGGCGCTGATTTTTGGCCTCGGTTTGATCGCACGCAGCTTGAAGCCCGAATCCGGTTTGTTTGATCGCGCCGCGCTACTCGCCTTGTTCAATGCCAATCGAGACATTCTGATCCGCACGCTGGCTTTGCTGTTCGCTTTTGCCTGGTTCGTGCGCTCCGGCGCGCAAATGGGTACGGCGCAATTGGCGGGCAATGAGGTGTTATTGCAATTCATCACGGTGGCCGCGTTCGTTCTGGATGGGTTTGCTTTTGTTGCTGAAAAAGAAGTGGGCGAGGCCTATGGCGCCCGCGATCCACAGCGGTTGCGCCGCGCCATGCGGGTGACGACGGAATTGGCGTTCGGATTCGGGATTGTTATCAGCGGGCTATATCTGATCGCAGGTGGGGCCATCATTTCTAATTTCGTCAGCGATTTAGAGGCGCGGGCTGCGGCTTTGGCGTATTTGCCATATTGCGCGGCGGTGCCGGTGATCGGCGTCGCGGCCTATCAATTGGACGGCTTTTTCCTCGGTGCGACGCAGGGTCGGGCGATGCGCAATGCGGCTATCTTTGTGACGCTTGCTTATGTCGGTCTGGATTTGATATTGCGACCGGCATTCGGCAATGTCGGGGTCTGGGCGGCATTTCTCGGCATGTATGTGTTCCGCGCCGCTGCGCTTGGTTGGTATGTGCCAAGTCTCATGCGCGCGACGGCAGATCAGCGCCAACCGCCTCGGCCACTGACCTGAACCCGTCCGCTTTCAAGCAAGCCGCCAAGTCCCGGTTGATTTTGGCAACCAGGCCAGGGCCGTGATAGACCAGCGCCGAATAAAGCTGCACGGCATGGGCACCGGCGCGAATTTTGGCATAAGCGTCCACGCCGGATGTAATGCCCCCGCAGCCAATCAAATCAAATTCTCCGAGCAATTCTGACGCAAAGTTTTTCAAAACCTGAGTCGATTTTGCCATTAGCGGCGCGCCAGAAAGGCCTCCGGATTCCGTTCTCGCCGCGCTGTGCAAGGCGCTCGGTCGGTCAATCGTGGTGTTGGAAATGATCAGACCGGATAACCAATGGCCCTGTGCGCGTATCACATCGACAATGTCCGCCAAGGCTTGGTCATCAAGATCCGGCGCCAGTTTTAGAAAAACCGGTTTCCAGGCATCATGGTCATCGCCATAATCAGCTTCCTGAATAGACTGGGCTGTCGCCCGCGCGGCTTCACAGCGCATCAATAATTGCTGCAATGACTCTTTGTTCTGCAAGCCGCGAAGCCCAGGCGTGTTCGGGCTTGAAACATTGATCGTGAGATAGTCACAAACCGGATACACGCTGGCGATTCCGATTTCATAATCGGCAATGAAGTCTTCGCTGAGCTTATTAGCGCCGACATTCGCGCCAACGGGACAGGCCTGCTTCGGATGTGACCGACGCAAGCGGCGGACAAAATAGTCCAAGCCGTGATTGTTGAAGCCCATACGGTTGATTACGCCCTGGTCTTCGGTGAGGCGAAACAGCCGCGGTTTCGGGTTGCCCGGCTGTGGTTTCGGTGTGACCGTGCCGCATTCCACAAACCCGAAGCCAAATCGCGCCATTTGCACGGGCACGTCAGCATTCTTGTCGAATCCGGCTGCCAATCCCACCGGGTTGTGCAATTGCAGTTTTGATTTTGGCAGACTGACGGGCGTGTCCCAACGCGAAGCCGAAATGTTCGGCAATCCAATGCCAAGCTTGAGCCCTTCAATTGTGGCCGTGTGCGCCGCCTCCGGGGGCAGCTTTTTGACCAAAGGCAGGGCGAGATCAGGCAGGCTCATGGATCAATATCAGTCGGCAATTCCGGGATGCCATCGGCATCCAGCGACAGCGTCCAAGTCCGCTTCGCAGCGTCAATGCGAAGGGTTGAATAGAGATGCGGAAACAATTGGCCGCCGCGGCTTTCTTCCCACCGAATAGGGGCGTCCATTTCTTCAGCGATATATTCAAGCAGGCGAACCGCGTCCTGATGGGGGTAATGCAGGGTCAGCGTTTCAGCGACCTGCGTGCGGGTCGACAGGTGAACATATCCATCGCCTTCATCCAGGGCCGTTTGCGTGTAGCCCAGCGATTCAGCGACTTGCCAATCCGCAGCGCTGAGAATTTTATAGACGCGCGTCCGTTGCAACATGACCATGGCGGCCTTTTGCCCCGTTTTGTGGGCAGATAGCAAGCCGGTCCGGGCACACAATTTCGTATTCTCGGGTGCGTGTATCGGACTGAATGTTATTCTTCGCTCAATGCCCGGGCACAATCTGTTGGTTTTCCAGTTTTTATTACCAAGAGGCTTGCGCGAAGGGCGCGTCTTGTGGAAGGACGTGCGTCTATGGACTGGGATAAGTTGAAATCATTCCACGCAGCCGCAGAAGCGGGCAGTCTGACAGCCGCAGGCGAGCGGTTGGGCATTTCGCAATCCGCGGTGTCCAGGCAAATCGCGGCGCTCGAGGAACAATTGGGCGTGTCTCTGTTTCAGCGTCACGCCCGTGGCCTGGTGCTAACGGATGCCGGACACACGTTGCACCGCTCGACGGTCGATATGGCCACCGCTGCGCAAGGCGCGAGTGCGGCGCTGCGAGATCAGCAAGATGTCGCTCAAGGCGAGCTGATTGTGACCGCTCCGGTCGCCTTTGGTTCAACCTGGCTGGTTCCGCGCCTCGGGAACTTTGTCGAGCAAAACCCGGAAATGCGCATCGATCTTCGTCTCGACGACGGGGAACATTATGACTTGCTGAAGCTTGAGGCTGAATGCGCCATTCGCTTATGGGCGGCGGACAAGGCGGATCTGATCCAGCGCAAACTGGCCACGGTCGCAACGAACCTCTATGCCGCGCCTGAATATATCAAGGAACACGGCATGCCACGCACGCCGCAGGATCTCGATAATCACCGCATCATCGCCTATGGTCAGACGGACAGTCCGATCCGCGCCATGAGTTTTGCTGAACGCGTCGGACGCGATGATGCCGGACCTCGAAAAGCGGCCCTGACGGTCAACAATGTGTCCGCCATGTTGCGGGCTGTCGAAGCAGGTCTCGGAATTGCCGACTTGCCGGATTATATGGTCAGCGCTGTGCCACGTCTGGTCAGGGTGCTCGAGGATTTCACTGGCCCGAGTTTCGATCTCTACTTCATTTATCCAAGCGACCTGAAGCGTTCAAAGCGCATTGGCGCGTTTCGAGATTTCCTGACCGGTGAGGTTGAAGCGTTCCGCGCCTCACCTCTGCGTCAGTGAGTATAAATCTTCTGTAATCTATGCGAAATTGCATGCGATAAATGCGGACATGCATGTTGCAATTGCAACCATAAAGCCCATATAGCCCTCGTGTTGAGGTTCCGGACACTTCCCAATCATTCCTCCGATTGGGCGTTTCCTCCCCCAGACGGAACCAAACTTACCGGGCCTGGCTGCGTATCGCGCCAGGCCCTTTTTCTTGCCAAATGGACTAGAACGGGACGCCATCATCGCTCTCGCCGGTGCCACCAGGCGCAAGTCCGGCGAAATCGAAAACGCGGGCATCGTGCAGATGACTGGGGCGAACCGTCGCCAAAGCGTGGGCCATGACCTGGCGAACGCCGGGTTTGCGGGCCTCCCAATCATTCAGCATCTGCTTCATCGCCACCCGCTGCAACCCATCTTGAGAGCCGCACAAATTACACGGAATAATCGGAAATTTCATCGCCTCCGAAAATTTCTCGAGATCGGCCTCTGAGCTCGTGATCAATGGCCGCAACACCATCACATCGCCCTCATCATTCAGCAGTTTCGGGGGCATTGATGCCAATCGACCGCCATGTACCAGGTTCATCATGAAGGTTTCCAGAGCATCATCACGATGATGACCGAGGACAATCGCGTCACAGCCTTCCTCGCGCGCCAGGCGATACAGGATGCCCCGCCGCAAGCGCGAACACAGCGCACAATATGTGCTGGTTTCAGAGACTTTATCCGTGACGATGGAATACGTGTCTTCGGTTTCGATCCGATAGGGGACGCCGATCTGATCCAGCCATTCGGGCAGAATATGCTTGGGAAATCCAGGCTGCCCCTGATCGAGATTGCAGGCAATCAGATCGACCGGCAGGGCCCCTTGCCATTGCAAGTCGAGCAAGACGGTCAAAAGGCCATAGCTGTCTTTGCCGCCCGACAAACAGACTAGCCATTTCGGGCGTCGATTGGCGTTGCGGTCGACCAATTCATACTGATCAATGACCTGTAGCGCATTGCGGGCGAGGCGTTTTCGTAGCTTCTTGAAACTGACGCTCTTGGGGATGTCAGCAAAAATCGGCGGTACGGTCGAGAAATTGGCGGTGTCTGGCATGATCCCGCCTATGCCACGTGGGCGGGCCGGAGCTCAAGTCGCGATGTCGGCTTTTCCTGCAGATTGCGCTACGCAGCGCGCCGGCCTGAACCGCGATCGTCGCGCTTGCGATTATCGATCCGCTTGCGGGCCGGCTTCGCGTCAGCGTTGTTTTTCTTTAGCGGCAGACCATAATATTCCCGCGCACTCATCCAGCCATTTCTCAAACCCTCATGGTTCGGGGCATCTTCCGAGCTGCGTGGCTTGAGCATATTATTGAGCTTGGGCTTGTACTTGCGGATCATGTCTTCTTCGATACGACGACGTTTGCTCTCAGATCGCACGCACAGATAGTGGCGCTCAGAGGCGCCTTTCTTCCGCGCTTCCGGCCAGCGTTCATGCTCCGAATGGCGATTGAGCAAGTTTGAAGCTTTGCCAATGTAAATCGGCTTGAGCCAGAAAAAGAAGGTTCTGCGGACCATGACATAGATGCCACCCGCATCCGGCAGGGCTTCAACTGATTTGGTGATCTTGAAGCGATAGCGTCGGTTGGTTTCACCGCGCCAGACATGCCAACCATAAGGGATCATTGCAGGTCTCCAATCCGTAAACGTTAATAAAAACGCCTAATTGGTTAAGGTTTCGCTAAGCATGGCTTTGCGCACCGGAGCAAAGCTGGTGCGGTGGATTGGGCAGGCGCCAAGCCGCTGCAACGCGTCGGCATGCGCTTGCGTGCCATATCCTTTGTGCCCGCCAAAGCCATAGCCCGGATAGGTCTGGCAATACGCTTCCATCCGTCGGTCGCGTTCGGTCTTTGCGAGAATAGATGCAGCCGAGATCGCAGGTTCTGTCAGGTCGCCTTTGATGATGGCTTGCGCCGGTGCGGGCAGGTTCTGGGGCAGGGCGTTGCCATCCACAAGGATGCTTGCCGGCGTCAGACCAAGCCCCGAAATCGCACGTTGCATTGCGAGAAACGTCGCTTCGCGAATGTTGAGGCGATCTATTTCTTCCGGTTCGGCATGGGCGACGCACCAATAAGCGGCGCGCGCCTTGATCTCGGGTTCAAGTGCGAAGCGTTTCTTTTCGCTGATTTTTTTGGAATCCGTGAGTCCGGCTATGGGGCGTTCGGGGTTTAAAATCACGGCCGCTGCCGTGACCGGGCCAGCCCATGGGCCACGTCCGGCCTCGTCTACCCCGCAAATCAGGTCTATGTCTGTCATGCACGGACAGAACAATGATTCTAAGATAGGGCGCTATGACTGAAGCTTATGTGATCGAAATGACCGAGACCGGCGGTACGGACGTCCTGAAAAAAATCGCGCGCGAGCCACGCCCGCCGGGACCCGGACAGGCTTTGGTGAAACAAACCGCATCAGGGTTGAATTTCATCGACACCTATCATCGCACCGGACTTTACCCGGTGAAACTGCCTTTTGTTCCGGGGTCTGAAGGCGCCGGTGTGGTCGAAGCCGTCGGCGACGGGGTCACTCATCTGCGGGTCGGCGATCGCGTCGCGTATCTCGGATCGGGCACCTATTCGACCCATTATACCGGGTCAGCCGCGACCATGGTCAAACTGCCGGAAGGCGTCAGCGAGCAAGATGCCGCTGCCGTCCTCCTGAAAGGGCTGACGGCCTGGATGTTGTTATTTGAAGTGCGCCGCGCCGCGCCGGGAGAGACCGCCCTGGTCTGGGCTCCGGTGGGCGGAGTCGGGTCACTCTTGGTGCCTTGGGCGACGTCGCTCGGCATGACGGTCATTGCCGTAACATCAAGCGAAACCAAGGGCTCACGGGCCCGAGAGCTTGGCGCGCAACATGTCATTCTCTCGTCATCTGATGTGGCAAAGGAAGTCCGCGCTTTGACACAGGGCGAAGGCGTTGATGTCTCTTATGACAGTGTTGGAAAGACATCTGCTGAAGCATCGATTGACAGCCTGAAACCGCGCGGTTGGTGGGTCAGTTACGGCAATGCGTCCGGCGCCGCAGAGCCGATCGCGCCAGGCGTGCTGGGGGCAAAAGGATCATTGGTGCTGACCCGGCCCGGTCTGTTTCATTTTATTGCCGACCCGGATGGCCTGCGGCGCGGCGCTGCCGCTTTATTTGGCGCCTTGCGCGCCGGTACGATCGAGGCGCGTGTCGGTCAGACATTTGCATTAAGCGATGTCGCGAAGGCGCATGAAGCGATCGAGAGCGGGGTCACCGTCGGGGCCACGCTCTTATTGCCTTGAGGTATCACGCAGACCATCGCCGGAAGGCCCGGCGCTGAGCCTACATATCGCCAAGCTTTACGACGCGGTCACACAAAGCCTGAATGGCGGCCTCAGGGGTCTGTTCGTGAACCAGAGCCGCGCGAAAGACTTCCGGCGTGAACTTGCCATCAATGATGTGATCCATCAGTTCGAAAAACGGCGCCCAGAACCCATCCTCATCGAGGAAGGCCATGGGTTTGGCATGTAGGCCGAGCCGCGCCCAGCTCAGCATTTCAACCGCTTCTTCCAGCGTCCCAATGCCGCCGGGCAGGACGATGAAGGCATCGCTCTCGTCGAACATGCGCTGTTTGCGGGTGTGCATATCTTCGACGATCTCGTGTGGAACATCTTCAAATATGCGCTCTTTCTGCAGCAGAAACCGTGGCATGATCCCGAGCACTTCGCCGCCGTCTGAGTGAACGGCGCGCGCGCACGCCCCCATCAGGCCAACGCCGCCACCGCCATAGACCAGGCGAATATTGCGCTGCGCCAGCGTCCGCCCCAAATCCTGGGCCAGCTGTAAATAATCTGACTTCACGTCGTTCGACGAACCGCAATACACACAAATCGACTTAATATCGCCCATCATTCCTGCCTCTGATTCAAACCCTTGGAGCCTTAACGGATCTTGGTTACGAAAACCAGAACAAAGCTCTGAGTGAACCGAAATTCGCCGGTCAGCGTCATCCTGCAAAATGGCTGTGATAAAATTGCGACTGATTGTCATTTTCGCTCTAGTTGCGATTGATTTGCATTTACGGTTGAGTTAGTCGGCATCATCGAAACTCAAAAAGGTAGAATAGTTGATGACCTGCTTTCAATCGCGCCTGCTCGGTGCAGCCGCTTTGTCCGTCTTGTTGGTTAGTCCCGTTGTTTCGGCAGATACGCCGGATGCGGATGCCGCTCTGATTCAAGACGAGATCGTCGTGGTTGGTCAGTATCTTTATACGGACCAGGTCAACGCACTGAAAGCGCCGACGCCGATCATTGATGTCCCGCAAAGCCTGTCCATCATCACCGCCGACCAGATCCTGCAGCAGGGGTTTGACAGCATTTCCGACCTGATTGCTTACACCCCGGGTGTGAATGCCACACAGGGCGAGGGGCATCGTGATGCGGTGGTGTTTCGCGGTGTGCGGTCGACAGCGGATTTCTTCATCGATGGCGTGCGCGATGATGTTCAATACTATCGTCCACTCTACAATCTCGAACAAGTTGAAGTGCTGCGCGGTGCCAACGCGCTTCTGTTTGGCCGGGGCGGCACTGGCGGCCTGATCAATCGCGTGACCAAGAAAGCCAATCTCGACGAACAGTTTACCGGCTATCAGGCCAGCCTCGATTCCTTTGGCGCTTTTGGCGCGCAATTGGACAGCAATTTCCTGGTCAGCGATACGGCAGCGATCCGCGTCAATGCCATGTATGAGCGCCTCGAAAACCATCGCGATTTCTATGATGGCGACCGGTTTGGTATCAATCCGACCGCCAAGATCAAACTGAGCCCGGCGACGACGCTGGATCTGTCATATGAGTATCTCAATCATCAGCGATTCATTGATCGCGGCATTCCAACCGGGGCGGATGGCCGGCCGGTAGAAGCGTTTGAGGACATTGTCTTTGGTGACGCAGACCTCAACACGACAGAGCTTGAGGCGCATCTTTTGCGCGGCGTTGTGCAGCACCAGTTCAGCGACACATTGAAAGGGCGCGTGTCCGCCTCTTATAGCGACTATGACAAGCTCTATCAGAACTTCTATGCGTCTTCCTATGCGCCGGAAATTGACCCGACGCGGGTCGGTATTGATGGCTATGTCGACACAACCCAGCGCCAGAGTTTTACGCTCACCGGTGATTTGATTGGCGAGTTTGAAACCGGATCAATCGGCCACACATTTGTCACCGGGGTCGAATATATCGACACGTCAAATGACAATGATCGCTTCAATGCGTTTTGGACGGGAACATCGGACGATGTTGAATTCTTCCTGGTTCAGCGCCCGTTAAACGTCAATGGCGGTGCCGGGATCAATTTCGATGGCCTTGCGACCACGAATGATTTTTCGGCCGATCTGAATGATCGCTCAAACGCCTCTGTTGAAGTCTTTTCGGTCTACGTGAATGACCAGATCGAAGTGAATCAATATCTCGATATCGTGCTCGGCTTGCGGTTCGACAGTTTTGATTTTGCGGTCGATGTCACCGATCGCGCAGATTTCAACAACGGCATCCTGACCATTGATCCGCGGTCCAGCACCGATGACCGCGTCTCACCGCGCGCCGGTCTGATTTTCAAACCACAGGAAAATGTCTCTCTTTATGCGAGCTATAGCGAAAGCTTCCTGCCGCGCTCGGGTGAGCAATTTGCCAGCATTGGCAGTGGTAATCCGTTTGATCCGGATGTCTTTGAAACCGCAGAAATTGGCGTCAAATGGGATTTCGTCCCGGGCATCAGTTTCACCGCCGCGTATTTTCAGAACGAGCAGACGACCCAGCAACGCGATCCTGACACCGAGCAGGATTTCGAAGAACGTGGTCTCGAAGTCGAGGGTTTCGAGCTGCAGCTGCAAGGCAATGTGACCGAGCAGCTCTTCGTCACGGCGGGGTATAGCTATCTCGACGGTGAAACCGATAATGGGGCGGAAATTCCCCGCGAACTGCCAGAGAACACGTTCTCGGTCTGGGGCGCTTACCAGGTCACGGATCGACTGGGTTTTGGGCTCGGGGCGACATATCAGGATGAGTCCTTCATCACCGACTTTGATATCGGCACCATCGGACCACACCCAACGCTGCCGTCTTATACCCGCTTCGATGCGGCGGCGTATTACGATATTTCTGACGATTTGCGCATTCAGTTGAACGTCGAAAATCTCACCGATGAGCTCTATTTCCCAACGTCGCATAGCACCCACCAGGCCACCGTCGGCGCGCCGTTGAATGCGAAAATTACGCTGAGTGGTCGGTTCTAAGGCCGCGATGCTGCTGACAGCCGCTGATCCCTGATCAGCGGCTGGATCACAAAAAAACTATGCATATCTCCTCGCTCGCCCCATATGGCGGGCTATGAGTGCTCATACACAAACTGCGGACCCGGATAGAATTGAAAGCGCTGATGGCGGGATTGGCGTTTCGATCGGGCGTATCCTGCAATTGCTGATGCGACCGGAACTCGCGAAATGGCGACCGGTTATGGTGCTGGCCATTTTTCTGACGCTGGGGGCGGCGGTGTTGGAAGTTCTGGCGCCGATTCTGCTCGGCCTCGCCGTCGATCAACTGGTGCCGAATGATGCCGGGGTTACGCCCGGCTTTCGTCCGGCAGCGATGATGCTTCTGGCCGCGCTTGGCGTGCAATTGCTGGCTCGCGTGATGCCGCAAATTCGCGACTGGCTGTTTTCGCCGGTCAGTCAGGATGCGCAGCGTATCATTTGCGTGGATGCCTTCGGGCATGCCCAAAGTCTGTCGCTCGGGTTTCATCAGACACGGCGCACGGGGGCGCTCAATCGGGTGATTGAGCGCGGGGCAGGCGCGGTCGATTATCTCATTCGCTTTCTTGCCTTCAATATCGGACCGACCCTGGTTCGCCTGGTTTTGGCGGCGATTGCCTTGGCCGTGGCATATGATGTTTACCTTGCCGTGATCGCGGTCGCGACGATTGCGGTCTATGTTGTATCGACGGTGATCATCACCGAATGGCGAGTGCGACAGCGCCGCCGGATGAATGAAGCCGACACCAAGTTTCGCGGCATCGCCGTTGATATTCTAACCAATTTCGAGACCGTCAAATCCTTCGCCGCAGAGACCCGCGAGACCGGACGTTTCAATGATGCCATGCGCAATTACAACCATCGCTATGTCGACGCCGTGCGCAGCATGTATGTGCTCAACGGCACACAAGCGACGGTGATGAGCATCGGCATGCTGACGGCACTGATCTTGTCGGCCTGGAATGTCACGCAAGGCACAATGGCGGTTGGCGGTCTGGTCGCCGTGCAGGGGCTGTTCCTGGCCTTGTATGCACCGCTCAACATTCTCGGCTGGGCCTGGCGCGAGATCAAACAAGGCGCCGTCGACCTCGAGAAGCTGTACGGCCTGCTCGGCATGAAGCCGGAAGTTGCGGATAAGCCGGATGCGAAACCCCTGACATCGCCGAAGGGCGAAGTGGTGTTCGACAAAGTGAGCTTCACACATGATGCGCGCGCGGTCGGCGTGCAGGATGTCAGTTTTGAGCTCGCCGCCGGTAAGAAAATCGCCTTTGTCGGCACGTCCGGCGCCGGCAAGTCGACGCTGCTCAAATTGCTGTTCCGCTTTTATGATGTGCTCGGCGGCCGTGTGCTTGTCGATGGCGAGGATGTGCGCGATCTGACCCAGGAAAGCCTGCGCCAGGCCCTCGGGCTGGTGCCGCAGGATGTGGTTCTGTTCAATGAGACGATCCGCTCGAATATCAGCTATGCCAATCCCGACGCCAGCCAGGATGCGCTTGAAGATGCGGCGCGTCGCGCGCAATTGCTGGATTTCATTCAAGCTCTGCCGGACGGTTGGGAGACACGGGTCGGCGAGCGCGGCCTGAAATTGTCCGGTGGAGAGAAACAACGGGTTGGCATTGCCAGGGTTATTCTCGCCAATCCAGCCATTCTGGTGCTTGATGAAGCGACATCGGCGCTTGATTCAGCGACCGAAGCCGCCGTTCAGGAAGCGCTTGATGAAGCCTCGAAAGGGCGGACGACTTTGATGGTGGCCCACCGGCTGTCTACGGTGCAGAATGCCGATGAGATTGTTGTCCTGAAAGCCGGGCAGGTGGTTGAGCGCGGGACGCATGACGCCCTCTTGGCAGCAGAGGGCGAATATGCCGATATGTGGGCGCGTCAGGCCAAGCGTGATGCGCTTGCTGTGGCGGCCGAATAGGAGATCATTGTCGAATGGCAGATAAGGATTTCAGTCGAGAGAGTTTCCCCTGGTTGCGGGGTGGCTTTGATTTGGAAGGCTATGTCGGCGCCCTGGCGGCACTGCTGGTCGGCATCCTGCTTGGATATGTGCTCGGTCTGTTATTCTGGATCGGCTTTATCGCTGCGGTGGTCATCTTGTTTGCAACCCGCACCGCAGAGCGCACACCGCCGGAAGCGGAAGGCCTCATTGTGGCGCCGACAGACGGCATTGTGGTGTCGGTGAACGGTGCCACGGCCCCGGACGAGTTGCGCTTGGACGGGACCGATTGGACCCGTGTGCGCGTGTCGATCGGGCCGACCAAAACCAATGGCATTCATGCCCCCATGGATGGCGCCATTGATCACATTATTCGCGAAACCGGTGACCCGGCAGCTTTCGCAGCGATGAAGCCGGATCGTCCTGGATTGGCCGTGGCTTATGTCTCTTTGCAAAGCGGTGACCGGGCGGTCGGGATGCGATTTGCCACAGGCGGCCTGGGGCCACGGCTGGAAGTCGATGCGGAAGCCGGTGATGCGGTTCGGCTTGGCCGCAATATTGGAACGCTGCGCCTTGGCGGATGGTGCGACTTGTATTTGCCGGCCTCCGTGAAAGTGTTGCCAATGCCGGGGCAGACCTTGATTGGGTCAGAAACTATTCTGGCGCGGTTTGGCGATACAGAATCGCGTGTACCCGCGCCTGCCGCGGTCGAAACGGCGCCAGATCTCGAACCGGAGCCAGACGCCGAGCCTGACAATGAAGCGCCGCCCGCCGACGCAGACCCGATCATTGACGAAGAAGACGAGCTGACCCTGGAAGCCCTGGATGGCGGCGATGAGACGGATGCCAGCGCGTCAGAAGACGAGGATGAAGACGTCTCTGAAATGTTTGCCCGCTTGCGCAAGGAAGCGCAGAAGATGCAGGATGATGACTGATCAAGTGCAGGCCTTTGCGCAGAATCTTCATTGACCTTTAAACAAACCCAGCGCATGTGGCGCCCGTTACCGCGCCTTTCATGGCGCATGGCCCCAACAGCGTGAATCGCACTCGGCGCGAGAAAAGCCGGGATGAGTTGGGTCCTTTAGGCAATCTGTACAATTAACAGCGCCCCTTTTCACGCGGGTCGTTTCCTCCCCGGCCCGATTGCGGGCCATTGCGCGTGGATCGGCTTTCGACTCCATGCGTGTCTGAAAGAAAGAAACTGCGTGACGACATTCACTGATCTCGGTCTGCACAAGCAAGTGCTCAAGGCCGTCACCGCCGAAGGCTATGAAACGCCGACGCCTATTCAACTCCAAGCCATTCCACATTTGCTGGAAGAGCGCGACTTGCTGGGCATTGCCCAAACCGGCACCGGCAAAACCGCCGCCTTCGCGCTGCCGACGCTGAACAAATTGCTGAAGCTCGGGAAGCAGAGACGCCCGAAAGGCACGCAAGTGCTGGTTCTGGCGCCAACCCGCGAACTGGCTGGCCAAATTGCCGACAGTTTCCGCACCTATTCGAAATTTATGGATTGCGTGACGCAAACCGTATTTGGCGGGGTCAAGATCAATCGGCAAATCCGGGCGCTTGAAAAAGGCTGCCACGTCCTGGTCGCGACACCAGGACGTTTGCTGGACCTGATGGGCCAGGGGGCTGTGCACTTGCGGGATCTCGACGTGCTGATCCTCGATGAAGCCGACCAGATGCTGGATATGGGCTTCATCCATGATTTGCGGAAAATCATGTCTCAGGTCCCGGACGAGCGCCAGACGCTGCTCTTCTCGGCCACCATGCCGAAATTGATTGAGGATATGGCTGGAAAATACCTGGATGACCCTGTGCGGGTGTCTGTGGCGCCGGAAAGCACGACGGCAGAACGCGTGACCCAGGGCGTCATCCATGTCGCCAATAGTAACAAGCTGCAATTGCTCGGAAAACTGCTCGATGACCGCGAGGTGGATCGCGCCCTGGTCTTCACCCGGACCAAGCATGGCGCCGACAAAGTGGTGCGCAAGCTGATCGCCAAAGGCTATCCGGCCCTGGCCATTCACGGCAATAAATCCCAGTCGCAGCGTCTCAAGGCGCTGGCGGCGTTCAAATCCGGAGATTGCCGGATCTTGATCGCCACTGACATTGCCGCGCGCGGCATTGATATTGACGGCATCACCCATGTCATCAATTTCGAAATGCCGAATGTCGCCGAACAATATGTGCACCGCATCGGCCGCACCGCGCGCGCCGGCAAGGATGGCATCTCGATTTCTCTGGTTGCCGAAGACGAGCTCTATTATCTGCGCGAAGTCGAAAAGATCACGCGCATTGAGGTTGAGGTCTTACCTGCCCCAGAGGGCTGCGAGGGTCTGGTTCTGCCCACCCCGGATCCCACTCAGCGCGTGCGCAAGCCAAAGGGGCCATCGCGCCGCTCGGGCAGAGCCCCGCAAAGTGGATCGCGGCGCCATCGTCCGGAAGGCGTTTCAAAGTCCAAGCAGCGATCGCGCAAACGGCCAGGTAAAAACCAGAGACGCAGAGATCGCGACAGGTCTGAGGTCAAGGCATAGAACAGGTCTTGGTGGGGGCGCCCAGAAAATGCGTCGAGACGATGCGCGCGGACTGATGACTGGCTTCGGCGTCGGAGGGGACATCGATTGACTCTCAGAGCCTGATCAACGTTTGGTGCGAACTGCGCTCTTGTGCAATTATTCTGAAGCTAACCGGGAGGAGCTATTCGTGAAGACAGATCGAGCAACCATATTCGTTATGGATGGAGGTGAAGCACCATCGGATGACTACCTGAAAGTGATCGCCTGGTTCGAAAAGTGGAGTGGTTCTGTACAAGTATTTGGTTACTCAACAGGAGGAGCAGAACACATTTGGGACGTAGAAGGTAGCCAAGCGGCGATCGAACAAATCCCGGCAGGTTTTAGGACCCACAGCGCGTGGATGGAACGCATCGGATCACGGTGGAAGCTAAAGTCTTCACCTTTGGCTTTTAGCCATCAGTCACCCAAGAAGCGTAACTGAATTTGCGTCTGCTTTCGGCGTCATAACGGACATTAGCTGGCGTTAAGTATCAGCTGGCCTGACTTCGATTTTGGCGTGGGAGCCTCGTAGTAGAGTGTCGATGTCAGAGAGCGAGAATTGGAACCAATACTCTTTTTGGTTCCGGAACAAGCTGAAGCAAAACGCCATCTCGGTTGTGTCAAAGCCACCTCGATAGTGCTCTGATTGAAGTAGGTCATCTGATTCAATCTCAGCCCATTCAATCGCAGACTTCCGCTCCAGTTGCATTTGGCGAAGCAGCGATTTCAACTCGTCATCAATTTCAAAGAAAGTCATGATGCCACGATACGTTCGTGAAAGTCTCTGTAAACTTTAATATCCGCTCCTAGCTCGACGGCGAGTCTGCTTTCGGCGTCAAAGCGGGCATTGAACGCTTTGGGTTCGATGTTAAAGAAACGCATGGATGGTACCCAAGAGATGACCGTGACTGCTACACGCACATACGTGTGGTATAAGTGGCGGGTCTTCATTCTCCTCATTCCGGTGGTCGCTTATGCGATTTTGACTTCTATCAACAATATTTTTGGTGTTGATTTGACGAACGGTTGGATGGGGGGACGTGACCCGGTCGGCGCCGGTTACGCGGTCCTCGCTGGTACACCGATGCTCGCCTATTCGCTGTATCAATGCGTGGATGAGGTTTTTGTTCGTACTCCAGAGCTGCTGCGTCTTTCTAAATGGGGTGTAGTCATAAATCGTTATCCGCAACGAAAGTTGCCTTGGGATTCTGTGACTAAGATTCGAATTTTAAGCGGCGGCGATGAACCCGAGTTGGTTATCTTTTTTCAGAATTCGAAGGAAGTAAAGGTTCCCACCCGGTTCTTGGACGCATCATCGAAAACGCTCGAGCGCTTGTTCGCAGATCATGGGAAACAGGTCGAGCTTCAATAGGATAGGTTTGGAATGTCCTAATGTCTTCTCCTGACCCAAACCAGCCGCTCTCAATCCCCTCTCAATCCGACCGAGTTTCAGCACCTCTACCTTTCATCGCATGTCTGACCCCAACCGTCCTGCCTTGCAGCGGGCCTGGCCGATCATCTGCGACCTGATCGCCTTGCTGCAAATCTATGTGCCGCGCCTGACGCCAGACGCGGCGCAGCGGTGGCGGTTCTTGCAGCTGACCCGCGTGGCGGAAAGTCTGGTGCGGCGGTGGCTGGTGCTGAAAGCCTGTGTTGAGGGGTGGTCGGAGGTGCGGGTGGGCACGAGGTCCCGGAGTAAGGCAGACGTCCGTTCCAGGGTAACGCGGAGCGCCCCCCGTGCTGCGCCACCCCGCTTTCGCCTCGCCGAAGCCGAGCCGCGGATGCCGGTCTGGGTGTATTATCCCGAAACCGAGACTGCGCCCGGCGGCTGGTGGCTGGAATATGCGCGCACCGGCACGGCGCCCTCTGCGCTGTCCGGAGCACACAGCTTCAATCCCGCCAATCTTCAGCGCCGCTGCGCCGCGCTCAGCGATGTCATGGCTGAGCCCGACAAGCATGTCCGGCGCATGGCGCGCTGGTTGGCTCGGGCCGCAGATCGGCGAAAGACCGAACCCGGACGCCAGGATCCGCTCGCCATCGGCCCGCCGCCGGGAGCCTCGCGCGCACAGAAGAAGCGCGATCCGGAACGGCAAAACATGTTATACTGGCTGCATTACCTGGCCCGCGAAGCGGTGATGCGCGGGGGTCCATGACCCAAGGTCGACTTAGGGCGCCTAAATCTCGTCCCGATCCGGCGCCGAGTTCATCCAGGTGAAGACTGGCTTGAGCGGCACGGCCCAGCCAATGCCGGCAACAATAAAGAAAATCAGGCTTTGCCATTTCGGTGCGGTGGCCAGCATCGAACCAATGGTGGCGGCTCCCCAGATCCATAGGCCGAGAAAGGCGAGCAGGATGAGGCTGGCGACAATTCTGCGCTGCGCGTAAGGCATGAACTGTAATTTCCTTCTTCCTGCGACCGTGTGGCCGGTTGCTGTCTGCGTTGATACCCTCAAATAGAGCCGACAATGCCTGATGCAACTTCCCCTGTCGCCGCACGCTGGATTCAACGCTGGCTGATCCTGATCGGATTGATGGTCTATGCCATGATCCTGATTGGCGGCGCCACGCGTCTGACCGATTCCGGTCTGTCGATCACCGAATGGGCGCCGATCAAGGGATCCTTGCCACCGTTGAGCGAGGCGGCCTGGTGGGTTGAGTTTGAGAAATATAAGAGCACAGCCGAATTCCAGCAGCAGAATTACAATATGAGCCTGTCCGAATTCCAGTACATTTATTGGTGGGAATGGGGACATCGCCTGTTCGGACGGTTGATTGGTCTGGTCGCGATTGCCGGTTTCATCTGGTTTGCGACCATGCGCTGGTTGTCGAAGAAATGGGCGATCCGCCTCGGTGTCCTGATCGCGCTCGGTGGATTACAGGGGTTTATCGGCTGGTGGATGGTGGCCAGCGGCATTGGTGAGACCGATCGGCTCGATGTCGCGCCTTACCGTCTGATGACGCATTTTGGACTGGCGCTTCTGATCATCGCGGTGACCAGCTGGTTCTGGCTCGATTTGAGTGAGCGGACTCGCATTGCGGCCCCGCCACTCTTGCGTGGCCTGGCGCTGCTGCTGTTGATCCTGACCAGTGTACAAATGCTGACCGGGGCGCTGGTGGCCGGGCTTGATGCCGGCCGGACCTATACCGATTGGCCGCTGATGGCCGGGGAATGGGTGCCGTCGCATTATATTGGCGACGGGCTTGGCTGGCGCAGTGTGTTTGAAGGCCGCGCCGCGACGCAACTCAATCACCGGCTTGGCGCGTATCTGTTATGGGGGCTCGCCCTGTTTGCCGCCTGGCGCGCCCGTGGGACCGAAATGGTCGGCGCTTTTGCTGTGATCGCGGCTTTGATCACAGCGCAAGCGATTTGGGGCGTTATCACCTTGGTCAATGCTGCGCCTTTGCCGGTGGCCTTGGTGCATCAAGGCCTGGGCGTCGTGGTGCTGCTGACCAGCGTCTGGCTGGTCTGGGTCAGTCGCCCGCTGACGAAGGGGCGTACCCGAACGGCTGCAACGTGACCCGGCTGGGATCGATATAGGTGACCGTGTGCACGCCATCGCGGGTTTCGCCCGCAATCACCAGAACCCCGCCAGGATAGCCGCCGCCGCGCGCGTCTCCGGTCCCGGCCATATCAACCGGGTTTGGCGGCGGGCGAACGCTGATCCCGTCCAGGACCTGGAAATCGATGATCTCGCCGCCATCCGTAATCAGCGTGTATCCGCCAAAATCATCCAGCAAGAACCGATAGGTCTTGTTGCGATGCTTCAAGTCGGCGGCGCTGCGGACCGGATCGGAATAGGCGGCATCCTCGCGATCGGTCAGCACACAGGCAGAGATGTTGCTGTCTGCGCGCGCCGGTTCATCGAGCAGCAGGATCAGGTTCTCGCCCGCTTCGACGACGCGGCCAAGCTTCAACTCAGCGGGCGCATCCGCGGTCCAGAAGCCAATTCGCATAACGCCGTCCCGCTCAAATGTCGGGCCGGCACTGCACAGGCCCAAAATGGTCGATGTCGTGCCGGCATCCAGCGGGTAGGGGAGCGGCTCGGTCAATTCTCCGCCATGAATATAGAGCGCCAATGTCCCGTCCCGGGTAATGCCTGGAAACACTGTGACGGACGTATCCTGCAGGCGCATAAACCGTCCGTCAGCGATCTGCAGGACGCCGATATCAGCCTTGTCGGTGACCCGCTCGCCTTCCAGATCGAGATATTGCAACCCGCCATCGGAATAGGCGACGGCAACCGCCGAGCCAAGTTCGCCCGCAACGCCGATCGACCGGATCGCTGTTCCAAGGTCATTTGTCTGCCAAACGGCTGGCAAAACCAGCCCCCCCGGTTCGGTCGATTCCGCAATGTCTACCGGGGCGTCAGCAGACTCGGGCTGATCGCCGTCGGGGCCGGGGCTACAGGCTGTGGCAAGGAAAAGCAGGGACAGCGCCAAAGGCGCGTTGACAAGGCGTTTCGCGGCGCGTAGATGCGGGCGCTTGAACATTATCCAATAACTCCGATTGAGAGGCTCCGGCGGAGCAATGAAAACATATAACGCACCTGCCGACGTTGAGAACAAATGGATCGTCATCGACGCGACCGATGTCGTGGTGGGTCGTCTTGCTTCCTACGTCGCCAAACGTCTGCGTGGCAAGCACCGCGCTGATTTCACGCCTCACATTGATACGGGCGACCATGTTGTCGTGATCAATGCTGAGAAGGCAAAATTCACCGGCAACAAGCTGGCAGACAAAGTCTATTATCGCCATACCGGTCACCCGGGTGGTATTAAAGAGACGACAGCCGGCAAAGTCATGTCCGGTCGTTTCCCAGAGCGGGCAATCGAAATGGCGGTCAAACGCATGTTGCCGAAAGAAAGCACTCTGGCCCGCAAGCAGTATTCGAAACTGCGCGTCTATGCCGGTGCGGATCACCCGCATGAAGCACAAGGCCCGGAAGCGGTCGATTTTGCGGCGATGAACACCAAGAACACGAAAGTCTCATAAAGATGGCTGAAACTGCACAATCCCTCGAAGACCTGAAAGCGGTCACGGAAGGCGAAGACGCCGTTGAGCTGGCGCCGATCACGGCCGAGCCGAAGATTGACGAGCATGGCCGGTCTTATGGCACCGGTCGTCGTAAATCTGCGACGGCGCGCGTCTGGCTGAAGCCCGGCTCTGGCAAAATCACCATTAACGGCAAAGACCAGGACGAGTATTTCGCTCGCCCCGTTCTGCGCATGGTGCTGGAGCAGCCGCTGATCGAAGCCGATCGCCGCACCCAGTATGATGTTGTTGCAACCGTCAAAGGCTCCGGCTTGTCCGGTCAGGCTGGCGCAGTGCGTCACGGCATTGCCCGGGCGCTGGTCAATTTCGAACCGGAACTGCGCCGCACGCTGAAGCCATTCGGCTTCCTGACGCGCGACCCGCGTGTTGTTGAGCGTAAGAAGTATGGCCGTGCGAAAGCCCGTCGCAGCTTCCAATTCTCCAAGCGCTAAGCGTTACGGTTTATCTGAACACGTGATAAAGGCGCTCCAACGGGGCGCCTTTTTCGTATCTGGAACAAGGGTTTGGTCATGAGCGATAAGACAAATCTGAAAGCGGCAATTTTGGGTGCGTCAGGCTATACCGGCGCAGAAACCGTGCGCCTGCTCGCTGGCCACCCGCAGGTCGAGGCAGTGGCGGCGACCGGGCATAGCCTGGCGGGCAAGCAGCTTTCAGAGATTTTCCCGCATCTTGCCAGCGCGGACTTGCCTGTGGTGAAAGCCGATGATGTCGATTGGTCGGGCATTGATGTCGCTTTTGGCTGTCTGCCGCACGGGACCAGTCAGGATCTGATCGAGACTCTACCTGACCATGTGCGCGTGGTCGATTTGTCTGCAGACTATCGTTTGCGGGATGCGGATCTGTATGCCTCAACGTATGGCCGTGCGCATCTCAATCCGGCGCGGACGGCCAAGGTTCAATACGGCCTCCCGGAATGGCGTGGCGAGCGCCTGTTCGGCGAAACTCTGGTGGCGTGTCCGGGCTGTTATCCAACCGCGAGCCTGCTGGCCTTATTGCCGGTCGTCGACCAGATTGACCCTGACAGCATTATCATCGATGCGAAATCCGGCGTTTCCGGCGCCGGGCGTGGATTGAAAGAAGGCAATCTGTTTTCAGAAGCCGCCGAAGGGCTGCATGCGTATGGCGTCGGCAAACACCGGCATGCCCCTGAAATCGAACAGGAGCTCAATCGACAAGCCGGACGCGACGACATTGGCGTGACCTTCACACCGCACCTGATCCCGATGACGCGCGGCGAGTTGGTCACCTGTCATGTGCGCGGCAATGTCGATCAAATCCAGGCGGCGATGGAAGCCAAATATGCGGATGCGCCGTTCATCACCGTGTTGCCGCTTGGGGCACCACCCCCGGACACCCGGCATGTGCGGGGCACCAATAATTGCCGCATCGCCGTCTATCCTGATCGGGTTGCAGGCCGGGTTGTGATCATCGCGGTGATCGACAATCTGGTCAAAGGCTCATCCGGGCAAGCGATCCAGAACCTCAACCTGATGATGGGCTGGGATGAGACGCTAGGCCTGTCTGGGCTGCAAGCGCTGTTTCCATAGAGTGAGGAGCAATCATGTCGATCCAAGTCAAATCGATCCGCGCAGAAGATCTCACGGTTTGGCGCGCTCTGTGGACCGGATATCTCGAATTCTATGAATCCGAAGTCAGTGATGAGGTCTATGCGAGCACGTTTCAACGTCTGCTGACGGACGCGCCTTATGAGCCATCCGGCTATATTGCCTGGGACGGAGACGAGGCGCTTGGCCTGGTCCATTTCATGTATCATCGCCATTGTTGGCGGATTGAGAATGTCTGCTACCTTCAGGACTTGTTCGCGACCCCGGCGGCGCGGGGAAAAGGCGTCGGGCGCGCCTTGATCGAGGCGGTTTATGCGCAGGCGGACAAAGCTGGATGTCCCGTCGTTTACTGGAACACAGCAGACGATAATGCGACGGCGCGATTGCTATATGATCGCATCGCCAAGAAGACCCCATTCATCAAGTATCAGCGCTAGCGCCGCCGCTCAGCGCGGCGCACAAGTGTGATGGCAGAGCAACATTCGACCCGTCGCGTCGCATGAGCGCAAAAACCGGGTTGCCAGACGGACTCAAATGGTCTTTTAGGATGTTATATCATCACTTTTGAGGTTAAGTATGAACCGGAAACTTCTGATTGCGGCTGCCGCGGCACCACTGCTCGTCGGACTCGCCAATGCACAATCTTCCGACGAAGAGCGCCGCGAAAGCGCCGTTATTGTGACAGCGCCGGGCCCCGAGCGCAGCGCTGACGAACTGGTTGGCAATGCCACAGCCCTGGATCGTGAAGACATCCTGCAAACCCTCAGCGCAACGTTGGGTGATACGCTCGATCGCCAACCTGGTGTTGCCACGACCTTCTTTGGTGCCGGTGCCAGTCGTCCGGTGCTGCGCGGTCTGGGTGCCGAGCGTGTACAGGTTCTGACCAATGGCATTGGCGTCATCGACGTTTCTGCGGCGTCACCAGACCATCAGGTGACCGCAGATGGCATTGATGCCGAGAAGATTGAAATTCTGCGCGGGCCGGCTGCGCTTGGCTATGGTGGACAAGCGATTGGCGGCGTCGTCAATGTTGTCGACGGATTGATTGTCGAGGACCTTCCGGAAGAAGAGATGTCTGCCGATCTGTTCGCCGCATATAACAGCGTCAATGAGGGCACTGAGCTTGCCGGTCGCGGCCAGTTCACGGCAGGTCAGTTGGTGTTCACTCTGTCAGGTTCAATGCGGGATTTCGACAATTACGACATTCCCGATTTTGCCGAATCTTCCGCTTTGCGGGCGCTCGAAGAAGCCGAGGAAGAAGCTGAAGAAGAGGGCGAGGAACACGAGGAAGTTCGCGACACTGTAGAGAATTCCTTTGTTGAGACACAAACGCTTTCAGCTGGCGTCAGTTGGGTCGGCGAGAGCGCTTTCCTGGGCGTCGCAATCCGTCAGCAAACGTCTGAATATGGCTTGCCTGGTCATGGCCATGAGGAAGAAGAAGGTGAAGGAGAAGAGGAAGAGGGCGAAGAAGAGGAAAATCCTTTCATCGATCTCGAGCAAACGCGCATTGATTTGCGCGGCGGTGTCAGCGTCAATAATGGCTTCCTCACAGATGTGATCGGCACACTTGCGATTGTCGATTATGAGCACACGGAATTCGAAGCACCCGGTGAGGCCGGAACCGTTTTTGCCAATGAAGGCGTTGAGGGGCGTGTCGAATTTGATCATGTCATCGGCGGATTTGAGGGTGCCTTCGGTCTGCAATATTCCGATCGCGAATTCAGTGCCGCCGGTGAAGAAGCTTTCATATCGCCGACGGATATCCAGAATTGGGGTCTGTTCGTATATGAGGCCCAGGAATGGGAAGACGTGATAGCCATTGAAGGCGGCCTGCGCATCGACAATGTCGAGTATGAGAATGCAGAATTTGGCTCGGCTGACTTCGACCTGTTCAGCGCATCCTTCGGCGCTCACAAGCACTATGAGGGTGGCTTCTGGCTGGGGGGTCAGATCTCATACACTGAGCGGGCGCCGAGTGAGAGCGAGTTGTTCGCATTTGGCCCGCATTTGGCGACCGATCAATTCGAGGTCGGTGATCAAACGCTCGGCAAAGAGAGTGGACTCAATCTCGAAGGGACGGCCCGTTGGAGCGGAGAGTCAGGTAGCGTCGGCATAAACGTATTCGTCACAGAGTTTAGCGATTTCACATTCTTGACCCCCGGCGAGGCGGTGGTTGATGGCGTGCTGACAGGTGAAGGCGACGGCTTGCCCGTCTTCCTGTTCGTGCAAGATGATGCAAGTTTCGTGGGCGGTGAAATCTATGGCGACCTGTTCGTCGATGATGGTCTTCTGGGCGCGGATTGGGCCTTTTCAGGCAGCGTTGACTTTGTCGACGCGGACCTCGATGGCGGCGGCAATGTTCCCTTCATCCCGCCGGTCACGCTGAATGGCGATGTCAGTGCGGAATGGGGGACGTATGAAATTGGCGCGGCCCTGACCGTTGCCGGGGACCAGGATGATCCGGGCGTCGGCCAATTGGCGACCGATGGCTACACCACGCTCGATCTTCGCGGTGAAGTGGACCTGTCGGATTTCGGCATCGGCGCTGATGGCACCGAAGCCTTTATCGAAGCTCGCAATATCACGGATGAAGAAGTCCGATTTGCCACTTCGGTGCTCAAGGACCTGGCCCCTGCGCCAGGTCAGAATATTCGCGTTGGCGTCAGGCTGGCCTTCTAATGGCAGGTCGGACGTCCGGAGCGGCGGTGATTGATGGCTCGGCAATTGTGTTGTCCAGTCTGTGCCTCATTCACTGCCTGGCACTCCCCTTATTGTCGGCGATTCTCCCAATAGCCGGCGTTTGGGCAGAGGCTGAATGGCTACACAAGGCCTTCGTCATCGCCGCTCTCCCTTTTTCCTTGATTGGATTGCAGTCTAAACGCGTGTCCTGGGCGACGAGCGTGCTGATTGTCTCTGGCCTGGCGATGCTGCTGGCTGGCGCGTTTGTCGAAGCCTTGCACGATTATGAGACGCTTCTCACGGTCGCGGGTGCGCTGGTCCTGGCGACCGGACATATCATGCGCTGGGCGTCCGCGGCCGTGTCTGACAGGTAAGGCCGCCCGAGCGGCTGCCCACGCGGCACTTTGCGAGAATTAACCATAAGTGCCATACTGCGCCGCAAGGTGATAATTGGCCGTCTGTCGTTTGACCAGAAAGCGCGCAGGCGAGATCACGTTACGGTCTTTGTCGGACAAGGATCGGCCGACGGGTGGGGCGCCATCTTGAACTTCGAACCGGTTTCGGTTGGAACAGAGGTGGCGGTATAAGGTGAGGAGACGTCTGGAATGAGCCAGGTGGTCGTCAATACCAAACGCGAATTTCGGCTTTTCACGATTGCGGGGACAGGCTGCCAAATTGATGCGATGGTCTTTGGCGGAGATCTTGGTGCCAAACCCGCGCTGTTTATTCTGAACTCACATGAATTTGCGATGCCACCGAGCGAGCGGTTTTGTCAGCAGGCGTGGCAGGCGGGATATCAGGTCGTATTTGTTCGCAGGGCAGGGTATGCGCGTTCGACGCCGCTCCCGGGTGCTCTGCTGACCACAAGCGCTGTTGAAAGCTGGGCGGCGGTGACCGCTGAAGCGGCGATGCTGTGTCGTTTTCTGGACGCGCACGCCAATCCCGGCGCCGTGGTCTTGAGCATTGGTGGCAGCAACCCGGTTGCCTATCGGCTCTGTCATTTCTGCAAGACGGTCTCATCCTTTGTCTTCCTGAACCCGCCTTTCAATCAAGAGGTCTGGGAGTCCTTCTCTCCGGAATGGTTTCGCGGGGTGCTGCAGCAGATTGTGGCGAGCAAATCTGGCGTGCGCATTTCGTCTCTCGGGATTAAGCACTTGCTGCGCAGCGCGCCGATCTCATTCTATCGACAAGTGCTGTCGCAGAGTCCCGGCGATATCCACTATGTAAATGAAAACAAACAGGATTTTATAGACGCTGGCGTGTTGGCCCAGACGGCTCCGCCGGAACAGCTTTTCTATGAATTGTTCATCAATCTTCGACCCGATCCGCTGCTGAAGGATACTATATTCAAAGGCAAGAACGTTCTGGTCGTATCGGGTCAGGAGGCAACGGAGTCCTGGCGATCGAGCCTTGAAAGCGAATGTCGCCGGCTAGCATTGCCGCTGACTTACTTGCCGTCCGGCTTTATTTTCGCGCCATTCCAATCCCCCGAAATCATGTTTCAGACCCTGAACAACCATTTACAATCACCGCAGGACGCCGTTTCGCAACATTGACGTTGGATCGCAATCAGTCGTCGGGCTGATCATAAGCGACCCGAAAACCGATATGCGATGCCGAGAAATATTTTTCCTGAGCATGGCGCGCGGCAGGGCGGTAGCGGCGACAAAAATTGTCAGAACATAGATAAGAGCCACCTTTCATGCGTCCCTGCAGATCGGTGTCATCTTCCGCCTGCACCCATTCCCAGACATTGCCGATCATGTCGTGAAGGCCATAACCATTGGCATCAAAACAGCCCACCGGCGCAGACCCGTCATGCCCATCCTGTTTGGTATTGATCACCGGGAACATGCCTTGCCATGTGTTCGCGGCGCGCGGTGTCTGGTTCGGCGGGGTGTTGCCCCAGGCATAAGTGGCGCCGTCCAGGCCACCGCGCGCGGCATATTCCCATTGCGTTTCATCTGGGAGATAGCCGCCAACCCAGGCCGCATAA
This sequence comes from Pseudomonadota bacterium, assembly GCA_039029475.1. Taxonomy (GTDB): domain Bacteria; phylum Pseudomonadota; class Alphaproteobacteria; order Caulobacterales; family Hyphomonadaceae; genus Henriciella. Next base: position 15,120 of record JBCCGB010000015.1, on the reverse strand, counting down.
GCCTGCGCATCTTCAAAAGCGATATGCGTGACCGGATGATCGAGTCGGGTGTCAATGTTTGAACCCGGCCCGGTCGGCGCGGCCCAATAGGCGCCTTCCACAAACGTCCACCATGCGCCACGCGGATTGTCGATGTCCGGCGGTGTGAACACTGCGGAGCCAATTGATAGAAGCTCTGGTGGAATATTCGGCGTGCGCGCTGGATCCGGTCTCTGTTCGACGATTGAGACGTAACCCGTGGCATCAACAAACTCCCGAAACTGGCGATTGCTGACTTCGTATTTGTCGATCCAGAAATCTGCAACGCGGCGCGGACGCGGCGCTCCTTCTTCGCGGTACAACGCGCCCGCACCCATCGTGAACGTCCCGCCGGGAATGAAGACCCGCTGACCGGCGTCGGCGTGGCAACTGGCAGGCGACGCTTCTGCTTGTGCGCGATCATCGACCGGCGCCAAGGTCACCGCCAACATGGTGGACACCGTCAGGACGATCGCTCTGAATGTTTGCACTTGTGACATCATGTCAGAATAACGCTTGCTCTAAAGAAAGCGACTCATTGGCTTCACATGCCTCTGTTGCACCGGGGGCGCGCACCGAACAGGCCTGAAAGAGGTAAATGGTGGTTCGGGGGAGACTTGAACTCCCGACCTCACGATTATGAGTTGTCCAATGATGCTTCCGCAAGAAAAAATAGAAATAAAAAACAGAAGGTTAGGATTATTAGAAAATCAAAGACTGTCACGCAAAAGCGCAAAAAACCGTAGTTTGCGTTACAATTGCGTTACACTTTCATCGGGCGGTAACGCTGATGCCGAATCCACCAAATTGTTCGACGTGGAGCTTCAAGCGTTGTCACGCAGGTAGGCGTGCGCCGCTGTTTTTCTTCCATGAATACTGCGCGATAGACCCTCTTGCGTGTGTCACGCAAACTGATCGGAAAGTCCCACGAAGCGCTGGAGATTGGCCGCCCAATAAATCGAAGACGCGGGTTCTCAGTCGACCAAAACTTCAACTCATGTCGTCCCGCATTTGCGCGTTGCTAATGAGGCTCAAGGCGATCGATCTAGCTACGAGAAAACAAATCGAACCGTATCCGAGGAGCGTAAGCAGCCATCCAATGTCTGGAACAAAAAGTCTTATCGCTTCGATGGGAAGCCCGAATTGACGGGGAATTAGAGCCAGCACCATCCAAGCAATCGCGGCTAGCAAGATGCCGGGTAGGACCAGTTGAGCCGCGCCGAGCCAACGAGTCGATGATTTGCTCAAACGCCTGGTGACCGCGTTTCGGCAAAACAGACCAATCCAGACCATTAGGCCCGCTAACATAGCCCCAACGACTATCAGTTGGATCAAAGCAGGCCGCTGATCTTGAAGTCCTGGCACGGGCAGATCGAAAGCGACTGCAAATGCATCCTCAGTTAGCGCCGATGTATCCCCTGCGAGCATGCCCTGGCTTGCGTTCGCCATGATCGCGAAACCTAATCCAGTTTCTGGAGCAAACCCCGCAAGCGCGCTGTAACCACCATTCATGCCATTGTGTTTGGCCAACGGACCGAAGTCAGACTGGAACACCATCCAGCCTGGACCATACGTGGCGCCGATGGGCATATCCGACCCGCTAGCCCAATAATCTTCCCAAGATGCAATCGCTGAGTGTTCGTCCATGAGCGCGATCAAATAGCGCCCCATATCGTCAGCGGTTGTGTAAACTCCGCCTTTCGGTCCTAAAGCCGAGCCAGGGGAGAAGCGAAATGCTTCGGGTTTAGAGAAAATGAACCGATAGGGGGTCGCTGTTTCTGGATCGCTGTCGCGCAAAATCCCTGAGCGATTCATGTTCAGGGGCTTAAAAATCCGATTTTCGATGATCGCTTCAAACGAAGATCCTTCGACCCTCGCGAGCAAGTTCCCCAAGACTTCGTAGTTTGCGTTCGAGTACTCAAACGAATGTCCAACAGGACGATTTAGCCGATATCGTTTTGTCTGCGCCGCCACTTTGGCCAGAGTACCCTCCGATCGACTCCTGCTCGTTTGGTGTCGATTTCCGTCGAACATGGAAAAACCACTCGTGTGCTGCATCAACTGCCTTATAGAGATCGTGTCCGATTTTTTCTTCGTTACGCTTCGGAATGCGGGCAAGTGGCTGACCACTGGATCGTCTAAAGAAATGCGCCCGTCACGCTCCAGTTGCAGCAGTGCGTTAGCGACGAATGACTTCGACACCGATCCAATAGCGAAGATCGTGTTCGACGACACCGGGGTCTCAGTTTCGACATCGGCCAGGCCAAATCCACGGGCGTGAACCACGCGTCCACCTTCAACCAGAACGACCGCTGCCCCAGGAATATGCGTCTTGACCAAACGTGCCTCTATGATCCGATCAATCTCTTTAGTGCGCTGATCTGAAAAGTGCTCGCCTTGGGCGACATGATCGAGAGTGAATGTCACGCATAACGCTATCAACCACCGCAACTTCACCTATTTGTCCGCCAATTGGGTCGCGACCAAATTTACAAGTAAGTCTATTTGTGAATGGAAGAACTTTGGATCGCGTGACAGTGGCACATCGAGCGACATGCCTCTTAAGAACCATTGCGTTAGTCGCACGATATCAGTGGAAGAAAGTGCACTGTCAGAGTGAACGACAATCGTCCTGCGCGCCGCCCAACCGAATATCCGCAATGCTCTGAGTGCCGGCCGGCGCATATGATGTGCGATAACCTGATCCGTACGCGCTGCGTGTAGAAGCTCCATGTAGACCTTCCCTTCGGCGCGCATGAACGCTTCGTCCCAGGCAGCATGCAGTAGTTGACGGATTTCTGTCACCGAGTGCGAAGAGGTAGGCCATGACCGTGCGAAGCGTTGGAACATCTGATTCACGATCGCGATTGCCACCGCTTCATAGAGGTCGTGCTTGGTTTTGAAGTGGTGCAAGTAAGCGCCGCGCGAAACGCCGGCCGAACTCGTAATTTTGGTGACCGTGGCACCTGCGAGTCCGTATCGGTCTATCGCGTCAATCGCGCCTTTTATTATTTGGTGCCGCTTTGGATTGGTTCGCACACGTGAACTTTTTGCGGAAGTCGGTGGACCATTTTTCGATGCGTCAATTGCTTGTTTCCGCCTGAGAGAAGAGACCCGCGGTCTACGTGCATTGATCCTGTGCCTGTTCATCCTGGTCATGATTGCCATGAAAATTCGGCGTCGCCAACTACCGCCTGGATGTCGCTTTAAAGCCACAACTAGAAGCAAACGGCGAGTCAAACCGGATTTGAGATTGAGAATAGGTTGCATTAGCATCTGCAGCAGTATAGCCGTACCGCAAAATTGGGAATTCAATGAGGATCAACATGATCAAATTTGCAACGGCTGCGTCACTCGCGGCGCTTTTGAGTGCGGGTGCAACGGCTCAGGAAGTCAGTACGGTCGACGCCGATGCGGAGGCACGGCAGGATACCATTATCGTAACAGGTCAAAAGATTGACCGCTCTCTCCAAGATACGCCTGAGAGTGTCGCAGTCGTGACGCAAGTTGATATTCAAACACAGAACATCAATGACTTGGCTGATGCGATAGCGCGGACTGCAAACATCGCAACGCGGTTTGATGACCGAGGATTTTCCATTCGGGGAATTAGTAATGAAAATGTCAGTGGCGCCGGGTTCTCCGATCTCGCAACGATTTATGTTGATGGTGCGCCCATTTCGCGCGACGCCGTGCGCGGCGGCCCTTTGAGTGTTTGGGATATCGAACAAATTGAATTCTTGCGTGGTCCGCAGTCTACGCTTCAAGGGCGCAATGCTTTAGCGGGCGCGATTATTATTAACACAGCGCAGCCGACCTATGATTGGCACGGGCGTGCGCGCGCCGTTATCGGGTCTGGCGATGAAGAGAAGAGATTTGGTGCATCGATTGGTGGCCCGATCATTGACGATCAGATCGCATTCCGTCTCGGCGCAGAGGTCACTGAAACCGAGGGGCTGGTTGAGCGCACGACACTCGATGGAAATGATGATGAAAGCGAAACACTGAACTTTCGCGGCAAAGTTCTCATCGAACCCAACGCAATACCAGATCTGAAGGTCAATTTGTCGTACACTCATGATGATCGGCAGTTTGGCGAAACCATCTCCTTGTTTACGGTGGCTGATGCAAACGATAACCGTCAGATTCCATCAAACCGACCTTATCGAGATGATACGGTTTACGATCTGGGCGTCGCCAAAGTTGATTATGATATCAACGATCAATTTTCGATCTCGTCGATAACGACTTTCAGTGAGCTCGATAGAGACCGCGGCGGTGATACGGATCGTACAGCGCAGGATCTGGAGTTTTTCGATTCGACCGTCGCGACGGAGTCTTTCACTCAGGAGTTTTTGGTAAACTATTCGGGTGACCGGCTGGAAGGTGTAGTGGGCGCATATCTTTCAGAAATTGAGAGTCAGCAGTTCTTTGAATCTACATTTACGTTTGATGTTGTCAGCCAGGCCAACTTGGGCCCGACCGTTGCCGGCCTGGTCACGCTACAGTTGGTCGAGGCCGGCTTTCCGCTCGCCGTTGCTCAAGCGCAGGGGCAGCAGACTGCCGCTGCAGTCGTTCCGCTTTACGCGGGCGGTTTTTTGATTAATGCGGTTCAGCAAAACCCGGTCGATATCGAGACTAGAGCGGTGTTTGCTGACTTCACATACGATCTCACCGATAACGTCCGACTTTTTGGCGGTTTCAGATATGACACTGAGGAGCAGAACATCACGACGGGTAATGAGGTGAACGTTCTGACTCCGCTGCCAGATCCTGCCGCGTTTCCTCCGATTGCCGCCGTGATCACTCAGGTCAACGCGCTTCTATTGGCAAATGCGGCAGATGCGACTGAAGAAGAAACGACTCTACAGTCGCCAAGCTTCGATGCTTTCCTGCCCAAGTTCGGGATTGGTTGGGACATTGACGACAAACGCAGCCTAAATTTTATCGCGCAGCGAGGGTATCGATCAGGCGGAGTTGGCATCAACGTCGCCACAGCGCAGTCTTACACGTTTGATGCGGAATATACCTGGAACTATGAAGCGTCATTCCGCAGTAAGTGGTTGGATGACAGGCTCACAATAAATGCCAACGCGTTCTTCATCGATTGGACGGACCAGCAGGTGAATGTTCAGCTGAGCTCCAACACTTTCGACACTGAAACGCAAAATGCTGGCTCCTCTGAGGTCTTGGGTTTCGAATTGGAGACGCAGTATCAAGCGTCGGACAATCTCGATGTGTATGGCTCGATCGGTATTGCAGAGTCGGAGTTCACGGATCTTTGTGCGACCGTGTCGATTGCTATTATTGATGGTCTTGAAACATGCGAAATCGACGGTGCAACCGGATTTGATTTTTCTGGAAATACGTTCACCAGCGCGCCGGACCTGACAATCGCTGGTGGCTTCACATGGCAAAATGAAAATTGGATCGTTAATGGTAACGCCAATTATGCATCAGCGGCCTTTAGCCAACTCGCGCGACCTCAAGAACGAAAAACCATTGACGAGCGCACTCTCGTAAACTTCCGTGCAGGATGGCGAAATGACAATTTCGGTATTTATCTAACAGGGGACAATGTTTTTGATGAAGAGTATTTGACATCATTGTTCACTTTTGATCCTGCGAACAATTTTAACGATCCGCAATTCGCGCGATTTGGACGACCGCAAACGTTCGCATTGCAGCTCGAAGCCACGTTCTAAAGGGGACGGCGCGCGGAGGAGCCGTTTGTGAGCGGCTCCTCCAGCCAATAATAATGCTAGTTGTCGTTTCTTCTCTTTGCCTTTTGTACGTCGCGTGCGCTTTGTTGTATCAGGCAGATGAGCGCCGTGCGGCGTTTGCTCAAATCAAAGTGTCCAAGTCGATGCGGTACGGATTGCGCTCCGTTGCCGCGATCCTGTTTCTCGTTTCGCTGATGTCTATGGCGCCGCTTCAAGGATGGCTTCGCGGCGTGCCGATATGGCTTGGAATGCTCAGCCTGGCTTTTGTACTAGGCTTGTTTGTTGCCGCTCAAAGGCCGAGCTGGCACGCTCCCAGTGCGATGCTCGCAGCAGGGCTCGGTTTTGTCGCATTTGGTGGAGCAGTGTTATGAGTCCAGTGACTATGGGCATCTTAATCGTCATCGTGGGCCTGCTTGGGGTGGCAACATGGAAGGCGCCGCGCCTGACTAGCATAATATTATGGTCTCTTGTTGCCGCTATCCTTTTTGGGGCTGTCTTATTGCTGACCCTGCCATTTGAGTTTCGATCGCTAGCCCTGTGGCTCTCGCTGGCGGTGCCATTGATCTGGCTCGGGTTTCAGTTCTTTTGCTACTGGGACAAAAAAGGCTGGCGTGTGGCGAGCGCACTGATAACAATTTCAATCGTTAGCGGCGTTGTCGTCGCTATGGTTCCAGCTCCAGTTTAGGGTAAAACTATGGATCGCGCGCGTCATCTCCGGAACTACGACCTCCACTCATGGACAGGGATCACGCTGGGATTGATTGTCTACATCGTCGCTCTGACCGGGACTTTTGCGCTATTCGACAATGAGATCAAAACCTGGGAAGATCCAAACTTGCGGGTCGCAATCTCCGACGAGACGCCGGCCATCAATGATGTGTTCTCGAATTGGGTTGAAGAGACATCTGCGGGCGGTACCGAGTTGGAGTTTGTTCGTCTAAATTATCCCACAACTTATACGCCTTATTTTTGGGGGTTCATTCAATATCACGATGAGAATGATGAGCATGTAAATGCCAATCAGAAATGGAATGCCGAGACGGGCGAACCGATAGCCGAGCGTGGGAATGGTTTGTCATATTGGACGCTAAACTTTCACCGAGACTTTCTGTGGCCAAGCTTCCTGGGTGGGCGCCAAATTGGCCGTTGGCTCGTCGGGATAGTTGGGGTCGTGTTGATGCTAGCAATTCTGTCTGGCGTCGTCGCACACACCAAGATTCGCGAAGAGGCCTATTCTATGCGTCTCAAACGCTCGCAGCGGTTGAAATGGCAGGATAGCCATAAAGTTGTTGGGCTATGGGGCTTGCCTTTTTACGCCATGATTGCCTTCACAGGAGCGTTTTTGGGCGTTGTTGGGCTGGTTTCGCAACTGGCCGCAGCAGTCGCGTTTAAGGGTGATATCGACTCTCTCATCGGTGCGGTCCTCGGTCCGGAAGCTGAACGAACAGGTGTTCAGGTTCAGATGTTAAGTGCTGATGAAATCGCGCAGATACGCCATCCGGAAACCGGCGAGCAACCGCTGAGTTTCGTCGTCCAGAATTATGGCGACGAAACATCGGAAATCGACATTTTCTACGCGCCCGAGACGCAGCTATCGACGGTTGAGATTATTTCCGTGGATGGCGCGACAGGCGAGCGCATTACTGACGATCCTTTCAAAGAACAGCCCTTAGCGGGTCATTTTGTGAATGCCATGTCGCCTCTGCATTACGGCACGTATGGCGGGATTTGGTTGAAGTTCTTATACTTCGCACTTGGTCTTTCATTGTCCGTCATCACGGCGCTTGGATCGATGATGTGGATAGAGCGACGCAAGCACGGCAATGAAGGAACCAAGTCTGAGACGTTTTACAACCGACTTGGTTACTTCAATACAGGCGTGATCATGGGGCTCCCGGTCGCGGCTATTTCGATCTTCTACCTTGATAAACTCTATGTCGGAGCAGAATCAGGACGATTGGCGGCAACTGGATTCGTGTATTTGGGAGTTTGGGTAATCGGGCTGGTCTACGCCTTTATTCGTCGGAACGAATATTCAACGACGCGGGAGCTTTTGATGCTAACCGGAGCGCTTGCGATGGGCATACCGGTGTTGAATGGCATCACGACAGGTGACTGGTTCTTCGCGCATCTGAGCGCTGATCACAGCGTCGCCGCCTGGGTCGACTTTGGAATGTTAGTTTGCGGTGCGGTGACCGTCGCAGCCGGATATCTTTCTCCCGCTGAGCGAAAAACAAAACGGCGTCCAAATGCAAAAATAGCGGCAAGCCCTGAAGCCGCCGCTATTCCCGCAGAGTGATATAATTGAGTTTAGTTTTGAACTGCGATTACCGCGTTCGAAGCCGCGACGGTGACCGTCGCAACATCAGCGTCCAATGAATCTGGGCGGACCGCGCTTGGATAGGCGTCCTCCAGTTTTGCGATGGCATCTAAGATGGCGGTCGCAGCCGCTTGGTCTTCGACGGCGATCGCATCTGCGCTTTGGAGAAAGACTGCTTCACCTGCTTTGAAGAACCCATAGCCGTCGAGATAGGGCTCATACGCATCTGACTCGAGGGCGATCCGGTACATGTCTGCAGCGCGTTCGATCTGATCGACCGCAACACCCGCAGCGACACGTGCGTCGCTCGCGTCTGTCGCTGGAGCTTTTTCAGCCGCTGCCCGAAGCGCGGCGATAATGTCGTCCGCGCGCGCGTTTATCTGCTCCGGTGTTTCGCCTGCGAAGATCGCCCCTGAGGTTGCTGTTAGGAGATCACTAAAGTCTTCGACACCAAGTTGTTCGAAGACCTCGGCGCTCTCGAAAAGCACTTCGGATACTGGGTGGGCAAACATCTCAGCAGCGGCGTCGTTTTCGCCGAGCGCGTGCGCATCGCGGGCCGCGATGATGTGCGCTTCTGTGATGGCTAGAATGGAGAGAAACACCACAGGATCTGTCAGCGCCTCAGTGATAACCACCCCGCCTTCGCCTTCACCAGCTTCTGTTCCAGCAGGTTCCGCCGCTTCGATTGGTGGCGTTTCAGCAGCAATCTCTGTTTCGGGGGCGTCGGCTGTGGGTTCCGGGGTGCCGCAAGCCGCGAGCGTTCCGCCTGCAAGCGCGACGCCGAGACCAAGCTGAGACCAGCGTTTTAGTGTTGTTGTCATCACTGTTTTCCTAGATTGTTGAGTTCAACTACGAGATCAGTATGACTGTATTGATAATCATTCGCAAGTAGGAATTCGATGCTCATCACCATTGCAAACGTTCTCGAAAAAGAGGGGCTTGAAAACGTCCGTAACTTGATCACGACCGTTTGGTGGAGAGATGGGACCGAGACCGCTGGCGCTACTGCGCGCGAGGTCAAACGGAACTTGCAAGCCGATCTGACGAGCCGCACCGGCGCTCAGCTTCGGGACCAACTTGCCCAAGCCATTTCGAGCAACGCGGTCTTGCAAGCTGCTGCGCAACCCTCACGCTTTTCCAAGCTTCTCCTAAGCAAAACGGAGGAGGGCGGCGGATATGGTTTGCATGTCGATAATGCGCTCATGCCACTCGGTGATAGTAAGATGCGAACAGACCTGTCATTCACACTCTTCCTGTCCGATCCAAAAAAATATGAGGGCGGCGAGCTACAAATCGAGCATGCTGGGCAGTCATTGAGTTTGAAGCCGGCTGCGGGCGACCTGGTGTTATATCCATCGACGAGTTTGCACAGCGTGAACCCAGTCACGTCCGGAACGCGCTTTGCCTGTGTTGGCTGGATTGAAAGCCGCGTTCAGCGTCCAGATGATCGTGAGCTTCTGTTTGATATGGCCAATCTGAAAACTGCGTTGGCGAAACAACATAAGCCGCAGTCGCCAGAGATGCTGATGTCAGCAAAAATTCTCTCGAATTTGATCCGTAGGTTCAGCTAACTGTCGGTTTGCATGCCGTTTTGGGCGCCAGCACGTTTGGATCGAAAAAGTAAGCTGGTCATCTGCTTAGACCTTTAATCGGGGATGCTTGCATTGAAATTCAAAATATGCGAATGAGTTGCATATGCAAGATAGAGTTTGGAAAAATCGTGAGTGATCTAATCCAAAGATGCCTTGATGCTGGACTCAGTATGACGACAGCGCGTCGCGCTATTTTGCGGGCCTTGGAAAACTCAGAAGATCATCCCGATGCGCTCATGCTGCACGATCGCGCCAAGGAATTCGATCCGACGATTGCCCAAGCCACAGTTTACCGAACCATGCGACTACTGGAACAAGAGGGACTGGTTGAAAAACATGATTTCGGAAACGGGCGCGCCCGCTACGAAGAAGCCGAAAAAGAACAACACGATCATCTTATCAACCTGAGCACCGGTGAAATCATTGAGTTTCATGACACAAACCTTGAGGCGCTAAAGATTGAAATCGCAAAAAGGTTGGGGTTCGATTTGAAAGATCATCGATTGGAGCTTTATGGGGTTCCACGGGAATGACCCCGCAACTCGTCATGCGTTCAATCATGACGATTATCATGATCGGTCTCGCGGGGCTCATACTGTCGAGATGGCAAATCAACGGGTGGGGCTCGATCGTTTGGCTCGCATCGGCCATACTCATGATGGTCATTCGTTCTCCCTACGCTGCTAGAAACAAAGAAAATGTGATCACCGAGCAATTTGCGGTCAGCAAAGAACGGTTCTTACTCTTGCTCGTGTCTGTGGGTGGTACGCTTCTACCTGTTCTGCATCTTTCGACCGGGCTCTTGCGGTTTGCAAACTATGAGGCGCCTATCTGGCTGCCCGTGGTCGGCATTCTGTTCTTAGCGCCAGGGTTCTGGTTGTTCTGGCGTAGCCACGCAGACCTCGGACGTAATTGGAGCGTTACGACGGAGCTCCGTGAAGCGCATACGCTGGTTTCGAACGGCATATACAAGCATATACGACATCCCATGTATTCAGCGATTTGGCTGATTTTTCTCGCCTATCCTTTTCTCATTCAAAACTGGATTGTAGGTGCGGCTGGAATTGTCAGCTTTGCGATTCTGTATGCGGTGCGGGTGCCGATCGAGGAAGCGATGATGCGCCAGGAATTCGGCGCTGCTTACGATGAATATTTATGTCGAACCGGGCGTCTTTGGCCGCGACCATCAAAATGAGATCGCGCGAGACATATTTGCACTTGATAATCATTCGCAATTATGTTCAGGTCTCTTCACGCAGATAGGAGACCCAAATGCTCGGAACGCACGCGGATACCATCGCTTGGTTAGAGCGCCAGCTCAATGAGCTCGAAAATTGGCGCCGAGACTTAATCGGCGAAGGTGCTTGTGAGCTCTGTCGGTTGGAGCAAATCGATCTTCACCGGACATGGTTGGAAGATCAGATTTATCGCCTTGCCAACCCAAACTTAAATCTCGCCAGGTAATCCCTTTGGGCTGCAACATGTCTGATGTCATCGCGCTTTTGACGTCAGCCTCTCGGCAGCAAATCTCCTCCCAGACCTTGAGCAACATGTTGCAGCCCAATCCCCAAAAAGGACTTTCGAAATGAATTCCAGTCTTGTCGCCCACAAAACGCTGACAGATCTTGGCCCTGGGGCGCAAATTGCGACATTTGGTTTTCGTGCATGTGCGTTTGGGCAAACGCGGTGCTGTTGTCTGCTGAATCTCTTCAAAGACTTTTTTGGCGTGGAAAATGGTGGGCGCGTATTGGGGCGCTTTATGAGGCTTGCCGAGTGTCTTGGAAACAATGGATTAAGACCGATAGACCTGACCGTTCCGAATGCGATTACATTCACTCATGACGAAGCATCGTTCTTGAGCGCACTCTCATCGATGCAACACGGCGCCTTTGCCCAAGCTCGTGCTCACATGACATGGCTTCTAGCGCGCTCTCCGCATACGGACGAAATGAACATAATTTCCGATTTGGCGAGTTTCTTTTCTGCGCGGGACGTGATCGTCAAAAGCCCAGAATATGAGTCTATGCCGGCACAGCGTGAGACGGACAAGCGACCGGCACTCGCCCTGGTGCAAAATGTCTAGTCTTCGTGATTTGGTGACGCCAACCCCAGCGCAGGCTTTGACGGAGCCGGACATTCCATATCTTCTGATGACGTTTTCAGTACTAAAGAGGGAACGTCTTTCGCCGTCTTTCATCCGAATTACGTTCGCCAACCAAGATGGTTTGAGCTTTACCAGCTGGGGGCCTGATCAACGCGTAAAACTCTATCTGCCGGAGCCTGGAACCGCCCCGTCAAGACTCCCGCTAACGGACTGGAATGCCGCTTGGCAGAAACTTGACCCACAACGCCGTCCCGCGCGCCGGTCGTATACTATCAAGAATGTTCGACTAGATCGCGGTGAACTCGATATTGATTTCGTAGACCATGGCGTTGAGGGACCAGCCTCAGCCTGGGCGTTTTATGCGAGACCTGGCGATCTCCTGCAAATCGCGATTCCAAATAGCGCCTTCACGGGCAGGCCTATTGGGTTCGAGTGGCGGCCGCCTGAAGGTGTTTCGCGGCTGCTGCTCATGGGTGATGAAACGTCGTTGCCCGCCATCAGCAACATCCTCGAGCATATTCCAGAAACGGTGACATCGATTGACTGTTTCGTTGAAGTCCCGAGAGCCGGGGACGACGCGGCAGCTGGAGACCTGGCGAGCCGTATCACCTGGCTTCCACGTTATGACGACCCACCCGGCGCGAAGCTCAAGAAGGCTCTGGGCTATTCGCAAATGCCGGAATTGTCTCGGCTGAAACGCTTGCATGGCTTGAAGAAGTCCGTTGCGCCGGACGAACGGATGTGGGATCCGGCAGCCGACACGAGCGGTCCATTCTACGCCTGGGTTGCGGCTGAAGGAAGTGCGGTGAAGTTCATTCGGCACGCTTTGATGAAAGACTGTGGTTTGCCGAAGAATGCAGTGTCGACGATGGGATACTGGTATCTCGGACGGCCGTTTCACTGAACGACAACAGGCAGTGATTGGAGGAAGTCATGGCTGCAGATTCTGAAACCATTGTGGCGCTGAAGGAGCGTTTGAAATCCTTTGACGGCTTTTTGGAGCGTCTGTCCAAAGAGTATGGAATGTCCACGCTAGACCTCGTTCGTCATCTCCCGGACGGTAGCGTAAAGATCGTGGATGGCGTCCAGATGCTCGAACTCCTGACGGATGTTGGTGACTGGGGCGCGGTTCTGTTCATCACTGAAGGCAATTCGGTCATCACGGGCATGTCGGTCGAGATGCCACAAATTTTCCTTAAGGATGGCTATTATCATTTCTTTGGGCAGGGCGGTTTTGGCGGGCACATCGAAGAGCATGCGTGTCGCCACATCGCCTTCATTGAACGCCATTTTCAGAACCGAAACTCGCGATCAATCCACTTTTATGATGACCGTGGTGAGCCAATGTTCAAGATTTTTGTGTCGCGCGAGCTGAGCGGCGCTATGAAAATCGAGCAAGTTGAGCGCTGGGCCGCACTGAAACAGAAGCTCTAATTCCCCGGTCGCGCACCGGTAATGATATGGACGTGCGCGTCCATACGGACCTCTCCATCGATCAGGTGTTTTGAAAAGAAAGATGCGAGTTCCGAAAATGCCGCCCGCGCTGTGATCTGATCGCTTTGATCGAGCAACTGTCCAATCGAAAATGCGGTCAGCGCGAAGCCCGCTGCGGCGGTCGCATCCATGCCGCCGCCAATCGCGAGTTTGTCTTTCCAGCTCGCACTCGAGACATCTGCGAACCCGGTTGACGCCAATAAAGAGACAAACTCATCGGCGTTCTGATATCGAAAAGGTCCGGGCGCTCCAGGCTCAGGCGTCGGCACAACGATGTGGTTGCTCAATATGGTTCGAATGCTGGACATCCATGGATTTTCAGATGACGGCCCCCAAACCGCAAAGCCAAACCGACCGCCTGGTTTGAGCCAATGAGCCAAGTTTGCAAATGCGGCGTCAGCCGAGGGAAAGAACATGATCCCAAAGCGCGACGTGAGCCGGTCAAACTGCGCGGCCTCTTTAAGCGGTTGCCCTGCGTCCTGAACATGGAAATGTATCGGGACATCGCCATAGGCTTCCTTTGCCATTGCCGCATCGATGAGCGCGGGCGAAATGTCGAATCCGTCGACAGAACTACCTGGATAGGCGTTGCGCGCGATCGCGATGCTGGTTTCGCCGCCACCACATCCAATGTCGGCGATCCGATACGGCGCATCCAAATCGAGCGCCTCGATTAAAGGCGCATTCACCGGCGCCAACATGGCCTCAAGAGGGCCCATCGAATCTCGCCAGGCCTCTCCTCGATCGGTTGACCAATCAGATGCTGAAATATTCGCGACCATACTATTACTTCCGATCAATGTGATAAACGAGCTTACCCTGAACACGCGCGCGCTCAATAGGTCCCATGGATTCCCGGGACAGTGAGTTGGAGTTTGCACCTTCAAGCCAAAGCGAGTCTGCGTTGACATCAATCGCGCGCTTAACGATTTTTCCAAGGCGCGGATGATTGACCAAAAGAACATCGCCATCGCGATAAATTGCGCTGCGTTTGAAGAGCGCAAACGCGCCCGGCGAGAGCATGGGGGACATGCTCTCGCCCGCCACTCGGATGAGTGACCAACCCAGCATTTAGTCAGCCAGAACCGGATATACGAGTTTGAGTTGCGGTGGATATGGGCATGTTTTCCGCGTCGTCTCGATCGACTTGGTGCGCCAGAAGATTTCTGCAAACTCGTTGACCAGCTCAACCAAAGCGAGGCCGTCTTCGCGGTGCACATCCTGCTTGCAGGCGCTCGCCTTTTGCATGATGGCATGGACGAGGGCGTGAACATTCGGATGGGCTTCAAGCAGAGGCGCCTTGAAATAGTCGCCCCATATGACGCGAATCTCCTGCTTCACTTTCTCCGCTTCTTCCTCTTTTCGCAGCGTGCAGCGCGCCCGGAGGTTGGCGAGGGCTACGGGGTCTTCGCTCGCGCCATCATGCGCGATATCCATGAGACGCACGACGGAGACGGCGGCGATCAAAGCCGGGCCGGGGTCGTAAATTCCGCATGGTATGTCACAGTGAGCTGACGCACGCGCGATAAGCCCTTTGCCATCGAGATAATTGAGAATTGAGTAGATCATGATGTTTTTCTTTCTTGCGGTAGAGTCAGTTTGCTGACCTTTTCCAGAAGGCGAGGGCGGCTGATTTAGCATCCTCGACGATAGATTTGGTTTCGCTGTGACTGTCTCTGAGATCTGCCAACAGTCGCGGTAAGTGCTCTGCACATCCGCGCTTGAGGCTCTCTGGCGACCGGGCGCTGGTCAAGGCTTCTGTGAAAATCCGCACCGCCGATATGAGTTGTTCTCTTGCTGCTTTCTCGCCACCGCGCGCACGCCTCTGGTTTGCGACATTCGTGGCGGATACAATGAGCATGGGCGGGG
>JBCCGB010000014.1:0-106928 GCA_039029475.1 Pseudomonadota bacterium | reverse complement strand
CTCAGGTTGAGAATATGAGTTCTGACGAATAATCCCATATGACCGAGGAAAATCGGTCGGGATCGCTTGCATAAAGCAATTTACGTTTTGACGAGAAACCCTTGCACAAATCACTATCGACCGAAGCCGATATTTTTTGTGAAGGTATTTCTTTTTGAAACGCATTCGTCATAGTCATATGTGGTCCTATAAGGACCGCAAGTCGCCTATGCCGCCTGCGTTTCTCTTCCTAATTCCTGCGATGTCAAACAGCTGGGCCGGAGCCCGTTTTTTGGCCTCAGAAGCGTGCGCCCCGTCGACCGGAAGTGGCGGCTTATACAGCCACCGAATTTTGCGTCAACACCCTTTTTTCGACTTTCTGCAGAGCAATTTCAGCGAACCGAAAAATCCCTGTTTTTAAGCCGAAAAGTCTCCCCGAGCCGTTTGACCGGCCCCAGCGAGAGAGGCATTTCCGTGAAGCCGCGGTCTCTACAGACCCGCCTTCACCCCGTCAACACCGTTTTACACCAAAACTGCAGAAAAGGTTGCAATTGCAACTTTCCTCATTTTTGGCGTCGCAAAGCCGTTGAGCCGTTTCACCGGCCCCACAGATTTGAGGCATTCACGAAGCAAGCCCCCATATAGAATCTGTTCGGGGGTTTTGGCAAGCAAAAAATTCGCCTGATACGCACATTTCCACAGTGAATTCGTTAACCTTTAGGTCACCCGTTCTGAATGCCCTTTAGCCACTGCGGATATAGGCTGTCATGGCCTCCGCTTCGGCCAGAACCGCATCGATTTTATACTTCACGAGATCGCCGATCGAAATGATTCCCATCAGCTTGCCGCCATCCAGGACAGGCAAGTGCCGAATCCGGCGATCGGTCATGCGCCCAAGGCACGTATCGACGTCTTCACTCGGCGCCGCGGTGATCACGCCGCGCGTCATTGCCTGCGAGACAGTCATGTCGACGGTCTTTTCCCGGTTGCGCGCAAACCGCCGTACAATATCCCGCTCCGACAGCACGCCACAAATCTCGCCACTCGAGTCGACCGCCACAATCGCACCGATTCTCTTCTGGTCGAGCACATTGGCCGCCTCTGCCAGCGTCACGGTGTCCGGAATCGTCTCTACCGAATTGCCCTTATCCTTGAGAATCGTATCGATGAGCATGCACCACCTCCCTGCGAGTTATATGTATATAAAGAATATAGCACAGCTTGAGCCGGTTTTGGAAATCAAACGCGAAATGTTCCAAACCGGGACAGAAAGCCGGTCGATTCGTCCCAATCGGGCGAAACTGGCGCAAGATAACTTCGCCTTATGCGCGAACAGTGCTGCAGAATACACCAAATCTGGCATGCCCGTTGCACTCATCCTGGCAAACGCAACTTTGCTGGAGAGACAGCTCGATGAAAGCGCCAAAATATACGCGAACCTTTTGTATCGGAGGCATGGCTGCACTCGCAGCAGGTGCCCTCGTCTCCGCCGCGCTGCCAGCAAGTGCGCAGGAAGCAAGTTCTGTTTCCGAATTTGAACGCCCTTATGGTTACGGCTTCGGAGATGAGTCTCGACCCTTCTCTGCCAACAGCCGGGACCGTCTTGGCAATCGCGTCATCATCAATGGCATGATTGAAGGCGGGTCGGGCCTGGGCAATGGCCTGTTCACGCAATGGGGACAGACCGAGGGCGCGGCCGGGATGATTGGCTCAGGCACCGCCGTCGGCAACCAGCTGAATGTCATCACCAATGGATCCAACAACACGATCATCATCGATTCGACACAGATCAATAATGGCGATCAGACCGTCGTTCTCAACGGGGAGCTAGACTTCTAATGATCAATTTCATGAATCTTCTGCCGCTCGCGCGTGCCAAAGCCCCTGCCGCAGCGCTGGCATCGGCTTTGGTCGCGACGGGCTGCATCTCTCCGGTTGCCGGACCAGGCGGAAATTACACGCAACCGATTGGCGGGTCGCCTGTGACGGCAAATCCGACCCCCTATTCGGAAGGTCTTGTCTGTATGGGACACTATGCCCGTCAGTCAGGTGTGCGCGCGCCGCGCATCGCTGTCGGCCGGATCCTTGATTATACTGGCAAGGCAGACATTGAGGGGGGTCGCCGTGTGACCCAGGGCGGGTCGCTGATGGCAATGTCAGCCCTGGCAAAAGCCGGTGCTGTTCTGGTTGAACGGTTCGACACCTCCGTCGCCGAGCTGGACCTGAAATACAAGAATAACAAACTGATCGGCGACGCGCCGGGTCAATTTGACAAGATCCATGCCGGATCCATTCCAGGGTCTGACTTCTATCTTGTCGGCGGCATTACCGAATTGAACTACAATATCAGATCGGTGGGCGGTGAAGCTTTTGTCGGCGCAACCAATGCTGAAGATCCGAAGGGCACCGCTGGCGCAAAATTGTTTGTGATCAATGTCGGCCTCGATTTGCGATTGGTGAAAACCGATACGCTCGAAGTGTTCGATGTGATCTCTTATCAAAAGCAAATCATCGGTCGCGAATTGTCGTTCGGGATATTTGATTTCGCCAATGGCAATGTGTTTGACGTGGGCGTCGGGGGACGCGCGCAGGAGCCGATTCAATTGGCGGTTCGTTCCGTCATTGAACGCGCCTCTTTGGAAATGATGGCCAATCTGTACGGGGCACCAAACGCTGACGTTTGCGCGCTGACAGAAGGCATCATTTCCACCAATAGCGTGATCGGCGATTACACGCCGTTCCGCGCGCCGATCGAGGCTTATAATGGCGGCTCTCGCCAGTCGCCGAACAAATGGCATGAAAGCCGAGATAGCGGCTACAAATTACGCGGAAAGACGTCAGAACAATGATGCTTGCCGCCCTCATGAAACGGTCTCCGAAGCGGATGAGCCTGGTTGCATTGGCGGTCGCATTGGCCGCCAGTGCAGCCGCCCAGGCGCAAAGCTCGGACGCCACGATCGAACAGGTCCAACTCGGCGACGTGTGGTCCAATATGCAAGTCGAGATCGTCGACACGGCATGGGAAGCCGCATCAACATCGTCAGCCGTCGGCAACGCCGCGGCCGGACTGGTCACCAGCGGCGATGTGACCGTTGCGACAAATCAAGTCCTGGATGGAAATGTCACGGCGGACAATGCGCTGATCGGCGGCAATGCCGGCTTGGCGGTCGCCACCACAACCGCTTATGGCAACTCGACCACCGGGGGCACTTGGTCAGGCAACACTTACTACCGCGCCGAACAGGTCGCGAATGGCGATGTCGCCGCGAACACACGCGTTGATATCGGGAATGCAGGAACAGTCGCTTCAGCAACAACGGCGATCGCGAACGTTTCTGTCCCGGCAAATGAGTGGGGCAACAATTCGGCCTTCCAGACACAGGAGAGCAATGGCTCCGTCAGCGCCACGACAGATGTCGATATGTGCTGCGATGGCGACTCTGCAAGCTTTGGCACAACCGCTGGCGGCAATGCCGTGTCGTCTTCAGGTTCGACAAGCACCAATTTTAACGGTGCAGTTCAAACCACAGCTTCCGGCGAGACCATTTCGGCATCGGGTGATGTCTATATGGGTTACGGACACAATGTCCTGAGCGCCACCACGGCGTTCGGCAATTCTGCGACGGTCCATAATGAATGGGGTTATGCCACGCTGGGTCGCGATGGATCAGAAGTCTATCAGGGCAATAACAGTGAAATAGACAGCCAGTCTTATGTCACGCTCGACAATTGGACCGGCTACGCCACGTCCAGTGCTTACGGCGTCGGCAATGCTGCGACGATTTCAAATCTCGGGTCTGATACGGGGCTTTATGCCAACCAGAACAATTACGGTGCGGTTTCAAGCACAGCGTCCTTCAATGGCGGAAGTTCTGAAGACGGTACCGGCATCGTGACGTCGACGGCAATTGGCAACGCGGCCACCGCAACGCTTTGCAATATTTGCGGCGATGCTTCCCTGCAGGGAAGAACGCAACAATTTAACGCGGGTTCCATTGTGGCGCAGGGGGGCGCTACTGTGGGTCAAACGGGAACTGTCTTTGGGTCGGCAACGGCCGTCGGCAATTCCGCAACCTACCAGTCAAACGGGGACTAAGGCAGAACGCGTTCTGCCCTGGTAGGCCCCGCCTCTTCGGAGGCGGGGTTGTTTGTTTTGGGTCGATTATTTCAGGATGAAAGTGACTTTCATCACGACGCGATATTCCTTGATTTCCCCCTTATCAAGAACCACCGACTGATCTTTCACCCAAGCCCCCTCAACATTCTTGAGTGTCTTGTTTGCGCGTGCGATGCCCTTCTCGACCGCATCTTGAAAACTCTTTTTTGATCCGGAAATAATTTCCGTAACGCGTGCTACAGCCATATCGGCCTCCCTTTGTCGTCCCAGGTGTTATTGCCTGAGACTTGAACCTGCCGGTTCCGGCGGGGGCTTGCAAGCTAATGCGCCTATTGGTTGAAACGATATTGATTAAGCCGCGAGTTTGTCAGGCGTGCCTGACCCATCCATGGGTGCCACTTCAACCGGAATCCAGCACACCACTTCGGTGCCGCCGCCCGGTTGCGACTTGATCCCGACATTACCGCCATGCAGTTGCACAAAGTGTTTGACCAATGACAGGCCGAGCCCGGCCCCGCGACGGTCGCTGGAGGTGAAACTGTCAAAGCTCGAGGCCTGATCTTCGGCAGGAATGCCGCGACCATTGTCCTTCACAGTCAGCTTGGCGGTGTCCCCCATGCGTTCTGCAGAAATGCTGACCTGGCCACCTGGGTCGGTAAAGCGCATCGCATTGGAAACCAGATTGAACAGAATCTGGCGAATGCGTTTTTCGTCTGCCTGGATGGTGCCAAGCCCTTTTTCGATGTTTGCGATGACTTCGACTTCTGTGTCCACGGCATTGGTCACCCCAATCGAGACCGCCTCATCGATGAGTGTTTTCAAATCCACATCACTGATATCCAGATCCATTCGTCCGGCCTCGATCATGGCAAGATCAAGAATGTTGCCGATCAGATCGTTCAGGTGATTTGACGCTTCACAAATCGCGTCAACCTTGTCGCGCTGCGCTTCATTGAGATCGCCGATCCGTTCCATTTGCAAGAACTCGCCATAGCCAAGAATGGTCTGCAGAGGCGAGCGCAATTGATAAGAAACGTTCTTGACGAATTCGGTCTTCAGGCGGTCCGCCGTCTGGAACGCTTCGGCGCGATCTCGCAGTGCCGTTTCGACGGAACGCTGCGCCGAAACGTCTGCGAAGGCGATCAAGGTGTTTCCGTCCGGCAGCGGCTTGGTGACATAAGTCAGGATCGAACTGTCCGCGCGCTTCATTTCACCTGTTGTTTCCTGGCGCGCGCCCGGGTCTGTGATGTGGCCCTTAATCGCGGTCCAGGTTTCGCGGTCATGGAAAAGCGGAACGCAGAAATCGGCAATGTCATCATAATCCGGCTCGTCTTTCAGCAGATCTTCTTCCAAGCCCCACAACGCCGCGAATGCACGGTTCCAAAGTTTCAGGCGACCGTCTGAGCCGAAGACGACAACCGCTTCATGCAGGCTATCAAGGGTCTTGCCCTGGGTCTTGATCATCGCATTGTATTTTGTGCGCAGATCTAGCTCACTGGTAATGTCCTTAAACAGAATGAGCAGACCGCCCATCGGGTGGCGCTGGCGCGTCACTTTAAGTGTCCGGTTGTCCGGCAGGTGCCACTCATCTTCTTCAATGCCGCTAATGTCGAGATAATAGGACAACTCTTCCGCGCGCCATTTCGCATACTCGGCTTGGGCCGGCAGCTTGCGCCGTTCGCGCAACCGATCGAGCAACTGCCCGTGGCTTGGCATATCGAGCAAAAAGCCTTCATCCATGTCCCACATTTTTGCAAAGGCGCGATTGTGGAATGTCAGCTTGCGTTCGCCACTGAAGATCGCCACCGCATCTGCGACATGGTTCAGCGTTTCATCATGCGCGCGCACATGTTTGTCGAGTTCGTCTCGTGCCCGCTCCTGCTCGGTCACATCAAACGCCATTGCCCCGACACCCCCAGACAGGGGGAAAGACAGAACCCGCATGGCGCGGCGCTCGCCTTGGATGGCGATATGGCGTGTCTCATCCAGTTCTTTGCCATCGGTCAGTGTTTTGCGAACCTGCTCTACTGCTTTCTCATCCAGCATCACCTGGCGCTCAAGCACGCGATCGAGACTGTCACCATCGACGGCTTCAACATAAGCCGGGTTGGCCCATTGCAATCGACCGACGCCTGAAATCCGCCAAGCCGGGAATGGCGCCTTGCCAAGCATATCGAGGAAGGCCGTCGGGTCTCTGGCAATCACTTGCCGCGCTTCTTCAAGACGACCGCGTGCTGAACTTTCTTCCAGCCCTTTGATCGTGGAGTCCGTAATCCAGACGACTACGCGGGCGCCGGCGGTGCGACCATCGGCTTCGAGGAAACGTCCGTTCTGACCAATGATGGTGAGCGAGAATGGCTGCCCCTCTTCCGCCAGCTCGCGCAGACGAATGCGCAAAGTCGTATCAATGCCGCTTGCATCACGTGCTTCGAGATCCGCAAGGCCTTCAATGATCCGCACGGCAGGATCAAGCGCCACGGCATCATCGGTGAAGCGAAGCAAGCTTGCCAAGGCGACCGGCGATCCATGAATGTCAGGCGGCGTAATATCGTCGGCTTCGACATCTATATCTTCGCCTTGCCAAACCAGGATCACACCGGGGTGGGCCCCCAGGACGGACTTGAGCTCTGCAACGGAGGACTCAGCGTCATTGGCTTTGTCTTTATAACGCTTGGCAGCGCCCCGCGCGCCATCAGACGTGCGCAGCGCCCACAAGATGAATGCCAAGCCGAGTGCCAATGCACCAACGGCAATGAACAATGGGATTTGGTCAGCCGTGATTTGCATACAATACTCCGTGTCAACCCGCGAATCACTCGCAGGCCCAGTCCTCCAACAGTTAACCGAATGCTAGCTGAGCGTTAAGTCTGGGTTAACGGATCGGTATCTGTTGTTAAGAATTTGAGAATTTCGGCGCGCCAATAGAAAAGGGCTGGAGCTTTCGCTCCAGCCCTTTGAATTGGGGTACACCCACCCAGGCGTCTTATTTAAAGACAGAGCCTTTGCGGAAATGCTTGACCAAAAGATAGTAGACGACTGCGCGATATTTTTTACGCACGCTCTTGCCGTACGTTTCCATCACCGCAGCAATGCCTTCATCAAGCTTCGGCGTGTCCTTGAGTCCGAGCTTCTTGATCAGGAAACTTTTCTTGACCGTTTCAAGCTCTTTCTTCTGACTGGCCGCAACCGTTGAAGAGTCTTTATTATAGATTGAAGGTCCGCAGGCGATGGTCACTGCGGTCAGCAATTTCATGTCCGGCTTCATGCCGCACTTCTCTTTGAGATCTTCTGCATACTTTGCGATCAGATCGTCACGTTTTCCCATCATAAACCTCCGTGGGATCAGACCGCGAAAATTTGCGGCCATGAATTGAACTACGATACTCAACTTTACGAGGGAACACATCCAGCCGGACTCGTGTGCGCGGTCAAGGCCTGACTACTGCACCGCGTCCATCTGTGTGATCCACGCCTCTATTAATGCAACACCTTCATCATGCACAAGGGCGCGACCCAGTTCGGGCATCGCTATGCCCGGCTCATCTGACGCCATGCGAAATGACAAGATCGACGCCGCCGGATCACCAGGCTTGATGACCACCAAAGCGTCACCCGCGCCGCGGCCCGCAGCCGTTGGATGCTTACCGACGCCCCAGGTCACAGCGTCTTCAATTTCCCATGCGAGCCACAAGCCAGAATTGGACGCCGACCCACTCGCCTTGTGACAGTGCGCGCAATTGATATCGAGATAAGCGCGTGCCTGCGTCTCAAGCGAAACAGCAGGATCAAATGCGCGCGCCATGACGGGCACGTGTTCCGGCACGCCACTGATGATGCCCCGCGCAAACCAATCCTCAATTTGATTGGCGCCATGCGGTCCGGCCTGATTGAGGTTGCGCGCCTTAGGCCCAATCGGGTGCACAGCATCGCCATTCTGGTGGCAGGTCTTGCACTGATTTTTGTTGGGCACGGCATAAGTGAATGCTGGCGCATCCGACGCCGCGATGGCTTGCGCGATTTCGATCCGCTTTCCAATCGGTGCGTACGTGGCTTCGGTCTGATCTTCATTCCAAACATAAGGCATGGCTTCCCAACCATCTGCCTTGTGCACCAGCAAGCGCGTTTCAAGATAACGCTCGCCATACGCAAAGGTCTTGACCAGCACTGAACCAACGGGAAAGTCGAATACCTCTCCTTCACGATAACTTGCGCTCTGCCCATCCGGCACAAAGACGAAGCGATGCTTGTCTGCGTGATCGGAGAAGAGTGGATTGATGAGATCATACTTGACGACCCCGCGCGCTGGAACGCGCGCCGCCTTGTCTTCGAACAAGGCATAGTCCGCCAGCGACGCCGCAGGTTTATCTGCCAGGATCACATCCAGATCTGGTCGCGTGTCTTGCGCACACGCGCACACCAGCAATCCAAGCAGGACTGAAAGCCAAACCCTCATTTATCGTGAGCGAGCTCAACCACTGGCAGTCGCTCTCCGACACTGTTGGTCGGACGCTGATCACTTGGCGAAAGGTTGCCAGGATCCAAAGGATAAGCGCCCAACCCAAGACTGACATAACTCACGGTTTCGGGCTCATCGATGACCAAACCGAGATCAGACGGCGCGCCGTCTTGCCAGCGATCAACACCGTCTGAAACAATGTCCGGCAAGCTGCCGCCCATCAACATGGCCAGCATCTGTAAATCGCCTTGCGGTTCATAGCCGCCATTCTCGTAGACGTTCTGTGTGATGTAGACATTTCGCGGTAGCGGATTGTAACGCTCATCCTCGAACGCGGGTGAGTAAGCGACCAGCAAGACATGCGCCGTGCGATTGCCGGACATGGTGTTGTCGAAGATTTCGACTTTGTCATTGGCTTGCACAATGATGCCGGTCCCGGAAGGCACACTGGCCACAATGTTTCCGGGTGGGGCAAAGTTGCGAGTATTATTGTCCAGGATCTGGTTGCCAAATACGCGGGTCGAATGGCCGCCGACTTTCGGCAAGTCCGGTAAGTCGAAAACCAGGATGCCGCCGGTATTATTGGTCACGGTATTATTGTACACGTCCGCGCGGGTCGAGTTTTCAATCTCGATTCCGGCCACGTTGAACTCCGCCAAACTATCTCTGACGATAATATTGTCTGACTGACCGACATAGATGCCAGCATCTGACGCGCCGCGCACGGTCACGCGCTCAACCAGCACATCCGAGCTTTCCACCGGATACACACCATAAGCGCCATTGTTTTCGTCAACGCCGCGTGTCCATTCAATCGTCAAGTCACGATAAGTGATGCGATCGGCGCCTTTTGACTTGATGCCGTCGCCCTTGGTATCGCGGATGGTGAAGCCTTCCAGGATCACATCGTCGGACGTCACCAGCAGGCCTTCTCCCGCCCCGGTTTGCGCCGAAAAATCAAGCACGGTTTTATCCTGTCCCGCACCGCGAAGCGTGACGCTGCCAACATCAAGTGACAATCCGTCGACCAGATCAATCGTGCCTTCAGGCAGCTCGACGACACCGCCTTCTTCGACGCCAATCAGCATCGCTTGCAGGGTCTCGGCATCTATAATGTCTGGCGCAGCGCTCTCGACGTTCGCGGACTCCGTGTCAGCGTCCTCGGTCGTCGGACTGCATGCGCTGATCATCGCAATGGCTGTCGTTCCGGCTAAGACATGTTTGAACATGGCTTCCTCCCCTTCTTGCTTTTTATGACGCCAGTGTCAGCATTTTGCAGCGCTCTGGCAAGATCCGATTTCAATCATTGCCGAAGTTCAATCATCGCATCGTTCAACCACAAAACGCCGGGTGATCGCCTGGCTGACGCATTCGTCATGTGGCATTCATGTTACAGTCGGCTATATAGGAAAGACGCGTAGAGTGGAGACCCCATGATTCGAACCGTATCTCTGGCCAGCTTGGCAGCCCTCAGCCTTTGTTTTTCTGCGACCGCGCAAGTGGATGAAGATGAGATTGTTCGTTTGCCCGGACAAGGTGAAGTGCGATCGTCTGATTTGCGCGAACGCGCCAAGGCTGATCGCCTCAAGCCAGGCGCCGGGCTCTTCCTGACTTTTGACAGCAATGAAGATGGCCGCATCAGTCAATTCGAAATCGATGCTGGCATTCCGATCGCATTCCGCATTGCCGACAAGAATGAAGACGGCTTTCTGACGGCACTGGAACAGCAGGACTGGGCCGCCAATCTTCCGACGCGTGATGACAGTCTCGCAAATCCATTCCGTTTTGATCCGAACCTTGATCGTCGTGTCGACCTGGAAGAATTCACGATGGTAATCGTCAATCTTGGAACAGACTATGCGGATGAAACGACCGGCGACATTCTTGTCGCTGACCTGAAAGCGCCACGACAACGCGGCGACGCGCGTCGCGATCAGGCTGGCAATGGTGTTCAGCGTGGGCGCGCGCAGAGACCGCCCGCTCAACGCAATCAATCGTCAGCCAACTAGCCGGCGCGCTCAAACGCTTCATCAAGCCAGGCCCGAACGTCGGCGTCGAACCCGTTCACGTCTGTCAGCCGAACCTTGTGGGTGCACATGCCGCTCATCGCTTCCAACCGCCCTTGCGGCGCCTTCCCTTTTAAATTCAGGCCAAGATCGATGCGTGTCTTGGTGCTCGGCTGAATGAGCGCAAATTGCTTCTTGCGACGTAAACTCACACTCGTCTTCTTGGGCGAGATCTCAAGTTCGTCGCCATAAGACTTCACATAGTCGACAATCGCGTCATGGATCGGCTTGAGCGCGTCTTTGCCTTTGTACTGATTGGCAACCAGATCGGCATCACTGACATCAAGGTTGCCCACGCATTTTTGCGCAATGAGATTTGCAAACCCGTGTGAGATACCGTGCTCACCTTTGAGCAGCTTCATCATCTCGCCATGTTTAACAGCGCCGCTTGCTGCAACCACGGTCTGCCATTCAGTCAGGGACTTTCCTGTCTTTTCCGGCAAATTGTTGATCATTGTTTGCGCCATTTCTTCCGGTGACTTCGCCATGCTTACCCCTCCTTCACGAGTGTCAGGGCCGCATCGTCTTCCAGCGGCCAGTGTTCGATTTTCTGCTCTTTCTTCGCCAAGAGTGCGACCAGCGGCGACATGACGGTCACCATGGTGCCGCTGAATGCCGGGCGTCCGGTTTCAGACAGCTTCTTCAAATTCTTGGCGATAAAATCCTGTGCGCCAATCATCTGCTTGTGCAGATCGCTGCCCTCGATGGCGTTCTCGATGATCAGATCGAACTCGGTTCCGCCATTCTTTTCGCGGAGCTCATAAGTAACCTTGCATGGATCATCTTTGAGATTGGTCATCTTGAACGTGTGACTGTAGCGGTGGGGAGGTTCAAAGGCGAGCACATCGCCCACCACCATAGCAATTTTCCGATTGGGGTGGACCATACGCATCTTGACCCCTGGCTTTAAGCCGTCTCGCGTGTCGCAAATGCTGCCAAAGAAAAATGGCAAAGGCTTATCCGTGGCGACCAGAATCGACCACACGGTTTCGATTGGCGCCTCTATATACGTGCGGTGAATCGTTTTCTCAGCGTAATTTGGGGTATCAGTCATCGTGCCCCTCCTCCTTATACTTGGCATTCGATTTGGCGACGTGTTCGGCCGCATGTTTGATGAAACTGAGGCGATCAGCCCACACCTCGCTGAACGCGTCTATCCAGCGCTCGTGGATGGCCTGGATCGGCATCGCGTTGAGATAAAGCCGACGGGTACGACCGTCTTTTTGACTGATCAGGAGGCCGGCCTCTTCAAGCACTTTCAAATGATTCATGATCGCGATCCGGCTGACATCAAACGCGTTGGCCAATTCACCAACGCCCTGCCCGGGCGTATCGCGCACCAGGTCCAGGATGCGGCGGCGCGTTTGATGCGCCAAAGCATGAAAAACCAGATCCATGTCATCATTCGTAATCATGTAATTACTTAATTACATTAAAGGCCATGAGTCAACTCCCGAGAGTTATGCACAGATTTTTCGAACTCTGTTTGGGTGCAGAAATCAGCGGCTGAGCGCCTAGAAATCGACGGCGCGTCCGGCTTTCTCCCAATCCCCAAATCGAACGCGTTCCTCTGATGGACCGCCTATCTCCGCAGCACGCTGAGCATCCAGCGCGGTTTCTTTTTCCTGTTGCTTCGCGCGCCTTTCGGCCGCCTCAGCCAGCGCGCGCTCCGCCGCGGGAGTCAGGTGTTTGTCTGTGACGATTTTGTCATCTGTCATAAATGAGACTCCCAGATCTATTAACCAATCCATATATCTTCCAAGTCAAAAAGTATCTCTTCCATTCGCACTTGCAAGGAGCCGCCTGAAATGGGGACCGCCAAAACCTTTATGTTACTCGCTGCGTTGACGGCATTGTTCATGGTGGTCGGATTTCTCGTCGGCGGTGCGATGGGCATGGGCATCGCCTTTGTGATCGCTGCGGCGCTTAACCTGTTCTCATATTGGAACGCCGATAAAATCGTCCTGCGCATGCAAGGCGCACGCGAAGTCACCGATCAGGATCGCAGCCCCGTGATCCGAACCTTCGTGAATGACACCAAGGCGCTGGCAAGTTCTGCCGGCATGCCGGAACCGAAAATCTACATTATCGAGACCGAACAACCGAATGCTTTCGCGACCGGACGGGACCCGCAAAATGCGGCTGTTGCGGCGACAACCGGCCTGCTCAATTTGCTCTCTCGCGAGGAAACGGCTGGGGTTATGGCGCACGAATTGGCGCACGTGCAGAACCGCGACACGCTGACCATGACGGTCACGGCCACCATCGCTGGCGCGATTGGAATGCTGGCCAATTTCGCGCTCTTCTTCACCAATCGCGAGCGTGGCGGATTGATCACCGGCATTGCCATCATGATCTTTGCGCCAATGGCCGCGGGCCTGGTGCAGATGGCGATCAGCCGCTCACGCGAATATGAAGCCGACAAACGCGGCGCGGAGATTTGCGGCAACCCTTTATGGCTGGCGTCTGCGCTCGCAAAAATCGATCGCGGCGCGCGCGCCACGATCAACCGCCGCGCCGAACAAAACCCAGCCATGGCCCATATGTATATCATGAACCCGCTCGCCGGACGGCGCGGCGACAGTCTCTTTTCAACACATCCTGCGACTCAAAACCGAATTGAGTCATTGCGCCGTTTGGCGGCGGAAATGGGCGTGGAGCCGACCAGCGTGCAGCCCCGCCGTGCAGCAGGACCCTGGGGGTGAGCGGCGCCAAGGCACGCCTCGCCGCAGCTCAACTTTTAATGACCGTGCTCGAAGAGCGCAGGACCCTGGACGAAGCGCTCAGCACAACCGAAACTTTTGACGGCCTGAATGGATCCGATCGCGGATTTGCACGCGCCATGGCCAGCGCTGCATTGCGTCAGCTTGGCCGGATCGATCTCGGCCTGGCGCCATTTCTGGATCGTCCTTTGGAAACCGCGCCGCCGCCCTCCCGTGCCTTGCTGCGCATTGGCGCTGCGCAGGCCTGGATTCTTGAAACGCCAGATCACGCTGTCGTGGGCGAAACCGTCTCCGCCGCCAAGCTCTGGCCGAGAGCGCAGCGCGCCACTGGATTTCTCAACGCGGTCCTGCGCAAGGTTGTTGCAGATCGCGACACCTTTGACGCTGCGCCGGTTGAAGCCATCTGGCCGACATGGCTGCGCACCCTGATGGTGCAAGGCCTCGACGCAACGAGCGCGGCAGCGCTGGCAGCGGCGCAGACGCAGCAGCCTGCGATCTATCTGACGCCGAAAGACGGATCCGCAGATACGCTCGCGTGCGCCGTGAACGGTGACGTCATTGCGGGTCATTCTGTTCAGGTCAGTGCCAGTGCAATCGACTCGATTCCAGGTTTTGATGCTGGCACCTGGTGGGTTCAGGACGTGGCCGCAACATTGCCCGGGCGCCTGCTCGACGCCAAAGCCGGAGAGGTCACGCTGGACATTTGCGCTGCACCGGGTGGCAAAACGATGCAGCTCGCAGCCACGGGCGCAGCCGTGACGGCGATCGATCGATCCAAGCCACGGTTGAAACGGCTCAAACAAAATCTCTGGCGGACAGGGCTGAAGGAACAAGTCGAGGTCATACAGGCAGACGCGACCAGCTGGTCGCCGCCCTCACCCGTCGACAAAATTCTTCTCGATGCCCCCTGTTCGGCGCTCGGCACGTTGCGGCGACATCCGGAAGGCGCTTGGATAAAATCACCAGAAGATGTTGCGCGTTTTTCGGGCATTCAGCTGCGGCTTTTGCAGGCCAGTCTGAATATGCTGAAACCCGGTGGTATTCTGGTCTATTGCGTGTGCTCGCCCTTACCGCACGAAGGCAAGGATGTCGTTGATCAGATCCTGTCAGAAAGCTCGGCGCACCGACACGCAGTGCTCCCGGAAGAAATTCCCGGATTTGAGACCGCGATCACAGCCGTTGGCGACGTGTTAACCTTACCCAATGGTGAATTTGGACATGACGCATTTTACATTGCACGCCTGAAACGGGAATCCTGACAAATTTGTCATAAAATCAGGCGATTTTGCCCCAATCATGCCTTTTCAGGTTCATAGGGAGTTCACCTGATCTGCGCCATTGTGTGGGCAGTCTATTATCGTCCGGAAGGAGCATACCGAAATGACGACATCTGTTTCTGCCATTACGGCACCGACAAAACTTATCGCCGGCGCTATTGCCGCCATGACCCTGGCTGTAACCGGCTGCCAAAGCACTTATGGCGCGAACACCGTGAGCTCAAGCACCGTCGGCTATGCCATGACGGTTAAGCCAGGCGTGGTGACGAATGTCCGCGCGGTGACCATTAAACCAGACCGTTCGATCATTGGCACCGCGACGGGTGCTGTGCTTGGCGGCATCGCAGGTTCTGAACTTGGCGGCGGCGACAAAGCCAATACGGCCGGTGCCATTGGCGGCGCGGTCCTTGGTGGCATTGCCGGCAATATGATCGGCACAGCCGCCGGGACCAAACAAGGCATGGCGGTCACGGTTGAATTCAATGATGGCAATGTCAAAGCCTTCATCCAACCGGCTGACACCAATATTCAGCCGGGTCAGCCAGTAAACGTAGAGTTCCGCGAAGACGGTGCTTATGTCGTCCCGGTGCAATACGCACCATCCTACTAAATCAACGCTGCTTAAATACCGCAGCCGCAGCCGCCGTCAGCCTTGTGCTGACGGCGGTTACGTTTTACGCCTGCAGCATGAGTGAGGTCTTAATTTCACCGTCGATTCTATCGGCGGATTTCGCAGAGCTTGGCGCCGAGATTCGCAGAATTGATGCTGCGGGAGCCGACATGATTCATGTCGACGTGATGGACGGGCATTTCGTTCCGAACCTGACCTTCGGCCCGCCTGTGATCGAAAAGTTACGACCGCATTCGGACAAGCCATTCGATGTGCATCTCATGATCGCACCCGTCGATCCGTTCATTGGTGATTTTGCCAAAGCCGGTGCGAATTTTTTGACCGTACATCCCGAAGCTGGTCCTCACTTACACCGAACGCTGCAGGCCATACGCGCTGCCGGCATGAAGCCTGGCGTCGCGCTCAATCCTGGCACACCAGCGGACATTGTAGATCCGATCATTGATGATATCGATCTGATTTTGGTGATGTCGGTCAATCCGGGATTTGGTGGACAGAGCTTCATCAATAGCCAGCTGCGCAAAATCGAAACGTTGCGCCGTAAGATCGATGCAACCGGTCGCCATATCATCCTGGAAGTGGATGGCGGACTTAATCCAGAGACAGCACCGAAAGCCATCGCCGCGGGCGTCACCGCCATCGTCGCTGGCTCAGCCGTTTTTCGCGGCGGACCAGACCATTATGCTCAGAACATATCCGCGCTCCGCGCCGGAGCGATGATCTAAGGTTCGAGAGGACGCATGGGCGAACCAAATTCCTCCGAAACGCCAAAAGCGAAACGCAGCGACACCGAAGACGCTGCCGTTTGGGAACGTTTCGCTGGTCGCCCGGGCGAAGACGCCAAAGTCTCAGCCGTCCATCGCATGCGCATTGCGGGCAGCACGCCGGATGGCTTCGGCCTGCATATGCGGCAGATCATCCCGCCGGACGAGTTGCGCGGTGAAATGCTGATGCGCGGGATCTGGCGCATCGGCATGGATCGCTTGGCGATTGAAGATGGCACCGCCCCGTGGAACAGCGCCATGCCATCCCGGCACTATGCCAACCGCTTACATCGCTTCGATTGGCTTGCCGATTTGTTCACGCAAGGCGAAGCTGGCGCTGATCGCGCGCGGTATCTGGTCGATGACTGGATCGAAAACTTTGGCCGCTTTGACGGCTTCACCTGGCGCACCGGGTGCGCCGCCGACCGAGTGTGGAATTGGCTGCGGTGTGGCGCTGCGTTGTTTGAAAGCGGCGAAGAAGAAGATCGCGAGCATCGTCTTGAGGCCCTCGGTCGCCAGGCCCGCCATGTCTTGGCGCTGGTCGATAGCGAGCTCGAACCCAAGGCCCGCTGGCGCGGGTGTACGCTCGCGGTTGCACATGCGCTTTGCCTCGGACGCGGCAAGGGATTGGACGATGCTGAAATGCGCCTGGAAAGCGAATGCACGGCGCAGTTTTTTCCTGATGGCGGGCATGTCAGCCGGTCGCCCGCGAGAGCATTGAGCTGTTTGGCTGATCTGATCACGATCCATGATCTGCTGTCGCGCAGTGAGCGCGAGATCCCGGAATATCTCACCCGCTGGATCGCTCGCATCAGTGGCATGGTGGCGTTCTTCAGGGCCGGTGACGATGCACTTATGCCCTTTCATGATGGCGATGAAAGATGGCCAGAAGCGGTTGATGCTGTGCTCTCGCATATGGACACCCCACCCCGGCGGTTTTCCGTGGCTCCAAAATCGGGATTTCACAAACTGCAAAAGGGCTCGACGGTCCTGGTGCTTGACGCCGGCGCCGCACCGGAACCGCCTTTTGGCGACAAAGCGCATGCCGGCGCGCTCGGTTTCGAGCTTCATGACGGTCCGGCGCGATTGATCACATCTTGCGCGTGCAGCCCCGAAATCGACATCGCTTTTCGCGCGGCCGTGCGGCGAACCGGAGCGCATTCAACCTTGATCCTCGGGGAGACGGACTCTTCGCGTTTCGCCACCAATGAAGACACGCGCCTGTTATATCCACAAGGTCCCGACGGGATCTCTGCCAAGCGGCTGGAGGAGGATTCGGAGATCTGGCTGGATGCGCAACATGGCGGCTATAAGCGCGATTTCGGATTGCTGCATCGGCGGCGTCTGTTCATGTCTGGCGACGGTCGAAGACTGACAGGCGAAGACTCACTGGCTCGACCAGTTTCCGCCGGCGCGACGGAAAACGAGGATCCAATCGTTTATGCACTAAGGTTTCATTTGCATCCAACGGTCACTGCGATCATGACAGGGGACGCAATCATTCTGGAAAGCGAGCTTGGCGTGAAATGGCGATTCAAATCAAGTCATGCAGAAGCCAAGTTGGAAGAAACGATTTACTTGGGTAGAGGAATAATAGAGCGCAGTGAACAAATTGTCTTGAGTGGTCACGCGAGCCCGAATAGCGATGGGTCCTCGCCTCCGAACTGTATCCGTTGGGCGTTCTTGAAGGTCAGCAAAGCATGAAGCCAGAGATCGAAGCCAAACGCGCCATGGCGTTGACGCTCGGGTTTGATGCATCGGCCGCCTTTGTCGCCATGCTGGTGGCCATCTATCTGCGCTGGACGTCGACAAGCGGGGCGCCTGAAACGGCATTGCTGACCGCAACAACAGCGGCAGCAACGTTCGCGTTTGCGGCCGTATTTTCGTTTTTTGTCCTGAGAGTTCACCGCCAGGTCTGGCGCCATTCAGGATGGCCAGATGCACTGAGAGTCATTCAAGCCGTCGGGCTCACGGCGCTGATCTTTCTACCCTTAATGTTCATTTGGAACCGGCTGATCGGATTCCCACGTCTCAGTCTTCCCATCGCGGTGGGCATTTGGGTCGCACTGATCTTTCTCGGCAGAATGGTCGCATTGTCGCGCTCGACCCGGCAACCGCTTCAGATTTTCCGCAGCGCGCGGGCTGATGCGCCGCACGCAATCCTCGTCGCCAACGCGGTGGATGCTGCGGATGTGTTGCGCGACTTACAATCCACGAAAGGCGGCGCGCCCGTTCAAATCCTTGGCCTGATAGAAGCGGACGGGGCTGAACCCGGCAGGGCTATTCGCGGCGTCACGGTATTTGGCGGCCTTAGTGAACTTGGAAAAATGCTGGACCTGTTGGCTGTGCGTTACGGATCAACGCCCTGGGTCGCCGTCGCCGGCAATGTTCGCATTAAGGATACCATGAACGCGGTGCTGAAAACGGCAACGCAACATGGCTCCGAAGTCATGGCCTTGGGGTCGGATCGCGAGGGTCTGCATCTGCAGCGGGTACGCCCCGCTGATCTTTTGGCGCGTCCTCAACGAGTCTTGAATGATCAACCGCTGAAGAATTTGCTGCAAGGCAAGCGCGTCTTTGTCACCGGCGCGGGCGGAACCATTGGCGCTCAATTGGTGGAGCAATGCGCCAATCTCGGCGTTTCGCATCTGACTTTGTATGATGCGTCCGAGTTCAATCTGTACGAGATCGATCTGACATTGCGCGAACGTTTCCCGGACCTCGACTCCCACGCGCAGATTGGTGATGTTCGCGACAAGACGCGTCTGCGGGAAGCGGTCTCTGCGTCGAATGCCGAGATTATGATTCATGCTGCCGCATTGAAACACGTTCCGTTGATGGAACTGAACCCATGCGAAGCCATCCTGACCAATGTCGGCGGCGCCGTAAATGCCATTGAAGTCGCAATTGAATGCGGCCTTGAACGATTTGTGTTTATCTCCACCGACAAAGCGGTTGATCCAGATAACGTGATGGGGGCGACCAAGCGATTGGCTGAACTGGCGCTGGCCTATCGCACCAAAAGTACCGGGCTGGCTGTCTCCATGGTCCGCTTTGGCAATGTTCTTGGGTCATCCGGATCTGTTGTACCGTTGTTTGAACGGCAGATCGCCGCCGGCGGCCCCTTGACGTTGACCGATGATCAGGTGTCTCGTTATTTCATGACGGTCGAAGAGGCCTCGACGCTGGTTCTGCAGGGCACCGCCCATAATGGCAAACCGGGCGACGCATCGCTTTACGTGCTCGACATGGGCGAACCGATCCGCATTCGGACGCTGGCCGAAGCGATGATCCGGATGAAGGGCATGGTGCCGTATCAGGAAATTTCGATCAAAACGACCGGATTGCGGCCTGGCGAAAAGCTTCATGAAGAACTGACATATGCGGACGAACGCCTGATGAGCACAGGAATTGACGGCTTGAACAAGGTCACGCCGCAGTCTCGAAAAGTCGAACCGCCGCATTTTCGCGATCGACTGGATTCGCTGTTGGCGCACGCCCGCGAACGCCAATCCGATGCGGCCCTTCAAATGCTTGCGCAACTGGTCCCCGCATATAATCCTGACGCTTGTGAAAAATAGCTGAGTCCGATGCGTTGACGGCAGCGGGACTCGTGATACGCGGGCGAGCGTGTTCAGCCTGTTCCCCTGAAAGTCGCCTCATGACCCAATCGACCAAAATTCGCCGCGCTCTGATCTCTGTTTCTGACAAGGAGGGCCTGGTTGAACGGGCAACGGCGCTGGCCAATTTCGGGATCGAACTTGTGTCGACCGGCGGCACTTCGCGGGCTCTGAAAGATGCCGGGCTCGAGGTCAAAGACGTCGCGGATCTGACCGGATATCCAGAAATGATGGATGGGCGGGTGAAAACCTTGCACCCTGCGGTTCATGGCGGCTTGCTCTTCCTGCGCGATAATGCGGCGCACCAAGCCGATGCCGACAGACACGGCATCGCCGCCATCGATCTCGTCTACATCAACCTGTATCCGTTCGAGGCGACTGTCGCATCAGGCGCAGGGTTCGAGGATTGTATCGAAAATATCGACATTGGTGGGCCTGCGATGTTGCGCGCTGCCGCCAAGAATGGCGATTCGGTTTCGGTCTGTACGGATGGTGGTGATCTCGACGCGGTTCTGGCGGAAATGGCCAGCACGGGCGGTCGTGTTTCGCGCGAGACGTCCCGCAAGCTTGCTGCGAAGACCTATGCCCGCACAGCCGCCTATGATGCGGCAATATCCGGTTGGTATGCACAGCAATTGGATGCCGACGCACCAGACTGGATCGGGTTCGGCGGCAAACTCGATGAACAGCTCAGATATGGCGAGAATCCTCATCAGAACGCCGCCTTCTACACGACAGGGGATCAACGTCCTGGTGTCGCCACGGCGCGTCAGGTGCAAGGCAAAGCGCTCTCATACAATAACATTAATGACACCGATGCCGCATATGAACTGATCGGAGAACTTGGCGATAAAACGCCGGCGGTCGCGATCATCAAACATGCTAATCCTTGTGGAGTGGCCCTGGGGGAATCGGTGATCGAAGCCTATCGCGAAGCGCTTGCTTGCGACTCGACCTCGGCGTTCGGTGGTATCGTTGCCTTGAACCGCCCCCTGGATGAACAGACCGCGGCTGAGATTACATCAATCTTCACCGAAGTGGTGATTGCACCCGGTGCTGATGATGCAGCGCTCGAAGTCTTCAAAAAGAAAAAGAACTTGCGCCTGTTACTGACCGATGGACTTCCGGATCCGGCTGCGCCTGGGAAATTTGTCAAAACCGTCGCGGGCGGTCTTCTGGTACAGGACCGCGACTTTGGCCGAATCGGCAAGAGCGATCTCAAAGTGGTTACCAAGCGCGCGCCGAGCGAAGCAGAACTGGATGACCTTCTATTCGCCTGGCGGGTCGCCAAACATGTGAAATCGAATACGATCGTCTACGCGAAAAATCGCGCCACGGTGGGCATTGGAGCGGGGCAAATGAGCCGGATCGATTCCGCCCGCATCGCGGCTCGAAAAGCAGAAGACGCGATGGAGAAAGAAGGCTTTGATTCATTGCGCACGACAAGATGCGTGGCTGCATCTGATGCGTTCTTCCCATTCCCGGATGGCATGCTCGCGGCCGCCGCGGCGGGTGCCAGTGCGATCATTCAACCTGGCGGTTCAATTCGCGACGACGATGTCATCGCAGCAGCCGACGAAGCAGGCCTGGCCATGGTGCTGACCGGCATGCGTCACTTCCGGCACTAGCGCGACCCTGCTTCGACTTGCTAGCTACCGGCTATGAGTTCGCTTCCTTCTCCGTTCGATGCGCAGGGCCAGCATTGGTTGAATATTCGTGTCTATTACGAAGACACAGATTTTACCGGCATGGTCTATCACGCAAACTATCTCCGCTTTTTTGAGCGCGGGCGATCAGACTTCTTGCGCGATGCCGGCGTCAGTCATCAAAATTTGTTGTCGCGCGAAACGCCGGCGGCGTTCACGCTCACCAATGTCGAGGTCGACTATAAAAAGGCGGCAAAGGTCGATGACCTGCTAACCGTCCGGACACGTTGCCTCGGCGTTAAAGGGGTAAGAATGTATTTTCAGCAGACCTGCTTGCGCGGAGATGAGGTGATTGCCGAAGGGCGTATCACCGCAGTCATGATCCACACAGACGGACGACCAATGCGTCCGATCAAAGACGTCGTCGAGCAATTGAAGCCTTTCGAGTATCAATCCGATCCGACCTGATCAGGCCGGACAGGCGCCGTCCTCACCAGACATCTCGACGGTCAGATCCCGGAAATAATCTCCGAGCGCGTCGAGATCTTCCTCGCTAAAAGTGTCGATCCGGCCATCACGCGTCATGTCCTCG
The DNA here is from genome assembly GCA_039029475.1 of Pseudomonadota bacterium. Lineage (GTDB taxonomy): Bacteria > Pseudomonadota > Alphaproteobacteria > Caulobacterales > Hyphomonadaceae > Henriciella. Next base: position 85,057 of record JBCCGB010000014.1, on the reverse strand, counting down.
ATCTGTTCAGCCACCGCTTCGACATCGTTGCCGTCGCCTTTAAGCTCCGTCATCGCCACCAGGACTTCTGTGTGTTTGTCGGTCAATTCAGCGGACTCAATCACCTGTGCCGCATAGCAGCTACAAAACCCGGCCACATCGGATCTCGCATCGTCGGCGACCATGCGCTCTGTTCTCACGTCGCCGTCAAAAAGATCGACGCACAATTGATTGAGAATCTTCTCTCGTGGAGGCGCGCCCCAACAGGCGCTGACCGCAAATATTGCGACGGTCATCAAGACTATTTTGTTCATCGCTGTCTCCCTCACCGCGAGCGTCAGGGAAAATCGCCGCGAATGCAAGACTTTCTATTGTACGACGTCCTGCCAGTCTGGAGACTTGCCCAGCGTCGCTTTGGCAAACGGGCAAAGCGGGATGATCTTGAACCCCTCATTGCGCGCATCTTGCACAGCAGCCTCAACCAGTCGCTTTCCAATGCCTCGACCCTTCAACGCTTCTGGCACACCGGTATGGTCAATGATGATGCGCGTCGCCCCGGCCCTGGAATAGGTCATTTCGGCTTCATGCCCTTCAACAATCGTGACATAGCGCCCGCCATTTGGGGTATCTTCTCGGGATACTAGAATGTCTGACATTTATCGCTCCTTCTCTGAATTCAGATCTAGGTCGCAGGCGCCGGTGCGGCCACATTGCGCATCGGGATTTCAATTATCCGATTTCCGAATGGCGAGACGTCGTTGATGACAGAAACTGTCAGTTCGCGCATGTAGGATGTTCAGGACCGCAGGAGGATAGCATGGCCAAGCCAACCGCGCGTGAGAAACTTGCTCGCGACAAGAGCATCAAGAAAGTTGTCATGGACAAGGCCTGGGCCGGTATGCGGCCAGGTCAGATGATGCTGGTCGCAACACCGCTTATGGTCGACGCCTATATTCGCGAAATTCCGCACGGCGAAACCAAAACCATCCCTGAAATGCGAGACGATCTGGCCACCCAAGAAAGCTGCGCTGGAACCTGCCCGATGTCGACATCGATCTTTGTGCGCATGGTCGCCGAAGCGGCACTCGAAGATCTTGCTGACGGCAAGAACGTTTCAGAGGTCAGTCCATTTTGGCGGATGATCACCAGCAAAGACAAAATGGCTGGGAAACTCGATCTTGACCCGGTCTGGATCGATGAGCAACGGCAACTTGAAGCCGACTGAACAAGCGAGGCGATCCGTCGCCAATCTTGTTCTCGCGCGAAATTCAGGTCAGTATCACGCGATGGATACCCGCTTCTCACGCTCCTTCTGCTTCGCCGCTGGCTTGATGTTGACGGCGTGCAACTCGACGCCGCCGGCGATCGCGGACCCGGTCGAGCCGCAAGCGTCCGCGCCGCGATGCGACTATGGCAGTCCTCATCCGGATGCCCCGGCGGAGCTTAGTCAATTTGCGTTTCTGATTGGTGATTTCGAGATCACCAGTCACATCATGACACCCGCCGGGTGGTCACCACCCAGGCCTGGTCCAAGAGCGCGCTGGAATGGCTGGTACAGCATGGGTGGCATGATGATCACGGACGAATGGTATGACCCGGACCCTGGTCTGCAGGCAGATTCACCGCGCGGCGTGAATGTCCGCCTGTATGATCCTGATACCGATCAGTGGCAAATGATGTGGATCGCAACCGGACAGGCGCGCGTCCAGGATTTGCGCGCTGAAATGAGAGATGGAAAATTGACTATGTGGCAGGTCTATCCGACGCAAATTGATCTGGTCGCTGACTTCACCATCGAAGACGAAGATCACTGGTATCGCATCAGCTATGTCAAAGACGACGCCGGTGAATCGGTTCCACTCTATAAATTGGCAGCCTCTCGTATCGCTTGTGACTGACCGAATGGCTTCCAGACCATTGGCAGCATCGATCGCATTGGCGTAATCCCCGCGACATGAGACTGCCGCCGCGCCCCGACCTAGAGTGGAAAGAAGATGGAACGCCCGTCGATCGACGCGTGAATGATGTCTACTTTTCGGTCGAAGACGGACTGGCAGAAAGTCGGGCGGTCTTCGTTTCGGGGTGCGCATTTCCGGGCCGATGGCGTGATCGCGCCTCGACCACGATCGCAGAACTGGGATTTGGCACCGGTCTGAATTTTCTCGCCACCTGGCAATTATGGCAACAAACCAGACCGCCGAATAGTTGGTTGAACTTTGTCAGTTTCGAAGGTTTTCCGCTTGATGCCACAGACATCGAGCGGGCGTTGAGGCCATGGCCCGAATTGGAGCCGCTCGCCCAAAAACTTGTGTCCGTTTGGCCACCGCGTGCAAAAGGCGTGCGAACGATCTCGTGGCCGGAAGAGCGAGTCACTCTGATTCTTCATATTGGCATGATCGAAGAGACATTGCCGCAAGCGATATTCAAAGCCGATGCATGGTATCTGGATGGGTTCAGCCCGGCGAAAAACCAGGCCATGTGGGATGAGGATCTCTGGCCTCTGATAGCTCAACGCTCGGCGCCAGGCGCGCGCGCAGCCACGTTTACCGTTGCTGGCGCGGTACGGCGCGGATTGTCTGGCGCGGGTTTCTCGGTTGAGAAAAAGCCGGGTCACGGTCGCAAGCGTGAACGCCTCGAAGCGCGGTTTGAGCTTTCGGACCCGGTACCGACCGCGATGGCGCCTGTCTCACCGCGCATCGCGATCATCGGCGCCGGCATTGCAGGGGCCTGCGCTGCGAACATATTGGCGCATCGCGGCGCTCAGGTCACAGTGTTCGAGCAGGCCGCTCAACCCGCCCGAGGCACCAGCGGGAACCCGCTGGCTTTGGTGATGCCCAGGCTGGATGCCGCCGATACCGCACAAGCGCGCATGTTCGTCGACGCCTATTTGGGCGCGCAGGCTTTCTATTCAAATCGCCCGGGGGTTCACATCGCTGAGACCGTGCACAGACCGCGCGACCAATCAGATGCAGCCAGATTCGAGAAACTACTGAGCGATCCGCCGCTTGGATTGGAGCAATTGGAAGCTTTGCCCGCGCACGCAATGCTTCACAAAACCAGCCTGATCATCAAACCCGCTCAACTGATCCCCAGTCTGCTTGAATCCGTCCAAGTTGAATGGTCATCGACTGCGACCATTGATGCCGAGACCCGCACCGTGAATGGCCAACAATATGATGCCGTCATTCTGGCAAGTGGCTGGCATATGCAATCTTCGCTTCCCGACATCGGCCTGACCGGCCGGCTTGGACAAATCGAGTGGATGAATTCGGACATAGAAGCCCCGGCAAGCGCCATTGCGGGGGGGACTTATGCCGTGGCCTGTGACACCCTCCGCGTTTGGGGGGCAACGTTTGCACAACATTCTGGCACATCCCCGCAGACCAGTGACGCGGCACGGATTGAGAACAATCAGGCGCTGGAAACACTCGCGCCGTTCTGGTGGCAACAGACCAGAGGCTCAGATGTTCACTCGCGCGCCGGCGTGCGCGCAACAACCGCTGATCGATTGCCCGTGATCGGCGCCTGGCCAGACACGGAGGCGTTACGCTCTGATCGCGTTCGACTGGAGCGCGCCGCCTGGCGGTTCTCGCACCGAGACTATGGCAAGCCCGGCATGTACATCCTTGGCGGTTTGGGCTCTCGCGGGTTCACCTGGGCGCCATGGGCCGCAGCCATTCTCAGCGCAGAAATTTTTGCCGACCCGGTTCCGGCACAGTCGGAGGCGTTAAGAAATATTGTCCCGATTCGGCATTTTCTCCGGGCGCTGAAGCGAAACCCGCGCAACTAGATTCGCCATCGCTGCGAATCTGCCCGCAAAACCGGCTCGATTGGCTGAGAATTCGCGCAGAATGTGCTCAATCGATAATTGACAGCGCTGACTAACAGTTTTGACAGCGTTTACCTCTCCCCCGGGGGTGGCAATGGCCAGAGGCTTGCAGTTGTATCGCCACCTTCGGTGGGGAAGCCAAAACTCCACCGAACACATCTTACGCACGCGAAAAGCTCAGGGGAAGAATAACGTGTCTCAACAGAATGTAGAGTTGGCAGACCTTGGTGTAGAAGCAGGTGAAGTTCGCAAGAACTGGACCGCCGAACGTCTGTATGAACAAGCCGTCCGTAGCGGTGAAGGCGAAGTCGCCAAGGGTGGGGCCTTGCTCGTCAAAACCGGAAAACACACGGGTCGATCGGCCAAGGACAAATTTACCGTCCGCGACGAAACGACCGAAAACACGGTCTGGTGGGACAATAATGCGTCCATGACGCCGGCACAGTTCGACGCCTTGTGGGACGATTTTCAAGCCCATTTGAAGGGCAAGACCCTGTACACGCAACAGCTCTTTGGCGGCGCCGATCTCGACCATCGCGCGCCCGTGCGCATCGTCAATGAATATGCCTGGCACAGTCTGTTCATTCGCCACTTGCTGCGGATTCCGACAGATGAGGAATATCAGGGGTTCGAACACGAATTCACCATCATTAACAGCCCGAGCTTCCGCGCCGACCCGGCCAAGCACGGCACGGTGTCAGACACCGTGATCGCCGTGAATTTTGCGAAGAAAATGGTTCTGATCGGCGGCACCAGCTATGCTGGCGAAACCAAGAAGTCCGTCTTCACCATTCTCAATTACATTTTGCCAACTAAGGGCGTGATGCCGATGCATTGTTCCGTCAATGATGGCGGCAATAATGATGCGGCCATTTTCTTTGGCCTGTCGGGCACCGGCAAGACGACCTTGTCCGCCGATGCCAGCCGGACCCTGATCGGCGACGATGAGCATGGCTGGTCAGAAAACGGTCTCTTCAATTTTGAAGGCGGCTGCTATGCCAAGATGATCAATCTCTCGCCAGAGAATGAACCAGAAATCTTCGCAACGACCAGCATGTGGGGCACCGTGCTTGAAAATGTCGTCATGGACCCCGAAACACGCGAACTGGATTTTTTCGACAATTCGCTGGCCGAGAACTCGCGCGGTGCTTACCCAATCTCGGCGATCGAGAACGCCTCTCTCAGCGGTCGCTGCGGTCAACCGAAAAACCTGATCATGCTGACCTGCGATGCGTTTGGCGTTATGCCGCCCATCGCCAAACTGACGCCGGCGCAGGCCATGTACCACTTCCTGTCTGGATATACAGCGAAAGTGGCCGGCACTGAAAAAGGTGTGACGGAACCGACGGCAACCTTTTCGACCTGCTTTGGCGGACCATTCATGCCGCGTCACCCCAGCGAGTATGGCAAATTGCTGGGCGAGCTGATCGATCGTTACAATGTCAATTGCTGGCTGGTCTCGACCGGCTGGACAGGCGGCGCGCACGGCGAAGGCCACCGGATGCCGATCAAGGCGACACGGGCATTGCTGAACGCGGCCCTGGATGGATCACTGAATGCGGCGGAGTTCCGCTCGGATGAGACATTCGGCTTTATGGTTCCAACCGCACTGAACGGCGTCGACAGCACCATTCTCAACCCGCGGGACACGTGGACCGACAAAGCCGCTTATGACGCGCAAGCGGACAAGCTGGCTAAAATGTTCATTGAGAATTTCAAAGTCTATGAAGCGCATGTCGATGCCGACGTGATCGCGGCTGGCCCACGTGCGAAAGTTACGGCCTAAAGCCTTTTTTCCAATTCAGATTTGCAAGCGCCCGCGATAAATGTCGTGGGCGTTTGTTTTGACGATCCCTTTCAATCTTCGCTGGACGACGATGCCGCGTTCAGAAACCCACGCGCAAGTTTGACCAAAGCGTCCTCAAAGGCGCGCGAATGCAAGTCGGGACGCCGCTCGCGAACGGCCGATTGAACGACCCCCGTAATCGCACGAGAAACAATGAAGCGGTCGACCGATGATAATGATCGAAATCCATCAAACGCCGAGAAACGTTTATCCGTTTCCTTCGCCACGCCAAGGGGACCGCGCCGTTGCAACATCGCCTCAAGCGCCTTCTCTCTGGCGGTTGGGGCGTCCGGAAGCAAATTGATGTAAGCACGAATGCCCAATCTAAGCGGACTCTCCCCGGCCTCATAAGCGCGATGGCTGAGCTTGCGCTGAGACAAGAGTTGCTGCTCCGCGCGCTGCGCCAAGCCCACCAGAATGTCATCCTTGTCGCGAAAATACTGATATAAGGACCCGATGGAAACGCCCGCCCTTTCGGCAACGCGGTTGGTGTTGAACCCCGACTCACCATGTTTTTCCAGAACCTGAGCTGCCCCCGTTAATATAGCATCACGGGTGGCACGCGCGCGCGATTGCAATGGGCTTCTGCGCTGTTTTTCCATGAAATTCTCCATCCGTCGGGCGCGGGTCGAAATGCGAGTATCCAGACCCGTCTGAACATTGATCATAGGCGTTTTTACAGGAGACGCTATGACCTGGGCGACCGAGATGCTTGAGAATATGAAACGCGGAACGCACCAATTGCCCCCGGTCACGCAGTCGCTCCAACTGGGGCTGATTGATGATTGGGGCCAAGGCTGGGTGCGCAAGCGATGGGTCCCGAAGAAGGCATTTCTGCAGCAGGATGAAACCGTGTTTGGCGGGTATATGGCCGCCCTGTTTGATCAAGTCTTCGCGCTCGCGACAATGACAGTGATCGAAGACCACGAAGCGTTTCGAACAAGCAGTTTGAACGTTTCATTCTTGAGCCTGTCGCAAGGCGAAACCCTCAACATTGAAGCCAAGGTCGTTTCACGCAGCCGTCGATTGATCACACTGGAGGCAAAGATATTGGGCGAAGCGCATCAGGTTCGCAGCCTGGCAACGGCGCAACAGATCACGACGCGGCGCACGGTCTAGCTTTGTCTGCGCCGCCAATAAGCAATCCCAAGGGCGGCGATGGCGATCAGCATCGCGGCTAGAAACAGTCCAAGTTTGAGCGGTGTGAGATAGGCTTTGAGCCAGAGCAAAGACTCATCTCCGGTCAGAGCCATCACCTGAACATACCCTTCGGCTAAGTCCGTCGGGATCACCGCGATCGCGGGTATGGCAAAATGCGGCGTGAAGCAGCGCCAAGCCAATCCTGCGAAAAGTGGGCCATAAGTGAGTGGATATGCGACGTCGAGCGTTGCGGTCATCCAGGCATGCACACTGCGCTGCTGCTCCGTCATGGCCGCGATATGAGCGCTTATTTTTTGCGGATCGCTCATCTCGTCAATGATGGCAAAATCCCAGATCCGCATGATGATGCCAAACCCGATCGTCTCCAGGACAAACAGCCCGAACAAAATCCAAAGTGTCCGTTTCTGCGTCATCAGCTTGATCATTCTACGCCTCCGCGCTCGGCCGGGCTGACACTTGGTCGTGCCAGCGTTTCAAATGCTGAAGCCCGGCATCATACGGCACCCCAACGAGCCCATTCGCGAAATCCAGACTGGCCAAGAGCACCGCGTCAGCAACGCTATACTCTGCGCCGGCGATGAACTCATTTTCGGCGAGCTGTTGATCCAGAAGCTTGTAACCGATCTCTGTCCGCTTCCGGTTTTGCTCGGCGACGTCCGGAATTTGCTTCACCAGACGCGCCGTCAACGGATGGCCATGGATCCAGACCAGTCCGACCGGCACCATGAAGTTCAACTCGACCCGGCGAAGCCACATTTCGATCTGGGCTTTCTGCAAGGGTGAGCGGCCAAAGAGCGGCGGCTCCGGATGCAATTCCTCAAAATAGCGGCAAATCGCGACCGATTCCGAAATACATGTACCGTCATCGAGTTCGAGCACCGGAATACTGCCAATTGGGTTCTTGGCCAGAAATTCCGGTGTTTTCTGCTCACGCTTGAGGATGTCGACCTGCACCAATGGCACTTCGATCCCCTTTTCAGCGAGATAGATTCGAACCCGCCGCGGGTTCGGACCTGTCCGATAATCGTAGAGTTTCATTCGCGCTTACGCCTCCAGCATGATGACGCTGCCATTGCGGCCATAGTCCGCTTCGCCATGATGATTACGCCGGCGATTGGAGAAATAATCCTCTGCCATGGCACATGTGTCATGGCCGATATTGTCGACAGCGCTGATGCCCTCGCGCAGCAGCACGGCCTCTACATAGCCGGTGAGATTGAAATGCGACCGGTCCTCGCGACCGGCTTTGAACAGGCGATCTGTCCATTCCTGTTCGCCAACAAACGTGTCGCGAAATTCCGGACCGACTTCATAGCTGGCTTGTTGAATGGCGGGCCCGATCGCAGCGGTAATCCGCTCTCGCGTCGCGCCAAGTGTTTCCATGGCCGCGAGCGTGGCTTCACATATTCCGGCGATCGCGCCTTTCCAACCCGCATGTGCGGCGCCGATCACCTGTGCTTCGGAATCCGCAAACAGGACAGGGACACAATCTGCGGAAAGAATGCAAAGCGCCAGCCCTGGAACCCTGGTCACCATCCCATCCGCTTGCGGACGCGTGTGCCATGGCGCTGTCACATCGACGACTTTTGCACTGTGCACCTGAAAGCAAGACAGCAATTTTTCGGCGCCCAGCGCATCCCGAATGCGATCACGATTGTCCCGAATGGCCTGCACGTCATCGTCAGAGCCTTGCCCGATATTGAGGCTTTCATACATGCCGGTCGAGACGCCGCCCTTGCGGCCAAAGAAGCCGTGCTTGATGCCGTCCAAAGTCGACATTTTTTGTCCGAGGGCGTGAGGTGGCATAGTCATCATCGATTAAGCTTCCGACGCGTGACAGACCGCTTGCAATCTATCGCCGTCCAGGTCCCGCACACAGGCGCGATAAAAAGTCTGCGCGCGGGGCCAATCATTGGTGCCAAGCGTGATGTGGCTGAACATTCCCGGAGCCCCGCTCTAATCTTGTTAGAACAGAGATTAGGGGCAGATTTGGAGCTGTCCAGCGCTAACGTGGCGCCCGCTTCGCCAAGATACGCTGCAGCGTGCGTCTGTGCATATTCAGCCGCCGCGCCGTTTCGGAGACATTGTGGCCACAAAGCTCATAAACGCGCTGAATATGTTCCCAGCGCACACGATCCGCAGACATCGGGTTTTCCGGAGGTGCCGGCAGGCCGTCCCCGGAATTCACCAAAGCGCGCACGATATCTTCGACATCGGCTGGCTTTGCGAGATAATCCACGGCACCGGCCTTGACCGCGGCCACGGCCGTCGCAATGGCGCCATACCCGGTCAATATGACCGCGCGGGCGTCTGGGCGATATCTGTGCAGAACTTCGACGACATCCAGGCCGGAACCATCTTCCAGTCGCAAATCAAGAACCGCAAAAGCCGGTGGATTAAGCCGTGCAATATCGCGAGCTTCAGACACTTTCGATGTGGCAGAGACCAAAAACCCTCGCTGCGTCAACGCGCGCGCCAGGCGTTGCAGAAATGGTCCATCATCATCAAGCACCAGACAGGTCCGGTCCTCAACATCTTTTAGGCTTTCATGCAGTTTTACTGTAACTGGGGATTCCATTTCTAGCTCCTTCAGCCCCTAATCTAGGTTATTTTCCGTATTGTCCAAAGGCTGTAATTCAGTTCTAGGCCATACTGCCTGAACAATGGCCCCGTGACGAGGTGCCGCGCGGTTGCGTGTCGCAATCCGGCCGCCTGTGCGTTCGATCAGGGTTTTGGCAATGAAGAAGCCCAATCCCATATCGCCGCCCCCAAGCTGCGCTTCGCCGCGCTGCGACACATAGGGTTCACCGAGTTTTGGCATCACTTCGGCTGCGAATCCTGGCCCATCGTCACGCACCGTCACGATAAATTGCGCTTCGGTCCAATTGGCGACGACGCGCACTTCAGAGTCGGCAAAGCTCACGGCATTCTCAATGAATGCGCCAAGCGCGTGCAGAATTTCAGGACTGCGACGAATGGTTGGAACTTTCGCTTCGCCCCCTTCACCGGCTTCGTAAGTCACGCGCACCGCAACCCCGAGGCCTTTATGCGGGGCGGCGGCTTCTTCGACCAAAGCACTGATCGGCATACGTGCGTGCACGATGTCACTGGCTTCGCGCGCGCGTCCGAGCCGCTGCAAAATATCCCGACAGCGCTCGGCTTGCTCTGCCAACAGGGTGGCGTCTTCCAGATGCGGGCTGTCTTCCGGCAGCATGGTTTGAAGTTCTTTTGCGACGAGGTGAATGGTGGCCAGCGGCGTGCCGAGCTCATGCGCGGTCATCGCCGACATGGCCCCCAGCGCCGACAATCTCTGTTCGCGCGACATGACCACCGCGGCAGCATCGAGCGCCCGCACCATCTTCGCTTCATCTTCATTCACGCGTTGTGCGGACAGTGCGAAGAAGACAATACCGATGCACAGCGCCGCAAAATGCCCACCCTCAAAAAGTTGAGGAAAAACAAGCGACTCCCCTTCCCTCCAAGGTAACTCGTAAGCAAAAATCGGCATCGTCGCGGCAAATCCGATGGCCAGGATTGAAATCAAAGCGGTGTAGCGCGGCCGCAAACTCGACGCCGCCACTGTCACCGGCGCGATCAGGAACAACAGGAATGGATTGGACAAACCACCCGTCAGACTGATCAACAGGCCGAGTTGCACGACATCGAATCCAATCTGCAGTGCCGCTTCCCAGCCTTTCAGCAATTGCGGCCCCACCGCCGCGAAGGACAGGAACACATTCAGCCATGCCGAAGCAGCAATCACAGCGAGGCACAGGCCCAAGGGCAAGCTGAATCCCAAGCCAAAATGCACGAACAGAACCGCCAAGGTCTGCCCAGCCACGGCGAGCCAGCGCAACGTCATCAACGTTGCCAACCGCGTTCGCCCTTGTGCGGCACCGACATTGGTCAGACCCTCGGGCAGCAAGCTGACCAGGGCTTCGTCCATGCCGGCGCGAGTCGCGTTTAAATCTTCCAAGCCAGCCCTCCGAGTGCGGCGTCACGGCCCCTTATCATATTCCGCAAATATGCCATATCGCCCGAATGAAACTCTCACACACTCTATACGTCGCGCTGGCCAGCGTCGCGCTCGCCGCATGCACCCCGCCAGCTCAGGAAGCCACCGCCGGCGGCGCAGATGCGGGGTGTCTGACCCGGGCCTATGACACCATTGGCGGCCCGATCAGCCTGGTCTCACACACCGGTGAACGGGTGACCGAAGGCACTTACAAGGGCGCTCCAACTCTGATTTATTTTGGCTTCACATTCTGCCCGGATATTTGTCCCGGAACATTGGTCGCGGTCAATCGGGCCTATGACGCGCTCCCGGACAACATCGACCCGCCGCAGACCTTGCTCATCACGGTGGATCCGGAGCGCGATACACCGGAAGCTCTGGCCGCCTATGTGGCAACGTCCGCTTTTCCCGATAATTTGGTCGGATTGACGGGCACGGAAGAAGAAATCGCCGCCGCAGCTGACGCCTTCATCGCCCAGTATGAGCGGATCGAGACGCCAGACAGTCTGGCTGAATATACGATGGATCACACATCGCTATTATATCTGATGGACGAAAACTGGCAGTTGCGGACCTTCTTCGCCGAGGCCGACGCCGATCCAGACTATATCGCTCAGTGTTTGGCAAAACACTTGAATTAGGTGGCGGATGCCAGGGTCTCGGCGTTAACCTCTGTTCCAGCGAGAAATGCCGAAAGAATTGCGGCTGCAGCGGCGCTGGTCCCAACGCCGAGTTTCACATAGGCGCGACGCCGAAACGTATCCACTGTGGCGGGTGACACGCCCATGCGCTCAGCGATCTGATTCTTGGTCAAGCCGCTGCAGACCCAAAGCATCAATTCAACTTCGCGCTGCGAAAGCCCGAGATGGTCTCGCGCATCGGCACAGGACCGGTTGGTCTGCAAAGAATAATTGCCAACCCGGAAGCAGTGGCCGTCTTGCCCGGCACTTTTTTTATCAAGATCAAAAGTCATCGGCGCGCGCTTACCCGGTTTCCCCTCTAACACAAGCCGAGATAAGCAGGTTGTCCTGCCAAAACACTGCATTTGTCCCGGAACTTCGTTACGAATTTCGGGGAAATCTGAATGAAATTACTGTTAGGGTGTCAGGACTGCGACTAAGCCTCTACCGGCACGTTACTGGTGGTCGTCGCTTGGGAGTCTGGCCGTTCCTTGGGCGCAAACCAATGATGATACAGAAAACTTCCGGCCAGGCGTTTGGTTCGCGCGCCGCAGCCACGCTTGAAATGCGCCAAACCGGGAGACAGATCTGAACGTCCCAGATCCAGTCGAGTCGTGCGACGACGCTGCAAATCGCACATCATGGTCCACAGAAGCAGATTGTGCGCGCAATGCTGGCGCCCTTCTGGCGTTGTGACGCCGGCCTGATACGTCGCCATTCGGCCATGTCGCAAAGCCAGCATCCCGGCCACAGGCCGATCATTCAGCATCGCTGTATAGAGGCGCGCTTGACCCTTATTCGCCGCCGCATAAGCCAGTAGAAAACCAGCTGGATAGGATTTGTAACGCTGTGACTTTTGTTGCGCGGTTTCAGCCTCAAGGAACCATTTGTGCCGAAGCGGGTCCAATGGCTGATCAAGGATGATGAGCGGCGATGCTTCTGATTTCTTGAGCTGATTTCGCCACTTTTGATGCAATCGCTGCCGCATCACATCAGGGGCCTCGAGACAGACACTCGAAACCTCTGCACCTTTGGCGATTTTCACCCCACCGACCGGGGTCTGATCATCCGCGGCATTCACCACCAGCGCCCCTTTGAGCCTTTGTCTGATGTCGTTGAGAATACGATTTGCCGACTCCCCGCCCAGCACCGGCCCGCGCGAGATCAAATGAAACGCTCCGATCACCGGCAAACGGCGCGATTGTACGAGACAGGTTCCCCCCGCATGCGAGACACGCAGGACGTTAACCCCGAGCTTTTCGCAGGTGCGTTCAAAGGCAACAGATTGCGTCAGCGGCAGCTCTAGCTCATCCATCAAATAAACCTGGGGTTGAAACACTTCACAATTGGTTAAGACTTCCATCGCCTGATGCGAGACGATAACCGGCGCGAATCCTGCAGCCAGCGCATGTCATCGACCTGATTAGACTGACTTTACCAATGGTCTGACTTATGTTGCACTGCACCAAAGACGAGATTGAGAACCTATGCTGTACACGCTTGTGGAAATGAATCGCGCCGCACTAGCGCCTATGCGCTTGCTTGCCAAAGGCACCATGCAAGCGCTCGAAAACCCACTCAATCCCTTTGCGAACACAAGTTTTGGACGGTCCGCGCACGCCGCCAGCAGCGTATTCGAGCGCGCGACGCGGTATTACGGCAAACCGGAATGGCAAATCGCGAGCACGGAAATTGGCGGCAAAACCTGTCCGGTGACGCCCGTCACCACCTGGTCAACCGCCTGGTGCAACCTGGTGCACTTTGCCACCGAAGGGGCGCCGAAAGACCGGCCTCGCCTATTGATCTGCGCCCCGCTTTCAGGGCATTTCGCGACCCTGTTGCGTGGCACAGTCGAAGCTTTTTTGCCGACCCATGAGGTTTACATCACAGATTGGACCGACGCCAAAATGGCGCCAGTCTGGTTTGGCCGGTTCGACCTTGACGATTACATTGATCATGTCCGGTCGGCTTTGCAGCATATTGGCCCCGGCGCACACGTTGTAGCGGTTTGCCAGCCTGGGCCGGCAGTCCTCGCGGCGATTTCTATGATGTCGGAAGATCAAGACCCGGCCCTGCCCGCGACTATGACATTTATGGGCTCTCCGATCGATGCTCGAAAATCGCCGACGGTTCCCAATCTGCTGGCGGAAGAGCGTAGTTTTGAGTGGTTTCGCGACAAGATGATCTACACGGTCCCAGCCCCGTGGCCCGGCATGATGCGACGGGTCTATCCCGGCTTTGTTCAATTGACGAGCTTCATGCATATGAATTGGGATCGCCATGTCGATGCGCAGGCGCGTTTCTTTGATCACCTGGTTGAGGGCGATGAAGACAGTGCTGAGAAACACCGCGTTTTCTATGATGAATATCTCGCTGTCCTGGATCTGACCGAAGAATTCTACCTGCAGACCATTCGGCGCGTTTTTCGCGAACACCGCCTGGCGCGCGGCACGTTCCGGTATCGCGGCGAGCGCCTGGTCAAACCCGGCGCGATTGACGCTGTGGGTCTGATGACGGTGGAAGGCGAGAAAGACGACATTTCCGGCATTGGCCAGACCCAGGCCGCACATGATCTGTGTACGGGCCTCCCGACACGGATGCAGACAGATTATGTCCAACCCGGCGTTGGGCATTATGGCGTGTTCAATGGCCGCCGCTTCGAAGCTGAAATTGTTCCCCGTATCAATGCCTTCCAGGACATGATTGCGGGTCTTTAAGCCGCTGCGTCATGGCGCCGACGCGTGATCAGATAGAAGATCAGGCCTGAGATGATGAGGGCTGCGCTGACCGCGACTTCCTGTGGCCGTTCCAGCGCGACATATGCCAACGTCCACACGGTCAGCGCCAAATAGATGAGCGGCAGGACAGGATACAAGGGCACTTTGAAGGGGCGCGGCAAATCGGGTTGCCGCAGGCGCAAGACAAACAGCCCGCCGACCGCGAACAGACTGTTCAGGGCGAGCGTAAATCCTGCGAAAACCAGAACTTGATCAAACGTCGCCGTCGCAACGAAAATCAGCGCCAGACCTGACTGCACGCGGACAGCCGTCGTCGGCATCCCATCTGCATTTGACCGGGCGAGAAAGCGCAGCGGTGGAATATCTTGTCCGACAACCTGCAAGACGCGCGGCCCGGCAATCGTCATCGCCGATACGGTCGAGATGAGCAGCACCCCAAGGACCGCACCCGTCAACATCGCCCCGGTCTGGCCGAAGACATGTCGCGCCGCGATCACGCCGACTTCCACTTCGCCGACCATTTGTGCCATCGGCGTCGTCAGCAAGAACACCGCATTTAGCAGAATATACAGCAACATGACCCCGAACGCGCCGGCGAACAGGACGCGCGGCAAGCTCCGCTGCGGGTGCGCCAGCTCATCGGTTAAATAGGTCGCGACATTCCAGCCGGTATAGGCATAGCTGACATAGATCAGAGAGACCGCAAAAGCGCCGGATGTCAGCGCCGCGCCATCGCCTGCCTGTGGCAGCAAGCTAACCGGCTGAAACGCTGTGACCCATACCAGTCCGGCCACACTGATGCCGAGAATGACCGCGACCTTGATCAGCGTGAACAGGGTCTGAAACGCACCACTGGTTTCGCGCTGACGGGTATGGATCATGGTCAGGATCAGAATCAGCCCGATGGCCAGGCCGCGTTCCGTCCAGTGGGTCATCTGATCAGAGGCATCCGGCAGCAAGGAGGACGTCGTATAGGCGCCGAACGTCATGGCGGCGAGCGCCACCGGCGCCGAGAATCCAACCGTCGATGACACCCAACCTGACACGAACCCGGCGCCAGGATGATAGATCTTGCCGAGGAAATTATACTCACCGCCAGACCGCGGCAGCGCCGCGCCGAGTTCCGCATAGGACAAGGCGCCGCAGATCGCGACCACACCGCCAACAACCCATAACATGATCAGCGCGAACCCCGATTGCAGAGTCACCAATTGAAAGCCGAGACTGGTGAACACGCCGGTTCCGACCATATTGGCGACGACGATGGCAAGCGCTGTGCCGGGGGAGAAATAGGTTTTCACAAACGAGAATTAGCGACCCCGTCGATACGCTGTCCAGCACTATCTGCCACCGGATCATCCCGCATATGCCGGTTTCAGCTCGATGCTGGGAGAGGCGATGAAACAATCATCCCATGCGGACCAATTTCCGGTTTCCTCGAAATTGCTATATCGTCCCAAAACAGTCGAGTTGTCATCGAGGTCAAACCCTATCCATGCGCGAATCGATCGATCATACGGTGCCGATCGCGATCGACCCTTCGCAAATCCTGATTGGCGAGGGGCCGCCGGAATTCATGCGCGAACGCGCAGCCGTGATGTACGATATGACGCCGTTGCACGCGCCGCACAATTCCGGCGTTTACCGGACCCAGAATTGGTTTGCGGGCGGCTTGATGTTTGTCAGCATCAAACAGGATCCTTCGGCCGTTGGGAGATCCAGGGCCCAGGCTGAGAATGGCGCCGGCCTGGTTTTCATCCATCGCTACGTCTATGGCGGAATCCGAGGCGTGATGGGCGATCTGAACATCGACCGCGACCCGGACCAAGTCTATCTCATGGATCAGGAGCGGCGCGTAAACTGTCTGCAATTTGCCAACGCCGTGCACGGCGTCTTCATTCCGAAAGACCGGATCGGATATCATCCTGATCGACATGCACCGTTTATTCGGTTCTCAAATCATCGGGTTTTGGGGGCGCTGCTCAATCAGGCCTTTTGTCGTGTGTTTCAGGATATTCTGGCGCACGATCAGATCAATCTTGTCGCTCTGGATCGCTTATTGGCCTGCCTGAAGACAGCATTGCAGACGGATCCTAGAGACGGCGATGTGCGTCGGCAGGCCAGAGACGCGCTTGCTGATCTGATCCGCACTTATGTCGAACGCAATCTCGACCATCCGGATTTGTCTTCGACGCTCATCCTAAAGAATTTCGGTGTCTCGCGGGCGTCGCTGTTTCGCATGTTTGAACGCGATGGCGGGGTCAGAAACTTCATAAAGCAGAGACGCGTCTTTCGGGCTGTTCTCGATATTGCCGGCACCCCAAACGTCCGCGGCGCGATCAGCAGCGCGGCAGAACGCTGGGGGTTTTCGTCTAATTCCAGCTTTAACCGCGCGGTTCGTGATCAGTTCGGCATGCCCCCCGGCGCGCTGGTCGGGCTGCCCTTGCGCGAGCTCAGATATCAGAATCTCACCAAGAAATTCTACGAATTCACTCAGCAAGCGTAAGCGCACCCCCTACCCACCGCTCCGACTCATCGCTAATACTCGTGCCACAAAGAAGGATACGAGCATGCCGAGCGCCCCGATCAACTCTGACAGCCACCTCTATTTGATCGATGCGAGTGCCTACATCTTCCGCGCTTATCACGCGCTGCCGCCACTGACCCGTGCCTCTGATGGCCTACCCGTCGGCGCCGTGTCAGGGTTTTGCAATATGCTCTGGAAGCTGCTGGAGGATTTGAAAGGCGACGATCGTCCGACGCATTTTGCCTGCGTGTTCGACAAGTCTTCATACACATTCCGCAATGAGATGTTCCCGGAGTATAAGGCCAACAGGTCCGAACCGCCGGAAGATCTGCGCCCGCAATTCCCGCTCGTCCGCGAAGCCGCGATCGCGTTTCATACCCATGCGTTGGAATTGGAAGGCTATGAAGCCGATGACTTGATGGCGACTTATGCCCGCCAGGCCGAAGCCAAAGGCGCCCGGGTGACCATTGTTTCTTCAGACAAGGATTTGATGCAACTCGTGACCGACAAGATCTCCATGCTCGACACGATGAAGAACAAGCATATCGGACATGATCAGGTCGTCGAAAAATTCGGGGTCGGGCCGGACAAGGTGATCGATATCCAGTCGCTGGCAGGCGATAGCGTGGACAATATTCCGGGCGCGCCCGGCATTGGTGTCAAAACCGCCGCAACGCTGATCACAGAGTATGGCGATCTCGATACGCTGCTGGCGCGGGCCGAAGAAATAAAACAGCCCAAGCGCCGGCAGACCCTGATCGACAATGCCGATCAAATCCGTATGTCGCGCGACCTGGTGACCTTGAAGACGGATGTTCCAGTTGACGTGCCGATGGAAGACCTGGCGGTCGCTGATCCGGATCCCAAGACGTTACTCGACTTCCTCGAGCGCATGGAGTTTCGAACGATCACACGGCGTGTGCGCGAGACGCTTGAACTCGAAGGCGCCCTGGAAGAAGCGACCGAAGACGAGCCGGTTCAGATTGATCGCAGCACCTATGTTTGCGTCCGCGATTTTGACACATTGGAAGACTGGATTGCGCGCGCCACCGCCCAGGGCTTTGTTGCAGTAGATACGGAGACCGATGCGCTCGACGCCCATGAAGCGGGCCTGGTCGGCGTTTCGCTCGCGCTCACGCCCGGCGAAGCCTGTTACATCCCGCTGGCGCATGTTGACCCGGACAGCGATCCTGCGGCCGCGTCAGGCGATATGTTTGGCGCAGATCCACCACGCCAGATCAATCAGGATAAAGCACTGGCGGCGCTGAAAACCCTGTTCGAGGACGATTCCGTGCTCAAGATCGGGCATAATTTCAAATATGATGTCACAGTGCTCGCGCGTTATGGCATCCGCGCGGCGCCGATTGATGACACGATGCTGCTGAGCTTTGTCATGCATGCCGGGATGCACAATCACGGCATGGACGAATTGTCGGAACGTTATTTCCACCACACGCCGCTCAGCTTCAAGGATGTCTGCGGCACCGGCAAGAAACAGATTACTTTTGACCGCGTGCCCCTGGATCGCGCCACCGAATATGCAGCCGAAGATGCCGACATCACGCTGCGGCTCTGGCTCGACAGCAAAGCACGCCTGCACAAGGAACGCGTGACCACCGTCTATGAAACCCTTGAGCGTCCACTGGTGCAGGTGCTCTCCGACATGGAAGCGCACGGCATCAAGGCCGATAGAGATCATCTTTCACGCCTGTCTTCGGATTTCAGCCAGTCCATGGCCCGTTATGAAGCCGAAGCCTATGAGCTGGCCGGGCGCGAGTTCAATCTCGGCAGTCCCAAACAGCTCGGCGAAATCCTGTTCGACGAGATGGGCCTTGAAGGCGGCAAAAAGACCAAGACCGGCGCCTGGCAGACCGGCGCAGATATCCTCGAAGACCTGGCGGCCGAAGGCCATGACCTGCCCCGCGCGGTGATCAATTGGCGCACCGTCTCGAAATTGCGCTCGACCTATACCGAAACCCTGCAACAGCAGATCAGCCCGCGGACTGGCCGGGTGCACACCAATTACGGCATGACCGGCGCTCAGACCGGGCGATTGTCCTCGAACGACCCGAACTTGCAGAACATCCCGATCCGCACCGAAGAAGGCCGCAAGATCCGCGAGGCCTTCATCCCAGAGCCTGGCAATGTTCTGATCAGCGCCGACTATAGCCAGATCGAATTGCGCCTGCTGGCGCATATTGCCGGTATTGATACGCTCAAAGACGCCTTTCATGACGGGCTTGATATTCACGCCATGACGGCCAGCGAAATGTTCGATGTGCCGATTGAGGGCATGGATCCGATGATCCGCCGCCGCGCCAAGGCGATCAATTTTGGCATCATCTATGGCATTTCCGGCTTCGGTCTGGCACGCCAATTGTCCATTCCGCGTGACGAAGCCAGCGCCTATATCAAGACCTATTTCAAACGCTTCCCGGGCATCAAAGCCTATATGGACGAGACCAAGAAATATGCGGCTGAACATGAGCAAGTCGAAACCATATTCGGCCGCGTCCTGCATCTGAAAGGCATCAAGGCCAAGGGGCCGCAGCGCGGCTTTGCTGAGCGCCAGGCGATCAATGCGCCAATCCAGGGCTCAGCCGCCGACATTATCAAACGCGCCATGATCCAGATGCCGGACGCTTTGGAAAAAGCCGGGCTACAAGCCAGGATGCTGTTGCAAGTGCATGATGAATTGATCTTCGAAGCGCCTGAGGCAGAAGCCGAACAAACCATCGAAGTGGTCCGGACAACCATGGAACGCGCGCCATTGCCGGCGCTGACCTTGAGTGTGCCGCTGGTCGTCGAAGCCGACACCGGAAGGAATTGGGCGGAGGCGCATTAGCGTGAGCATGCGCGACAAGGAAGAATGGCGGCAAGATGTCCGCGATAATGTCGACGAACACGGTTGGTTTTGCCAATCTGTTTTCGATCCCGAAGGCGAGGCACCCAACTTTTCTTACACCGTTGGGTTTCCCAAAACGCTTTCCGCCCCTGAATTTATTATATTCGGGTTGAAGCGTGAGCTTATGCATTCGATGCTCTGGGAAGTCTTCCGGCAAATTGAAGGCGGTCAAACGGTAACTCACGGACAAATTTGGGATGGACTGCTGGGCGGTGATTATCGCTGCTATGGCTTTCGTTGCACGCATGAAGATCTGTTCGAAGAGTATGCGTTATCCTCTGAATGGTACTGGCACGACCAGGGAAACAAAGGCAGCCCCGAAGTGTTCCAAATCGTTTGGCCTGGCGCACAGCAAGGACTGTTCCCGTGGGATGAGGGGTGCTCCTCGGATGTAATTACTCAACAACCTGCGCTCTACAAGCGGTAAGGTTTTACGGCGACTGATCCTCTCCTTAACGCTCCCTCGGGCTTGTCCCGAGGGTCCAGCACGTGATCTTGCAACAAGATCGGGAACGATGGTTTCACGCCCGGTCTTCGAGGTACGGACCCATGATGGGCTGCCCAGACCCGCTGGGCGGAGCGTTGATGTGAGTTTCGGGGCGTCCGATTGGCGTCCGCTCATCCCCGCGCAGGCGCGGATCTGTCGCCGCAAATCCCCTCCGAGATCGCCAGGGATCCCCGCATTCGCGGGCAAGAGCGGGACCTGGATCCGACGGGATACAGCGCGCCGTACGGTGCCCATCATGATCACTCACCGCTTTCATCTGCCGCATTATCACCAGGTCGCCATCTATGTCTGGCCGATCCTGTTCTTTCAATTGTGGCGGGTCGATCGCTGGCAAGACGAAACCGGGCGCCGCGCCTTTGTCATTCCAGACAAATATGGCCGCGCCTGGGTCCGCTATTTTGAAGGCATGAGCCAGAAACCGCATGTGAACGGCATGCATGTCCAGGCGTACAAGCCAGATGACATTGATCAGCTTTGTCCCGGTTGGCTCGAGCGCGCAACCTTTCCCGCCTTAGACGCCAGTGTGAGCTGGGGTCTGCGGCCCGCATTTTCTCTCATCGCTTTCGGCGCGTTCAAGCCATGGACCCCAGCTTACGCTGGCATCAGCCGAGTTTTTGAACGTCTAGAGCCAGGTTAGCCTCACGCATCCGCCTTGTCCGCGCGACGCCCCCAAACCAACCCATCACTCTGCTGGCTGCAATCGCGGCCCGTCTGTGCTGGCAACGGCCTCAGAGTCCTCATCCCGGGCAAACACCGTCTTCTGGTTCGGCAGGAAGGGCGCGATATAGAGCCCCGCGACGGTCAGCGGATATTCCGGCGCCGTTCCAATCCCAATATTGTCATGCGGGCGCTCATCACGCGGATTGTGGAAGGTGCCGAACAGGATGTCATAGATGATCAGCTCGCCGCCATAATTGGAATCGCCAATGCCTTTATCGGGATAATGATGATAGCGGTGATTGTCGCCAATCGAGAAAATATATTCCCACCATCCGAGATTAAGATCGATGTTCGAGTGCTGGAAAATCCCGATGCTGAGCTGCAGAATAATCGCCACCAGCGCGATCTCTGCGGTCGGCTGCACCAGCGCCAGTGGGATGGCATAGAAGATCGCCTGGCTGATGATTTCCAGCGGATGCGCACGAATGCCATTCAGCCAGTACAGGCGCTCGACCGAATGGTGCGCGGCATGAATGCGCCACAGCGCAGGAATCTCGTGCAGCGCGCGGTGGAACCAATAGCGGAAGAAGTCCTTGATCAGGATGAACATCGCCACCTGCACGACCGGGTTCCACTGATCGGGCCAGAGGTCATGGCCATAGGGTTCGAGCGCTTCGACCATGCCGACAATGAACAGGGCGCTGACAATCAGACCGGAAATGCCGCTCCAGAATGCACCGGAAAAATACATGATAATATCAACGGCGCTGTCATTGCCGCCTTCCAGCCATTTGCGGCTATACGGCATCAACCGCTCCAACGGGGCGCAATAGAGACCATAAATGATTGGTAGCAACACAAAGCCGAGCAGGGTCAGGCTGGTAATCCCATTCTCGACCAGTTTGAGGCCGACAATGACGGACAGGATCAACGTAAAGGGGAAGATGGTGTGCGACAGAATCTGGCGCAACAAAGTGCCTTCAAGCTTATAGGACCAGCTGTCGAGGTGCCGCCAGAACCAGCGCAACGGTTTGACCATTACCCATTGCAACACAAATTCCAGACCGTTAATGGGCGCCCCCAGCCAGGTTTCCAGAAACCGCCCGACCCGGGCCCGTTGAGGCAGCTTTCGATTGTGGGTGTGCGTCTTTTGCATCGCCATAAATCCTCGACTTGCCGCACGCGCGACAATTAATTGAACGTGTTCATTTTTCATAATGATGCTGTTCTGTCAAGACAATCTTCGCGTCGATTTTCAGACGCCGGGCAGTGCCGGTCGATCGGCTCGACGCGCGCCAATCGCGCGCAAAAAAAAGGGGCGATCCGAAGATCGCCCCGAAAGTCCCCTTTAGAATTCGAATCACGCCTCTCTTTCGGAGGCTTGCAATTCGCTTGTCCGCTTAGGTCTGCGGCACACCCAGCGACTCAACCGTCGACATGGTCAGATACCCGATCGGCAAGCCATTGGCGCGCTGATAGGCTTCCATTGCCGCCAGAGTGGCTGGACCAAACTCGCCGTCGGCCGGCACGTCATAGCCTGCGGCTGTAAGCGCCGCCTGAATATCCCGAATGGTCTGCGGTGTTGCGTTGGTCTCACACAAGACCTGACGCCACTCGAGACCACCAACATTGGTGACCACGCGCTTTTCCACGGATTTGTATGTTGCCGGAATTTCGATCCGCTCTTGGAACGCTTCGGTCACCAATTGCTGACGCGTAACGGTTTCATACTCTGCTGGGATGGTTTCTTCGATCACTTGCGCTGGTTGCACCACCACTTCTTTGGTGACCGTTTTTGTCACCGCGGGAATAACGCGGACTTCGGTCGTCTCGGGTGAAACCAAACGAGTCTTAGTGACCGTGTCATATTCCGCCGGAATTTCCACACGGCACAGCAATTCGCCGGTCGCGGTGGCGATGGTTTCGCCGGTGGCATTCTCCAGGTCACGTCCGTAGAGTCCGTCACCCTTTTTCCAGGTGGTGTAAGCTTCTCGAATCAGAACCCGTTCTGAATAAGTCTCATACTTGGCCGGAACGACAATGCTCTCCTCGCGCTCTGGCTCAATGATGATCGTCTCGGTCACTGTTTCATAAACCGGAGGAACAGTTTTGTAGACGGTGCTCGCTTCTTTCAGAAGCCGTTGCTCCGATACTGTCTCATATGCTGCTGGAACTAGTTTCAGCTCATAAGTCGCTTCACGATCGACGACTTGTTCCGTGGAAATTTCGATTGTGTCCGGAACCAGAACGCGCGCAAAGCATTCGCCGGCATCTGCGTCTGGCGGCATGTCCGCCGCCTGGCCATGAGCTGTCATTGCGATCGCCACGGAGGCGACCGATACACAAAGATACTTTTTCATTTTTTACCCCTTTGTTTTGCGGATGGAGCAGATCCAATGTCGACGCTATCATGCTGACAATATCCCACTTGCCAGCGTGCGTGCGTGACACAAGAACGATGCTCAATCCGCGCCTCGGTATCGGGGCGCGAAGATGAACGGTAGCTGAATTTCTGTTAACCTTGAGCAGTTCGCAGGACGCACAGCTCGCTCAACAGATTGATTTAATTTAAATAATAATCACAGCCGGCGCGACCCGTATCGTGTGAATAGCCGAGAAGATGCTTATCGCGGGGCCATCCGGATCGCCCCGTCGAGCCGCAAACACTGCCCATTGAAATAGCCATTACGGGCCAATTCCATGGCGAGCGAGGCAAATTCCTCGGGCTTGCCCAATCGTTTGGGGAACGGCACGGATGCCGCGAGGCTGTCCAAGACAGGTTGCGGCGCGCCCAGCATGAGCGGCGTCGCGAATATGCCTGGCATGATTGAGTTCACGCGAATGCCGACATTCATCAAATCTCGCGCCATCGGCAGAACCAGACCATTCACGCCAGCTTTTGCTGACCCGTAAACCACTTGCCCGATTTGCGCATCCTGGGCCGCCACCGAAGCGGTCATGGTGATACAGCCGCGCTCACCGTCTTCCATCGGATCGAGTGCGGACATGCCGAGCGCGGCGTGCGACGCGACACGAAACGAGGCAACCAGAACACCGGCAACACCTTGCGCATACGTGTCGGTGTCGAGTTTTTTATAGCCGCCAGCCTGCTTGTCATAAGCCAGGGTCTTGCCCCGCGTTGACGCCATCGCGCAATGGACGCAAATCCGTTCCTGACCTTGTGCCGCGCGGGCGGCTGCGAACCCGGCGACCACCGAGTCCTCGTCCAGAATATTGACCTTGTGAAACGAGCCACCGATCGCTGAGGCGACCTCCTGACCGGCCTCCTCATTAATGTCGAAAATCGCGACCGGAGCGCCGGCTGCGGCAAACCCTTCCGCCGTCGCACGTCCAAGGCCAGAGGCCCCGCCTGTGACAATGACCGGTGTGTGTTGGGAAAGCTGCACGGCCTTACTCCGGAACAGCGATGATGTGAGCAATCATGTGCGTGCCCTCGAACACGGCGGTGTCTTCGACATTGATGCCATCTTCGACAAAGACAAAATCGAGCACACGATCATTATCGACATCGCTGTGTAACATGACCAGAAATTTGCTTCCGATGTCTGCCGGATGATCAATTCGGATGGTCACATTCTCATTCTGACCCGCTTCGAGATAAGCAAAGCCAGACACCATGTCGCCATTGGGCCGACCATCCATGACGGGATGCAAGACCAGAAAGCCAGGTTTTTCGATGACGACTTCCGGGAACGTAATCGCCGTCGAGTCCGCGCGGAAAGCCGAAACCGCCGCGTCATCTACCCGGACCTCGGAAAAATGCGTGACGCCGTCGCTGCGGGACAGGCCTTCCACCGTGATCATGTTTGCCTCACCATTTCCCATCGTGATTTGAGGCGGCGTGCTCGTCTCCTCCTGCGCGGTTGCGCATCCGACGGACAGGCTGGCGAAAACGGCTATCGCTGAGACGGTTTTCAATTTCATGGCGAACTCCCTGATTTATCTTTCTTTGGTGATCCTAGCTTGCTCAACCTCAGAAGTAGAGTGAGTCCTTCGACCAAGCTGACACCGGCTCGGAAAGGTCTGCTGTTTTCTTCTCTTGGGTTAAGCGATATAGCCGAGCGCATAAGCGCGCATCACGGCGCTGACGCGATCCGAGACATCCAGCTTCTCAAAAATTCTTCTGAGCAAAGTATTGATGGTGTTCACAGACACCGACATCGCTTCAGCGACCTCCGGATTGCTTTTTCCACGCGCAATCATGTTGATTGCTTCCAGCTCACGACCCGACAAGGTTCGCTCCCGGTCCGCAGATTTGTACATGATATCGAGCAACTTCAGATAGGCGGTCTGCGAGATCGAATGGAGCACCATCATGTCCATTTTTGTCACCGTGCGATCATCATAAGAATGATAGCAGAAATAGCCATTGCGGAACAAAGGGCCATAGACCGGCACCACGACCCCGGTTCCGAAGCTCGAAATATGGTCTCGAAAATAATGTAATTGCGGTGATCGGGACTCCAGGATGTTGTCCATATCCGACCATAGGAAGGGATTGGTTGTGCGCACCGCTGCATGCAGGAAAGCGTCAAGATAACCGGGCGCGCGCTCGAGCGCTTGCCCGAGTTCCGGGCTGAACTTTGACGTGGTCGAGAAAAAGATGGTCTGCTCTGCTGCCGCTTCGCTTGGGAAGCAGCGACAACAGACCCCATCAACATTCGCTTTTTCACAAATCGAGTCGATGATTTCCCAGACGGCTTCACCTGTGGGCGCTGCAGAAATCGCCGCCGCAAATCGCCCAAAATCAAAGTCTTCGGTCAATCCTGAGCCAGATGACTTCTCTATATCATAGTCCTCGACGCCTGGTGCGGATACCAAAGCCATTTGTCACCCTCCCCGTTCCTTCTTGAATTTGAGGAACTTCTTTTTTTGCAGCATAGGTGAACGCGCGGCGTTTCGGCAAGGGCATACAACCAAGAATTGGAAGCGTTATAAATCCGTGCTTTGAGCGGATCGCGGTCTTCGCGCGGCCGAGCGCGCTATTCTTGGGCCAGCAAAAGCTCTGCACTGGCGCGTCGCAATGCGGCTTCTGCGAGTGCCAGGCTTTCTTCCAATTCCGCCGAAGTCTCAGGTGTCATTGCCGGGTTTTGCGGGGCGGTAGCGCGCAGGATTTCAAGATGATCCGCAATGCTCTTCAGCTCATTCTTTTGCTGATTGCTGCGAATCTCTGCGCGTGTTCGAATGTCAAATACAGTAGAAATGATGAAGCCCCGAGTCTTGCGAATCTGTACTAGTAGAACAATTTTGAAATTTCTTCTGTCCCATGATCGAGCGACATTTACTCAACCAATGGGCGAGTTCATCCAGTACGATCAAACGCGTCCTGACCTGGCAAGCCATGAAAGAACCAACGCGGCGTCACGCCAAGGGCCTTTGCAAGCTTTGAAAGTGACGCGGCAGGGATACGTGTCGAGCCTTGCTCAAATGCCATCAGGCGCTCAACCGGAACATCGACCACGTCTGATAATCGGTCGAACTCAATCCCCAATTGCTCGCGCGCTGCGGCGATCCGCTTCCCGAGATGCTGATCAATGAGGCTGGTCAAACTGACAGTCTCCAGACGTCCTTCAAACAAGTGACATGCAGATAGGCTGCGTCGCAGGCGTGACGCAAGTCACGTTTTCGCGAACAATTGGTAAGGTTGCCACGCAAAATTCGGGCATTTGAAGGTCCGCACTTGAGGAACGGCCTTGTCCTATTTGTATTTTACCGAGCACCCATATGGCTTTGCGCTCGCCACTTCGGGCGATGCGCCGCTGGCAACTGCCGTCAGCGCCGCGGTCACATAATTGGTCGCCACCGCAATATCACTGACTTTCGTCGACCGGATGGAATCAATGGCGCCCTGGTAAGCGAGCGTGCCAGCCGGGTCGATCACATACATATGAGGCGTGGTTTTCGCATCATAGGCGCGCCCAAGGTCGCCGCTCGGATCCAGTATCGTATAACTCGGGACCGCTTCGCGCTCGGCATTTTTAGCCATGGCAGCATCCGCTTCCAAATGGCCCTGGGTGCCAGGCGCCGATGAGATCACCTGAATCCAGACAATCTCCCCATCCGTTGCATCAGACTGCAGTGTCTGCATGTTTTTGACTGGCTCGGCATAATGTTTCTTGACGAAGGGACAGTCATGATTGGTCCATTCCAGGACCACGGTCTGGTCTGCAAAGTCTGCCAGAGAGATGAGATCTCCGCTGGCTGTTGTCGCATTCGCGAAACCCGGCGCGGCCTCGCCGCTGATCGGCGCAGCATTTGCGGTGAAGGCGATCATCGAACCAGCCGTCAGCGCGACAGCGGTCGCCATGCCAGCAGCCAGACCAATATTACGGCGCGTAATCGTTTTCATAGCATCTTCTTCCTATACCAAACCCAATCCGGCTAACCTATCTTAGCGCGAAGCTTCGACAAGGCCTGTCACCAAATCGATGGATAACAATTCCGGGAGCAATTCAGGTTGCGTTTCACCAGGCGCGTACCAGAGATACATCGGCACGCCGGCGCGATTGTGTTTTTGCAACTCCGTCGCGATCGACGTGTCGCCATTGGTGAAATCGGCGACCAGAAAAGCAACATTTGCCTCATCAAATGCGCGCGATACGGCGTCCGTTTGAAGTGTTTGCAGCTTGTTGGCTTGGCAGGTCACGCACCATTCAGCTGTAAAATCGACAAACACAGCCCGCCCTTGTGAGGTTAATTCAGCAACCCGTTCTTCCGACCACGGTTCGGTTTCATATTTCGCACTATAGGCCTGCGTTGGCGCATCAGACGCGAGCGCGTTTCGCGCCTGCAATAGTGGCCATGCCAGACCAGTCATAATCGCGATCCCCGCCAAGGCTTTTGCCAACTGTCCGGCGCGCTGCGTGCTGAGGCGCGCAGCCAGAACGAAGCCACCAATCAAGCCAAGCAACCAGGCGCTGCTGCTTAGCAATCCTCCAGGACTGGTTGCCGACATCAAGCCGAAAACGGGTATGATCATGACCAGGCCGAGCACGGATAGCAGGATCGCTTTCGCTCCCTCTTGAGCAGATTTCAGGGCCCAGATGCCAAACGCGATCAAGGCGGCGCCTGCGACGACCATCGCGGCCATGCGGTACCCGCCTAATGCGCCCAGAACCGACAATAACCAGGCCGCAGTCAGGAACATTGGAAACGCGAAGACTTGTTTCAGCGTCTCCATCCACGCCCCTGGTTTCGGGATGAATTTCTGCAAACCGGGAGAAAAGCTCAAGATCAAGAATGGCAATGCCATCCCAAGCCCCATTGTCAGCAGGACCAGAACGACATTCATCGCCGGTTGCGTCATCACCGCGCCAAGTGCCGCCCCCAGAAATGGTCCGGTGCACGGTGCCCCGACAATCGCAGCAAGGACGCCTGTAAAAAACGCTCCGGCATTGCCTTGCTGTTCCGCTAGACCCGATCCAACGCTCTGGACCGATGTGCCAAGCTCAAACAATCCCAACAACCAAAGGCCAATCAGGAAGACAATCAAAACCAGAATTGTGACCAGGAGCGGATTTTGCAGCCAGAATCCCCAGATCGCGATTCCGGTCGCAGCTCTGACCGAGAGAATGGCCGCCGCCAGCGCGGCGAAACTGATCAGCACGCCGGCCGCATACCACAATCCATGGGTCCGCGCTTCGGCGGCATTGCCGTTGGCGGTGGATGCGACAATGCCCATGGCCTTGATCGACAGCACGGGCAAGACACAAGGCATCAAGTTCAAGATCAGTCCGCCAATCAGCGCAAACCCCATCAGGACCAGGAGATTTCCGCCGCCCGGAATGACCATTGCGCGCCCGTTAGAGGCACCGCTTGTGCCCGCCAGGACAGGACCGGCGCTGGCGGCGACCTCAAATGCCAGATCCCCGACGGTGACCACACCTGATAAAGTTTCTGGTGCCGCCGCATTCGCGCTCGCAGGCAGCAAACGCACGCTGATCCCGTTCGGACCCGATTGTGCCAATTGATCCGCGGCATGGGTGATCTCATGCCCATAAGGGAAAAAGCGAATATCTCCGGCTTGGCCCGCGACCTGTTCGCCAGAAAGGGAGAGCGTCCAAAATTCTCCCGTGCGAGAAATGTGCGATTCACCACCGAATTCTGGTGGCACTTGCATCAATGCGGATTGAATCCGTTCGGACCCACTTTCATCCGGCAATTGTGCCGCACCGACTGAAAGCAGCATCCGAATGTCAACGCTTTCAGGAATGCAGACATCCTCGCAAATCAAATAATCGGCGACTCCTTCGAACAGGATCGGGCCGTCTGTATTTGCCGGGATCTCTACGGGAAACGGCAACACAACGCGATCGGAATAGCCATAATCCATGATCTGACCGGGAACGACCGGCAACAATTCCGGCAAGGGCCACTCGAACGGGCCGGCATTTTGCGCCGCAACAAGGCTGTTTTCAGACCACGAAATCTCAGGCGGAATTCCCGCGTCACCCGGATTGGTCCAGTAAATATGCCAGTTCGGGTCAATCTCGAATGACAGCCCCATCCAGACAGTTTCGCCCGGCACCGCCAGAGCGCGTTCGGAAATCAGCTCGACACGCGCGTGGCCGCCATCGACTGGCTGCGCGTGAACCGGAGCCAATAAAGCCGACAGCACGATGGAGATCGTTGCCAACACAAAACCACGAAGAAGCGACATAAACTCGTTCCTGTCCTATTTATTGCGGTTCCATACAGGAGCCATTCGCCCAGGAAAACCACCTCGCGAGGATGTGACCGCACGCTGATCTATATCAGCCATGAAAAAGGGCGGCTTAAACAAGCCGCCCCGATTCACATGAAATTGGCTGCTGCCTTAGACGGCAGGAGATGGCGTCGGCGCGACTCCGTCGGCTGCTTTTGCCGCTTCCTGCTGCGTCCGCAAGGCCCGTGCGATGATGCGCTGCCAGTTGAGCAACGAGATCATATGCGCATAAACCGCGCCGAGCGCACCATTGGCGCGCAATTCTTTGAACTGCTCTTCTGACAATTCATTGAGCTTATTCTCGTCGATCGCCCAATAATCGGCAATTTTCTGTTGCTCACCGACCGAATTCCCTTGCGCATCACGCGGCTGGAAGTTCACTGTCTTCTCTTCAAACAGGCCCATGCGCTTAATGATCGCTGAGAATTCCGCGGTCGACCGGCGTTGGCGTTCGAATTCCTGACAGAATTCAATGGCGTTTTGCGTGAACGAACTTGGTTGGCCATTCTCGAACAGCAGGACTTCCGGCTGATTTGTGACCATCGGGGCCTCGCGATCGATGCACAAAAGCAGGCGATCGCTTTGATCGTCATTCGCGAACACAAACGGATAGCGACGGACAAAAGCCGGCATGTAAAAATCCGTTTCGACATTGCCGTTTTCCGTCACGAACAGGTTTTCGCCCTGACGGACCCCCATGACGGCGACGGGCGTGAACTCTTCACCGACAAAAATAATCGGATAAGACGCCGCGGCCATACCGAACTCCGTCACGGTGACGGGAACAGCATGCGCTTCGCGCAAGAATCCATAGGGTTGATCAATTTGCTTCACACCCAATCCGGCATGTTGCTCAGGATTAATAGGTTGTGGGTTCTTGTAGAACAGAACGTTTCCGGTCAGTTCTGGTTGTTGTGTAGTCGGTGTATTTTCCACAGGCCACTCCGCTTGATAGACTGGCGGGGTGTAACGGAAATGGATAAGGCCGACAACAGGCAGACGAGCAAGGAATGCAGCTGTTGCAGATGTTTCATCAATTAATCGCGCAATTGCGCCTCGCGCGCACCAGAAAACAGGCGCAAAATCTGCTTTATGCGGGTCTCTTCGCGGCCACGCTGAGCAGTCTGAATGCCTGCAGCCAGGTCAACGATGAATCGCGCTCGACGCGACGCGCCATCAGCCAATCACAAGCCGTCGCGTCTGATTTCCTGCGCACCGAACTCGCCATGTCTCCTGAAACCGCGAGCCGGCTGGATTTGGAACGCTATTTAGGACCGAGCGCCAATTTTGCCCTGAACAATCACTCCCAGGCCGGGTTCGAACGACGACGCCTGGTGCGGATTGAGCTGCTGCAACGTTTGCAACGCCGACCCCGCTTGCCGGAAGACCATCCCCTCACCCGTGACCTTCTGATTGCCGAGCGCGCATTGGTCGACCTGATATCTCTGGAGCAGCTGGGATATGGACGCTTCGACTATGCCTCCCTGCGGCCATACGCGGTGGATCCATATTCGGGCATCTGGATCGAAGGCCCGGCTTTGCTGGCCTACCGTCAATCGATCACCAATGCCGAGCAAGCAACGGCCTATGTCGCCAGAATACGCGCGTTGAGCGCGGCGGTTCAAGACGCGAAGCGGCGACTTGTTGCAGACCAAGCCTCTGGAATCCTGTTGCCGCGCCCGTTGCTTGAAGAGACGCAGATTAGACTGGGTCGCTTGCTTGATGATCAGGACCAGGGATTGAGCCGATTGCTTGGAACCTTTGCTGCCCTCACCGCGAATGTCTCCGACCTTGATCCAGAACGCGTCGAGCAATTGAACAATCTGGTGCGCTTTGAGTTCAACGAGAAATTGGTTCCAGCCTATCAAGACTTGCGCACGACCTTGGATCAGGTCGCAGACAATGCCGCGGACCAAGCCGGGGTTTGGGCGCAACCGCGTGGTCAGGATCTGTTTTCGGGCATTCTGACCGCGTCGACCGGCGAAACCGTCAGCACCGAGCGACTGCATGATAATCACCTAGAACTGGCGTCTCAACGGCGCGATGAAGTCTTGCAATTGATGACGCTGGAATCAGAATCACTGACCCTTTCGACGCCGCGCCCGGAGCGACTTTCGCGGCAATATGATTGGTTTCAAACCGTAATGCCTGCGACCAGCGACGTGCCGGATCTGCCCGACCCGGCGCAAGCGGCACCGACCGAACTGGACACGCTGCAGGACCTTGCGACGAACGGGCTCTGGGTTTGGATTGGCGAAGCATCAGGCTTTCCGGCGCGCACCGAAGCGGTTCGGAGATTTCAGGCAATCTTGGATACTGAGCCCTACAGCACGTGGCGGGCGGACGGAGACGGGGCGCGGGCGCCGTATCGCGAGTTGCTCGAATATCCAGCCGTGCAAGCGGCGTGGCAGCTCTATCTATGGCGCCACCCAAGCGACGAGACCTCCAGCCTTGATGGCCCGGTTGATCGGGTCGCGCATGCCGGGATAGATCTCATCCAGACCGTGCTGGCCGCAGCCGACACAGGCATACATTTGAATCGTTGGTCAATCGCCGAAGCAACAGACTATATTGCGGTCAATTCTGGTTTGGATGAGCCTTTGTCGCGGCAGCTGGCTTTGGCGATCGCAGCCCGTCCGGGATTTCAAAGTGCGATCGCGATTGCCCACCAGCGGTTCGAAGACTTGTCGGCACGCGCCGAAGCTGTTCTGGGAGAACAATATTCAGAAACAGACTTCCAACGCACACTGATCGCACCCGGCCCGAGGCCTCTCTATTTGATCGAAAAGGATGTTGAATCCTGGTATGGTGCACGCCTTGAGACGCGCCCCTGAGACTTAGGCTGCCAACGCAACATCCTGATGAGTATGCTCAAGAACCGGATTCAAGCCAGCCTCCAGATCCTGTAGGGCGCGTGCACGATCCGTCGGATCAGTTTCTCGCAAAACGAAGACTGCTCGTGCGCCATACCGTTCCGCATCCGCCCATGCCCAGATCGGCTGAACATCATGCAATCTGCCGCGCAACGTGGTGAGGCGAACAACGCGCCAACCAAACGGGCCTTGCGCCGCAAACATGGCAACCCCTGCCTCGCGTGCCCAAGGCGCGTTTGGGGCCATGCGTGTAAAAGAATAGGCTCTGCCGGAACGACCGCGGAATTTCATCTCTCTCATTGCTGTTCTCCTTGTGTTCCGGTTTTTATATTCTTCTTTTGTTCTCATGCAAGATTTTTTTGGTTAACAGCAGCTTAACCAATTCGGTGTGCGTCGCGGTCATCGCTGCTGGTCCAGGCCCGTTACGAATGCTTGCAATGTCGAAATTTTTGCCATAAGAGCCTTTTGCTCACCCACAGCATAAGGGTGTGGTGTGAAGAATTCACCGCATTGAGATCGCTAGAACTTGAAATCGCGTCTCTTCGCACCCAGATAATGCTCAAGTTGAGCATAACAGGAGGCTGACATGGCAAGACTGATAGATTCCGGACCTGGTTGTCCGACCCCAACCCCATTGCGCGCTGCGTCAGCAGCAGAAGCCCGCGGGTTGAGCTATGATGATGAGGTCAAAGCCAAGACCGATCATCTATATCCTCTGGTCAGTGACTTTATCACGCCAATGGAATGGCCCGCCGTCGCGCCTTTAGTGGCTGCGATCAATGATCTCAAAGTTGAAAAGAACGCTGTGATCCTGGCGCACAATTATATGACGCCGGACATCTTCCGGTTGGTTGGCGATTTTCGCGGCGACAGCCTGCAACTGGCGCGTGAAGCTGCCAATGTGGATGCTGATATCATCGTTCAGGCAGGCGTCCATTTCATGGCCGAGACGTCGAAAATCCTGGCTCCGAGCAAAACCGTGCTGATCTCCAGCCTCGAAGCAGGCTGCTCACTGGCAAGCTCCATTACTGGCGCGGATGTCCGTTTGATCAAAGAACGCTACCCTGACTATCCGGTGGTCACCTATGTGAACACAACAGCCGATGTGAAAGCCGAGTGCCATATCACCTGCACCAGCTCAAATGCGGCGCAAGTGGTCGAAGCCGTGGCCAAGGAATGGGAGACGGACACGGTCATTCTGGTTCCTGACCAATATCTCGCGAAAAATGTCGCGGCACAGACCGATATTCGCATCATCACCTGGCCGGGCGCATGCGAAGTGCACGAATTATTCAGTGCCGACGATGTCGAAGCCTTGCGCGAAGCGCATCCGGGCGTGGTCATCCTGGCGCACCCTGAGTGCCCGCCAGATGTGCTCGAAAGCGCAGATTTCGCGGGATCAACGGCAGCCTTGGCAAATTATGTCAAAGATGAAAGCCCCGCTAAGGTCGTTTTGCTGACCGAATGCTCCATGTCCGACAATGTCGCGGCCGAAAATCCCGGCGTGGATTTTGTTCGACCTTGCAATCTTTGCCCGCATATGAAGCAGATCACGCTGGAAAACATTTTGGACTGCTTGATCGAGATGAAGCATGAAGTGACGATTGAGAAAACGGTCCGCGTGCAAGCCAAGGCGGCGATTGATGCGATGCTGGCTTTGCCCAAAATGGCCACGCCGCTGGCTTTCGAAACCGGGCTGAAGCCGATGGACATTGAGGTAATTTCACCCAACTGATGCCTTGTCGCGGCCATATAGGCGGCTAAGGTAATCGTGGAGAGAATTGAAGGAGAGCCCAATGGCTAAATGGCTGGCAGCATTGATTGCAATCGCTATGAGCTGTTCTCTTCTTCCCGCCGCGGCGGACACCAAAGATCCGGGCGATGTTCTCGGCTCCTGGAGTTTTCAAACCAAGCCTTATCGCGAAGGTCAGTGCATCATGACTGGCACGATGCGGTTGAGCAGCCACCCTGAAGAAGGTTTGTACGCGTGTGAACTGACCGCTGTTGAGGTCTGTTCAATGTGGGGGCGGTCCGTGGTTTTGCAGGAATGCAAGGCGCGTCGGTTTGGCAATCAGGTCTCGATCCGCTCGCAGATCACACAGATGCTTGAGCAGAAAGTCGAAGGCCTGATTTACGTTCCCGATAATTTCAGCCTGACCATTCAGGATCACAGCCGGATGTGGGGCGCTCTGGTGTCCGCAGCGACGGCGCCCGTCGAGTTTCGACGGTCGGAAGACGGCATCTCCTGATGCGCCTGCTGGCCATCATCACCTGTGCGAGCATGATGGCGCTACCGGCGACCGCAGATGCCAATATTGCCGGCCATTGGACATTCGAGGCGAACGTCGAAGCTGATTGTACATTTGGCGGAACCGCGCATCTCGAAAAAACCGCCGACAATCGCTATACGGGCGAGCTGACCGCTCGACAAAGCTGTCCCCTCCTGCCCGAGGACTATCTTGTCAGACAAGATTGCGAAGCTTCGAAGTTTGGCAATCAACTGTCTGTGCGCTGCCGGATTGTCGAGTTCATCAATGGGTTTGAGAGCGAATTCTATTATCCGGACAATTTTACCCTAACCATTGAATCTTCCGCGCGCATGCATGGCGCGCTGGTCAGCGCTGGACGTGCCCGCCCAGCTGAATGGATCAGGGATGAAGGGGGCATTTCTTGACGACAGCGATCGGGCCTCGGCCCGAAACATACTCGGCCCCTGCTCCGGCAGGCGATGCCCGTATTCTGATTGTTGGTGCCGGCTTGGCCGGGCTGTTTCTAGCCCTTCGTCTGGCACCGCGGCTCTGTACTGTCATTTCACCAGCGCCACTCGGTCAGGCTGCATCCTCGGCCTGGGCGCAAGGCGGGCTCGCGGCGGCATTGCACCCTCAGGACAGCCCGCAACAGCATGCCGCTGACACAGTCGCCGCAGGCGCAGGTCTGGTCGAACCGGCAATTGCAAAACTGATTGCCGAAGATGGCCCTAAACGCGTGCGAGATCTGATTGCGCTCGGCGTGCCGTTTGATCGAACGCCTGAGGGTCATCTCGCGCTCAGCCTGGAAGCCGCACATTCACACCCAAGGGTCGCCCGGGTTGCGGGTGACCTGGCCGGGAAGGCGATCATGGGCGCGCTCACCGCTGCGGTGCGATCCGCCAACCATATTCAATTGATCGAACACGCCAAAGCCGTTGGCCTATTGCAGGACGCGAATGGCCGGATTGGCGGCGCAATCCTCAAGGACCGGCGCGGACGCGTGTCAACATTTACCAGCCCCGAAACCGTTCTCTGCACAGGCGGGTCCGGTGGTTTGTTTCGGGTCACCACCAATCCCCCCCAAGCCCGCGGTGACGCTCTGGCAATGGCATACACAGCGGGTGCTGTGATCGCCGATCCGGAATTTGTCCAGTTTCATCCTACCGCCATGGATGTGGGCCTCGACCCTTCGCCGCTTGCAACAGAAGCCTTGCGAGGAGAAGGCGCCATTCTGGTCGGTGAAGACGAGACCCCATTCATGTCGCGCTACCATCCGCAAGCAGAACTGGCCCCACGTGACGAAGTTGCGCGCGCCATCCATTCTGAAATTTCTGCCGGGCGAAAGACATACCTGGACACACGCAGCGCCATTGGTGATCACATCAAAGATCATTTCCCGACAGTATTTGCCGCATGTATGGCAGCAGGCATCGACCCGCGAAGCGCCGTCATCCCGGTCGCGCCCGCGATGCACTATCATATGGGCGGAATCCTGTCGGATACGTGGGGCCGCGCCAGCCTGAACGGATTGAGCGTTTGCGGAGAATGCAGCAGCACCGGGGCGCATGGCGCCAATCGCCTGGCGTCGAACTCGCTTCTCGAGGCCGTGGTCATGGCGGCCCGGATTGCCGATCGACTGCGCGAGGCTGATCTTGGGACGGCGAATGCCAGCATAGGCTGGGTGCCGGCTGACTTACCCGATCAGGTGCTCCAGGATTTGCGCGAAGACATGGCCTCGAAATGTGGAGTTGTCCGCACCCAAGAGGGCTTGTCGAGTTTGCTCGACGGCATTGATCAGCTGGAATCCCAGTATCCGGAAACCCGCGCGCTGTGCGCGTCGCGCATTATCGCCAGCGCGGCATTGGCGCGTGAGGAGAGCCGCGGTGGGCATTACCGGGCGGATTTCCCCGATACCGATAATATCGGGACCCGCACCTTCACATCGAAACTGGCGACCCGCGCGCCTGAATTGGAATCCATCTCATGACATTTATCCCCCCACCCCCGCTTCCGGATATTGTCCTGGATCCGATTGTGCGCCTGGCGCTGACAGAAGATCTTGGCCGAGCGGGCGATTTGACCACCGACGCGACGATCCCGCCGGGCACACAACTGACGGCGCATATTAGAGCTCGAAAGCCTGGTCGACTGGCCGGCATGGACGCCGCTGCATACACGCTGAAACTGGTCGATGCAGATGTCACGCTGGATACTCGCAAGTCCGATGGCGACACACTGGCGCCCGGCGATGTCGTCGCGGTGATGAGCGGTGCTGCACGATCGATTCTGATTGCCGAGCGGACGATGCTCAATTTTCTTGGTCGTTTGTCTGGTATAGCGACGCTGACCTCACATTTTGCTGACCGAATGGCACACACCAAGGCGAAGATCGTCTGCACGCGTAAAACTACGCCCGGCCATCGCGCTGTTGAGAAACGGGCCGTGCGCTGCGGCGGCGGCACATCCCATCGCTATGGACTGGATGATGCCATTCTGATCAAGGACAATCACATCGCGGCTTGTGGTTCGATTGCCGATGCGCTGCAACGGGCCCATGCCTATGCGGGGCATTTGCGCATGATCGAGATTGAAGTCGACTCGCTGGACCAGCTGGCCGAAGCACTGCCGCACAGACCGCATGCGGTACTGCTCGACAATATGGAGCCGGACCTGTTGCGCCAGGCCGTGGCGATGATTGATGGGCAGTGTCTCGCCGAAGCGAGCGGTGGCATTACCCTCGACACAGTTGCCGCGAAAGCGGAAACAGGCGTCGATTATATCTCCTCCGGCGCGCTGACTCACTCTGCGTTAAATCTTGACCTTGGCCTCGATATCCTCTGACCTGTGAAAAACAGGCCGTTCGGAGGGAAATATGGGCAAGGCAAATGGGCGAAAGTCCATATTCATTACAGGCGCAGCGTCAGGCATTGGGGCTGAAACGGCTCGATTGTTCCATTCTCGAGGCTGGTTTTGTGGGCTTTACGATATCAACCAACACGGTCTGGACGAGGTCGCAGCCGAGCTCGGACCGGAAAATTGCCACGTCGCCAAGCTCGACGTCACCAAGCGCGAGGACTGGGCCGCAGCGATCGGTGACTTCAGCACCGAGACAGACGGCAAAATGGATGTCTTGTTCAACAATGCCGGCATCGGACGTCATGGCTGGTTCGAAGACATTCCCCCTGAGGAATCCGATCTGATTGTCGATATCAATGTCAAAGGCGTGATCAATGGCGTCTATGCCAGCATCCCTTTGCTGAAGAACACGGAGAATGCGCGGATTGTGAATACTGCCTCGACCGCCGGCGTCGTCGGATCGCCTCGCCTTGCGGTCTATTCCGCAACCAAGTTCGCGGTCAGAGGATTGACCGAGGCGCTGGACGTGGAGCTGTCAGGCCTTGGCATTCGGTGCACCAGTCTGATGCCTTGGTTTATCGACACGCCGATCCTGGATATGGGGCTGACCGAAGGCGCGAATGTCAAAATGGCAGATGAAATCCGCAATCAGGGACAGGAAGTCTATCCCGTTTCACTCGCCGCTGAGACCGCCTGGGACGCTGCCCATGGCAAGGACGTTCACTATATGGCGGGCAAACTGGCCAAGCGCGCGCGGTTCGCCGCACGGTTCATGCCGGGCCGAATGAGAAAACAAATCAAGCAGGGATTGCCACCGCGAGATTAAAGCGCAGACGGCGACGCCAAAGTTGAGTCTACGTCCACCGCGGCTTCCGTCAAAGTATCTGCCGCTGATGTTTCGGGCAGGCGTCCGCTGGTTTTGACTTCCTGCAAGGCCCGCGCATTGAGTTCAGCAGCGCTGGCAGCAGGGGTCAGCAATTCGGTTGGCGCGACAGAAGCTGCACCAGCGGGAACAATGGTCTTAAGACCCGCACGACGCTGCGCCAGCCGCGCGCTTTGACGTGCGGTTGCGACAGACCATTCTGCCCCGCGTGGGAACCGGTAGAAAATGTGGGTTCCGATTTGACGGGTCTTGATCAGGCCTGAATTCCAAACCGGGTCGACATAAGTCGCGTGATAATGCGTCGCGCCGCCCGTTTTGCGCTCATTCAGGTCCATCATGACATGCGCCGCAATACTCTGCGCCTTGTCCCATTTCGCCCCGCGCGGCTGTTTGTTCATGGCTCCGTCACACGTGAAGGTAAACTGACAGCCCGTGGTTCGCGTTGCGCCCTGGAATACGACATCACAGATCGTGTTGGGATAACGGTGATCGTCGACACGATTGGCAATCACTTCGGCAACGCCAAGCTGACCAGCAAGAGATTCGCTGCGCGCTTCATAATAGATCGCCTGAGCGAGGCACTGGCTCTGACGTACCATTTCCTCGGCATCCGTGCGTTTCGGAACCGTGAGCGTCACCAAACTTCCAATCGCCGCGCGATCGCGATCAAAAGCTGCGTACGGGCTCAACGCTGAGCCGGGATCTCGCTCCAGTGAGACTTCAACGAACTTCAACCAGTCATGGTTCAACAGCTCGGAACGATCATTGAGCGCATAAGTCACCTGGACGTCGTCTTGGCGAATTTCAGCCAATTGAACGCTGCGATCGCGGAATTGCTCATCGCTCTGCTGGTCTGCGTTGACGCCAGCAATCACCGGCATCGCCGCGACCAAAGACGCGAAACAGGCCGCGCCAAGCACGCCTTGCACGAATCTGCGGCGGTGGCGCGCAGATGTTTGCACACGCAACCAGCGTCCAAATTGCGCGGTCACGTTCGTGCCCGTCATCGGGTTTTTGGAAAAATCCGTCATCACTGTTTTTTTCCCACCAAACTTAAGGGTCGTCCCGGCCCTGCAAGTTTCAAACCTTTTCCTATTCAGAACGGCGTCCCAGCCGATTTGATATTTTGCTTGTTTCGCCCGTGCATATTTGCGGAACGCCTAGAAAATCAATTCTAGATGAGCGCGAAATCCACACATTTCTTGTGCGTCATTTCATCTGAACTCGCGCTGAATTCAGGGAAGGCCAGCATAGATGACGTCTAAATCGCCGATTCCATTGCAGATTCGAAGTAAATTCGAATAAAATTCATCCTTTAGTAACCATGATTACCTGTTGCTTAAAGGCCACAGGCTGCGTAATCACATTTTGTTACGAATCCGGAATGATTTCCCGTTTTGCGCGAATTTCTACGCGTCGCGCAGGACCGCATGAGCCGCTGCGAGTCGCGCAATTGGCACCCGATAGGGCGAGCAAGACACGTAATCGAGTCCAATATTGTGACAGAAAATCACCGAGGCCGGGTCGCCGCCATGTTCGCCGCAAATGCCCAGCTTGATCCCGCTTCGAGTCTCGCGGCCGCGGTGTGCCGCGGTTTTCACCAACTCCCCGACGCCATCCTGATCAATGGTCACAAACGGGTCCTTTTCATAAATGCCCTGTTCCTCATATGAGGTCAGGAATCGTCCGGCATCATCGCGTGAAATCCCGAGCGTCGTTTGCGTCAGGTCATTTGTGCCAAATGAGAAGAATTCAGCCGTTTCGGCAATTTGACCGGCCCGCAAAGCGGCGCGAGGCAGTTCGATCATGGTGCCAACCAGATAGCTGAGCGTTGTACCTGCCTCGGCAAAAACCGCTTGCGCCGCATTGTCGACCACAGCTTTCAGGATATCCAATTCCTTGCGCGTGCCGACCAATGGAATCATCACTTCCGGCACAGGGTTGGTGCCTGTTTGTTTGGCGACGGCGACGGCGGCTTCAAAAATTGCCCGGGCCTGCATGGCATAGATTTCAGGATAGGTGATACCCAGTCGACAGCCGCGATGCCCGAGCATTGGATTGCTCTCATGCAGCGCTTCGGCTTGCGCCTTCAGTGTTTTCACATCCATGCCAGATGAGGCTGCGACTTCTTCCATCTCAGCGTCAGTGTGCGGCATGAATTCATGCAATGGCGGATCCAACAACCGGATCGTGCACGGCGCCTCACCCATGATCCGGAAAATGTCTTCGAAGTCAGAGCGCTGCATTGGGAGTAATTTCTCGAGCGCTGCCTCCCGCCCTTCCCTGGTCCCGGCAAGGATCATGCTGCGCACAACTGGAATACGATCGGCGTCAAAGAACATGTGTTCCGTTCGGCAGAGGCCGATGCCTTCGGCGCCGAAATCCTTGGCGACCTGAACATCTGCAGGCGTTTCGGCATTGGTTCGAACGGTCAATTTTCGAACCTTGTCGGCCCAGCCCATCAACACGCCGAAATCGCCAGATAGATCCGGCTGCTGCATTTCAACTTCGCCGAACAGAACTTCGCCTTCGGCGCCGTCGACCGTGATGATCTCGCCTTTCTTGACTTCGCGATCGCCGACGCGAAACACGCCCGCTTCGGTATCAATTTGCAATTGGCCAGCACCGCAGACGCAAGGGCGCCCCATGCCGCGAGCCACCACAGCCGCGTGCGACGTCATTCCGCCACGCGCGGTGACAATCGCGCGCGCTGCGTGCATGCCGTGAATGTCTTCCGGACTGGTTTCAACCCGAACCAGGATGACCGCGCGCCCCGCTTCTGCAAGATGCGCCGCTTCATTCGAGTCGAACACAACTTGCCCGACCGCTGCGCCAGGACTGGCCGGCAGGCCTTTGACAACGACATCACGGCTGGCCGTCGGTGAGATGGTCGGGTGTAGCAATTGATCGAGCTGCGACGGTTCCAGCCGCATGACCGCCTCTTCCTCGCTGATCAGGCCCTCATTCGCCATATCAACGGCGATCTTCAAAGCCGCGCCAGCAGTGCGTTTGCCCGTGCGAGTCTGGAGCATGTAGAGCGTGCCATCTTCGACCGTGAACTCAATGTCCTGCATGTCGCGATAATGGGCTTCCAGCTTGTCCGCGACATCGGTCAGCTGTTTGTAAACCGGTGGCATAACTTCTTCGAGCGGCGCTTCATCTGATTTCAGCTCATCGGCCCGCGCCCGCGAAATCGGCGCCGGCGTGCGAATGCCGGCCACCACATCTTCGCCCTGCGCATTGGTCAGGAATTCGCCATAAAAGACATTCTCGCCGGTCGATGGATCGCGTGTGAAAGCCACCCCGGTGGCCGAGGTTTCGCCCATATTGCCGAACACCATTGACTGGACATTTACGGCGGTTCCCCACTCGGCCGGAATGTCGTTCAATTTACGATACAGGATCGCACGATCATTCATCCACGATCCGAACACGGCACCTATGGCGCCCCAGAGCTGTTCGCGCGGGTCAACTGGGAACGGCTTGCCAAGTTTTTCGGCAACCGCTTCCTTATATTGGCCGACAATCGCTTTCCAGTCTTCGGCTTCCATTTCGGTGTCCAGCTCGAAGCCCTGGCTGTCTTTGTAGTCATCAAGCAGATACTCGAATGTGTCATGGCGCAGGCCAAGCACGACATTGGAGTACATCTGAATGAATCGGCGATAGCTGTCATACGCAAAGCGTTCACCGGCTTTCGCTGCCAGCCCCTCAACCGTGACATCTGACAGGCCAAGATTGAGGACCGTATCCATCATGCCAGGCATTGAAGCGCGCGCGCCAGATCGAACCGAGACGAGCAATGGATTGGCCGCGTCTCCGAACACTTTGCCCGTTTTCGCTTCCAGCATGCGCAACGCTTCATCGACGTCCTGGGTCAGGCCTTCAGGATAGGCCTCATCGAGGTCGTAATAGGCCGTGCAGACTTCCGTGGTGAGCGTAAACCCCGGTGGCACGGGCAGACCAAGGCTCGCCATCTCAGCGAGATTTGCGCCTTTCCCGCCCAGCAGGTTCTTCATCGCGGCACTGCCGTCGGAACTGCCCCCGCCGAAAGAGTAGACCCATTTGGTCCCTACGCTTGCGCCATCACCCATTCTGTCCTCCGTCGACCACGTCGCACCTTTTGCGCGCCGTATGCATGAGTCTGTGATGCAAGCCAAGCGCCATGGTTAGCGCCGAGAATCAAGTCAGCATTTCGTCTGATTGCGCTGTCACGAAGAATTTTACCGGGAATTGGTGTCTATCCACAGTAAAATGGCAAAATGTTGTTGCTGCACCGCAACATCGCTGTTCCGATTTGAGACCGGTCATCCTAGGTTCAGGCACAGGCTCGCAAGAATGTGAGACGATTTGTGATGTACCGCACGGCATCGCGTCCTAGAATCAGGACATGATGCACGCACAAAAACAAAACAACGCAAAATTGGGTGGGCCAGATGAGCAAAATCAGACTTCGAGATATTTTATCACTGAATACCGCAGCCGTGCTGGCGGCAGCATTGCTTTGCGCCGTGCTAGCGACGGACCCGAGCTTGCTGGGCTAGTTTAGCCCTCAATTTTCGAGAAATCTGCCACCGTCCCGATCGCTTCGCGCATCATGTTGAGCAGGTTCAATCGATTCTCACGCACAGCCTTGTCATCGGCATTGACCATGACGCTGTCCGGACCATCAAAAAACGCATCCACCGGCGCCCGCAATCCTGCAAGCGCTGACATGGCCGCGGCGAAATCCTCTTTCGCTAATGCTGATTTTGCCGCGTCACCACTGGCGCTGATGGCCTTGAACAGAGCTGTCTCGGCTTTCGCATCGAGCTTGTTGTCATCCACGGCGCCGTTAAAAGCACGTTGATCTTTCTTCTCCTCGGCGCGGAGAATATTGGCGGCGCGTTTATAACCGGCGAGCAGATTGGCGCCATCCTCGCTGTCCAAAAACACGGCGAGCGCTTCGACCCGTTTGACGATCAGAACGAGATCATCCTCGCCTAGAGCAAACACGGCGTCGATCAGGTCATGACGTTGACCCTGGTCGCGTAGATACTGTTTGAGGCGATCGGCGAAGAAAGATGCGAGATCGTTGACATCTGCGGACGCGCCATCGGCCTCGAAATTCCCGAGCTGTGCGGTCGCCCGGATGGGCAACCGAA
Organism: Pseudomonadota bacterium; assembly: GCA_039029475.1. Lineage (GTDB taxonomy): Bacteria > Pseudomonadota > Alphaproteobacteria > Caulobacterales > Hyphomonadaceae > Henriciella. The sequence goes on along the minus strand of JBCCGB010000014.1, from coordinate 41,482 downwards.
CTTCATTTTCCAGCACAATCCGCACCACACCCAACGCCGCACGTCTGAGCGCAAACGGATCCTTTGATCCGGTCGGCTTCTCATCAATCGCCCAGAATCCGATCAAAGTGTCGAGCTTGTCCGCCAAGGCCACAGCCATGCTCACTGGCTCGGAAGGCACGGCATCGGATGGCCCTTGCGGTTTGTAATGATCGCGAACGGCGTACGCGACACGTGTGTCTTCGCCCGCCTCAATCGCATAATAGCGCCCCATGACGCCCTGCAGTTCAGGAAATTCATAGACCATTTCAGAGGTCAGATCGGCCTTGGCAAGGCGCGCGGCCCGGTCCGCCAGGTCTGCATCGGCGCCGACTTTCGGCGCCAGTTCGCGCGCCAAAGCGGCAACGCGCTCAACCTTGTCGGCAATCGTTCCGAGCTCTTTCTTGAAATCAATCTTGGCAAGCTGCGGCGCCATCGCCTCCAGCCCGATCTTCTTGTCATTCTCCCAGAAGAAACGGCCATCTTCGAGCCGCGCCGACAAGACTTTGCGATTGCCGGCCGCGATGGCTTTGCCGCCATCCGTCGCAGCGATATTGGCGACCACGACAAAATGCGGGGCCAGTTCGCCTGTCTTGGGATCACGCACGGCAAAATATTTCTGGTGTGTGCGCATGGAAAGTTGAATCACTTCTGGCGGCAATTCCAGGAAAGCCGGATCCATATCGCCGAGGATCACGACCGGCCACTCGGCGAGGCCAACAACTTCTTCCAGCAGGCCCTTATCTTCAACCAGTTCCAGATCTGCTTTGGTACAAATTGCCTGGGCGTCGGTTTCGATCTTTTCGCGGCGGCTTTCGCGCGTCAGCAGGACATGACCGTCGCCGGCCAATGTGCCAACATAATCATCAAGACCGCTGACTTTGAACGGCCCGCGGCCATGCACGCGGTGGCCTTCGGTTTCATCGCCGCTATCAATGCCGTCGACTTCAAATGGCACCACGGCGCCATCAAACAAGCAGACAATGCGCTGCAGTGGACGCACCCAACGCATTTCGCCGCGCCCGGTCCGCATCGATTTCGGCCAGTGAAAATTTTGCATGATGGCCGGCACCAACTCGGCGACAATATCCGGCGTCGCGCGCCCTGGGATGGTCTTTTTGGCGACATAGAAATCGCCTTTCTTCGGGTCTGAGCGAATTTCGGCCTGATCAATCGAGGCCAGGCCTGCGCCGCGCAGAAAGCCCGCAACGGCTTGTTCGGGCGCGCCGACTTTTGGACCCTTGCGCTCTTCGCTGACATCCTCCGACCCGGCTGGCACCCCCAGGCAGGCGACCGCAATACGCCGCGGGCCAGACATCGAGGTGACAGTCTCCACACCCAGACCCGCGTCTTTCAAGCCTTTCAGCACCGCGTCCTTGAGATCGCGCTCAGCTTTGGCCTGCATACGTGCAGGGATTTCTTCGCAGAAGATTTCGAGAAAGAGTTCGGCCATGTCAGATCTGTTTTCTTAAATGGATTCCATATCGGTAACGGTGCGCGCCGTGGCTGCGCCGTCACCTGTGTTTACAACGCTGGAAGGCTCGATCAGCATGATCTCGCATTCCTCATCGGCGCCGGGACGATGCTCCGTCCCGCGTGGCACGATGATGAATTCTCCGGCTTTGACGATTTCCGTGCGATCACGAAACGCCATACGCATCTCACCTTTCATAACCACGAACATCTCGTCCTCATGGGTGTGCGAGTGCCAGTCAAAATCACCCTTGATCTTGACCAGACGGACATCTGTTTCGTTCACACGACCCGCCAGGCGCGGTTGCCAATGATCAGAAATCTGTTCGAATTTCTCGTTGAGATTGACTTTACTCATGGCAAGGGCTCCTCGTGAAACTGCTCGCGCAAATTGGGGATGTCGGCATCTGTCATGTCGAACATGGCTCGACGGGTATAGCCACCGCGATATTTTTCGCCATCCTTAAACCGCCAATCAGCAATGTCTGCGACCAGAAATGGCACATCTTCGCCGCTCGCCGTCTCGCCCATGAAACCGGCGAATTCGCGACGAATATTGGTCACTTCCTCGTAGTCACGGCCATAAGCGCCGGTTGGCAAAATGATGGTTGCCCGGAAGTCTGAATAGGTGTCAGCGCCGCTTTGCCAGGCCGCAAAAAAGACCGGCAAGCTGGCCCGTGCATCGGCCACTGCATCCTGCACCGCGCGGTCCTGATAAAGCGTGGGTGATCCCGGCGTCGGATGACACGCGACCAGGGCAAGCATCAATATGACAGACGCCGCTCGGATCACGCCTGCGCCCTTTCGGCTTCCTGCTCAGCCCATTGTTCTGCTGCGCCGCGCGCGAGATCGCGAACCCGACCGATAAAGGCCTGCCGCTCTGTTGGCGAAATCGCCCCGCGGGCATCAATCAGATTAAACACGTGGCTCGCCTTGAGCGCAAAATCATATGCTGGCAGAGGTTTTCCGGCGGCGCGCAAGGCGTTGGACTGGTGTTCGCAATCGGTAAACCAGCGCTGCAACATCTCGACATCCGAATGCTCAAAATTGAAAGCTGATTGCTGACGCTCATTCTCGATAAAGACATCGCCATATGTCAGCGGCGTATCACTATCCGGTGCGTTGAAGGGCAGGTCATAAACATTGTCGACGCCGAACACATACATAGCCAGCCGCTCCAGGCCGTAGGTCAATTCACCCGACACCGGAAAGACGTCCAAACCGCCAACCTGTTGGAAATAGGTGTACTGACTGACTTCCATGCCATCGCACCAGACTTCCCAGCCCAGACCCCAGGCGCCGACCGTCGGGTTTTCCCAATCATCTTCGACAAAGCGAATATCATGCACTGTCGGATCGATCCCGATCTCGTAAAGCGAGTTCAGATAAAGATCTTGCAGGTTCTTCGGGTTGGGCTTCAGGATCACCTGATATTGATAATAATGCCCCAACCGCATCGGGTTCTCACCATAGCGGGCGTCTGCTGGTCGGCGTGATGGCTGGACGTAGGCCGCGCGCCAGTCTTTCGGGCCCAACGCACGCAGAACCGTGGCCGGGTGCAATGTCCCGGCCCCGACTTCCATGTCGTAAGGTTGCAAGATCGCGCAGCCTTGCCCGGCCCAATACGCCTGTAAGCGTAGAATCAGGTCCTGAAAGGAGTTTGGTTTGTCTCTGGCAACAGGTGCAGTCATGGTCGAAAGGGTTCCGAAATACTATTCGGCTTCGCCTACTCTGGTCTGCGCCTTGGGGCAAGCAATCTAGGACGCGGAATGCCAGTCAATGCCGTCGGCATGTTGCTGCAGCCCATATGCCCAATCTGTGCGATCGCCGCCTTTTTTGCGGTAAAGGTATTTCGCCTCGAGCAATCGAGCCGGTCCAGATCGCAAGGCCTTGCGGGCTTTCACCAGAACCCGCTTGGCGTCTGCCCCAGGATAGGAATGCACCGGCAGAACGGTAATTTCCCCGCTCTGACGCTCCAGAACCGCGAGGATCCTCGCCAGATCCGCGGCACGGTGGACCATGACGAATGTGCCCTTGGGCCGCAACGCAAATAGCATCGCGTTGATCCAGTCTTTTAATGGCAAACTCTCAAGATAGGCCCCGCTTTTTCCGGGGCCCGGGGTCTGAATGGCGCCGGATTCGAAAAAGGGCGGGTTCGAAAAGACAAGATCAAAGGCGTTTTGCCACGCCTTCGGCAAATCTCCGGCATCGCCGCGCACCATTTCAACCCTGTTCGCGACGCTGTTCGCGTCAATGCCACGCTGGGCCAGCGCGATCATGACCGGATCGATTTCCAGGCCTGTGAAGCGCATCCCGGGCAACCGGATGGCCGCTGGAAACAGGGTCCCGCCCGCACCAGAGCCGATTTCAAGCGCCGCGCCAGACATGGCCTGATCCAGCGCCGCGGCCAGCAAGACACTATCCGTCCCTGCTCTAAACCCCTGTTTAGGTTGATAAACCTTGGCCCGCCCGCCGAGAAATTCGTCGCAAGTTGCGTCCGTCACGCATCCTTCTCCACCTCACGCAGGATGTATCGCGCGCGGTCCGCCAAATCGGCGCGCACTGTGATTCGGATCGGCACCATAGGCCCCCGTCCATCAATCATCGCCGTATGCTCATCGAGGACAAAGGGCTCGATCCCGTCTTCGAACAACAAGTGCTTGATATAAGACAGCTTCACTAAGTCATTGGTTCGAAACACTTCTTCCAAGATTTTTCTCCAAAACGTCACATGCGGTCGCATACCGCAGCTGTATGCCATCAATTTTGCGCTAACTGTATGGATAGAAGCGGAAAAGTGGAATAGGACTTCCGGCGTGACTGCGCAATCCAATCCCTCCCAGGCGGCTCCGTTCGCGAATATTGTCGAGCGTATGCAAAGCATGCTCGTCGAAGATTTGGCGGCAACGGAAGCCCTGCTGATCGAACGGGCGAAAAGCCCGGTCGATGTGATTCCTGACCTGTCCGGCTATATCGTCTCAGCCGGCGGCAAGCGGCTGCGTCCGATGATCACTTTGATTGCGGCGCATGCTTGCGGCGGCACCAATGCCGGCACACACGCCCTCGCCACCGCCGTCGAATTCATTCACACCGCAACCCTGCTACATGATGATGTCGTTGATGATAGCGATCTGCGGCGCGGTAAAAAGGCGGCCAAGAATGTCTGGGGCAATAATGCCTCCATCCTGGTTGGCGATTTCCTGTTTGCCCGCGCGTTCACGCTGATGGTGGAAACCGGCAGTCTCGACATTTTGCGCATTCTCTCGACCGCATCGTCCGTGATTGCGGAAGGCGAGGTGCATCAGCTCGCCGCGGCAACGCGCACGGATCTCCCGACCGAAGAATATCTGGCGATTATCGAAGCCAAAACAGCTGCCTTGTTTGAAGCGGCCGCGGAAGCCGGCGCACTCTCGGCCGGAACGGACAATCCTGATTATGCCGCCGCGCTGGCCGCTTATGGCAAAAATCTCGGCTTGGCGTTCCAGATCATTGATGACGCGCTGGATTATGGCGGCACGACGTCAGTCATCGGCAAATCTGTCGGCGATGATTTTCGCGAAGGTAAAACCACACTGCCGGTGATCATCGCCCGGCGCCGCGGCAGCGCCGAAGATCAAGCCTTCTGGAATCGCGCTCTGAACATAGACACACAGGCTGAAGGCGATTTGGCACACGCCATTTACCTGATCCGCTCAACCGGCGCGGCTGAAGCAACCGTCACCGAAGCGCGGGCATACGCCGATCTTGCGAAAGCCGCTCTGCGCGACTTGCCGGAAAGCGAGTGGACCGTCGCTCTTAGCGATTTGGCCGACTTTTGTGTCAGTCGCGCCCATTGATCCGGCAGCGTATCAGCGCAAATTAAATCACAGGCTTTTACTTGCCTGAAACCTCGGACACTGAGACAAAGGCGTCATGTTGCGCGCGATATCACTCTTTGTATCTTGCCTGGCACTTTCGGCCTGCGCGACCATCGATGAGCAACGATCACCGGACCTTTTGGCGCAAGCCGAGTCGGCGACGAAATTGCGCAAAGATATCGACACGCTGACGACATATGCAATCGCAAAATATGCCGGGTTTACAGAGGACGCGGACACAGCCGCACGCAACTATTCCCGCTTGCTGCGCACCGTGCAAGATGACCCCTGGCTGGCTGAGCAAGGCATTTTCGCGGTGCTCCGCATTGGTGAAGTCGATCGCGCCATTGCCCTCGCAAATCGTCTTCCAGCGGAAACCTTGCAGCAAACCGAACTGCCTCGTCTGCTGCTCGCAGTGGATGCCCTCAAACGCGATCAGCGCGATCGGGCGCTGTCCTACCTGACCACGCCCTGGAGCAATGATTATCATGCCATGCTCGCCCGCAGCCTCGCTGCATGGGCGGTGCTCGAACAGGATCCGGGCGCCGCGATCAACCTGCAACGTGCAGCAGGCGGCGAAGATGGTCTTTTTACGCTGATGGGACAAACCCTGAGCGCGATCATGAAAGCCAATATTGGCGATACGGAAGGCGCCCGTAAGGATCTCGGCGTATTGTGGGATGTCAATGCCCGTCTCGCGCTCGGCGTCGAGGCAGAAGCGCGCCTGCTGGCCCTGAGTGGCGAAACAGAGCTGGCCTCGCGTCGTCTGAAGACCTTTCGCCAGGATGTTGGCCGCCATCCGGCGCTCACCGCGCTGTCGCATGAAATTGAAGACGGAAAAGTTGCTCCGCTAAATGAATATACGGCAGCTGAAGGCACCGCCCTGGCCTTCTATATTGCGACCGCCCCACAAGCCAATCAGACCTATGGCGATATCGCAGCCGTCTATTTCGCGATGGCCGTGCATCTTGATCCTGAACTGGATTCTGCGAAAGCGCTCTGGGCCGACACACTCGATCAAGCCGATCGGCGTGATGAGGCGATCCACCTATTGGAGTCGATTCCAGAAACGTCCATCCATCATACCAGCGCCCAAGGTCAGCTGGCCTGGGCCTTGCGGCGCGAAGATCGCAATGATGAAGCGCTCGAGATTGCCCGCGAAACCCTTGCCCGAACCGACAATCGCAATATTCGCATTCAGCTCGCAGACCTGTTGCAGTCTCTCGATCGCGACGGCGAAGCAGAGGCGACATTCTCAGATGTCATCGCAGCCGATGAAGCCAATGGCGAATATGATTGGCGCATCTATTTTGCGCGCGGCGGAGCGCGCGAGCGTCTCGGCGAATGGCCACGAGCTGAAAACGATCTTCAGACTGCGATGAGCCTGAACCCTAATGATCCGACGATCATGAATTATCTTGGGTATAGTTGGATCGACCGCGGCATAAATCTTGATGAAGGTTTGAACCTGATTGAGAGCGCATTACGCATCGCGCCCGAAAACGGGGCGATCACCGACAGTCTGGGTTGGGCCTATTACAAAATGGGCAATTATGAGCGCGCGATCTTCTATCTCGAACGCGCGACAGAACTGGCGCCGGACGTCAGTGAAATACTGGACCATCTCGGCGATGCTTACTGGCAGGTGGGACGTTTCAAAGAGGCTGGATTTCAATGGCGACGTGCATTGAAATATGCGTCTGGTGAAAACGAAATTGATTTGTTGCAAAAGAAGTTGGCAAGCGGACTTGCCCTGCTTCAGGCGGCGACAAATGAAGGCACGCCCGCCTACCCATGACCCGGCTCTCCGAACTCGCGCCAGCTAAAGTCAATCTGTCTCTTCATGTGGGCCCGCCTAATGAAAGCGGCCGGCACAATCTTGTATCTTTGGTGACCTTTGCGGATGCGGACGCCGCCGATATTGTATCAGCAGAACCAGCCACTCACTTCAGTCTGGCCGTTGATGGTCCATTCGCAAAAGAGTCTGGCCCGGCGAAGAATAATCTCATTTTAAAAGCGGCGCGGGCGATGAATGATGCCCTCGACGGCAACGCGCCACCGCTCGCCTTCCGGCTTCAGAAGAAGTTACCCTGCGCTGCAGGCATGGGTGGAGGGTCAGCGGATGCCGGCGCTGCGCTGCGTTTGATTGTACGCGCGCATGGCGGAGAAAACGCGCAAGCTATGGCCGAAACCGTCGCGCCGTTGCTTGGCGGGGATGTGCTGGCCTGCTTCCACAGTTTGCCTGGCTTCATGGCCGGGGAAGGCGAAACCTTTGAACCGGTGCTGAGTGTCCCACGCCTTCCGGCGCTGCTCATCAATCCGGGCGTTGCCTGCCCGACAGGTGAGGTTTTCGACGCCTATGATCAAGTCGCACCTGACCAGATTCCGGAGCATCCGCCATTGCCCGACAATCGCACCGCGTTCCGCGCATTTGTGAATTGGTTGACCGAAAATACCCGTAACAGCCTGCAATCGCCGGCGATGAGTAAACATCCGGAAATCACAAAGACGCTGGGCACACTACAATCCTTGTCCGGGGTGCGCATGGTTCGCATGACCGGGTCGGGCGCGACATGTTTTGCCCTGTTCGAAAGTCTCGATTTGGCTGAGGCCGCGGCCGGGTCGTTGCAACATCAATACCCCGATTGGTGGGTGCAATCGACTTTGCTCGGGGGCGCATAATGCCTTGGGGCGAGTGGCTGTTAAGTGCCGCCTTCACGGCCATCAGTTTTTCGATTGCGTTGATCGCATGTCGTTTTGTCATGCGGATCGGAATCGTCGATGCGCCAGATGGTGCACGGAAAATGCAAACTGTCGCCGTCCCGAGACTTGGCGGCGTTGCGATCCTGATTGGCACCCTGTTCGGTGGCTTGATCAGCCTATGCGTGCTGGCGCTCGCTTATGGCATTCATCCGGTCGACATATTCGCCATTCTGTTTCGGCAAATCACGGGTGGTGAGTGGAAGCTCAGTCTGATGCTGGCTTTCGTTGGTGCGGCATTTCTAATCGGGCTCTGGGACGATGTTTTCGCGGCCAACACAAAACTCAAGCTGCTGATTATGGCCACTGCATGCTTCGCCATCGTGGCGGCTGGATTGAAGGTCACAACGCTGGACACACCCTGGGGCGGATTGAACGGGCAAGCTTTATTGCTGGTCGGCAGCGCATTGTGGCTACTGGTTTTCACCAATGCCAGCAATTTCATGGACGGGGCAAACGGCCTCGCCATTGGCAGTCTTGCCATCATGATTGCCAGTTTGGCTTTGACCGGCGTCTTGGCGGGAGATTTCATCTTCAGCGTCTGGTGGTTTCCAGTATTGGGCTCGGTCGCGGGGTTTCTGGTGCAGAATCTGCGCGGCCACCTTTATGCTGGCGACGCTGGCGCGCTGGCTTTGGGGGCTCTGTTTTCCGGCTTGGGTCTGATGTCAGGATTGCAGGTGTGGACCGTGGCAACCATCGGATTGCCGTTTCTTCTGGATGTCTTGCTGACCCTGGTTTGGCGCGCGAAGCACCAGCGAAACTGGCTCGATGCGCACCTCGATCATGCTTATCAGCGCCTGATCGCGAGCGGCTGGAGCCATGTCGAAACGGCAAGTCTGTATTGGGCCATGTCTGCGACAGCCGGCGTCTTGGCTTATATTGGCGCGAAAGCGGGCGGCGCCGCGCCCTTCCTGGTCTTCTGGACCCTAACCGTCGCGGGAAGCATGATCTGGGTCATCCACCGCCGATCCGCCCAGCGCCACGATTTCGCGGATTAACCCGTCAGCAGCATAGGTCTTTGCTTTCAGGTTGGGTCGACAAGACCACGCGATCGGAATCAGCAACAAGACCATGACCGCGCCTGCAAATGTCGCCTCAACTCCGCCTTTTCCAGTCATATTGGTCAAGCCGACATAGACGAGAAACACACCCAGCAAGCTGCCTGCGATGCCGAGAATGAACAAGGCCATCCGCCACGGCGCCGAATATCCATGTTTGATTTCCAGGCCCGGATTCACCTGCCCCAAACACTGCGATATGGCGATGATCAAAGCAAAAAACTCGTCTCGCGCACCGCCTGTGTCGGTATACTCGATCTTGGTTACGCCCGCTGCCGACGTCAGATGCAGCCAGGCGCTCCGCGTGCCGCGATACGTCACCGTATTCCAGCTTGCTTCAGTCACATCGGCAAGTTTCAAGGCCGCTGTCGCGCCCCGGCGCATCAGGTGACCGTCTTTTATCGTCCAGGTCTGAGTCTTGCGAACTGGCGCTGGCTTGAAACTATATTCGCGCATTTACCCCTCCACTCGTAACGACCAAGGTAGGGATCTCTTGCCGTATTATGTTGGTGTGCGGCAAGAGATCTCAAATCAAGTTGGGGCGGATCGAAAAACCGATCACATGTTCGGATATGCCGGACCACCGCCGCCTTCAGGGGTCACCCAATTGATGTTTTGATTGGGATCCTTGATGTCACATGTCTTACAGTGAATGCAATTCTGTGAATTGATCTGGAACCGTGGCGGCTGACCATCCTCTTCAACCCATTCATACACACCGGCGGGGCAATAACGCTGCGACGGACCGTTAAAGATGTCGAATTCAGACGATTTCTGCAGCGCCGGATCCGCGACTTTCAAATGCTTTGGCTGATCCTCAGCATGATAGGTGTTGGTGAAAGAGACATTGGTCAGTTTGTCAAAACTGAGCACGCCGTCCGGTTTCGGATATTCAATCGGTTTACAGTCACCGGCTGGCTTGAGGTATTGATGATCGGCTTTGCCATGTTTGAGTTGCGGAATGTAACCAAAGCCAACCAGATAGCGCATCCACATATCCGGCATGCCGAGCACGGCACCCGGCATCGTGCCGAACCGCGACATTAATGGCTTCACATTGCGGACGCGCGCCAGGTCGGTCCAGACCCAGCTGTCGCGCACGGCCTGCTGATAGTCTTCCAGCTTGTCTGAGGCGCGCCCGGCGCGGACCGCTTCAACCGCTTGTTCCGCGGCCAGCATGCCCGTCTTCATCGCATTATGTGTGCCCTTGATGCGAGGCAGGTTCACAAAGCCGGCTGAACAGCCAATCAGCGCGCCGCCCGGGAAAGCCAGTCTTGGAATGGACTGAATGCCGCCAGACGTGATCGCCCGCGCGCCATAGGCTTCGCGCTTGCCGCCTTTGAGGAATTTCGAGATGTCATCATGATGTTTGTAGCGCTGGAATTCATCATAAGGCGACAGGTGTGGATTCTTGTAATTCAGGTGCACCACATAGCCGACAGAGACATAATTCTCGCCGCCTTCTGAGAAGTGGTAAAGGAATCCGCCGCCGCTGCCATCTTTCTCTTTCACAGGCCAGCCAAATGTATGCTGCACAAAACCCGCGCTGAATTCAGGATGATCGGCAGGGACCTTCCAGACTTCTTTCAGACCGATGCCATATTTCTGCGGATCACACTCGGCTTCCAGATTGTATTTGGCTTTGACTTCCTTGGTCAGAGAGCCGCGGGCCCCTTCCGCGAACAGGACATATTTGCCAAGCAATTCCATACCTGGCTCATAGTCCGGCTTATGCGTGCCATCTTCGGCAATGCCCATAACACCGGCAACGACACCGCGCACTTCGCCATTCTCGCCATAAACGACCTCTGATGCGGCAAAGCCCGGAAAGACCTGTACTTCCAACTCTTCCGCACGTTCACCCAGCCAGCGGCAAACATTGGCGAGCGAGCCGATATAGCAGCCATGATTGTGCATGAAGGGTGGGAAAGCAAAGGTGGGCATGGCCATCGATCCGTTCGGACCAAGCAGCTTATAGGTATCCGCATTCACTTCGGTCCGGATCGGGCGGTCATCGCGCGTACGCCAATCCGGGATCAGTTCATCCAGCGCCTTTGGATCAAGCACCAGACCGGACAGGATATGTGCGCCGATCTCGCCGCCTTTTTCCAGAACCACGACTTCCAGCTCTTCACCGGCTTCATTGGCCAATTGTTTGGCGCGGATCGCGGCCGCCAGACCGGCTGGACCACCTCCGACAATCACCAGGTCAAATTCCATGGACTCGCGTTCGCTCATCACTTGTCTCCCAAAAACTGGTTGCACGACTTGCGTGCGAATTATGTATATTCCACTATCTGCCCACCTCTTTAGCCAAAGTTTACAAGGTCTCAATGCCCCAAAATGCCTCTGCCGCAGCGTTAAAGGCGCTCACCGACTGGTGGGAGGAGATGGGAGTCGCGGTCGATCAGGCTGAAATCGCGGCTGTGCTGAAGGCCCAAACCACAGCCGTGCCGGGGTCGACGGGGGAACTCTCGCCGGCCGATAAGGACACCAAGCCGGACCCCTCGGAGCCAGTCCGCGGCAATCGAAAGTCGCGCCGAAACCAGAAGAAAACGCTTACCGACTGGATCGCCGAGGCGGGCGCGCTGGCGGCGGGCGCTGATTCGCTGGATGCCCTGAAAGCTGCGATTGAGGGTTTTGATGGCTGCCCGCTCAAACAGTTGTGTGAGAAAACAGTTATCTATGACGGCACGCTCGGTGCCCCGGTCATGGTGCTGGGCGAAGGCCCTGGCGGTCAGGAAGACCGAATCGGTCTGCCTTTTGTCGGTAAAGCGGGGCAATTGCTCGACAAGATGCTGGCGGCGATCGGGTTGGATCGTAAAACCAATACATTCATTTCGAACGTCAATTATTGGCGCCCGCCCGGCAATCGAAATCCGGAAGCGGACGAGCTGGCGGTTTGCCGCCCTTTCGTCAATCGCATGGTCGATCTGGCGCAGCCGAAAATCATCATCGCCACTGGCGGTGTCGCGGCAAAATCGCTCCTCGACACCAAGACGGGGATTATGCGCCTGCGGGGGTCAGAACGCCCTTTCGAAACCCCGGCTGGCACGACCGTGCCGCTGGTGCCGATGTTCCATCCGGCTTATTTGCTGCGCCGTCCGCAGGATAAGAGCCGGGCCTGGCGAGACCTATTATTGGTACAAGCACGGTTGAAAGAGATGGGCGTCAGCCTGTAAATGCCTGCGCCGCTTTCCATCATCATCCCCGCCTATAATGCCGAGGACGTCCTGCCGCTCTGCCTGTCATCCCTGATGCCTGGCCTCGAAACCGGCCTGATCCGCGAAGTCATCCTGGTCGATGGCGGCAGTGAAGACCAGACCCGGCGCCTCGCCGACGGGGCTGGGGCATTGGTCACCTCTGCGGAGGAAAAAGGTCGCGCCGCGCAGCTTCGGCATGGGTTCGACCAGGCGCGGGGCGACTGGCTGCTCTTCCTCCACGCCGATACGGCTTTGTCGCGCGACTGGGCCGAGCGCGCCAAAAGCCATATCACCGACCGCAAGGACAAGGCCGCCGCCTTCAGCCTCGCCTACCGGTCCGATCATCCAATGGCGAAAGTCGTGGCCCGGCGGGCGAACTGGCGGGCACGGGTTCTGGGCCTGCCTTATGGTGATCAGGGTCTGCTGATCTCGCGCAAGCTCTATGATGAGATTGGCGGTTATGCCGACACCCCGTTCATGGAAGATGTCCAGATCATTCGCGCGATCGGCAAGCAGCGCCTCTCGCTATTGTCAGCGGAAGCGCGAACCGATGCGTCAAAATACGATCGCGATGGCTGGCGGAAGCGAAGCTGGCGCAATGCTTATTTGATCACGCGATATTTGCTGGGTGCCAAACCGGAATCTCTGGCTAAACTGTATGACTAGACACTGAACCATAAGGCGCGGAGTTACAGATATGTCGCTAGACGCAAGCTGGGACGAAGAATTGGAAGCTGGCTATGTCTATTTGCCGGATCACCCGGGCGCCGGAACGCCAGGCTGCGTGGCGCGCTCCATCGATGTTTTTGCACTCGATGATCGTTTGCGCGGCATGCAGATCATTCTCGACATTGACGACAAGGATCGTGTGATCGGAATTGAGATATTGAGATGAGACGTCCGCAAATCCTGATCTTTGCCAAACCCCCGCGCATTGGTCTGGCCAAAACCCGCCTCGCCAAAAGTCTGGGCTCAAGCGTGACGGCTCGGCGGATCGCCACCGCAATCCAAGCCAAAACCTTGCGCGCCAGCCTGCGTGGGCCGTGGCAGACCATTCTCTACACAGCGCCGGATCGTGAGCTCAGCAATTCACTGGGGGGGCTCTGGCCCGTCCATCTCGAGCGGCGCAGCCAGGGGTCAGGGCATCTCGGCGACCGGCTCAGCAAAGGGCTGCGGGAAGCGCCGGCGGGGCCGGTTCTGTTCATTGGCAGTGACGCGCCAGACATTTCTAGCGCCCTATTGCGCCAGGCCACGCGCGCTTTAAGCCGCCATGACGCGGTGTTTGGACCTGCGCCAGATGGCGGGTTCTGGCTGTTCGGCTTGAACAAAAGCGCGCGCACCAAAAGCCCGTTCTACAATGTCCGTTGGTCCGGCCCGCATGCGATGGAAGATGTCTGGGCCAATCTGCCGGAAACCGCCAAAGTCGCGGTGCTGCCGCAATTGATCGATATTGACGATGCCAAGGATTGGGACATCTGGCAGGGTCGTCACGACGCCGACGTCGCCGCCCATACAGAAGCGCAGACCCATCCCGCACCTGCCAATCAGAAACCGGGATTGCTGGGGCGCTTGTTCAAGCCGTCCTAGCCTGCTTGAATCGCACACCAATCTGGTTTCTTGCTGAGCGCCCTGCGCCCTTTGTGGGGCCAATCGCCCAAATGCCCAGCGGCTTTGCCAGCCTCAGCCACATCCTGACCATTCGCAGACAGACTGATGACTTCGCGCTCATAGCGATCTTTTCCAGAGCGACTGGTGATGACCAGCTCGGCATCGTGCGTCAGCGCCACCATGAAAGCTTTCGCGTCATAGCCGAGCTCGCGTTCAAACTCACATTTTGCACCGCCGCGTGCGCCGACACCGCCCGTCTCAGGGGCATCGACATTGGCCAGTCGGAACTTCATCCCATCGATGCGACCACTGTCACCGTCGGACCAATAGATGGAGTCGGTTGACGCAGCCCCGTTCATCTGGACTACGGGTTCAGCGCAGGCACCCAAAAATACAAACAGAAATGGTAAGGCATATTTCACACGCCTTGATTGTAACGATTCGGACGTGATCGGGAGATGGATTGCGCGCCGAGCGGTTTATTTGGAGATCCGGCGCAGGTCTTTTCGGGCGGTGAAGAATGCCATGCTGCCTAATCCCAAAGGGATCAAGGCTTCTGGGCGACCACCGAGCAAGAGCGGCAACCCGACGGCAAAGACCATAATCGAGCCAATCAATAGGCACGCACCGATCTGAATCGCCGTGCGGGCGCGATTTGCCGCTGATTCAACCGCGCGAAATATCATGCTGCATCCCCTTACATTCTGGGATACAGCATAGTGCATTGAGATTTCATCGAGATTTCGTGGATCGATTGAATTTCACCGAAACCCGTCGACGCCCAAGGCCGCATCAATCGAAAGCTCTCTGAAGAAATGGCAAAACTTCTGATTGTCTATCATTCGCGAACCGGCGGCGCCGAGCAGATGGCAAAAGCGGCGTATGACGCCGCCAAAGCGGAAACGGAAACGCAGCTCATGCGCGCGTGTGAAGCAGATCCAGAGCATATCTTGAGGGCGGATGGGTTCCTGTTCGCGGCTCCGGAAAACCTCGCGGCCCTGTCGGGTGAAATGAAAGAGTTTTTCGATCGCTGCTATTATCCTGTACTCGGCAAGATTGAAGGCCGTGCCTATGCCCAAATGATCTGCGCCGGCTCTGATGGCGAGAATGCTGCGCGGCAATTGGCGCGCATCGCGACGGGGTGGCGCCTGAAAGAGGTTCAACCGGCCTTGATCATCTGTACGCAGGCGCAAACTGAAGCAGAAATTCTCGCGCCGAAAACACTCTCACAAGATGATCTCGATCAATGCCGCGCGCGCGGAGAGACGCTCGCGGCCGGTCTGCAAATGGGTGTGTTTTAGGTCTGTTCTATTTCTTTCCGCCCGGCGGCATGGCCGAGACGAATGCGAACCCTTCATTTAGAAGCGTCGTGATCAACGCCGCATCCGTCAGCATCTTATCGGTCAGACAGACATAATCGCGCATCGTGGCGCCATAGGACTTGAAGGGTCCGGCACCATAAGCGTCCAGCAACGCTTGCTGTCGCGGCTTTGGCAAACGAATTCCCAATTGATCGTCTTTATTGATCTGCGAGAACATATGTCCATTCGCGGACGTATAGGGATTGGCTTTGCCCTTACGCTCAAACTGGCCTGACGCGGCAATGGCGCGCTCGAACAGGTCGATCAATTGCGTACGATCCATTTCAGGCCTCCATTGATGGAACTAGCCTGTCTTTTTTGACGCAGTGGCGATAAATTCCAAGCCTGCATCGAAAGTTGTTTGCCAGACGACGCGTGCGAACCGGTTCAATCCGACCCGGGAAGCCTTGATTTTGACAATTGGCGGCAAGGTTCCGCGATCACGAAAGCGAATGCGCGCGCCGGTTTTCGACACATCGAGAATGATGCCCTCGCGAACGGCGCCAGATTCCGAATATACGCTGCAAACACACCAGATGCCTTTGCGGGTCGCGCGTCGATTGTCGGTACGAGGGCGCAGGACAGGGATCGGTGCAGGTGCCGTAGACCCTTCTGCCCGACGCAAATCCACTTTCACTTTACGTTTCGACTTTGACGAAAACATCTCTTGGCGACTTTCAACTCTGAAAATCTAGCAAAAATCCCGTTAAGGTTGAATTACTGACGCCAAAAAAGCCCTGCACAATCAATGCAGGGCTTTGTTTATACGATGATTTTCAACGCTACCCTGATTTGAGCTCATCAAACGGGATGTTCTTGTCCACCCGAACATCCTGCGGCAAGCCCAGTACCCGTTCGGCAATAATATTCTTTAGAATTTCATCCGTGCCGCCGGCGATACGCAGGCCTGGTGCCCACATGAAGCTTTGTTGGAAGAGGCCATCAGCGGGCATCTCATCGCCCGTCATCAGGCCATAATGATCCTGCATCTCGATCGCCGAATTACAGATATCCTGCAACTGATTGGCGGTGATGATCTTGCCGATGGAGTTTTCAGGTCCTGGCGTCTGGCCCTTGGACAGCGCTGTTTGCGTCCGCAGTTTGGTCAGCTTGTAGCCTTGCGCAGCGACATACCAATCGGCGAGATTATCGCGGAACGCACTATCGGACATTGTGCCGGCTTCTTTTGCATAGGTCATGATCTCCGACCAATCAGGACCTGGAGACCCGCCCACCGCGAGCCGCTCATTCATCAGCGTCACGATGGCGACTTTCCAGCCCTGACCGACCTCGCCGAGCCGGTCACTGTCCGGGATCCGAACATCGGTGAAATAGACTTCATTAAACTCACGCCCGCCTGACGCCTGGTGAATTGGCCGGGCTTCGACGCCAGCCTGCTTCATGTTCACGATGAACATGGTCAGGCCCTTGTGTTTGGCCGCTTTCGGGTCGGTGCGGACCAGCAAGATGCCATAATCGGAATAGTGGGCGCCAGAGGTCCAGACTTTCTGACCATTGATGACCCATTCATCGCCATCCTTCACGGCACGGGTTTTCAGACCTGCGACATCCGATCCGGCAGACGGCTCAGAAAACAGCTGACACCAGATTTCCTCACCCAGCAGGGCTTTCTGGACATAACGCTTTTTGTGCTCATCGGAACCGAATGCGATAACGGTCGGGATGCACATGCCGAGCCCGATCGTGAATGGCCCACCGGGCGAGTCAAATTTCGCTTCTTCCTGGCCCC
This sequence comes from Pseudomonadota bacterium, assembly GCA_039029475.1. Classification (GTDB taxonomy): domain Bacteria; phylum Pseudomonadota; class Alphaproteobacteria; order Caulobacterales; family Hyphomonadaceae; genus Henriciella. The sequence goes on along the minus strand of JBCCGB010000014.1, from coordinate 24,394 downwards.
AGATTACTTGCTGCATCGGGGTGCCACCGCGGCCACCCATTTCTTTCGGCCAGGTGATTTTGGCATAACCAGCTTTGGCTTTTTCAGCCTGCCAGGTCTTGGCCTGTTTCATAAACTCTTCGCCGGACACGCGCTGACGCAAGGGCTGCGCGCCTTTCGGTTCGAGATGCTGTTCCAGGAAGGTCCGTGCTTCGGCTCGGAATTCGGCTTCTTCTGGGGTATCGTTGAAATCCATTTTCGTCTCTCCGTACCTTAGGCTGCGTTCTTGGTTTCAAGCGCGCGAACCAATTTCTCTTTCCAAACCTTTGGCGCGCCGGCTTGCACGGCGAGCAATTTGGCTCTGCGATAGAATAGATGGCAATCGACTTCCCAGGTAAAGCCCATACCACCATGGGTTTGGATATTCTCTTTTGACGCGTACCAGTATGCCTCGCTCGCCGCCAAACGAGCAGCGGCGGCCGCTTCTGGCAGTTCCGCAGCATCCGTCGACACAGCCCAGGCGCCATAATAGCAGTTCGAGCGTGCCACTTCGTTTTTGACATACATATCAGCAAGCTTGTGCTTGATCGCCTGATTGCCGCCAATCGGGCGCCCGAATGCGTAACGCTCCTTGGCATAATCCGTCGCCATTTCGAGACAACGTGTGGCCCCGCCCAATTGCTCAAAGGCCAGGAAAATAGCCGCCCGGTTCATGATCGCATCGTGCAATTCCGCGCCGGCTCCGGCATCGCCGAGGCGTTCTCCGGCGGCTCCATCAAAGCTGATTTCGGCATGCGAGCGGGTCGGCTCCAGCGTCTTGACCGATTTGCGCGACACGCCCGCGCCATTCAGATCAACCAGAACCAGACTGGCGCCGCTGCCTTCTTTGGCGAGCACGATCGCGTGTGTGGCGATGTCGCCGTCGGTGACGGGCACTTTGGTGCCAGAAACTTTGCTGCCATCAAACGAGACGGACAGTTTTGCTGGATCGGGATTGCCCGGCCCCTCACTGGCAGCATAACACCCAATCACTTCGCCGCTGGCAACACCTGGCAGAACGGCGCCCTTTTGCGCCGTGGTGCCAGCGATCATCAAGCCTTCAGCAAAAAAGTAGACCGTGCTCGCAAACGGCACCGGCGCCAATGCGCGGCCCATTTCCTCGGCCAGCACGCATTGCTCCAGCGCGCCCAGGCCGAGCCCGCCATGCTCTTCCGGGATCGCTGTGCCCAGCCACCCCATTTCTTTCACCTTTTGCCAGACCCCTTCATGGTGGCTCTTTGCGTCATCATTCAAGACCTCGCGAACGTGCTGCGTCGTACACTCCCCATCGAGGAATTTGCGCGCCTCATTCCCAAGGAATTTTTGATCGTCTGAAAAATCAAAATTCATGGCCCGTCCGGCCTCCCTGTAAGTTCTTATGCACAGAACAATAGCGCGGTTGACGTGCACGGAAACCCGTGACGCCACGGTAGGCGCGTTAAAGGATAAAAAGCGCGGACACAGAGCGGAGATTGCAAGCCGCGACAGGATGTCTACATGAATTGAAAGACGTCCAGAAAGGGTCCTTCCATGCGCACCGATACGCCGGTTCAGATCAAGCTTGCAGATTACTCACCTTACCCGTTCGCCATCGAACAGGTCGAAATGACCTTTCATCTGGAACCTGGCGCGACCGCGGTCCGAACCAAAATGACGGTCACGCGATTGAATGAGGGGCCATTGATCCTGGATGGTGTGCAGCTTGAACTCGATGCCATCCGTGTCAACGGCGCGACCCTCTCACCAGATGACTACGTTCTGGCAGAAGAGACGCTTACGATTGAAACCCTGCCGGATGCGTTTGAGCTTGAAACGCACGTGACGATCGACCCATCTGCGAATACGGCCCTTTCAGGTCTCTATATTTCCGGAGGCCGGTTTTGCACCCAGTGTGAGAGCATCGGGTTTCGGCGCATCACTTACTGGCCTGACCGGCCGGACGTCATGAGCCGGTTTAAAGTGCGCATTGAAGCTGAAAAATCAGCTTACCCGATCCTGTTATCGAACGGCACACCCGGACAGACGGGCGACCTCGATGAGGGGCGTCATTTCGCCGAGTGGGATGACCCACATCCCAAGCCATCCTATCTTTTTGCACTGTGTGCAGGCGATTACGACATATATCGCGACACGTTTGTCACCATGGGCGGCGCGACAATCGACCTGGCTATACATGTGGATAAGGGCGATGGCGAACGGGCAGCCTGGGCTATGGAGAGCCTGCAAGCATCAATGAAATGGGATGAGGACGTGTTCGCCCGCGAATATGATCTTGGCGTGTTCAACATTGTCGCCGTGCGCGACTTCAATTTTGGCGCGATGGAGAATAAGGGCCTCAATATCTTCAACTCCGCTTATGTTCTGGCAGATGAAGCGACCGCGACGGACGCTGATTTCGAAGCGATTGAGAGCATTGTTGGACATGAATATTTTCACAATTGGACGGGCAATCGCATCACCTGCCGCGACTGGTTTCAGCTCTGCCTGAAAGAGGGTTTGACGGTTTTCCGCGATCAGGAATTCAGCGCAGATTTACGCTCGCGCCCGGTGCAACGGATCAAGGATGTCATCCGCCTACGTGCGCGCCAGTTCGCTGAAGATGCCGGACCTCTGGCACATCAGGTCCGCCCGGACGGCTATGCCAGCATCGACAATCTCTACACAGCGACGGTTTATGAAAAAGGCGCTGAACTGATCCGCATGCTGAAAACCATGATTGGGGACGAGGCTTTCGCCAACGGCATGCAGATCTATTTCGATCGTCATGATGGTGAAGCGACCACGATTGAACATTTCTACGCCTGCTTCGAAGACGCCAGCGGCGAAGACCTGACCGAGTTTCGGCGCTGGTACAGCCAACCTGGCACGCCCACCCTGACCGCCAGCGAAATCTGGGATGACGATGCGGGCACGCTGACAGTTGTCCTGAGCCAGACCAATCCGGCAACTCCAGGCAATAGCGCCCCGACTGCCCTGCCCATGCCGCTGCGCGTAGCCGCCTTTGCCGAAGACGGCAAAAAAATTGAAGAGCTGACGCTGATGGTCGAAGGCGAAGACACGGTTTGGCGCATCGAAGGCTGTTCTCATCGCCCGAAAGTGTCGCTCAATCGCGGCTTCTCAGCTCCGATCCGACTGGATCATCAGATCAGCGATGCAGATCGACTGGCGACAGCGCGCGTCGATGATGACCCGTTCAATCAATGGGATGCCCTGCAAGCGCTGGCCAAGCAGGAAATTCTTGCCATCGCTTATGATCAAAAAGCCGAAGCCGACCGCGCCATCATATCCGCCATCGCGGATGCGGTGCGCAGAAATCTTGATGATCCAGCCTTTGCGGCGCTGCTCACAAGATTGCCGGATGTCGGTGAATTGTTCCTTGAACATTCGCCCGCCAATCCGATCGCCCTCGCGGATGCCCGTAAAGCGGTTCAACGCAGTCTCGCTGAAGCCCTGGCAGCCGATGCAAAAGACTATCTGGCAATGCCGTCACCGGCCCCGTTCAAGCCAGATGCAGATCAATCGGGCCAACGCGGATTGCGCAGCGCCTTCATGACTCTTTTGAGCGTCCGCGGCGCCGATTCAAATAATGACCTGAAAGCCCTGTTCGACAGCGCGGGAAACATGACAGAAAGCCTGTCCAGTCTACGCGCTTTGTGCCTGGCGAACGGCGCCAGCAAAGAGCAAGCTTTGGCGATCTTCGAAGACTCTTGGCATACCAACCCATTGGTCATGGACAAATGGTTTGCGGTCCAGGCCGCCACCGGCACGGCTGAAGATGTCGAACAATTACTGACCCACAAAGATTTCGATCTCGGCAATCCCAATCGCGTCCGCTCAGTCGTCGCGGTCTTTGCGATGCAAAACCTGCCAGCTTTCCATGCCCCTGACGGGTCCGGATACGCATTGGTCACACGTGTTATCGAACGCGCCGACAAAAAGAACCCATCGCTCGCGGCGCGGCTTTTGACAGCATTTGAGCAATGGAAATTGCTGGAGCCGCAGGCCCGCAACGCCGCTGAAGCAGCATTGCAGCGGCTTCAGACTGTAAAACTCTCTCAAAACGCTTCGGACATCATCTCACGGACACTGTCCTAGGCGCCTGGCTTGCTGAAGAATCGTGCCATTGGTTAACCAATCCTGAACTTTCAGACAGGAAACCTGAAAGATGAGCAAGTGCGTCCTCAAGAGGCGCAATAAGAAAGGCGCGGGCTGTGGCACGTCAATCGACGCAAGCGGCGAAGAAACCAAAGACGGGGCGAGCGAAATCGCGCCCCTCCCTTAGCCTGACCAAAGCACTCGGATTGATCATCCTCATTGAAGGCCTCGCCCTCGGGTTCAAATTCTATGACGACCGCCAGACTTTGCTATTGGCGAAGCAAACAGAAGCGCATCGCGAAGCCCTGGCGATCTCTGAACGCGTCACCGGCCATATCAACACCGTAGAACAAACACTTCGCCTTGGATTTCAGGCGGGCTGGACGCCACAACAAACCGGACGCGCACATCCAGACCTGGAAAGCGTCGTGTCTATGGCGGATGCGCTCACCGCACCAGATGGCTCGCGCTTGCGGCGCGGCGGAGAAACCGCATCGCAATTATTGGCTCAAGGCCGACTTGCCGGATTGTCCGCAGATGGCGACATCATCATTGTGTTTGATCCAACCGCGAGCGGCCCGCGCTTCGGCCTGGTCTCCGCCCCGGACTGGTTGCCTGAAGCCCGCGGAAATCGGGCATTTTCCCTGCTGCCGTCGCAAACCGAAGGCGCCGGCCTGTCCGGGCCGGGACAATTGACTGCCTGCTCGCAACTCGCCAATGCGGATTTGTCCGTCTGCGTCCGCAATGACTTCCCAACCTTCTCTCGCACCGAGATGGTCAGTCTGCTCATCTATGGCCTGCTTTTGCTTGGCCCGGCTTTGGCCATTTTGGGCTTGTTCCGGATGTTTGAAACCCGCCGAATTGAATCTGAGTCATTTGAAGGTGAGGCAACCCGTGCAGGCCGCATCCTGAAGACGGTGCTCAATCAGTCCAAAGCCGGCTTCTGGTCGTGGAACACGGACACCAATCAGATCGCCGTCAGCGCTGAAGCTGCACAATTGCTGGGCCGGGAAGCGGCGTTCGATCTGTCGATCGATGAACTCGTGAGGTTGGCCCATGATGATCAAGCAGAGGGCCTGAAACAAGCGCTGCAAACGATGCAGGAGCGCGGCTTCATTTCGCTAGTCTTCGCCAGCAAGGATAAGTCGACCTGGCTGGATATGCGCGCGAAACCCGATGAGTTTACCGGCGCAATCAATGGTGTGCTGCAGGATGTGACGGCGACAAAAGTCGCTGTTGCCCGCACCCGGCAAGCCGAAAACCGCCTACGGACCGCGCTCGAGGGATTTTCCGGTCCGGTGGCGCTCTGGGATGTTCGCAAACGTCTGATCTATTGGAACCGCGCTTTTGTTCGCGTGTTTGGGCTTGAACCCACCGTCCGTGCAGGCATGGGATATGACACTGTGATGCTGTCCCAGGCGACGAATGTTTCGGAACGCCGCCCGAGTGCCGAAGGTGACAGCGCAGAAATCGTCAAAATTCGCGATGGCAGCTGGTTCAAGATTGTTGAGCGTTCGACCAAGAGCGGGGGGATGCTGACGGTTGGTCTCGACGTTTCGAGTGACGTTAAAAACGAGGTCGAGCTGACACGCCAACAAGGTCGATTGCGAAAACTGGTCGCTGAACTGGAACGTTCAGAAACTAAGGCTGCGGAACTGACTCGCCACCTCAAACACGAAAAGCAGCGCGCCGAGCGGTCGGCAAATTCGAAGAATGCCTTTCTCGCCAATATGAGCCATGAATTGCGTACCCCGCTGAATGCGATCAATGGCTTTTCTGAAATTCTGGTTGGTGAATTGTACGGTCCACTCGGCGACGAACGGTACAAGGAGTATGCTCAGGACATTCTCGATTCAGGCAAACATTTGCTCGATATGATCACGGACCTTCTCGATATGGCCAAGATCGATGCCGGCAAGATGACCGTTGATTTGCACCCCATCGATATTGTCGATCCGGTGGATGCCGCGGTCCGCATGATCCGTCGCAAGGCTGAGGAAAAGAACATTTCCCTGAAGCTCGCAGCCAACCCTGATTTGCCACTGGTCGAAGCCGATCATCGTGCCATCCGGCAAATGATCCTGAATCTGGTCTCGAATGCGATCAAATTCACGGACGATGGCGGCGAGGTTCGGGTCACGGTCGATCAGAAGGGGCAGGAATTGCGGGTCGCGGTCCGCGACAATGGCATTGGCATTCCGCCAGACGCTTTGCCACGCCTTGGCGAACCGTTTGAGCAAGTGGCTGACACCCGGGATCGCAATTATGATGGCACCGGATTAGGCTTGGCGCTGACAAAATCCTTTGCCGAAATGCATGGCGGTCGTCTGACCATTGCCAGCGAACAAGGTCGCGGCACACAGGTCAGCTTCTATCTGCCTGTCCCCGCGCACCAGGCACGCTCTTCCACCAGCGCCGCTTAGGATACGTCTCGCAACGTCTCGATTGCAAATTGACTGGCTTGAGACGCACACTCAGAGGCCGCATCCCGCAACGCCAACGCACGATTGGCAGCGGAGGCACTTGTCGCCGTTCGCGCGGCACGCACATGCGTCTGTGCGATCAAGGACCGGTCCCGCGCAGCGATGACGCTCACTTTCATATCGCAGATGGCTTCAACCCCGTTGAGCTTTAATCCGGAGATTCGGCTCGCCAATTCGAACTTCGCCATCACCCCAAGTTCCGGCGCCACGGCGCTGCCTGCCTCACCGGTTTTAAAACTATCGATCATCGCAAATTGCATCTGCCGCGTTGCCGGACCGGCCCATTCGGCTTTCGGGACCAGTTTCAGACCGCCATTCGGGCTTTCGCTGACCATGCCTTGTCCGGCCATCAACCGCGCGGATTCAGGCTCGCGTATGATCAGATCATGGGCAAGTCCCGCGTGCACCACTTTCGCCTCGATGCTGTAAAGCGCATCCGGCACTTCAGGCTCCGGCAAGACTGAGACGCATGCCGCCAGCGACGTCACTGCAAGAGCCATCACGATGGGTATAATCTTCATTGCCCTATTCCTCATATGGTAGCGGCTTGCCGACCACCAATCCTTGCGGGTTTTGTTCCAGGTCGCGTGTCAAACGGTCGAGGCGTGAGATCAGTATTCGCAATTCCTGCGCCGCGAGACTGGTTTGAGCCACCGTATCCGAAGCACCGCCTTCAACCAGAAGCGTTGCGGCTTCGACGGCTTTGCGGCTTTCGGACAACATATCATTGGCATTGCCCGTGGCGCCGTTCAGTTCGGCGACCAGAGCTTTCAATTCCGCGTTCAGGCTGACCAGTTCCTGATCCACAGATGCGGCCACCGAAGTGATGTCTGTCGATGCTTCTGTGAGATTGTCGCCAGCCCGCTCAAGCGCGGCCAGCGTGTCGATGGTCTGAGCCAGCAAGACGGCATCATCGGCGGAAATCGCCGACGTGATATCGCGGACATTCGCGAGGGTTTCGGACATCGCCGCGATATTTTCGTCCGTCAGCAATTGTCCCAGTTGATCAATGGTCATGCCTGCCTGGCCAACAATTTCGGCGCCGCCATCGAACAGGGCGGCGAGCGGGGTTTCCCCGGCATCAATCACCGGGACGGTTTCATAAGGCTGCGGCAGCAATGGACCTGCCGCGTCCGACCCGGCATTGATCTGCACAAATGTGACGCCGGTTATGCCAGCAAAATCTATGATGGCCGTTGAATCGGATTTCACAGGCGTAGAGCGATCCACGCGCAAGCGCGCGCGCACCATGGATGCGTCGCGCCGGTCAATGCGAACGCTTTCAACCTCGCCGACCTTAATCCCGATATAGCGTACCGAAGCCCCCTCCTCGAGCGAGACCGGACCTGGGAAGATGACATCATACTGGGCAAAATCGCGATTGAACTGAGAGGAGCCCAGCCACAATGCAAACCCGACCACAGCCGAAGCTGCGAGCAGGACGAAGGCTCCGATCAGAGCATAATTCGCACGTGTTTCCATCATCCGGCTCCCATAATTGCACCGCGCCCACGAGGACCCCCAAAATAATCCTGAATCCAGGGATGGGGCTCTCGTCTCAATTCATCCATCGTGCCAACTGCGAGAATGCGCTTTTCCCCCAGAACCGCAATCCGGTCACAGGTGACCGCCAGCGTATCAACATCATGGGTCACCAGAAACACCGTCAATCCCAATGATTTCTGCAGATCACGGATCAGTTGATCAAATCCTGCCGCTGTAATCGGGTCAAGCCCGGCGGTGGGCTCATCCAGGAATAAGAGCGGTGGATCAAGCGCCAATGCACGCGCCAGAGCTGCGCGCTTGCGCATCCCGCCAGACAGGTCTGACGGATATTTCCGCCCCGCCCAGGTTTCGAGGCCCGACATGCGAATCTTTTGCTCTGCCAATTCCTTCATCAGGCGCAGCGGCAGTTCTGTGTGTTCCTTCATCGGGACCATGACATTCTCGCGAACCGTCAGGTTTGAGAACAGCGCGCCATCCTGAAACATGATGCCCCACAGGCGTTGCAGCGCGGCATGATCTTCGGACTGCAGGTGAAGCACATCTTCGCCGAACACATGCACATCGCCGGCCGCTGGTGTTTTCAGACCGACAATGGCTCTCAACAACACCGACTTGCCAGTGCCTGACGGGCCAATCACGCCGATCACTTCACCTTTTCGCACATCGAGATCGAGATTTTCGTGCACGACATGGGTGCCATAAGCCGTCTTCAACCCACGCACTTTGATGGCCAGATCACTCATATCCCCATCTCCATATAGAGAATGGCAAAGAGCGCATCGATCACAATGATCGAGAACAAGGCCTGGACCACAGATTTGGTCGTGTGATGACCCAGCGATTGCACGCTGCCACCCACTTCCAGCCCCTGCCGACAACCAATCAAGGCAATTGCCAGACCGAAGACTGGTGCTTTCGACATGCCGATCCAGAACTGATCGATCGGCACGCTGTCCTGCATCCGGTTGAAGAAGACTGTCGGGTTGATATCGAGCACCAGCCAGCCCACCGTCATGCCGCCGGCAATCGCTGTCAGCATGCCGATAAAGGTGAGCACCGGCACCATAATCATCATCGCCAAAACGCGAGGGGCGACAATCACATGCATAGGATCGAGGCCAAGCGTCTGCATAGCGTCTATCTCCTGACGCATCTTCATCGCCCCGATTTGCGCGGTGAAGGCGGAATTGGTGCGCCCGGCAATGATGATCGCCACCAGGACACCACCCAATTCGCGCAGCACGCCAAAGCCGACCAATTCAACAACAAAAATCGTTGCCCCAAACTGTTCCAGCGTGGTGGCGCCGATAAAGGCGACGACCATGCCGACAAAAAAGCTGAGAAATGCGATGATCGGCACGGCATCCAGACCCGCGTCCTCCATCACCGAGACGAGAGCTGTCCAGCGCATTTTTGCGGGACGCCAAAGTACAGTCGAAATGGCCAGCAATGTGCCGCCCAGGAATGACAGTGACTCCAATGCTTCTTGCCACAGATGCTCGGCATTGCGTCCGGTTCGCTCAAGCAGGTCAATGAAGCCATGCCCTTCTTGGTGAACTGGCGGAGCATGCTCTTCTTGGGTTGCCAGAAGGCGCGCTTGGTTCAGCAATGACAGGGCTTCCGGCGAAGCGCCAGTGATCTCCGGATCGCCCGCAGCGAAGCCGCGCAATACCCGATCGATCAGAAACGCACCCGCCGTATCGACGGATTCCAGGTCGGTTACGTCCAGCTCCGCCAGACGGGTTTCAGCATGTTTTTCGATCAATAATCGAAGTGGCGCATCCAGATCCGACAAGGATGTCACGACCCAAGCGCCCTGCAGCACCAGCCGCGGGCGATCGCCCCCAATATACTCAAATGTAGGGGCCAAGGAATGTTCACCTTGTCTCAACACTATTTACCTTAACCCACCAGCGTTTAAGACGGCCCCCAGTCTGTCATTCAAATTTTACCAATCCGGCAAAGACTTCATCCATGCGCCAGATGACCATTACGCCCGTTTCATCGCCTTTAAAGGCGGCCTTTGCAATCTCACGCGGGGCGAAATCGACCGCCGAGACTGTGGTGGTCGAACTCATTGACGGCGAACATCGCGGGCGCGGTGAATGCGTGCCCTATGCCCGCTATAATGAAAGCCGAGTCAGCGTCGTGGCGCAGCTTTCGGGCATCGAAAAAGCTGTGCAGGAAGGCTTAACCCGCGAGGACTTGCAGAGACGCATGCCAGCCGGCGCGGCCAGATGTGCGCTCGATTGCGCTATGTGGGACCTGGAATCGAAACAATCAGCTGAACCCGTTTGGTCCCTGGCCGGATTGCCCGAACCAATATCGCTGCCAACGACAATGACGATCAGCCTTGATGAGGCGGAGTTGATGGCTGAGGCTGCAAAAGCCACGGCCGCCAAAATCCTCAAACTGAAACTGGGCAGTCCGGATGACCTGGCCCGGCTTGAGGCGGTGCGTCGGGCGCGCCCCGACGCAAAACTTGTTCTGGATGGCAATGAAGGCCTCTCACCAGCTGATTTTCCGGACCTTGCTGCGCGCGCGGCGGATCTCGGTGTGGTGCTGATCGAACAGCCCTTTGCCGTCGGCCATGATGACGCGCTGACGCGCCGCCCGGGACATGTCGCCATTTGTGCTGATGAGAGCGTTCATACGCGCAATGACATTCAAGGGCTCGCCAAGAAATATGACGCCATCAATATCAAACTCGACAAGGCGGGTGGCCTGACCCATGCCCTGGTCATGATGGCCGAAGCCAAACAATGCGGCATGGCGACAATGGTCGGCTGTATGGTGGCTGGATCATTGAGCATGGCGCCCGCACTGTTGCTGGGTCAGGTGGCCGATCTTATCGATCTCGATGGCCCCCTTTGGCTCGAGCAGGATGTCGCCCATAAATTGCGATACAATGATGGCTATGTTGCGCCGCCCAGCCGCGAGCTGTGGGGCTAGCGCCGCCTAAACCACAGCCTGTTCGCGATCCAGTTGCCGCGATCGCAGCACGAGATAGACCGCAAACCCGGTGGCCACGCCCGGCACAAAAGACAATGGAATGGCAATCCAGCCATGGCGGATGCCGCGGGACTGGCGCTCATAGAAAATCCAGACAAACAAAATGAGCGCGCACAGGATGACATCCAGAGAATAGCCGCTGGCAAACGGATTCACGAACCCGGCTGCAAACGCGCCAAGAATGTCACCACTCTTGGCCAGCGGCGGCACGACGATAATGGCAAAAGCCAGCGCGAACAGGATGCCGATGGTGAGCACAATCCGTTCAAACGTAGATGTGGACATACAATGCCTCCCTTAGCGGCTTAGATAACACGCCGATCTTGAAAGGTAAGTGAAGGCACCGGTGTTTTCGCCCGCGATGCGGTACGACGCGGGACCGCCTTTGCCCGATGGCGCGATATGTCTGCTTCGGGTCAGGAGCGGACATTAGAGGAGCGTCTTACTTGGGGCGAGTTTAGGACACATGAATTGCGCCAAAATGCGATGGTCGATTGCTTGACTTTTGATAGGTCGATCTACAGTCCGATCCGTGAGAAGCGGGTCGCGGAGTTCCGGCAATGAAGTTGAATATGATCGTCTGCGCGATGTTTGCGCTATTCGTCGCGACGGCTTGCCAAACCGAACCGGTGAGGGAGTCAGAATACCCTCGGTTCGAAATCGCAACAGACGAAGAGGAATTTCCAGTCTCGATCCCAGGATCGTACGATGCGACGGTCGGCTGGCTCGTGGTGCAAGAAGACCGCCAAAACAGCGGCTCTATGGAAATTCGATTACCGGTCGCGATTATCCACGCCGAGGCGGAAACGAAGAAATCACCGGTCGTCTATCTTTCCGGCGGGCCTGGCACCTCGGCAATGAGAACAGCGGCCTTCCCTGGCGCCTATCCATGGCTCAAAGATCGAGATTTTATCGTATTTGGTCAACGGGGAACACACTTTGCGAAGCCGTCGCTGATGTGCCCAGAGTATCGCGAGGCCGTTGCGGACAATGTTGATCGAATAGTCGCCGCGATCGCGTGTAAAGCACGCCTAGAACGAGCAGACATCGGCCTTCAAAACTACAACACATTCGCGAGTGCAGATGATCTTGAAGACCTCAGATCCGTTTTGGGCTTGGACGCTTGGAGCTTTTATGCAGGTTCATATGGAACTCGGTTGGCCCTGATTTATGCGAAAAGCTATGGCGATAAACTTGAGTCCATGGTGCTCGATTCTCCGCTGCCTCCAAACGCGATTTATGATGACGAGAGTGCCAGGAACCTGGAACTGGCTTTGCGCGCGATTGCTGGCGATTGCGCCCGTGATGCAGCCTGTGCCGCCGCGTTTCAAGAACTCGAATCTCGCTTCTTTGAGACCATAAATGAGGTTGCAGCATCGCCGCTCTCGATTGATGGAATCGAGCGCCCCGTGACAGCGCCAGATCTCGTTTCACTTGTCCCGATGAGCTCTGAGTCGCGTATTCGCAATGCGCCGATGACCATGGATCGGGTGGCAAAGCTCGACCCAGCACTGTTGGAAAATCTGGCTGGATCGGCTCAAGCCGTAGATTTCGCTTGGGGCATGCGCTTTTCAGTCTGGTGCAGTGAAGCGACGCCGTTCAGCAAGCGCAACTCTGCGAAAGGTCCAAATCCGGTTCTCGGAGGGTATGAAAGCGCAGCGATCGATCCGAAAATTTGCGAGGCATGGGGTGTTCCCCCCGTGGACCGCAGATTCATTGAGCCTGTGACGTCCGATGTCCCAACCCTGATCATTGCGGGCGAGTTTGACCCGCTAACGCCACCCTCTTGGGGGAAGTTGGCGGCAGAGACGCTTTCCCAAAGCCTGGTCATTGCGGTTCGAGGCGGCAGCCACAACTCAACTCAACAATGGGGTGGAGATGGATGCGCGATGTCGCTCGCGGCCGAGTTTTTCACAGCACCGAAAGCATTCCTTCTAGCGCCAAAGACAAAATGCGCATTATCCCGTTCTTCACCGGACTACCGACTGATATTGGAGTGAACGACTGAGCGGCCGCTTTACGACGACCTAAGACGCTCGGCCTTTGCTCCCTCCGACCCGGAAAGGAAACAACGCTCTTAAGTCCGTATCATCCGCATCACGCCGTCTACGGTCAGCGCCACAAGCGCCTGAGCCGGCTTCAAATCCAGCCGCTCCATATTCACAGGCAAAGCCAGCGCGCCGTGCAGTGTGGACCACAGCATCTGTACCAGATCCTCGGCATCGCCAGCCATCACCTGGCCGTTCGCCTGCCCGTCCTGGATCGCCGCCAGCAACAAGGTCGGAAACGCAAATCCCGTCAGCGCTTCCTTGTCCGGCTGATCAAGGTCGCCCGGCCGCACAAATAATAAGACATTGCGATAAAGGTCACTCTGCTCGATCCCGAATTCGAGATAGGCCGTCGACAAGGCCTTTATCCGGCCCAGAGGATCGGCATGCGCAGCGGCCAGCGCCCGAAACTGGTCTTCCTGCACCGCGACCCGCCCCGTCCAGAGCGATCGCATCAAGCCGGTCAGGTCGCCAAAATAGGAATAGATCGTGCCAACAGAAACCCCAGCCTCGGTCGCTACCGCGCGCGCAGAAATCGCGCCAATACCGCCAGCGCGATAGATATCCGAGGCCGCGCTCTGGATCGAGCGGCGCACCTGTTCGCGCTGTTCCGGCGTTGCCTTGGGTCGTGCCATATGGCTCGTTTAGGCGGCTTTCGCGATCTGACGCAAGTTCATTTCGCTTTGCAAAGCCGAGAGCGGTTCGCCGAGGCGCTCTTCCCATTTCTCGAAATTGATATTGGTCGAGTTGCGGCCATAATACCAACCATCGACAAAGGCATCCATGCTCGGCACCACGCCTTTCGGCGCCACGAAGGCGGTATGGCCCATTGTCACGGCCAGGCGAATGGCATGATACGGGCTGCGCATCTGCGACAGGTAGTAAGACGCCAGAGCGAGTTCGCCCGGAATGGTCGCGCCATACCCCGTGAGCACGTGCATGAAATCATGCAGCTGCGTGCCACGGATCGACATATAAGCCATCTCTTCCGGCATCTGTTTGAGCTTGCCCGAGCTCATCAATTGCTTCTGATAGGTGCGGTAATCGCGCCCGAAATTTTCCATCAGATTGTTCTCGACGACAAAATCACGATAGGCCGCACCGAGTGTGCCAGGGGCATAGTCGCTGAGATCTTCAACCACCATCGGCTCAGCAATGTATTGCTCTTTGAGAAAGGCCTCTGCGCCCGGAATCGCGTAAAGCTCTTCCATATAGGCCTCGATCGATTCTGGGGTCGCCACCTCCCACCAGTCATTGATCAGAAAATAGACGCCATAATCGAGCGGTCGATCGACCGCCTTCATGAATTTCTCTGCGAAGTCGCGATCAACGATAGGCGGTTTGTCTGTAATCGGGCCTGGCATGGGTCTCTCCTGTGAATGCGACGAGCATAGCACATATATTTCATTATGTGAACGCGTTCATTTTATTAATTGATCTGCCCCGTGTGTCGCGATTGACAATCCCATGATTTTATTTATTATCATCGTTATGCCAAAAATAGTTGATCATGAAGAACGCCGCCGCGCCATTGCCTCTGCAGCTGTTGATGCCATTGCCGCAAATGGCCTGAGCGGCGTAAAGCTGACCGACATTGCCCGCACCGCGGGCGTGACCACGGGCTCAATTGCACACTATTTCTCCGACAAGGATGCCGTGCTCGCCGCGGCGCTCGAGGAAGTCTGCACCCGCCTGTTTATCGAGATTGGCGCACCGGACCGTCCGCCCAATGCAAATGACATTGCTGACGTTCTCCCGATCAATGCGGAGAGGCGCAAAGAGTGGAAAGTCTGGCTCGCTTATTGGGGGCGCGCGCCGCATGCGCCGGCCTTGGCGCAAATTCATCGGCAATACTATGCCGAAATTGAAACCGCGGTCGCTGAAAACTTGGCCGGAGCGCATCCAGATCCGCACCTCGCCGCCTCTGCGATCATCTCTGCCGTTGATGGCATCGGTACCCGCGTCACACTGGAACCCGACCTGTGGCCAGAAGCCCGGCAACGCGATTTACTCAACCTGCTCATCGCACCCATCCTTTCTGCCTTCGACCCAAACACCATAACGACCTAAGGGAGCCCAACATGCCACTCAAATACTTGCCCGCTGACGCGAAACCTGAAGCCCTCGTCGACGCGTTAAAAACAGACGGCGCCTGCATTGTTGAAGGGGTTCTGGATGCCGCGACACTGTCACAAATGAAGGCTGAATGCATGCCATATATCGACGCGACCGATACCGGACGTGATGATTTTACAGGCCGCAAGACGACCCGTACCGGCGCGCTGGTGGCGCGCTCAGCCACGTGCCGCGATGTTGTCATGAACCCGACCATTGTCAGTGGTGCAAAGTCGTTCCTGAAACCCTATTGCGAGACCATCCAACTGCACCTTACGCAATTTATTCGCATCCAGCCCGGCCAACCCGTGCAACCTCTGCACCGCGATCGACTTGCCTGGGGCGGCTATTTGCTGCCAGACCTGGAACCGCAATTCAACACCATCTGGGCGATCACCGACTTCACCAAGGAGAATGGCGCAACCAATGTGATCCCCGGTTCAAACACCTGGGATCCGGAGCGCCAACCGAGCCGCGACGAGGTTGAATATGCCGAAATGAACGCGGGCTCTGTGCTGGTTTATTCCGGCTCGGTTGTGCATAGCGGCGGCGCCAATATGTCAGACCAGGAACGCATCGGACTCAACATCACATATGCGCTAGGCTGGTTACGTCAGGAAGAGAACCAATATCTCTCTTGCCCGCCCGAAATCGCCAAAGCCTTCGATCCAGAGCTGCAGGCCATGCTCGGCTATGCCATGGGCTCTTATGCACTCGGCTATTTCACCCCGCCCCTGCCACCCGGCCAAGGCCCGGAAGTTGTGCCACCGGAGTTTCTGTTCAATGGCAAAGTCGCGGCATGGGGCGATGAGATGTATGAAACAGTTTCCGCCCGCGCCCAGGATGGCGCCGTCTAGGCCCGTTTGTCCTTCGGCGATCCGAGCGAAATGTGCGACGTGATCGAGGCGACTTGCGGCAACACGCCGAGAATATTCGCGTGAAAATCCTTATAGGCGGGCAAGTCCGCCACTTCGACGCGCAGCAAATATTCGACCACGCCGGTGATGTTGTGACACTCGCGCACTTGTGGCGCAGCTTCCATGGCGCGCTCAAAGGCGCGGGCATCCTTGGACAGATGCGCCGACAAGCCGACCATGACAAAGGCGGTGATGCCGGCACCAAGCTTCTCGCGATCGAGAACCGCGCGATAGCCTTTAATGATACCGGTCCGCTCCAGGTCCTGAACCCGTCTCAGACAAGCAGACGGCGACAATCCGACTCGCCCGGCGAGATCGATATTGCTAATCCGACCATCCGATTCCAGAACACGCAATATATTGCGTGAGATAGCATCTAATTCCGCCATTCATTGCATATAGCACGGTTCAAACAACGTAATAAGTGGGAAATTGCAACAATAATCAACTATTCTTGCAACAAACTTATTGGGAGAAAACGATGCTGAACCTGGCCGATTATGACATGTCACCCGAGCGTGGCTTTTTGTGCCGCCACAATGCGAATGACGTCGTTCTGGGCGATGAGCTGAAAATCATCGCAGACGTCGCAATGCGCTTGCCTGACCTCTTGCCGACCGGACGTGTGCGGCAATTGCTGCGCGACCGACTGCCGGTGATCGAACTGCCGCTCGACAAGATGAGCGACGCCGAAGCGCGCCTGTGCATGGTCCATTATTCTTTCATGGTCCAGGCCTATGTCTGGGGTGAGCCGCGCGCGCCGGAAATTCTGCCGCGCAACCTCGCCGTCCCGATGGTCGCGCTCGCGGATCATCTCGGCCAGCAACCGCTTTTGCCTTATTCCGGATACGTGCTCGACAATTGGGGTCTGATCGATCCGGACGGCGCGATTGATCTCGATAATATTTACATGATTCAGAACTTCCTGAATGGCCAGGATGAGAATTGGTTCGTGCTGATCCATGTCGCCATCGAAGCTGCGGCGGGCGCAGCGCTGGCGCGGTTTGGCGCAATCATTGAGGCCAGCCGGGCGGGCGATGTGGCGGCCACGCGCCAGCATCTCGAAGACGTCGCTGCGACTTGGGCGAAAATCAATGCCATCTTTGATCGCATGCCGGAACGCTGCGACCCATACGTCTATTTCGAACGCGTACGGCCCTACATTCATGGCTGGAAAGACAATCCGGCGATGCCGAAGGGCATCATCTATGAAGGCGTTGCGCGCTATGGCAGTGAAGGTCAGGCGTTTCGCGGGCAAACCGGGTCGCAATCGTCCATCGTACCGGCCATGGATGCGCTGATGGGCGTTGGCCATGCCACAGACCCATTACGCGAATATCTCGATCAGCTGCATATCTATCGCCCGCCAGCCCATCGCCGCTTCATCGACGACACCCGCGCGGCAAGCCAATTGCGGAAATTTGTTGAACGAGCCCAGGATCACGGCCTCACTCAGGCGTATAATGCGATCATCCAGGCCATGGCCGACTTCCGCACCCGCCATCTCGAATATGCCGCGAGCTATATCAACAAGCAGAACCGCGCAGCTTCCGGCAATGACACAGATGTCGGAACCGGCGGGACGCCCTTCATGCGCTATTTGAAGAAGCACCGTGACGAGACATCCGCACGCCTGATCGGGGCAGCAGCGAACGCCGCCTAGACGCTGCGCCGTGGGTGCAGCGGATGGGCGATGATCGGCGCGGTTTAGTGCGCGCCGATCAGCGTTGTCCGTGCTGTTGGCAAGCTGCCTTTCGGCCAATGCTGCCAGAGCTCTGCTTCCTTTTCGGCCGCGATCGCAATGGCGCCCTCTTTGACATGCCCGTATCCGCGAATGTCATCAGGCACTTCGGCGATGGCCACCGCAAGGTCGAGATTGTCCGCCGACAGATCTGCCAGAAGACGATCAATATTCTCCAGATACTGGTCGCGGATTCTGCGCTCGAGTTTGCGCTCGGCCGTCCATCCGAACGGGTCGAAGCGCGAGCCACGCAACCACTTGAACCGTTTCATGATCTTGAACCCGGTCTTCATCCACGGCCCGAAGGATTTCTTCCGCAAATGACCGTTCTCGTCCTTCTTGGAGTTAAGCGGCGGCGCCAGATGGTAAGCGATTTTTCCGCCCTTGAATTTCTTGGCCAGGTATTGATCGAATTTGCCGTCCGTCCATAGACGCGCACCTTCATACTCATCCTTGTAGGCCATGACCTTATAGGCATAGCGCGCCACGGCATCACTCAAACGTTCGCCCAAATCAGCTTCCGTCTCAACCGCTCTTACGCGCTCAACAAGGGCGCGATAGCGTTCTGCATAAGTGGTGTTCTGATAGCCGGTCAGTCTCTCAACCCGGTTTTCAATGAGCTCGCTCAGAGTCATGGGCTCGATATGACCGCGAGGATCTTTGGCGGTTGCCAATCTTTCCGGGTCATATGCTGCGATCCGACCAAGATCAAAGGCTGCCATATTGTCATCTGACTTGACGCCGTTCAGCTTGATGGCGCGGTAGACCCCGCGCAAGGATACCGGGACCTGTCCCTTCTGCCAGGCATAGCCGGCCATGATCATATTGGTGTAGATCGCGTCATTGAAGTAAAGGATGGCCAGCGCTTCTGCATCAAACGTGGCAAAATCAGATGATTGGCGCTTCACACGCGCCGCCAATAGATCGCTTTCGAACTTCTTGGAACGATCGCGAATAAACTCGCTGGTGGGCGTCACATCGCTATTGGCATAGGCCGCGGTGCGCTCCGCATCCATCAGATTCAAGGCATCACCGCCGGCGGCCACGACCAGATCGCACGCAATCATGCAATCCGTGCTGGCTGGCGGCACTCGGCCGGTGGAAATCATGTCTGGCTCGCGCGCAAAGCGAAGGTGGCTCAGCACCGGGCCGCCTTTCTGGGCCAGACCGGTCATATCCAGGCTCGACGCCGCGTTGCCATCGACATGCGCGCCCATGGCCAGAATGGCTGCGACCGTGGTGACGCCGGTGCCGCCAACGCCGGTGAACAGGATATTCCAGGCGCGCTCCAGGCTTGGTGTATCCGGCAATGGCAAATTGGTAGCATCGATTTCAGGACGCGGCTGGTCATTTGCGGTGAATTCACCATCTGTGACCGTGATGAAGCTTGGACAGAATCCCTTTACGCAGGACAGGTCTGTGTTGCAGGTCGATTGATTGATCCGGCGCTTGCGCCCCAGTTCCGTTTCAACCGGCTCAACCGACAGGCAGTTGGACTTGATCGAACAATCGCCGCACCCTTCACAGACTTCCGTGTTGATCAGCACGCGCGTCCGGTCCGGGGCTCGCAAGCCGCGTTTCGAGCGACGTCGTTTCTCAGTCGCACAAATCTGGTCATAGATCAGCACCGACACACCCGGTGTTTCGCGCAATTGTTTCTGCACCTTGTCGAGATCGGCCCGGTCATAGATTCGGACGCGTCGCGGCAAGCCTTTGACGTTCGCATAGCGCACGGGGTCTTCCGTGACGATGACAATGGTTTGGACCCCTTCGCCCTTGACCTGATGCGCAATTTGTTGCGGCGTCTGACCTGACTCGACCGTCTGGCCGCCCGTCATCGCCACAGCGTCATTGTAGAGAATCTTGTAAGTGATGTTGGCCCCGGATGTGACCGCGGCGCGGATCGCCAGCGACCCGGAATGCGAATAGGTGCCATCGCCCAGATTGACGAACATATGCTCTTCGTCGGTGGCGAAATGCTGACCGACCCAGGCAATGCCTTCGCCGCCCATTTGGCTGGTCATATCCGTATTTCGATCAGGCATGAAATTGGCCATGTAATGACAGCCAATTCCGGCCAGGGCCCGCGACCCCTCTGGCACGACGGTGGACGTGTTGTGTGGACATCCTGAACAGTAATGCGGTGTGCGCACGGTTGGCGTTGCATTGGTGCGCGCCGCGTCGCCCGCACGCCCGACCCGCGCGAAATAGGCATCCGCCTTTTTCGTATCCCAACCTTTTGGAAGCACGTCGCGCAACGCTTCCGCCATTTCGGGCACTGGAATGGACCCGATTTGTGACAACAGGGGTTTGCCGTCGACCGTCCTTTTGCCTTCGAGCAGAGGACGCTTTTTTTCCGGCAACGGATATAGCGCGGCCCGAAGCTGCTCTTCGATCAGCGGACGTTTGTGCTCAATCACCAGAACCCGCTCGAGACCGGAACAGAATGCCCGAATGCTTTCCTGCTCCAGTGGCCAGGGCATCGCCACCTTGAATATCGTGACACCAAGACTGGCGGCTTCATCTGGCGATAGGCCGAGCGCCTCAAGTGCTTCAAAGACATCG
Source organism: Pseudomonadota bacterium (assembly GCA_039029475.1). Classification (GTDB taxonomy): domain Bacteria; phylum Pseudomonadota; class Alphaproteobacteria; order Caulobacterales; family Hyphomonadaceae; genus Henriciella. Next base: position 3,894 of record JBCCGB010000014.1, on the reverse strand, counting down.
CGCGCCGCCTGGCCGGTGACAATCAATCCGACACGCGGTTTGGCGCTTGGCAAGATCACACGATCCAATTGATTGGCGCGAACCCAGGCTTGCGCGGCCGGCAGCTTGAATTCGCGCAGGCGTTTTTCTTTTTCCAATGGCGGGTCGGCACGGCGCATGTGCACGCCATCGCGGGGAAACTCAAACTCCGGCGTGACAAATTTCATCCGATCGAGTGAGACATCAACGACGGAGCCACTGTCCATTGTATCGGCGAGCGCGATCATCGCGCTCCAGCCGCCGCTAAACCGGCTCATTGCCCAACCGTGTAATCCATAGTCCAGAACGTCCTGGATCGAGGCCGGATTAAGCACCGGGATTTCGGCGTCCTGCATGGCAAATTCAGACTGCGATGGCAGGGTCGAAGACTTGCACATATGATCGTCGCCAAGTACCGCAAGCACGCCGCCCAGGGCTGAAGAGCCAGCCGCGTGCGCATGTTTGAACACGTCGCCGGTCCGATCGACGCCCGGCGCTTTGCCGTACCAGATTCCGAACAAGCCTTCACGTTGCGCGCCGGGAAACAGGCCCAATTGCTGGCTGCCCCAAACCGCTGTCGCACCGAGATCCTCGTTCAAGCCTTCCCAAAACTTGATGTCGTGTGCGTCTAACCAGGTCTGCGCGGCCCGCAACTGTTGGTCATATCCGCCCAAGGGAGACCCGCGATATCCGGAAATGAAGCCGGCTGTATTATGCCCTGCCTGTAAATCGAGCCGCTTTTGATCAAGCGGCAGGCGCACCAGCGCCTGAATGCCGGTCATGTACGCTTTTCCCTCGACAAGATCGTATTTGTCGTTCAGCGTGACTTCACGATGTTCCAAGGCGCACCTCATTTGTGTTGCGTTTAGGTCATATATCCCAACAAAATACCGAAAATACTTGCCTTGTTTGCGCTAAATGCGCTAATTGCGGCAATAAATAACTAAAATAGTCCGCATTTGGGGGAATTTTTGTCAGAACCATTAGACACCATTGATGCCAAGATTCTCGATCTGATTCAAAAAGACGCGTCTCTTTCTGTTGCCGAGATCGCAGAACGGGTCGGCTTGTCTTCATCTCCATGCTGGCGACGCATCAAGCGCATGGAAGAAGCGGGCATCATTCAGGGCCGTGTGACTTTGCTCGACAGGCAGTCTTTGGGGCTTGGCTTTGAAGTCGTGGCGAATGTCAAACTTGCCCTTCCGAGCAAAGAAAATCTTGAAGCATTTGAGACACTTGTCGCAAAGTGGCCTGAAGTAATGGAATGTATGACGGTCACCGGTGCGGTGGATTATATCATTCGCGTCACAACGACCGACATGTATGCATATGACAAATTCCTGCGCGAAAAACTGCTCGGCTCGGCGCTGGTTTCTGATGTGCAGTCCCGCATCATCATCAATGTTGCGAAACGCACGACAGCGGTCCCGCTAGGGCTGGTTAGCGACTATGTTCCTGCCGGCTAAATGGGGCGCCTGTCTGGGCGGCCTCCTTCTGGTCGTCGCCACAGCTTGCAGCCCCTCACCTGGCCCTGATCCCCAATCTCCCCAAACGAACATCCCGGATGCGGTCGAAGCAGACGGTTTTGCCGCAAAAGTGGTTGCTACACGGGCCGAATATGGCCTGATCGCCCTCGGCGCTGTGGTCGCATCACGTGATGGGATTCTTGATCTTGCGGTTGACGGCGTTCGCTCCGCAAGCGCTCGTGACCCGGTGGAAATCGGCGATCAATGGCATTTGGGATCGAACACAAAAGCGCTGACAGCGTTGCTGTATGGCAAGCTGGTGGATCGCGGCGATGCCAAATGGGGCGCCAGCCTTCCGACCTTGTTTCCGGACTTTGCGGATCGCATGGATCCAGCCTGGGCCGAGATCACGATTGAAGATCTGTTCGCGCATCGTTCCGGCATGAAGCAATTGCGAAACCTTTGGCTGATGGCGCAACGTTCAGACGAACGTCCGATCACCGAGCAAAGATATGCGCTGGCACAAGAAACGCTGCTCTCGCCGCCTCAGAAAGACCCGTCCGAATTCGATTATAACAATCTCAATTATATCGTCGCCGGCGCCGCAATCGAAACAATCCTCAAGCAGCAAGACGACTTGCCGAATAGCTGGGAAGCGGCGATGCAGTCTTTGCTCTTTGATGCCCTCGACGATCCCGCCTTGCGTGATGATTTTGGCTATGGCCCGCCAGCGACCGGGATTGAGGGCCACAGCGCCGTGCTCGGGATGTTTCCAAGTGCCGTCGGGCGCGGACTCTCAGCCGATAATCCGCCGGTCCTCGGACCAGCAGGCACCCTGCACGCAACGCTCGCGGCCCATGCCACCCTCGCGCTGGAATTCCTGAAAGACGACAGCGCGATCGTGCCAGCAGAATTGCGCCAGGTTTTATTTGCACCCTTCCCAGATGCAGAAAGCGGTTATGCCATGGGCTGGGGCGTGCATGACCATAGTGAACTCGGCCGACTTTATCAGCATAGCGGGTCGAACACGGCGTGGTATTCTATGATCGTGATCGCGCCGGAGCTTGATCGCGTGGTGATCGTCAACACCAATGTGTTCAACGCAGGTGCACAGCGGGCCGCAAATGCCCTGGCACGGTCAGTGCTGGAACAAGCCGCCAACGACCGCGACGATCAATAAGCCTCGACATAAGTTACATGCCCATCTGACTCAGCATAGGTCTCAACTGTCCCGCCTGGCCATGTTTCAAGCCTGGCGCGCATTTTCGGACTGCCGCGGTCGCCGCCAAACAAGGCTTCTGATTCATAACTGAGCCAGGCCAATGGTGCGTCAGATGTCGCGCTAGCCCCGGCATCGCGAAGGGTCTGCATAATCTCTGCTATGACGTCGCGCGGCGGGTAGATCAGAAACACCGAATGATAGATCACCGTCACGCCCCGGCTTGGGCGATTGGCCAGCTTTTCCCGCAACCAGGACAGCGCATCGGCCTGATCAACTCGGGTTTGCGCGGCTTGTGCGAGGCGCACAGCGGCGTCTAGTCGTTGCAGGCGCTCAGCCTGATCCGCCCATGTATAGCATTTCAATCGCAGCACCTGATCCGGATCCGACAAATCGATCGGATTGAGATCACACGCGGCACGGCTCTGAATATCGAACGCGGCATCAAGGTGATCCGGCACGGGGGCGCGCCAATCGGTTTGAATGGTCACGCCGCTATCGCCCTGACGCTGCCAGGTCGCCGTGCGATAATTGAACTTGTCCCAATTTTGATTGAGACCCGCACTGGCACCCAGCTCTAACAAATGAAGCGGTTGCTTGAACTGCGCCGCAAGCCGCAGGAAACCTGGCAACAGAATAATCGACCGGCGGGTTTCATTGGTTTGAGGTGGGCTTTGAATGAAGCTGCGCACGGGTTCGATATTCTGATCCATCCAGGCCCGCGCCACCGGCCAGGTTGCCTCAATCTCCCAGGCACCGTCACGGTTCGGATAGACCGCTGCCAATGCAGGTGACGCCCCCGCCAGCACAGCATGATGAAGCGCTCCTGTGAGCCGCAACCCCAGCGCATCCTTTCTTGGATTGGTCGGCCAGCCCGCGCATATCCGGGCAACCGGGCCACCCTCTGCGAAATCATCTGCAAATTTCAGCAGCAGCGCAGCTGTGAACGGTGACCCAAGTGCGGCGCACCACTTTGCCTGTTCGACAAAGTGATCGACAATTTTGCTGTCACCGAGCAAGGCGGTTACGCCCGCTCCACGCACATGGCGATGCCCTCGCCGCCACCAATGCAGAGCGAAGCCACGCCTTTCTTGACGTCACGATCTTCCATCGCTGCGAGCAGCGTGATCAGGATCCGCGCCCCTGACGCACCGATCGGGTGCCCCATCGCGCACGCACCGCCATTGACGT
>JBCCGB010000013.1:0-113626 GCA_039029475.1 Pseudomonadota bacterium | reverse complement strand
GTTCTTCCGTTGAAGAACATTCCTGTCGGAACGATCATCCACAACATTGAGATGAAGCCTCTGAAAGGCGCACAAATGGTGCGGTCTGCAGGGTGCTATGCTCAATTGGTTGGTCGTGACGCGGGTTACGCGCAAATCAAACTCACCTCTGGTGAGCTGCGCATGGTTCCAGATGGATGTGTCGCCACAATCGGTGCCGTATCGAACCCTGACAATATGAACCAGGTCATGGGGAAAGCCGGCCGTAACCGCCACAAAGGCAAGCGCCCGCACGTTCGCGGCGTGGTTATGAACCCGGTCGATCACCCGCACGGTGGTGGTGAAGGTAAGTCCTCCGGTGGTCGTCACCCAGTGACACCATGGGGTAAGAAAACACGCGGGCCGAAAACCCGCCGGAAACAGGCTTCGGATCGTTTGATCATCCGTCGCCGCAACGCGAAACGCTAAGGAGACGTAGAGAATGCCACGTTCCGTCTGGAAAGGCCCGTTTGTTGACGGCTACCTCCTGAAAAAGGCCGAGAAGGCGCATGCGTCTGAACGTCGTGAGGTCATCAAGACCTGGTCACGCCGCTCGACCATCCTGCCGCAATTCGTTGGTCTGAACTTTCAGGTCCACAATGGTAACAAGTTTGTCCCCGTCCTCGTCACTGAAGAGATGGTGGGTCACAAGCTTGGTGAGTTTGCACCCACCCGTACCTATTACGGTCACGGTGCCGACAAAAAAGCGAAGCGGAGATAATCATGGGTCAAGCCAAGAATCCTCCAAAACAGGCCGCTAACGAAGCACGCGCCGTTCTGCGCATGTATCGTTCAAGCCCACAAAAGCTGAACTTGTTGGCGCAGCAAATTCGCGGTCTGCCTGTGCAGAAAGCGATCGATGAGATGCAATTCTCTCGCAAGCGTGCCGCCAATGATGTTCGCAAGCTTTTGAAGAGTGCTGTCGCCAATGCCGAAAACAACCACGAACTGGACATTGATAGTCTGGTGGTTGCGGAAGCGCATGTTGGTAAGAACCTGGTCATGAAGCGCATCCGCGCCCGTGCCCGTGGTCGTGCAGCTCGGATCATGAAGCCATTCTCGCAGCTCACTGTTGTTCTGCGTGACACGTCTCAAGAAGCGGAGGCCGTATAATGGGTCAGAAAGTAAATCCTATCGGTCTGCGTCTCGGGATTAACCGGACAGCTGACAGCCGCTGGTATGCGGACAGTGCTGACTTTGGCCGTCTTCTGCACGAAGACCTGGCCATTCAGAAGCATATCAAGAAGCGTCTTGGTCAGGCCGGTATCTCTCGCATCATCATCGAGCGCCCACACAAAAAATGCCTCGTCACCGTTCACACCGCTCGTCCAGGTTTGGTCATCGGTAAAAAGGGTGCAGACATTGAAAACCTGCGTCGCCAGCTGTCTAAAATGACGGACGATGAGGTTCGTGTGAACCTGGTTGAAATTCGTAAGCCTGAGCTTGATGCAACCCTGGTTGCCGAAGACATTGCACGCCAGCTTGAGCGTCGCGGGTCTTTCCGCCGGGCGATGAAACGCTCGATCCAGAACACGATGCGTCTGGGCGCTGAAGGTGTGAAAATCATGGTCTCTGGCCGCCTTGGCGGCGCCGAGATCGCTCGGACCGAGCAGTATTCAGAAGGCTCCGTGCCGCTGCACACGCTGCGTGCGGATATCGATTATGGGACAGCCGAAGCGCTGACCACTTACGGTATTATCGGCATCAAGATCTGGATCTATAAGGGTGAGATCATGGAGCATGATCCGATGGCGCGTGATCGCCGTGCGGAAACCTCTGGTGAATCTCGTGCCCGTTCTGGTAACCAACGCGGCCCGGCTTCCGGCCCACAGGCAGGAGCATAAATCATGCGTCAGCCAAAACGTACAAAATACCGCAAGGCTTTTAAGGGCCGGATCAAAGGGAATGCCAAAGGCGGCTCTTCGATCGCTTTCGGTTCTTTCGGTCTGAAGGCGCTTGAGCCTGAGCGCGTTACGGCGCGCCAGATTGAAGCCACGCGTCGTGCGGTAACCCGCGAAATGAAGCGTCAAGGCAAAGTGTGGATCCGTGTCTTCCCTGATACGCCGGTCACCGCCAAGCCAATTGAAGTTCGGATGGGTAAGGGTAAGGGCTCTGTCGACCGTTGGGTCGCCCGTGTTCAGCCTGGCCGCATCCTGTTTGAAATCGACGGTGTTCCGGATGAGGTCGCGCTGGAAGCGCTTCGCCTCGGGGCGGCTAAGCTGCCAATCCGCACGAAGATCGTTCGCCGGATTGAAGGAATTTAAGCATGGCTAAAGCTTCTGATTTCCGTTCCAAGAGCCCGGATCAGCTGAAGGAAGACCTTCTGCAGCTGAAGAAGGAACAGTTTAACCTCCGCTTCCAGCAGGCCACCGGCCAGTTGGAAAAGACCGCCCGCATCAAGGTTGTACGCCGCGACATCGCTCGCGTACAAACCCTGCTTCGCGAGCAGGCCCGCGCGGACGCTGAGGCGTAGGAGTAAGATATGCCTAGACGTGTTATGGAAGGCGTTGTGGTCTCTACCAAGCAGGACAAGACCGCTATTGTGCGCGTAGAGCGTCGGTTCCTTCACCCGCTGCTGAAGAAAACCGTTCGTCGTTCTAAGCGTTATCACGCCCACGATGAAGACAATGCTGCTGTCGAAGGCCAGACGATCACGATCCGTGAGTGTCCGCCGCGTTCGAAGTTGAAGCGTTGGGAAGTCATCTCTTCTAATGGAGGCGACGCATGATCCAGATGCAGTCCAACCTGCGGGTCGCGGACAATTCTGGCGCCCGCCGCGTACAGTGCATTAAAGTGCTGGGCGGTGCTGGACGTCGTTACGCTTCTGTGGGTGACGTGATTGTGGTTTCGGTCAAGGAAGCAATTCCGACCGGCCGCGTTAAGAAGGGCGATGTGCGTCGTGCTGTCGTCGTTCGTGTCGCTAAGGACATTAACCGCCCGGACGGGTCGACCATTCGGTTCGACACCAATGCGGCTGTCCTGATCAACAATAACAATGAGCCGATCGGCACACGGATTTTTGGACCTGTTCCTCGCGAATTGCGCGCCAAGAACCACATGAAGATCGTCTCTTTGGCGCCGGAGGTGCTGTAGTCATGGCTGCGAAAGTGAAAAAGGGTGACCGCGTTGTCGTTCTCACTGGCCGCAACAAAGGCACAGAGGGCGAAGTGCTGAAGGTCATTCCAGACGAGAACCGTGTGGTTGTGCGCGGCGTGAACGTTGTCAAACGTCACACCAAGCCTAGCCAGGACAATCCTCAAGGTGGGATCAACTCATTCGAAGCGCCTATTCATGCTTCAAATGTTGCGATGATCGATCCACGTGATGGCAAGCCGACACGGGTTGGGTTCAAAACCGACGAACATGGTCGCAAGACCCGTTTCGCCAAACGTTCAGGGGAGTCGCTCGATGTCTAAAGACTATACGCCGCGTCTCAAGAAGAAGTATGACGAGCAGATCCGTGCCCAGCTGAAGGAAGAATTCAGCTACACGAATGACATGCAGATTCCAAAGATCGACAAAGTCGTGATCAATATGGGTGTTGGCGAAGCTGTCGCTGATTCCAAAAAGATCAACACGGCTCTGGCCGAGATGGAAAAGATTGCCGGTCAGAAGCCTGTCGCGACCAAGGCACGCAAATCAATCGCTGGCTTCAAGCTGCGCGAAGAGATGCTGATTGGTTGTAAAGTCACGCTGCGCCGGGAACGCATGTACGAATTCCTGGACCGTCTGACCAATATTGCTCTGCCACGCGTGAAAGACTTTCGCGGTCTGAACGGCAAGAGCTTTGATGGACGCGGCAACTTCGCCATGGGTCTGAAGGAACAGCTCGTGTTCCCAGAGATCAATTATGACGATGTCGACGATATTCGCGGTATGGACATTATTGTTTGTACCACCGCCAACACGAACGAAGAAGCCAAGAGCCTGCTCGCGCAGTGCGGCTTCCCGTTCCGGAACTAGCACTGAAGGAAGACTGTAATGGCTAAAAAGAGTGCTGTAGAACGGAATGATAAGCGCAAGCGCCTGGTCGAGAAATATGCGGCCAAGCGTGAAGAGCTTAAAGCGATCGCGATGAACGAAGATCTGCCTTTGGAAGAGCGCTTTAAAGCGCGTCTGAAGCTGGCCGAACTTCCACGCAACTCTGCTCCCAACCGGGTGCGCAATCGTTGCGAAGTGTCCGGTCGTCCGCGCGGTTATTACCGCAAACTCAAAATGTCTCGGATCGCACTGCGTGAGCTCGGCTCACTCGGCAAGATCCCAGGCCTCGTCAAGTCTAGCTGGTAAGGAGGGATATTATGGCGATTTCTGATCCCCTCGGTGATATGCTGACCCGTATCCGTAATGCGCAAATGCGTGGCATGGACAAGGTCGTAACACCTGCCTCCAAGCTTCGCGCCCGTGTGCTCGAAGTTCTGCAAGGCGAGGGTTATATTCGTGGATATGCTGAGATCGAAAAAGACGGTCACAAGCATATCGAGATTGAACTGAAATATTTCGATGGTACGCCGGTGATCGCTGAGATCCGCCGTGTCTCGAAGCCAGGCCGGCGTGTCTACTCTTCCAAGAGTGATATTCCTCTGGTTCGTAACGGGCTTGGGATTTCGATCCTGTCGACCTCAAAGGGCGTGATGTCAGATAACACTGCGCGCAATGAGAATGTCGGCGGCGAGATTCTCTGCCGCGTGTTCTAGGGGATACTGATATGTCACGTATTGGAAAACTCCCGATTTCTGTCCCGTCAGGCACGACGGTCACAATCGAAGGCCAGTTGCTGAAGGCAAAAGGCCCGAAAGGTGAGCTCTCTCTGGAACTGCCGGAATCGATTTCGGCTGAACTTGAAGGCGAAGAGCTGCGCATCAATCCGCGCGAAGATCTGGTCAGTGCGGCGAATGAGAAAATTCGCATCAATGACGAGAAGGGTCGTAAGAAAATGACCTTTGCTCAAGCGCTGGATCCATCTGCTCGGACGCTTTGGGGCACCAGTCGCTCGAATGCCGCGAACTTGGTTCAAGGCGCGGCTGAAGGCTTCACCAAGCGCCTCGAACTGGTTGGCGTTGGATATCGTGCGCAGATGCAGGGTTCCGACCTCAAACTGGCGCTCGGCTTCAGTCACGATGTGATCTACAAGGCGCCAGACGGCATCACGATCAAATGCGCCAAGCCAACTGAGATCGAAATCTCAGGGGCCAACAAGCAAGTGGTCGGCCAAGTCGCTGCGGAGATCCGCAATTATCGCCGCCCAGAGCCGTATAAAGGCAAGGGTGTCCGTTACGAGGGCGAATACGTCCGCCGCAAGGAAGGCAAGAAGAAGTAGTCATGTTGTCCTCACGCGAAAAATTCCTGCGCCGTCAGCAACGCAGCCGCGCCAAACTCCGCAAAGTTGCGGAAGGCAAGGCCCGTTTGTCTGTTGCGCGTTCTGGTAAGAATATCTCTGCTCAGATCATTGATGACGAGCAGGGCATCACGCTGGCCTCTGCCTCCACTCTGGAAGCTGATGTTCGTAAAGGTCTGAAATCGACCAGCACGATCGAAGCTGCCGCGAAAGTGGGTAAGGCGGTTGCTGAGCGTGCCAAGAAAGCCGGTGTTGAAGACGTTGTCTTTGACCGCGGCGGTTATGTGTTCCATGGCCGGGTTAAAGCCCTGGCAGACGCCGCCCGCGAGGGCGGACTGAAGTTCTAGGAGGCCCACCATGGCAGAAGATAGAGGTCGAGGCCGCGGACGCCGTAGAGATCGTGACGAAGAGCAAAGCGAATTCGTTGACAAGCTCGTAGGCATCAACCGCGTCGCTAAGACGGTTAAAGGCGGTAAGAATTTTGGTTTCGCAGCGCTCGTCGTTGTCGGTGATCAAAAAGGTCGCGCAGGTTTCGGCAAGGGGAAAGCCCGCGAAGTGCCTGAAGCGATCCGCAAAGCCACTGAAGAAGCCAAGCGCAACATGGTTCGCGTGCCGCTTCGTGAAGGACGCACTCTGCACCATGACGGCCGTGGCCGTTGGGGCGCTGGTAAAGTCGTGCTGCGTGCAGCACCTCCCGGTACCGGCGTGATCGCAGGTGGTCCGATGCGTGCCGTTATGGAAGTTCTGGGCATCCAGGACGTTGTTGGTAAGTCGATCGGCTCGTCCAACCCATACAACATGGTGCGTGCAACGTTTAACGCGCTCGTCAATCAAGCGAGCCCGCGCTCTGTCGCGTCTAAGCGTGGCCTGAAAGTTCAGGACATTGTTGGTCGTCGTACAGACGGTGCGTCCGAAGCCGGTATGGCTGAAGCGGCCGAGGCGTAAGAAAGAAGGATCTGACTAATGGCAAAAGCAAAAGCCACTGTCACTGTGCGCCAGACCGGTAGCCCGATCCGTCGCGCACCAGATCAGCGTCAGACGCTGGTCGGCCTTGGTCTGAACAAGATCGGCCGCACCCGGACGCTGGAAGATACACCTGCCGTTCGCGGCATGATCAATAAGGTGTCGCACCTTGTTGAAGTCGTCGAGGGATAGGACATGAAACTCAACGAACTCTCTCCTGCAGCTGGGTCAACCAAGAACCGTCATCGTGTCGGTCGCGGCGTAGGCTCAGGCAAAGGCAAGACCGGTGGCCGCGGGGTCAAAGGTCAAAAGTCACGTTCTGGTGTTGCCATTAATGGCTTCGAGGGCGGTCAGATGCCAATCTATATGCGTCTGCCAAAGCGCGGCTTCACAGCCCGCAACTCGAAGAACCACGCTTGGTTGAACCTTGGTCTGCTGTCGAAAGCGATCGAAGCTGGTAAGCTGGACGTCAAGAAAGAGATCACAGAAGAAGTGCTCGTCGCAACCGGTGTTATTCGCCGGGTCAAAGATGGCGTGCGTCTGCTGGCCAAAGGTGAAGCCCCTAAAAAGGTCAACATCACCGTCACTGGCGCCAGTAAGGCCGCGGTTGAAGCGATCGAGAAGGCTGGCGGAAAGGTCACTTTGACCGGACCTGTCGGGACAGAAAAAGCAGAATAAACCTCTAGCTTTTTCCACTAAACGTCTTCACAAATCAGCTTTCGCCGCCAATCTTGGCGGCGAACGTGTTTCCGGGAATAGGAGTCCCTCTTGGCCACTGCTGCTGAACAACTCGCGCGGAATATGAATTTTGGCACCTTTGCGAAAGCGAAGGACCTCCAGAATCGCCTCCTGTTTACACTCTTCGTTCTGTTCTTGTATCGGCTCGGGACCTATATCCCTCTGCCGGGCATCGACCCGGATCAGTTTGCCCAGCTCTTCGCCAGCCAGGAAGGCGGCATGCTTGGCAATATGAATATGTTTGCGGGCGGCGCGATCGAACGGATGAGTATCTTCGCGCTCAACGTGATGCCTTACATCACGGCCTCGATCATCATTCAGATGATGACGTCGTCTGTGCCTTCGCTGGAAAAGCTGAAGAAAGAAGGCGAATCAGGCCGCAAGCAGATCAACCAGTATACCCGCTATCTGACCCTCGCTTTCGCGATTGTGCAGAGCTTCGGTATTTCAATGGGCTTGTCCGGCGCGGCTTATGAGGGCCTGCCGCAATGGTTCTTCGTTTTGACCGCGGTGACGACGTTTACCGGCGGCACCATGTTCCTGATGTGGATGGGTGAGCAAATCACCGCGCGCGGTGTTGGTAACGGTATTTCGCTGATCATCTTCGCCGGCATCATTGCCGAAATGCCTCGGGCGATTTTCAACCTGTTTAGCGGTTCGCGTGAGCAGGGGATTAATGTTGTCTTCGTGGTTGGTGTCGCGGCGCTGGTCATCGCGCTGACCGTGTTTATCGTCTTTATCGAGCGCTCGCAGCGCCGGGTCCTGATTCAGTATCCAAAGCGTCAGCAAGCTGCCAATCAGGCGGCCCAGGGGCAGAGTTCGTTCATGCCATTGAAGTTGAACACGTCCGGGGTCATTCCACCCATCTTCGCGATCGCCATCCTAATGCTGCCATTGACCGCTGTTGGGTTCATGAGCGGCGACACGGCCGCCGCGACACAAGGCGCGACAGATGGCGGCGTGCTCGCCTGGATCGCGACCAATTTCTCGCCAGGCAGCTGGACCTATATCATCACTTATGGGGTGTTGGTGGCGTTCTTCACCTTCTTCTACACCTCGATCATGTTCAATCCCGAAGAGACGGCAGACAATCTGCGCAAGTATGGTGGGTTCGTGCCAGGAATTCGCCCGGGCCGGAACACTGCAGCCTATTTCGATTATGTGCTGACCCGCCTCACCACGATTGGTGCGATTTATCTTGTTTTCGTCTGCTTGATGCCGGAAATCCTGCGCCGATACGTGCCTGGCATTCCGTTCTATATTGGCGGAACCAGCCTGCTCATCGTGGTTTCGGTGACGATGGACACTGTGACACAGATACAATCTCACTTGATTGCCCACCAATATGAGGGTTTGATCAAGAAATCGCGGTTGGGAGGCAAGCGTAAGAAATGAATCTGATCCTGTTCGGACCCCCGGCGGCCGGTAAAGGCACGCAGGCAAAAAAACTCGTCGCAGAACGCGGCTATATTCAGCTCTCGACCGGAGACATGCTGCGCGCAGCCGTCGCCTCTGGATCTGAGCTCGGAAACAAAGTGAAATCGATCCTCGAATCCGGAGCTCTGGTTTCAGACGAAATCGTCATTGCCCTGATCGATGATCAACTCAATCAGAATGAAGGCGCAGCCGGATTTATCTATGATGGTTTTCCGCGCACGGTCGGACAGGCTGAAGCGCTGGACGATTTGCTCGAAAGCCGCGGCACTCAGGTCGATTGTGTGATCCGTCTGGTGGTCGACGAAGAGGCTTTGTTGGCGCGTGTCACCAAGCGTTTTGAAGAGCAGGGTCGCAAGGATGACAATCCCGAGACCTTCTCGGTGCGTCTAGAAAAGTATAATGCGGATACAGCCCCTTTGGTGCCGATTTATGCCGAACGCGGAATTCTGCGTGAGGTTGACGGCATGGCGGCAATCGATGAGGTTAGCAACGGAATCGATGCGGCCTTGAAAGAGGCTGTTTGAAGCTGCGTGAACCGCTGATTCAGTGGTTGACGTACCAATTGTTGCGTCTATAACGACGCACTTCGTTAAGAGGATGAGTCTGCAAGCGTGCAGCGGTGTTTTTGCTGTGCGAACTGCGGCTTTCTTTTTGAACTATTAGGAGACTGGCTTTGGCCCGTATTGCAGGCGTCAATATACCGACGAACAAGCGCGTTCCAATCGCGCTGCGTTACATTCATGGCATTGGCCCAGCCAAAGCCGACGAGATCTGTGAAAAGATCGGCATCACTCCAGAGCGCCGCGTTGCGGACCTGTCAGATGCAGAAGTTATCAAAATTCGTGAGACTATCGACAGCGACTATATGGTAGAAGGTGACCTTCGCCGTGAAGTTTCGATGAACATCAAGCGTCTGATGGACCTTGGGTGCTATCGTGGTCTTCGTCACCGTAAACGCCTGCCGGTTCGCGGCCAGCGTACGCACACAAACGCTCGGACCCGCAAAGGTCCAGCCAAGCCGATCGCCGGCAAGAAGAAATAGGATCTTCGAGAGATGGCCCGTCAAGCAACTCGCGTAGCACGCCGCGCCCGGAAGAATATCACTTCCGGCGTTGTGCATGTTAATTCCAGCTTCAACAATACGATGATCACCATCTCAGACGCGCAAGGGAATGCCATTTCTTGGTCTTCCGCGGGCGCGATGGGGTTTAAAGGGTCTCGTAAGTCAACGCCATATGCGGCTCAGGTTGCGGCGGAAGACGCTGCCAAGAAAGCCATGGAGCATGGCATGCAGACCGTTGAAGTTAATGTTCGCGGACCTGGCTCAGGCCGTGAAAGTGCTTTGCGTGCTTTGCAAGCAGCTGGCCTGACTGTGACCGCGATCCGTGACACCACGCCGATCCCACACAATGGTTGCCGCCCACCAAAGCGTCGCCGCGTATAGTCCATATTTGAACTGAATTTACAGGAAGGCTGAGCATGACCGAAGCCGAAGACATGATCGTAAACGACCGCAACTGGAAGGCCCTAATCCGGCCGAACCGGCCCGTTGTCGAAGGTGGACGTGACGCGACCCGCGTTGCCAAACTGGTTGTTGAGCCGCTGGAGCGCGGTTTCGGCACGACCCTGGGCAATGCGCTGCGCCGCATTCTGCTGTCCTCTCTGCAAGGCGCTGCGATTACCGGCGTCCAGATTGACGGCGTCGTTCACGAGTTTTCTTCGATCCAGGGCGTGCGTGAAGATGTCACCACGATCATCCTGAACCTGAAGCAAGTTGCCGTTGACATGGTTTCAGATGCGCCAAAGCGCATGATCTTGAAGGCTTCTGGCAAAGGCGAAGTGAAAGCCGGCCAGATCGAAACCCCAGGCGACGTCAAAATCCTCAACCCGGACCATGTCATCTGTACGCTGGATGACGGTGCCAACCTGCACATGGAATTCACCGTTGCGACGGGTAAGGGCTATGTTCCTGCGACGGAGAACCGTCCTGAAGACGCCCCGATTGGTTTCATCCCGGTTGATGCAATCTATTCACCTGTTCGCCGCGTTGGCTATCAAGTGGAAGACACGCGCGAAGGCACCGTGCTGGATTATGACAAGCTGACCCTGACGGTTGAGACGGACGGATCAATCACACCAGAAGATGCGGTCGCCTACGCGGCGCGCATCATGCAGGACCAGCTGCAACTGTTCATCACCTTTGATGAGCCTGAGTCTGAAAGCTCCAGCCAGACGGAAGAGAGTGATCTGGGTTTCAATCCGGTTCTGCTCAAGAAAGTCGACGAACTCGAGCTTTCTGTCCGTTCTGCAAACTGCTTGAAGAACGACAATATCGTTTATATCGGCGACCTCATTCAGAAGTCGGAAGCCGAAATGCTGCGGACGCCGAATTTCGGCCGCAAGTCACTGAACGAAATCAAAGAAGTCCTGGCGGGTATGGGCCTTCACCTCGGTATGGATGTGCCAGATTGGCCACCAGAAGATATCGAAGCGCTCGCCAAGAAATACGACGACCACCTTTAGGAGTGTATGCCCGAGAGGGCAGACAAGGAGACCAACATGCGCCACGGCATTGCACATCGTAAGCTGAACCGCACAGCCTCACACCGCAAAGCGATGTTTGCCAATATGGCAGCGTCTCTGATCGAGCATGAGCAGATCGTCACGACTCTGCCCAAGGCAAAAGAGATGAAGCCGTTTATGGACAAGCTGATCACGCTGGCCAAACGGGGTGACCTGCACGCGCGTCGTCAGGCCGTGTCCAAGGTCCGTGATGAAGCTGCCGTGAAGAAACTGTTCGAAGTCTTCGGTGAGCGTTACAAGGACCGCAATGGCGGTTATACACGCGTCCTGAAAGCGGGCTTCCGGCATGGTGACAACGCACCGCGCGCGGTTATCGAATTGGTCGATCGCGACGAGGATGCACGCGGCGCTGCCGATCGTGCGCGCCACGAGGCTGAACTTGAGGCGATGGAAGAATAGATCGCATTACAGAAATCAGAAAAAGCCCGGCCAATGTGCCGGGCTTTTTTTTGACGGGCTGCGTGGACAAACCCTAGGCTGCAGAGATCTGAGCTGATCGACCGGGTGGTCGCGGCGTATTGAAGCTTGTTCCGATCCAGTGGAATGCCGTGATCCAGAGCAGGTCATTGTGGATTTCCATTTGCTGGCTCAAAGCCAATCCGCCAATTGCGGCGGAGACGCACCACGGCCACTTCCAGCGCAAGGTGAAATAGTGCAGGCCCCCAAACAGGACGGCGCTCAGCAACGCGGCCAGCCAGACGGAGGCACCAAGGGTTTCCAGGGATTGAGGAATGGCCAGGCGAAACACCCATTCTTCCCAGAAGGAAAGCGCGCCGAGATAGACGATCCAGCCCAATTGTGCAGCATTCCAGCGTCGATCGAGCCGCCATGCATATGCACTCAATCCGGCAAAGATGAGAAGATAGATTGCAACATAGTATTCGGCATGAGTCGCCGCTCGCGCAAGAGCGTCGGCAAACGACGATTGCAAGGTCGGAGACATGAGGCAGATGATGGCCAGAACCAGGCCCGGAAATCCATGCCGCAGAAAAACTTCCCGAAAAGAGCTTAGCCGTTCGCCGGTGAAATCCTTGTCGCGCTGCAATCGGCGACGGCGGGTGGGCGGCGTCTCATTCAAGCGGGCGAGTGGACCTTTGCGACTGGAGTGCCAGACGAAACCCGACTTTGGCGTCCAGTGCAAGCGTCGTCTCTATAGCGCGGATTTCTGTACGGCTGCGACGCCATGGGGTTCGATCGCAAAAAAAGGCTGACATCCTTGCCGGATGTCAGCCAATCTATTCAGCGTCGGTCAGTTACTCTTCGGTGCTAAATCCGCACTGGTTCTGTTCCATCGTGATCTGTTTGGTGATGCGCTTGGCATTCTGGGCATACGCCTCTGTCACCGAGCCGCTGACGATGTTCTTGTCGCGCAACGGGCTGACATTCTCACACAGATGGAAGACGCGCGGTGAGTCATGCTTCTCGGCGCCGCTGGGCGGAGCGATCCAATAAACCGTTTCGTTGCCGCCGGTGGCCTCGACAACGGCATCGGTGTCACGCGCGATATCTTGCGCTTGTTCCGCGACTTCCGGAGAGCAGGCTGTCGTCGGCAAATTCGCCTTAATTTGCGCCGCACACTCATTCATGTCTTCAGTATATTGTTCAACCGAAGGCGGGTTGTAACTGACACCGAATAGCGTTGCCACCACTGCCAGGGCAACGCCAACGCCACCTGCGATTTGCTTGTTCTTAGGATCCATATCCTTGTCCATGAAGATCAGGACCAGGAGTGGCAGGAAGGCGACAATGGTTATGATTGCGCCCAATTGATTTTGCACAAAGAATTTGAACGGTTCGGATTTGCTGGCAGGATCGTGCTTGTTTGCGGCTTTCCACATCAAACTGCCGGCAATTGCGAACACCGCTATGCCGACGAGAAGCCCGATGAGCAATGGCAGATTGCCTTCCGCGAACCGATCTTGCAGCAAGAAGACGATTCCGGCCACTTCACCGCCAATGGCGATCAGCCAGGAAATGCCGGCAAAAATGCGCAACCGTGATGCCTTGGATTTTTGATCTTGCGTGGCTTTCCACGCCTCGGTCACGTCACCTTGTGATTCTTCAGGATTTTGAGTGTCATCAGACATATGATTTCCCCTTATTTTCATGGCCTTAAGCGCAAGACTGTGCGGGTTCAGGCCGTGAGTTTCAGCTTTCCCTATACTCCCAATGTGGGCAATTCTATCGGCGGATTCGCGTGCGACGCCGAGAGTGGACGCGCAGTCAGGTCAAAAGCCGGAAAAGTAAGGATATTCGCACCACACGGTGACGTGAGCACAGCGCTGGTTGACCTGGCTGGTTCTGCGCGCAAATCTGCGGGTTCGCACTGGTTGGCCAAGACTGACTTGTATTTGATTTGTATCCGTATCCAGCAGGATCCAGACACGCATTGTGAATGGCCTGTATGAAGGCGCGACGGCGTGATTCGAGGAGCTAATTTTGAACGTTTCTCTGATGACGAGGCTTGCCGCGAGCGTCGGAATTGCTGCCGTCAGTGCCTTCGGCGCGAGTGCGATTGTCGGCCGACATGATGTCGAGCACAGCCAGTATTTCGCCGAGGCGGATCTGTATCCAGCACTGTTCGGACTGTACAAAACCCCCGACGGCTTCAACGATTGCATGGGGACAATTATCGCCCCGCAATGGGCCCTCACGGCAGCGCATTGCACGACCGAAATTGGCGTTTCCGGAGAAATTCTGAATGCCGGTTTTGAAGTCGACACAGCCAGCGGTCCTGCCACCATCGATATGGTCGTCCGCTATAAGGGCATTCGCTTTGGACAGGACCGTGACATTGCGCTGCTTCGTTTCGCTGAGCCGCTTGCCAACGTTCAGCCTGTCGAACTCTATCGGCAGGCGGATGAGGTTTCGAAAAAAGTTGTCATCCTCGGCTGGGGGGATACCGGCGATGGAATGACCGGCGTTGCCAAAAGCGATGGCATCTTTCGAAAAGCCGAAAACAGAGTCGATTCGATCACGGGCGTCTGGCTGGTCTGGGGGTTCGATGATCCGAGACATGCGCCCGCCCGAGCTTTGCCATTGGAAGGTGTGGCCGGACCTGGCGACAGTGGTGGCCCGGCCTTTATCGAAACGGCAACGGGGCTGAAGCTTGCTGGCATCAGTTCCGGGCAAGATCCGATGGATCAAAAAGGCGGTACTTATGGCGTGCAGGAATATTATGTTCGCATATCGCCGCTTACCAATTGGGTCGATAATATTATGGAACTCAAGCACCCGGATCGAGATCCGGACGCGGCCGCTCCGGCGCCATGAGGTCGTTTTTTTCAAATCACCAGACCGCGCACGCACCGACGCGCGAGCTTCAAAATGGCGCTCTGGTCCCGCACGCGGAGTCACAGGCCCGTGTCGATGCGGTTTTGCGGGAATTTACGACGCTTGAGTCACCACATGATTTTGGGTTGGCGCCGATTCTGGCCGTGCATGACGCCGACTATGTCGACTTTCTGCGCAGTGCGCACGATGAATGGATCGCCGCCGGAAGATCCGGAGATGCGTTTCCATATGCGTTCCCCGTTCGCTATCGGCGCCGGCTCGATCTGACGCGCATCGATGCGAAGCTTGGCCAGTATTCATTTGATTGCGGCACGCCGGTCGCGGCAGGCACCTGGCAGGCTGTGTACTGGAACGCACAGACGGCATTGAGCGCGCTCGACGCCGTTTTGCGCGGACAGCCATCGGCATTCGCCCTATGTCGTCCGCCCGGACATCATGCCGGACGCAATTATATGGGCGGCTATTCCTACTTGAATAATGTCGCCATCGCGGCTGAACATGCGTGCCAGGCCGGTCTTGGCAAGCTCGCGATTCTGGATGTCGACTATCATCACGGCAACGGGACGCAGGACATTTTCTACCAACGCGGCGATGTGCTGACCATCTCGTTGCATGCTGATCCGAAAGCCGATTACCCGTTCTATTGGGGGCATGCCGATGAACAAGGCGAGGACGCCGGGCGAGGATATAATCTCAACCTGCCAATGCCGCGCGGTACGGATTGGGTGTCGTATCAAAAGACCCTGACCGAGGCGATTGAACGAATCCGTTTGTTCCAACCTGAAATGCTCATCGTCGCCTATGGCGCTGATACTTATGCCGGCGATCCGATTAGTTTCTTCGATATTGAAACCACTGATTATGCGCGCATGGCGCGCCAGATCGCAGCTCTGGATTTACCAACCCTGATCTGCATGGAAGGTGGCTATGCCATCGAGGCCTTGGGCGCGAATATCAGCGCCTTTCTGAGTGGATTTCAATCAAGTTGATTGCCCCAGAGCTGGTCAAGATGCCCTGCCAGAATGTCGGCACGCTCGATGATCGACCAGTGTCCCGTATTTGGCTGTTTCTCTAATCGCGCGCCAGTTGCCGCACAGAATTTGTCAGCGATCCAGGTTGGCACATACGGATCATCTTCGCCCCAGAAGACCAGACCCCGGTCGGGAAGATGCTTGGTGTCATCCCACCATTCTGATCCGACGAATTTGGCGGATCGGTACAGTTTGAGAATGGCTCGGCGCATGTGAGGCGACCAATGGCTGGCTTCTTTTGAGGCAAGATCTGCAGGAATACCGGCCGCATGCAAGGCTTTGCACAAGGCTTCTTTGCGCGACAGCGCCATGATCACCTCGCCGAGAATGGGCGTTTGCCACATGCGCGCCATACGATGCCATTGATAGTCAGGATGCGGCAGCGCGTTCGCCACACACCAGCTATTGATCAGCTCGGGTTTGAGACTGGCCGCCCGTACAGTAATCAACGCGCCCCAATCATGGCCAATCAAATCCACCGGACCCGCGTCTTGATGAGCCTGTTCGATCTCTTGAATGAACCAGTCGACATAGGCTTCCTTGGTCGCGCTGAATTCCGACGGCGCAGGCGTGACAAAGCCCGGCAGGGCAGGAACCCGAAATGAATCTTGATGGCCCCCGAGTTCAGCGATCACAGGGTCCCACATAGACGGCGTATCTGGAACGCCATGCAAAAACAGTTTCAGCCCCATATTGCTTCCCCTAAGTCAGACTTGTTTCGTGTTAGTTTGAGGGACAATGTGAACAAGAACAAGGAGGATAGACGCATGAAAACTGCGATCACGGAAATGTTTGGCATTGAACACCCGATCATTCAGGGTGGAATGCACTTTGTTGGCTTCGCCGAAATGGCGGCCGCTGTTTCAAATGCTGGTGGCCTCGGAATCATTACGGGCCTGACTCAGAAGACGCCACAGGATCTCGCCAATGAGATCGCAAAATGCAACGACATGACGGACAAGCCCTTCGGTGTGAACATCACCTTCCTGCCGACGCTCAACCCGCCAGATTATCCCGCCATTGTCAAAGCTGTGATTGATGGCGGCGTGAAAGTGGTTGAAACCGCTGGCCGTAACCCGGCGCAAGTTCTGCCACATCTCAAGGATGCTGGCATCAAGGTCATCCATAAATGCACATCGGTGCGCCACTCTTTGAAGGCTCAGGATATTGGTTGTGACGCCGTTTCCGTAGATGGTTTTGAGTGCGGCGGACACCCGGGCGAAGACGATATTCCAAATATGATTCTGCTGCCACGCGCCGCTGATGAACTGGATATTCCGTTCGTATCTTCCGGCGGTCAGGCCGATGGTCGCTCTTTGGTGGCGTCGCTGGCCATGGGCGCGCAGGGCATGAATATGGGGACACGATTCATCGCCACCCAGGAAGCGCCGGTGCATGAGAACGTGAAGCAAGCCATTGTGGCGGCATCAGAGCTCGATACACGGCTGGTCATGCGCCCCTTGCGCAATACCGAACGCGTGCTGACCAATGTGGCGGTGGAACGACTTCTGGAAAAAGAGAAGCTGCTCGGCGACAATCTCAAATTCGAGGACATTGTCGAAGAAGTTGCGGGCGTTTATCCGCGGATCATGATGGACGGCGAAATGGATGCAGGCGCCTGGTCTTGCGGAATGGTTGCAGGATTGATCCATGACATCCCGACTTGCAAGGAATTGATCGACCGGATCATGGCCGAAGCAGACCAGATCATCAATCAGCGGCTCGCAGGCTTCATGAAGGGCACTGTGGACGCCTAAGGGATCCCCTGAACCATCAAACGGCCTGCAGGTTGAGCCTGTCAGGCCGTTCTACGAGGAAACAACGTCATGAGCGATATACAAGGGCGGGTCGCCTTCATCACCGGGGGCGCAAGCGGACTGGGACTATCTATGGCGCGGTCCTTCTTGCGCCGAGGCGCCAGCGTCATGCTGGCGGACAGAGATGCAGATGGACTGGAGCGAGCGGTTGCCGATCTGTCGCAAGACAGCAATGCGGTATCATCTGTCGTCTGTGATGTTGCCGACGTCGGAGCGCTTGAGGACGCGGCCCAGAAGACAGTCGATCATTTCGGCAAAGTCCATATCGTCGCCAATAATGCAGGCGTCGGTCTTGGCGGTCAGCCAGGCGAGATTCCCATTCAGGACTGGCGCTGGATTGTCGACATCAACCTCATGGGTGTTGTGCATGGCGTAGAACTGTTCACGCCGTTGATCCAGTCGCATGGCGAAGGCGGCCATTTCATCAATACAGGGTCAATGGCAGGCCATGTCGCGCCTGGTGGCATGGGGCCTTACAATGCCACGAAATATGCCGTCGTGGGCTATTCTGAAAGCTTGAAGGCTGAGTTGATGCCGCACAAGATCGGCGTCAGTGTGCTGTGCCCGGGATGGGTGCGGACGAACATTCACACGACGGGGTTCGGGCGCCCGTCGAATACCGTCACGCTGGAGGAAGCGCAACAGGATCCCCAATTTCAGGAGATGGATGCTGTAATCAAAGGCGGCCTTGACCCCGACCGTGTCGCGGATTGGGTTGCGGAATGTGTTGAAGCGAACAGACTGTATATTTTCACGCATGAAATGATGAAAATCGGTATCGATATGAAATACGCGCAGATCAAAGCTGATTATGACGCCATCATCGAAGATGGACGGTTCAACGACTAAACCGGCACATCGATCAGTTCCGTTTCGCGCAAGATGTGGGCCGCAACCGGATCTGAAACCTCGCAGTCTCGAGCCTGTCTGAGAGCGGTCAGCGACAGCGCCGTATTTCCTCTGGCTTGGGCAAGTTTGGCGCGGGCCAAATGGTATCCCGGATAGTCTTCCACGCCGCGTTGGGTGTGGAGCGCGTCCAGCACCACTTCTGCGTCAGCCAATTCTCCAGCATAAATCAAGCTCACCCCCCGGCTCACGGTCACCGATATGGAGCCGGCATATTGCTCCAATAGGGTATAGAGACGCGAAATCGACCGCCAGTCTGTTGCCTCCCAGGTAGGGGCTTTTGCATGAATGGAAGCGATGCCGGCTTCGAGGTGATATCGGGTCAATTCGGGGCTGGCCTGGGCTGCTTCTAGCAGGGACAGGGCTTCGATCAGCATCCCTCGGTCCCATCGCGTTCGATCTTGTTTATCGAGCGTTGCGAGACGGCCATCGGCCGTCAGACGGGCAGGTTGTCGCGCCATTTGAAACAGCAGAAGGGCATGCAGCGCGTGATGTCCGGCGGCTTCTCCATCGGTCTGAGCCAGCAAGCTGCTCGACAGACGAAGGGCCTCACGGCACAGATCATCCCGGTATAAATTGTCGCCTCGTCGCGGCAAATAGCCCCAGGAAAACATCAGATAAATGATCTTCAACAAAGCGGGCAGCCGGTCTTTCAAGGCAAAGCGGGTCGGGTATCTGGCGATCTCGCCTGATTGAGTTCGTAACTGCCGTTTCGCCCGGGCGAGGCGTTGTGACAGAGCGTCCTCCTTGAGAAAAAAGAGTTTTGCCGTTTCGGCTGCGGTAAATCCGCAGACTGTTTTGAGCGCCAGATAAAGCTGATCCTGCGGCGCGATCATCGGGTCGCAGCACAAGACCATGAGATCGAGTTCAGGGTCGCTCAAAGATGGGGTGATAATGTCCGCGTCGCTGGTTGCGAGATCCCAATCATCATCAACGCCCAATTCGCGCGCGGAACGACGAATGCGATCGATCGCAGCATTGCCGGCAACCCGGCGCAACCAGGCGCGCGGATGGTCAGGAATGCCCTTATACGGCCAGGTCGCCAGGGCTTTGACGATGGCATCCTGTGCCACGTCTTCGGCCAGATCGACATTGGCCGGACCGAGTCGCGAAACGAGGCTGGAAATCAACCAGCCTCGCTCTCTTCGCACGGTTTCGTCCAACAGCGCGTGAATGTCCGCGGGTGCGGTCATCAATCGTCCGCCGATGGGTCGGTCTGGCGAATGATGATCGTCTCATTGTGCTTCATATGAGGGTGGCTGCGAGCGATCTCGACGGCTTCGTCATAGTCTTCTGCGTTGATGACCATGTAACCGCCGAGAATTTCCGCGACTTCTGCGAACGGGCCGTCATGCACCTCGATGGTGCCGGACGCGTTGGTGACGATCTTGCCACCTTCATCGAGCAGTTTTTCGCCGCTCGCATATTTGCCTTTGGCGCTCATCTCTTCCACCCAACCGATATAGTCGGTCATCAGGTCCATGAACTCGGCTTCGCCCAGATTGCTGTAGCGGTTCGGGGCGTGCGGCAGCATCAATACGAATTTTGCCATGTAAAAAATCCTCCCTTCAGAGGTCTGAATGAAGATCCTGCTTGATTGCAGCATCTGTCAACCAGACGATTGAAGAGAGGCGATTCCGACAAACACGCCGAAATAAATTTCTACAAAGCGGCGGCTTCTGAAATGACAGCTGCGATGGCCGGCTCATCCATGGATTTGTCGACCGTTGAAATGACCGCCCCGCTGTCGAGGCTGATCAAGTATAGGCGACCGGTTTTGATTTTTTCCGGGAAAGTCGTGCGCATGGTGTCGGCAACGCCCAGCGTGGCGGCATCGGCAAAGAATGCGTCAGAATCTCGGGACGTATAGTCGATGGTCGCAAACTCGACTCCGTCGAACGTATTGGCGGCTTGTACCGCTTTTATCTTTGGGTCCAGGGCTTTGCAGCTGCCGCACCAATCTGCGTAACTCAAGACGGCCAGCACACGCGTGGTTTCTGATGGGGCGGAAACCTCGGCGCGCTCTGACGCAGGTGTCGCTGATGGGCTGCAAGCGCAGAGGAAGGCTGTGGCGGTGGCGGCAAGTATCAATCGCATGTGACGAAGCTCCTAAAGACGTTCGCTGATCCGATAGCATCTCGGCTCACGTCATGGTCTCACATTCGCGTTATTCGCGTGCTTCCTCGGCGCCGCGCCGGGCCAATGCGTCAGCCGTTTCGTTTCCTTCGTCACCAGCATGGCCCTTCACCCAGACCCACTTGATCGTGTGACGGTCGCACGCGGCTTCAAGAGCTTGCCAGAGATCCTTGTTCTTGACCGGTTTCTTTGCCGCGGTTTTCCAGCCATTTTTCTTCCAGCCGTGGATCCATTTCGTGAGCCCGTCTTTGACATAAGTGCTGTCAGTATGAAGGGTCACCGTGCTTGTCTTTTTGAGGGCGTTCAGCGCCTCAATGGCGGCCATTAATTCCATTCGGTTGTTTGTTGTATCCGGGGCGCCGCCATAGATTTCCTTGCGCCGCTTGCCTGAAATCAACAGCGCGCCCCAGCCACCCGGGCCGGGATTTCCACTGCACGCGCCATCGGTCCAAATCTGAATATCTGTATTCGCCATAAGGCGTCAGGTGGGTGGATTTGAGCGCAGCGTCAAGGATCAGAAAACGTCTACTCGAATCTGCTTCACCTGTTCGGCGGGACGGACGATTCCGCGAAAGATCGCCCCACATCCGAACCCTGCTATGGCGCCGATCACCGCGCCCGTCGTGAAACCGCTGGTCGCAGCCCCCATGTTCATGTCTGACAGAAAGAAACAGGCGATACCTGTCGTTCCACCGACGAGAAGACTGCCCCAGATCGCGCCCCAACGATAATAGGGAAGGGGGTGAACAATACCGCGCCGGGGAAATCGACCAAGTGATAACGCAATGGCTATCCACGCAGCGGGCACCGTGAAATAAGCAAAATACCAGTTCATAGCGGCCATCAATGTCGCGAACCCAATGCCTTGCAGAATGCCCTGATTTGAGAAAATCAGACCGGCATCCTGACCAAATGCGCTTGAGACCTGAAAGCCGAGAAACAGCAATATGGCACCGATCAAGGTGACCATGATACAGGCCGCCATGCCGCATAGAAAACTGGCCAATCCGATCCGCTTGAACTTGGCAATTGTCGGCACCGTGTAAGATGCGTGCGCGGTGTCGTTTGGTCCAACACTCGCGGAGACGCTGCCATTGGGACCAAATTCGACCATCTCGTTCTCCCTGTGCGGATTCTGGCACGCTGATGCAGGGCATAATAGGTGTCAATCTGTCCCTGACGAGGCGGCAATAGGGTCGAAATTGGGTTGTCGGCCCATGCGGCAATGCGTTAGGCAGGGCACGATGACACACTCGCCCACCGCTGCAATCTGTCTGATCGGCGACGAGCTGCTTTCGGGGCGGACGCGGGATATCAACACGCAGACTATTGCCGGTTATTTGGCGCCCTTCGGGATTCCGGTGAAAGAGGTCAGAATTGTTCCGGACGAACAGGATAGAATTGTCGATGCGGTAAATGCCCTGCGCGCAACCTATTCCTACGTGTTCACGACCGGTGGCATCGGACCAACGCACGATGACATCACAGCAGACGCGATTGCAGCAGCGTTCGGGGTGGGGATCGATGAACATCCAGAGGCTGCGGCATTGTTGGCCGCACGCTATGCTGAAATGGGGACGGAGTTCACCCCTGCACGACGTCGAATGGCGCGCATACCCGACGGGGCGTTGCTGATTTCCAATCCAGTCTCCGGCGCGCCAGGCTTTCAGACCGGAAATGTTTTCACGCTCGCTGGCGTGCCGCAAATCGTTGAAGGTATGCTGGAGGATATTGGTCATCGCCTCGATTCGGGACGGGTTGTTCATAGCGTTACGGTTCGCGCCGCCGGCTTACGAGAAGGCGATATCGCCGAAGCCCTGGGGGCGCTCGCAGAAACCCATCGCAATATCAGTCTGGGCTCTTATCCCTGGTTTCAATCTTTGAGCGATCATGGGGTCGCTCTGATTGCGCGCGGAACCGACGAATCGATCCTTGCGCAGGTGCGACAGGACTTGGATGAATTGGTGCGTGGCCAAGGCCTAGAGCCGGAATACCCAGATGCCGAGACCTGATCGCGGCCCAACTTCCTTCACGTTTCCATACGCCCAAAGATATCAAGAATACCGGAGAGAAAAATGCCTGAAAACATCGTCTTAGTTGAGAAGGATGGACCCGTCGCGGTGGTCACAATGAACCGCCCAGACGCGCTCAATGCGCTCAGCCGGGCCTTGCGAGCGGAACTGGTGAAGACGTTTGCTGAACTCGCAACCGACGAATCGATTCGGGTTGCGGTGCTGACAGGCGCAGGCCGTGCTTTTACCGCCGGTGTTGACTTGAAAGAAGCCGGACAAACCGGTTTTGCGCTGGGCGCCGATGGCGGCGAGATCGATCTGGCAAAGGGGTTAACCGCCTATCCGTGGCCAATCATCGGCGCGATTAACGGCTTTGCGATTACCGGTGGATTCGAGCTGGCCCTGATGTGTGATGTCCTGCTGGCTTCAGAAAACGCACGATTTGCCGACACGCATGCGCGCGTCGGAATCATGCCCGGTTGGGGGTTGAGTCAGAAACTATCTCGCCTGATTGGCGTAAGTCGCGCCAAGGAACTCTCTTTTTCGGGGAATTTTCTCGATGCGGAGACCGCGGAACGCTGGGGATTGGTGAATCGGGTCTATGCCGCAGATGAGCTGGTTCCTGCAGCGATCAAACTGGCGCATGAAATGGCGTCGTGCGACCCGGTGCTGCTGCGAAACTACAAGAAAGTCATCGACGATGGTTTGGCGACCACGTTCGGGGAAGGCCAAAAGCTGGAAATCGCGAGATCGGCTGAACATGCAGCGGGGGTTACAGCTCAAAGTGTCGAGGCGGCGCGACAGGCAGTGACCGCGCGTGGGCGCAGTCTGAACGATTGAAATATGGCGCGTTTACAGCGGCTTTATGGCGGGAACCAGACTGAGACGTCACGCCAATAAAGAAAGTGATGGTTGCTGTTGCAAATACGACGCGCCAGACTAAAAAAGGGGGCAGGACTGCCATTCTTGGGCGGCTTGGTCTCGCGCTTGCAAAAAAAAGCGCGTAGGTACTGAGTTCTACGGAATGGTCCGTAAGTTCCTGCGGTCGTGAAACAATGGTGTTCTCACGGCAGAACAAGGGGAAGAGTATGAAGAAAACTCTTATGTGCGCAACCGCCGCGGCCGCTCTTGCGGGCACCGGCTTTGTCGCTCAGGCAGATGATGGTTGGTACGGTCGTGCCGACATCGGTACTGTCTTCCAAGGCAATCTCGATCACGACGCCGAAGCTGGCGTTCCGTTCACACTGGGCGGCGATTCAGAGCCAGACGAAGTCTATCTCGGTAGCCTGGGTCTCGGATACGGTTTCGGAAACGGATTTCGTCTCGAATCAACACTGACATACAAAGAAGGTTCTATGAATGTCAGCAACGAGACCAACGGTTTTGGCCTTCCAGCCAACATCGTCACCGCCAACGAGCGTGTTATTTACAGCGCGCACGAAGATGGTGACCTGCAAAACTGGGAAGTCATGGCCAACCTGCTTTACGATTTCAATCGTGACGGCACGTTCCAGCCATATTTCGGCGCCGGTATCGGTGCAGCCCAGGTCAAAGCAAGTGCGCGTAACATCGCTGCCGTGGTCACCGACTCAGTCGGCAACCCATCGGTTGGACAAGTGTTCGGTGCGAATGGCTTCAATGATAGCGAAACCGGTCTCGCGCTTCAGGCGCTGGCAGGAATTGGCTACAACCTGACCGACAACCTCACTTTCGATGCTGGGTATCGTCTGATGAGCGTTCAGGATCTGTCATTCACAGGTGTGAACGAGTTGGGATCAACCGTCAGCTATGATGCTGATTATCAGGATCACAGCTTCACGTTGGGTCTGCGGTATGCGTTCGGAGCAACACCTCCGCCACCACCACCGCCGCCACCACCACCGCCACCACCACCACCACCACCGCCTCCACCGCCGCCACCACCACCTCCACCTCCTCCGCCACCATCGGTGACTCAGGAAGTTGAGCTGGCGCCGTGCTCAACGGTGAACCAGGCATTCGTGGTTTACTTCGAGTGGGATAGTGCGGATCTGACAAGTCAGGCGTCTGCGGTTGTCGATCAGGCGATTGCGAATATTCGCGACCGTGCCGATTGCTCAACTGGCGGCGTGACGATTGTTGGTCACACGGACACCTCAGGTGCTTCTGCGTACAACCAACGTCTGTCAGCACGTCGTGCGTCGATTGTGTCTGATGCACTTCAATCTCGCGGCATCGAAGCCGAAGCGATTGATACTGCAGGCCGCGGTGAGGATGACCTCGCCAAAGCGACACGCGATGGCGTTCGTGAGCCTCTGAACCGTCGTTCAGAAGTGACGATCATCGTTCAGTAATTCTGACGGTGCATTGAATGAGATTGGCCCAGCCGCTTGGCTGGGCCTTTTTCGTTTGGCGCAGGCAATCTCGTCGGGTAGTCTGATCCGGCAGACTCAATCAGAGGTCAGACATGACAGACCGCAAAGCCACTTATGCTGAGTTTTGGCCGTTCTACTTGCAAGAGCACGCCAAACCCCAGACACGGCGATTTCACTATATTGGCACCGCGCTGGTGATCGCGATTGGGCTTTTTGCGATCATCACCCAACGCTGGCTGTGGCTCGCGGCGATGCCTGTCGCGGGATATTTTTTCGCCTGGGTCAGCCACGCCTTCATTGAGCGCAACAAACCTGCCACGTTCATACATCCTCTATGGTCGTTGGTGAGTGATTTCAGGATGTTCTTTATGTGGCTCACGGGAAGATTGCCGCCGGAGCTGGAAAAAGCCGGAATTGAACCAGCAGACCGGGCGTAAGCCCTAAAGGTCGCCCCAGCTTTCGAGCGCGGCGCGCGCGATCGGCTCGCCCCATTCTTGAACAAAATGGCCACCGTCTTCAATCATCATCGGTTCCGGACAGCCGCTTATGGTCGCCCGCAACGTTTCCATTTGGCGGGGTCCGAGCACCGGATCCTGAGCGCCGACGGCCATAAAGCTCTTGCCCGTCCACTCCGTTTTCCACCAGGCCGCGGCGCGTTTCGACGTCTCGACACCTTCCATCTCGGGATCCGTCATGACCAATTCAGGAAAACGCCGAACACCGGCTTTGTATGAAACATCCGGAAACGGCGCTCCATAAGCTGCTTGCTCTGCATCGGTTAGGATTGGGGTGGCTCGCTTCATGAGTGCACCCACATCCATATCAGGCTGCGTTCGGTTGTATGCGCGCCAGTTGTCGAAGCCTTCGCCTGGCGATTGGCCTGTTGCGATGGCTGTGTTCATGACCAGGAGTCGGTCGAAACGGTCGGGCATTTCCATCGGGATGGTCAGGCCCAGCAAGCCCCCCCAGTCCTGACAGACTAGCGTTATATTCTTCAGATCAAGGCGTTGGATGAATGCCATCATCATGTTTCGATGGAAATGATACGTGTATACGGCGTCGTCTGTCGGTTTGTCGGAGCGACCAAATCCCAGCCAGTCCGGACAAATGACCCGGGCGCCGCTTTCGACGAAGACCGGCAGCATCTTTCGATACAGAAATGACCAGCTTGGTTGACCATGCAAACATAGGAAAGTGCGATCCGCATCACGCGGGCCTTCGTCGACGTAATGAATGCGCTGGCCTTCATAACCGGGAAGGTCGTCAATGTAGTTTGGGGTGAATGCAAACCCCGGAAGATTTTCAAATCGGCTATCGGGGGTTCTCACGGAATCGAGCGTCATTTCAATCTCCTGGGCAAATCGTCTCTCGCAACCGTAAGCAGGATACCGAAAAAGGGGAAATCAGTTTTTGTGACGCCGACGTCAAGTATTTGATTGCTATGCACAAAAAAAGAGGGCCACTTCCGAAAAAGTGACCCTTCGAGGGGGAGTGAGGTAAATAAATCGATTAAGATTTTGCGACGGCGTTACAACGCGCCAGGTCTTCTGCAGACAGGGCTTCGTCGCCATTTGTAAATTCCGCCAGTTTGCCAACTTCCTTGACAACTTTCTTGCAAGTGCTGACACGCACCGTTTTGCGGTCGAGCTCGGCTTTGCATGTGTCATCTGCGCAAGACCATAGTGCTTTAGCAGCTACGATCTTTTCGGCTTTGTCCATTGGGGATTCAAGCTTTGCGGTGAAGGCTGTACCGGCAAATGCGGTGCCGGCGAAGGCCAGGGCGGTGGCGGCTGCTGTGAGCGTGCGGATCATGGGAGGAAACCTTTCAATTGAGATCGGTGAATAACCGGTGCCGATGTGTTCATCTGACGAGCAAGAACATATAATCACTGAATAATAAGTCAATTGTTCAGCGCACACAAAATGTGCTGCAGGTGCGAAATCTCCTGTCAGAAAGCGACAGCAGGTGAAACCACACTCGCTTCTGCAGAATTTGGCTCGATTTGGATTGACGCGACGAAGTGGATTGCAGCCGCGGCGGCGTCTCCTATCGTGGGGAAAAGTATGGAGAGATGGTGTCATGGATTTTGATATTCCGCAGGAAATCGCTGATTATCTGAATGTGCTCGACGCATTCATCGAAGCCGAAATCCGGCCGCTGCAAGAGCAAGACGACAATATGCGCTTCTTCGACCATCGCCGGGAATGGGCGCGGACAGATTTTGACAATGGCGGCTTGCCACGTCCGGAATGGGAAGAGCTGCTCCGGGAAGCCAAACGACGGGCCGACAAGGCCGGTCACTTTCGGTTCGCGTTGCCGTCTGAATATGGTGGCCAAGATGGTTCAAACCTGGCGATGGCGATCATTCGAGAGCATCTCGCGCGCCAGGGATTGGGGTTGCACAATGATTTGCAGAATGAACATTCGATCGTCGCCAATTATCCGCAAATTCTGATGCTTCGGGATTTTGCGCGCCCAGAGCAGAAACATCTCATTCAAGATGCTCTGGACGGCAAATTCATCGCGACTTTTGGTCTTACCGAGCCTGAACATGGCTCTGACGCCACCCACATGGACACCGTGGCCAAGCGCGAGTCACGTGACGGCGTTGATGGCTGGCTGATCAATGGCGAAAAAATGTGGACCACGGGCATGCACGTCGCCACCCATATGATGTGTTTTGTGCGCACCAGTGGCGAAGATGGAGATGCCCGTGGGATTAGTTGTCTTTTGGTTCCGGCCGACGCGCCCGGGGTCAAGATTGAAGAATATCTCTGGACCTTCAATATGCCGACCGATCATCCGCGCGTCTCGTTAACCAATGTTTGGGTGCCGGAATCTGCATTGTTCGGGCCAGCCGAGGGCGGCTTGGCTCTGGCCCAACATTTCGTGCACGAGAACCGGATCCGGCAAGCGGCAAGTTCCGTCGGCGCCGCGCTTTATTGTATCGACGAAAGTGTCTCTTATGCGCAGACGCGCAAACCGTTCGGCAAGGCGCTGGCAGTCAACCAGGCGATCCAATTTCCGCTGGTGGAATTGGCCACTGAAGCTGAGATGCTGCGCCTCCTGATCTTCAAGACGGCATGGGAAATGGACCAAATGACGAAGCCAGAAGTGGCAGAGCGATTGTCGGATAAAGTCTCAATGTGTAACTATCGGGCGAACCGGCTCTGCTGCAATGCCGCGGATCGGGCGATGCAGGTCCATGGCGGCATTGGGTATTCGCGCCACAAACCCTTCGAGCACATTTATCGGCATCACCGTCGCTATCGGATTACCGAAGGCAGTGAGGAGATCCAAATGCGCAAAGTCGCAGGTCATCTCTTTGGCTTCATGGGGAAGCGCAACCGTAAATAGCCCAATCATAATTTCACCACTCTCGGCGGTCGTTTGTTAAAGCGGTCGATCTAGATTTGATGACGCGTACTAGGGGCGCAGTGCGACTTCAATGGAAGCGCATGAGGGAGCCCGTACGTGATACACGCTTTGTTTGGAGAGCGGGGGCGATCAGTCGACGGAAATGTC
This sequence comes from Pseudomonadota bacterium, assembly GCA_039029475.1. Lineage (GTDB taxonomy): Bacteria > Pseudomonadota > Alphaproteobacteria > Caulobacterales > Hyphomonadaceae > Henriciella. Next base: position 85,476 of record JBCCGB010000013.1, on the reverse strand, counting down.
GCGGCATTGTTTGCCGTGTTGCTGTTTCCAGTTTGTCTTTTTGTCGCCTTCACATTGGACATGTCGCGCTATGTCGCGGCCAATCATGAGATACAATTGGCAGCGGATTCAGCCGCTTTGGCGGGGGCCCGTGCGATGCGGGATGCATCCCTGACGGACAACGAGATTGAATCGCGAGTACAGACCGCGTTCGCCGCAAATTTTTCAAATGGCCAGCTTGGTACGCGTTGTGGGTCCATTTCTACAACGATAGACCGGGTCAGTGAGAGCGTGCAGCTCGACATTGAATGCGCCGTTTCAAAGATATTTGGCAGCGCGTTTACCGGTTCGGACACGATGCAATTCGCGCGCGATGCCGAGTCGAAAATCACACTTTTCACCATGGATGTCGCCTTGGTGATGGACTTGTCGCAATCCATGCAGTCGGGGTCGCGGCTGGCCAATCTTCGCACCGGTATAAAAAGCCTCATATCTACCCTGATTACGGAGGAAACCGCTGATCGAGTGCGCATTTCGATGATTCCGTTTGGCGATGCGGTCAATGCGGGCGTGTATGGCAATCGTGCACTTGGCAGAGAAGATACAGAAGATTTCCACAATGACGGATCGCGAGTTTGTGTCACGCGGCGGACATCACCACAATCCGAATACACAGATGCCGCCCCGAGTGAGTTCAACTATGTGGGCGAGGCCACCAGTTGGTGCGTTCAGCCAGAGATTGTGCCGCTGACCAGTGATGCCGATGCGCTCAATCAAGCTTTGGATGCAATGGAAGCCGAAGGATACGGGACCGCAGGCCATCTGGGTATGGCTTGGGCATGGTATTCGATTTCGTCAAACTGGAGCGCAATCTGGCCGAGCGAGTCGACGCCGACGCCGAATAATGACCCAACGGCGTTGAAAGTCGTCATCTTAATGACGGATGGGGTGTTCAACATGCATTATGATTTTCCCAGCTCGGCCCGCAGAATTAACAGTGCGCGCGACATCATGGCTTTGTGTCGAAACATGCAGCAGCAGGGCATCTTGATCTATATCATCGGATTGGATGTTGAACGCGAGGCGGAAACGGCCTCTAATTCTTATTGGCTGAACAATTTTGGGCCGGATATTGTGCTGCCCACATGCGCCGGTCACGCGTCACGTTTAACCGAACCGACGGACAGTTCCGAGCTTGTCGGAATCTATGAATCGATCGCCGAACTTCTGAAAATCGAATCGCTTTCGCTGAACCAGTGAAGCGCTGGGGCGGGCGAGGCCTGTTTGCTGGAATTCAGTTTGCGCGAATGCATCAAAGTTTTCGGAATCCAACACCAATTCGTTAAAACCCAAGCCGTAGGTTCAGACCTGCGTACTAGGGGCACAATGTGACTCCAGATGGAGTTCATGAGGGAGCCAGTACGTGAAATACCCCAAGCTTCGTCTCTGGGCGAGACAGTCGCGCGGACAAACCGCGGTGATTTTCGCTTTGATGGCAGTGCCGATACTCGCCGTCTCGGGATTTGCGATTGATGCCTCGCGGCAGATTTCCATGAAAAAGCATGCGCAAGAAGCCGCCGATGCCGCCGCCTTGGCAGGCGCGCGAACGTTCAAATCGGCGTTTGATACCGACGAAGCAAAAGCCAATGCGACGGAAGCTTTTTGGGTCAACATTGCCTCGAGCCAGGCTGATGCCGCTTGTACGATTGATCGTCTGGTTGCCGATGATGTGACGTTGACTGTTTCGATCGAAGTTGCTTGCCGCGTTCCGACAATGTTCGGCACCGGAGTGTCGGGAAAAACAAGTGTGGCAGCCAATGTCACCTCACAAGCAGCTGCGATTCACCGAATCGCGGATGTGGTGATGATGTATGATGTTTCCGGTTCGATGGACTCCACGGAGCTTGATCACCTCAAGGTTGCTGGAACGCGTGCGGCAGAGATCGTCATTGGCGTCCAACCGGGCACGCGCGGGCGTGTTGGCATTGTGCCTTTTGCCAGCGGCGTAAATGCCGGAGATTTTGGCAATAAGGCGACCGGAAGAGTTTCAGGGTTTGACGGCGAAGGGGATGATCGAACAGTCAGCGGGCTGACCATTGACCGCGTTTGCGTCACGGAACGCCTCGGCGCGACAGCGTTCACTGAGGATACGCCTTCAGCGGGGCAATGGATCGGCAGCGTCATCACGCGTGCCGAACAGATCGCGTCCCCGGAACTCGATCTCCAGTCATCGGAATTGTGCCCGGATTCGCCGGTTCATCCACTTGATGATCGATTGAGTACGGTCAAATCCGCCATATCGGGCATCAAAAGATCGTCCATTCATTCGAGCGGAAGTAACACGGCCGGCCATATGGGCGTGGCCTGGACCTGGTACATGTTGTCGCCAGAATGGGCCTCGATCTGGACCGCGACGGATTTTGGTGGGCATGCACGGCATAAACCTCTGCCGTATGGCGACGCTGATACTGTCAAAATCGCCATTTTGATGACCGATGGCATTTTTCAATGGACCATTGGCGACGGATTTTATGACCCCGACGAACTTGTCCGGACAGCCAATGCCAACGCAGCCACTGAAGCGCTCTGCCAAGGCATGCGCGATGCAGGTATTATCGTTTATGGCGTTGGATACGCGACGACGGCCGCTGCGGAAGCTGTTTTGCAGAATTGTGCGGGAGATCCAACGCGCGTTTACACGACCAATAATGCCAGTGATCTCGAGGAAATCTATGAAACGATCGCGGGTGAATATCTTGGCGTCGCGCTGATCAATTAGCCCTCGCAGGCAGGGCGGGCTCTGTCTCGCGCATACGCTGATGCCAGGCGCATTCCATTCATGTGCCAGATGCCGGCGGCGGATCGTCTCGCCGACTTCAAAACAATCGATAATCTTAATACGCGAATTGGTATGAAACTTGCTCGCCTGAGACGCGAAAACGGCAATTGTGCCGCTTTGGAGCGTCGAGGACCGAACAATGTTCACTTTGGGGACGAAGACCTGGGCTAACGAGACCGGTGGCAATGTCGTGATGTTGTTCGCACTGTGTTTGGTGCCCGTGCTCATGGTTGCTGCTTTTGCCGTTGATTCCGCGCGTCAAATTTCGACCGATCGGCATTTGCAAGCGGCAATAGACGCCGCGTCACTGGCCGGCGCGCGTGCGATGGAAGATGCCAGCACAAGCGATGCTCAGATTGAAACAATCGCTCTGGATTCCTACCGCGCCAATCTCGATACGGCGCATGCCGATGTCGCGTGTGTCGATGCCACGGTCACAATTGACCGGCTCGCTGGGACTGTAAAAGTCGCGTCAGATTGTGCTGTCCAAACCATGTTTGGCGAGAATATTTCACCCGAAACGGTTAGTGTTTCGAGTGCAGCGACCGCCAAGGCAAATGTGACCAAACTTGATCTGGCGCTGATGCTCGATGTTTCAGGGTCGATGTCGGGTCAGAAACTGACGGATTTGAAAACCGCTGCCAAGAATGCTGCAAGCACACTGATCACGCCATCTACTGGCGATCGTGTGCGGGTTTCTTTTGTGAGCTACGCAACCTCGGTCAATGCCGGCGAATATGGAAACGCTGCGCTGGGACGGCCGGCAAATGATGATACTGATGGCGATGGTTTGGACAAAGTCTGCGTGTCTGAACGCACCGGCGCTGCGGCCTGGAACAATGACAAACCCGAAATCGGCAAATGGGTCGGCGACAATGCCGCCGATTGTCCGAGTTCAAGTCTGCTTCCATTGACGAATGATCTGGTTGCCTTTGATGCTGAAATTGATGGTCTGGTTGCGGACGGTTGGACGGCTGGACATCTGGGCATTGCCTGGTCCTGGTATCTGATTGCATCCGATTGGGCCGATATCTGGCCCACAACCTCGGCACCGCTCTCGGAGACAGAGCCGCACACGGTCAAAGCGGTGATTCTGATGACTGATGGTCAGTTTAACACGGCCTATGAAACGACGATGGGCAACAGCAATGAGCAGGCGAAAAAAATGTGTGACGAAATGCGGGATGCGGGCGTCTTGGTCTATGCTGTCGCCTTTCAAGCGCCGAGCACGGCGAAAGACACGCTGGAAGATTGCGCTGGCGACACCAGTCGCTTCTTCGATGCTGCAAATGGTCAGCAATTGCTCGATGCTTACGCAGTGATTGCCAGCCAATTGTCCGCTTTGACCCTGGTCGACTGATCCCGGTGTGATGGCCGCAGTTTGGACTTGTCGATGCGCCGGATTCGGACTAGCTAAACCTCAATAAATCCGTTCCGGGAGAGAATCGAATTCCCGATCGCCGAAGGCGCAACCGCCCCGGAAACGCTCAGGCAAAAGGACCGGTTCGGATTCAACACGCTGGAAAGAGGCGCACGAGACCGTGGCAGCCTCGCCGAAGGAGCAAGTCGATCAGCCGCATTGGCGATTGGCGGAATCTCTCAGGCGCCAGGACAGCGGGGGCAGCACAGATCCGCCTTTGGCGTGAACTGTCCTGCTTTGGAAGGCGCCGAGTTTGTCCGAAACGCTTAAGCGTACACCGCTATACGATACTCATGTCGCGTTGGGTGGCAAAATCGTCCCGTTCGCTGGCTATGAAATGCCGGTTCAGTTCGAGGGCGTGAAACCTGAGCATCTCTGGACTCGTCAGCATGCCGGTTTGTTTGATGTCTCGCATATGGGGCCATGCTTCCTGTTTTTGAAAGACGGCCTCGGTGCAGCTGATGGGCATGCGCGGATTTCTGCGCTGATAGAGCGTCTCGTGCCGAGCAATATTGCCGGTCTGAAACCCGGGCAGGGACGGCTATCGGTCCTGTTGAACCGAGACGGTGGAATTCTCGATGATCTGATCATCACCCGCATGCCGGGCGAAGGCTTGGATGGCATGCTCTACATTGTCGTCAATGGCGCCGTGAAAGAGCAGGATTGGGCCTTGATCGAAGCGGAGCTCGGTGAAGATGCCATCTTGCAACGCGCTGATGATCGCATGCTGGTTGCCTTGCAAGGTCCCGAGGCTGAAGCGGTGCTGGTTGAGCACTTTGACGAAGCCGCTGATCTCAAATTCATGCGCTGTGCTTATGTCCAACGCGGCGATGAGAAATTCATGGTGTCGCGGTCCGGTTATACCGGGGAGGATGGCTTTGAGTTGTTACTGCCCAACAACCAAGCGGGCCAATCGATTGTTCAGGCTCTTTTGGCGGACGAACGAGTGAAGCCGATCGGTCTCGGCGCGCGGGACAGCTTGCGTCTCGAAGCCGGACTTTGCCTTTACGGGCATGACATGGATGCGACTCGCGATCCAATCGAAGCCGATCTCGGATGGGTGATCCAAAAATCGCGTCGGGAACGCGCCGACTTTCCTGGCGCCGCGCGAATCTTGAAGGCATTTGCGGATGGCCCGGCAGAGAAACGAGTCGGCATCCAACCGCTCGAGCGCGCCCCGGCGCGTGAAGGAACAGAAATTCAGGTCGACGGTGAGACGGTCGGCCGCGTCACATCCGGCGGTTTTGGACCAAGTGTCGATCGCCCAATCGCGATGGGATATGTACGCGCGGATCTCGCGGAAGCGGGAACCAAAATCGATTTAATGGTGCGCGGAAAAGCGCGTCCGGCAGAGGTCTGTGCCCTGCCATTTGTACAACCAAACTACAAACGCTGAGGGGTAGGATAGATGAGCACTTACTTTACCGAAGATCATGAATGGATTGCGATTGACGGAGATGTCGGAACGGTCGGCATTACCAAATATGCCGCTGAACAATTGGGCGACGTGGTTTTCGTTGAAGTTCCAGACGCCGGCGCAAGCTTTGGCAAAGATGATGACATGGCGGTGGTCGAAAGCGTCAAAGCCGCTTCGGATGTCTATGCGCCAGTCAGCGGAGAAGTCGTCGAAGGCAATGGTGATTTGGCGGATGCGCCTGAAACGGTCAATGAGGATCCGGAAGGCAAAGGCTGGTTCTGCAAAATCAAGCTGTCAGACAAAGGCGAGCTCGATGGTCTGATGGATGCTGACGCCTATAAAACCTATTGCGAGGGCCTTTAACCCCGATGCATCCGTCTTCTCTTTTTCACACGGATGATCTGGCGACGCGGGCGATCATCGCTGAAAACCCGCTCGCTACGATTGCCGCCAACGGCAAAGACGGTCCGGTCATCGCCGTCTTGCCACTGGTGTGGAGTGAGGACGGCTCAAAGCTGATTGGTCATGTTGGGCGAAGCAACCCGTTTTGGAGGTCACTTCAGGACACGACTCCTAATATCAGCGCGGTGTTCCAAGCCGAACAGGTCTATGTTTCTGCCTCGGCTTATCCGTCTAAAGCTGAACATGGGCGCGTGGTTCCAACCTGGAATTACATCGCGGCTGAAGCGCGCGGAACCCTGAAATTCTTGTCAGACCCTGTCGATATTCGCTCAAGCGTTGCCCATCTTTCCGACAGAATGGAAGCTGACCGCGAGGTACCTTGGGCGGTATCGGATGCACCTGAGAATTATATTGATCAACTCATCAATGCGATCATCGCATTCGAGATTTGCGTCTCCTTTGTGCGAGGGGTGAAGAAGCTCAGTCAAAACAAGACAAGCTCGGAACGCGCAGGCGTTCTTGCGGATCTGGCCGGCCGACCGGATGGCACGGCCATGATCAAGCAAATGGAGCAAGTCGAATGAGCATGATCGCGATTGGTTTCTATTTTCTGGCTTTGATCCATCTTTTGCCGGCCCTGGCGGCGATGTCGCCCCGTCAACTTACGACGCTTTATGGGGTTGCGCCTGACGATAAGGTTTTGACCACTTTATTGCAGCATCGCGCCGTGCTCCTCGGCTTGGTGGGGGCAGCATTTATCGCAGGAGCATTTCTGCCGGGTCTACGCTGGGCGGCGTTGATCGGGGGAAGTATCAGCATGGTTGGTTTCCTGTTGATCGCGTTGATCAATGGCGAGCTCTCGGGGCCGCTCAAAAAAATATCCATCGTCGATGCGGCAGGCCTTCCGGTTGCCGTCATTTTGTTTTTCCTCTTGTCAAAGGGTCCTTAAGTTATGCGTTATCTTCCGCTGACCTCAGAAGACCGAGCCGCAATGCTGAGTACAATCGGCGCGGCCTCTGTCGATGATTTTTACCAGGATGTGCCAGAGTCTGCACGTCTTGAAGGAACCATAGATGGGCTTCCGAACCATCAGGGTGAGCTGGCCGTCTCACGTCACTTGGCGGGCCTGGCGGCGAAGAACACAACGGCCAGCGATGGTCCGTTCTTTGTCGGCGCGGGGGCCTACAAGCATCATGTCCCGGCCAGTGTTGATATGATTATTCAACGGTCTGAGTTCTTGACCACATACACGCCTTATCAGCCTGAAATCGCTCAAGGCACATTGCAAACTCTGTTTGAATTCCAGACGCAAGTCGCGGCGATGACCGCGATGGATGTCGCCAATGCGAGTATGTATGATGGATCCACCGCTTGTGCGGAAGCCGCGGTCATGGCCTGTCGCGCAACCCGGCGCAAGAAAGTGATACTGTCTGGGGGGGTGCACCCCCATTATGCGGCCGCAACGCGGCTCCTCTGCGAGGCACAAGGCATCGAGGTGAAGGCACTCGACGCGGCGATCGATGGCGAGTTGGAGCTCCTCAATCATATTGATGATGCCACCGCTTGTGTGATCGGTCAGTCTCCGAACGTGTTTGGGACCGTCACCGATTTGAGCCCGGTTGCCGAGGCGGCGCATGCGCAGAAGGCGCTGCTGGTGAGCGTCTTTACAGAGGCTGTTTCATTGGGGCTGGTCACGCCGCCAGGAGAAATGGGCGCGGACATCGCAGTCGGCGAGGGGCAGTCCATCGGCAATCCACTGACATTTGGTGGTCCATATGTTGGCTTGTTTGCCTGCACCCAGAAGCTCGTTCGTCAAATGCCGGGCCGGCTGTGTGGCGAGACGGTCGATGCGGATGGTCATCGGGGGTTTGTGTTGACGCTATCGACACGTGAGCAGCACATTCGCCGCGATAAGGCGACGTCAAATATCTGTACAAATTCCGGCCTTTGCGCCCTGGCGTTCACGGCGCACATGACCTTGCTCGGAGACAAAGGCTTTACGCAACTCGCGCAACTCAATCATGAGGCCGCATGCGATCTCGCAGATGCCTTGGAGGCGGTTCCTGGTGTGAATATTCTCACGCCGAGATTCTTCAACGAGTTCGCGTTCGAAACGCCGGTTGATGCCGAAGCCGTGTTGGCGATGCTGGATGAGCGCGGCGTGTTAGGAGGCGTGCGCGCGAGTCGTCTTCTGCCGGAGGACGGTTTTGGCAACGTCATCATTGCCGCAGCAACGGAATGTACCACACAAAATGATATCGCTGCCTATGCGGCAGCCCTGACGGAGGTGATCTGATGAGCATGCAATCGATCGGACGTCCAACGACGCCAAACACTTCGCAGTCCAATCCAAAATCGACTGTTTCCGGCTCCAGAGGCTTGCTTCAGCGCGAGGACCTGATTTTCGAAATTGGCGCCGCGAATAAAACCGGCGTCGACTTACCTGCACCACGAGGCGCAAAGAATCGTTTGGGCGGTGTTGCCCGCAAGCAGCCTACCGGTCTGCCAGGTTTGTCCGAGCCTGAAGCGGTTCGTCACTATATGCGGCTGAGCCAGAAAAACTACGCCATCGATCTTGGCCTGTTTCCGCTTGGCTCTTGCACAATGAAACACAATCCGCGTTTGAATGAGCGCACGGCGCGGATGCCGGGTTTTGCCGACATTCACCCCCTGCAACCTCAACGCACCGTACAAGGCGCTCTGGAGCTTATCGATGAGCTGGCCACATGGTTGAAAACTCTGACGGGTATGCCGGCGGTGGCGATGAGTCCGAAGGCAGGAGCGCATGGAGAGCTGTGCGGGATGCTGGCCATCCGTGCGGCATTGATCGCGCGCGGCGATGGTGAAACCCGCAAACGGGTTCTGGTGCCAGCCTCAGCACATGGCACCAATCCAGCAACGGCCATACAATGCGGATTCATTGTCGACGAGATCAAAGCCGACGCGCGTGGCCGCGTGGACATGGCGGACTTGAAAGCCAAGCTGGAAACGACCGAAGATATTGCCGGGATCATGCTGACCAATCCAAACACGTGCGGCTTGTTCGAGACGGACATAAAAGAGATTGCCGACCTGATCCACGCGGCAGGCGGGTATTTCTATTGCGATGGCGCCAATTTCAACGCCATTGTCGGACGTGTCCGTCCCGGAGACCTTGGCGTCGATGCGATGCACATCAACTTGCACAAGACATTCTCAACACCGCACGGCGGCGGTGGTCCGGGATCAGGACCCACCGTTTTGTCGGAAGCCTTGGCGCCATTCGCGCCGGTTCCTTTCATCACCAAGGATGAAGACGGGTTCCATTTGCTGGAAGACGTTGAAGGCGAAGGCAAAAGTGCGTTTGGTCGGATGGTGGCCTTCCATGGTCAGATGGGGATGTTTGTGCGCGCCCTAACTTACATGTTGAGCCATGGTGCAGACGGGCTGAAACAAGTCGCGGAAGATGCGGTGTTGAACGCCAATTACATCCAGGCGCGCCTCAAAGACGTGATGACGCCGGCGTTTGAAGGCTATTGCATGCATGAGGCTTTGTTCTCGGATGCGTTCACCGCCGACGGGATTGATACCATCGATATCGCCAAAGCGCTTATTGATGAAGGCTATCACCCGATGACAATGTACTTCCCATTGGTCGTGCATGGGGCGATGCTGATTGAACCAACAGAGACCGAAAGTAAGCAGGAGCTGGATCGGTTCTGCGATGCGCTTCTGGTCGTCGCTGAGCGCGCTGCGAATGGCGATCAGGCGTTGAAAACAGCCCCCCATCTCGCGCCGATGCGACGTCTGGATGAAACCCGGGCAGCCCGCAAACCGGTGTTGAAATGGACTCCGCCTCAACCGGAAGCGATCGCGGCCGAATAGACCGTCAATTCGGCCGCGATCACGGCACTGAACCGGACATCCATCGGTAGCGCTTGCAGAGCGCGATGACCGGACGTTCGAACCAGTGATAGGTCGCTGCAGAACTGACAAGGGTCAAGACAACGGAAACGGCGACGAAAACCATGGTCGCTGAGAGCTGACCGCTGTCCAGACGGCGATAGATCAAGCGGCTGACCGCGGCAATGACCAGAACATGGCTGAGGTAAAGCGCGTAGCTCCAATCGCCGATCCTGACCAAAGGGTGGGTGTCCCGCAACCGCAATACGCCTTGCTGCTCAAGCGCGACCAGGCCGTAGACCAGCATGGTCGCCGGCAGCCCAAATTGCCAGGTCCTGCGCCAGGCAAAAGAAACGGTCGGAAGTGGCTCGCTGCCGCTCCAGTCGACCAAGTATCTTAGAAGGGTGTTGTCGAAGCCAAGAAACACGGCGATCAGTCCAAGTAGGGCGAAGACGACGCTGGTGCGCGCGAAACAGTGATGCCCGGCCTTGATAAGATAGGCGGCCAAAGCTCCGCCAATGAATTCAAGTGTCAACGGGCTGAAGCAAAGCTCGACATAATTTACCGGCGTTTCCGACGACCATCCAATCGCTGCCCCAAATGCGACCACAGCTCCCCATGCGAGGATGCCAGCCAAGCGCCGAGCCGCAGGCAAAAGCAGAATCAAGACCGCAAACACGACATAGAAATAGATTTCATGCACCAATGACCATCCGACACTGAGCACGGGCAGGTGGTTGTGGGGCACCAGAAGCAGTGACTTGATCAGATGGGTTGGGCCATCTGTACTTGCGCGCGATAGCCGATCAATCGACCAGGGCATGCCATCCGAGATCAAAAAGGCCAACATGGCCGCGATCGCAAACAGCCACCAGAGCGGGTACACGCGAGATATCCGCGCAAACATGAAATTGGTTGAAGCCCGCCAGCCAACGGTTTCGTCCGATGCCACCCAGACGATTACGAATCCGGAAATAACAAAAAAAAGATCCACGCCATGCGCAAAACGGAGCGCGAATGAGACCAATGGCTCTGCGCGTTCAGCCTCCTGGGCTTCGATGAGAAACAAGTGACAGATGAACACGCTGAGGGCCGCGACGGCTCGCAATGACTGAATGGAATTGAGCTGGCCCATGTCGCGCCCTTAATCGCCAGGGCGCAGGAATTCCGGGTTTCGAAGAATGGTTCAATTCGCGCGGTGCAAATTGAGACTTACCGACTATGATTTCGGTGAAACTGGGTGCGGGGCTGGGTCGTGTTCGCTGAACCAATGATTGCGCGCGCGTCGTGCTGCAACCAGAACCGGGCGTTCGAATAGGTAATAAGCAAGCCCAGATACGAAGAGCGCAGCGCCAGTGGCAATTATGATAAAGGCAAGATTGTCAAAAATCCCCTCCGCCGCGAAGAACGGAAAAAACACGCGCGCCACGGCGCTGATCACCAGTAGATGACATAGATATAGCGAATAACTCCAATCGCCGATGCGAACCAGCGATTGAGGAATGAGCGTGCCAAACCGCGTGGTTTGCTCAATGGCGACCAACGCATAGACCAGAAGGGCAAAGGCTGGTCCATAAGCGAACGTTCTTGCGGTCGGCAAAGTCTCGTCTGCTGACTGAAAGTCGACCAATATCAATGCCATGATCAACCAAACGACCCCGCCGATCAGCGCGGGCCAGCGCCATTGTCCCTGACTTGATTTCAGAATCCAGGCGGCTGCACCGCCCATCAGGAATTCCAGGGTCATCGGAAACAGCACAAGGCTGAAAATCGAATTGGCATAAGATCCCGTCAGCTGCACTGAGATCGAAGCCAGAATGACAATTGCCCACAGAATGAAAGCAGGGAGCCGATAGGATTGCGGCAATAGAAGCAGCAACGCAAAAACCAGATAAAAGTATATTTCGTGGATCAAGGTCCACCCGACCGACAGAACCGGCAATGCATCGTGGGGAATTAGCAGGAACGATTTTAGTAAATGACCTATCCCATTCACGCCGAGCCGCTGAACCATGTCAGCATCCCATGGTGTGCCATAGGTTATGTATAAATAGGCTGCCATCGCGCCTGCAAACAGCCACCAGACAGGATAGATTCGCGCCACCCGCGCAAATAGGAATTTGCCGGCATTTCGCGCTCCTGCCGGGAGGTCCCCGGCAATCCAAACCATTATGAAACCGGAAATGACGAAAAACAGATCCACCCCGCTGACCCCCACCAGGGCGGAGGCTGACAAAACCGTATTGCCGTCTGAATGCTTGTTCTCAACCCCATAAAGATGGGCCATCAGAACGGCGAACGCCGCCAGGGCACGAAGGGCCTGAATGGATCGAATTTGCTGCAATCTTTGTCCGCCGGTGTGTTCTACACGAAACTTCGTAATGAAATTCACGTCATTTCAACGCAATTTGTGTAGGCAAAAGCGTTCAACCTTGCCAGAGTCATTTTTCAGTCAAATTTTGTTGGAACGTTGCGTTCAAGAACCATATTAGAAATCATGCCGGACGGATCATCCCCTTTTGACAAAGACGCTCTCAAACAGAGCGCAGCAACTGCCCCGCTTGGTGTGGTGGGCGCGAGCGTGCGAACATTGATTCGGCAGGCCTTCGCTTTGCTGGGGCTTTTATTAATCGCCATCGCGGTACCGATTGCGTTCGTCACGCCATTGCTGCCCATCGGCTTGCCGATTGCCATTCTCGGGGTCGTGCTGCTGGGGCGTAATTCGCTTTGGGGCCGTCGCTGGATGGAAGGCGTGCTCGAGCGTCACCCGCGGGTCGAGCGATTCGCGCCGAATTGGATGATGAAAGCCGTATTCGGGCGTGAAAAGCGGACCCAGGCGAAATAAAAACCCGCGCCAAAGTGGCGCGGGCTTCTAGAATTCTGCGTGATCAAACCTTCGGATCAGTTCAGACGCTTATCGATTTCGCCAAGCGCTTTATCAAACAGGTTCTGTGTTTCATCTGACCCGGAAAGAACCGTGCGAGCCGCATTTGTTGCTGCGTCAGCTGCCACGCGGCGAACTTCTGCAGCCGCATCAGCTTCGGCCCTTGCAATCCGCGCTTCGGCCTGAGCTTCGCGTCGAGCGACTTTCGCTTTCAGATCCGCTTTGGCCTGCTTCATCATGGCATCCGCGTCGGCTTTTGCCCGTGCGATGATGTCATCCGCAGCAGCATCCGCTTCTTTCGCTTTCTTTTTGGCGTCTGCCATCAGTTTGGCAGCTTCTTCCCGCAAGGCTCTGGCTTCATCGATCTGGCTTTGAATGCCTTCAGCGCGGGCATCCAGCATTGATGCGATGGTTTTGAAGCCGCCAAAAAAGAAAACGATCAACAAAAAGCCCAACATCGCGGCCATAGCGGTCGCGGTTGTCGGGTCGGCATACCAGGCGACTTTGTCATCCGCAGCATAAGCGGCAGGTGTCAGCGCCAGAGCAGTGAGAACAAGGGTGTAACGCATGACTCTATCCGTCTCCGAGAGCTGACTTCACAGCGGCCGTCAGGTTCGCCTTGGTGATCTTGCTGTCGAACTTGCCAAGAACACTTTCCGCGGCATCGCTGGCGATCGATTCGACATTCTTCATCGCGTCAGCTCGAAGCGTCGCGATGCGCGTTTCGGCTTCAGCCAGCTTTTTGTCGACTTCGGCATCAACCTTAGCGGTTTCCGAAGAAATCTCTTTGTCGATCTTGCTGCGCGCCTTGTCAGCGGTTTCGCGAGCTTTGGCATGCGCCTTTGCGATCGAAACTTCGACAGCTTTCTGAGCATCAACGGCTTCTTCATTCAGCCGTGCTGCCTCATCAAGATCGCTGGCAATCGTGCTCTCACGCCGTTCAAGCGTGTTGCCGATACTCGGCAGAATGAAGCGAGAGAGCACAATGTATAGGGCCCCGAACAGCACCACCAACCAGAAGATCTGGGAGGGGAAGTGCCAAGGGTCAAATGGCGGGAAGGCCGCTTTTTCAGCGCCCTTCGCAGCCTCTGCAGCGATGATAATCGGATACATAGCCTATCGGGTCCCTATAGGTCTCTAGATACGTTGTTTGTGGTTTAGACCACGAACAGGATCAGGATCGAGACCAGGAAGGCCAGAATGCCGAGCGCTTCTGACAGCGCCATACCGATGAACAGGTTACCTGTCTGCTGTGGCGCAGCAGATGGGTTGCGCATCGCAGCGTCGAGGAATGATCCGAAGATGTTACCCACACCAATCGCAGCACCGATCATGCCGAGAGTCGCGAGGCCGGCACCAACATATTTGAGACCGAGAGTGATATCGCCTTCCATGAGAATCTCCTTTGGGAAGTCTTTCGTTCGATTTGCGCCCCGTGAAGCCTGTTCCTGAGGGCACGTCAAGGTGAAACAACACGGCTATATAGCCGCAGTGATTGGGATCTCCTTAGTGCGCCGGGTGTAGCGCGTCGTTAAGGTAGACACAGGTCAGGATGGCAAACACATAGGCTTGCAGGCCTGCGACGAGGAATTCGAGAGCGTTCAGCGCCACACCCATGGTGAAAGCGAGGGGTGCGACCGCAAGTCCGATACCGCCAGCCGCAACGCCGGTGACCGCGAAGCCAGCGAACAGTTTCAGCATGATGTGACCTGCGAGCATGTTCGCGAACAGACGCAAAGCCAGCGTCAGGGGACGGGCAATGAATGAGATGATCTCAATCGGAATGAGAAGAATATAGATGTACCAAGGCGCGCCTGACGGGGCGAACAGCTTGAAGAACTTTAATCCATTCTTCCACAGACCAAAGACAATCACGATGCCAATGACCAGAAGCGACAGGGCGCCTGTTATGATCACATGGCTGGTCGTGGTGAAAGCATAAGGCACCATGCCAATCATGTTGGCGAACAGAATGAAGAAGAAGAGTGTGAACACAAATGGGAAGAAGCGCAGGCCTTCTTCTCCGGCCGTGCCGCGAATCATATCGGCGACAAAGCCGTAACCAATTTCACCCATAGACTGTAGGCGGTTCGGCACGATTTTTCCGCGTGACGCCGCATAGCCAAAGAACAGGATGCACAATACGACGCCGAGGAGCATGAAGCCGGCCGCATTGGTAAAAGAGATATCGTAGCCGAAGACCGGTGGGAGCTCGAACCATTTCTGGACTTCGAACTGCTTCATTGGGTCGGCGGCGCCGTAGAAAAAGAGATTCATAATCGCGTCTATTCTTCAGGGTTAGAGCCCATTTTGTCGGGGCTCATGGCCGGATTAGTGGCATCCGTCAACTCTTTGTAAGCGCGAATAACACCTAGGATGCCTGCAGCGAGACCGAAGCACAGCATGATAAGCAGCCCCCAGGGCGCTGTGCCGAAGAAATGATCGATGCCCAAACCGATCATAATCCCAACAAATACGGACGCTCCGAACTCTGCGCCATAGCGCAAAGCCATCGCGCCTGCCGAAACACCGGCTGAGGCATCTTCTTGTCGCTTCTTTTTTTCAAGCTTCTCCTGCGCGCTTTTGGCGCGGGCAATTCGCTCTGCCAAGTCGCTGTTTTCAGGGTCGTTCATGGTGAGTCGCTCGCTCGTTTACTCGGCGGCAACAAGCTCTTCTGCTGTGTCCAGGTCAACCGACACGAGCTTGGAAACGCCTTTTTCGCGCATCGTCACGCCGAACAGACGGTCCATGCGACTCATCGTTACCGGATTGTGAGTAATCACGATGAAGCGCGTGTCTGTGCGCTGGCGCATTTCGTCCAGCATCCGACAGAACCGGTCCACGTTCGCGTCGTCCAGAGGTGCATCGACTTCGTCGAGCACACAAATCGGTGACGGGCGAGATAGGAAGACCGCGAAAATCAGGGCTGTCGCCGTCAGCGCCTGCTCTCCGCCTGACATCAGTGACAGCGTACCAAGACGCTTTCCGGGCGGTTGAGCGAAGATCTCGAGGCCTGCGGCCAGTGGGTCGTCAGCATCGACCAGGCGCAATTCTGCTTCACCGCCGCGGAACAGCGCCGTGAACAGCGCTTTGAAATGCTCGTTGACCTGATCAAACGCTCCGAGGAGGCGGGTTCGGCCTTCATCATTGAGCGCAGCAACACCTTCGCGCAGTTTTGCGATGGCTGCCGTCAGATCCGCCTTTTCTTCAGCCTGGAGACCCAGACGAGACGAAATTTCCTCGACTTCTGCCTCGGCTTCCATGTTCACGCCGCCAAGATTCTCCCGGTCGCGCCGCAGGAATTCGAGCTGTCGGTCTGCTTCCTGAACGTCGAGCGCGTCCATTTCTTCTTCATCCATGCCTGTCTTGGCGATGGCCAAGAGGCCTTCAGGCGCGCGCTGGAATTGCGATTGCGCGATTTCAGACGCTTCGCCGAGGCGTTCTGTTGCGTTTTCCAATTTGGCGTTGGCGATGGCGAGGGTCTCGCGCGCGCTCATGGCCAGATTGTTGGTCGATCGGGCCGCTTCTTCGACCTCGCGAATTTCGCCTTCGCGTGCTGCCAGTGTGTCGGCAGCTTCCTGGCGTTCGGCTTCAAGCCCTTCCACCCGCGCCGCGAGACTATCCAATTGCGTTTGCAGCGCTTCCGGCCTCGCGCGTGCATGACCTGCTTCGCTGGCCGCTTCGGCGCGACGTTTCACCAGCGACTCCACTCGGGTCAGAGACGCATTCAAGCGTCCGTCCCAGCGTGTCACGTCAGCTTCCAGCGCACTTCTGCGGGCCATGGCCTGTTGCCGGTTGCGGGTGAGGTCGGTCAAACGACCGCGGCATTCGGTTTCACGTTCGCGCGCGACGGTCAGGCGTTGGCGGGCATCGCCGACGGCCTGTTCCAATTGAACCAGAACTTCAGAATTCTCTGGTTTGGCAGCCGTTTGATAGGCTTCAACTGCGATGGCGAGATCGGATTCAACTCGTGCCAGATTCTCTTTAGCTGCATCGGCTTTCAAACTCGCGCGATCGGCTTGCTGCTTAGCACTGGCAAGATTACGACGCGATGTTTCCAGCCGTTGCCCGGCTTCCTGAACATTTTTGCGGAACCGCTTCAAATCTTCTTCCGCGCCAATCCGCTCACCGCGTGCAGTTGCATATTTCGACTGTAACTCAGACACTTCCTGGCGTTGAGGGCCAAGCGCTGCTTGTGCCGCTTCGAGACGTGCCTGTTGCTCCAGACGTTCCGCGGCAGCCACCGGCGCGGCGGGCGTGCGGGTGAAACCGTCCCAGCGCCACAAATGGCCATCGAGGGTGACCAGGCGTTGACCCGGCAAAAGTTCGCTGGCCAATTCCTGGCCTTCCGAGCGCGAAACCACACCGCATTGCGACAGACGCGCGGCCAGCTCTCCCGGCGCTTCAACAAAATCGGTCAGCGGCTTGGCATAACCTGGCAGCGCTTGCGTCTTAACCGCGCTTCCACCCCAGTAAATCGATGCTGACTTATCCGTCGGCGCCTGCAAATCGTCACCTAATGCCGCCGCGACGGCTTTTTCATAGCCATCTCGCGTGCGCATCTGTTCGACGACAGGCGGACTCTGATTGGTTTCAGCTTTGCGTAACAAGCGGGTCAAACCCGCAATCTCTGTTTCCAGCGTGCGCAGCCCATCCTGGGCTTCATCGGCCGGCGTTTTTGCCGCGAGTTCGGCTTCCTGTTTGTCGAGAACGGCTTGCTCAGCAGATTCCAGCGCATCTTGGGCAGCTTTCAGCGCTGTTTCGGCGTTGGTCTCCGCGTCTCGGGCCATGTCTAATTCATTGGTCAGCGCCGATGTGTCTGGCAGCTCCGCAACCGCGGCCCGTAAGTGCTGAACTTCCTGTTCCAGGCTTTCCATCCGCCGACGGTGCGCATTGGCATTGGCTTCAAGCGCTTGAATTTCAGCGCGTTTTTGCGCGAAGGCTTCACTTTTCTGATCAGCGTCGTTTTGCGCGGACTCCAATCCGGCTTTGGCTTCAGCCAGCACACGCTCGGCCTCTGCCTCTTTTTCCTTATTGGTCGTATCGTTCTCAACGGGCAACGCTGCCAGCGCTTCTTTGGCATCCGCGAGCGTGCGCTCAGCTTCTTCTTTTTGCGCCTGTTCGCGCTGAATGTCTTCTGCCAGCCGTTCCGCTTCACGTTCGAGACCCGCCAACAGGTCCGCGGCATTCTTGCGCTCGGTTTCGACGCGCGCCAATTCAATCCTGGCCTGGCCAAGCTTGCCAGACGCCGTGGCCTCCGCCGTGCGCAGTGGGCCAATGCCCTCGCTGGCTTCCAGGCGTTTGGTCTCTGCCACCGCAGCCTCGCGCGTCAAACGTTCGACTTCAGTCTTGGCTCGGGCCAGGGACACAGCTGCGGTTTCCTGGTCGGATTTTGCCGTGTGCCATTTCAAATGAGCGAGGTAGGCTTCAAGGGCCGAAATCTTGGCGCTCAGCTCTTTATATTTCCGCGCTTTGCGGGCCTGGCGTTTCAGGCTGTCCAGCTGTCGTTCGACTTCGGCAGAGACTTCGGTCAGGCGCTCAAGATTGGTTTCGGCGCCGCGCAATTTGAGCTCAGCTTCGTGACGGCGCGTGTTGAGACCTGAAATCCCCGCTGCTTCTTCCAGAATACGGCGGCGATTTTGCGGCTTTGAGCCAATCAGCTCGCTGATTTGTCCCTGCCGAACGAGCGATGGCGAATTGGCGCCAGTCGACGCGTCCGCGAAGAGTAGCTTGATGTCTTTGCCCCGGACCGTACGCCCGTTCAGCTTATAGCTCGAGCCGGCACCTCGTTTGAGACGACGCATGACTTCCAGCGTATCCGAGCTGTTGAATTCCGGCGGCGCCGTGCGGGCGCTATTGTCCAGCACAAGTGTCACTTCAGCGAGCTCGCGGGCCGGGCGTCCGGCCGCACCCGAGAATATGAGGTCGTCCATCTCGCCGCCGCGCATTGCCTTGGCTGAGTTGGCGCCCATGGCCCAGCGCATCGCTTCGAGCAAATTGGATTTGCCGCATCCGTTTGGACCAACAATTCCGGTCAGCCCTGGCCGAATGGGAACGGATTCCGGATCCACGAAGGACTTGAAGCCCGCAATGCGTAATTCAGTTAACTGCATGCAGCCCCCCTAAATCCTATTCGGCAGCAGGCTCGCCGAGCGCTGCATCCAGCGCTGCGGTAAACGTGGCGGTTGAGATACGGGCATTATTGTCCATCATCTCACCATTCAAAAAGAAAGTCGGCGTGGCGTTCACACCTTTGCTCTGCGCCGCGGCGATCGAAGCTCGAATGGCATCGCGGTTCTCTTGGTCTTCCAAGCAGGCTTCAAACGCCTCATCCGTTGCGATGCCATGATTGGCGCCAACCTGTTTCAACGCTTCAACCACAGGGCCGCCCTGCCGCGCCAGCGTCAGAATCGCGTCTTGGCGCATGAACAATTCGTCGAGCATGCCATAATAGGCATCGCCCTCTGTACAGCGCGCCAACGTGAAGCCGGCAACTGCGATATTCGCGGGGGGTGTCGGAAATTCTCGGAAGACCAGACGAACTTTACCGCTATCAATATAGTCGGTTTTCACCGTCGGCATGATACGGGCATGAAAGTCGAGGCATGCCGGACAGGTCCAGCTGGCATACTCGATCAGCGTGACGGGCGCATCCGGGTCGCCAAAGATAATATCCTGGAGGACGACATCACCGCTACCAGCAGATCCCGTATTTCCATTGGAATCACCAGCATCAGACCCGCCTCCACAGGCGGTCAGGACCAAAGCGGCAATGGCGCCTACTGCGCCACGACGGGTGAATCGAAGCATTCTCATAACCTTTCCTTAACAGTCTGAGTCGGATTGGTTGCCAAGAAGTTAACGCCGTTGCGGCGTCGAAACGACCGCTATTCCGCGGCCGGTTCGGTCTCTGTTGGCAAATTTAGTTTGGAATCAAGCAAGGCTTTCATGCCTTCCGCAGAGCGCCATTCATAGCCCTGCAGCTTTTCGCCATTGATGAAAATGGTGGGCGTCGAATTAACGCCCTGGCTGTCACCTTTCATCACGGACTCACTAATCGCGTATGTGACATCCTGATTGCTGAGGCAGTCTGTAAAGCCGTCGCCTTCGATGCCATAGCTTGAGGCCAGCGTGCGCATGGCGCCTTCAATATCGCCGCCCGAGCGGGCAAGGTTGAGGACATTGGTCTGCGCTGCAAACAAGTCATCAATGACATCGTAATAACGGTCTTCTCCGGCACAACGGGCGAGGGCAAAGCCGGCGACAGAAATGTTGGCGGGCGGCGTCGGAAATTCCCGGAAAACAAACTTCACATGGCCCGCAGCCACATAATCGGCCTTCAGCATGGGGATGACATCGGTGTGAAATTGCAAGCAGGCGGGGCAGGTCCAGCTGGCATATTCAACCATCGTAATCGGGGCGTCATCCGCGCCAAGTGCGATATCGGTGAGCGCCAGATCGCCGGAACCTGCCGTTTGTGCGTTACTTGAATCTGCCGCCCCGCACGCCGTGAGAGTAATGGCAGAAACAGCAATCAAAGCCGCGCGGCGAGAGAGACGAAACATGGGCGGACCTTTCCAGGGTCAAAAAGGAAGCGAGTGGGGACGTGCTTCTGGTTTATCTTGTTCAGGTTCAGCCGTTAACACGGCTTCGCCCAGCGCAACAATTGCGGCGCGCAGCTTTTCATCATCGATACTCTGCGCGCTGGCAAGTAAAGCTTCGCGTTGCTCTGGTGTCAGTGGGATGGATTGGCGCGTCATAGGCTTCGGACTTGGACCAAAATGGCCCTGCAGAAGCTTGATCGCGGTGATGTCTCCGCCCGCTGCGACAGAGACACGTTGACGAATGATTTCGCTTTGATGCTGAACCAGGCCTGCTGCGGCCGGAATAACCGTGAGCGTCAGTCGTCGTCCTCCTTTGGCTGGGGTCAATTTTTCCGGCCGACAAAGGCGAGCCAATTGTTCGCCAACGATCTCTTTCCACTGAACTTTCAATCGACTGAGGGTTGGGGCTTTATTAGGGAGGGTCTTACGGGTCAGGCGCATGGCGGCTTTGCCAATGGTGCCAGGACCCGGGTGCACGGGCTTGGCTTTCGCATAGCGAAGTTTGACGCGCGCGCGCGCTTCTTCCAAAGGGTCGAGGCTTGATCGTTTCACCATTCACTTCAGTGTGCCCGTCATGAACATGGATGAAAAGTTACACTTTGCAGACTTTTCCAATCGACTGCTCGATTGGTATGCGAATGCGGCGCGCGAATTGCCGTGGCGGGTCGGTCCAGGCGCGCGGTCTGAAGGTGTTCGACCGGACCCATACCGCGTCTGGCTGGCCGAGATTATGCTGCAGCAGACCACGGTGCCACATGCGACGCGCTATTATCACGCCTTTACCGAGCGCTGGCCAACCATCGAAGATCTGGCCGCGGCGAGAGACGAAGACGTTATGGGTGCCTGGGCCGGGCTTGGCTATTATGCCCGCGCGCGCAATCTACTCAAGTGCGCGAGAGAAGTGGCGCAGTTGGGCGCCTGGCCCGATACAGTCAAGGGCTTGCAGGCCTTGCCTGGCATCGGCCCTTATACGGCAGGCGCTATGGCCGCGCTGGCTTTTGGACGACGCGCTGCCGCTGTGGATGGGAATGTCGACCGTGTGTTCGCGCGATTGATGGCCTTGAAAGGAGAATGGGTCGCCGAGAAGGCTCGCTTGAAGAACGTCGTTGAGGCGCTTGTGCCAGCCGACCGACCCGCCGAATTTGCGGAAGCCCTAATGGATCTCGGCGCTACCATATGTACGCCGAAATCGCCAAGCTGCATGATCTGTCCTGTGCGTGCGTTTTGTATGGCGCAGACCGAAGGTACGCCTGAGCGCTACCCCATCAAACCCAAAAAGACACCTAAACCGCATCGTGTCGGGCATGTCTTTGTTCTGTTGGGCGCCGGCGGGACCGTGATGACGGAACGGCGTCCCGGCCAGGGGCTATTGGGAGGCATGATGGGATTGCCGACATCTAGCTGGTCAGGCGAGTTCGAGGAGCCAAAATTCCCCTCAGTGGCGAACTGGGAAGAGGTCGGCGAGGTCAAACACGTGTTTACGCATTTCTCTTTGGCACTGCGCGTCTGGCGCGCCGACGACGCGGACGAAATGGCGACCACCAAAGTCGCCGTGGCTGCCGACAGTTTGCCAAGCGTCTTTGCCAAAGCGCTGAAGCTGGTGCTGTAAAGCTTCTCCGACGTCAGGCCTTATCTCACCTTGGATGAGCAACTAGGCTTGGTCCTCACACAAGAGAAGTGGAGCGATAAAGATGGACCTGAACCTAAAAGGCAAGAATTGCGTCATTCTGGGGGGCACGCGAGGCATAGGGCGCGCCATTGCTGACACGCTCGCTGACGAAGGCGCGAATGTCGCCCTATGCGCCCGCAATGCTGACCAGGTCGCCGCCGCCGTCTCGGAACTCTCTGCAAAGGGCGTTCAGGCGACAGGCGCGTCGGTTGATGTCACGTCTGGCGATGCGCTCAAGGCCTGGATTGAATCCGTTGGTTCTGAACTGGGCGGGATCGATATTCTGATTTCAAATGCCGGTGCGATGGCACAAGGCAATGACCCGCAATCCTGGAAGCAGAATTTCAATCTCGACGTCCTGGGAGCTGTCAATGCGTTCGACGCGGCAGAACCTTTTCTTGGCAAAGCCGCTGATGACAATGGCGATGCCGCCTTTATCATCATCGCTTCAATTTCTGCTGCTGTGGCTGACAATGCCGGTTCTTACGGACCGATCAAGGCTGCCTTGATCCATATGGCCAAGGGGCTTGCCCGGCAGCATGCCAAGCGCGGCATTCGCACCAATGTCGTCTCGCCTGGCATGGTCTATTTTGAAGGCGGTATCTGGCATCAGGTGGAACAAAATATGCCGGACTTTTTCAAACAGGCCGTGTCTCGAAACCCGACCGGCAGATGTGCGACACCGCAGGAAATCGCCAATGCGGCTGTGTTTCTGGCCAGCCCGCTTTCGTCTTACACCACGGGTTCAAACTTGATCGTAGATGGCACGGTTTCAAACCGTGTGAATTTCTAGGCTGATAAAGCCGCTGATGCGGCGCAAGAATGAGTCTTGCGCCGGGCCAGGTGATGGCGGACTGGGTTAACCCGGCCACTGAGTCGTGCCGTCAATTGGCAATCGATCATGCGCCAGGCTCGTACAGTGATCGGTTGGCGCAAAGGCGTAATAAGCCGGTACTACGCTTTCAAAGCCGTAATTAGCCACCAGATTTCGCGCGAAGTCAGGGAATTCATAGCCCCACATTTCGAGATACGCTGTCATGTCGCGTTCCGTGATCCAGGATAAAGCGATGAGCAACCATCCGTTCGCATCACTTCGCAAAGCAACGTCTCGGACACTGTTTTTGCCATATCCCAAAGCGACACCATCCGTGAAACCAAAGCCGCCCCAGAGAATCGTGCTGCGGGACCAACGCCGTTCGTAGTGATTGAGCAGCGGCCAAAGCTCCCACCCATCCTGAAGAACCCCTTGTTCCTGTAAGGCAGCTTTCATTTGAAGATACAGCACCATTTGAGCCTCGACTGAGCTCAGGTCGGTGTTCGTAATGAAGCTTTGTGGGTTCTGTGACTGATGTGCGGCTTGTACCAAAGCATAGAGGTCTTCGTGCGGTAAAGCGGGGCATTCAATCAGCAGTTCACCAGTTTCTTCGAAGTGACGAAAATGCGTGTGCAGAAAACTAAGCTCAGAGATCGCAGCGGCGTCGCTGTCTTGAAAGTTGAATCCGCGGTGGGGCGCGAAGTCAGCCAGTGCGCGATTGGGGCTGGCAAACGTTTCGAGCTGATTGAACATTATCAGCTGATCGCGTTTCGAAAATGGATCTACACCCCAATTCATCTCAAACGGATTGCCGATGCAGCCATTCTCGCAAGCGGCGCGATCCATATTCAAGTGCTGCACAGACGAGAGCGACCTGGCGGCATAGTCCTCGGTAATTCGGTGCTCGTCGAGCGATGCGATGACCGGAATGTCGCCCCCCTGAACACCTTCAAACCAAAGCGGCCAAATCTGCAAATACTGCTCGATGTCCAGCGCCAGTCGTGTTGGGTCATTATTGTAGCGCACGAGGCTCAGGGTCTCGAGCATTTTCTCGCGCATTGCGTGGATCTCAAAATAAGGCGTGACCATCTCGACCCAGTCATACTCATCCGCCGTGAGCGCGATTAAAAAGGCTTCGCTGTCCGCGCCGCTGCGCCAGACTGGATGTGTGCCGACATTCTCAAATTCAAACGTCAGTTCCCGGTCAGATTGAGCGGCCACGATATGAATGGGCCCACCATAAGGAGACGTGAATGAGAGGGGCTCGCCCGGCTCGATCTCGAGCTCCGCAGATGTGACGAAAACGGGGCGATCGTAACTTGCTTCCCCGATGGTCGCGAACGGCGCGGCACTCGCTTCACTCAAGGATTGGACCCGCACCCAGGTGCGCGTGTTCGTCGCGTCGGTTCGGGTCACCCGCACCGTTTCACCGGGAAATGCATACACTCCGGACGTTCGGAAGGGACCCAGCCCCATCACGCTTACGGTTTGATTGCGCTTAAGCGTGGCATCGAACAGAGTGCGAGAATAGGTGCCCAGGTCGGTAACGCTCGGAGTGCTCTCACGATTAAGGACCTGAGATAGCTCACCGAACAAAGCGCGGAAAATCTCAGCACTCGGGGTTGAGTCTTTTGATAATGGGTACCCAATTTGATCGCGATAATAGTCACCCGTCAGCAATAATGCGCGTGTGAAACGATTGATCTCACGCGTTTTGAATGGGTCGATGCCCGCTTCGCTAAGCTCATCCGTGATGTTCATGATTGAATTGCGCATATTGATGAGCGCCGACCCGGCATCCGGGTTTTCCTCGCACTCGAGGGAGCCAGAACAGGCACTCAGATCGAAATCGATCGTGTCATTGATGATTTGCGAGACGAGAATTCGTATGTTTTCGACGGCGGAAGGTGTCCATGAATAGACATAATCCACCGATCGGGCGCCGCGCACTTCTTCCAAGACGAGAAAATCGCTCGCATGCTGTGTTTGCATCAAGTCACGCATCAAAACCCGCAACAGACCGTTGCCAGAATTGGGGCGATCGAAAAACATCACACCAATACCATCCTGCAAGGCCTTCTCCAGTCGATCGCGCATGACCATCGCCTCGGCATCAGAAATGTCGTGCTGGAACACAAAAATCATGTCTGTGTCGTCCGCAATGCAGGCCGAGAATTCGTCAGACACACATGAGGAAAAATCATTGTAAGTGACGAGATCGCCCCAGACGTCGTCGATCCAATCTCGGATGCGAATGTCGAGCATGCTCTCGGATGTGGCGGTGATGACGATATTGGTGTCATCGCCGAGCGCGCCTTCATTGAGCCAGGTTATTGAGTTTGCGACCATTTGGTGCAGGTCGCGATCCGGATCATAATCTCCGGTCAGCGGAGTTGCGCCATAGGCAACATAGCGCGCGCCGCTTTCGTGACGCCCGAGTATTCCGATACTATGCTGCTTCGTCTCGGGATTGACCGTGAATTGATAGAACGTCGCAAGAAGTGGTGCATTGTGCCCGAAGGTTGGTTGCATCACGCCGGCGCCGAAGTCGTCTTCGTTCCAAGCTGGCAACAAACTTGTCGCTTCGATCGCGCCATTCGGACCGAGTTGGTAGATCTCGGCAATGTCCGCTTTGTGTTGCGCGATGATTGCTTCAATCGTGTCGAGCAAAACCATATCGACTTCCATGTCGCTGCCTTCGCTGATAAATTTGTAATCTCCGGATGTCAGCGCCTGGCTCACGGGATCCATGAAGACACGCAGCGTTATCGTTGCGCGTGTCAAATCCATGTTGTCACTGGCTTCGACGACGAGATCGAATGCGCCTGTATCGTCGGTTGTCGGCGTTCCCGATAGCGTGCCATCCGCCGAAAGAGACACCCAATCTGGGCCAGACACCAAGCTAAAAGTGATCGTGTCGCCGTCTGCATCGGTCGCAGTGATTACGTAAGTTGCATCGGTGCCAATCTCGAAATTCAAGGCACTGGTTGCGATCACGGGAGCGCTGTTCACGTTGGTCACCGGCGGTGTGCCGACAGGAGGTGTATCCACGTCTGAGCCATCACTTCCGCCGCCTGAACACGCCGCCGCGAGAAACGCTATCGAAATGAGACTCGCCTTTTTAGCCACCATAATCTCCACATCCTGTGTTTCCCCAATTCCAGGTGCACACATGTGAATCACGTTGGCATGGATTGGGCTTTGTGCTCCGGCTTATGGATTTTGGGCTTGCTCACGTCTTAAGCCTGTGGGGCAAATTTGCCCGGCTTGGTTGAATTGAGATGTTCGAACAATTTGTGGTGCGAGTCGGCTGAGACAGTCGGTAAATTATCCAGGATTTGCTTGTGGACACATATATAAAGTTCTTGTTTTGTTCCAATTCTTGTGCTCAAACTTGGCGCATGCGAACGGGACAGAAATTGAAGAAAACCGGCCGGGAGGCCAAAGCGGCGGTGCTGTCTGTGCAGGAGCGCTTTCATCATCGCGGCCGAGGCGCCGTATCGAACCAGTCCGGGCGGTTTGAACGTGAAACACGCGAGGCCATGGATGATGGCTGGGACACAATTGAAGAATCTGCGGCGCCCTTGCGCACCACGCTAACCAAGGAAACGCCACGCACGATCATTACATTCAACAAATCGCCAGACATCCATTTTGACCGCTCGATCAATCCCTATCGCGGCTGCGAGCATGGCTGTGTCTATTGTTTTGCGCGGCCCACGCACGCTTATCATGGTCTCTCCGCCGGCTTGGACTTTGAGAGCAAGCTTTTCTACAAGCCGGAGGGCCCGGACCTGTTGCTGAAAGAATTGTCTCGCCCGGGTTATGTGCCACGCCCGATTGCATTGGGGGTCAACACAGACGCATATCAACCCGTCGAGCGGGAACAGGAACTCACGCGTCGATTTTTGCAAATTCTCAGCGATCACAATCATCCCGTTTCCTTGCTGACAAAATCCTCCCTGATCCAGCGCGATCTGGATCTGATAGCTCCGATGGCGCAAAAGCGTCTGTGCCGGGTTGGCATTTCCATCACGACTCTGGATCCCAAACTGGCGCGTGCGATGGAGCCGCGCGCTGCGGCGCCGTATAAGAGATATCAGACCGTGAAAGTCTTGAGTGAAGCCGGTATTCCTGTGACCGTCATGGCGGCGCCGATCATTCCGGCTGTGAATGAGGCCGAGCTTGAATCGTTGCTCGAAACCGCGAAGGACAATGGCGCCATCGGGGCGGGCTATGTCATGCTGCGCTTGCCGCATGAGCTGAAAGACATTTTTCATGAATGGCTGGCGCAACATTATCCGGATCGGGCAGCGCGCATTGTCAATCTGTTACGAGAAATGCGTGGCGGGCGGGATTATGATGCCGACTGGTTTGTCCGCGGTGCCGGCAATGGGACCCGGGCGAAGTTGATTGGCCAGCGTTTTGCGCGGATTGTGCGCCGCCTGGAATTGCAGCCGCAGCGACCGGAATTGCGCACAGACTTGTTCCAACCCCCGGTCCTGAAGGGGGATCAATATCGCCTGGATGTTTGATCTATTTCGTGATCGACGCCGCGAGTTTCTCGGCATTGACCTTTTGCTGGGCGCGCGTGAGCCGATAGTTCCGCAGGATTATGGCGGCCAGAGTGTAGGCAACGACAGGGACGCCGACAAAAACCAACATCAAACCGCGAACCACGTCGGGACTGTTTTCGCCTGATGGGTCAAAGCCAACCCAGACCCCGAGCAAAATATATGGAATGCCAATCGCGAAGCTCGCACCGGTCTTATAAGACCCGGACATAAGCGAGTAATACATGCCCGATCGGTTCTCGCCGGTTTTGGCTTGTTCGGCTTCGATAATGTCTGCGACCATGGACCGGGCAAGAATAAACGGCGTGCCATAGCCGAGGCCTGAAACTATGGCGGGTACGATAAGGATACCTGCGCGAACCAGTTGCGCATCTTCGCCTGGAAATTGAGCCGCCCAGGCACTGAACGGAAAATACAATAGATAAGTCGCAATCGACCAGGCGCAGGTGAGTAAAAACACGAGGTGCTTCTCGGTGCGTTCCGACAGTCTGACCCAGAGTGGCATGGCCGCAAATCCGGCGATAAAGAACACCATCAATACGATCGGCGCATAGTCGGTGACCCCAAACCCCCATTGCGCGGCGAACAGAAACGTTCCGCCTGTGCCGGCAATGGCAATACCGACAAGGATTTCGACTAAGAGCACACGCAACATGTTGGGATCCTGAAAGGCGACTTTAATCGCCGACCAGCTGAAGCGCATTGGCGCTTCTTCTGTTTTGGGGGCGGGGTCCGGGACGAATAGAACCGCCAACAAAACGGTAAGGGGTAAGACGATCAACAATATCGTACCCATCACCTGAACCTGCCCACGACGCTCAATGCCATAATAGATGGCCAGCAGCGTTGGGACGATCAACAAGGTTAGCAAGGTGATCGTATTGACGATCTCACGCCACATGAACATGCGCGAGCGCTCGTCGTATTCCGTCGTGATCATCGGCACCCAGGATTGATGCGGAGTTTGCAACATCGTGAACCCGAGCCAGAGAACGGTCAGCCAAATCACCAAATAGGCGGGCGACACGGTTTCTCCCATCGGCATGAACATGAAAAATCCGCCGAGCATCAGGATGGGCACACTGCCAATCAGCCAATGTTTGATCCGACCATATTTTGTCGGCCGCGTGTCTACCAACCAGCCCATGACCGGGTCGGTGCCGAGATCCCAAAACCTGAGAATCATGAAGATCAGGCCAACCATGGTTGTGCCCAGTCCCAATTGTTCTGCGTACATAGGCGCAACGAATACTGCCATCGGTAGCCCGACCGCCGCCAAAGGCATTCCAACACCAGCGAAAGCCAGCACCCGCGGCAACGGGAGTCGATGGGACGCAGAGCTCATATGTTCGAAGATGACGCAAGCGTCATGAAAGGCAAGCGAAATCGCATCGGGTAAAATATCCACAGACTTGTCCACAGGCGCGACTCAGATAATTTCGATATCAAAACAATGGGGCGCGAATCAGTTTTGCGAACGGTAACGAATCATCAACCCGAACAGACTCATTTGGGGTGCTTCTGATTCGCAACTGATTCGACGATGGGAAGCACAGGGCATGGAGCTCAACAAGAACACGATTATTGAAGGCGAATGCGTTGACGTTTTGTCACGCCTTCCAGACCAGTCGGTCGATCTGATTTTTGCAGATCCACCATATAACTTGCAATTGGGCGGAGGTCTGACACGCCCTGATCAATCGGTCGTCGATGGCGTCACCGACGCCTGGGATCAGTTTGACAGTTTCGATGCTTATGACTTGTTCACGCACCAATGGCTGTCGGAATGTCGCCGCGTGCTCAAAGATAATGGTGCGATCTGGGTGATCGGATCCTATCATAATATTTTCAGGGTCGGGACCGTGCTTCAGGACGCTGGTTTCTGGATTCAGAATGATGTGATCTGGCGCAAGTCCAATCCGATGCCGAATTTCAAAGGCACGCGTTTTCAAAACGCCCACGAGACAATGATCTGGGCGGGTAAGTCTGATCAATCAAAGGTCACATTCAACTATGATGCGCTGAAAGCCTTCAATGAAGACAAACAGATGCGTTCAGATTGGCTCATCCCGATCTGCTCCGGTGGTGAACGGCTGAAAGGCGATGATGGCAAGAAAGCCCATCCGACGCAAAAGCCTGAAGCCTTGCTGCAGCGAATCCTGCTCGCGACGTCTAAGCCAGGCGATGTTGTACTGGACCCGTTCTCCGGCACTGGAACCACGGCGGCTGTCGCGAAAAAACTGGGCCGTGCCTATGTCGGTATCGAGCAAGACCCGGCTCACGTAAGGTTATCGCGCGCCCGCTTGAAAGCGATCACGCCCATCGAAGGTGACATGCTTGAAATTGAAAAAGGCAAAAAGTCTTTACCGCG
The DNA here is from genome assembly GCA_039029475.1 of Pseudomonadota bacterium. Lineage (GTDB taxonomy): Bacteria > Pseudomonadota > Alphaproteobacteria > Caulobacterales > Hyphomonadaceae > Henriciella. The sequence goes on along the minus strand of JBCCGB010000013.1, from coordinate 55,621 downwards.
TGTGCCGTTCGGCGCGCTGATCGAGAATGGCTGGCTAAAGCCGGGAGATCGGTTGTGGTCCCCCAAGAAGCGCTTCAATGCGCGAATTCGCGTCGATGGTAGTCTGACCACCGGCGAAGCGACGGGGTCGATACACCGTATGGGCGCATTCGTTCAGCAAGCGCCCGCCTGCAATGGTTGGACGTATTGGCATTTTGAAGAGGCAAAAAGCGGCGAATTGGCGCCAATCGACTTGCTTCGACGACGCTATCGGCATGAAATGGGATTGATGAATTAGCGTCTCGAACGCGAAAACATTCCTCCATTATCCTGATTTTTTCGTTGCCACTGGACGCAATATTGCATCTGGTTAATAAAGGTGACGGGTGGCGTATCGGGACGTAGAGTAATGGCCACAATATTTATTAGTCACTCCGGTGCAGACGATGCGCTCGCGACTGATCTAGAGAAATGGCTGGGATTGAACGGATTTGACGAAGTCTTCGTCGATCACGGCCAGAATGGCATCCGCGTTGGCGACAAGTGGCAACGGGCGCTGCAATCCGCGGTCGGCGCGTGTCGCGTTGTCATCTGTCTGGTGACTGAAAACTGGCTGCGTTCGAAAGAATGCGACGGCGAGTTCATAGCTGCGCGCTACATGGGCAAAAAGATCATCCCGCTGCTCGGCGTTGATCCAGATATCCCTGAGGCCGCGACCCGGGATCCCAGTGATGCGGCCGGGCGATATCGCGACTCGCTTTTGCGCCGTGTGCTGCGCGAAGATCAAGGCAGCGACATTCGCAATGCGATGATCGGGGGCAAGCTCGACTTTACGCACGCCGTGGAGCAGGCGGAAACGCTGATACGCGGTCTACGCGCTGCCGGAGCGCTGTCCAATGTCGGCATTGATCCATCCGCATTCGAGATCGATCGCGCGCGTCTCCCAAGTCCGTTTCCTGGGCTGTCGGCGTTCGACGATGAAGATCATCATGCCGCGATTTTCTATGGTCGCGACCCCGAGATCATTTCATGCCTGGAGCATCTGCGACAAGCGCGCGCCAGCAGTTCGAACAAACCGATTGGTATAATCGGGGCGTCAGGCTCTGGAAAATCGTCACTGATGCGAGCGGGGATTCTGCCGCGTTTGCGACGCGAGCGACCCTGGATCTGTCTGCGCGCGTTTCGACCTGGAGCGGATCCATTGCTCAGCTTTGCTGACGCGATTGCACGCACGCTGCGTGAGCAGGGCGTGCGTCAGGCCGCTGGATCCATGGCGCAAGAATTGCGCGCGACTTGGGAAGGCGCAGAGCGTGACGGCGACTCCAGCACCGTTTCGAAAGCCGGGGTTGCAGAGCTTCGCGTCAAACTCGATGAGATCGCAGACCAGTTGCGCGAAAAAACCAATCGCCCGGATGCGGTTTGCCTCATCTCGCTGGATCAGGCCGAAGAATTATTCGAATCTACGCGGGATGATGCGGACATTCTCGCAGACTATATGCGTGCAGCCATATTGCCGCGAACTGAAATCGACGAAAGCGATGACGACCTTCCGCTCGGTGGAGGCTGGCGCTTATTATTCACCATTCGAACCGACAGCTATGCGGCGTTCCAGTCACATCATCGATTCCGCGAATTGGAAGCCGATGGGATCGATCTGCGCCCGTTGCCTATTTGGCGGTTCGACAATGCGATCGATGGCCCGGCAGCGCGATATGGTGTCTCCATTGAGGGCAATCTGATCGACCGATTGGTGTCCGATGCACCTGGCGAGGATTCGCTGCCATTGCTCGCCTTCACCATGCAACGATTGTTTCTGCACAGCGACGGTGAAGCGGTCACACTCGACGATTACGAAATGTTGGGCGGAATATCGGGGATCCTGGAGGATGCCGCCGAACGGGCCATGCGGCGGATCTCACCTAATGATGATCGGGTATTGCCGAATCGGGAACCTTCGAGACGCGTGCTTGAGGAAACACGCGAGCTTTTCATACCAAATCTGGTCAGCCTGAATTCTGAAGGAAAACCCGTTCGGCACATTGCTGATATGACCTCATTCGATGATGCCGGCCAGGAGGCGATACTCGCGTTTCTGGATTGGCGATTGCTGGTGCGTCGAACGCGCATGTCGTCTGAGGGTGACGACAATATCGAAACCATCGAAGTCGCTCATGAAGCGATATTCCGAGAATGGTCACGTCTGGTGAAATGGCTGGAGCCGGAGAAAGAACGACTTGAAGCGTTGCGATTGATGAAGTCTTCAGCGCTCGTCTGGCATCGACACAACCGAAAGCGTGCATACTGCGATCACCGGGGCGTGCGCCTGCGAGAGGCGCAAAACCTGGCCAAGGAATCGAGCTTTGCCGGTCGACTGGATCAGGTGGATCTCGACTATTTGGCGGCTTGCGAGAAAAACAAGAACGCTGCGCGCGTGCCGTACGCATTGGGCGCGCTTGCTGCCGCTGCCACGGTCATGGTCGCCGGGCTTTTCGTGTCCACTTACTTGGAAGAGCAACGCGCGCAGGCGCAGTTCAACCAAATTGTCGAGCAGACAAAAAACTGGCGAACGCGCCAACTGTCGGATGAAATCAAGCATTCGGCTGAGGCGGAAGCCGCCAATCGTCGCGCGGCGGCGATTGAGTCTGTCGACTTTCTTGAGGATACGGTTCGGCAAACTGAAGAAGACGTCCTTGACCGCGGCCTCGAGGCGGCAAGTGACTATCTTCTGGGATACCAGCTCAACACATCCACGGGCGCGGTGATCGCTATTGCGCTTAGCGCTTTTGAGGACGCCGAGTCAGCCGAGGCCAAACAACTTCAATTGGCTTATGCGCTCTGGTTAGCGTCCGATGAAAGCTATGACGAAGCAGAGACGCTGGCGATTGAACTGGCTGATCAACCCGGTTTCCAGGCATTGGCGTTGGCCGCGCTCGCGGCTCTCGAATTCAAGCTCGCAGAGGAAAATGGATTCATCTGGGAGTATGATGCAGCACAGATTTCACAGTCTGACTCTGCGCCGCCTGTGGAAGGCACCTGCAGCGCGGCGATTGAGCGGATTGAAGAGTTCGAACGCGTTGGCGGGTTTGAGCTGGCTCGGACATCGCGGGGTGGCGGACTGAACCTGTACTATTGGCGCGGCGAGTGTCTGCGCAAGCGCGGGCGCAAGCAGGATTCATTCGAAGCATTCCGAGCCGCTGTCGACAGCATCAGGTCCAATCAGGACAGACTGGAGGTCAGTTCGGAATCTCCCGATTTCAATCCTTATATCTGGCGAATCTATCGCGGGCTCGGAACGACCGAGACGATTGAAGCAAAAGATCCACGCAAGACACCTCAGGAAATGAACGACATCTATGAACGGGCTGAGAAAAATCTCTCCAGCGCGATTATCGAGCATTATTCCTGGGGTGCGAACCCCGTTGGTTTGACATTCACGGATGAAAACCAATCGTTCATCGAGCTTGCCCGCAGTCAGTTGATTGAAGATTATCAATGGGAAACCCTGGAAGGGCGGACCAAAACAATTTCAGATATTGTGCCGCTTTACTGGAACGAAACTGTTCGATTGATTGTCGCTGATGAACGAGCGCGGTTGGCGGACTCGCCAGAAGCGTGTGATGCATTCGCGGAACAGATTTTCGAAATCCGGGCGCGCCTGGTCGGGATTGGTGAACACGAGCGCGAAGACTACGAAGCGCGGCGCAGGACGCTGGAAGGCGATGCTGCGGAAGAAGTTTGGCGAAAAGAAATGCTCGGGCACAGCGAACTCGAAAATCTGGTTCCGGAAGCCTATCTGAGCATCGTCGGAGACGCGGGCAAATGGGTGAGTGAAAATCCAGGGAAAGCCATCAATGCGTTCGATGTGCCATGCGAGCGGAGCTTCAATCTATTGTCGTATTTGCGCCGATAAAGGATCGCATGCCCAGATGCGATCCGTTGAAGCACCTGGCGTCAATCGCGCGGCATCCAGCCAGCAGGCATACGAAAGCTCGGTTTGCTCTTTTTGTTCTGTCTTGGCTTTCCCGGCGTCGGGCCGGTGCCATCGGAATAGGGGCCTGCCGGTTTCGCGCCGCCCGCAATATCTTTGAGTTTTAGGGCTGCGTATTGCCCCGGCGCTGCGCCCAATTTGTGGTTCTTAGGCCGCACTGAATCCGTCTTTCCACCGGATAGTGGTCGCAGCCATTGCCACCAGCTTGGCCACCAGGAACCCGGTTTCTCTTCTGCGCCAGACAGCCAGCGGCCGGGGTTTCCGGGGAGATCCTGATTCACCCAATGCTGATACTTGTTTGCATCCGGGTGATTGATGACGCCTGCAATATGACCCGATCCAGCGAGAGTGAACTGGACTTTGCCGCCAAAATTCTGCGCGCCTTTGTAAATTGAATGCCAGGGGCAAATATGATCGGATCGGCTGGCTTGAACGAAAACCGGTATCTTGATGTCGCTCATCGACACTGGCTCGCCCAAGACTTTGAATTTTCCCCGCGACAGCGCGTTTAGGTTGTAGAATTCGGTAAGGTAGGTTTTGTGAGTGGGGCCTGGGATATTGGTTTGATCAGCATTCCAGTAAAGCAGATCAAATGGACGCGGCTGTTTGCCCATCATGTAATTGTCGACGACATAGCGCCAGACAAGGTCTGCTGGACGGAGCCAGTTAAACGTCTCGCCCATCATTTCGCCTGGCATGATGCCATCATTTTCTTCGATGACGGTATCCACTTGTTGCAATCCGTCTTCGCCCGTGAAGATCTTCAGTTCGCCGGCGAGCTGGAAATCAGATTGTGACGCAAAATAGGTTGCGGACTTTATGCGTTTGTCGCCAACTTTCCCCATATGTGCGAGCGCACTGCTGAGCAGCGTGCCACCAATACAATATCCCACGGTGTTGAGCTTCTTGGCGTCTGTTTCCTTGGTGACAGCATCGACAGCAGCGAGAATTCCCTGCTCGATGTAATCGTCCCAGGTATAATCCTTGGTTTCATCGTCGGCCGACCGCCATGAAACGACAAACGTGTTCACGCGTTTCGAAAGCAACCAGCGGATCATGGAATTCTCGGGTTGCAGATCGAGTATATAAAACTTGTTGATCCAAGGCGGGAAAATCAGCATTGGCCGCTCCCGCATTTTTTTGCGGGTTGGGTTGTAATGAATGATTTCGATTAGCTTGTTACGAAAAACAACCTTGCCTTTGGCTGTCGCAATGTTCTTGCCGATTTCGAATGCGGTCTCATCCGTCTGCGTGATCGCCAGACGCCCGTCGCCACGCTGCAGGTCTTCTTTCGCGTTTCGTAAACCGGCCAACACGCTCGCGCCGTTGCTTTCGATCATTGCTCGAATGGCGGCGGGATTGGTTGCCATCATATTGGTGGGGGCCATGGCATCGATAAACTGGCTCATGTAGAAGCGCGCTTTGATCTTGGTCTCGTCATCGAGATCGTCAGACACCGTATCGATCAATCCCTGCAACCACTCAGCATTCAGAAGCCAGGCACGGCGCATGAAATTGAACGCCGGATTTGCCTCCCATTCGGGGTCTGCAAAGCGACGATCGCGTGGCAGCGGCGTGCCGCTGGCCATCGCTTGGAACAGGTTCATCCAACCTTGAAATAGCGTCATCATGGCGTGGCCCGATTTCTCGGGATTTCGGGCCAGCGCAGCGCCAAGCTTCATTTGCGATTCAAGACCACCAAAAGGGTCGGCTTGTCCGGGCGCAGGGCCCCCGAAATTGGGGCCGTTCATCGACTCAACCAGCAGGCCCTGTGCCTCCTGGACCGCTTGCATTAAATTCGTCGCCATTGCTTGCAATGACTCCGAATTCATCTCGGAAAAGGCATCGGGGAGCGTGCTCGCCCCAAAATTATCAAAGTTTCCACTTTTGGTCATCAGACCGACTCTCGCAATTCTGTGCGAACCTATATAAGACTAAACAGCTTTGGGAATTATGAGTCCAGCGAGGGAATTTGTTTATGCGCACTGGTGTTTTCGTAACGTTTGTCTTTTTGGCGGGCTGTGCAGGCTCGATCGAGAAGGTGCAGGCGATGCGCGCCGAAGCTCCAGACTGGTATGAGGCGCGTAAAGTCGAATTCCGTGGCGAGGGTTATCCTGATCTGAATTCTATTCCAGAGCCGCGCACCGATTATGATCCGGTTCGAAAGTTGGAAATGTCGGAAGAAGAAGCTTTGGCGGCGCTGGCAACGCTGCAAAACGACCCGCGATCAGAGGTGGCGACCGAGACTCCAGAGGAGATTGCTGCTTGGGCAGCGGAGGTAAAACGAGCGGTTGAGGGGCGGTTACCCGCCCCCGATTTTCTAACCGATGCCGAGGTGGAAGCGATAAAAGCGCGATTTAGAATTGCGCGCGCCCGCCTTTAAACCAGCCCCTTTTTAACGGAGATCCGCGCCATGAGCGGAGAGTTTCACAAAATCCGGCGCTTGCCGCCTTATGTTTTCGAACAAGTCAATCGACGCAAAGCTGAGCTTCGTGCAAACGGCGCCGACATTATCGATCTTGGTATGGGCAATCCTGATATGCCCGCGCCGCCACACGTGATCGCAAAGCTCGCTGAAACTGCAGCGAAACCGAATGTCCATGGCTATTCAGCCTCACGCGGCATCCCCGGTCTTCGCCGCGCATTGGTTGATTACTATCAGCGTCGTTTTGACGTCAAACTGGATAAAAACCGGGAAGTTATTGTCACGCTTGGCTCGAAGGAGGGGTTTGCAAATCTGGCGCAGGCCATCACGGCCCCGGGAGATGTGATTTTGGCGCCGGATCCGTCCTATCCATTGCACCACTTCGGATTCATTATGGCAGGGGCGTCTATCCGAGCGATTCCTGCGCCCACACCTGAAGCTTATTTGTCAGGCATCAGCAAGGCGATCCGCTATTCTGTTCCACCGCCAACCGCGATGGTCCTGTGTTATCCGTCGAATCCAACCGCGGATGTCTGCGATCTTGATTTCTACAAGGACGCGGTGGCGCTCGCTAAGAAGCACGATCTCTATATTCTTTCGGATCTCGCTTATAATGAGATCTATTTCGAAGAGCCCACGCCTTCGATTTTGCAAGTCGACGGCGCAAAGGATATCGCGGTCGAGACGACCACGATGTCAAAAACCTACTCAATGGCGGGGTGGCGGATTGGGTTTGCAGCAGGCAATGAACGCTTGATCGGAGCATTGGCGCGGGTGAAATCCTATCTCGATTATGGTGCCTTCACGCCGATCCAGGTGGCCGCTTGCGCCGCACTCGATGGGCCGCAAGATTGCGTCGATGAGTTCCGCGCGACATACAAATCACGCCGCGATGTGCTGATCGAAAGTTTCTCGCGCGCGGGGTGGAATATCCCCAGCCCGGCCGCGTCAATGTTTGCCTGGGCTGAAATCCCGCCGCAATGTGGCGACATGCGAAGTCTCGAATTCGCGCTAAAGCTGATGAATGAGGCAGAGGTTGCTGTCGCACCCGGCGCCGGCTTTGGGGAGCATGGTGACCGTCATGTGCGCATCGCGTTGGTCGAAAACGAGCAGCGCATCCGTCAGGCGGCCAGAAACATAAAGCGCTTCCTTGCCAAAACCGCAGAGGCCGGGCAAAGCACCCGCCTGCAAAGGACGGGATCTTGAAAACAGTCAAATTAGGAATTGCAGGGCTCGGCCATGTCGGCTGTGGCCTAATCGAACTGGTCGAACGTCAGGCGGAGCTGCGTTTGCCTGGCAAAGTCGAGATTGTCGGTGTGTCGGCGCGTAGCCGCAGCCGGAATCGACCGGTCGATGTTTCTGGGTATCGCTGGTTTGATGACGCCGCGACATTGGCAGAAGATCCGGATGTCGATGTGTTTGTCGAACTCATGGGCGGATCTGATGGTCCGGCAAAATTCGCTGTTGAAGAAGCCATCAAAGCTGGAAAGCATGTGGTGACGGCGAACAAGGCGCTGATCGCCATGCATGGGCAGGCCCTTGAAGCATTAGCGCAAGACCGCGACGTCGATTTGATGTTTGAAGCCGCTGTTGCTGGTGGTGTGCCGGTTGTGCGGGTGCTGCGAGATTCTCTGACTGGCGTTGCCATTCGGCGTGTTTCGGGAATTCTCAACGGCACGTGTAACTATTTGACCACGCAAATGCTGGAAACGGGTCGGTCCTATGATGAAGTGCTCGAAGAAGCGCAACGGCTCGGCTATGCGGAGGCGGATCCAACCCTGGATGTATCTGGGATGGATGCCGCTCATAAAGCTGCCATTCTCGCTTCTATAGCGTTCACCGCTGACCTCGATTTCAGCAAGGTTACGGTCAGCGGGGTCGATACGGTCGAATTGATCGATTTGACACTCGCTGATCGGCTCGGCCTGCGGATCAAGCTGATTACTGAGGGTATCCTGACCAATGATGGAGTGGTCTGCCGCGTCGCACCCATGGCGATGGCGGTGGATCATCCGCTGGCGCGCGTGGATGGCGCTCTGAACACTGTGCGAGTTGAGGGTGATCCGCTCGGTGCCGTCACTCTGACCGGACCTGGCGCCGGGGCGGGGCCGACGGCCAGCGCAGTCATGGGCGATGTCTCAAAATTGTTCACACCGACCGCGCGCAGCCCATTCGGGCGCGCCGCTCACCACAAAACCAGGATATTCGTAAAAGGCGAAGCCGACGAGCGTTCGGCATTCTTCTTGCGTGTAAAGCTTGCGGATCGGCCCGGCGCACTCGCCAGTCTGACCGAAGCACTGGCGGCACATAATGTGTCCGTCGATAAACTATTGCAGGAGTCTGCTGATGACAGCGATGTCTCGCCTGTTGCCATTGTCACGCATGTGTGTTCTCGCGGTGACATAGAGGCTGCGAGCTCACGTGTATCAGCGCTTGAGGCAAGCGTGGGGGCACCTCAGGTCATACCGATCGATGCGGTGCAGTTGTAATTATTGCTGGGTCAGGAGTGGCCTGGGGGAGTAAAGAATGAGTGAGAGCGTTTTAATCCCGCACTTGGCGGATGCTATGGTGCGCGTCACCGAAAAAGCCGCGATTGCAGCGGAGACGCTGGCTGGGCGCGGTGATGAAAAAGCGGCGGATGCCGCTGCCGTTGATGCGATGCGTACGGCCTTCAACGCGGTTGATTTCCAAGGACGTGTCGTGATTGGCGAAGGCGAACGTGATGAAGCGCCGATGCTCTACATTGGCGAAGAAGTCGGCACCGGGACGGGTCCTGAAATCGATATCGCGCTGGATCCACTTGAAGGGACAACTCTCACCGCGAAAGCCATGTCGAATGCGCTTGCGGTTCTGGCGATCGCGCCGCGTGGAGGCTTGCTCTTCGCGCCGGATACATACATGGACAAAATTGCCATTGGACCGGGTTATGAGCGAGGGATAATCGACCTCGATGTGTCTCCCGCGGACAATATCAAAGCCATGGCAAAGGCCAAAGGCGTTGCGGTGTCAGACATGACCGCATGTGTCCTTGATCGCCCTCGTCATGCGGAGATCATCGAAAGTCTGCGTGCTGTTGGTGCGCGAGTGCACTTGATTTCTGATGGCGATGTCGCCGGAGTCATCAACACGACTGATCCTAGCACAGGCATAGACCTCTATGTCGGATCTGGCGGCGCCCCTGAAGGCGTGCTGGCTGCCGCCGCGCTGAAATGTGTTGGCGGGCAAATGCAGGGACGTCTGGTCTTCCGGAATGATGATGAGCGACGTCGTGCTGATCGGACGGGGATCACCGATTATGACAAAAAGTACGATCTTCACGAGTTGGCGTCCGGCGAAACCGTGTTTTGCGCCACCGGCGTGACCAAAGGTGGCCTAGTCGATGGCGTTGTGCGCCGCGATGGCCGGATCGAGACCGATACGCTGGTAATGAGCAGCGCTGATGGAATGGTCCGTAAGATCAAATCGTGGCACCGCGCCTAAATCGTCTCGCGATCGCCCTCAGTTCGGCGCTGGCTGTTTCGGTCGGCTGCGCCGGAAGTGAGTATAATAGAGATATCACCGATACGATGGTCGACGGCGAGCGCCTCTTTGTCGCCGGAACGCTCAATGCGAAATCCTTTCGAGAGATCGAGCGGCAGCTTCACCAGAATCCGCAACTTCGAGTCGTCGTGCTGGAAGATATTGACGGATCGATCGATGATGATGTGAACCTGCAAACGGCTATGCTGATCCATGATGCTGGGCTGGATACGTTGGTCCCGGCGGATGGAATCATAGAGTCCGGCGGTGTGGACCTGTTTTGCGCCGGTCACAATCGCATTGCCGAACGCGGAGCGCGTGTTGGCGTGCACTCCTGGGCCGACGAAGACGGCCTTGAGGGTGGAGATCTGCCGCCTGACAGCGAAGAGCATAGCATCTATTTGGCGTATTTTGCTGAAGTCGGGTGCCCGGCAGAGTTTTACTGGTTCTCACTTGAAGTCGCGCCGTCACATGGCATGCACTATATGACCGATCAGGAATTGCTCGACTATGGGGTCGCGACTGAGATCCGCTAATCACTGGGGAACAGCATTTTCGCGTTGCGCGAGTCGTGGTTCAACAAACCATGAGTGAAAGCCTTGAATTTGTTCGCGCCTCGCACGGTGGCCGGTTTTGGTCGATGAACGCGCCAGATGAAGCGATCGTAAGAGCCTTGGCGCCGCAGCTTGGCGGAGATGATTTGTTGGCACGGCTGCTTGCGCCACGCGGAATCGAACCAGAACAGGTCGATACGTTCCTGAACCCAACATTGCGAGCTTTGTTTCCGGATCCGACGAGTTTTCAGGATATGATGCTGGCGGCGCGGTTGACGCTGGACGCGATCATCGCCGGAAAGCAGGTTACGGTTTTCGCCGATTATGATGTCGATGGCGGGACCAGTTCGGCGATTCTCGCCCGCTATTTTCGCGCGTGGGGACGAGAGATCGGTCTATACGTACCGGATCGATTGACCGAAGGTTATGGCCCCAGTCCAGAGGCGTTTCGCAGCTTGAAGGAAAGCGGCGCCGATTTGGTCATTACAGTTGATTGCGGTGCCGCTGCGACAGCGGCGCTGGCGGAGGCTGAAGCGATCGGGCTTCCGGTGATCGTGATCGATCACCATTTGATGGGCAAGACGCCGCCCGCTTGTGCGGCCCTTGTCAATCCGAACCGAGCTGACGATACAAGTGGCCAGGGCCACCTCGCCGCAGCGGGGGTCGTCTATGTGTTTGTTGCAGCGCTCAACAAGTTGGCACGCGAACAAGACATCGCGCCAGCTGACGGCCTTCCTGATATTCTGAATTGGCTGGATCTCTGCGCGCTCGGCACGCTTTGCGATATGTCGCCTTTGCAGGGGGCCAATCGGGCGTTTGTGAAGCAAGGACTCAAGATTCTGGAGCGCGGACAGAACCCTGGCCTGAGGGCACTCGCCGATATTGCTGGCATCGGGAAAATCGAAAGTGTGTATCACGCGACATTTGTACTCGGGCCGCGACTAAATGCGGGCGGTCGGGTCGGCGACCCATGGCTCGCCGCTAAACTTTTAGCAACCGACGATCGTGCCGAAGCGATCGCTCTGGCGGAACGTCTTCATGCTCACAATGATGAGCGAAAAGCCGTCGAGAGCGCCATTCTGGAGCAGGCTACCGCAGCCGCTCAGAAGCAATTGGAAGCAAACCCGGAAACCGGCGTGTTGATTGCGGCGGGAGAAGGCTGGCATCCGGGGGTGATCGGAATTGTCGCGGGGCGATTGAAAGACCGTTTTCATCTGCCGGCGATTGTTATTGGTTGGGGGCAGGGGCTGGGTCCGGTGGCCAAAGGGTCGGCGCGATCGGTCCGAGGTGTAAATATCGGCGATGCCATTTCTGCTGCGGCGAAAGCTGGTATTATTTTGTCTGGCGGCGGGCACGCCATGGCAGGAGGATTAAGTCTGGAACCGGATCAATTGGATGGCCTGACCGCTTGGATGCAGGATCATATGATCGAATTCAAAGAGGAGCGCGCAGCCGCTAGAGAGCTGGCCATAGACGCGACGCTCGCGCTGACCCAGGTGACGACTGATACGTATGACTTGATCCAGACCATTGGACCATTCGGACAAGGGGCTCCGGAACCAGTATTCGCCATTCAGAATGTCGAGATCACACATACGCGCCCGATTGGCGAAAACCATCTGAAGCTGACGATTGAGGATGCAGGTGCACGTATTGAAGCCCTGGTTTGGCGCTGTCTGGGCACTCCGCTGGGGGACGCATTGTTGCAAAGAGGGCGGGTGCATCTTGCCGGACGGTTGAAGGAAAATGTCTGGAACGGTCGTCGGTCGGCACAGTTTGAAGTGATAGATGCGGCTGCTGTATAGGCCCAGGTGATAACCGCTAAGGCAGCGTCTTCAGCAGGTTGAGCGCACCTTCAGCGACGGGCTTCAAGGCCTCGTTTTCGCTGCGACTGGCGTTAATGTATAAAACCCTGGCGAAAGCTTTCAGATTGTGTAGCCGCGCCAGATCAGCCTCGGACTGAAACGCTGCGGCCCAGTCATCGAGTGGAGCGGGTGTTGCCAGAGCTTGAAACCAATTCGACCAGTCGTCGCGCGAGAACACTTCGCGGGCGGCCATGAAATATATTGGTCGGGCCAGTCGCTCTGGTTCACCATGCGTGAAAGCGTGTCCTGATCTGCCGCTGATTTGATCCGCGATGGCTTGCCTGAGTGCCGCCAACGCCGCCGCCTCTACATTTGGGTTCAGCGACAGTTGCATGGCGAGATCGGCGCCATGTGCAACGCCATGCCGCCATCCCTCGGTATTTGAATAAGCACGAAAATCACGAACACTTGAGAGATAAACTGTCGTTGCTTTGGCAATTTCGATGCGTTCCTCCGGTCTTAAGAAAGGTGCAATGCGGTCCGTCCTCACCAGTTCAGATAATCCCAATGCTGCGAATGGCGCGCGAAATCCGGAAGAGTCGATTTCAAACATTTGTCGTCGCATGTCTGATATCAAAGCCCGCCGTGTCGGTTGTGAAACCTGTCCGGATCGCAAAGCCGCGCTTAGACCTTCATAGCCAATTTGATCGCGCAAAAATGGATCTGGATGACCGAGACAGTTGGCGAATTCGCGGGCAGCTGAATCTGTTAGTTGCTCTGAAAACTCAGTCTCGCGCCATCGTTCAAGCGTCGCAGTATCTTCAAGCGCCAGCGTACACCGATAATCGGTGGCCGACGTAGCATCATTCGTCAGTCCATTGGCGCAGCCGGCTAAAACTATAATGGCGGGAAGAAAGCAGAGGGCACGTATCATGCGCACTTATTTCATTGCGGCTCGCATTGGTCCAGCGATTTGGATTTGACTATACGCGCCAGGCGTTCGGATGTCGGCTCAGCAGCGATGAAATATGCGCGTCCGCTTTGTCGGCTTCGTAAAGCGCAACTATGCAGCCGCCAAACCCGCCGCCGGTCAGGCGAGCGCCTTTCGCGCCGTGCGAAATCGCGTCATTCACCAACGCATCAATCACGGGCGTGGAGGCTTCGAAGTCTTGAGAATAGGACGCGTGGCTTTCATTCATCAGGCGCGCGAATGCCGGTAAGTCGCCCGATTTCATAGCCAATGTCGCAGCGACTGTGCGCTTGTGTTCTGTCATGACGTGACGAGCGCGCTTTTTCAGATCTTCCGGCAGATCCGCCATGGCGATCACTTGCGATTGGTCCAGTCGGCAAAGTCTGCGGGTTCCAAGCGCGTCTGCCGCATTCTGGCATTCCTCAAATCGCGCCTTATAACGGCCATCTGCGAGTTCACGGCGAACGCCGGAATGGATCACCGCGAAGGTCCAGTGTTGAGGAATATCTATCACTTCATAACTCAAATCGCGCGTATCAAGTGCCAGAGCTTTGCCGTGATCCGCCAGTCCCACAGCCATCTGATCCATGATCCCGCACGGCATCCCAATATAGTCATTCTCTACGGCCCGGGCATGCTGTGCGATGTCCACAGCCGTGGTCGCGACCTGGCCTATGATCGACGCGGCTCGCAAAATTGCGGTGATCAACGCCGCGGAGGACGAAACACCGGCGCCATCCGGAACATCGCTTTCAATGTGCAAAGAAACGCCACCTTGTAGCCATCCCAATTCAGAAGCCTTCCACAAGGCACCCATCGCATAGTCGGTCCAGTCCCCGCGCTTAATGTCACCAACAGGACGTTCAATCGTGTTTTCAAACCGCGTAGATTTGATGGCCACCACTGGTGCACTGTTTCGCGCCATCGCAATCTGAATTCGGCAATCGAGCGCGGCTGGCAGTACGGCGCCGCCATTATAGTCTGTGTGCTCACCAATCAGATTGACGCGTCCCGGCGCTGACGCGGCGATGAGGGGTGGGCACCCGAATGTCTCAGTAAATCCATGGACTGGATTCATACTGCACCTCTTAGTCTGTCTGCGGCTTGTCTCGGCATCACGTCTACCGTGAAAACGCCGGTCGCCTGTTCGACCGATGCGAGATATTTCACGCGGTCGGGAGCTCTTAGCAGGGGATAAAATTGGGCGGTGAATTGAAACCGCCCATCGCGTCCATACGGGGCCGCGTGCAGACTGAGCATGCAAGGTGTTTCACGTCCAAAATAGGCATCGTATCGCCGCACGGTGTCGCCAAGCAGATGCGCAAAGCCATCCGCTTGTTCCTCGGAAAATGCCCATGGACCAGACACAGGCTCAAGCGCGGATATCCAGACTTCAAACGGAAATCTTGCATAGCGCGGTGCATAACTGACAAGACCGCCTGCGTCAGCGACCCAATAGGGCGCGCCCCATGCCTGCACATCGCGAGCGAGGTCGTAGCCAGCTTCGAAAGCGTTTACCGCTTGTTGCTGCGGTGTTGGGATGACTGGAAAGCCGTAAATCTGTCCGTGTGGGTGATGCAACGTGACCCCGACTTCATCGCCGCGATTCTCGAATGGCAGCACAAAGGCGCAACCCGCCTCAAACATCGCCTGATATCGATCGATCCAGGCTTCAACCAGAAGACGTCTTCTTGCCTGCGTCAGTGTAGCCAAGGAGCCGTGATCGTCTGGCGAATAGACGATCACTTCGCATGCCCCTTTGGCGGCCCGGATTTCGACGCCTGATCCTTCGACGTCAGGCGCGTCTGAATACAGGCTCGGGAAGCGGTTGCTAAAAACCGCCAACTCGAAATCTGTGAACGGAATTTCGGTGAGGGGCGCGCCAGGTTTGCTCGGCGCGAGCGGGTTGGCTGCGGCGCTGGGCTTATAGGTCCGGTTCTGCCGGCTTGCGGCATAAATCGACCAATCGCCTCGTAATGGATGCCAGCGCAATTCGGAACCGGTAACGGTTTGCAGGTCTTCACCTTCGACGCGCGCGGACCTGTTGGGCTCATAGCCAAACAGGAATAAATTCCGCCCGTCTGATTTGCGATGATGACGCTTATGAACATCGCGTCCAGAAATGCGCCGAGAGAGCACTGTCGTCGAATCTTTCATAGCCGGGGTTCCGCTCATTCCAAAGCTGGACGCCGCCCAGCCGAGTGTAGATTCTTTCGTATTCGATCATCGCCTGGATTTCTATCCTGAAATCAACTGAATCCGAAAATTATTGCAGGGAGACCGATAAACTGCAATAAAAACAATGATCGTTGAAAGCGAAGTGACGCTTGATGCCACTCAATGTCGCGTGAATCGGCGACGGTCAGCCGGCTCGCATCGCGAGTGGCGGTGTTCGTATTCGACAAAAAAATAGTCTATTTCCAACATTGGTGTTTGATGTAAAGTGCGTAAGAACAAGACGTCAAATGAAAGAGGCGCAGGCAAGAATGACCCACCCAGACAGCTTTGTAGCGTTGACCGCCGGAAATACGAGCCTGGTGCTCGAATGTGCGATCGGTGCCCGGCCAAGCATTCTCTACTGGGGATCGAGATTGGAAAAATCCGATCCTGAAATGTTGCGTCTGATGACCACTCGTCAGCATGCTCCGGGTGGCGCGGATGCGGAAGTTGGCAGCTCGTTGTTGAACGAAACGGGATCTGGGATTGCCGGTCTTTCCGGGTTCTCAGCCCATCGCAGTGGCACGGCCTGGGCAAGCCTGTTTCGAGTGACTGAGGTCCGCCGTCCTCATCCTCATCGCGTTGAAGTGATCTGCGAGGACGAAACCACAAAAGTTCGCGCCACGCATTTTATCGGGTTTAATCCGGACAGCAATTTGATGACGTGCCAGACACAGATTGAAAACTTGGGTGATTCTAACCTGGCTATTGATTGGTGCGCGTCCGCAAGCCTGCCCCTAGATCCGCGCGCGACGCGCCTGTTTGGGTTCACCGGACGCTGGTCAGGTGAGTTTCATCTCGAGGAAGTGGCCCCGTTTCTTGGAAGCTATGTGCGCGAAAATAAGAATGGCCGGACCAGCCATGACAACTTTCCAGGCCTTGTCGTTGGGACCAATGAAACACATGAACAAGCCGGACCGTGCTTTGCGTTCCATCTTGGGTGGAGCGGCAATAACAGAGTGCGCGTCGACAGATTGAGTGATGGCCGCGCCTTTGTGCAAATGGGGGAATACTTCTTTCCTGGCGAGATGTCTTTGGCGCCAGGCGAAACCTATCGCACACCGCGCCTCTATGCGGGTTTCACAAGCCGCGGCTTCAGCGCTTTATCGCGCAAGTTTCACCATCACCTGAAACACTCTGTGATGGACGGACGCGTCGACCGCAAACCACGCCCCATTCACTTCAATACGTGGGAAGCGGTATATTTCGACCATGATCATGACACCTTGTTTCGGCTTGCGGAAGCGGCAGCTGAGGTCGGCGCAGAACGCTACATTCTAGATGATGGTTGGTTCGGCTCGCGCCGAAATGACAAAGCGGGATTAGGCGATTGGTGGCCTTCGGAAGAGGTTTATCCCGAAGGGCTTGGGCCTCTAATCGAGCATGTCACGGGGTTGGGCATGGAATTCGGACTCTGGTTCGAACCTGAAATGGTCAATCCGGACAGCGAGCTGTTTCGTGCACATCCTGACTGGATCCTTCACGCAGAGGGCGTCGAGCAGGTACCATTTCGAAGTCAATTTGTACTCGATCTGACGCGTTCTGAGGTCAGTGATTATCTCTTCGATCATATGCACAAATTGCTCAGTGAGCATGATATAAGTTACGTCAAATGGGACATGAATCGCGATGTTCATCATCCTGGTAGCCGCGGACGTCCTGCCATCAATCAACAAACCCGTGCCCTTTACGCGCTGATTGAGCGCTTGCGCCAAGCTCATCCAGACCTGGAAATTGAAAGCTGCTCATCGGGCGGCGCGCGCGCCGATTATGGCATCTTGCGGCGAACGGACCGGATCTGGACGTCGGACAGCAATGATGCGCTTGATCGTCAGCGTATTCAGCGCGGCGCCTCTCATTTTTTCCCCCTCGACATTATTGGCGCACATGTCGGACCAGAGACGTGCCATATTACCGGACGGCGACTGTCCATGGCGATGCGGGTTGCGACGGCGCTGTTTGGTCACATGGGTATGGAGCTGAACCTTCTGGAAGAGGCCCCTGAAGATCTTGAAATCCTGAAAGCCGGGATCGCTCTTCACAAACAGCACCGATCACTGATCCATGCAGGCGATTTCCATCGATTGGATACGCCAGAGCACGTCAATGCCATCGGGGTGGTTGCCACGGATCAATCTGAGGCGCTGTTCTCCTGGTGCAATATGTCCGGGCACCGGCAAACCATTCCAGGGCGAATCTACGTGCCGGGCCTGGATCCGCGCAAAACCTATAAGACGCGGATTGTCTGGCCTGCGCCAGTGCGTTCAATCTCTCGCCCGTCCGTTTTGGATGCGCTGGACCTGGGTGCCGATGGCACGAATCTGCCGGGTGAAGCGCTCGCCCATGTCGGGTTGCAGATTCCGCTCTTGCATCCGGAGACCTGTTTGATTTTCCATTTCGAAGAAGTGCAATAGGCGGCCTTTGGTTTGACACGTGTCTTGCATAGGTCGAAGAACGATTTTGGGCGCAGTAGAGGTAGGCTGAAATGAGTGATGCGGATGTCTCAAATCTGCCAGCGCGGCAGAAACAGATATTGGAGCTGATCAGGTCGCAGGGTTATGTGGCGACAGAGCAGCTGGTCAAACAGTTCGGCGTTACCCCGCAAACCATTCGCCGTGACATCAATTTGTTGTGTGACCTGGAGCTCATCGAGCGTTTCCATGGCGGCGCCGGGCGCATTGGTAATGCCTACAATCAGCCTTACCAGGACCGTTTGCAAGAAGGCATGGATGGCAAGCGGAAAATTGCCCGCATGGTAGCGAACCGAATCCCGGATGGCGCGTCCCTGTTTCTGAATATCGGAACCACAACCGAGGCTTTGGCCGCTGAACTGGTTGGTCGAACCGATCTTCGAATTGTCACTAACAATATCAATATTGCAAATATGATGCGCGAGTCGGACGGATCGGATGTGATGATCGCGGGTGGGTTTGTCCGGCAATCAGATGGCGGAATTGTCGGCGAAGCGACGACAGAATTTCTGAAACAGTTCCGGTTAGATATTGGTGTAATCGGGATTAGCGGGATTGATGAAGATGGCGCTTTGTTGGATTTCGACTATCAGGAAATCCGTTCTGCCCAAGCCATAATTCAGAATTCAAGAACCGTATTCCTGGTTGCGGATCACGCCAAGTTCGGGCGTCGCGCGATGATCCGACTTGGACAGTATGATGACATCGACCACCTGTTTACAGATAAGACGCCGCCGGAAGAATTCATGGACGCAATTCGCGACGCGGATATGGAGCTCCACGTCGCAGATGCTGAGTGAGGTCTCGTTTTACTCCGCAGCTGCCGGAGCGGATTGACCAATTGTGAGTTCAGCTTTGCGACCAAACACGACCAGGTTGGACAATAGCGCTGTGCCGATGCTGACCACCAGTGTCACGAACATGTAGTGGATATAATGCACGCTCGCGAGCGTGGCGCCAAAGCCAACATCCGGTGAAATGCCGGCATGCTGATACAGCTTGAAGCTGAATATCGCGTAGACCATAACGCCGGTGATAACGCCGATAATTGCCGCCCAGGCGCTGACATTCCTAAACGCCAGACCGACAATGAAAGCCGATAGAATCGGCATCGAGAGTAGGCCGTATAATTGCTGCACCGTGTTGATGATGCTTTCCTGCGACGCGAAGATCGGGACCAGGATGATCGCCAATACAGTCATTGCGATCGACACATACATACTCAGCTTGGGTACATCGCGCGCTTCGTCGACATAGGATTCATGGAAGTCGCAAACATAAAGCGCTGCGGACGCGTTAAGGATGGAATTGAAAGTGGTGAGCACGGCTGCGGCGATTGCCGCTGCAAATGCGCCGGACAGGATTGGCGGTAAGATGTCTCCGACGATCATGCCGTATGCCGCATCGCCGACATCACCGTAGAGTTTGTAGGCAACGACGCCTGGCAAAACCGCAATAACCGGAACAATCAAGAGTCGGATGCCCGCGGCGGCGAGAATACCCTTGCGCGCTTCTTCGACTGTCGGTGAGGCCATGGCGCGCTGTGTGATTGTCTGATTGGTGCTCCAATAGAAGATCTGGATGAAGATCATACCGGTCAGCAGCGTGTGCCAGGGGATTGGCGTCTCACTGCCATCTTCCAGCTCGTTTCCAAGGAACATATTCATGCGTTCTGCGGGAACTCCGGAAAAGTCCCAATTGATCGCGTTCAGCGCCAGAATGACAACCAAAACAGCCAATGAGAGGATGAGCACGCCGCTATATGTATCCGACACGGCGACGGCGCGCAGCCCACCGAGGATCGCATATAAGGCGCCGACAATCGCGAACGTAATCGCCATTATGAAAATGGTTGAATCGACCTCGACCGGCGTGCCTGCAAACAATCGTTCGCCGAACACGCTCGAAAAATCAGCGCCGGTTGTCGACTTCAAGAACAAGGAGCCCCCATAAAGAATGGCAGGCAGAAAAATGAAGAGATTGCCGAGCAGGAATAGCACCGAGATTACCGCGCGGATGTGCTTGTTATTATATTTGCGCTGAAGAAGCTCAGTCGTCGTTGTGCATTTGTTGCGATAGTAAATTGGGATGAAAACAAAGGCGAGGATCAGCAGGCCGACGACGGCGGCAAGTTCCCACCAGGCCAGAAGCAGCATCTGATTGCCATTCATACCGACGAG
The DNA here is from genome assembly GCA_039029475.1 of Pseudomonadota bacterium. Taxonomy (GTDB): domain Bacteria; phylum Pseudomonadota; class Alphaproteobacteria; order Caulobacterales; family Hyphomonadaceae; genus Henriciella. The sequence continues at coordinate 35,513 of JBCCGB010000013.1, read as the reverse complement.
CTGATCAGTCGACAGGTTGGTGAGGGTGATTGAGCCGGCAACGAAGTACCAGCTCAACCCGCCATTTGCGAGGAAATAGTCATGGTCTGATCCGCGGTCGCCAGAGGGGGCATTGCGGCAGCTCAAATAGGTCAAAAACCCGATCACGGCTGTTATGAAAAAGAATATTCCCACCTGGAGCGTATTCATGCCTGCGTTTCCTCGAAGCTATTTTTATTTTGTTTGATGGGATGTCAGCGCGAAGTCACCCCCGCGCTGACACATATTACGCTTCAAGGAGGATTTAGAAGCGCATGGGGTCATGGCTTGCGCTGGTTCACTAGGCAACCAGCGCAAGCCGATGCGTGGCCCTAATAAGCCGCGCGAACACCAATCTGGTAGCGCGATCCGGTATCTGAATAGGTCAGGAACCGGTTCTCAAAGCGAGAGAAATCGCGCGTATCTTCATCCGTGATATTGATCCCTTCGAAGAAGATCTGGAACGTATCATTGACATCATATGATGCGGAGAAGTCCAGCTGCCCGAATGCTTCGCGTTCGCGGGGTTCCGAGAAGTTTGAGAAGCACTGGAACAGGAATTCGTCTCGGTAATTGTAGGCGAGACGAGCGGAGATACCGTCCTTCTCATAGAAACCGCTGACATTGAACGAGTTCGGCGAAAGACCGTTATAATCACAGTCGGATGCGCCGGAGTTCGGGTCGCGGTTGATGTTGCTGGTCACATAAGTGTAGTTCGCAGCGGCACCGAGACCGTCCCATGGTTCTGGCAATTGATCGAATGTCCGCTGATACGCGATCTCGAGCCCGGTGATCGAACCGGTTTCGCCGTTCCGTGTCCGTGTGTCCTGGAAGTCAACATTGACCAGAAGCGGGTTCGGTCCAGTTGGGTTTTGTGGGTTGCCCACCGGGATCTCGACCTGTCCGGGAACAGGCAGCGTTTGGGCTTCGAGGAAATTCTCGAAATCCTTATAGAAGGCAGCGACTGAGAAATAGCTGACATCATCGAAATACCATTCGAATGACGCGTCCCAATTCGAAGACTCGAACGCTTCCAATTGCGGGTTGCCACCGCCGGACACAGGCGCATTCGAGCGCCCACCAAAGGTGTTGTTAACACCAAGTGCGGTGAGCGTCGGGCGAGTCACGGTTTCAGAGAAGCTGAACCGAACGACTGTATCCTCTGTTGGCTCCAGTTTGATGTTCGCTGAAGGCAGGAAGTTGATATAATCGTTGGAAACAGAAACTGCCGTGGTTGGGCCGAAATCGACCAGCAGCTGCGTATCCCCAGGTGTCTCACGGAACTGTAGAACGGGTTGGTCGAACCCGCTCGAAACCACCTCGGTTTGCGCCAGGCGGAAACCGAAATTGGCGGACCATGGCAATTCGCCTCCAAAATCGCCTTCCCATTCTGTATTGGCGTAGAAAGAGGTGATTTGCTCTTCGACACCGAAGCTGCCGCCTGGGTTGAAGGCGGGCGTATAGAAGCCAAAGACGGAGTTCCCCGCGGCATCGCGACGTGCAATCAAATCGGCATCATTCGCAGCTCGCGCCGCACCGGTCAGACCATTACGGTTTGGATCCGTGATGTTCGCCGTGTCGTTCAATTCCGCGAACGCGTCAGCGATCGAGAAGCCAAGGATCTGTGCCGGAACTTGGCCAGAGCCAGAGACCCCGTCCAGGAAGCCGTCAAATGAGAACGGCGTCAGGATGCCCGCGTTTTGTAACGCAACATTGTAACCGCAATAGGCGCAGAAAATGTCGCCACCTTGAGACGGAGAGAAGTTGGTAAAGTTGTCACGCGTCTTCTCTCGATCGGTAAAGCTGGCGCCAAAGCCGATCGCAGCCAGAGGTCCGCGATTGATAGCCCACTTACCATTGGCTTGGAATTCGAGCACATCGTCTTCGACCATGTTGCGTTCAACATTCACGAAGTGCAGACGCTGAATGGATGTATCCGTCAAACCCGACAGGTTGGTAATGGTCGAGATGCCATCGCTGTTTGGGAGCTGGATCAATGGTGAGGTCGGAGCGAGTGCGCCAATCACGATGAACGGGTTGGTGCCGTCGCGTTGAGCGTTCGAGGCAGATACATCGAAATCCAATGACAAGGCATCGGAGACGTCCCATTCGAGGTTGCCGCCAATCTGGTAGGTTTCAGCGAGTCGATTATTGGACGTGATGACGTTGTCGTTCTGCGACAGGCCGACGGTTGCGGCAATGGCCGGATTTCGCGCGGCGAAGTCCTGACCTGGGCGGCTGAACGAGGTTACCGTGCCGTTTGCATCAATGACGGGATCGATGAATGGCGGGCTGAAAAAGCCAGAGAATTGAGTTGCAAATGATTGCACATCAAATTCGGAATAGAGGCCATCCACGGTGAAAGTCATACGATCATTGGGGCGAAACTGTGCTGCGCCATTGATGGTCAGGCGCTCGCGATCCTGGACGTCGCGGCTATGCACGACTTGCTGTTGGACGCGCGCGCCATCAGCGAGTGCACCAACAGTGGTCAGGCCAGATGAGCCTTCCGGAGCCAGCACCGCCGGGTCGCCGCTGCGAAGCGCGAAACCGTTGGTGAACGAACTGTCCTCTTGGACTGCGCGATCAGAGAAAGACGCGCCGAGCAAAAGACCGAGCGTGCGATCGTCATTGGTCCAGGACCCGACCGCGGTGAGATCCGGGCTGACCTCTTCTCGCAGAGTGTCATAAGTGCCTGCGACAGACGCTGTGAAGCTTTGTCCAGGGCGATCGAACGGGCGCGCTGTGACAATATTTACGGTCGAGCCAATACCGCCAGATTGAAGGTTCGGCGTGGCTGTTTTGAACACTTCTGCGCGCTGGATGATATCGGATGACAGAACATCGAATGAAAACTCGCGACCGTCATTGTCAGTCGCGATGGTGCGTCCATTCAGCAGCACCGTGTTAAATTCCGGGCCGAGGCCGCGCACCGTGATGAACTGACCTTCGCCACCGCTGCGGTCGATGGCGACACCAGTGATCCGCTGAAGGGATTCAGCGACGTTTGAATCCGGGAATTTGCCAACATCTTCCGCCGAGACGGCGTCGACGATCTGGTTGGAGTCTCGCTTGACATCGAGAGAAGCTTTCAAGCTGCCCCGGATGCCTTTGACGGTCACTGTTTGTAGCGTCCGTTCGTCGGCGGTTTCTGACGTTTCGCCAGCGTCCTGTGCTATGGCGGACCCGCCATACATGAGTGCGGCGACACTCGCACCGACAAAGATTTTTGTTTTGTGTCCCATGGTTATCCTCCCTATGGATATTTTTTTATGTGCCTGGGCTGACACGTCGTTTAAGCAACGAGCCGGTTTTGGAATTGCTCGTGCAAAGTCATTAGTTCTGCTGGACTGAGATGCAGGCCCAGTTTTGTGCGCCGCATCAGTATGTCTTCTGGCGATCGCGCAAACTCGCGCGCGATCAGATAATCAACCTCCTTTTGATAGAGTCCGCCGCCAAAATGCTGGCCGAGGTCTGCATAGCTTTTTGCGTCGCGAAGCAACGCGTGAATTCGGGTTCCGTATGTCCGCGCCAGGCGGTGCCGAAGAGGAGCTTCGAGCCATGGAAAAGAGTTCGCGCAACGAGCTTCGAACGCGTCGAAGTCAGCCTTGTCGATATCGCCGCCCGGAAGTGATGTGTGGGCGGTCCAAGGCTTCTTGGCGTCCGGGAAGTTTTCCAGGACCAGCTTCAACGCGTCTTCGGCCAGCTTTCGGTAGGTGGTGATTTTTCCTCCAATAACCGACAGCATGGTCGCGCGATCTGTCTCCTGGAGCTTCAAGACATAGTCGCGCGTTACGGATGAAGCATCTTCAGCTTGGTCATCAAACAGAGGCCGAACGCCGGAATATGTCGCGACGACATCGCTTGGGCTGATTTGTTGTTCGAAATACTCATTCGATACGTCGCAGAGATATTTGATTTCATCTGCAGACGCTTCGACCGAATTCAGGTCGTCTTCGAAGGGGAGGTCCGTGGTCCCGATTAATGTAAATGCCCCATCCTCATATGGAATGGCGAATATGACCCGTCCGTCGCCGGCCTGAAAAATGAAGCAACGCGGATCATCGAACAGCCTCGGCACGATGATATGGCTGCCTTTGACAAGACGAACTTGCGGGGCGTTGGAGCGTGCGCCCGCCTGTCCCGCGACATGATCGACCCAGGGGCCCGCCGCGTTGATCACGACTTTCGCATCGACGATCATTTCAGACGTCGAATCGACCCGTAGCGCGGCGCGCCACGCATCTCCGCGCGCCTCAAGCGCCGTGCATTCTGTGCGCGTCATAATGGTTGCGCCGCGTTCTGCAGCATCAATCGCGTTCAGAACCACCAGACGAGAATCTTCAACCCAGCAATCCGAGTATTCAAATCCCTTGGAGAAGTGCCTTTTTAGCGGTGCGAAAACGCTATCCTTTTCGCGCGTCAGGGTTTTCGTGGCGGGCAACAATTTGCGTCCGCCCAAATTATCATAGAGAAACAAGCCCAGTCGAATCAGCCATCGCGGGCGCAGGTCGCCATGGTGTGGCAGTACAAAGCGCAGGGGCCATATGATGTGCGGGGCGGCCCGAAGCAGCACCTCGCGCTCCTGCAGGGCTTTGCGAACCAGTGCGAAATCATAATGCTCCAGATAGCGTAACCCACCATGGATCAGTTTCGTGCTGGCGGATGATGTGTGAGCGGCGAGATCGTCCTTTTCGCATAGCAAGACCTTGAGTCCGCGTCCGGCGGCATCGCGAGCAATGCCCGCGCCGTTGATTCCGCCTCCGATGATCAGAATGTCGTACAAATGACTCGACCTTCTTTGCCTCTTCAAACGGCATAACCAATTTGGAAATGTTCGTAAACGACTAATTTTAGCGCGAAATCGAATATTTTGTATGCTGTGCCTTTCGTGCACAGGATTTTTAGGTTAGGCGGAGAACTGGGTGTTCGAAAACGAACATGCGGTTTTGATGAACGGCTTGGCTGCGCCGGCAAAAGCCAGTTAAGACGCTAAGTGGCGTGAGGCACGGGAGGTAAAATGCCGGACCAAGATCTGATTTTAGTTATCGACGAAGGAACATCTTCAACCCGCGCAATCGTGTTCGATCGCGCGTTCAAGCCGGTTGCACAGGCACAGATGGAAGTCGGTTTGACCTATCCGAATGACGGCTGGGTCGAGCAGGACGGGCGTGAAATCTGGGAGAAAACGCTAGAAGTCTGTCGCACCGCGATTTCAGACGCGGGCGGCGTCGAGCGGATCGCGGCGATCGGGATTACCAATCAGCGCGAAACGACGCTCGTGTGGGACAAGGCATCGGGAATTCCGATCGCGCCCGCCATTGTATGGCAAGACCGGCGTACAGCACCGACTTGCGAACAGCTTGTCAATTCGGGTCATGAGTCGGCGGTTCAAGCCGCGACGGGGCTGTTGATCGATCCATATTTTTCCGGGACTAAAATTGCTTGGCTTTTGGATCAAGTCGACGAAGCCCGCGAGAAAGCAGACGCTGGGACATTGGCGTTTGGGACCGTCGATTCCTTTCTCATCTGGCATCTGACAGGAGGACAGGTCCACGCCACGGATATGACCAATGCCTCGCGCACTCTGCTTTTCCCGCTCAGCCTGTCGGAGGCGCGCACTTGGTCGGCTGACATGCTGAATTTGTTTAACATTCCAGAGAACATGCTGCCGCAAGTCCTGCCGAGCGGGGCGCATTATGGCGAAACGAATTCGGAATTGTTCGGCCGGCCCATTCCTATTCTCTCCGCGATTGGCGACCAGCAAGCGGCATTGGTTGGACAGTCCTGTCTGGCGCCTGGCTCGGCGAAGATTACCTATGGAACGGGGGCATTCCTCGTCGCGAATACCGGGCAGAATACGCCTCGATCAGAGCACCGGTTGCTTGGAACCCTGGGGTATGGTCACCAGAACGGGTCATCGGCGTTCGCGCTGGAGGGGGCCATATTCAATGCCGGGACGGTTATTCAATGGTTGCGTGATGATCTCGGATTGATAGCCGATGCCCCAGCGAGCGAAGCGGCCGCGGCGAGCCTTAGCGATAATGGGGGGGTCTATTTTGTACCTGCTTTTACCGGTTTGGGGGCACCGCATTGGGATGCGAATGCGCGCGGGACAATTTCTGGTCTAACCCGAGCCACCGGCGCGGCGCACATTGTCCGGGCAGGGCTTGAAGCCGCGGCATACCAGACACATGATTTGTTGACGGCATTCGCAGCGGATGGCGCCAATGTTGATTTGCTGCGCGTCGATGGCGGCATGGCGGCGAATGATTGGCTTATGCAATTCGTCGCGGATATTTGTGATCGTCCGGTTGAGCGTCCGGACTTCATGGAAATGACAGCACTCGGAGCCGCCGCCTTGGCCGGCGTTCAATTGGGGTGGGTGAAGGAAGAAGACTGGGCTGCTCGGGTTGCGCCGGGTCGCCGGTTCGAACCGAAGATGGCATCCGAAACCCGCGAAACACTGCTATCGGGTTGGAGAGCGGCGCTGGGTCGGACCTTGGCGAGTTGAGCTGATTAGATGCTCGCCAGGAGGCTTGCATTGCCGCCAGCCGCGGTCGTGTCGATCGTAACAACCCGCTCGAGCATAAAGCGACTTGGCGCATCTGCCGCTGATAGGAGCGGCAAGATCGCGCCGGTGCGTTCGGCGAGTGATTTTGCCACCTCGCTGCGAACGCTTCCATCGGCGACGACTCCTTTAAGAGATGGGTCTTTTAGCGCATCATCGATGCCCCCAAACTCGAGCAGGACCGGTACATTGCCCGTGTCCTCTACGCGCGCAATTTGGGCGTCGAGGACGGACGCCTGGTCACCGCCCAGGCATAGAAGACGACCGCGTGGGACAAAGCTGAGCGTATTGGTTTCACCGGTTGGGCCCGGAAGTTCAATCGTCGCGCTTGTGTCAGGCGGCAATACACCGGCAGCGGTTTCGGTTAGTCGCTGAATGTAATACGGTCCACCCGCTTTCGGTCCGGTGCCAGACAGGCCCTCACCACCGAATGGTTGTTCGCCAACCACCGCGCCGATCTGGTTTCGATTGATATACAGGTTGCCGACTCGAGCGTGGTTCGCGGTTTCCTCTGTTCGCTGATCGATGCGGGTGTGAAGTCCCATCGTCAAGCCAAAGCCGAGGGCGTTGACCTGTTCTATCGTCTCAAGGAACGCGTTTCGCTTGAATCGAACAAGGTGCAGAACTGGACCGAAGATCTCTTCTTTCAGGTCGCCAATACTTTTGAGTTCAAAGGCGATCGGCGCGATGTACGCCGCATCGGTCCGCGTTGGCGCCGGGCTCTCGCCAATGGTGGGAAAGGCAATTCTGCAATTGGAAATGTAGTTGGTAATCCGGCGGTGCGCTGTCACGTCGATCAGTGGGCCGAGGTCAGCAGACAAAGCCGCCGGGGCATCGGTGCGCAGCAATTGCATCGCGCCGGCCAGCATCTTGATGAAATCGTCGGCGATATCTTCCTGAACGCAAACCAATCGACATGCAGAACAGCGCTGCCCGGCGCTTTGAAACGCCGATGCGATCACGTCTCTGACCGCTTGTTCGAGCAATGCGGTGGAGTCGATGAACATCGCGTTGATGCCGCCGGTTTCCGCAATTAGAGGAATGTCCCCGCGATCTGATGCGGCGAGCGATGCGGCGATTTTCTTTGCCGTGTTGGTCGATCCTGTGAAGCACACGGCGCGAATGTCAGGGCAGGCAACCAGGCTTGCGCCGACCGAGCCATCGCCCACAATGAGGTGGAGGGCATCGCGCGGTATGCCAGCTTCACGGAGCAATTTCACAGCTTCGAGCGCGATCCGTGGAGTCTGTTCGGCGGGCTTGGCGAGCACGCAATTGCCGACGCTGAGGGCGGCGCTGACTTGCCCCAAAAATATCGCCAGCGGGAAATTCCACGGGCTGATGCAGGCAACCGTCCCGCGTGGCAGACGAGCGGCCATGGCGGGCTGTTCGGCTTGGTCAGCGTAATAGCGCAGGAAATCGACAGCTTCTCGCAATTCGGCTTCGGCATCGGGCCAGGTTTTCTGCGCCTCGAAAACGCAGAGCGTCATCAAGCGCAGGCGATCTCGTTCAAAGAGATCAGCAGCGCCACGCAATATACGGGCGCGATCTGCTGGAAGTTTGCGCATCCAGGAACTGTTGCGGCAATGCTGTGCCGCTTTTGCGATTGATGCTTCAGGACGGATCGCGTCGCTCACGTGTGGCGGGGCGATGGCTTCGACGAATGTCGCAGCGGCAGATTGAGTTAAATCATCGCCGCCAGTGACAATGCGTGCGCTTCGCTGTCGATGGCGAGGGGAGGCGAGCACTGGATGTGAGGAAAAGCCATGCTCTGCCGCAATTTCAATCGGGTCACGGACAAGCTGCTCGATGTTTGCGTCAGGATCTTGAAGCTGATTCACAAAAGACGAGTTGGCGCCATTTTCGAGAAGGCGGCGAACCAAATAGGGGAGGAGCTCCTTGTGGCGTCCGACAGGGGCATAGGTGCGCGTTGCAAACCCCAGTTCCAGAGAAAGGCGTCGATGCAGTCCGTCGCTCATCCCGTGTAGGCGTTGAAACTCCAGATCGCGGCGTTCGCCGGCCAATGCAATGATGGCGGCAGCGGTCTGGGCATTATGGGTTGCGAATTGTGGATAAATGAGCGGCGAGGCATTCAGCAATTTTTTTGCGCAGGCGAGGTATGAAATGTCGGTATGCTCTTTGCGCGTAAAGACCGGATAAGAGGCCAGTCCGAGTTCTTGCGCCCGTTTGATCTCGCTGTCCCAATAAGCGCCTTTAACCAGTCTAACCGTCAATTTTTGCCCATGCTGTTTTGCGGTTTCAATCACCCAGTCGATCGTCTGCGTCGCCCGTTTCTGATAGGCTTGTACGGCAAGGCCGAGGCCGTCCCAGCCGCGAATTTGCGGGAAGACCATGACCCGTTCGAGAACCAGAAGAGACACTTCCAGCCGATCAACTTCTTCAGCATCAATCGTCAATCCAAGATTGGCCGACTGCGCAATTTCGCAAAGTTGCAAAAGCCGATCAGCGAGCGCCGGCACGCACCGGTCGCGCTGTGCGTACTCATAGCGTGGGTGCAGCGCTGAGAGTTTGACCGACAAGGCCGGAGACTGATGGAGCGGTTGGTGCTTTGGGGATTGGCTCGCAAGATGTTCCAGAGCATGCGCATAGGCATTGAAATAGCGATCGGCGTCTGCCTGCGTCATCGCGGCTTCACCCAACATGTCGAACGAGTGGGTGGCGTCATATTGCGAGGCAGAGGCCGCGCGACGAGTCGCGTGAGAGATTGACGTTCCGAGCACAAAGTGGCGCCCGAGCAACGCAATTGCCTGCCGCGCGATGCTCAGAATCAGGCGATCTCCGATGGCGGCGATAACGTTTCTGGCCCGCCGACCGCCGCTGAGTAGAACCCATCCCTTCGCAGCACACAAACCAAGCGTTCCAAGTTTTACCAGCGGGTGTTTCGCATTGAAGTGTTTGCGCCAGTTTCCGGCGGCGATCTTGTCTCTCAACAGGATCGCAGCTGTGCCCGCATCGGGGGTCCTCACAAGCGACTCGGCCAAGCGCATCAGAAGTACGCCTTCTTCTGACGAGAGTTCATACTCAGCGAGGAAGGCATCGACTGTGGACAGGGTTCTCGCGTCGTTCAGCAATCCCTGTGTCAGGTGCCTTGCACGGACCTCTTGCGCATGGCGGAGTTCGGGCGCCGGTCGAACCGATGCTGCCAGCCGTGCGGCGAGTTCATTTTCGTCCGCAATGTAGGCGGTGCTGAGAGGGGTAAACCGGTTGTTCGAATAAGGTTCGCTATATGGCAAGACCGTGCTCCATCCTTATGATGAGAGTGTATCATACTTGTGGGCATCAATATGCCTGATTTCGCTCGACAACGTGGTCCAAATGGACTTATTGTTCGAGCAAAGCAGTTCAATAGCACTAGGAATTAGGGGATGCTGGAAGAATTAGACTTGTTCGATCGCAAAATTTTGCGTGCGATGCAGAAGCGTGGGCGCGCGTCGATCAGCGAGTTGTCTGAGGAGGTGGGGCTGAGCAAGACGCCTTGCTTGACGAGATTGCGGCGCCTCGAAACGCGCGGCTATATTCGCAAATATAAGGGCGTTCTTGATGCCGCAAAGATTCGCCAGGACTATGTCACCTTCGTTCAGGTAAAGCTCGAGGCGACGACGCGGCGCCATTTGGACGCGTTCAGCGAAGCTGTGCAAAGCATTCCTGAGATCCAGTCCTGTCATATGATGTCAGGCGGATACGATTTTCTGTTGAAAATCCGAACGCGGAATATGCGCACCTACAGGGAGCTGCTTGGGGATGTTGTTTCTGAATTGCCGGGCATTGCGCAAACCTCCACCTTTCCTGTTATGGAAACGGTCAAGGAAACAGACGATATGGTGGTTGTTGATCCCGACTAAGCACTTCGCGATTTTCAGATCGTGAACAGCGCTGGGAAAGGGATTTTCGCTGGCTCCGCGAGTAGGCGTTAGGAGCTATTTCCCGAAAGCTGTGAATCTCAATAAACACGGCGATTTCAGCGACGTCCTCATGAGTCCATGTGTATCGCTTTGTGGGCATGAAGTGGTCCGTTTCGAGCTGATGGGACAACACTGCTCGTTTTGCGTCCAAGCTCTTGGGGTTGCGCATTCAGTATCAAAATCGGATGCTCAGCGCTTCGAGAGTGAGGGGCGATACGCGGGGCCATGAGATTTTCAGAAGAAGACGAATACGTCATCGTTATTCCGCTGGAGTCTGAAAGCGATGAGCATTGCATCGACGCCATAAAAACACTCGCCTCTCGGGTTGATGATAGTCTGGCATCGCGCGCATGTGGCGGCGAATTTAAAGTCTTCTTCCGTCTCCCTGGCGGTGCCGGGCAGGAGCCACAAACACTAAGCGAGAAGATGTTCTTCCAGGCCGTGGCGGATCGCGGACCTCCGTTCCGTGGATCTCTTGAGAGCCTTATCGAACGCTACTGCGACCATGTCGTTGAGCACCTGTACTCCGATCCTGATGAGGCCGAAGGGTTGTTTGCATTCGCAGCTTTCGCACTCGCGCGGATTGCACCTGAGCAGTTGGAGCTCTTCGACCGGTTTGGCGACCTTTGCGATCAAGAGCATGAGCATGTTTATGCCAGACACACCGTTCGAGAATTACTATCCGTTTCGCCTTACAACGAGGCTCGACACGAGTTCGCTATCAAGTTCATGGCGAAAGAGTTTTACAATTCAGTCGACGAGTATGACGTTTGGCGAGGTTACGGCGTCTTTGACAATGCTAAGAATACTCATTCGCCCGCTGCTTATGCGCGCTTGGTGCATTCGGTAGCGGACAATATCTCTCCAGATTATAGCGAAAATTCGCGACTCGGATTGATCGCATTTGACTATTTGGAGGAGGCGTTCGAGAGCTTCGAACGAAATGGGCGGCACGGTGCGGCGGGATTTCGTACTCCTTGGGAGCGAGAATTCTTCGCCAATCTTCGAGACTTGTCGCTGGAAAAACAATAGAATCGACGGTGCAATCGCCAGCGCTATGGACACAAAGCCCGACATGACTCAAGATTCCTGAAGTCCCTTCAAAGTCCGCCAAGGGAGCTCCCTATGACTTCCACCATCGCCATAGCCTGGCTTATGGCCTTCCCAATCATCCTGTTTGTTATTGCATTGATTGCTTCGAGCTTACGTGAAGAGTTCTCGCGCCCCGTCGCCTTAGCGGTAACTCAGCCTGCACCTGCGAGGATCTTGAAACCTTAATCGTCTAGAATACCGCTAGCCTGGCGGATGATTTCAAAGCGATGGATTGGCGTGTGTGCGCGCCCTTCGAGGGCTCTTATTGGAACGATTGTGTGCATCAATGTGGTCCATTTGTGTATCAGTTGAGCGAACTGAAACCCCAGCGACCATTGAGTCTATTGAGCTTTATTGGGAAAAGGTGGCTCCGCGAGTAGGACTCGAACCTACGACCGGGCGATTAACAGTCGCCTGCTCTACCAACTGAGCTATCGCGGAACAGCGAGCCGCCTCATTAGCAAACCCGATTTCCATGTCAAACCACGAAATTCAGCCAAATGAAAAAAAAATTGGCGGAACATAAAAATGTTCCGCCGAGGCATTGGGTGATGGTGGGTGTCTCCAATAGAAGACATTAACCTTCTCCTATAGAATGGTTAATGACTGTTAAACGGAATCCAAAAGATTTAAGCGAAATCGCAAATATCTTCAGAAATCAGCCGATTTGAGAGGAGAATGGAGGCTCCGGCCGGAATCGAACCGGCGTACACGGATTTGCAATCCGCTGCGTCACCACTCCGCCACAGAGCCTCGCTGGTGAGCTGGGGTGCATAGCAGCGACTTTTCGGACTTGCAATCGGGTAAAGTGCGTTGATGCGAATTGGTCATATTGCGGGGCGGGCAACCTGTGCTATTGGCGCGTTTGAATTGAGATTCTTTTGGATAAGGGCTGGCTCATGGATTTCGCACAAACCCGAAAAGTGATGGTCGACTCGCAAGTGCGGGTGAATGATGTGACATCGCCTGAAGTGGTCAGCGCCTTTGCGACCATCCCGCGCGAAGTGTTCGTTCCGAAAGGTATGCGCGCCAGCGCTTATGCTGAACTTGAAATCGAGACCAGCGACACGCGCGCGATGTGGCTGCCGCGCGATCTAGGTAAGCTGCTGGTTGCGCTCGAAGCCGAGGCCAGTGATGTGAGCCTGGTGGTCGGGGCCGGTGCGGGCTATAGCGCGGCGCTGCTCGGCCATATGACCGAAGCGGTGATAGCGCTTGAAGACGATGAGGCCCTGGTCGACGCGATGTCAGAGAAATTTGCTGAGATCGGTATGGATGAAGCGGTGTCTGTACAAGGCGACTTGGCTAAGGGCCTGCCGGATCAAGGACCTTTCGATATCGTCCTGGTCGCTGGCATGGTTGAAGAAGTGTCCCAGGCTTGGTTGGATCAATTGGCTGAAGGGGGGCGACTGGGGGTCGTCGTTGCCGCCGGCCGTGGTGTCGGGGCGGCGCGTGTTTATAAGCGGGCAGGCGAGACCTTTTCCTACCGGGAAGCCTTCGAGTGTTGCCCGCCAATTCTGCCAGGATTTGAAACCGAGAAGCGTTTCGTCTTCTAGTTTTTAGGTCGGCTCCGCCACTTCCGCTTCTGGTTTGCCGATGGTTCCTTTGACTGGATCCGGAAGCAATTTTGTTGGCGTCAAGGGCGCGCCCGTGGCCTCCGCGATAAGTTCCGCGGAACCGGTTTCGACGGCTTGCGTTAAGCGGGCAAGCGCCTCTTCCTTTGGCAGTCCGGCAGGAATCGGCTCGAGAAACTCTATCACCGCAGTGCCGGGCTTTTTCAGAATCTCTTCCTGCTGCCAGAAACAATTGAGATTTGTCGCGACCGGGACGATTGGCACATCCATCGCCTTTTGCATGTGCCAGACGCCCGGTTTGTAGCGGAAATGGAATCCGACCGGCGCCAGATGGCCTTCCGGATAGATCAGAACACGGCGCCCATCCTCGCGCGCACGGGCCATGCCTTCCGCGAGAGAGGCTGCTTTGCGTTCACCGCCACCGCACGTGTCAATGACGATGGCGCCGAGTTTGCGTAAGATGCCGCCGACCAAAGGAAATTGCTTGAGGTGATCGCCGGTGACGAAGGCGAGATTTTTTACTTCCGGGTAAATCATGAAACCGTCGCCCCAGCTGGCATGTTTGGGCGCCAGAATGAATGCGCCATCCGGCAGGTTCTCTCGCCCGCGCACCTCTTTCTTGACGCCGCCAATCCAATGCAGCGCAATGTTGATGGCGCGCGTATAGGACCGAATTATCGCCGTAACAGGCCCACGACCTGGAAGCGCCAGGAAAGGGAGAGAGGCGATGACATAAAGAAAAGACAAAGCGTAATAGACGCCAGTGAACAACAATCCACGGATCATGAGACGACTCCTGTAGGCCTATTTCTGAAGCAGGATGGCCATAATGGTTCTTGTAAAAGTCTCGACATGCTGACTGAACGCGCCGGGCAGGCGGCTATAGATCTTGTTCAGGCCAGATTGCATAACAACGCCAAGGCTCATCGCGGCAAGAATGGCTGGATCGCCTTTCGGAATGTCGCCATTTTCCATCAAATGTTCGAGTAGTTTCTCAATCACCGAGACCGGGTCGTCATCGCGCTTGGTGTCGTGTGGCAAATATCGGTTCAACGAAACAAGATGATAAGAGAAGGAAAGCCAATCCTCATCCGCAAACGCACAATAGGAGGTCACCGCGCGGCGCACTTTTTCTTCAATCGTGCCGGGTTCGCTGAAGGCGGTCAGCATCAATTCACCCATGCGATTGTGCGTTTCCATAAATAACGCAAGCGCCAGTTCGTCTTTGCCTTTATAATGGCGATACAGGGCGCCTTCAGAGACGCCAGCGCTGTCGGCGATGTTGCGGGTGGTTGCGGCGTCAACGCCTTCCCGAATGAACAGCTCAAGCGCAGCCCGTTCGATTTTCGGACGAGCATTTCGGGCGCGAGGGCGTTTTTGTTCGGCGACAGACATTACGTGAAACTCCATTTTGTGAGCGCTCGTTAACATAGTGCGTAGAGATTAGCAAGTGATTAATTGCTCACTTTTTTGGTTTGACCGGACTTCGCGTCAATGAGCAATCTAGTGGTCAAGAAATGTCGGGAGTGAATTATGGCAGACGGACACACACCAGTGCAGGCGAAGTTTCGCGAGATGCTGGAAGGTACGAAAGAAGACTGGGACATTATCGCTGAGCATTCCAAAGGGTTTAACAAAGGACTGGCAAAGCGGGTCTTGGATCACTTGCGCCTGTTAGACGGCGATTATGGAGGTTTTCCGGTCGATCGGTTGACGCATTCTCTACAGACCGCAACGCGCGCTCACCGGGATGGTCGCGATGAGGAATATGTTGTTTGCGCGCTCTTGCACGATATTGGAGACACTTTGGGCAGCTATAATCATCCTGACGTTGCCGCAGCAATCCTAAAGCCGTTTGTGTCGGAACAGAACCATTGGATGGTTGCCAATCACGGCATGTTCCAGGGCTACTATTTCTTCCACCATCTCGGACTCGATCGGAATATGCGCGACCAGTTCAAGGATCATCCCTATTACGAATACACGGCGCAATTCTGTCATCTCTACGATCAGTCGGCATTCGATCCTGACTATGAAAGTGAGTCGCTGGAATTCTTTGAACCCATGGTGGAGCGCCTGTTCGCCAGCCCAAAAAATTCCATGTATCTGAAAGCGCTCGAGTCCGAGTAATTCTGTCCGGACAAGATTTAGCGATTGCCGCTCTTGAATCTGGCTGGCCGCGGCGTGATTTGATCCGGCAAGGAACGCACCCGTGCGATTGCTAAAGCGCTGGGGCATGGATATACGGGCGCAATTGAATTCACGAAGGTAGCTCTTTCATGCGGAAATTTATTCCCCTGACTCTCGCATCAATCCTGATCGCACCCCTGGCTATGGCACAAGACGCCGCGGCTGGCGGTGGACTGATGTCGAGCCTGATCATGTTTGTTCCTTTGATCCTGATTTTCTACTTCCTGCTGATCCGACCACAACAACAACGCCAGAAAAAGCATCGTACGATGCTCGAGGCGATGAAAAAGGGCGATACCGTCGTTACGGCGGGCGGATTGATTGGAAAGGTGACGCGCGTCGCGGACACCGAAATCACGATCGAACTGGCAGATGGCGTTCGCGTGCGGTCTCTTAAAGGCATGATCGCGGACGTTCGAGACAAAAACACTCCGGTCGCCGCGAACGACTAAAATAAGGGCTTTACCGCCATGCTGAATTTTCCGCTTTGGAAAGTGGGTCTGATCCTGGTCATTCTCGTCTGGGGTACCATTCTCGCTCTTCCGAACATGTTCTCGGACGGGTTTCTTGGAATAGAACCGAGAGAACCGTCTGATCCAAGCAATCAGGTCGCGATGGCGGCTTATGAGCAGCAAATGCAAGAGGTTGAGGACTCCTGGTGGTTTTTGCCAGCGGGCAAGCTCAATCTCGGCCTCGATCTGCAAGGCGGCGTGTACCTTTTGATGGAGATTGATCCGGCAGAGATCGCTGCCAACCGGCTGAACACGGTTCAGGCGGACATTCGAACAGCTTTGAATCGCAATCCATTGGTAGAACGGAACCCACCTGTACAGAACGAAGACCGGCTGACGATTGAAATCCTCAATCCCGAGGAAGACATGGATGAAGCCGTGCGGCGGTTGAACCGGATCAACCCGACCATTGGCACGACGCAAACCAAGCTGTTCAATGTCGAACGCACTGGCGATCAATTCATTCAATTGACCGTGCCCGGCAATGCGCGCACTGCGTTGGCGTCGGATGCGCAATCAAAAATGATGGAAATCATTCGCCGCCGGATTGATCCGGATGGTGTGGCAGAGATTTCGATTACACCGCAAGGCGACAATCGTATCATTCTCGAAGCCCCTGGTGAAGCTGACCCAAAACGGATCAAGGACATTCTGAGCCAGGCCGGTCGGTTGACGTTCAATATGGCCAATCTCGATCAGTCGGCCATTCGGGCTGCGGTGACCTCAGGTCGGCCGCCGCCGCGCGAGATCCTGGTCGATTCGATTGATTATGGTCAGATCCTGATCAATCGCATCCCGGAATTGACAGGCGCAGACATTGCGACCGCCAATCGTTGCTTCGACGAAGCCAATTTCCCGGCCGTCTGTTTCCGCCTGAACTCGTCGGCGGCGACCAAATTCTACAATCTGACGCGCAACAATATGAACCGCAATTTTGCGATTGTTCTCGACGGAACATCGATGTCATCGCCTACCATTCGCAGCCCAATTCCGGGCGGCAATGTCATAATTGAAGGTCGGTTTTCGATCGAAGAAGCCGAAGACCTTGCGGCGA
Source organism: Pseudomonadota bacterium (assembly GCA_039029475.1). Lineage (GTDB taxonomy): Bacteria > Pseudomonadota > Alphaproteobacteria > Caulobacterales > Hyphomonadaceae > Henriciella. The sequence continues at coordinate 18,585 of JBCCGB010000013.1, read as the reverse complement.
TTATTGAAGCCGGCGAATTGCCCGCTAAGCTGAACTTTCTCGACGAACGTACGGTTGGTCCAACCCTCGGCGCAGAGTCGATTGCAGCTGGCTCGCGTGCGAGTTTGATCGGTCTTGCTCTGGTCGGCGTGTTCATGGTCCTGGCTTACGGCCTGGTGGGCGGCTTTGCCGTCGGTTCGTTGATGGCCAATATTGTGATGATCATCGGCGCCTTGTCTGGCTTTGGCGCAACTCTGACATTGCCAGGCATTGCAGGAATCATCCTGACCATTGGTATGGCTGTGGATGCGAACGTCATCGTGTTTGAACGTATTCGGGAAGAACAGGCCAATGGGCGGTCTCCGGCGACCGCTATCCAAGCCGGATATGAACGCGCTTTGTCCGCTATTCTTGATGCGAACATCACGACGTTCATCGCCGCGTCGATCCTCTACATGGTCGGCTCAGGGCCGGTGAAGGGCTTCGCCGTCACGCTCGCGATCGGGATCCTGACATCCGTCTTTACCGCCTTCGTGGTGACGCGCTGGTTCACCGTTCTGTATCTTCGCACGTTCCGCCCCAAGCGGCTGGCCATGTAAGGAAGGAATAGACTTATGCTACTTCGACTATGGCCTGAAAAAACCAAAGTCTCGTTCATGAATCTGCGCTTTGTCGCGCTGATTATCTCGGTCGCTGCATTGCTGGCATCGGCTGCTATGTTGGCAACCCGCGGGCTTAACCTGGGCATTGATTTTGCCGGCGGCGCAGTGATTGAAATCACCCAGCCAGAAGACATTTCCGCGGACGATATTCGCGCCGCGGTGCAACCGCTCATTGTCGGTGAGGTCCAAGTGAACTCGGCGCGCGGGACGGGGCCGAATGCGCCTGACATCGCGGTCGTACGGTTTAAGCCTCAGCCTCCGGTGGGGGATGAGACGGGGGACGAAGCGCAGAATCGGGCTGGTGACGAAGTCAGCGCCGCGTTGCGAACATTGGTGGATGCGGATCTTCCCGATGGGGAATCTCGGTTTGAAATTCGCTCTGAAGCTTCGGTCGGTCCGAAAGTCTCAGGCGAGCTGTTTCGCTCAGGGATTATCGCATTGTCCGTCGCGCTGGCGCTGATGATGGTCTACATTTCTTTCCGATTTCAATGGCAATATGCGCTCGGCGCTGTCGCAGCCTTGTTCCACGATGTGATCCTGACTATGGGCATGTTCGCGCTGACGGCTTTCGAGTTTAACCTCGCAACAATTGCGGCATTGCTGACCATTGTCGGCTATTCCATGAACGATACGGTGATCGTGTTCGACCGTGTGCGCGAAGAGGCGCGGAAATATAAGAAGCTGGAGCTTTCAAAAGTCGTTGATTTGGCGATCAATGCGACCATGTCTCGGACGCTTCTGACCTCTGGAACAACGCTGCTCGCTCTGCTGTCGATTTTCATCTTTGGCGGACCGGTTCTACGCGGCATGAGCTTCGCGCTTATTTTTGGTGTGATCGTCGGAACGTATTCCTCGATCTTCGTCGCATCTGCGGTTGTGCTGCTGCTTGGTATCGATCGCGGCGACAAACCAAAGCGTGAAGTCGAAGGGTTTCAGGGGGCCGGTTAGCCCCCTTGATCCTAAGCAATCAGGCGCATTCCGACCTGGTATTCCAGTGCATCGCAGACGGCGTCTGCAACATCATCGGCGCTCTCGCCGAATGAGGTCGCGCGACAGGCCTGGACATGTAGATTGATGAGCGCCGACTCCTGGTGAAGATCTTCGACACCGGATACCAGCTCATGCAATGATCCCGTCAAGCGCGTCAGCGCGCCGCCGCCATAGGCCCCAGACGCCCCATGAAGGTTGTGCAATGCATTGCGGAAAGCCGTTCCAGACCCTTCATTCTCTGGATCATCGCAGCAGGCCTGCCAGGTCATTTGCAATAGATCGAGGTCGTTTTGTTTCCAGGAATCGATATTCGACTCCGGGTTCGTTTCCTCTAAGGTTTCTTCTTCAGAGCTGTTTTCAGCTTCTTCTGTTGCCCCAACGACGCGCGAAATGTCGAGCTCGGTGAGGAGTTCCTTGCCAGCTTTTGGCGATTTGAACATTTTGAATAGCGACTTAACCATAGTCTGTATGTATCAGAACAGGCTTAACAAACGCCTGAACGAAATCGGAAAACTGGTTAATATCAGAACGCAAACTGTTCACGCAGGATGCGCTCATCGAGCGCGTGCCCTGGATCAAACAACATGGTCAGGTGTTGCGAACGGTCGGCGTGAATGGCGACCCGGGTGACATCGCGAACCTCCTGATTGTCCGCAGCTGCGGCGACCGGACGTCGCTCAGGCGCGATGATATCAATATCGACGCGGGCATCATGGCGCAGCAAGGCGCCGCGCCAGCGCCGTGGCCGAAATGCACTCACCGGCGTGAGCGCAAGAAGATTTGCGCCAATCGGCAGGATTGGTCCATGGGCGGATAAATTGTATGCGGTCGAGCCGGCGGGGGTCGCAACCATGATGCCGTCACAGGAGAGCGCAGCCAATCGTTCCTTGCCATCGACTATAATGCGCAATTTGGCGGTCTGTGCCGTCTGGCGCAGCAGCGAAACCTCATTGATTGCCAGGCGCTCATGGGTCTGATCGTGAATGTCAGTGACGGTCATTCGAAGCGGACTGACCGTGGCGCGTTCCGCCCGATCGATACGCGCGATCAAATCATCTTCGTCATACTCATTCATGAGGAAGCCAACAGTGCCGCGGTTCATGCCATAGACCGGCTTGTGATCGCTGAACCGGCGACGCATCGCATCAAGCATCGCGCCATCGCCGCCTAAAGCGACAATAACATCAGCTCTATCTTCGTCATATTGCCCATATTTCTGGGTCAAACGGCGAAGCGCTTCTTGGGCTTCCGGGCGCTTCGAGGCGCTAAATGCGATACAGGTGGACATAGTTGCCCTATGTCGGTGGCATCGAACGCGGGGTCAAGCGTCGCCGTGAATTGCCCAAACGGAAGCTTGCGAGTACTGTAGTGGAAACGACAAGCCGGGAGCAGACGAGATGGCAGATGGAATGCAAATCACCAGCCTTAAAGGACAGGTCAGCGAGGAAGAGTGGAAAACGCGAGTCGATCTCGCCGCGATGTACCGTCTGACCGCCCGATATGGTTGGACAGATATGATTTTCACTCATATCTCGCACCGCGTGCCGGGGCCGGACCATCATTTCCTGATTAATCCCTATGGCATGTTCTTCGAAGAGATCACCGCGTCCTCACTTGTGAAGGTCGATTTGGACGGCAATGTCGTTCAAGAAACGCCTTATTTCATCAATCCGGCAGGCTTCACCATCCATTCGGCCATCCATGCCGCACGCGATGACGCACAGGTTGTGATGCATTTGCACACGGATGATGGTGTTGCGGTCTCATGCAACAAAGAAGGCCTTCTGCCGCTGACGCAAACCAGTATGCTGGTGCGCCACGATCTGGCCTTCCATGATTATGAAGGCGTCGCGCTCGATCACGGAGAACGCGAGCGCTTGGTCGCGGACATGGGCACCAAGAACAATATGTTGCTCTACAATCACGGAACGCTGACCGTTGGCGGCACCGCGGCTGAATGTTTCTTGCGCATGTTTTTCCTGGAACGGGCCTGTTCAATGCAGGTGCGGGCGCTGACAGCCGGTCGCGAAAACATGGTCATACCTTCGCAGGAGGTTCAGGACGTTGTGAAGGGGCAGGCCAACCCGGAAGGCACCAAGACACTCGCGAATATGTTGGCTTGGCCAGGATTGTTGCGCAAACTGGACCGTGAAAGCCCAGGCTATGACGCCTAGAGAAATTCTTTATACGGGTTCTCCCGTATAGGTTTTTACACTAGTGCGTCCATTCATACCGTTTCATATTTGCGGGCGAAGCCCTAAATCGCGGTTAGACGGTCACGGATTATAGTTGCCATGAAACATTTAAAAGCCTTTGAGAACGCGCTTGATACCATCCATAGTGAGGGCAGGTATCGTGTTTTCGTCGATTTGCATCGACACAAGGGCGAGTTTCCGAAAGCCACAGCACGGTTCGAGCATGGCGAACGCGAAATCATTGTCTGGTGCTCGAATGACTATCTTGGCATGGGCCAGGATGATGATGTCACGAACGCGATGCATGAAGCGATTGATAGTTTCGGGGCGGGGTCTGGCGGCACGCGCAATATATCCGGAACAACTCGTTATCATGTCGAACTTGAAAAAGAATTGGCGGATCTGCACGGCAAAACCGGCGCATTGCTGTTTACATCAGGCTATGTCTCGAACGATGCGACATTGTCGACTCTTGGTAAGATTCTACCCGAGCTGATTATTTATTCGGATGAGTTGAATCATGCGTCCATGATTGAGGGCATTCGCCGCTCGAAGGCTGATTATCGCGTTTTCCGACACAATGATGTCGAGCACTTGCGCGCCTTGATGGAAAATGATGATCCGGCGCGGCCGAAAGTCATCGCATTTGAGAGTGTCTATTCCATGGATGGCGATGTCGGTCCGATCGAGGCGATTTGCGATCTGGCAGATGAATTCGATGCGCTGACCTATCTCGATGAAGTGCACGCCGTGGGCATGTATGGCGATGAAGGCGCGGGCGTCGCACAGCGCGACAATGTCATGCACCGCGTCGACATTATCGAAGGCACACTAGGCAAGGCTTATGGTGTCATGGGTGGCTATATTGCAGCTCATGAGACGATTATCGACGCCATCCGATCGACCGCTTCGGGCTTCATCTTCACGACATCGACCTGTCCGGTCATGGCCGCCGGCGCATTGGCCAGTATTCGCAAATTGCGCTCGGACGAAGGGCGAAAGCTGCGAGTCACGCATCAAGCGCAAGCGGAACTCCTCAAGCAGAAATTCCGCGATGCCGGACTGCCCCTGATCGAAAGCGAGACACACATTGTGCCGCTCCTGGTCGGTGACCCGGAAAAGTGCAAAGCGCTTTCAGACACTTTGCTGTTTGATTTCGGGATTTACGTTCAGCCGATCAATTATCCGACTGTTCCAAAAGGCACCGAACGTCTACGGTTCACGCCAGGACCGGTGCACACAGAAGAAATGATGAACGATTTGCTCGCAGCAATTCTGGCGGTTTGGAAGCAGCTAGGGCTGGACGAAGAAGCCGCCTGACTGGGGGCATGCGGTGATCAGGCGCTACGTTTACGACCGAGACCGATTTCCTTAGCAAACGCAGATCGCTTTTTCGCGTAATTGGGCGCCACCATAGGGTAGTCGCTCGGTAATCCCCAGCGCGCACGATATTCGTCTGGAGTCAGGTTGTAACGCGAGCGCAGGTAGCGCTTCAGCATTTTCAACTTCTTGCCGTCTTCGAGGCAGATGATGTGATCCGGCGTAATCGACTTTGCGATCGAAACGGCTGGATCAGGACGTGGCGGTGCCATTGGTTCGTCACTGGCCAGCGACTGGACGGTTTGATGCACAGTCTTCAGCAAGTCTGGCAGTCCCCCGGCCGGGACCGGATTGTTCGCCACAAATGACGATACGATATCCGTCGTCATCTCGAGCAACTCTGCTTTCGAGTGATTTGTCATGATTTAGCTCTTGTAATTTGTATGTTTACCCGTTCTTCAGACGAGATTGTTGCTATGTAAAACTACAATTCGACCAAGAATTCAAGTTTGGTTGTAAATATAGCGGCAAGTTTTCGTATAGCGTGTGTCAGCATTTTCGGAGCAGAAATGACGCCTTGCGGGGGCAACGCACTCGCCGTACATGGTCTTCAGAATTAGGAATCATGCCATGCCCGATACCAGCCTTCCATCGCGTTTCGACACCGCGACTTTTTTCTCTGAAGCTCTTTCAGATCGTGATCGCGAGGTTTTCGCCGCGATTGCCAAGGAGCAGACAAGACAACAGCACCAGATCGAGCTGATTGCATCGGAGAACATCGCCTCGCAGGCTGTCCTCGACGCGCAAGGCACGGTGCTCACCAATAAGTATGCCGAAGGCTATCCTGGACGCCGATATTATGGTGGCTGTGAATACGTAGATATTGTCGAAGATATCGCACGCGACCGAGCCAAGTCTTTGTTCAATTGCGATTTTGCAAATGTTCAGCCCAATTCCGGATCACAGGCCAACCAAGCCGTGTTTCAGGCTTTGCTGCAGCCGGGTGACACCATTCTCGGAATGAGCCTCGATGCAGGTGGTCATCTGACTCATGGTGCGCGTCCCAACCAATCGGGAAAATGGTTCAACGCAATCCAGTATGGCGTCCGGGCAGGTGATCATTTGATCGACTTTGATCAAGTCGAAACGCTGGCAAAGGAACATAAGCCGAAACTCATCATTGCAGGCGGCTCCGCTTATCCTCGGCAAATCGACTTTGCCAAATTCCGCGCCATTGCCGACGCGGTTGGCGCGTACTTTCTGGTGGATATGGCGCACTTTGCGGGTCTGGTTGCGGGCCAAGCGCATCCCAATCCGCTGGATCATTGTCATGTCGCGACAACGACCACACACAAGACGCTGCGTGGGCCACGTGGCGGGATGGTTTTGACCAATGATGCAGATATCTCCAAGAAAGTGAATTCTGCTGTCTTCCCGGGAATTCAAGGTGGACCATTGATGCATGTTATCGCGGGTAAAGCTGTCGCCTTTGGTGAAGCGCTCACACCCGAGTTCAAACAATATGCGGTGGATGTGATCGAGAATGCGAAAGCCATGGCGCAGGCTGCTAAAGAAAGCGGTTTGGATCTGGTTTCCGGTGGCACCGACACTCATGTTGCTCTGATAGACTTGCGCCCGAAAGGGGTGACGGGTCGCGACGCAGAACAAGCGCTCGAGAGGGCTTACATCACCTGCAATAAAAACGGTGTGCCTTTCGATCCTGAAAAACCAATGGTGACGAGCGGAATTCGGGTTGGGTCTCCGGCGGGAACAACCCGCGGATTCGGCGTCGATGAATTCAATCAAATCGGAAAGTGGATCGGCGAAGTCGTTGATGCCGTTGCCGGTGGCGATAGTTCTGCCACGGAGCAAAAAGTTCGCGCAGAAGTTGAAGAAATGACTGCCAAGTTCCCGATTTACAATGGATTAGGAGCCTAGGCGATTGCGCTGTCCCTTCTGCGGATCTGAAAATACGGCGGTCAAAGATAGCCGTCCTGCAGAAGACAATACCGCTGTGCGCCGTCGCCGCGGATGCGACAATTGCGGCGCACGGTTCACGACATTCGAACGGGTTCAATTGCGCGAGATCACCGTCGTTAAGCGTGATGGTAAGCGGGTCCCATTCCAGCGCGAAAAACTCGCGCGCGTGATTGGCATCGCGTTGCGAAAACGGCCGGTTTCGAGCGAACAAATTGACCAGATCGTTTCGGGGATCGCAAGAAAGCTGGAAAGTAGCGGCGAGACCGAAATCGCGTCACAAGACATTGGTGAATTGGCGATGGAGAGTTTGCGCGTGGTCGACCCGGTCGGATATGTTCGCTATGCCAGTGTCTATCGAGACTTTGATGCGCCGTCGGATTTTGCGGCGTTCATCAAACAGTCCGAGTTTGACGAGGACTGAGCTGGAATGTCTCGCCCTCACGTGACGCTGAAGATCGCAACCAGCATGGACGGTCGCATCGCGCTGGCGAATGGCGTTAGTCAATGGATCACAGGGTCTGAAAGTCGCGCTCGGGTTCACGAAATGCGGGCCGCGCATGATGCCGTCCTGGTCGGCGTCGGAACAGTGCTTGCGGATGATCCATTATTAACCGCCCGCACGGTGCCACCCCCGGCGCAGCAACCGGTACGCATTGTCGCTGACAGCTCACTGCGGACGCCGAAACATGCGCGACTGCTCGGATCGCAAGGCCTGGGAAAAGTCGTGTTGGCCAGCGCCGTTGAGCCAAAGGGATATGCGTCTGACGCCATCAGTGGGGACCCTGCAATTTGGACTGTGCCGGGATCAGATGGAAAAGTCTCGCCACAGCGATTGATTGATCGATGTGCGGTGGAGGGGTTGGAGAAAATCTTTCTCGAGGGCGGTGGAAAGCTCGCGGCGAGTTTCATCCAAAGTCGTCTTGTTGATCAAATCGAATGGTTCCGCGCGCCCATATTGATTGGCGGCGATGGCTTGCCTGCCGTCGCGGCTCTGGGTCTTTCAGAGATGTCAGATGCGCCCCGTTGGCGCACTGCCGCCACGGCACGGATTGGGGATGACACATTAGAGACTTATGTTAGAGCCTGAGCTTGTAGGAGGGCTCGCATAAATGTTCACAGGTCTCGTCACTGATGTCGGCACCATCCGTAAAGCCGAAGACCGAAATGGTCTGCGCCGGTTTGAGGTGTCATGTGCCTATCCGGTCGAGACAATCGAAATGGGCGCGTCGATTATGCATGCCGGCGTGTGTCTGACCGTCGTTGATTTTGGGCCTCAGGGTAAGGGCAGTTGGTTTGCTGTTGAAGCCGTGCCTGAAACCCTCTCGCTAACCGTTCTGGGGGATTGGGAAGAGGGCAGCTTGGTCAATCTCGAACAGAGTCTGAAGCTTGGTCAGGAACTGGGAGGGCATTTTGTCTTCGGACACGTCGACGGCGTCGGAGAAATCATCTCTGTTGAGCCTGAAGGGCAAAGCTATCGCATTACCATTCGACCGCCAGAAGGCATTGCCAAATACTTCGCTAAGAAGGGATCAGCAGCGATCAACGGGGTTTCGCTCACGGTTGCTGAAGCGCTCCCGAATGGCGACTTTCAGGTTGCGATCATTCCACATACTTGGGAGGTCACGACCCTGAGAGAGTTACAAGTCGGTGACGGCGTCAATCTTGAGATTGATATGCTCGCGCGCTACGTCGCCCGAATGATTGGCGCGGATGCGCCAGTTCCGCATGATCCGCAAGGAGCTAAACATGGCTGAAGATTTCTCCGCCGCAATTTCCAGCATCGATGAAATCATCGAAGACGCCCGCAATGGCAAAATGTATATTCTTGTCGATGCCGAAGACCGAGAGAATGAAGGTGACCTGATCATCCCGGCCAGTTTCGCCACGCCCGAAGCCGTAAATTTCATGGCTAAATTCGGGCGCGGTCTTATTTGTCTGGCAATGACCGGGGAGCGCGGTCGCGCGCTCAACCTCGATATGATGGCACGCGAAAACCGCGAGAGCATGGGCACCGCGTTCACGGTTTCGATCGAAGCCAAAGAAGGGGTCACAACAGGGATTTCAGCACATGACCGGAGCCACACCGTTCAAGTTGCCATCGATCCGATGTGTGATGCCGACGACATTGTCTCGCCGGGCCATGTGTTTCCGCTAATCGCCAAGGATGGTGGTACGTTGGTGCGCGCCGGACATACCGAAGCGGCGGTCGATATTTCGCGGATGGCGGGCTTGTTTCCCGCTGGTGTAATTTGCGAGATCATGAATGATGACGGCTCCATGGCGCGTTTGCCTGAGCTCGTGTCATTCGCACAATTGCACGGGCTCAAAATTGGCACGATTGCCGACTTGATTGAATATCGCCGCAAACATGATCGGTATCTCGAGCGGCGCGTCGAAGCAGATCTCGAGAGCGCTTACGGTGCTGGATTCAAGACGGTGATATTTCGGAATGCGATTGATAATAGCGAGCATATCGCCATTGTTCATGGCACAATTGAACCCGACAGCACGACGATCGTTCGCGTTCACCGAACCGATGTGCTTGCCGATATTCTTGGCGAGAAAGGGCCGCGCGAAGGCTTGGTCGAACGCGCCATGAAGATCATCGCGAGCGCCGCGGAACCCGGGGTCGTCGTCTTCGTCAACACGATGCGACCAAATGCTCTGGCGGAGCGCCTGGGCATGAAATCCTCTGATCCAGCAGACACCCATGCGCCATTGCGAGAGTATGGCGTCGGCGCGCAGATTCTCCGAGAGCTCGGCGTGCGCAAAATGATTTATCTTTCTGACACCGAACCGACGCGCGTTGCGGGCCTCGATGGCTATGGCCTTTGGATTGATGGCTGGCGACCGCTCTCTGATAAGGACTAAACTCTCATGCACCGTATTTTGATCGTCAATTCCCCGTATTACGCGCATATTTCAGACGAACTGGAAAAGGGAGCGCGAGACGCCCTTGAGGCATCTGGTGAGTCTTGTGAGATCGAGACGATCATGGTGCCGGGGGCTTTCGAAGTGCCAGGCGCGATCGCAATGGCGGCGGATAGCGCCAAATATGATGGTTATATTGCGTTGGGATGCGTTATTCGCGGTGAGACCACGCATTATGATTACGTGTGTGGCGAGAGCGCGCGCGGATTGATGTATCTGTCCACAGATCGTCGTCTGGCGATTGGCTATGGCATTGTCACGGTCGAGAATGAAGCCCAGGCTTTGGCCCGGGCCGAACGTAAGCAAAAGAATAAGGGCAAAGACGCGGCGCTGGCTTGTCTGGAAATGCTGAAACTCCGCAAAAAGTTTGTGCGCTAGTCTGACTGTTGCGAAACGCAGTCCAGGCGTCCAAAAGGCATGGCTTTTTACAGCCACCAATGGCAAAGGACCGGCGATGAGCGAACAGAAACTCCCATTTGAAGTGATCCGCGCCCGCCGCGCTGGCGCCCGCCTCGCGGCGGTACAGGCGCTCTACCAGATGGAGCAAACCGGGCAGAGCGGGAAAGCGGCAATCCGGGACTTGATGGATGACCGGCTCGGGGTCGGCCCCGATGAAGACCCCGTCGAAGAAGCTGATCCGGATCTGTTCAAATCTATCGTAAATGCGGTGATTGAGCACCAATCCGTGGTCGATAAGGCGATCCTGACGCGCTTGTCGAAAGGCTGGAAACTGTCACGACTGGATTCGACGACACGGTCTATTCTACGCGCGGCAACGGCAGAACTGATCGCGCATCAGGACTTGTCTCGACGGATCTTGTTGGACGAATATGTCTCTCTGGCGCATGATTTTTTTGACAAAACGGAAGCAAATTTTGTCAATGCGGTGCTCGACAATGTATCGAAAGACTTGCGCCCGGAGGAGGCTTAGGTCCTCGCCCGCAACGGAGGACTGATGAGCGAAACCGACTGGATCAAACGGCATATCGCGCCCTTGGTGAAAGCGCCCGGCGCCGACGCGTTGCGAGATGATGTTGCTCAGCTCTCCGCGATCGGGACGATGATTGCGACGATGGATACAATTGTCGAAGGCACCCATTTCTTGTCGTCTGATCCATTGTCGACCGTGGGCCAGAAAGTCGTGCGTGTGAATGTCTCCGATATTCATGCCAAAGGGGCCAAGCCCGTTGAAGCGCTGCTTTCGATTGCCTGGCCCAAAGGCCGGGGAGAACTCGAATTTTCGACCCTCATCGGTGGACTGAGACAAGATCTCGAAGCTTTTGAGATCGACTTGATTGGAGGAGACCTGGTCGGAACAGATGGTCCGCTCTCACTCACCATGACGCTGACGGGCCATTGTCTGGGTGATGCGCCCATTCGGCGGTCTGGCGGGCGTGCCGGTCAGGCATTATTTATCAACGGCGAGATCGGATGGGGCGGTTTGGGCTTGCGGGCTGCAAAAGATAACAGCGCCCCAGAAAAAGCGCACCGGTATCAGGTGCCAGCCATAAGTTCGCTCATGGCGGCGCAGGCCGTTGTTGATCATGCGACTGCCAGCATGGATGTGTCCGACGGGTTGCTGCTCGATGCGGCCCGCCTGGCAGAGGGGTCAAATTGCGGGCTTACGCTGGAGTTGGATCGCGTGCCGCTTGCTGAAGATACTGAAATAATTGAAGAAATCATCGAGCAATGTGTCGCTGGCGACGATTATCTTATCCTGATCAGCGCAGACCCTAGCGCTGAGATTTCCGGTTTCACGCGAATTGGGTCGCTTTCAGCAACAGCCGGAATGCGGCTGACATTCCACGACACGCCCGTTAACACTCCCTCAACGCTTGGGTTTGAGCATTAGGGTAATTGTAGAGTTCCTGTTCGCGCCAAGCGGGATACCCCTTGCGAACGCGCGGTGGCTGTTGCAGTCATACACCACAAACAAATATCGGGGCGGGAGTGCTCCGTGGATTCTAGGGAGGTAGGGCAAATATGACCCTTTGGTTTTGGATAGCCTTAGTCGCGGCTGTGCTCGCGATTGGCTTTGGTTGGCTGCAGAGTCAGTCCATCATGAAAGCAGATGCGGGCAATGACCGCATGAAAGAGATCGCAGAAGCGATTCAGGAAGGCGCGAATGCCTATTTGAAACGCCAGTACACGACCATTGCTTACGTGGGCGTGGGCGTCGTCGTGATTCTCGCGATTCTGTTCCGGAATTGGGAAGTGCCGCTGGGCTTCGTGATCGGCGCGGTACTGTCAGGCGCCGCTGGCTTTATCGGGATGAAGGTCTCGGTTCAGGCCAATGTTCGGACCACTCAGGCGGCGAGCGTATCGCTGCAAGGTGGTCTATCCATGGCGTTTAAATCAGGTGCTGTGACCGGATTGCTCGTCGTTGGCCTGGCTCTGCTGGGTGTGGCGGCTTATTATGGCCTGTTGATTGGTGTCGTCGGTTATGACGAAGGCAGCCGTAAAGTTGTCGATGGACTTGTCGCACTTGGTTTTGGGGCGTCTTTGATATCAATCTTTGCCCGTCTCGGCGGCGGTATCTTCACCAAAGGTGCAGACGTTGGCGGCGATATGGTTGGTAAAGTTGAGGCTGGTATCCCAGAGGATGACCCGCGCAACGCTGCGACCATTGCTGACAATGTTGGCGACAATGTCGGTGACTGCGCCGGTATGGCCGCGGACCTGTTCGAAACTTACGCTGTGACGATCGTTGCAACAATGGTTCTGAGCGCCATCTATTTCGCTGGCACCGATTATCTCGGCAGCATTCTCCTATTCCCATTGGCCATCTGCGCGGTTTGCATCATCGCTTCGGTGATCGGCACATTCTTTGTGCGTCTCGGCGAAGGGTCCACAAATATCATGTGGGCCTTGTATAAGGGACTGATTGCAACCGGTATCCTGACGATTGGTGGACTTGCAATCGCTGTTCAGTACGCGCTGCCAAATGGCTTTGGTGAACTTGCAGGTGCGGGCACCGCGCTTGGTTTGCTGAATGCTGACGGCACAGGTGCTGCGATCGTGACCGGTATGGACTTGTTCCTGTGCGGTGTCGCCGGTCTGGTTGTTACCGCGCTGATCGTGGTCGTGACGGAATATTATACCGGCGTCGACTATCGACCTGTGAAATCTGTCGCGGAGGCCTCAACCTCCGGGCATGGTACCAATGTCATTCAAGGCCTAGCCGTATCACTGGAATCAACTGCGCTTCCGGCGATCACGATTATTGCGGGTATCATCCTGACATTCAATCTCGCTGGCCTGTTTGGGATCGCCATTGCCACAACCACCATGTTGGCTCTCGCCGGGATGATTGTTGCATTGGACGCATTCGGTCCGGTGACTGACAATGCTGGCGGTATTGCTGAAATGGCTGAACTGCCAAGTTCGGTGCGCGATACGACGGACGCGCTCGACGCGGTCGGCAACACGACCAAGGCTGTGACCAAAGGCTATGCGATCGGCTCTGCCGGTCTTGGGGCTCTGGTGCTGTTCGCTGCCTATAATGAAGATCTGAAGTATTTCGCGGCAAATGCCACGGAAGGCAGCTTCTTCGATGGTATCGGCGTGGTCGATTTCTCGATCGCCAACCCATACGTCGTTGTAGGCCTGCTATTCGGCGGACTTCTGCCCTTCCTGTTCGGCGGTATGTCAATGATGGCTGTTGGACGCGCCGCTCAGGCGGTTGTCGAAGAAGTGCGTAGCCAGTTCAAAAATGATCCGGGCATTATGGAAGGCACCTCGAAGCCAAATTATGGTAAGGCGGTGGACATCCTGACTTCGGCCGCGATCAAGGAAATGATCGTTCCGTCAATGTTGCCGGTTCTGTCTCCAGTTGTCCTATTCCTGCTGATCTGGTGGATTGCCGGACCCGCGGCAGCGCTTGCAGCTGTCGGTGCGATGTTGCTCGGTGTGATTGTCACCGGTCTGTTCGTGGCTATTTCCATGACATCGGGCGGTGGCGCCTGGGATAATGCCAAGAAATATATCGAAGATGGCAACCATGGCGGCAAAGGCTCAGAAGCCCATAAAGCCGCCGTCACCGGCGACACAGTCGGCGACCCCTATAAGGACACAGCAGGTCCTGCTGTGAACCCAATGATCAAGATCACCAATATTGTGGCGCTCTTGATGCTGGCTGTCCTGGCCGGTGGTCACTAGGGATACAACCCTAAGCTCAAATCGAAAAACCCGCGTCGTGACCGGCGCGGGTTTTTTCTTTCGCTGTTTCTTGGTCGACTTAGGTGAGACCTAGTTTCGACGCCCGGTCGGATTGCCAGGTGTCCGTTCATCGGTCTGTGGCAGGGCGACAGCGCCGACCGTGCCGAAGATCTGCTCAAGCAAACCAAGCTCACGTCCACGCGTCGGCGTTTCACGCGAGGCGTAATTGATCACTTCACCATCTTCTTCATTATAGGTCAGCAACTCATCGACCACATCATCCTCGCCAAACCGAATGGCGGTGATGCTACGTTGCTTTGTTCGAGGAGTCAGAAAGGCCACCCGTTCGCGGCGTGTGGTGATGTAGAACCAAGTATTCTCATCGAAAACACTCTCCGTTGAGGCAGAGCCCAATTGCGCCAGAACGCTGGCCCGCGTGTCTTCTCCGACTGTGATGTTCTCCGGCAGAACTTCGTCGGCCGTGTACCCATGATAGTCTTCGATTGGGCTGATGCAGGCCGTGGTGAGCGCTGCAACCGCAATAGATGCTAGAATGACACGTCGCGCCATGAGGAAACTCCTGATAGTTGCGCTGGAGATAAAGCGGAAAACCTGCCATTGGCAACCACCAGGTAACACCCGGCAGGCGTCAAAAATAGGGCAAACATGTTTAACTGGTTCAATCGTAAATCCCCCAATATGGACGCAGCAAAGCGTTGGCGAGACGCTGTGAACACGGCGGCGCGCGCCCCAGAGCCGTTTCTGCGCGAGTGGGTGACGGATACCGTCTATGGTCGATTCAACATGGTGACCTTAGTTGCAACACTGGCGATGCGGCGCATGCGTGATCTGGGCGGAGAGGGTAAAACCCTGTCCGAAGCCTTCACCGAACTCCTGTTTTCCGACTTTGACCATGCCTTGCGCGAGCATGGCGTGGGCGATTCGTCGATTGCGCGGCGCATTCGTAAAATGGGTGAAGAATTCTTCGGTCTCGCCAAGGCGGTGGATGAGGCGCTTGATGGTGCGGCGCCCAAGGCCATGTTGGCGGACGTCTTGCAGCGAAATGTGCAAAAGGACGCGGAAAAAGCGCAAGCCCTCGCGGCCTATTTGCTCGACCTTAATGTGGATGTCGAAGACCTTTCGGATGAGAAAGCTCGATTTGGCCCCGACGCCCTGTGATTTTGCAATGCTGCCAAGCTGTTATGCGAGCAAAGAGATGCGTTGCCTTTCCGGTCGGGCGCGCATAGGTTGCGCCGATCTTACACGGCAATGCGGAGTCTAGATCCGATGGCCAGCTTAATACTGTCAATTGACGCCATGGGGGGCGATGCGGCTCCGACAGTCGTTCTTGATGGTCTGAAATTGTTTGCTGAACGGCGCAGCAATGTGCTGTTCGAAATTCATGGACGCGCTGAAGATGTGACGACCGGCCTGGAATCGCGCGGGCTGATGGATCGCTGCACCATCATGCATCATGATGATGTGGTCAGCATGAGCGAGAAACCCTCTGCCGCTCTG
The DNA here is from genome assembly GCA_039029475.1 of Pseudomonadota bacterium. Lineage (GTDB taxonomy): Bacteria > Pseudomonadota > Alphaproteobacteria > Caulobacterales > Hyphomonadaceae > Henriciella. The sequence goes on along the minus strand of JBCCGB010000013.1, from coordinate 2,852 downwards.
CGTCGCGCCAAAACAACCAGTATGTGGGGGGCGGTGCAAGCGGTCAAAGCGGGGCGCGCCGGCGCGGCCGTCTCCGCGGGCAATACGGGCGCCCTGATGGCGTTCGCGATGATGGCTCTGCGTAAAATGGAAGGCGTTCATCGACCTGCCATGACCGCCATCTGGCCGACCATTGAAGGCCGGTCCATCGTTCTCGATGTCGGGGCCAATCTCGATGCCGACTCTGACCAACTTGTCACTTTTGCAATTATGGGCGAGGCCTATGCTCGCGCGGTGACTGGAAAAGCGAAACCGACCATTGGCCTGCTCAATATCGGCTCCGAGGAAGACAAGGGCCGGGACACGCTCAAACTGGCAGCCGAACGTTTGCGCGAGCCTGAGCTTGGCCTGGATTTTCGCGGCTATGTCGAAGGCAATGACATCGCCTTGGGAGCGGTCGACGTTGTGGTTACGGATGGCTTTACCGGCAATGTCGCCTTGAAGACCGCGGAGGGCACCGCGCGCCTGGTTGCATCATACGTGCGAGAGGCGCTGACCTCAGGCGTCATCTCGAAAATGGGAGCGGCTCTGGCGCGGTCCGGCTTGAAACGCCTGCGCGAGAAAATGGACCCTTCAAATGTAAATGGCGGTGTCTTGCTCGGCCTCAACGGGGTCGTGGTGAAGAGCCATGGCGGCACAGATGCTGAGGGGTATGCAACGGCTGTCAGCTTGGCAGCAGACTTGGCCGCGAGTCGTTATATGGAAGAGGTCGCGTCGGGTTTGCGCCGTGACAGTGTCGAAGTCAGCTTAAGCGAGGCATCGGAATGACCCTGATCAGAAGCGTCATTCGCGGAACCGGGGGGTATCTCCCTGAGCGCATCATGACCAATGAAGAGATGTCGACCATTGTCGAAACCTCTGACCAGTGGATTCAGGAGCGGACCGGGATTCGTCAGCGCCACATTGCGGCTGATGGTGAGTTGACCTCTGATCTTGCCACCGCAGCCGCGAGGCGCATACTCAAAGACGCGGGCATCGCGGCGGAACAGGTCGATCTTATCGTCCTCGCGACCACGACGCCCGACAAGACGTTTCCAGCGACGGCGACAGCGGTTCAGGCCAATCTCGGGACCGGGCCAGGGGCGGCGTTCGATGTTCAGGCCGTTTGTTCGGGGTTCCTGTTTGCGTTGGCTACGGCTGATTCGATGCTCAAGACTGGTCTGTTTAAGACCGCCCTGGTGATCGGGGCAGAGACCTTTACGCGCATCCTCGACTGGTCTGATCGTGGCACTTGCGTTCTGTTCGGTGATGGCGCGGGTGGGGTCGTTTTGACGGCTGAAAATCAAGCTGATGCCGGTGAACGCGGTATTCTCACGCATCATATCCGAACGGACGGTACCAAAAGCGAGCTGTTGCACGTCGATGGCGGTGTTTCATCGACCGGCACAATTGGTCATGTCCGCATGCTTGGCAATCAAGTCTTCCGTCACGCCGTCACCAATATTTCGAGCGCAATTGATGCGGTCTATCAAGAAACGGGTATCTCTTCCGATGATGTCGACTGGTTTGTGCCGCATCAGGCCAATCAGCGCATACTCAACGGCGTCGCCAAGAAGATGAAGCTGGACGAGAGCAAAGTCATCTCCACCGTGGGCATTCATGGCAACACGTCTGCGGCTTCGATTCCGCTTGCTTTACACACCGCCGTCAGCGATGGTCGCATTCAACCTGGGCATTTGGTGCTTAGCGAGGCCATGGGCGGCGGATTTTCCTGGGGCGCAAGCCTGTTCCGCCTCTGATTTTGGTAATTCGTTAATAAATAGGCCGGTATTGTTAACCTAGAGGAGTTGATCCAGTGACGACCACAACGCTCACCCGTGTAGAACTGACAGACGCAATTGTGCGCGAAATCGGTCTCACTCGGCAGGAATCCTCGCACTTGCTTGACCGCGTGCTCGAAATGATCAGTGAAAGCCTGGAAGACGAAGGAGCGGTGAAACTGTCCCGCTTTGGAAACTTCAATGTTCGTCGGAAGGCGGCCCGCGAGGGGCGCAATCCCAAGACCGGCATTCAGGCGACGATTTCAGCGCGAAAGGTTGTGACATTCAAACCTTCTCCGATGCTCAAGGATCGCGTCGGGGGCTAATCACGAGAGCTGCCTTAAATGTCTACATCTGCTGCGCGAAAGATTGAAAAGTCCGCTGATGCCTATCGATCGATCGGAGAAGCCGCAGAAGAGCTCGGATTACAACCGCATGTGCTGCGCTATTGGGAAACCAAGTTCAAGAAATTCGTCAAACCGCTGAAGCGGCGCGATGGCCGGCGGATGTTTCGACCAGAAGACATGGCGGCATTGCGTGCCATTCAGACCCTGGTGCATGATCAAGGCATGACCCTTAAGGGCGCAGGGAAACTCTTGAGTGAGCAGGGGGTCGACTCTGTGCTGGGGGGCGAAGCAAGGATTGTCGCGCCGGCAGACTCAGTAGAGGCTGTGCCGCAGTCTAGTCCAGCCAGAGAGATGCAACATACCGTGCGCCAAGCTTTTGAAGTCAAGTCATCCGAAACGACCGCGACAGGCACAACAGAACGCCTTGAGACCATTCTTTCGGATTTGACGGATCTCAAGGCCCGGTTGGATCAGGCGCGAACGAATAAGGCGGCGTAAACCGCCTCTGCCCCATTGCCAAATATCATGGTTTGCCTATACCTCCGGCCCTGGTTCGGAGCGTAGCGCAGCCAGGTAGCGCACTTGACTGGGGGTCAAGGGGTCGCAGGTTCGAATCCTGCCGTTCCGACCAGAAATCTATCGCATCAGAAGATAGGCCAAACAACAAATTGCAACCAGTAATGGTCCGTAGCACACCATGGTTACG
>JBCCGB010000012.1:0-119592 GCA_039029475.1 Pseudomonadota bacterium | reverse complement strand
TGACCTGTCGAAATATACCCAGGCCGAACTCAACAAGATCGCCAGGCTGCTAAATGAGCGCCCCAGAAAAACACTGGACTATCACAGCCCAGCTGAGCGATTAGAGGAATGTGTTGCGTCGATCGGTTGAATCGGCACCCTTAAAAGGACGCTGGCGATTTTGAGAGTATTCACCCCAAACGGAACCAGTTGAGAAATCTACGAGCGGCCCATGGAAGCTCAACGGAGCTTACAAGCGCTTACAAACGTTGGGCCGGAAAGACCCCTCGCTCATACAGACTGGAAACCAGCACCGGCGAATAGCCTGTGTTTGACGCGATCTGTCAAAACTCTGGCACGCTTGGGCAAGAGTAGGCGGCGCATATTTCATATCCATTGACTTGCAGAAACCAAAAAGGAGCAAGTCAATGAACTTCCTACGCAAAAAGAAAAACCTCACTCTCATTCTGGGAGGTACAGGAAAAACAGGACGCCGCGTCGCGGAACGCCTGAAAGCCAAAGGTCATCAGGTCCGCGTCGGCTCACGCTCAGCCGTTCCGTCTTTCGATTGGGACAATGAGAAGGGCTGGGATGCGGCGCTGAAAGATGTGACCGCAGTCTATATCACCTATGCCCCTGATCTTGCCATGCCGGGCGCGCCTGATGCGATCCAGGCCTTTGTTGATCTCGCTAAAAGGCGAGGCGTGAAACGTCTTGTCCTCCTGTCTGGACGCGGCGAAGAAGATGCCCAGGCGTGTGAGCGGATTGTCCAGAGCGCAGGTCTCGAATGGACGGTTGTCCGGGCAAGCTGGTTCAATCAGAACTTCTCTGAGGGCGCCTTCATAGACATGGTGCTCGGCGGTACGATCACGCTGCCTGCGGGCGATCAGGTCGAACCCTTTGTGGATGTTGACGATATCGCAGATGTCGCGGTCGCTGCCTTGAGCGAAGACCATCACAATGGCCAGATTTATGAAGTCACTGGCCCTCGATTGATGACGATTGCCGATGTCGCGGCGGACCTGTCCCGCGCAACAGGGCGTGAAATCAATTATGTAGACGTCCCGCACGAAGCATTTGTTGGCGAGGTCGCGGGTTCTGGCGCGCCAAAAGATGTCGTCTGGATGCTGGACTATCTCTTCTCCACCGTCCTAGACGGGCGCAATGCTTATCTCTGCGATGGCGTTCAGCGCGCGCTCGGTCGTCCGCCTAAGGATTTCGCAAACTACGCTCGAGATGTCGCCGCGACAGGTGCGTGGAACAAGGCGGCATAAGGATGAAGGAAAGACCGCCGGAGGACGTTGATGCGCCCTCGTCCAGTCTTCTTCTACCTGGAGATGAACCCATGACACATAGTGATAAAATGAAAGACCAGCGTCTCAACTGGACATCCTTCATTGATTTGGCTGCAGTGATCGCCGTCCTGGTCATCGTGAAACAAAGCCTGCTGCCGTTCACTCAGCTCTATGCTGGACCGGTCTCAACGCTTAGCGCGATGATTCTGGCGACCGTTCTTTTGAAAAGACGTGGATCAGGATGGGGAGCGCTGGGTTTCAGGTGGCCGAAAAACTGGCCTAACACCGTAGGACTGACCGTCCTCAGCATGGTGTTCTTCATCATCTGCACGCAAGCCATGGGTGTGCTCGCGGACCGCTTCTTCGAAGACGTCAACACAGGCACGAGATTCGATCATGTCGAGGGCAACCTGCAAGCCTACATCATTATCATGGTGCTGGTTTGGACACATGGGTCCTTCTTTGAAGAACTCTTGTTCCGCGCTTTTGCAATCACAAAGGCAGGTGAGTTTCTTGGTGGCCGCTGGCCAGGTGACGTCGCGGCTCTGTGTCTGTCCTCAATCTTCTTCGGATATCGCCACGCTTACTACCAGGGCATCCATGGCGCTTTGGTGACGGGTGCAGCCGGCTTTGCATTTGGCCTGCTTTATTTGTGGTTTGGACGGAAGAACATACTTCCGCTGATCTTCGCCCACGGCATTTTCAACACGCTCGGACAGACTTTCAGGTTTCTCGGCATTGAGGACGTTGATTGAGCCCCGCCGAGTGCACCTCAACTCTATTTAACTGAAAACAGAAAATGAAATGATGACCTACGTAATCGCAAATTGTAATATAAAAGACGCTGAGAAGTTCGCTGAATATGGCGCTCTAGCTGCACCAACGTTTACGCCTTTTGGCGGTAAGCTTCTACAAAAGGGTAAGCTTACGGCGACATTAGCCGGTCCTTCCGGCGCAGCCGTTACCGCCATATTTGCATTCGATAACCCAGAGGAGGCCATGGCTTGGTATGCGAGCGCTGCTTATCAAGCCCTGTTACCTCTGCGTGATGCTGCTTGTGAGATGTCTCTCTCAATTTACTCAACACCATAGGGAATTCGAAAGGTGTTTGATGGGCTGTGAGCCTACGGCTAACCCGTCTTTGAAATATCCTTTCGCGACCTTGCCGGGTCGGAGTGATCGCAACAAGACACCTCTCGCCGGTATTTCGTTCGAGAGGCCTGAAATAGGCCTCTCGGTTCCCGCTGAACTATTCTTAAAATTGTAACTTCAGGAGAAATCCAATGACCTATGAATGGACCCTCTATTTTTGCCTCTTCCTCGCGCTTTGGAGCGCAGTGATCGGAGGCGTATTCTCAGCCTTCTCCGAATTTGTGATGTCAGGGCTGCTGCGAACGGCGCCCACTGGCGGCATCGAAGCGATGCAACACATCAACCGTACCGTGATCAAAACCCAGTTCGTTGCTGGGATACTCTCCATCGCGCTCTTTTCAGTTCTGTTCGCGCTCTACAGCACAACGATCTTCGAGGGTGCTGCTCTGGTAACGCTGATCCTCCCACCAACCGTGTACCTGCCAGCGGTCTTTTTTGTGACCATTTTTGGCAACGTTCCGATGAACAACAAGCTTGAACGTCTCGATCACACGACCCCGGAGGCGGAAGCCTATTGGGTGAAATATGGCCGTGATTGGACTCGCTTGAATCATATCCGAACGCTCGGTAGTATTCTCACTGCTGGTCTCTACATCATTGCTGCAGTCACGCTCATCACGAGCGGGCAGGTTTAATCCTGGCCCCCAAACATTCGTGGGCTTTGATTTTCCAGATTTTGTGACGTGATCAGTCAAAACTTCGACGCCTCGGGACAAGATAAGACATCACGCTTTTCATATTTGTTGATCTGAGCACCAGGCTCAGAATTTAACTCAAGAAGGGAACCCATAATGTTTGGAACAAAAGTAAACGCGCAAACCATTGAAGCGCTTGATGCAGAACTCAATGAGGCCATCCTCAACGGCAAAGGGCTTGAAGCCTTCGAAAGCTATTATGCCGAAGATGTGGTGATGCAGGAAAATGATGCCGAACCCACGATCGGGAAGTCAGCAAACCGCATTCGCGAACAAGAGTTCTTCGGCGCCATCACAGACTTTCGCGGCGCAGAAGTGCTTGCAACAGGCTCAGGAGAAAACGTGACTTTTTCTCATTGGTTTTTTGACTTTACGCACCGCGATTGGGGCGAGCGAAAATATCGTCAGGTCGCGGTCCGCACATGGAAAGACGGAAAAATTGTCCGTGAAGTGTTTCACTACGGATAAACGCATCCAGCCCGGATCTGGCACGCGCCGCGCGCCAGATCCGACGCGGTTATTCTAAGACTGAAAGCTCTGGTCATGACTGAATACTCATCCCTCTTTATCTCTCATGGCGCGCCGACGCTTCTCATTGAGGATAGTCCAGCCCGACGCTATTTACGTGGCTTGGGCAAGCAGTTCGAGATTCCGAAAGCCATTCTGGTGGTATCTGCTCATCATAACAGTCGCGGGGACAGCGTCGCGGTGACCACCAATGCAATGCCCGAAACAGTCTATGACTTCTCAGGGTTTCCAGAAGCACTCTACCAAATCACTTATCCCGCTCCTGGAGATCCCGAACTCGCTTCCCAAGTTATCTCTCTTCTCAAAGATGCAGGCCTGACTGCTGTCGGCGACGCTAGCCGAGGGTTTGACCATGGCGCCTGGGTGCCATTGCATCTGATGTATCCAGACGCCGACATTCCAGTCATTCAGATTTCAATCAACATGCGAAAGTCACCTCAATGGCATTACGATCTCGGGCTGGCGCTCGCACTGCTTCGGCGCAAAGGAATTCTGATTATCGGATCCGGGGGTGCAACGCACAATTTGCGGGAGTTTTTCAAAGGCGGATATCAACTGGACGCGGAAAGTCCCGAATGGGTAACGACATTCGCGGACTGGCTTTCAGATAGAATAGAATCTGGCGATGTCTCCGCGGTTCTAGACGCTGTCCAATCCGGTCCGGAAGGACATAGAAATCATCCGACAATGGATCACATTTTGCCGCTCTTTGTGGCCATGGGCGCCGGCGGTGAACAGGCGAAGGGCACAAGGCTGCATAAGAGTTCGACCTATGGCGTGCTCACAATGGATGCTTATGCTTTCAGTGGGAATTGAGGAGACTGCCGAAAAGACCCACTACACGACGCCTTTGGTTATTTCGAAGAAATCAACTCCGGCAATTTCCGGGTTATGTGCTCTGCAAAGGCGTTCACGGCAGGTGGCGTCCCGCGGCGAGTTGGTTGCAAGAGACTAAGCGTTGCCTCGCCGGAAAGCCAATCAGGTAATATTCCAACGAGTCGACCGATTTTGACGTCCTGTTCGCACACATAGGCTGGAAGCGAAACCACGCCTAAACCAACTGCGCAGGCTTCTTTGAGCGTCACCATATCGTCACTGCTCAGCCTCGGAATGAATTGTATGAGTTTGGAGGCTTGCGGATCAGAATGCAGCTTCCATTGACCAACATCGTTGCGCCATCCGAGACAGAGTCCGCTGTGATCTTTCAAATCGTCGGGCGCAGCCGGTTCGCCGAATTCATCCACGTAGCGAGGCGAGGCGAACAAACGCCATTCGACTTTTGCCACACGCTTCTGGATAAGACTGGAGTCGGGCAGGTTATCGACGTGCCCTCTGATCGCAAGATCCAGGCCTGCGTCGATGAGATTGACGAGCTCATTTGTAACGAATTGTCCGATCTCGACTTTGGGATGCATGCGGAGGAAATCAGATACGAGGGCTTCAAGAGCAAACTGCGCGACGCCGGGAGAGCATGAGATACGGACCTTTCCCGTCAGCGCTTCGCTTCGCTGTTTGATCGCAGCTTCCGCCGCATGAACTTCCTCCATGACGGCCTTGGCGTGACGAAAAAATTCGATACCGGCATCAGTGATAGCGAACTGGCGGGAGGTTCGCTGGATTAGCCGCGCTCCCAACCGCGTTTCCAGTTGTTGAATGTGGCGACTGATACGGGACTTTGGGATGCCAAGAGCGCGTCCCGCGGGTGCGAAACCCCGCTGCTCCACCACATGGAAGAAGTAGGCGTAGTCGTTCAAATCGAATGTTGAGTCCTGAAACATGGTTCCATTTATAGAACGATAAGTCCTATGTACAGATATTTCGTCTCCATCGTTCCGATAGTACATCCTTAACTCGCAAAGAGGAGAGGACGCATGTCGCACAGTTCACCGGCCATAGATCAGGAATATTACACCGCTGAACTGACTTCGTTCTTCAGTGAGCCGAGCATCATATGGTGGAGGCCGGAAGCACTCTCTTTTGACCGCTCAGCGTTTGTAGTGACCATCGCAGACAGCCTATCAAGTCGTTCCTGGGCTGTGACAGAGCATTCCCTTGCGAAGGGCTCGCGTATCGATTTGGCGGGTAGAGTCCGCCATGCTGTCGCCGACACACTTAATGACGGTGTGCCTACACTATCCGCCATCGCCTCGGAAATGGGACTTGGTCCCCGAACCTTGCAGCGACGACTATCCGACAGCGGACATTCCTTTCAGAGCATTGTTGATCTGGCTCGCAAAGAGCTCGCAATGAGGTTCCTACGAGAAACCGAGCTATGCCTCGCAGAAATCGCGTTTTTGACGGGGTTCTCAGAGCAGAGCGGCTTTACCCGCGCATTCAAGCGCTGGGCTGGGCAGACCCCACGTTCATACAGGCTCGAAACAAGCTCGATTCCGCAATCGGGATCAGATGCGACAGGTCAATACTCTGGCGGTTCAGAACAAGAGCGCACCGCAGATCATTCCAATCAACTCACTTAACCAAACGAAAGAAAGGGAAACCAAATGCCCTATGACTTATGCAATCTCCACGAACAGCCTGAACAAAAAGAACTGACGCAAGTTCAAGGCAAACCGTTTTCGATCGGCGCAGGGTTTGATGCGTTGAGTTTCAAGCACATCATGTATGCGGGAGCTATGGACCCCCTGATCATGGTGGATCACTTCACCATGACCGCCCCTACATTTGGGCCTCACGCCCATGCGGGTCTGTCGGCAGTGTCGATACTTTTCGAAGATAGTGAAGGCGTCTTCAACAACAGAGACAGCCTCGGAAACGACATCGATTTAACGCCGGGAGATCTCTACTGGCTGAAAGCAGGTCGCGGCGCTGTGCATGATGAAAAGCCGAGACCAGGCGCACGCACCCACGCGCTGCAGGTCTTCGTAAACCTTCCGGCGCGCATGAAATATGACGCACCAGAGTCTCTTCATGTAAAAGCAACCGACATGCCTCTGCTCGTTGGCGAGGGGTATCGCGCACGCCTGGTACTCGGTGAACGCGATGGAGAAAAAGGCGTGAGCTCTCCTGAACTTCCAATGACCATCCTAGACGTCAATCTGGAGGCGGGCGGCTCGTTCTCACATCAAGTACCAAGCGGACAATCTGCCTGGTTGTTGGGGATCGATGGCGCAATTGCTATCCGAAGCGGCGATGCGACAGCATCTCTCAAATCCGGTGCGTCGGTATCGGTTCGCGCTGAGAATCAAGCGCAGGATCTGATCATCTCCGGAAACTCTAAAGCGCATTTCGTCATTCTTCAAGCCGAGCCCTTGCGAGAACCATTTGTTCAGCGCGGCCCTTTCGCGATGAACACCGAGAAGGAAGTTGAGGCCATGTTTGCCGCCCACGCTGCAGGCAAACTTGGATCACTCGATGACCAATAATTCAAACCCAGCGTCTCAACCAATCATAAGGAGTGAACCATGACTACGACGCACTACAACCCTGAGCCATTGAACGCGGATAACGCCGCACTTGTCTTGATAGATCATCAAGTTGGGCTCATGACGGGCATTCGAGATTTCTCGATTGCTGAGTTAAAGCATAATGTTGTTGGCCTCGCGAAAGCTGCGAGCGCCCTCGGAATTCCAATCGTGACAAGCACAACGTCGGCAGAGACGCTTTGGGGGCCTGCTTTTCCAGAGCTGCAAGCCGCGTTGCCAGATCATACATTTATCGATCGCACAACCGTGAATGCCTGGGACGATCCTCGGGTCGAAGCGGCGATACGGGCGACGGGACGAAAGAAACTGATCTTCGCAGGGATCTCCCTTGAAGTTTGCGCTGCTTTCCCGGCGATGCGGGCCGTGAGAGAAGGCTTCGAAGCCTATGTTGCCGTGGATGCAAGTGGTAATTTCAATTCCACCAAACGGGAAACCGGGATGGCGCGTCTTGTTCAAAGCGGTGTTGTGATCGCCGACGGGGCCAGCCTGATGATCGAAATTCTTGCTGATAATGCTTCACCAAAAGCCATGGAAGTCTACTCAGCACTCGCCATGGATTGGTCGATCCTGGTTGACCAGGTCCGATCCAGTGCCATGGAGCAAGCCGCTTCACGCTAGCGTTTCGATGCATGTGGAGGGGTGTGAGTGATCCCACCCCTCCACATTTTTCGATCAGCAATCAACGAGGAAACGAAAATGACTACAACACCAGACAATCCAATTGACCAGTGCACCCCGTTGCCAAAACACAAGATGGCAGCCCTGACTTTTATCGGACTGTTGGCGCCAGTTTACTTTATTCCGCAATTGCTTTTGCGGGTATTCCCCGGACAAACGCTAATCGTTACAATAATGGCCGTAGGAATAATTGTTCCCTTGATGAACTACGCGATTATGCCGATTTTAAAGTCCATCTTTCGTGGTTGGATAGAGCCAACGTCGTAAACACTCCAGACACCGCCCTCAAGCATTGTCTATGAGCTGCTTAAAATCGCCCCAGGAACGCCCCTCATCAAAGCTCAAGCGCCTCTGAAATTTGCAGCGCATCTTCTAACTCGATCCCAAGGTATCTGATCGTGCTCTCGATTTTGGCATGCCCAAGAAGCAATTGAACAGCCCGCAAGTTTCCAGTGTTCCGATACAATTGGGCAACCTTGGTGCGCCTTAGAGAATGCGTTCCGTAGTCTGAAACCTTCAAACCAATCTGGCGAACCCAGGAATCAACTATGCGGTGATATTGGCGCGTCGAAAGGTGTTCGCTTTTGCTGTTTCGGCTGGGGAACAGGAAGTCGTCCTTGCTCAAACCTGAGCGCTGAACATGCGTAACGATAGACGTAGCGGTGAGCTTAGTTATCTCAAATTGGACTGGACGTGACGTTTTTCGCTGAATCACCATTGCGCGTTCTCGGACCGATCCCGCGGAAAACACGTCGGAGACTTTGAGGCTAACGAGGTCGCAACCGCGCAGCTTGCTATCTATTGCGAGGTTTAGAAGTGCGAGATTTCGAGTTTGGCCAAGCATTTCTAGGCGCGCTCTAATGGCCCATACTTCTCGTGGTCTAAAAGGACGCTTCTGGCCTCTTGGTGCGCCGCAACAAGCTTTCTCTTCGGTTTCTGATAGCTGACCAGCCTCATTTGAAACGTACGATGACATGGATTTCTCCCAAATCCACGCCCCATGCTACTAGCGAGCCAATCCGATACCCCTTTGAAAAGACGTCTGGGGTCGCCCTAAAAAGGACCCTGACATCTAGGCTTAATGATCGCAAGGTCAGAGCCGATGCAGAGCCTTATTGGTTGGAAATCGATGTGATCTCTTCTGCTAGAAAATCAAACACTCTTCGAATGCTTTTGCTTTCTCTAAGCTGCGCGTGCGACGTCAGCCAGATGGGAAGTGTAACAGTCGGAAGGTTCTCTCCGACGCGTTGCACACTAGGTTCGCGAACACCGAATTCAAGGTGAGTAAACCCAATGCCATATCCAGCGAGCACCATTTGCCAAGCAACGTTTGGGTCGTCGCACCTGAGCTTGAAAAACGATGAGTTCGTTTCCAATCCCAACTCACGTAAGACCTGCCGAGAATAATCGCGTTTCAAAGTGCCGATCACCACATGGTTTTTGAGTTCGCTTAAGTCTCTCGGAGTTCCAAAATGCTCCAAATATTCTGTGGATGCGAACGCTCCCATCTCAATATGGCCAACCTTACGAGCTATTAAGTCAGGCTGAGTGGGCTGAAACATTCGCACCGCAATATCTGCCTCGCGGAGCAAGAGATTTCCGGATTCATCACTCGCGATAAGTTCGATTTCCAAATCAGGTTCTTGGTCTCGCAGTTTGGTCAGGATTGACGGTAGAAATTGTGATGAGAACGCCATGCTTGCGGTAATGCAGACCGAACCCGAAATCCGATCGGATCGCCCGCTCGCCGCAAGCTCAAAATCGCTGGCCGCCTTGGACATTGCATCGGCGTGGGAGAGCAAATCCAATCCGGCCTCCGTTAATTCCAGGCCAGACGATGTTCGATCAAACAGTCTCAAGTCCAGCTCTGACTCTAAGCTCCTTAAATGTCGACCAAGCGTTGGTTGACTACTTCCCAACGCTACCGCTGCAGCCGATAACGATTTGTGTCGTGCGATAGCGAGAAAGGACTGAATGTGAGGCCATTGAACGTGTTCCATTCAAAAATGTTTCACGAATGTTCGAAATTGTCGAGTGCGCAATCAATTTTGAATGAGTAGCTTGCTGAGATGTGATCCGTCAGGGAGCAAGTCATGTCGTATCGTCGCGTCCGCATATCCAAGTTTGGTGGCCCGGAAGTACTGGAAGTGGTGGAAGAACCAGAACTGCCGAAGCCAGGTCCGGGCGAAGTTCGTGTGCGCGTGCTCGCCGCCGGGGCTTCATTCACAGATACACTGATTAGAGCTGGCAAGTATCCTGACCTTACGGAGAAGCCTCCGCTAACGCCCGGTTATGATTTGGTCGGGGTCATCGACTTAATTGGCGAGGGCGTCAATCATCTCTCTGTGGGAGACAAGGTCGCTGATCTTACTGTGACGGGAGCTTACTCGGAATATATCTGCCTGCCTGCAAACGGACTTGTTGCAATCCCAGCTCTAGTTGATCCGGCCGAGGCGGTAAGTCTAATCCTTTCGGGCATGACAGCCTATCAGATGCTGAAGCGAAAAGCTGACCTAAAAGCCGGGGACAAGATTCTAATTCATGGTGCTGGAGGTGCGGTTGGTGTCCCCTTGATGCAAATCGGTCAGCTCATGGGATTAGAGATGTTTGCGACGGCCTCTCCATCCAAACATGAGGTCATAGAAAAGTATGGAGCAACGCCAATAGATTATCGCTCCGAAGATTTTGTTCAAAGAGTTGGGGGCCTCACTCGTGACGGCGTGGACGCTGTCTTCGATGGGATCGATGTTGCCAACTTTAATCGCTCCTTCCGCACGCTTCGGAAAGGCGGCAAGTTGGTTATCTACGGGGCCGTATCTATGAATACGAATTCTTGGTCGGCGCGATTTGGAGCGCTGGGTGGATTGATCCAACTCTTCGTGAAGAGCTGGTTGTCACCAACAAGGTCGATTGATGGATACTCAATCGCAGCACGCCGCAAAAAGAACCCCGAAGAATTCAAACAAGACCTGGCCGCACTTTTCGAGCTCCTAGCCCAAGGGAAGCTCAAACCCGAAGTAGATCGTGTCATGGAATTGGGGGATGTAAGGAAGGCACACGAGCTTATAGAACGCGCCGAAGTGCGCGGAAGAATCGTATTGAAAGTCGCGGATTTCTGATGCCCGCTTCGTTCGGTTTCAAAAATGCGAGCGTACCAAATTCGCCCCAGAACGGTCTCTCCGGATCGATTACGTGATGATCTTGGGTAACAGTTACTGCTGCACGTTCAGATGCAGCGACGGATTGTGGTGCCTGATGCGTTGAACCAATGACTAAGTTCCAAGGTATCAATATGTTAACACCCGATAAGCCATCAATTCCTTCTAGCCTGGGGGCTTGTGCAAGCACTCTTGGGCTTAGAACTATCGCATCTTTGGTAATCGCTTCCGCACTACTCGCTGGTTGTTCGGGCGGAGGCGATACAAACTCTGTGCCGTCTCAGCCCGCTGCGCAACCTGCGTCTCCGCCGCCACCTCCGCCTCCGCCCGCGGCGAGCGGTAGCTTTGAGAGCGAAAATAACATCGTCTACGGAACGGGGTTGATTCAAAACGGATCCGCGAACCTTCTTCTGGATCTATATCAACCCAGTGATGATTGCGTAGAGAACCGACCATTTGTTGTCGGTATTCACGGAGGTGGATTTATTGGCGGCTCCAAACAGGACCCTAATTGGGTAAATAATATGGAAGCTGTCGCCGAAAGAGGCTTTGCGGGCTTATCGATAAACTACCGGCTGGATGGCGTTCAACCTTTAGTGTCAGCCGAGTTCCAACCCGTCCTAGATGACCTCATAGTTGAGGCGAACCGCCTCGGCGCATCAGCCGAAGAGATTAATCGCTTAAATGCTGTCGTCGCAGCATTCGAAGACACCGTAACCGCCCTCGAGTGGGCCCGGGAAAACTCTGATAGGCGCTGTTTGGACATAAATCGATTTGCGCTGTGGGGATCGTCCGCGGGAGCGACCACGGCGCTTCATGTCGCCCACGCGCTCGATGAGTATTTTATTGATCGCCCCGATCCAGTTGTTGTTGTGGACTATTGGGGGCGCTTGCTGCTCGACGGACAAGTGGATTTGACCGGGCCACCCATATTCATCATCCATGGCACCAATGACCAGACGGTTGATCACGACGAAGCTGCCGTGGCTTTGGCTGCGGAGGCCGACGCGCTTGGCCTGCCGTTTAGCTTCTATTCTATCGAAGGCGGACCACATGGCTTTGGCACTGTGAATCCAGATCGCGTTTTAATCAATGGCAAGCCCCCACTCGAAGTGACGGTCGATTTTATCGAGGACCATCTTCTTGGGGATAGCCCGCTTTATGAGAGGCAAACGATTATTCCAAACTGATCGTCCTATTGCGTCGATATTTTGGTGAGAACGAGTGGCTTAAACTCGCCCCTTATCGGCCGCTGCGCGTCAGGGACACCGCGTCAGAAAGGTCGCTGTTGACCGTCACTGTCAGGATATTATTCAGCCATCGCGGGCAGGACTTCATAGAGCACAATCAGGTGGCCATCATAGTCGACAAAGGCTTGCTCGATGAAATCGAAGTCCACGCCGCGGGCGCGTTTTGGCTGCGTGATGGTCAGACCCAAGGCGGCGAGTTGTTCAAATTTTGCCGCCAGATCGACCACGCCGATGACAATCGCGCTTGAATGCGGCGCGCTTGCCGGACCCGGCAAATCCAGGCTGGCCAGTTCTGTCAGCGCCAGCACACGCTGCTCGCCTGGCTCATGCAAAGCCACCCCGCGAATGGGCGCGCCTTCTGGAATGTTGAACACCGGATAGGAATACGAATCCGCGCCGGAGACTGAAATTTCGGACGCTCCCAGGCCGAGAATATCGCGATAGATGGTCAGCGACCGGGACAGGTCGGAGACCACCAGGTTCGGGCGTTTGACATGCGGATATTCGATCTCCGCCGACGCGGTCTGGCCTTGCGGTTGCGGTGGCAAATGTGCGGCACAGGCCGCCATTGAAGCAGAGAGTGCAGCGACGAGCAAAAGGCGCGAGGACATGATGTGGGGTCTTTCATCAATTGATGGAGGCCGAGAGCTTACGCTAAACAAAAGATATATCAATTCAGGCGATCCGCCGAAACATGCGAAGGCGACCCGACCCCGTCCCGGAACCGCTTCGCCGCGTGCGGTGGGAACCGCTCTGAAAAGCCGGCTTGGTCGGTCCGTCGCACGCCTAAGGCTTTGCATTTTATCTGGTTTGTTCCATGGTCTCCGCAGAAGGGGATAGGGGACACATATGCTTCTGCGCCGCATCACAAAACACGTCAAAGACCAGAACTGGTTCGCCGTCGGCATTGATTTCATCATTGTCGTGATTGGTGTTTTTATCGGTCTTCAGGTCGCGAATTGGAATGACAATCAACAAGCCAAGAATTCTCTGGCGGCATCGCTCGGGCGGCTGGACAAGGAAGTCTCACTGAGCATCGATCTGATCGACAAGGTGCTTTCATATTACGAAAATGGACGATCAGATTTCAAGACGGCCCGTGAAGCGTTGAATGTGTGTAGCGAATCCCCAGACGGACAATCCGCGCTGGAGGCATTGCTGTTCGATTTGGTTGAGGACGTGCAGCCCAATTTTGTCACTGTCGCGCTAGATCAACTTGCCAATGAAGGCCGCTATCAAGACCTGCTTTCTCCTGAGTTTCAACAAATCTTTGTAACGTATGCGGGCCGACTCAATGAAGAGCACGAACAACTCACCAGCCACTATGAGCAAATGTGGGCGCATCACGTGAACTATCATCCGGGTGTGACGTCGTTTTTTCCGGGGGATGATGAAACCGAGGCGGGGCAATGGGGGTTCAGGCTCGACAGACCGTACGAAGAGATATGTACAGACGCCGTGTTCAGAACCCGGTTTATAAACACCATCGGGTTCTATTCAGCCATTGAGAGCCGTCTGGTCACGCTCAAGTCTGAAGTCGAGGTCTTTCAGGCCTCATTGGCTGATGAATTGGCGCGCCTGTAATGCTTCTGCGCCGCATCACAAAACACGTCAAAGACCAGAACTGGTTCGCCGTCGCCCTCGACTTTTTCATCGTGGTGGTGGGGATTCTCATCGCTTTTCAGATCACCAATTGGAATGACCTGCGTCAGTCCCATGCCGCGGAGCGCGCGTTGGTTGAACGTTTGAACAATGAGTTTTCGACTCTGGCGGATGTGCTCGAACAGAGACTTGTCCGTGGAGAACAATTGGTCAGCGGCACGGCTGAATTGATCACCTTGGTAAGAGATGGCGATGAGCCGCAGAATAAAGACGCAGTCAAAAGTCTTTTACTGTCCGCGTCGCGGTACAACGCGCCCGTCGCATCGCCGACAACGTTTTCGGATGCCTTACAATCAGGGCGTTTGAGCAATCTTCGGGATGACACCCTCAGAGATGCATTGAATGGCTATGTTATATCGACAGACTGGTGGGCAACCGTGGACGGGCCGGTCGAGCCGCAAATAGACCCCAATTCAACATTCAATGAGGCGATTACCTGGGGCGTATATCCAGAACTAGCCGACGCGATGAGACAACGGGTCATTGACTATGACTGGGCGCTGGTTTCTGAAGCCGAGCGTGAATTGGTTGCGATCTATCGAAAGCAAACCCTTCAAGCCGAGGCATATAGGCTGGAACTTGTTGAGGTTGAGCGCGTTCTGCAGGTTCTGAACACCGCCGCCTCGGAAGGCGAAACTTCTAGAGTGTCGACGCCGTGATCATTGGGTCGCCGCGCCGCTCAAACGCGCCTTCGATCACAAAAAAGCCCGCACCTGTCGGCGCGGGCTTTGTCTTTGTGCGGCGCGATGAGATCACCGCGCCAAACCGTCGGGCCTATTTGCCAAAGCCATAGACCAGAGACACGCGGCTAATCGTGTCGGTGGACTCGAAGCCTTGTACCGGGTCGGTGTCATGACGGACCTCGAAAGAGACGCGGGCCGACAAAGTGTCGGTCAGCGTCGCCGTCACGGCGGCGATATTGCCGAGCTGTGTCGATGTTTCGGCATAGACGGCTGTGGTGTCGTTGGTGAACGCCACATTGTCATTGAATTGATGCGCAAAATTGGATTGTGCGATGGCACCAAAAGACTCTTCTGTGGTCGCTGGCGACAGCACCGTTGCCGGCACAGTCGTGGTGTCGAGAACCGCTTCAATCTCATCAATCTTGAGGCCGGGTCCGCCACGGACGGTCCAGGTCGTGGCGTCACTGGCCAGAACGTCATAGCCAAGGCCACCACCGATAAAGGCGCGCGATTCAAAGCCCGAAAACTCGTCGCGCTCATATGTCAGTTGGCCGAACCCGAACAGGCGGTCATTGATCTGGCGGTCGAGATTTGTACCGAGGAAGATTCGGTTCTTGGTTTCAGCGCCATCAGTCTCGCCATAATCCGCCGTCGCTTGAACACCGACGGTCCAGACATTGACGGTGCGCGCCATGTCGACGCCCAGGCCAAGATCCGTGGTTTCGGTGTTGCCCGTGGTGATGCCGGCGCTGAGTGAGCCTTCGCCGCTCCAACCATCAGCCGCCTCATCCTGGGCGTGCGCTGGCATCGCCAGAGTCATGGCGCCGGCAAAAGCAGCAAGTTTGAAATACTGGGAGAAAGTCATGTGTATCCGCTCCTATCTTGAAAGGTGCGCGCGACATGCCCGGAGAAACCTGAATCTGATATGAATTACAGCAGATTTAACTGCCGATCTGCCCACGGTGTCGCAATTTTGCATCGGCCAGAACACAGGCCAACATGGCCTCTGCGACCGGTACCGCGCGAATTCCGACACAGGGATCATGGCGGCCTTTGGTGCGGACATCGACATCCTGGCCATCGCGCGTCACCGAGCGGGTTTCAGTCAGAATCGATGAAGTTGGTTTGATCGCGACGCGGACAATCACGTCCTGTCCGGTTGAAATGCCGCCAGCGACGCCGCCATTATTGTTCGACAGAAAGCGCACGCCGTCATTGCCGCTGCGCATTTCATCGGCATTCTGTTCACCCGAAAACGTCGCAGCTTCGAATCCGGCGCCGATTTCGACGCCTTTCGCAGCATTGATGCTCATCATCGCGCCAGCCAGCTCGCTGTCGAGCTTGCCATAGACCGGCGCGCCCCAACCGGCGGGGACACCAGAGGCCTGGACTTCGACGACCGCGCCAACGGAAGAGCCGGCTTTGCGAACCTCGTCGAGATAGGTTTCCCATTGCTGGGCCATGTTGGCATCCGGGCACCAGAATGGATTGTCGCCGGTGATGGACCAATCCCAGGCCGCGCGATCAATCTTGTGGGCACCGATTTGAACGACCGCGCCGCGCACCTGGATATCATCGCCGAGCACGCGCCGTGCGACCGCACCGGCAGCCACGCGCGCCGCGGTTTCGCGGGCCGAGGACCGACCCCCGCCGCGATAGTCGCGCACGCCATATTTCTGATCATAAGTGTAATCGGCATGCCCAGGGCGGTACCGGTCGCGGATTTCGGAATAATCCTTGGAGCGCTGATCAACATTCTCGATCATCATGCTGATCGGGGTGCCGGTGGTGACGGCACCGTCCGTGCGATCGTCCTCAAACACGCCGGACAGGATTTTGACCTGATCCGGTTCCCGGCGCTGCGTGACGAAACGGCTGGTGCCTGGGCGACGCTGATCCAGGAATTGCTGCACCCAGGCGGCATCCAGTCTCAACCCGGGTGGGCAGCCATCAACCACACAGCCCAGTGCCGGACCGTGGCTTTCGCCCCAGCTTGTGACACGAAAGAGATGTCCAAATGTGTTATGTGACATATCGGCCGTTCCGTAGTTGCGGTGTTCGCGGTCTCCTATATGCAAATGCCAAGCCTGCCAAACCCCTAACACGCTGCCAATGTCGCAGTCTGGACAATTGAATGACTGATGTGCCCGTATCCATTCCAGGTTCGCCAAGCGCCGCAGATTATGCCGCCGATGGTGATCGACCGCTCATCCCGGATGTGTCTGAGCCCTACACGCTGCTTGAGACCTGGCTGAAAGACGCCAATGCGCACGAGCCGAATGATTCAACTGCCATGTCACTGGCCACGGTCGATGCAGACGGGATGCCCGATGTCCGGATCGTCTTGTTGCGGGGGCTCAGCGCCGCACACGGATTTCAGTTCTACACCAATTATGACAGCGCCAAAGGATCACAGCTCGCCGCGCATCCGAACGCGGCTTTGTGTTTTCACTGGAAAAGCCTACGGCGCCAGGTGCGGGTGCGGGGCACGATTTCGAAGAGCTCGCCCGAGCAATCGGATGCCTATTTCCGGCAGCGCGCCCCACAATCAAGAATCGCTGCAATTGCGTCCGATCAATCGCGCCCCCTCGATAGCCGGGATGAGTTTAATCAGCGCGTGGCTGAGATCAGTTCGATTTATGGCGATGATCATGACATCCCGCGGCCGGAACATTGGGGCGGTTACAAATTGACGCCGACGGAAATCGAATTCTGGCAAGACCAGGCCTTCCGCATGCATGATCGCCTGAAACTGGTGCGTTCTGGCAAATCCTGGACCTCGACGCGGCTCTATCCTTAAGGGTCGCACGGCTCCCAGGCCGCTGCAAGCGGTCCCGCATTGGCGCGGGCCATAACCACATCGCCATTTGAGAGCGGAATGAAATCGACATCTGCGGCAGAACGGACAAACATTGCAAAGCGATACTCATCCGGCGTTTCGGTCGCAGGATTGGCGCAGGTATAGACCCCAGCATTGAATTTTAGCTGGTTCTCACCGGGCGCCGTCTGTTTCAATTCCTGCAGGATCAGGTCGCCCGCCCGCATGCGATCATGATCGGCTTGATCGAGCGCGAACGTGCGGACGAAAAACCCTTCGCGCGCGGCATCGTTGAGCATCGGACTATCAATTCCGGACGTTTCGACCAGGATGAAGTCCTCATCGAGTCGGGTGGCACCCGCGCCATCAATAACGCCGAGCTCGAACACAACGCCATCTGGTTTGATGCGAAACCCTTCATGCATGCGCACCGCGACCTCAAGCCCGCGTAAATCATTCTCGAGCGGATTGATCGACCCGATAATCTCTTCGGCTTTGGCCTCATTCATATCGGCCAGGCCTTCGATTTCGATCGGCATGTCACCCGGTGTGGTTGCCGTATCCGGGGCGACGGGTGCCGAACAGGCAACGGCGAGCAGGGGGGCGATAAGTGCAATTTTCTTCATCTGTCGGTCCTGTGATCTATATCTATCCCTACGAAGCTCAGCTCAAATGGAAAGAGGCGGGCGCGGTGTGTCGCATTAAGAATTGTCCAAGAATGGAGACAGCATGACGGATCTGGCGAACTATCAAGGCAAATTGGCGCTTGTGACGGGCGCCGGAGATGGCATCGGAGAAATGCTGGCGCGGGCATTGGCGGACGCGGGATTGCGTGTCTGTGTGCAGGATATTCGGCTCGACGCCGCCACGCGGGTGGCAACGGATATTGGGGGCGATGCTTTTCCGCTCGCCTTTGATGTCTCGGACCGCGATGCCTGTCTTGCGGCAGCCGACCAGATCTCGGAGCATGGCCCGCTCAACCTGTTATGGATCAATGCCGGGGTCGGGGTTGGCTCGCCGATCCTGACGGGAAAAGCCAGAGCCGTGGAATGGGCATTGGATGTGAATGTGCGCGGTGTCGTCTGGACCGCGCAAGCCTTTGCGCCGCTGATGGAAAATGCGACAGGGCCGCGCCATGTCGGGGTGACGGCCTCGACTGCAGCCTTGCGCCGTCCGGAAGGGGATTTCCCTCTTTATGCCACTACAAAACACGCGACTTTCGCGGTTGCCGAGGCGCTGCGCGGTGAATTTGCAGGGCAAGGGATCGCCACGACCATTCTATGTCCCGGCCTGCTGAATACGAAAATCTGGGACGGCGCCAAAGCCCGTCCCGACCGGTATGGCGGTGCGCGGCATATGGATCCGTCAATCTCCAGAATGTGGGATGAAGCAAAATTGCCTGACATTATGTGGCCAGAGATTGCGCGCAGCATCGAACAGGGGGGCGGATATCTGATTTGCGCCACGGATGATGGCGAGACCAAAGCCGCATTTGAAGCGCGCGCACAGGAGATATCGGCGGGCATAGTCGAATTGTGATTGCAGATTAGCGCGGCAACACGCTCTGATCTGGCAAAGACCGGTTGCGAGAAAAGCCACTGCCGCCTAAACGGCGGGCCATGAGCTTAAAACTTGCGATTTGGGATATGGATGGCACCATCGTGGATAGCCGCGAGGTGATCCAGACGGCGATGGAGCGGACGTTTGAAACGCTGGGTCTGACGCCGCCAGAATATGAGGCGACCCGAAAGACGATCGGGTTGGGATTGAAAGAAGCCTGTCAGATCCTGGCCCCGGACTATGATGATATTGACCGCCTGGCGGCGACGTACAAACAATCCTTTGTGGCCCGACGAAGCGAGCCCGATTTCAAGGAGCCGCTCTATGATGGCGCGATGGAAACTCTCAATCGCCTCGCGGATGATGGTTGGCTGATTGCGATGGCGACAGGTAAGTCGCATGCTGGCATTCGTGCGATCTTTGACATGCACCCGCTGGAGCGCTTTTTCGACACGATCTGGTGCGCCGATGATGGCCCAGGCAAGCCGCATCCATTCATGTGCGATGAAGCGATGAAAGCGGTTGGCGCCGAACCGCATCAATCCCTGATCATCGGTGACGCCATTCATGACGTTCGAATGGGCCTGAATGCCGGGATACATACATTGGGCGTCAGCTGGGGCTTTGGCGAAGCGCAGGAATTGTCAGATGTCGGCGCGCATGAGGTGCATCATGATTTCTCCACGCTGAATGCCAGTCTCGATGCATTTGCGGAGCGCAGCCTGTGATGGACAAGACGAATTTACCGAAGCGTTTTTACAAGCAGGCGAGCGTCGCGCCAGAAGGGGATGGCTTCGCAGTCTTGCTCGATGGTCGCATGATCAAGACACCCGGAAAAACGCCGCTGTCGGTGCCGACAGAGGATCTCGCACAAGCCATCGCCGCGGAATGGGATGCGCAAGGCGAAACGCTGGATCTGCAGAACATGACGCTGACGCGCCTCGCCAATGTCGCGATCGACCGAACGCCAGAGACGCGGGACGAGCTCTCGGAAGAGTTGAGTCGATATGCCGGAACCGATGTCATTTGCTATTTGGCCGAGTCGCCGATCGAATTGCAGGCGCGGCAGGAGGCGGCGTGGAAACCCTGGCGTGACTGGGCTGGACAACAGCTCGGGGTGGTTCTGGTTCCCGTGATCGGTTTGATGGCCAGTCCGCAGCCTGAAGCCAGTTTGCAAGCGGTTCGCGACCATGCCTTGTCGCGGGATGATTTTCGTCTGACAGCCCTGATCTGGGGCTGCAGCTTGCTCGGCTCGGCAATCCTGGCAATCGCGGTGGAACAGGGTGCGCTCTCCGCCGACGCGGCGATGCGCGCCTCATGCGTCGATGAGGACTGGCAAATTGAACAATGGGGCGAAGACGACGAAGCCAGGGCCATTCGTGCGGGACGCGCCCGGGAGGCGGCAGCACTTCAACTGTGGTTTGAGGCGCTTGGATAGAATTCCCCAATAAGGTGCTGTCTTGCTTGACTAATTTTGAAATGTCCCGTCCTGTCATTGCTGGAGGACGATTTCATGTTGCGCACCGGATTGCTTGCCCTCAGCCTATCGGCGTTGACCGCCTGTGCCTCGGTCGGCAACCTGGCCGCAGTGAACAAGAAAGAGACGCTCGGCGCCGGCTTTAACGGCAATGGATCGGCGCCCGCGGGCGTGTTCATTGACGCCGAACAAAGAGCCGTGCTGTCCAATAAACGCGCAGATCAGGATTTACGCGTGGTCTGTGCCGAGCCCGCACCGGATGCCTTGTCGGCGATTGCGGCACAAGCCGGGGTCAGCGTCTCGGATATTTCCAATGCTGTTTCCGCTGAAGGCGGGGTGTCTGAAGCCGCAGCCAATATTGGATTACGCACGCAGACAATTCAGACCCTGCGCGATGGATTCTACCGCGTCTGCGAGGCCTATATGAACGGTCTGTCGGATGAACAATATTCGATCATGCTGCGACGGTTTCAAACCAATATGATCGCGCTTCTGGCGATTGAACAATTGACCGGTTCGGTCAAAGGCGGAGACGCGGTCGTCAGCGCGTCTGCCGGGAGCGGGATCGACTATCGTGAGCAATATTTGCAGCGTTCGGCTATGGCGTCAGCTGAGCAGACGCGACTGGCTTCGGAAATACAGCACACCAATGAAGAAATAGCGCTGCTCGAAGAGACCAATAATCAATGCTATGTCGGCGACGCCATGGCCGGGTGTTCGGCGAATGATATCGAGCGCCGCAACCGACAGGTGCTGGATCTCCGCGCGCAAAGCCGGGCGATGCAGCGGGCGCAGGCATC
Organism: Pseudomonadota bacterium; assembly: GCA_039029475.1. Taxonomy (GTDB): domain Bacteria; phylum Pseudomonadota; class Alphaproteobacteria; order Caulobacterales; family Hyphomonadaceae; genus Henriciella. The sequence goes on along the minus strand of JBCCGB010000012.1, from coordinate 98,414 downwards.
CGCGCAGGCCACCTCGCAAATCAATGCCGATCTTGCCTCGACTGCGCCGTCAGCGACCGATTCCAGCGCCGGCGGGGTGACGGGATCCTGGCCGTCCGCACCGGCGTATCCGCCGTCTCATGGCGTCGCCGAAGCGGTGCGCGACATCACGATGGCGATCGTTCAGAACGATTATGGCGTTCAGCTTTGTTTTGAACATTTGCGCACCGTCGATGCCAGCGGCTCTACTGCGCTATCCAAACACTGCGATGATGTCATGGGGGCGTATGTGTCCCAACTCGAAAATGCCAATGATATGCGGCTTGAAATGCAACGCGCGCAAGCCGCGATCATGCAGGAAGTGGCGAATGGCGGTCTTTCGGTGAATGAAGCCAATTCGCTGATGGCATCCGTGTTCGGGCTCGGGGCATCGGTGCCGATGACAGCGAGTGCGGGAACCGTCTATATGGAACCATTGGCAGCGCCGGTCGTGACCGCGCCTCCGCCGCCCCCACCGCCGCCAACCCGGCAATAGGCCCGCGTCCAAAAACTCCAGCTTGTGACTGGAATCAGAGCGAACTCTGTGCTCCTATCTTGGTTAAGGGGGCGTGCGTTGGACGGTGGGGACCAGCCATCAACGCAGCATAGACTGGAGTAAGCTCGACCATGTTCAAGCGTGCGTTTTTATCTGTTTTTATTGCGTTTTTTCTGTCCTTGTATGCGCTTGCCGAAGAGCGCGTTGCGCTCGTGATCGGCAATAGCAATTACCAGACAATGGGCTGGAAACTGGCCAATCCCGCGAACGATGCCCGCTTGATGAAGGCGGCGCTGGAATCTGTCGGCTTTCAGGTCAGTATGCTGATCGATGCCACCGAAGACGACATGGAGGATGCATTCGCGGCGCATGGTCGACGGCTTTCCAATGCCGGTTCGGATGCGGTCGGATTGATCTATTTTGCCGGACATGGCGTTCAGTCAGAGGGGTATAATTACCTTATTCCCGTCGACACGAATGCCGTCACTGAACAGGATATCTGGGCGCAAGCGCCGCGCTTGGGACAGGCCCTGCAACATGTCCGGGCGGCCGGAAATGGCGTAAACTTCGTCATCCTGGATGCCTGCCGCAACAATCCCTTGCCAAGTTCCAATCGGTCCGCAGGGTCCGGAGGACTGGCGCCTGTGGCGCGGTCGCGGGGATTATTGGTGTCTTACTCGACCGAGCCAGGGTACACCGCCTCCGATGGGGCGGGCGAGAACAGTCCGTATACGCAAGCGCTCGCCGCTGTGATCCAGCAGGACGGCCTGATCGCCGAGCAAGTCTTCAAGCGCGTCGCAGACCAGGTCTATCAAGCGACAGACGGCATTCAGACTCCATTCTACAATTCCGGGCTGATCGGCGAAGATTTCTGCTTTGGCGACTGTGCGCAACCGGCGCCGGCCATGCTCGATCCTGGCGTGATCTTTCAGATGGCGTCGATCGGTCGGGATGTCGGGGATACGGATACCGCCGCGTCGGCGCCGACCGGGCCGGCCACAGCAGACATCGAGACGGCAGCGGATTTCAGCGTGTTTCAGGATTGCGACGGGTGCCCTGAAATGGTGGTTATTCCGGACGGCAATTTTATGATGGGGTCTCCAGACACTGAGCATCGCCGCCATGATGATGAAGGGCCGGTCCGCGAAGTATCGGTCGAGCGCTTTGCGATGGGTAAATATGAGGTCACGTTCGGGCAGTACGAAGCCTGCCGCGCCGCCGGAGCCTGTGCCCATGATCCAAAATCCGTCAGCAATACGAATCCACTTTGGGTGATGGAAGATCGACCTGTATTTGATTTGAATGCCAGCCAGGCAGAGGCCTATATTGACTGGCTCAACAGTCAGGTCGACGGCACGCCTTATCGCCTGCCATCTGAGGCTGAGTGGGAATATGCCGCGCGGGCCGGCACCACGACCCCGTTTTCAACGGGCGAGGACATTACCAGCGCGCAAGCCAATTATAATGGCCAGCGCGGCTATAATGGCGGGGCAACGGGCGGCGCCTATTTGCGCATGCCGGTTGCGGTTGGATCGTATCCGGCAAACGCCTTTGGCTTGCACGACATGCACGGAAACATCGCCGAATGGATCGCCGATTGTTACACACGGACATATGCGGGCTTGCCGCGCGATGGCCGTGCGATACCGGGCCGTGAGGGCTGTTCGCGCCCGGTGCGCGGGGGCGATTATGAAAAAGTGCCATCCTATATCCGCGCGGCCAAGCGGCGGGCCGAGCCGGCTGCGCGTCAGGATGAGACCATTGGCTTTCGGGTCGCAAAGAGCCTGGAATAGAAAAAGGCGATCCGGTGCGGATCGCCTTTCCCTTTGGGTGCGAGGGGTATGCTGACCGAACCCTATGGGTTCAGCCTTTGACGCACACAACCTGCTTCAGCGTGTGAACCACTTCGACAAGATCGGTCTGCGCCGCCATGACTTTGTCAATGTCCTTATAGGCCATTGGCGTTTCATCAACGACACCCCGGTCTTTGCGGCATTCGACGCCTTTCGTGGCTTCGATATGATCAGCCACGGTATACTTGGCTTTGGCGGCCGTCCGAGACATTTTCCGGCCCGCTCCGTGAGAGCAGGAGCAGAAACTCTCGGCATTGCCTTTCCCGCGAACAATGAACGATTTCGCGCCCATTGAGCCAGGGATAATGCCAAGCTCGTCTTTGCCCGCGCGTACAGCGCCTTTCCGAGTGACCCAGACGTCTGCTTCAAAGTGGCGTTCTTTCTCCACATAATTGTGGTGGCAGTTCACCGCAGACTTCTCGATCGTGAATCCCGGCAAGGTTTCCCGACACGCGATCAGCACACGATCCATCATCGACTCACGATTGAGCCGGGCAAAATCCTGTGCCCAGTCGACCGCTTCGATATAGTCATCGAACAGAGGCTCACCTTCGACAAAGAAAGCGAGGTCCCGGTCGGGGACATGATATCCCAGCACGCGTTTCTCCAGCGCGGCGCGGGCCTCACTGATGAAATAGGTGCCGATCCGGTTGCCGGTCCCGCGTGATCCGGAATGCAGCATGATCCACACGCGATCATCTTCATCGAGACAGATCTCGATAAAGTGGTTGCCGCCACCCAGCGTCCCGAGTTGCGCACTGAATTTGCCAGGCGTGATTTTCGGGTGCTTGTCATGGATCAGGTCGAGCCGCTCGGCCAGTCGCGAATTGCGCAGCCGCGTGACCACGCTGGCTGGCGTATCGCGATGGTTGCCGCGCGGACCGTTGCCGACCGGCACTTTGCGTTCAATCTCGCTGCGTACGCGCTTCAGGTTGTCCGGCAATTGCCGGGCCGTCAGACTGGTCCGCATCGCCATCATCCCGCAGCCAATATCGACACCGACAGCGGCTGGAATGATCGCGCCTTTGGTCGGAATCACCGACCCGACAGTCGCGCCGCGCCCGAAATGGACGTCTGGCATCACCGCCAGGTGCGCGTGAATGAACGGCAAGCCCGCAACATTCTCGAGTTGTTCACGGGCTTTGGGCTCGATCGGAACCCCTTTCACCCAGGCTTTGATCGCTCCGCCTCTCGACGTTTCGATCACTTCAAAATTGCTCATTGGTCTAAGGTCTGATCTCGACCCCTCCTGTTTGAATTGTCCTCCGCACGGTCCCGTTGAGCAAGAAAAAACCCTCCGGGCGAAGCGCGCGGAGGGCGGATAGACCGGTTATGTCACCGGCTGGGTGGTGCATCCACCCGTCATCCAACGGCCTCCATGGCGACGCAATCCTGGCCTTCATAGAAGGCAGGCAAACGACGACTGAGATTTAGATTCCGCGTTTTCATAACGGCCTCTTTTCGTTGAATGGACGCGCCGTTTGACAGAATGTCGCAGGCGCGTCAACGGATTTTTTCAAGGCTATTTTATGACCGCACAGGCAACGCGGGGACCGGCACCGCCAATCGGCTGTGTAAGATGGTCGTCGCGATTGACGTGAATGATCAGGGCGGCGCCGTCCGCATCGGCGAGGTCCGCGCCGGTGGTCAGGGTTGAAAAGGCTTCATAGCCGGCGGACCCGTCTGCGGCGGCCCAGATGTTCGGAAGATCGCCGCCTTCCGGACCGGCTGGGTTGAGCAAGCCATGACCATTTTCGACTTTACCGACATGGCCACCGGACAATTTGAAGGTGCCAATATCGCTGCAATCACCGACTTGATGGAGATGCAGGCCATGCCAGCCTGGGGCCAGACCACCGGGATTGATTGTGGCCTCCAGAAGCACGCCATTTGGGCCATCCAGGATGTTCAATGCGCCAATGACGACGCCGTCGCCGCTGACAATATCGCCGCCCATGCGGAGCATGCTGGGAAACACGCCTTCATTCGGGCCTGGCATCTCTTCCGGCGTCGGCAATGTTGGCGCTTCGTCTTGCGCCGGGGCATCAGCGCAGGCGACCAGGGGCAGGGCAACAGCAAGTAGGGCTTTACGGATCATGTGAGCGGCTCCATTGGCTTATCGAAAGCAAGTGTAGTGCGTTCGCCGGAGAAGTCAGCCGTGATGGAAAAACTTGATCGCGCCGATAAGGTCCTCGTCGCTTTGGGACATTTTGAAAGTCGATCGGCGGCGCAAGCTGCGATCGCAGCCGGGAAGGTCTCAGTGTCTGGCCGTGTGTTGACCAAAGCCTCTGAAAAAATCTCACCGCAGGCCAGGATTGTGGCGGCGGCGGCGCATCCCTGGGTATCGCGGGCGGCCCTCAAGCTTGCCCATGCACTCGACGTGTTTGGCATTGATCCTTCAGGGTGTGATTGCCTCGACATTGGCGCGTCCACAGGAGGATTTACCGAAGTGCTGCTGACGCGCGGTGCGGCCCGTATTGTGTCCGTCGATGTCGGGCGGGACCAGCTGCATGAGCGGGTGCGCGGCGACCCGCGCGTGGTGTCGCTTGAAGCCACAGATGCGCGTGCGCTGACGGCCGGATTGATCGGTCAGCGGCCACAGATCCTGGTCTGTGATGCGAGCTTCATCGCCTTGCATAAACTGCTCAGCGTGCCGCTTTCACTGGCGGCGGAGTCGGCATCGCTGATCGCATTGTTCAAACCGCAATTTGAGGTCGGGCGTGCGCATGTCGGCAAGGGCGGCATCGTCACCGATGAAGCCGCGGTCGCGACCGCTGAGGCCGCCTTTGTCGACTGGCTCGATGATCAAGGCTGGCGCGTCAAGGCACGCGCCGACAGCCCGATCAAAGGCGGCGACGGAAATGCGGAACGCTTGATATATGCGGTTCGATTTAACCCGCAGGACCGCGGGGACTTGGGCCAGACTGGCGTCGGTTGAGGAAAGCCAGCCGTTCAAACAAAGCCACATCCTGCTCATTCTTCAGCAGGGCGCCGTGTAATGGCGGGGTCAGTTTTTCCGGGTCCTGCTCACGCAGGGTTTCCAGATCAACATCCTCGTTCATCAGCAGTTTCAACCAGTCGAGCAATTCGGAGGTTGAAGGCTTTTTCTTCATGCCCGGCACTTCGCGCATCGAATAGAATGTGGTCAGCGCGTCCGAGACCAGCTTTTCCTTGATGCCCGGATAGTGAACGTCGACAATTTCTTTCATTGTCTGCTCGTCCGGGAATTTGATGAAGTGGAAGAAGCAACGGCGCAGGAATGCGTCTGGCAGCTCTTTCTCATTGTTCGACGTGATGATGACGATTGGGCGCTGTTTGGCTTTGATGGTTTCATCGGTCTCGTAGACATAGAATTCCATGCGATCGAGTTCCTGCAACAAATCGTTGGGAAATTCGATGTCGGCTTTGTCGATCTCGTCGATCAACAGGATCGGGCGCTTGTCGGCGGTGAACGCTTCCCAGAGCTTGCCCTTCTTGATGTAGTTCTTGACGTCTTTGGCGCGCTCTTCGCCCATCTGTCCATCGCGCAAGCGCGAGACGGCATCATACTCGTACAGGCCCTGTGCGGCTTTTGTGGTCGATTTGATATGCCACTCAATCAGTTCGCAACCAAGCGCTTTGGCGACTTCAATCGCGAGGACGGTTTTACCGGTGCCTGGCTCACCCTTGATCAGCAGCGGGCGTTCCAATTGAATCGCCGCATTCACGGCCACCCGCAGATCTTCGGTTGCGACATAATTCTCTGTGCCTTCAAAGCGCATGTCAGGTTCTTTCGTTTACGTTTACGCTAAGGATAAGGTGTCGGGCGCGAAGAGCAAGGTGTGACGTCAGGGGAGGTCAGTCATCCGATGCGGCGCGACGTGCGTCGAGGTTGTCGCGTTCTGAACAACCATCTTTGTCGCCGCCAAGGCAGGCGCGATCATACAAGGCGCGGGCGGCCCGAAATTCTTGGTCCTGCTCGTGCATAATACCCGCTGACCAACACGCCGCCATGTCATTCAAGTCGCATGCTGCGCGGTAATAGCCTTTCGCCTTGTCGCGATCTTCAGCCACGTCGTCGCCAAACATGTAAGCGATGGCCGCGCCTTCGCAGGCTCTGGCCTCGCCTTGATTGCAGGCCGCTTCCAATTGCCCGACGGAACGCGATGCAGAGAGTTCGTCAGCTGAGTAGCGACGTTGCGGATTGCACGCCTGGAACATGCCGCCATCGCAGGCGCGGCGATACAGCTCTGTGGCGGCCAATTGATATTCCGCATCCGGGTACTGATCGTAATAATAGGCCATGGAATGACAGGCTTCGAACAATTGCGCAGAACAGGCTTTGTTCAGGAGCTCGAACGCGGCTTCAATGTCGACGCCGCCGCCAAGACCTTGCGCGTGCATCATGCCGAGAAAGAAGCAGGCCGGGATGTGATCTCGATTGCACCCGGCGCGAAAGGACAGACGCGCGCCAGCCTCTCCTTGCTGAATACGATAGCTCTCACGCTGGGCCAGTCCGGTTGCTGTGTAAGCCGAGGCGCTGCCGGCTTCCGCCAGCGCGGCGAGATCAGAAAATGCGGTCTCCGCTTCAATCCGGCGCAACAAGGTCATGACATCCTGTCGGACCCAATCCTGATCCGACATGTTCTGCCAGGCATACGCCTGAGGCGCGGTCGGTCGATCCAGCAGCCAATAGCCCGCGGCAGCGAGCAGGCCAGCGACCAGAACCAGGCCGGCGATCAGTCCGGCGCGACCTTTCTTCGCGGGCGTGGGCGCGGTTGGGTGGGCGTTACGGGTGGCGGAACGCTTGGCAGCTTGCATGTCGGAAACTTGCGCGCGCATCGCCGCCAACTCGGCGCGTAATTCCTGCGATTCATCCTGGCCCGCATGGGTTTGAAGGCCGGCTTGCAATTCCAGCAAGTCCTCGCGGTTTAGCGTGCGCGCAAGCGATCTTAAAAATCGTAGCCAGCCGATATGGTCGGCCTGGCCGTGAAAGTCAGACAGGTCCGAAAACTGGATATTCCAGAATGCGGCGGGGCGATCGAGATCGGGAATGTCTTCGATCTGGATCGGCACCAGGACCCCGCGGGTGCGGCCGATATCACATTCGATTTTGACCCAGGGACGGGTCAAAGCATGTTTGCTCCAAACCCCCACAATGGCGCCCGCGGATTTGACTTCTCGATCAAGGATATCGGGAAATACATCGCCGCCATCCAGGCCCTCTGTATCGAAAAATACGGACAGACCGAGTTGTTCCAATCGATTCTTGATCAACGCTGCGCGCGCTGTATCCGCACGCGCGTAAGAGAGAAATACGTCGAAAGCCACGTCTTGATTGTCCCCGCATTGCACTTTGAGCAGCCTAGCAAACTGATTCGGGATGACCAAATGCGACCAGATTGGCACACGGAAAACAATCTAACATTCTGATTATAATCGGTTTTCGATGCAACGTTACCAATTTGAAAGTCCGCGTTAACCATTTGCGCTTACCAAAAATGGAATTCTGGAGATCGGTCTATGCCGTTAAAACTGTCGCTCAAGCCAAAAGAAGCTGTCGTCGTCAATGGCGCAGTGCTTCGCAATGGCGATCGTCGCGGCACGATCCTGTTGCAAAACCATGCACGGGTTTTGCGTCAAAAGGACGTTCTTGATCCGGAAGTCACCCGAAGCGCTGAAGAGCATCTCTATTTCGCGGTCATGCAAATGTACCTGACCGGCGAGACGGAGGGTCAATTGTATGATCAAGCAGTGACCGCGATTGCCGCCGCCTTGGACCAAACAAAAAAAGAAGACGGGCGTGCACTCCTTGTTGAAATATCCACGGCCTGTGCCGCAGGAGAGACCTACCAAGCGCTGTCTTTATGCCGAAAACTGCTAAAGGCCGCGGAGGCAGGCAATGGCTGATCCGTCGAATATGAAAGAGCTTCCTGAAACGCCACACATAATTGCCCTGGATGAGGCCATCGCGCTGCTTGAAGCCGATGAAGCGCCAGACAATATCTGTGTTGAAATTGGCCATGATATTCTGGCCCGCGCCGATGGGCCGAAAGGCCCGCAGGGATTGCTGCAGCGGTTGCGAGGGCATCGCATGATCCTGGCCTTGTCATCTGGGGAGCTGGCGCAGAGCGTGGTTCCTATGCGTTCTGGCAAACCGGACATGCATCCTGATGTGGCAGAAATCCTCGACGCCCTGAAAGATCAAGGATAGAGCGCGGCCTCATTTTTTCTTGAGGGAGTCGTCAGCATGTCGGGCGAGTTCATTTCCATTTTCATGGCGTCTTTCGTGACATTCTTTGTCTTGATCGATGCGTTAGGGGTTGCCCCGGTCTTTGCGTCGCTGACGGTGCGAGGCCCGGCAAGCTATCGACGATCCATGGCCATTCGATCCGTTCTGGTTGGTACGTTGATCATCTTCGGATTTGCGTTTTTCGGCGCCTGGCTGCTCGATAAATTGCATATCACGATCGATGCGTTCCGCGCCGCTGGCGGGATCTTACTGTTCATCATCGCCCTCGACATGGTGTTCGAAAAGCGCACGGAACGGCGTGAGAACCGCGCTGAATCCGTGCTGGCCGATAGTGAAGACACGCCTGAGCAGCTGGATGATGTTTCGGTCTTTCCGCTCGGCATTCCGATGCTGGCCGGCCCGGGCTCCATCGCCACGGCGATGCTCTACATGTCGCAACACGCAACCTGGGTCGGCAAAGGCGCTGTTTTAAGTGCGATCGCCGCGAATATGCTGATCTGTTTGCTGGTTTTCCTGGCTGCGGGTCCATTGGTGAAGGCCATGGGTGAGAGCATTGCCGGTGCAATCACGCGCATTTTCGGGGTCATCCTCGCGGCGCTGTCGGTTCAGCTTCTGATCGATGGCATCAAAGGTGCGTTCGGGATCTAGCGCAGGCGGATGGCCTCAGCCTGTGTCAAAGCTGACAGCGTGGTCCAGACCAGCGCCATGCCGAGCGCCATCAGACCCATGACCTGAAACACCAGCAATTGACTCCATTGCACCCCAATCTGCGCCAGAGACAACACATCAGGCCCCATTTCTCGCGCCAGTGCGACAGATCGGTGCCCGCCAGCCTCTGACAAGAGCAAGGCGCGGCGCATGTCTTCCGGCGTGGTCGCTTGTTCAACCAATGTGATCGCGCCCGAAGAACTGGTCAGTTCGGCAATCCGGGCAATGATCTTCAGGTCGCGCGCCAACCGCTCGCGCGCGACCGGTTGCAGGGCCGTATTATAGGCGTCCAGGACCTGTGAAGAGCGGGCTTCCGTCGTCATCACGGGTTCGAAAGCGATCGACAGTTGCGCCCGCAGAATGTCTTCCGGCAGAGCATCTTCGATGCGGCTACGCAAATACCCGGCAAAGCGGTCACTCAGCCGGCCGGCGCGGTGTGAGGCGCGCATGATCGATGCGGCTTCGAACACAGCTTGCGCTTCTGGACTGGTATCATTCTGGGTCAACAAGCCGAGGGCGCGCAAGCGCAATTGCAGACTATCAACCTGTTCCCCAGCCAACCAACGCTGGCTGCGCCGGGTCAGGTCTGCCGGATCGCCGAGCAGGAAAAACGACCCTTGATCGGCGAATGGCTCATTCAGGGGTGCCAGCTGGACGGCATCCGCGGTGCGCCGTGGTGTCGGTTCAGATGCGGCAGCGTCGTCGCCGTCAGGCTCAGCCGTGTCATCGGTTGCTTCTGCATCAGTCACATCCGGGGTGACAGGATTGGGCGGTGCAATGGTGCGTTGGTAAGTAGCGCGCAAGTCTTCCGGCAAGAAGAGCAGAGCAGCGCGCGCCAGACGCTGGTCTCGGGTGCCGGAATTCTCGGCATCAGCAGCGGCCAGCACAGCCGCCGAATCCTGACGGTTCAACATCAATGGTGCCGCCAGCAGATAGCCGCGCGCCGCTGAGAAGTCGCGTTCATCGAGCGTTTGTTCAATCCGCTGGGCCCAGGCCAGTCGCTCCTGTCCGGATGGTGCGATCAGCGCGCGAAACTCATCATCGATTTCGGCCCGCGTTTCGGTTCGGGCTTCGAGGCTGAGCGGGTCTGTCGCAATGTCTGATGTATAAGCGGCAACAATGACCCGTGCGGCAAAAATCGGGATCAGCAGAATCAAGCTGTTAAACAGCAGGGATTGCCGCCAAGTGGACGGCCGTTGGACTTCGCGCTGTCTCCATCTGGAGGTCATCTACTGGGCCCAATCCTGTCTTCTGTCTCGCGCAGATTGCTGGTTCCTTTAGCGCACAAAGCGGGGCGTCTGATCAAGTCTTCGTTACCGGTATAGCTGCAAAAGCCCTGCATAAGCCCAGCGTGTGCCACAATTCATCGGCAGTTTTGTGGCGAATTGGTCTGATTATTGCGATTGCGTATCTAACGGGTCCGCAGTATAGGGCGCCCAAACTTCGTAGAGGATTTGATTCCATGAGTGACTTTGATCTGAATGGCTACACGCCGTCGACTAAAGAAGATTTCATGAATGCAAAGCAGAAGGCTTACTTCCGCAAAAAGCTCGAAGACTGGAAGGCCGAGATCCTCGATGGCGCGAAAGTCACGATCGGAAACCTGCGCGCTGAGTCCTCCAATCACCCGGATCTGGTGGATCGCGCATCTGCCGAAAGCGACAAGGCGTTGGAGCTTCGAACCCGGGATCGTCAGCGCAAGCTGATCTCGAAAATTGATGCCGCCATCCGCCGGATTGATGATGGCACCTATGGTTACTGTGATGATACAGGCGAACCGATTGGCCTGCGTCGTCTGGAAGCCCGCCCAACCGCAACGCTCAGCCTTGAGGCGCAAGAGCGACACGAACGCAACGAACGCGTTGTTCGCGACGATTAAGCCTTGCGAATCTGGCTTGTCGGACTCTAAAATACTAACGATTCATTAACCGTGTTGGCGCACTGGTAATCCGTAATGGCGACAGGTGCAGAATGCGAAACGGTCCTGACCCAAAAAATCCAGCCGACCGCCCGCTCGAGGCGGGTGAGGAAACGGCTGTCGTGGATTCCGAAGAGGACTATAAATTTCCAACCGCGCGCGGTGTTCTGACAGCCGATGAAATCGCGGCATTGCTGCGCCCCCCTTCGACCCAGGGCGCGCTCGAGGACATCCCGCCTGAACCAGTTTCTGTGACGCCGAAACCGAATGAAGTTTTCGACGAAACGCCGGACCCGCAGGTCAGTGCGCAACCAGACCCCGTTCTTGCTGCACGCCTGTCCATGGCGCTCGGCAAGGGCACCGGCATCAAAGCTGCGGTAAATTCCACTCAGATTGCGACGATCGCGCGAACGGAACTTGCGGGTCTTATGCATGGGAAATCGACTGCGATTGCCTGTCTTGGTCCCTCTGAGTCTGACATTCGTGCGCTTGTCTGTCTGCCGCCAGAATTGGCCGATGCGATCATCGCCAAAGCTTGCGGCGCGTCCGGATCGACGGGGCGGATTGGCGATGGCTGGACCCTGAGCGCAATTGATTGCGCGCTGCTGGAACAATTGCTCGAACCGTTTGGCGAAGCGTTCGCGGCCGGATATCAGCTACAGGCCATCGAAACCGATATTCCATTCGTTGCGAGTTTGCTGCCGGTACAAACCGTGACCGTCACCGAGTTCCGCATTGAAGCACCAGGTATTCATTCCGATCTCGCGGTCATTGCGGGAGAGGTTTCCCGCGAAGCGACCGAACAAGATGCAGCACCGATGCCATCTTCGGTCACCGCACTCGCAACGGCACGACTGGCCAGTCTGTCCGTTCCACTCAGTCGGCTGACCGCCTTGAAAGCTGGATCAACCCTGCTGCTCGGGCTACCGCCAGATCAGCCCGTGGAGATCTTGTCAGGCGGCCGCGACGGCGTACCAGCCTATGAAGGCCGGATGGGGCGCAAAGGCGACAAAGTCGCGATCAAGGTCTCTAAAAAGCTGCGGACCTTCAAACCGTAGTCCGAAGGTCCGCGCAAAGCGCGTTCAGCCAATATTGCCATGTTTGGCAATGTGCGCATCGACCGCTTTGATGGCGTCGTCTGCTTTGTTGCCTGTGCTGCGCAATTCTGCTTCGCGCTGCGCCCAGAGGCGTTTCTGGTAACTGGTGGAGATGATGTCCGTGATCACCAGGACCCCAACGACCAGGTAGAAGCTGGATTTGCTCATCGCATCGATCGGGAAGCCGAACAGTTTTAGATGCGCCAAGTGCGCGCCTTCCGTGACCAACAGAACGCCCACCAGGAACAGAATGAACAGACCGAGCACCTCATACATGCGGTTGCGCTTGAGGAAGTCGGCAACATAGTCCGCCAGCAGGATCATCACCACGCCAGAGGACAGAATGGCGATCGCCATGATCCAGACCTGATAGTCTTTGCCTGGCTCACAGCCGACCGCACCGGCAATCGGATTGGCGATGAGGTCGGATTTGCATTGCACGACGGTGCCAGTGAACGTGTTGATCACAGCGCCAGAGGCATCGACCACATTTGCGACTTCGACATTGGCAATCGCCATCGCCGACAAGATCGAGTCGAAGGAGAAGACCAGGTTCATTGCGACGATCATGACAATCGCCTGCATGACGGATTTGGCCGCGGAGCCTTCTGTATGTTCGATATGATCGACGGAAAGAAGGTGATGAATCTCTTTGATTGCGGTGTAGATAATGAACCCGCCGCCGGCCAATGTGACCATGGCTTGCAGCGTGAACTCGCCTTCGAAAAAGCCTTTAAGGCCAATATTGAATAATGGCTCCGCGAGCAGCGTGAACAGGTTTACAATGATGACCAGGAGGACAATCCTCAGCACCACCGCCATGGCGATGCCCCAGCGCCGGACCATGGGCGCTTTTTCGGGACCGACCCGCTTTGATTCAATCGAGATATAGAGCAAATTGTCGAAGCCGAGCACGGCTTGCAACAAAAGCAACATAAGCAGCGTGAACAGGCCGCTAACGGAAAACACTTCGGCAATAATCTCGCCCATCGTGAACCCCCTTCGAGATGGTTGTCAGATGGGCGAGAGCTTAGACTGAGTCCGACCAAATGAAAGCGCTGCGACGCGCCTGATCATGTGTTTTTCTAGGCGAGCATGCCGCCCATACGCTGTTTGATGATGGATTCAGCGTCGGCAACGATGCGATCGATCAGGTCTTTCACGGTCGGGATATCGTGGATGAGGCCCTGGACCTGCCCCGCTGACCAGATGCCACCGTCCGGATCGCCGAGTTCCATCGCATTGCGCCCGCGGCTGCCAGCGACGAGATGCTGGACATCTTCGAATTTTGCGCCGCCCGCACGTTCGATGTCGACCACTTCGGAGCTGACCGAATTTTTCATGACACGTGCCGTATTGTGCAGGGTCCGGAAAATCAGCTTGGTATCCCGCTCATCATTCTCGAGCATTTGCTGTTTGAAATTGTCATGGATCGGGGCTTCTTGCGTGACGCAAAAGCGGGTGCCCATATTGATGCCGTCGGCACCAAGCGCCAATGCGGCCGCGAGACCGCGGCCATCGCCAAAGCCACCGGAAGCGAGCATCGGGATGCTGACTTTGTCAGCGGCGGCCGGAATCAGGATCAAGCCCGGAATGTCATCCTCTCCAGGATGCCCCGCGCATTCAAAGCCATCGATCGAAATCGCGTCCGCGCCCATACGTTCAGCCGAGAGGGCATGACGCACGGCGGTACATTTGTGGATCACTTTGATGCCGTGTTCTTTGAAATGATCGATATGTTCTTTCGGCTTATAGCCCGCGGTTTCGACAATCTTGATGCCGCCTTCAATGATGGCCTGGCGGTATTCCGCATATGGCGGTGGTTTGATGGCGGGCAGGATGGTCAGGTTCACGCCGAACGGCTTGTCGGTCATCTCCTTGGTGCGCTGGATTTCCTTGAACAGGTCTTCCGGCGTTGGCTGGGTCAGGGCCGTCAGAAAGCCAAGCCCGCCAGCATTCGCGACCGGGGCAACCATTTCAGCATACCCAACCCATTGCATGCCGCCCTGCACGACAGGGTGCTCGATCCCGAATTCCTCAGTGAACCGCGTTTTGATGGCCATATCCCAGCCCTCCCATTGATTGTTTGTTTTTCGCCAAGGCGCCGTTACAGCGCCTTGACGATATCCTCGACCATTTTCTTGGCATCCGAGAGCAACATCATTGTATTGTCGCGGAAGAACAGCTCGTTCTGAATGCCGGCATAGCCAGATCCCATCGAGCGTTTGATAAAGAGTACGGTTCCAGCGTTTTCGACATCCAACACCGGCATGCCGTAAATCGGGCTGGTCTTGTCGGTCTTGGCCGCTGGGTTGGTGACGTCATTGGCGCCGATCACGAACGCCACTTCCGAATTTCGGACATCGGAATTGATGTCCTCTAGCTCGAACACTTCATCATACGGCACCTGGGCTTCAGCCAGCAGGACGTTCATATGACCCGGCATGCGTCCGGCGACCGGATGGATGGCATAGGTCACGTCGACGCCTTCCTCTTTCAGCTTGTCGCACATTTCCTTCAACGCGTGCTGAGCCTGGGCGACGGCCATCCCGTATCCCGGAACGATGATCACTTTCGAGGCGTTCTTCATGATGAAGGCCGCATCTTCGGCTGAGCCGCGCTTGAACGGCCGGTCTTCCTGACCGCCCGCCGCCGCTGCCGCATCCTCGCCGCCAAAACCGCCGAGAATGACCGAAATGAAGCTTCGGTTCATGCCTTTACACATGATGTAAGACAGGATCGCGCCTGACGACCCGACCAGGGCGCCGGTAATGATCAGGGCGAAATTGCCGAGGGTGAACCCAAGTGCCGCCGCCGCCCATCCGGAATAGGAGTTGAGCATCGAAACCACGACCGGCATATCGGCGCCGCCGATCGGGATGATCAGTGTGATGCCGAGTATGAGCGCCAGTCCTGTCAGGCCCCAGAACGCCCAGGTGGCGCTGCCGCCACTCATGACCAGAACCACAATCAGGCCAACAATGCCGGCACCAATCAGAATGTTGAGCAAATGCCGGGCTGGCAACAGAATTGGCGCTCCGGACATGTTGCCATTGAGCTTGGCAAACGCGATCACAGACCCGGTAAAGGTCAGCGCCCCGATGGCAGATCCAAGCGCGAGCTCGATCAGCGATGCGGTGGCGAGACTGCCGACGGTGCCAATGCCGAAGCTAACCGGTGCATAAAGGGCAGCGGCAGCGACCAGCACGGCGGCAAGACCCACCAGAGAATGGAATGCCGCGACGAGTTGCGGCATGTCTGTCATCGGAATCTTGCGCGCGATATAGGCGCCGATGCCGCCGCCAATGACCGCGCCTGCAGCGAGAATGCCCCAGGTTGTCGGATCAATCGCGTCCCAGAACAGAATGATCGTGGTGACCACGGCGATGGTCATGCCGATCATGCCATTGCGATTGCCGGCACGGCTTGTCGCCGGGCTGGAAAGGCCGCGCAATGCGAGAATGAAGAGGATGCCCGAAGCCAGATAAAGCAACGGTGCCCAGGTCGATTGGAACTGTTCCATCGGACTAGTCTCCCTTCTTTTTATACATGGCCAGCATGCGCTGGGTGACGAGGAACCCGCCGAAAATATTGACGCAAGCCAGCGCCACGGCGATGCCGCCCAGCGCTTTGGCCATCAACCCGCCTTCGTCGCCAAGGGCAGCCGTCGCCGCGACAATCGCGCCGACAATGATCACCGAGGAAATCGCATTGGTCACGGCCATAAGCGGCGTGTGCAGAGCCGGTGTCACCGACCAGACCACGTAATAGCCAACGAAGCAGGCCATCGCGAAAATTGCGGCCAGATAGACCGTGGGGCTGATTGTGCTGGCTTCCGCAGCATAGGCGGGCAGGGCCATCGCACCTGCCATCACGCCCAGAGTCAGGGCTTTTCTCATGAGGAAATCCTCTCATTCACAGTCTCGCCGCCGCGGGTCAGCATCATTGCGGTGACGATTTCATCATCGGTATCCAGGTTCAGGCTGCCATCCTCGGCTGTGATCAGCGGCAGGAAGGCAATCAGGTTCTTGGCGTAGAGCGCGCTGGCATCAGCCGGCAGATGCGCCGGCAAATTGGTGAATCCAGCCACTTTGACGCCGCCTTCATCAACGATCACATCAGGCTCAGAGAGCGGGCAATTGCCGCCCTGACTGACCGCCATGTCGACGATCACGGACCCGGGGCGCATGGTCTTGACCATGTCTTCGCTGACCAGGACCGGCGCCGGACGCCCGGGGATCAACGCGGTGGTGACCACGATATCCTGTTTGGCAATGTGCGCGGCGACAAGCTCAGCCTGTTTCTTCTGATACTCATCCGACATCTGTTTGGCATAGCCGCCCGCCGTTTCAGCTGCTTTGAATTCCTCGTCCTCAACCGCAACGAACTTCGCGCCGAGTGAGGCGACCTGTTCTTTCGCGGCCGGGCGAACATCGGTTGCGGTCACAACCGCGCCGAGGCGGCGCGCGGTGGCAATCGCCTGCAGACCGGCAACGCCGGCGCCCATGACGAAGACTTTGGCTGGGGCGACGGTGCCCGCGGCCGTCATCATCATTGGCATGGCGCGGCCATAAAGTGTCGCGCCTTCGATGACGGCGCGATAGCCGGCCAGGTTCGATTGCGACGACAACGCATCCATGCTTTGCGCCCGCGTAATCCGAGGCGTGAACTCCATGGCCAGCGTGGTGGCCTTTTTGGCGTTGAAGGCGGCGGCGTCGAACTTGAACGGGTCAAGCAAGCCGACAACCGTGATGCCATCTGGAATCTTTGCGGCGTCGGGCGTCCGGACGCACAATAGAACGTCAGCCCCTTTCAACACGCTTGCGGGAGTCTTCAGGACCTTCGCGCCGGCGTCTTCATAAGCGGCATCGGTATAGCCCGCAGCAAGGCCGGCGGCGGCCTCCACGGTCACCTCATGACCAAGGCCGGCATATTTTTTGACGGTCTCAGGTGTGGCGGCAACACGATCATCGCCAGCGGCCACTTCTTTTAATACGGATAGTTTCATGGTGCTCCATTAGGGTATGGAATTGCGGCAGTGCAACAAAAATTCCTAAACGTTGGAATCAGATTTCTAAAACCCTGCCGTTACGGGAAGGATTTGCTGAATTTCACTGACTTGCGATCCAAGCCTCGACATTCTCCTCTAGAATCTGAAGGGGGACCGGTCCGTCCTTGAGTATGACATCATGGAAGTCCCGAATATCAAAACGGTCGCCAAGTCTGGCGCGGGCATCTTCGCGCAATTCTACGATTTTGATCATGCCGATTTTGTAGGCCGTCGCCTGTCCTGGCATGACAATATAGCGCTCGATCGCTTTCTTGGCGTCGCCTTCAGGGTTTGGCGTATTGGTCAGCAGATAATCGATCGCTTGTTCACGGGTCCATTGTTTTTCATGCAGACCGGTATCGACGACCAGCCGCGCGGCGCGCCATAATTCCATCGCGAGGCGTCCGAAATCGGAATACGGGTCTTCGTAAAAGCCCATCTCTTTGGGCAAGAATTCTGAATACAGGCCCCAGCCCTCTGTATAGGCGGTGAAGCCGCCATATTTGCGGAATTTCGGAAGGCCACTGAGCTCTTGCGAAATGGCAAGCTGCATGTGATGGCCGGGAATGCCTTCATGATAGGCCAGCGCTTCCATCTGATAAAGCGGCATATCCTGCATGCGATAGAGATTGGCATAATAAACCCCCGGCCGTGACCCGTCTGGGGCGGGCCGCTGATAGAAGGCTTTGCCTGCGGCTTTTTCTCGGAAGGCCTCAACCGCTTTGACTTCCAGTTCGGCTTTCGGAAACGTGTTGAACACGCTCGGCAATGCCTCGCGCATTGTGTCAATCATGGCTGTGGCTTCCGCAAGATATTCGGCTTTGCCTGCCTCCGTATTGGGTTTGAAAAATTGCGCGTCGGTTCGGGTGAAATCGAAGAATGTTTGAAGACTGCCCTCAAATCCGACGTCTTGCATGATGTTCCGCATTTCATCGTGAATGCGATCGACTTCGGCGAGTCCGAGTTGGTGGATCTCCTCGGCCGTCATGTCGGTTGTGGTCATCAGTGTGAGCCGATCGCGATAATATTCCGCGCCGCTCGGCAGCTTCCACGAGCCATCATCTGTCGTGGCATTGGCTTTGTCTTCTTCAACCCAGCTGATCAGATTGAAATATGTCGGATAGACCGCGTCCAGCAACGCTGCGCGGGCTTGCGCGTTCAGGTCAGCAGCGTCCTCGCTGGAAATCGTGCCATTGGTCACCAGCGCGTCGGTTTTTGCGATAAAGTCGGCGTATAGCGGCGAGGGTCGGTCCGGACCGACGCCCTCGAATGGATAGCCATCAATGACATTGGCAGCTCCTTCGATGACAAAGTCATAGACGAATAGGGGGGGACGAATGCCGCGTTCCGCGGATTCCTGCGCATTGGTCAGGTGCTGGCCAAGATAGGTGCTGACTCCGTTCAAGCGGGCAATATAGGCTTCGGCGTCGGACTTGGATGTGACTTTGTGTTGTCCGATCAGGAAGCTTGCAATTCCGGCATGCGCCCCGCGCATTTGACTGAATGTATAATTGTAACCGCGCCAACGGGCTGCGATTTCATCGCGTTCGAGTTCATACTCAGCCAGACGAAAGGACATTTTGCCCTGGTCGGTGAGGTTTTCGGGATCGAACAGCTCGCGCATTTCGGCAATGTCGGCGCGCTGAATCTCCAGTTCCCTGCGTTGTGCGGCTTCGGACACATCGTTCCATTTGTCGTAATTCTCTCGACTGCCAAGGAATGTCGCCGTCATCGGGCTGCGCCCAATCGACTCATTGAACTTGGTCTCAAACCAGGCATTCAAGCGTTCGGTTTCGGCGCGTTTGGCGGCCTGGTCGGCGCTGGGTTCAGCCTGTTCTGTCGTTGGAATTGAAGTGGACGGCGATGGCGTGCCGCATGAAGCGAGCCCGAGGGTAAAAAATAGGGCGAACGCGGAAGACGCGAGGCGCATGGCGTTCCTTTCGTAATCTGTAATAAAATCTGTATAATCGGTCGAATGAGATTAACCAGCCTTCTCGTTTGATTAACCATTTCGGGTGCAAAAGGAATATTTGGAGCAGGGTCGGTGCGTGTGCTGACGAAGTCCTGCTATAAGTGAGTGCGAATCATCGGACAGTGGGATGTCCGTGTTGGAGTATGCGTTATGGTGGCTGAACAGCCAGAAAATGAAGAACAAGCGTCCCCAGACCCGGTCCGCCAACTGGATTGGCTGCAAATGGGATTCTGGTCCTGTTTGCTGCTTGCTGTTGGTGCCGCGAGTGCAACGCTGGCCTGGCCGAGTGCCGGCGGTCCAACCGGGCTGATCCTACTAATCTCCATGGCCGCGGGTGGCATGGTGTTTCTATTATGGATCCTTCGCGGCGCGGGGCGTCGCATGGGGCTGTTCCCAGAACGTGGGGCGATGGCTGACGCCGTTAAACCGGCGACGCCGCGATTCTCCTGGGTGGAGGCCCTCGATGAGGCGGTTTTGATTTGTGATCGCGGCGGCGCGCCACTGGCAGCGAATGAAGCCTATTCAGATCTCACTCAAATGGCCTTGCTGGGTCAGTCGGATGCGCTTGGCCCGGTTTCGGTTGATCGGATTTTTAGTGCAGCGCCGGGTTTGGCAGCTCCCATTTTCCGCTTGTCGAAAGCAGCCAAAGCTGGCGATGAACGCCGAGAAATCCTGCCAGCCATGACGCTTGGAACCGAAGCGCTTCCGGTCCAGTATGAAGCGTCTGTCGCCCCGCTGAAAGGCGAGCGCGTGATCTGGCGTTTGCGTCGGATCACCGGATCTGAACAAGTCACCGGCGCGGCCGACATGCGCGCGCTGTATGTTGAAGACGCACCTATGGGATTCTTCTCTTCCGGTGCGGATGGCACGATTTCCTATGCCAATGCCTGGCTGCGCGAGGTGCTTGGACTTCCGGAGAGTGCCAAGAATATCCGGCTCGATGACATTATGCGGCCGGAATTCGTGAAAATGTTGCGTCGCGACCGCAAATCAGGTGTCCCTGGCCGTGCCGACATTATGATCCGTTCACGTGACGGCGTGGAAATGCCGGTTCAGACAATCACCACCTGGAATGGCAAAGGCGCAGATGCGACCGGTCGCACGATCGTCCTGGCCAATGCTCAGAATCTTCTCGAAGGCGAAAGCCGAATGCTGGCCGCCTCGGCCAGCCGTCCACCGCGGCCTGAAGGCGACCCGATGTTTGATGATGCACCGTTTGGGGCCGCACGCCTCGAGGGCGCATCGCTGGAAGGGGCGATCATCGCTGACAGCAACCGTGCCTTGATGGGACTGGCCGGTGGTCACGCGTCGCCGGGCACCCGCTTTATCGATCTCTTCGTTGCTGAAGAGGGCGAAAGCAAATTGCGAGAATCGCTGCTCGATTCGATTGATAAGCCTGTCGGACTGCGTCTGGCGGACGAAGATCAAAAGCACGTCAATGTATTTGTCACGCTGGATGGCATGGGCCAGCCCGCGGTCGCCTATGTCATCGACATGAGTGAGCAGAAAGAGCTCGAATTGCGCCTGGCGCAAGGCGAGAAGATGCAGGCCATTGGTAAACTGGCGGGCGGCGTCGCGCACGATTTCAACAATGTCCTGACCGGCATCATGTTGAACAATGACGAATTGCTATCGAAACACCCGGTTGGCGATCCATCCTTCGACCATTTGAAAAAGATTCACGAGTTCTCGGTTCGCGCCAAAGATCTGGTGCAAATGCTGCTCGCGTATGCGCGTCAGCAAACCTTCCGCCGCGAAGTGTTCGAACCAGGCGATTTCTTGTCAGAGTTCGCAATCTTGCTTGGGCAATTGCTGGATGAGCGGATTGACTTCAATGTCGTACATGGACGCGACCTGCCAATGGTCAGGGCGGACCGCAATCAACTTGAAACAGCAATTATCAATCTTGCTACGAACGCTCGCGACGCGTTGCTGATGGATGGCGGTAGCGGGGGTAAATTGACGATCAAAACCTCGCGTGCAACCGAAGCGGATGCGCACAAGCACGGCTTCCGCTATGTCGAGGATGGCGAGTATTTGCTGATCGAGGTCGAGGATACCGGACACGGAATTCCACCGGAAAACCTGCAGAGCATCTTCAATCCGTTTTTCACCACCAAGCCAAAAGGTCTGGGCACAGGGCTCGGTCTGTCGACGGTCTATGGCATCATCAAACAGTCCGAAGGCTATATCTGTCCGCTGAGTGAAGTTGGCAAAGGCACGAATTTTCAAATCTACCTGCCGGCCCTGAAAGCCGACGAGATTCCAGACGTGGAACTGGTCAAGGACGAACCAGATGATGATATCACCGTTCCGGTCGATATTTCAGGTCGCGGGCGCATTCTACTGGTTGAAGACGAGGACGGGGTACGCTCGATCGCAGCATCGCAGCTCAAATCCCGTGGCTACGATGTCGAGGAAGCCTGTGACGGCGAAGAGGCGATGGAAATCCTGGAAGAAAATCCAGGCGCATTCGATTTGATCGTTTCCGACGTTGTGATGCCCGGCATGGACGGCCCAACTCTGATTAAAGAGGCCAAGGACCTGCTTGGAACCGCGAAAGTCTTGTTTATGTCCGGCTATGCCGAGCGTGACGTTGCGGCCAAGCTGGATGGTGATCGTGAAGTTGGCTTCATGTCGAAACCGTTCACGGTCAAGCAATTGGCAGAACGCGTGAAAGCCGAATTGATCGCCCGCGCCAAGGAAGCGGCTTAGTCGTTGCTCGCAACCAGTCGAAGCTGCGCTGGCTGACGATCGGGCTTTGGCGGATAGACAGCGGTGACGCGATGTCTCCAGACCGGCCGACCTTTCAAGACCCGGCGAGGCTGTAACACCTGATAGAGACCGAGCAGCCGCGGATGTGTCGTATTGACCCGCGGGCTCGGCAATGGCGCCAGCGTAAGTTCGATATTGACACTGGTGCCGGTCAGGGTTTCGCCGGTGGCATGCAGGATTCCCGGTTTGCGACTCTCGCGCACGGAGTCGATCAAAGACGCCACCATGCTGCGATCATGACCGGTCCAGAAATCGAGGCAATCATGTTGCCCGAGGTCGCGCCCCAGCAATTGACCCAATTGGTCACCGGCATTGCGGAACAACCAACGGCCTTCATCCGAGCGTTCAATGACAAATAAGCATTCGAGCAAATCCGGATGATCGCTGGCGCGCTCGACACCGCCAGACGTGTCTGGTGAATCAGTCATTCGTGCCCATGCCGAGAGCAGGGTTTGTGTGTTCGGATGGTGGGGCATCGTCGTCATTATTGTCTCTCTTTGTGCGATCCCTAACCCGACCGCTTGGAAATTCTGTTTGGAGACGCTGTCGCAATGTTTGCGCCAGTTTGCGGGTTTCGCTTAAACGGCGAAACTCGGTTCATTTTGGGTCTGTGTTCAACGTGCAGGGGAAACTCGGCATGGAACCTGCTTCCTGACAGGCGAACTGTTTGGGAGTCTCAGGATGACCGTATCAACTCGGAACACACTCTTCGTCGGCGCAGGCTTGCTGTCCGTCGCTGTATTAGGCGGAATGGCCTATGCGGGCGGCGGCTCTGGCAGCACGAGCCCGTGTAGCGGCGGCGGGTGTTCGCACGGCCCGGCGGTTATACCCGGCGCCGGCATGGGCGGCTCCAATATGGGCCATGGTGGCGGGTATGGCGGCCAGGGCGGGCATTGTTGCAAAGGACCAAAGGGGCCAAGCGTACATATTCCCGGCGTCAACGTGTCTGGCCCGAACGTGATGATCCATGGCTCCAACGTCTCCGTGCACCAGGGCAGCATTGTGACTCATACACAAAGCTATTTAAGCACACACGTGTCTGGCGGCGGCGAGAGCGGCGTCTATGTTGCCGGCGGTGGCGGATACTATACCGCGCAAGGCGTCTCGCCGACCGCGATCAGTGACCTGAACGTGACGGGCGGCGAAGAGACTTATTTGGAAACCATCACTGAGCAAGTGCCGGCCACCGAAGAATATTGCGAGGACGAGTTTGTGATTTCGCAAACGCTGCGCCCGCTGCAAGCGGTCTGCATTGATGATAAGGGCGTGCCGCATCCGGCCTCGCAGGTCGATGCCAGTGATCGAGTTCCAGCCGGATATCAAGGTGAGCTCTTCCGCTGTATGGCAGGCACCAGCATGCAGGTCACTCTGGGCAGCGTCGAACATGGAAAAGCGAGCTTCACACACGGTGAAACCTTTGCCTGTCGCAAAGGCGAAGCGTTGATCCACAAACGCGGCGGCGAATTGGCCTGTGCGCCACAATCACCGGCGCGTTCATGCAATGAACGGTCTTTGCTGCGGCGTCACGGCCCGGGGATCAAACTCGTCGAAGCGCGGAGCAAGACCAAAACCTGTGTGCCGCGGACGCGCACGGTGATGAAAACCGTTGAACGTCAGGTCGAAAGAACGCGCGAGAATGCGTCCCAATCCATGGTCTTTGATGGCGGTGTCGGACAAGGCGTCTACTAGCCCAATCCAAAGCTGAAAAACCCAAAACCCTCGCCCGTGCGGCGAGGGTTTTGTGTAAGAACTGTTGCAGGTTTGCCGCGACAGATAACGATTGCGCGATTTGCACCAATCGACGCTTGTCAGTGTCACAAACTGATCTAATCCTTTCCTCGAACCCTCCGAAAAGAGAGGGCCCCCAGAACTGCAAATTCATATATTTCGGGAGACGTGTGTTGAAAAAAAACACTTCGAATAGCTATGGCCTGAAAACAGGTCTTTCCTTGAGCGTTGGCTTGACCGCCTTGATCGCAAGCACCGGCTTAACGGCCACTGCGCAAGATGCAGGTGAAGATGAAGCCAAGCGGCTGAATACAGTCACCATCACCGCGACGAAACGCGAGCAAACCCTGCAAGATGTTCCCGTCGCTGTCTCAGTCGTCGATGACAGCGTCATCGAAAAGGCTGAGATCCAGGATCTTGGCGACTTGCAATCCATCGTGCCGTCACTGACCGTCGGTCAGTTGCAATCGTCGGCCAATACGAATTTCATCATTCGTGGCTTCGGCAATGGTGCCAACAATGCGGGCATCGAACCATCTGTCGGCGTGTTCATTGATGGCGTCTATCGGTCACGGTCTGCGGCCCAGATTTCGGATCTGCCGAACTTGCAGCGGGTCGAAGTCTTGCGTGGACCACAATCCACTTTGTTCGGCAAAAACGCATCTGCCGGTGTGATCTCGATTGTCACCCGAGCACCGCAATTTGAACAAGGCGGATCGATTGAAGCGGGCCTTGGCAATTTCAATGCCTATCGTCTGAAAGGCGATATTACCGGACCGCTTTCGGACACCGTCGCTTACAGCCTGTCCGGCAATTACAATAAGCGCGATGGATATGCCGATGATCTTGCCACCGGGTCAGACGTCAATCAGCGCGACCGCTGGGGCCTGCGCGGCCAACTATTGTTCGAGCCAAGCGAGGATCTGTCATTCCGGGTGATCGCCGACTACGATCAGATTGATGAGATCTGTTGCGTTGCGGGCAATCTGGTCAATGGTCCAACAGGCGCCGCGATTGGCCTTCTCGGCGGGCAGATCGATGCAGAGAACCCGTTCTCCTTCGATGTGTTCAACAATTTCGACTCGACCAATGAAATCGAAAATTCAGGCATCTCATTGCAAGCGGACTATGCCTTGTCGTTTGCTGACCTGACCAGCATTACGTCATTCCGAACGGTTGATTCGCTGACCAATCAGGATTCCGATTTCACCAGTGCCGATCTGATCGATCGCAATCTGTCAGATACCAATATTGAAACCTTCACGCAGGAAGTTCGCCTGACATCGAACAATCCCGATGCCGCGTTTGACTGGATGGTCGGTGCCTTCCTGTTTGATGAACAAGTCGAGGTATCCAACGAATTTTTCTACGGCGCAGATTTCCGTGCATATGCGGACATCCTTGCGGGTGGTCCGGCGGCTCTGGCCGGAACCGAGGCTTTTGTCGGCGTGCCGACAGGCACCTTCGGGGCCGCAGGACAGGGACCGAGCGAGGAGTTCGGTCAGGACAACACCGCCTGGTCAATTTTCGGAACCGTTGACTTCTATGTCACGGACCGTCTGACCGCGACGGTTGGCTTGAACTATACGGAAGATGAAAAAGACGCGTTTGGACGGGCGACCAATACCGATGTCCTTTCAGGTCTTGATCTGACCCAGCTTGGGTACACAGCCGTACTGGCCAGCCTGTTGGGCGATGTCGGTGTTGATATCACCAATCCTGCTTCCGTGGGTCCATTCGTACAAGCCAATCCGGCATTGTATGGTCAATTGCAGGCGGGGGCCGCTGCGGCCGCGCAGGATGCAACCCTGAACCCATTCGCGGGTCTGACGGCATTGCAATTCCTGCCGCCGTTCCTGAATTTCCCGAATGCGGTGGAAAATGGCAGCACGTCTGACAGCAATACCAGCTACACCTTGCGTCTGGCTTATGACCTGACGGACAATATCAATGTCTATGGATCGTACGCGACAGGCTTTAAGGCCACGTCCTGGAACCTGTCTCGCGATAGCCGTCCGTTTGCGACAGACTTCACCGCAGGTTCGAACATTGTCGATCCGGTCACCGGTCAGGTCGTTGTCACTGCGCCAGCGTCGCCTGTGCAAAACGCGGGTCTCGCAGTCACCAACCTGACCTCGGGCACGCGGTTTGCTGGACCAGAGGAAGCCGAGGTTTTCGAACTCGGTGTGAAAGGCTCGTTCAGCAATTTTGCGTTCAATCTGGCCGTGTTTGATCAAGTCATCGAAGGATTCCAGTCAAACGTTTTCACCGGCACCGGGTTTGCGCTCGCCAATGCGGGGGAGCAATCGACACAAGGTCTGGAGCTTGATCTGACCTGGAATCCAACAGATGCGCTGACAATCACGTTTGCCAGCACGTTGCTGGATCCCGAATATGACAGCTTCCCGAACTCAGCGAGTGGTGATCTGTCAGGGACAACGCCGTCTGGTATTCCAGAGACGTCGACCTCTCTTGGCTTCAATTACGATTTCACCGTCGCCAATTGGGACAGTTTTGTTCGTGCGGACTGGCAATATGCCAGCAATACAGATTTCTTTGATGATGCCGCCAATCAGGCCTTGTTGGAATCCGTCGGCTATACGCGCGAAGTGAACAATGTGAATGCGTCACTGGGGTTCGTGTCTGAAAACGGACTTGGCCTGACTTTCTGGTCGCGCAATTTGTTTGATGATGAGCGGATCACCACAGCATTCCCGTCTGTGGCGCAAGCTGGATCGCTGTCTGGTTATCCGAGTCAGCCGCGGACTTATGGTGTGACGGTCCGGAAGACGTTCTAGTTCTCACGCTTTGCAAACTGAAAAAGCCCCGCCATGGCGCGGGGCTTTTTTTATGCGGTGCGCAACACGCGCCAAGTCGCAAACAAGAACATGACAAGTTCAAATCCGGCAAATTGCCAGTTTGAAGCAAGCGCCGTATCACCATAGGCGTAAGACGCGGCCCGGCCGAGCACATATCCGCCCATATAAGCCGCGATGAAACACAATGCCGGGAAGGCGAAACGGTCGCGCATCACGCCCAAACCACACAGCAAGCCGGCGCCAAGGCTCACCCCACCATAAATGCCGCGCATCTCGAATATGCCGGATGGGCCATCAATGCTGACGCCGAGGCGGGCGGTCATGCCCATCGGGTCTGTGATCGACCAGAGGCCGAAGGCGATGAACGTCAGAGCGGTGAAGGCGAGGAAGATACGATTGATCATTCCAAGTATCTAGTCCGGGTGTCTCAACTGTCGAGTGATGGCCCAGCTGCGGCCTGCTTTACGCTTGCCAGAAGCTGTGGCTTGGGAGACAAGCCCGAGCAGCGCCCAATGTATGGCGCCAGACTTTGTAGAAGGACCTCCCATGCCATTTGATTTGCCGCGCCACGATTGGACAAAATCCAACATCACTGAGATTTACACACAGCCCTTGGACGCGTTGATCGGGCAGGCGCTAGAGGTCAAGCGCGCCAACTGGGCCGACGGAAAACTGCAGAAAAGCCAACTTCTCTCAATAAAAACAGGTGGTTGTCCGGAGGATTGCGGGTATTGCAGCCAGTCTGCACATTTCGATACCGGTCTGGGCGCGGAAAAGCTGATGCCGCTGGACGAGGTGGTGGCGGCGGCGAAACGCGCCAAAGCCAATGGCGCGGATCGATTTTGCATGGGTGCAGGTTGGCGGTCTTTGAAGGACCGTGACGTGCCTAAGGTTGCGGCCATGATCTCCGCGGTCAAAGCCGAAGGATTAGAGACCTGCGTGACTTTAGGCATGCTCGAGGTCGGTCAGGCAGAAGCGCTGAAAGAGGCGGGTCTGGATTATTACAATCACAATCTGGATACCTCGCCGGACTATTACCCCACAGTTGTGACCACACGCACCTATGCGGATCGGCTCGACACGCTCGGTAAGGCGCGCCAAGCCGGCGTAAAGCTTTGCGTCGGCGGTATTCTTGGTATGGGCGAAAGTCGCGAAGATCGGATTGGATTGATCCATGAATTGTCCAAGCTGTCGCCACATCCGGAAAGCGTGCCGATCAATATGCTGGTGCCGATCAAGGGCACCCCTCTGGGCGAGAGTCCCGCTGTCAGTGTCACGGAAATGGCGCGGGCCATTGCGACATGCCGTATCGTGTTCCCAAAAAGCTGGGTGCGCCTGTCGGCGGGCCGCGAAGGCATGAGTGAAGGCGAACAGGCTTTGCTCTTGCTTGCTGGCGCCAATTCGATTTTTGTCGGTGATCGTCTGCTCACGACCGACAATCCTGGCGAAGATCGTGATCAATCGCTTCTCGATGCGGTCGGGTTTGACACCGGCAATCGCGAGACGATGCGAGACGCAGAAAAAACCACGCTGATTGACGTTCGTTAACAGCGCAGAACAGACCTAAATTTGGGGATCATCATGAGTTCAGACTTACAAGCGGTCATTTGGGATTTTGGTGGGGTTTTGACCTCTTCACCGTTCGAGGCTTTTACTCGCTTTGAGGCGGCCAACGGCTTGCCGCCAGACTTCGTGCGGTCGGTGAATGCGGTTAATATTCAGGAAAATGCCTGGGCGAAGCTTGAGCGGTCCGAAGTGACGGCTGATGAGTTCGACGTCCTGTTTCGGGACGAAAGTCGCGCCCTGGGGCACGAGGTTCCGGGCAAGGATATTCTCGGACTCTTGTCGGGAGATGTGCGACCGGCTGTCGTAGACGCGCTCAAAATCTGTAAGTCACACGTGAAGGTTGGCTGCATCACCAACAATGCGCCAATCGGCAAGGGCGCCGGAATGAGTTCTGACTCCGCCAAGGCCGCCCAAGTCGCGGAAATCATGACACTTTTCGATCACGTGATTGAGAGTTCCAAGCTCGGAATTCGCAAGCCTGATCCGCGCATCTATGCGCTCATGTGCGAGGCGTTGGACGTCGACCCGGCGCGGTGCGTGTATCTAGATGATCTTGGAATTAATTTGAAACCTGCACGCGCCATGGGCATGCACACGATCAAGGTCTTGAATGAGGCGCAGCTTTTGCAGGACCTGAAAGGAGCAACTGGTTTTGGTGATATATGAAACCTATCTTGGCAGGGATCAGCGCAGCCTTCTGGTTAACCGCATGCGGTGGCGAGGCTGTCTCCCCTAAAATGCGGGTCGCTGTTTCGGCAGCGCCGGTCATCTCGATGGTCGAGGAAGACGCAGACGAAATACAGCGTCTGCCCGTCGCGGTGGACGCTAAGCTGGCCGAAATTCACGACGTTCTGGCGCGCGATTCGCTGCATCGATTGGTCCGACTGGCATCGACGGAGCCGAATTTCGTCTCGAATTTCTCGGGGGAACCGCACAAAGTTCATTGGGATTTGTTGCGCCGAACGGGGTTTGATCCTGTGCATCGACTCAGCGCGCTGCTGAATGGACCGTATGGGACGCGCCAGGTGGGCGATCAGGTCTGGTATGTCTGGCCGGATTTTGCCGCGCGCGATGCCGAGGACCTGCTGCCAGAAAAACTCACATTTGCTGACCGAGCCCGATTGAAAGCGCTGGTCGGAGAGCCGGGTCTGGCGCGCATCAGAGCCGGACATGAGTATCCGGGAATCCGAACAGCGATTGCCGAAGACGGTCGTTGGCTCTACTTCGTTCATGAAACGACCGAAGACACAGAAGCGAAACACTAATGGCAGAGAAAATTGGCGCGGCGACAGGCATTGAACAGCTTTCGGGTTGGCAGGCCCTTGCCGGAGACCGCGATGCGATCGTCAAAACGTATACGTTTTCCGATTTCAAAACCGCATTTGGATTCATGAGTTCGTGCGCGTTGCAAGCCGAACAAATGGACCATCACCCGGAATGGTTTAACGTGTACAATCGCGTCGATGTTACGTTGACCACACATGATGCAAACGGGGTCACGGCACTGGACGTCGAATTGGCCAGCTTTATGGACGCATTGGCAGCCAAATTGGCCTGACGCTCAGCAATAACTCGCTCCAAGAATCGGCCCAAGTTGACCGCTCCGCCTTTCCTGGATGATGATCGCGCACGCCTCACCTTCAGACGGGGCGTCGACTGATAGCGAAACGGCGGCTCCAGAATAGGTGCCGACGATTTCCGCCGCCACGACAATATTACGGCTTGAGAGTACGGCCCCGCGATTTTCACCGCGTGGCACCGATGTGGTTTGGGCTGGCAACAGCGTCAATCGATAGATTTGCGCAGCGGGCTTCAGCGCCGCATCCAGAGCCGAAACGGTTATGTGAGTGATGTTTCCGTCCTCGGCGATGTCGAGCGCGGCCGTTGCATGCGGCGATGCTTCGAGCAGGCGGTAAACTTCTTCAGGGCGGCTGCCAACGGTTTCGGTGCGGCCATTTATGACCGCTTGCGGTGTGTAGACAGAGGCGGTTTTGCGCAGGGCGCGATTGTACTGACGCTGTCTGGCTGTATGCGCCGCATCGGAATATGGATCCTTCCAGGCACCAGCGCGACCGTGCACCAGGCGATCCCAGTAATCGACATGCCATTCCAGCACGATCAAATCCGAACGATCTGCGAGCTCGGAGAATATGCGCTCCGCAGGGGGGCAGGACGAACAGCTTTGCGACGTGAACAATTCAGCCACGACCGGACTGTTGGAAACGCCACTCGAAAGCGGGATGTCCTGGAGCGACTGTGCGCCGCTGCGCAGCGAGGCGATCAAAAGAATGGTGATCACGACCGCAAGAGCGGCCAGAGAAACGCGCATGAACAGACTCCGTGATTTGGTTCGCCTTCAAATGCGCAACATCGTGTCTATGCTCAAATCGCGATTTCTCAATTTGGCGTGAGTGTGCGCCCCCGCGTCAGGGCTTGCGCCCGCAACAGGGCGATGGCTAAACCACGAAAAGCAGGATTTATTGGAGGGCGAGCATGGGCCGCGTATCAGGAAAAAAAGCGATTATCACCGGCGGAGCACAAGGGCTTGGCGAAGCGACCGCCTGGATGCTGGCGCGCGAAGGTGCGAAAGTCACTGTGACCGATATTAATGGCGATGGAGCGGACGCCGTTGCGGCCGCGATCAATGCTGAACTTGGCGATGGCACGGCTTTCGCCTGGCAGCATGATGTCACCGATGGTGAGCGTTGGCAGGTCGTGGTCAAGGCCGCGCATGATGCCATGGGTGGTCTGAACATTCTGATCAATAATGCCGGAATCGGATCACTGGGAAGCGTCGAGGACGAGGATTACGGCATGTTCCAGAAGGTCATGCAGGTGGATGTCGATTCAATCTTTCTCGGTTGCAAATATGCCATCCCGTTAATGCGGGATCACGGCCTTGGCTCGATCGTCAATATCAGTTCGATTGCCGGCATTATCGCCAGTGGCAATTATGTTTCGTACAATACGGCCAAAGCCGCGGTGCGCCACTTATCGAAATCCATCGCCCTGCATTGCGCGAAAACCGGCGGACAGATTCGTTGTAACTCCGTCCACCCGGTGTTCATCAATACTCCGATCCTCGATCGCACCAAGGAAATGTTTGGGGAAGAAGAGGCATTGGCCAAGCTGGGGCGCCAGATCCCGCTCGGCAAAGTCGGCGAGCCAGATGATATTGCCTATGCGGTGCTGTACCTTGCCAGTGATGAAAGCAAATTGGTCACCGGCACTGAATTGAAGGTCGATGGCGGTATCAGCGCGATGTAGCGCTTGCAACCTATGCGTGTTCATGTAATGTTCCAGGCTTGATCAAGGAGGCTGGAATGATTGGATATGTGACTTTAGGAACGGCGGACATGGCGCGCGGCGCTGTTTTCTATGACGCCATCGGCAAAGAAATGGGCGTTGGCCGGATGATGGAAGAAGACACTTTCATCGCCTGGGGCACGATGGGCGGTGCGCCTGGTGTTGCGATCACCAAACCCTTTGACGGCGCCGCGCCGAGTGTCGGGAACGGTACAATGGTGGCGTTGCAGGCCGCAAGCCCAGAGCAAGTCGACCGTCTGCACCAAATTGCACTGGCCCAGGGGGGCACGTGCGAGGGCAAGCCGGGCGATCGCGGCGGCGGTTTCTATGCCGCTTATTTTCGTGATCTGGACGGCAACAAGCTGAATGCATTCTGCTTCGTCGCGGCGGAATAGTTGCAAGATCAGCCAATTGGGCGCCGGGCCACGACCAAGATGGCATAGGCGCCCAATGCCGCCATAACCGATGCAGAGACGTAGAGCGGTAGAGGCGCGGCGAACTGATACAGCGCCGCGCCGATCAACGGTCCGAAGATAAAGCCGGATGGCGGCGCAGCGGCGAGGAGTGCCGCAGCGGAGCCTTGTTCATGGCGTTCGACCGATAAGCTGCCCAAGGCGTTCGCTGCGGGCACAGCCAAGGCCGCGCCGGCGCCGACCACCAGGAAGGCCATGCAGACCGCCCAGAATGGCATCAGCAAATTGGCCAGCACATAGCCAACTGCCACCAGGAACAGTCCCGTTGGCAGCATGCCGCGCGGGTCCGGTTTTCTAGGTTGAACATAGCCGAACTGAACGACAACCATCATCACCGCGAGACAGGCAAACGCGATCCCGGCATAGAGCACGGTTTTTTCTTCGCCCAATTCATAGCGATCCTCGATGAACCAGCCGAGCGTCTGCTGGATCATGCCGACCGCTACGAAATAAGTGAACAGAAATAGCAAATGCGGAAACACGCGCGGATCGCGCATCGTCAATGGCGGGGGCCGGTCGGCGCTTTTGCGGGTGCTTCGGCTTTTCGGCAAAGCAAAGGCGATCAGGACCCCGCAGGACAGACAAAGCACGATCGAGCCCCAAAGCGGCACCAGAGCGCCAAACGGCGCAAGCACCGCGGCACCGGCAGGGCCGAGTATCGAGCCGATGCTCATCGAAGCGCTCAGCAAGCCGAGTCCGGCGGCGCGCGTCGCTGGCGTGGTGGCATCGGTCATCGCCGCCATGCTGGCCGGCTGTAGTCCCGGTGAAAGCAGGCCGAACCAAATGCGGACAAAGACCAATGTGAAGAACATGGTCAGACCGGTCATCATTCCGGCGAGCGCCGCTTCCAGCGCAAACAGGAAGGCCATATTGGTGATCCCCATCGCCATCAGCGAGAACACCATGACGCGCTTGCGGCCAAAGCGATCAGCCCAGCGTCCCCATTGCGGGATCATCAGGGCGTAAATCAGTGCCGACAGTGTGAGAATTCCCGCGACTTGAATTTCCGTCAGCCCGGCCTTGCGCGCGAGCGGCGCAACGACGACAAAATTGATCGTCATTCCGGCCCCCATGGCAACGCTTGCCAGGGCGATCATACCTTGTTGGAACGGCGTTAATGGCCGCAGTGGTACATCTGCTGGGGTGTCGGATTCTGTCATGCCCAATCTCTCTCCGAATGGAGCGTTAAGGGCTTTGCGTCAGGCCGCAAGCCAAACCTTGCGGAAGCCTCAATCTTTATCGCGGGCGCGCGCCAGGCTTTTCAAGGCCTCGGCTTTGACGAAATCCACCGCGGGTGCGAGTTTATCGAGTTTGCTTGCATTCGTGCCATTGGTGACATGATCAAATCGAATGGCCGTGCCACCAGATTCAAGCGGCGTCAGCGTGATCGTCCAGACCGACTGAACGGCGAGTCCTTGTAACGGGCCGAACGGGGCCGACAGGCTGAGCAGTTTGTTCGGTTGTGCTTGCAACACTGTGCCATGCCAGACCGAGCCACCATCCCAGTCCTCGCGCCAAACGCCGCCTGCTTCGGCCTCCAGGGTGAGATTGGCCGCGTCGCCAGAGTAAGAATGATCGCCCTGCCACCAGTCAGCAGGAACGATCAAGCGGGCCCAGACTTCGTCCGGCGAAAGCTCTGTTTCGGCTTCCAGTTTCAGCGTGAAATGGTCGCTTGTCGCGGTTATGATTTCTGCCTGAGCGGGCGCAGCGAGCACTGCTGACAATCCCAGCGCAACAATTGCGGAAAAAAATCTCATGACTTCGACTCCGATCGCTCTGCGTGGTCGCGGGCGAAATTCAAGCAAATTTGCGCTGGCCCGTCGAGAGGGTGCGCGAAGCGGCTAAGCCGGTGTGAACGAAGGCATGCGATCGATCCAGGGTTGAGCCTGTTCCAATTCATAGGCCAAGGCCAACAACAAGCCATCATCACCGCGTTTGCCCGAGAACATCGAGCCGATCGGCAAACCGTCGGAACTCCACTGAATGGGCACACTCATCGACGCCGCGCCAGAAACATTCATCGGGGCGGTAAATGCTGCAAAGTTCAAGACGTTTGCGCGGACGGTCTGATAATCGCCATCGGGCGCCTGTTCGCCAATTTTGGGTGCCACGGTGGAGACAGTCGGGGTCAGAAGCAGATCGAAATCTTCGAACAGGGCGTGATACTCGGCTTCGAAGGCCTGCAAATAGGCAATCGCCTCTGGCATATCGCCTTGTCTCTGCATGAACTCGGCTGCCAATCCGAGTGTCCAGGGTTCGAGGATCTCAGGGCTCACAGGCTGGCCGCTAAAAGCGCTGGCTTGCTGCGCAAAGCTCGCGGCACCGGCGGCCCAGTAAAGCAGGAAGGCATCCGAAAACTTGGCACCATCCGTTGGCATCACATAGTCGATCACCTCATGCCCCAAATCCTTGCAGAGCTGCGCTGTTCGATCCAGTCCGGCCTGCGTTTCCGCATCGAGGGTGGCGTCCGTCGTCGGAGTCGGCGCATAAGCGATTTTGAGCCGCCGGCTGTTGGGCCCGGTAATATTTCCCGTGCGTGCAAGATCTGTTTCGAGGTCAACCTCCGCCGCCGCGAACAATGCGGCGCTGTCGCGAACGGTCAGCGTCACGGCGTGATTGACCGAGATATCGACGGGCCCGGAATCGCGACTGATGGGCAATGCTCCGCGGCTCGGTTTGAGGCCAAACAATCCGCAACACGCCGCCGGGATGCGGATAGAGCCACCGCCATCGCTGGCATGAGCAAAGGGGACAACGCGCGCCGCCACAAGCGCCGCTGCGCCGCCAGATGATCCGCCCGGTATGCGGCTCAAATCATACGGATTGCGCGTCGCGCCGGTGACCAGAGGTTCAGTCGAGGAAATCAATCCCATTTCGGGGCTGGTCGACTTTCCGAGATTCACAATTCCGGCTTTGCGCCAGGCTTTTGCAAATTCGCCATCTTCAGAAGCGATGTAGCCGCGAAATGCGCGCGACCCATAAAGCGTCTGCGCTCCTTTCCAGTCCAACAGATCCTTGATGAAGGTCGGCACGCCGCCATAGGCGCCGCTCGCCGGCGTGGCTGCGGCTTCGAGCGCGTCTTCATAAGTCTCGGTCGCGATGGCATTGATCAAGGGCTGTGTGGCCTTGGCGCGCGCGATCGCGGCTTCGGTTAGCGCCAAGGATGTGGTTTCGCCTGAGGCCAGCATTGCCACTTGTTCGAGGCCATCCGGAATTGCGGTCGCCGAATAGCCGCTCGGTTTTGCTTCCACGGTCACCGGCGGTGTATCGACTTCGATTTCAGATGAATCAGGATCGCTTCCAGCACAAGCGCCCAGCGCGCCCAGCGCCGCGACCGCGCTGCCAGATTGCAATATTTGCCGACGATTAATCCTGGTCATGATTTGCTCCCGAGTGCTGTTTTGAGCGACATTTGCGCGGGCTTGCTCGTAAGGCAAGGGGATCGTAGGGGTAGCCCTCGTATTGCGAGAGTAGGATGCGATGCTTTCAGTCTTGGATTTGTTTCGCGTCGGCCTCGGGCCGTCTTCGTCCCATACGGTGGGCCCAATGCGGATTGCCAAACGGTTTCTGCGTCAGGCGCGTAAGTTCGGCCAATTAGAGGGCATGCAGCGGGTGGAAGTCGAGCTGCAAGGCTCATTGGCCCTGACCGGAATTGGCCACGGCACGGATAAGGCGGTCATTCTCGGCCTGTTGGGGTTCGAACCGGAGACCGCTGAACCGGATGCCGCCGAAGCGGCGTTTCACATGGCGATACAGACCAAGACGCTGGTTTTGGATGGTGGACCGTCCGTCGCCTTCAACCCACTTGGCGATCTGCTTTATCGTGGCGACATCGTGCCTGACCTGCATCCGAACGGCATGGCGCTGCGCCTGTTCGCGGATCCGAGCGCGGATGTGCCGGATTTCGAGCGCGTGTACTATTCAACTGGCGGCGGGTTCGTGGCGTCTGCCAGACGTTTGTCACTCCCTGCCAAGGATGATGTGATTGATGATCGCGCGCGATCGCCTTTCGCCTTCGGATCGGCGGCTGAACTTCATGCATTGTGCGACGCCAATGCGATGCCAATTGATGCATTAATGCTGGCGAACGAAGACGAGCGACGCGCGCGCCGGCAAACGCTGGCGCAGATGGATTTAATCACCGACACCATGCTCGCCTGCATTGAACGCGGGCTGCATACAGACGGGACCCTGCCAGGCGGGTTGGACGTCGAGAGACGTGCGCCGGATCTTTATCGCAAGCTGAAAGCGGGCGCGGGTGTGAATGAACGCGAGGCCTTGTTCGATTGGCTCAATGTCTACGCGATGGCGGTGAATGAAGAGAATGCCGCGGGGGGACGTGTCGTGACGGCGCCGACAAATGGTGCGGCGGGCATACTCCCGGCCGTGTTGCGTCACTATTGCTGCGATGATGATGGCGCCCCCGTTCGCATCAAAGCGCAACGTTTTCTGCTCGTCGCCGGAGGCATCGGCTTGCTGTACAAACAGCGCGCATCGATTTCCGGCGCCGAGATGGGCTGTCAGGGCGAAGTGGGCGTGGCCTGTTCCATGGCGGCAGCTGGCTTGGCAGCGGTTTGGGGCGCGACGCCGATTCAATGCCTGTCAGCGGCTGAGATTGGAATGGAGCATAATCTTGGTTTGACCTGCGACCCGGTCGGCGGGCTGGTTCAGATCCCGTGTATCGAACGCAATGCCATTGGAACCGTGAAAGCCGTGAATGCGGCGCGTCTGGCGTTGCACCAATCCGGGCAGGGAAAAGTCAGCCTGGATCAGGTCATCGAAACCATGCGCCAGACGGGTCTCGATATGTCGTCCAAGTATAAAGAAACCAGCCAGGGCGGTTTGGCTGTGAACGTCGTCGAATGCTAGAATGACAAATATGTAAAGTTGCAATTGCATTGATTTAGGCGCACTGCGCGGCAAAACATGAATAAAAACAGGAGACGATCATGCGTGCATTGAAATGGATAGGTGTTGCTGCGGCGCTCGTTACGCTGCCTGTGATTTCAGCGTGTTCAACGACAGCGAGCTCACCAGCCTCACAGGCGGATATTACCGCATCAAGCTCGCAAGCCTTGAACAAGCTGGTCCGAGAAAATCCGGCAGCCGCCGCCATTTCGCGGCAATCACGCGCGGTCTTGATATTCCCCTCCATCGTGAAGGCTGGCCTGGTATTTGGCGGCGCCTATGGTGAGGGTGAGCTCCGCAAATCCGGGCAAACCACGGGCTATTACACCTCATTCACAGGATCCTGGGGCTTACAGGCCGGGGCGCAGTCCTACGGCTATGCGGTCTTTCTGATGAATGACAATGCGTTACAGTATCTCGAAGAGTCGGACGGTTGGGAAATCGGCGTCGGACCGACCGTTGTCGTCGTCAATGCCGGTGTTGCGGAAAACCTGTCTTCATCGACGCTTCAGGACGATGCCTACGCCTTTATCTTCGATCAACGCGGTTTGATGGCCGGGGTCAGTATCGAAGGGACGAAAGTCACCAAGGTCGCTTCCCGCTAAACGTCTGTCGTATGGGCATTCCGCATGGTGACGGATTGGTCCGCACCAGCAGACGTGTCAGAATATCAGCATGGACGGATTTGAAGGCAAAACAGCGGGACGTGCGCCGCTCAGCTATCCTTTCGGCAAAGATACGCCGGAGGTTGGTGACACGATGGAAGTCGCGCCTGGCATTCACTGGGTGCGCATGCCGCTGCCTTTCTCGCTGCAATGGATCAATTTGTGGCTGATCGATGATGGTGAAAAAGGCTGGACCATTGTCGATACCGGGATGCCGATGGACGATACCAAAACGGCCTGGCGCAAGATCTTTGACGAAAAACTAGAGGGGCGACCGGTCTGGCGAGTTATCGTCACGCATATGCATCCGGATCACATTGGCAATGCCGGCTGGCTCAGTCGGAAATTCCCGGCTTCCAAATTCTGGATCAGCCGGCTCGAATATGTCACCTGCCGCATGCTGGTTGCAGATACCGGACGCGAGGCGCCGGAAGCTGGAACCGCCTTCTATCAAGAATCCGGCTGGACCGAAGATCAGATCGACACCTATAAATCACGCTTTGGCGGATACGGCCGCGGCGTTTCCCGCATGCCGGATGCGTACCATCGGCTTGAGGATGAGGACACGTTCGAAATGGCGGGCAAGTCCTGGCGGGTAATTACCGGTCATGGCCATTCGCCCGAACACAGTTGTCTGTACTGTCCAGAACTGAATGTGGTGATTTCCGGCGATCAGCTTTTGCCGCGGATTTCATCGAACGTTTCCGTGTTCCCAACCGAACCTGAGGCCAATCCATTGCGGGACTGGTTGGAAAGCTGCGAAAAACTGAAATCGGAACTGCCAGATGATGTGCTCGTATTGCCAGCGCATAATGAGCCTTTCCTCGGCGCTCACACGCGATTGGATCACCTCATCAAAGGCCATGGAATTGCATTGAAGCGATTGTCCCAAAGGCTTGAACAAGAACCGCGACGCGTGGTCGATGTGTTTCCGGCCATCTTCGGACGCCGGATTGGCGACGATGTGCTGTCTATGGCCACAGGCGAGGCGATCGCGCACCTCAATTATCTGATCTCTGAAGGCACGGCCCGTCGATCATTGGATTCGGACGGCATTGCCTGGTACAGCGCAAAAAACTGATCTGCGACCTGCCATGTTCTCGACAAGAACAGGGCGATAAGTCTAAACCGCTGTGAGTCTGACGGTAGAGGAGATCGCGATGCAAGAATCCGGAAAAACGAAAGGCTGGTTTGCCATTGGCATCAGCTTAATCGTTCTGGGTGGCGTGGTCTATGGCGGGTTGGTCCTGTTCGGGATCGGATTTGCGATAAATCAGGCCAGTCATGAGGCAGGGGCCCCCTTGTGGGGTGTTCTACTGATTCCGGGCCTTGTCGGATTAGGGTTTCTCGTGCTTCTGGCAAAAGTGATTGTCGATCGATTGAATAGTGCTGAAGACGACCATTATTCCAAACATGTCGATCAGTGAGAAAGGCTCAACATGATTGTGACCATGGGCGAATCTGTGCCCGGCCGCGAAGTTGCCGAAATCATCGGAACGGTCAAAGGTAATACGGTCCGAACGCGGTTTTTCGGACGCGATATCATGGCTGCTTTACGCAACCTGGTGGGGGGCGAAGTGCCGGAATATACCAAACTGATGGCAGAAGCGCGCGAGCAGGCGATTGATCGCATGGCCGCGGACGCAAGTCGCAAAGGTGCGGATGCTGTGATTTGTCTGCGCGTCACAACCAGCATGATTATGGGCGGTTCGGCCGAACTGCTCGCCTATGGAACGGCGGTGCGATTGTCATGAAGGACGACGTTAAACAGCCGGACGGCGAAGGTGAAGTGGCCCTGACTCTTCAGCAAAAAGCGATCAAGGAGCTGCGCGAATGGGGGATCACGCTGTCCATTTTCGTGCCGATCTTTCTGATCTTTTCAGGGTTGTTCTATGAATTGCGGGTTATTCCGTCCGAAAGCATGGTGCCAAATCTGCAGGTCGGGGACCGCGTGACGGTGAATAAGTTTGCTTATGGGTATTCGCGTAATTCCATGCCTTTCAGCCTTGGACGGTATGTGCCGCTTCCCGATGGACGCATTTTTTCCAGCATGCCGAAACGCGGTGATGTCGCTGTGTTCGAGCATACGCACACAGCCCGGGTGATGATCAAACGGATAATCGGTCTGCCGGGCGACATTGTCGAAGTGCGTGACGGGCAACCCGTGGCCATCAATGGCGTCCCGATTGAGCGCACGTTCAATCGCCGGGTTCGCTATCGTCAACATGATGATGGACGCTTCGTGACCGCGGCCGAATTTACCGAATCCTATGGCGACGCGTCCTGGGTCAGCCATGATATTGATGGCGAGACTGGAACCAATATCTCGATCACCTTTGCCGTCCCCGAGGGCCATTTTCTGTTCATGGGCGATAATCGGGACAATTCGATGGATGGACGCAATCCGACCGGGCACTGTCCGGCAAATGAGCAGAACATTATCAATCAGGCCGGGTGCCCGCCGCGATCCGGGTGGGCGCCAGATCAGGCCTCTGTCGGCTTTGTTCCGTATCAGAATCTGATCGGACGCGCGGATACGGTCTTGTTCTCATTCTATCGATGTGGTCGCGCCGACGCTGAACCCTGTATGAAAAAGCGCGTTTGGCGCGGACTTTAGGCGAAATTTAAACGGCCAAATTCACCTTAATTCGACGGCTATTCGGTATGTGAATTGCAGATCAATTCGCATGTTGGATTAACGAGGCCGTTGGATCGTGAAATTCGAGCTGTATCGTCCGCAAGACCTGTCTGCTGAACAATGGCAGACATATGCAGCCTTGCGCGATGCTCGCGCCATTTATGACGATCCTTTTTTTGATCCCGATTTTGCCCGCATGGTCGGCGAAGTCAGAGACGATACGCGGATCGGATTTGCATCCGACAAAGGCGGCGTGTTCGCGGTATGGGCGCTGCATATTCGGCCCGGCAACTGGGCCCGTCCGATCGGCGCCCCGTTTTCAGACTGGCACGGTCCGATTGTTTCTGAAGACACTGAAATATCGGCGCAGGAAATTCTCTCCGGCTTTGATATTTCTGGCATTACGAGCCAGGGATTTCAGCCTTTGCGCGTGGCCGCCACGCCGGGAATGACACGCAAAGGCGCCAATATTACCAGTCTGGCGCAGGGTTGGGATGCCTATTTCGATGAACAGCAAACCCTTTGGCCAAAACACTTTAAAAAGATGCGTCGGGTCTATCGCAATGTCGAGCGCGAGTTCCAGGGGTTCGAGTTCCGCTGGAGCGATCGTACAGATGCGACGTTTCAGCGGCTGATGACGCTCAAGCGGGCGCAATACGCGCGCACCGGTCTTTATGATGTTCTGAACGCCCCCTGGACCCAGGCGCTGTTTGATCGGTTGCGCAGGTTCGAAGGGCGGCGTTTGCGCGCGCGGCTGAGCAGCCTTCACTTCGGAGAGGAATTCGCTGCGGCAGAGTTAAACCTCCAATCCAATACCGTATTGCATGGCTGGATCACAGCGTTTGATCCATCCTTTGGGACGTATTCGCCCGGCAACATGTTGATGCAGGAAGTTTTGCGCGCGATGAGCCAACATGGGCTTGATGTTTATGATTCAGGGCCAGGTCTGGATCACTATAAGCGGCACTATTCGAATCTGCAGTTGCCCATCGAATCTGGGGTCTTGTCCGGCAGTGCGGTGCCGCTAACACCGGCGCGCGTGGCCGGCAAAGTCTGGCGAATCGGTGAGCAGATCATGCCAAGCCCCGCTGGGTCGCTCATGGCGCGTGCGCGGCGACGTATGGATCAGATTGCCGCCGTTGATACCAGCTTCAAAGGTCGGGCAGGCGGCTTCATAAAGGCTTTGCAAAACCGACCGGTTTCCTGATGAAGAGGCTTGAAGCGAACCTGCAAGCTGTCTAATCCGCGAGTCAGCAGTTTTGCTATGGGGTTTGCCATTACGGATCGGGCTGACAAAACCAAGGTGCGGCGGGGGCCGATCATCATTTCGAGGCACGGTCGGCCAGCTCTTGACCGCACGGCCGGGCCGAAACTGACCTGGCAGCAATATCGCGAATGGTGGGAACAATACGAATCGGGAAGCCTGGACAAGGGACAATCCGTCCCTGCGAAACTGATTGCGCAAGTCCGGGATGTCGAACTGGTTTTGAGTTCGGAACGTCCGCGCGCGATCGAAACGGCGGAGCGCGCGACCGAGGGGCGTACGCCGCAACCGCACGCGATCTTCAATGAAGCGCCATTGCCGCCACCGCGATTCAAAACCCGCAGATTTTTACCCAAAACGTGGAATGTTCTGGCCCGATCATTCTGGTTGCGGGGGCACTCGCTTGATGATGAAAATGTCACCGAAGCGCGGGCTCGTGCCGGCCAGGCTGCTCAACATTTGCACGATGCTGCAGATGGAAAATCGGTCTATCTGGCCGCACATGGCTGGTTCAACCGCATGCTGCGTCGTCCCTTGCGACGCCTCGGTTGGGTTTGCACGTATGATGGCGGCGACAAGTATTGGAGCTTCCGGATCTACGAATATCGTGGAAAATCCTGAAATCGCCATTGAGGCGCGTGCGATCCGGTTCTAGGGTGCCGCCCTAACTTGAAAGAGCTGGGACCAAAGCATGGCGACCAAGGCAAAACCCGTCAAAGATATGAGCTTCGAAGAAGCGCTGGCTGAACTGGAGACGATCGTCCGCCAGCTGGAACAAGGGGATGTCGAGCTGGAAAAGTCCATCGCCATTTATGAACGCGGCGCAGAGCTCAAGAAACACTGTGCCTCGCGCTTGAAATCTGCGGAATTAAAAGTCGAACAGATTGTGCAAGGGGCCGACGGCGAACCGAAAACCGAGCCAGCGAGCTTTGACTGATGGCCGCGGATGGCGATCCTGACTTTGGTCGACGCCTGACCGAAATTGCGGATCGCGTCACTGTGGCGCTCGATCAACTGATCCCGCCCGCGCAGGGGCCTGAAGCCGATTTGATGCGCGCCATGCGCCACTCGGCGCTTGCCAATGGCAAACGCATGCGGCCATTTTACGTGATTGAGACCGGGGCGATGTTTGAAGCGCCCGAAAAGAGCCTGTTACGGACCGCCGCGGCGCTCGAATGTGTACATTGCTACTCGCTTATCCATGACGATTTGCCATGTATGGATGACGATGATTTTCGGCGGGGTCAGCCGACCGTTCACAAAGCTTTCAATGAGGCGACTGCGGTCCTTGCGGGCGATGCCTTGCTGACCCTGGCATTTAAGATATTGGCCAATCGCGACACGCATCAAGATCCACATGTGCGGCTGAAACTGCTCGAACGGCTCGCGGACAATTCCGGCGCGCTCGGTATGGTGGGCGGGCAGATGATTGATATGCTAGAGGATGAAAGTCCGCGCGATTTGAATACCATTACGCGCATGCAGCGTCTCAAAACGGGGGCCCTGATCTCTTATTCTGTCGAAGCGGGAGCGATCATCGGCGGGGCCAATGAGGTCGAACGGCAGGCGCTGCACGGTTTCGCACATGATCTTGGTCTGGCCTATCAGATTTCGGATGACCTCTTGGACGCAACGGGCGATGAAGCCGATGTCGGAAAGCCCCTGCGGACCGATGAATCGGCTGGAAAGGCCAATTTTGTTACACTTCTAGGGGTCGAACAGGCGCGCGAGCGGGTGCGGCTCCTCGCCGCGCAAGCCAAAGAACACCTCGCAATTTTCCGCAATCGCGCCAATATCTTGCTGCAATCAGTTGATTTTGTTTTGGACAGAAAACACTAAAGTCACAAAACCATGGTTGTTGCTTTTGGGAGAGCGCCTGATGACAGACCGGAAAAACACCCGATTGCTGGACGAGATTCAGAGCCCCGACGATTTGAAAGACAAATCGCGCGACGACCTCAAGCAAATCGCGGATGAAGTCCGTCAGGAAGTCATTGACGCTGTTTCTGTGACCGGAGGCCATCTCGGCGCCGGCCTCGGCGTGGTTGAGCTGACCGTGGCGCTGCACGCTGTTTTCCGCACGCCCAAGGACAAACTGATCTGGGATGTCGGACATCAATGCTACCCGCACAAGATTTTGACCGGCCGCCGCGACCGTATTCGTACCTTGCGCCAGGGGGGCGGCTTGTCCGGCTTCACCAAACGCGCTGAGAGTGAGTATGATCCGTTTGGTGCAGCACACGCCTCAACATCGATCTCTGCCGCGCACGGCTTTGCAACAGCGCGAGATATACAAGGGCACAATAATCATGTCGTCTCTGTGATTGGTGACGGCTCGATGACGGCCGGCATGGCCTATGAGGCCATGAACAATGTTGGCGGAGATCAAAAGCGCCAAGTGGTCATTCTCAACGATAATGACATGTCGATTGCGCCACCTGTTGGCGCGATGAGCCACTATTTCAGTCGCCTGGTCTCGAGCCGACAGTATCGCGGCCTAAGGCGGTTGGCGAAATCCGTCGTCAAGCCAATTGGCCTGGAAAACCCTGCCCGGAAAGCCGAGGAATATCTGCGTGGCTTTGCCATGGGCGGTACGATGTTCGAAGAGCTGGGCTTCTATTATGTCGGCCCAATTGATGGGCATGACCTGGACGTCCTGCTGCCGGTCCTGGAAAACGTCAAACAGATGCAACGCCCGGTTCTGGTGCATGTCGTCACCCAGAAAGGTCACGGATATGCGCCCGCTGAAAACAGCGCCGACAAGTATCACGGTGTGTCGAAATTCAATGTCGTCACGGGCGAGCAGCAAAAAACGCAAGCTCATGCTCCGAAATTTCAGGATGTGTTTGGTGAAACCCTCGTCAAACTGGCGGCCACGGATGACAAGATATGTGGGATCACCGCCGCGATGCCCTCGGGCACCGGCGTCAACATCTTCCAAAAGGCCTATCCGGATCGAGCATTTGATGTCGGCATCGCCGAACAACATGCGGTGACTATGGCCGCGGGCATGGCCGCAGATGGCATGAAGCCCTATGCCGCGATCTATTCGACTTTCCTGCAACGTGGCTATGATCAGGTGGTCCATGATGTCGCCATTCAAAGCCTGCCCGTGCGGTTTGCAATCGACCGCGCCGGACTGGTTGGCGCCGATGGACCAACACATGCCGGCAGCTTTGATATCGGATATCTTGGCGCTTTGCCCGGGATGATCTGTATGGCGGCGTC
Organism: Pseudomonadota bacterium; assembly: GCA_039029475.1. Taxonomy (GTDB): domain Bacteria; phylum Pseudomonadota; class Alphaproteobacteria; order Caulobacterales; family Hyphomonadaceae; genus Henriciella. The sequence continues at coordinate 53,700 of JBCCGB010000012.1, read as the reverse complement.
GGATGAGGCCGAACTGGCCCGCATGGTCGCGACGGCGAATGAAATCGATGATCGGCCATCGGCGTTCCGCTATCCACGCGGTGAAGGCTATGGCGTTGCCATGCCTGAAAAACTGACGCCGCTTGAAATCGGCAAAGGTAAAATTGTCCGCCAGGGCACGTCGATCGCGATCCTGTCCTATGGCGCACGCTTACAAGAATCTCTGAAGGCTGCCGAAATGCTCGCAGCGCAGGGATTGTCCTGTACGGTTGCAGATGCCCGGTTCGCCAAACCGATCGACGCCGAGCTGACTGAGCGCCTGGCCAAGGAGCACGAGGTTCTGATCACAATCGAAGAAGGCGCGCGGGGCGGATTTGGCGCTTTTGTCTTGCACCATCTGGCTGACATTGGTGCGCTTGATAGCGGACTGAAAGTGCGCACCCTGCATTTGCCCGATACATTTCAGGACCAGGACAAACCGGACTTGATGTATGAAGAAGCCCGTCTGACCGCGCGCCACATCGCCGCCCGCGCAATTGAAGCGTTAGGGCGGGGTGATGTTGCCGAGATAGAACGCTTCGCACGCGCCTAATGTTACTGTAACAGCCGCTGCCGTTTTTCGGCCTTAGTCGGCTGCCAATGCCTGTTGCTCGAACCATCAGATTGCAACAGGAGCTTGCATGGATTTCAGGGTATTCTTGCCGTTTTTGTGCGCGGTTGCCGTCGCATGTGAAACTGTTCCGGCCAGCATGGATCAAATGCTGTTCGACACAGAAGTCTCGCGGCTCTCTGAAAACCCCAGCATCGCCGCAAGTGACCGTGAGCTTGGCATATTGTTGGCGCGTCAGGATCTGACCGACGTGCAACGCGCGGATCTGTTATGGATGCGTGCTGAAAAGCGCCTGGATGCCCGATTTGATTTGCCCGGCGCCTTGCGCGATTTTGAGACGTTTGGACAGCTGCAGCCGGAAGACTCCCGGGCGGCGATGGCGACACGGCGGATGATCTTTGTCGCAGAAGAAATCGAGTCTGCCCAACGTCGCTTGGCGCGCCTTCAAAATCACTCCGACTGGTTCGATGACAAAGTCTTGATGGGAGAGGTTGCGGCTGGCGCGGCACGCTATCGCGGGTCTGGTTTGACGCCGAATGAAGCGCAAGTCTATTTGTTGCGGGAAGGCGGCTTCATCTGCGACGCCGCGGACGGGCCTGAAGCATCGCCGGTTCATCAGTATGGAGATATGCGCGATGATGTCAGCGAGGCGGTCTGGTGTGATGATCCAAGCCTCTCCTGATTTCTGCCTTGTTCTTGCCACCCCATCCGACAAACATGAGATGATCTAATCAGAGAGGGAATCAACCATGCGCTTATTCTTCGCAGCCCCATTGCTGGCCTTGGCGACAGCTTGTGCATCCACGCCAGTCGATACCGAACCCGTTATTGTTGAAACACCACCGACGGTGGTCGAGCCGAGTGCGTTCGAGCTCGCCATGGGGACGGTCGATGACCTGGTCGCGGCCGGCAATGAGCAAGCGGCGATCCTTCGCCTCGAACAACTGATTGGAATGCAGACCGCCAGCGATGATGAAAAGGCCGAGGCGTTGTATCGCATGGCTGAGCTTAAAATGGGGGATGGCAATCAAGTCTGGGGCGCCATCGAAGCGCTGGATGAGTTTATTGAAACATATCCTGATCATGCCAAAGCAGACGCCGCGTCAGAACTGCGCGATTATGCGCGCGGAGAAGCGACGAGCCTGAATGGCAGTCTTGAAATGAATGAGCATTCTCCGATGGAAGCGTTCAAGAAGCGCTTCCGCCTGGGCGAGCATCAGACCGCTGCGGATATCATGTTTGAGAATGCGCTAACCCCGGAAAATGACTATATTCTCGACATGTATCAGATCGGATACTTGTGCGATTCTGCCGAACTGACGGGGCCAAGCTATGACCTGACCGAGCCAGATGGCACAGAACGCACGGTCCGGTTCTGCGATTTCGGAAAATAGGATTTCAGCCTCTGCCGCAGAATGCGGCGTCTATCGAGTCTGAGCGCCAGCGCTGACCCTTGGTCAGCGCTGGTTTGCGTTGGGCGTTTTGAAAAAGTTTCAACTTTCTTAAAAATATCTGCAAAATGTAACTCGCCAAATTAGGGAGTCTGGCATAGGTTTTGCTCGTGGGGGCAGTGTAGAGTAGTTGGGAGTTGTCCCCAAAATGCAATCCTTCTTGACGGTGTTTGTCGCTGGAACCCTCGCATTCATCGGTGTTTTCATGATGAATCCGGAACCTGAATCCAGGTCAGAAATCTATGCGGAGACCGAGCCGCAATTTGTTCTGAGCGATGTGCCGGACATTCCAACTGTTTTGGTCGAGCCCATTCAACCATTGGTCCTGGCGCTGGACGCCTATCAACAGTTTGACAGTGGCATCTATCTCGAAGCGGACGTTTTGCTCGCGTTTGACGAGTAAACCTGCCGAAATCTCTCACAAAAACAGGCCTGCCGCAGCGTCGCCCCTTCCGTAGGGGGCAAGCTTGCCGCATATCCGGTGTGAATAATAAAAATCACCCGGAGGATATTCATGGTCGCAGCAGCTTTGCCAGACGGCTGGCCCGTAATTTCAATTGCGCAGGCCAATGCCGCACTAGCCGCATCTGACACGCCCCTGAAGCTTGGCGATGGCACTGTCGGCGGCGTGCCGATGAAGATCTATGTCAACGCACCGCCGACCATTCGCACCATTCTGGAATTGGCTGAGCCGCAATTCGGTGCCCGCGATTATCTCGTCTACGAAGATGAGCGCGTGACATATGCGGCGTTCACGCGCGCTGTGGAACATTTTGCCAAAGCCCTGCGCGAGCAGTTCGGCGTCGAGAAGGGGGATCGCGTCGCGGTGATCATGCGAAACTTCCCGCAATGGCCGGTGCCGTTTTTCGCCGCCCTGTCGATCGGTGCCATCGCGACGCCGATGAATTCCTGGTGGACGGGCGATGAGCTGGCTTATGGATTGAAAGATTCCGGGGCAAAAATTGCGGTTGTGGATCCACATATCCTGGCCCGGATCCAGGACGAGATCGGAAACCTCCCGGACTTGAAAGATATCATCGTGGCCCGCGCTGGCGACGCACTGGATGGTGATAATTTGCACGATATGGAATCGCTGATTGGGCCCGCCGGACGTTGGGCAGACCTGGAGGCGATCGGATTGCCTGATGTTGAGCTGCAACCCGATGATGATGCGACCATCATGTACACGTCTGGAACCACAGGCCGTCCGAAAGGTGCATTGGCATCCCATCGGGCGATCATTTCGAACATGTTGAATTCTTTGACATGCCAGATGCGAATGTTGCTGCGCCGCGGTGAGGAACCGCCAGAGCCCGATCCGAACGAGCAGAATGCAACCCTGCTCGCAATTCCATTCTTCCATGCCACAGGGGCGTTTGCGGTTCTCATTCCGAGCATGCTTCAAGGCAATAAGATCGTCTCAATGTACAAATGGGATGCAGGCGAAGCGCTGCCCATCATTGAGCGTGAAAGCATCAATAATGTCGGCGGCGTTCCGGCAATTGCCTGGCAGTTGCTGGAGCATCCGGACCGCGACAAATACGATTTGTCATCGATCAAAGCGGTCTCATATGGTGGCGCGCCATCGGCCCCGGAACTGGTTGCGACGATCAAGAAGCGCTTCCCAGAGGCCGCGCCCGGCAATGGTTGGGGCATGACCGAAACGTGCGCCACTTCATCGGTCAATCTCGGCGAAGACTATGTCAATCGGCCGAACAGCGCCGGCGCGCCTCCCGGCGCGGTTGAGTACAAGATTGTCGACCCTGACGGCGTCGTCTTGCCGGCGGGGGAGGTCGGTGAGCTCTGGTGCAAAGGTCCAATGAATTGCAAAGCCTATTGGAACAAGCCGGACGCGTCGGCCGAGACATTTATCGATGGCTGGGTGGTCACCGGGGATCTGGCGCGTCTGGATGAGGAAGGGTTTCTATATCTCGTTGATCGCGCCAAGGACATGCTGATCCGTGGCGGCGAAAACATCTATTGTATTGAGGTTGAAAGCGCGCTGTATGACCATCCCGCGGTCATGGATGCATCCGTGGTCGGTATCCCGCACAAAGTGTTAGGCCAGGAAGTCGGCGCTGTGGTGCAGCTGAAGCCGGGTATGAATGCCAGCGAAGACGAATTGCGGGCGCACGTTCGCAATCAATTGGCCGCGTTCAAAGTGCCCGTGGAAATTCAGTTTCAGGATGAACCATTGCCGCGCAACGCCAACGGGAAAATCCTCAAACCTGTCTTGAGAGATCGCTTCGAAGCGCGCGGATAGGGGCGCGTGTCGAAACGCTCAACCGGCCCAGACGTCGAGCACATATCGGCCGCTTGAGGCGAACTCTTCCATCCAGACCTCGGCTTCGGCAAAGCTGACATCAGTCTGTTCGGCGTACAGTTTGGTGAGCGTGCGCCGGACATCCGGTTCCATACTGGCGCCATCGCCGCAGACATAGACGGTGCCACCAGCTTCGATCAGCTTCCAGACCTTGTCTTGCTGCTGGCGCAGAACATCCTGAACGTAAACTCGTTCGGCTTGCGCGCGCGAGAAAGCAGTATGCAGTTCGATCAGGCCAGCGGCGTCGGCGGCCGTCAATTCGTCTTCATAAATGAAATCCTGCTCCGGATGCCGACAGCCAAAGAAGAGCATGGCATCACCAAGCTTGGCACCGTCGGCTTTCGCCGCCTGGCGCGCTTGAATGAACCCTCGAAACGGTGCGAGACCGGTTCCCGGACCGATCATCACGATGGGCACTGACGGGTCTTCGGGCAGCCTGAATGCCGTGCTCGGAGCCTGCACAACAGCTTGCACAATGTCGCCTTCCGATAGGCGCGAAAGATGCGTTGAGCAAACGCCCTGATAGATGCCCGTACCAGACCGCGCCGGACCTTCGACCAGACCCACGGTGATCGAGCACCGATCCGGTTGCGCGGACATGGATGAGGAAATCGAATAATAGCGCGGCGTTAGCCACGGTATCAGTTCCAGGAAGATGCCGAAGGGCAGTTCGCAGGCCGGGAATTCCTCAAGAATGTCCAGAACTGACTTGCGTTTCGCCTGCACCTCACGGCGATACAAATCGACACCATCGCGCTCAGGCGCGGCGAGGGCTTCGAGTTTGGGTTTGCTGTCCGGGCAATGCGTATGCGCCGCCAGGACGCTGATATCCTTGCGCGTCGCGACCGCTTGCAATTCGCCATATCGCTCCGCCAGTCGGCGCACTGAGAAAGTGCTGCCACTGGGAAACGGACCGCGCATTTGGCTCCGCGATTCAATGCGAATATAGGCATCCGCGTCGATTCCGATGCGTTTCAATGCGCGTTCAACCAGTTCAGGCGGGTTCTTGGGGACGACACAGAGATGATCGCCCGGCTCATACGTAACGCCCTCCGGTAGCTCGATTTCGATATGTCGGGTCGAGCGGACTTCTTTGCTGCCCGCGACCGGATTCTGCAATTCGCGATTGGCCAGGATCCGCATATCGATGGCGCCAGCCATATTGGCGACCGGATTGGCGGTGACGCTCTCGGCGATCTCGACCTTGTACAAGGGTTCAGAAGCGATCGGGCTGGAGAAATCGACCCCAATGTCCAATGCCTCGCCAAGCGTTGGCCACAAGGTTTCGAGCCAGGTTTGAAACTGACCGTCCAGGTCGTCCCTGGCATCGCCTTCGGCGCGATCCGCCAGACGGCGTCCGCCAAGCGCCTGCAGACGCTCGTCAATCCGGCGGGGGATGGTCTGAAACGTCGCGGCCCAATCGCGACTGCCGCAGCCAAAGACAACATAGGAGACACCGTCCGCTGCGCCGGCTTTGGCCGTGTCGAGCCAGTCGAGGAATTTGACCGCATTGTTTGGCGGGGCGCCATTGTAAGATGCGCTGAGCACGATCACAGCGCCGTCGGTTGGCAGACTTCCGACCTGTTCGTCCAGGGCCGCCATGGTGACAGAAAAGCCATTGAATTCTGCGGTTTGAGCGACTTCGCGCGCGAGCCCTTCGGTGGTGCCGAGATTCGACCCGTAAAGGATGGTCAGCGGCGTGCCATGTTTTGGGCGCTGCGCGCGTGCCGCGCTGTCATCTGTCGCTGTTTGTGTCTTTGTGGATGGCCCCGTACCGCGCACAATATCGTCGCGGACACGAATCTTGATTTTGAACTCATCGGGCTTGAGGGACAGCGTCTCTTTGATTTTGAGTTGATAGTCCGTGTGATCGAACAATTGGAAGCGTTGCAGGATCATGCCCAAGACCATGACCGCTTCCTGCATCGCGAATTGTCGTCCAATACAGGCGCGCTGGCCATTGCCGAAGGGTTTGTATCCGGCAGGATGGCGGCTGGCTTCGGCATCCCCCATGAAGTTGTCCGGATTGAACGCGTCAGGCTGATCGCCCCAGACGCTGGTGTCGCGATGCAGGGACAAGCCCAGCACGCTGATGAATGTGCCCTTCGGCAACGGATATTTTCCGCCGACAATCTCATCTTCGAACGGTGCGACACTGAAGGCCGGGGCGGTCGGCCAAAGCCGCAAGGCCTCAAGCAGGACCGCTCTCACATATTTGAGTTGGCCAATTTGTGCCATGCTTGGCGGCATGGACACGTCGCGACCGAGCACGTCGTCCGCTTCCTGATAAGCGCGTTTCAATACGTCCGGATTCTTGAGCAGATAATAGATCGCGAACGACAACATGCCGGACGTGGTTTCGTGGCCCGCGATCAGAAATGTGTTGATCTGGTAGCGGATATTCTCATCTGACAGGCCTTCGCCAGTGATCGGATCTTTGCCCGCCAACATGAAGTTCAGCAAATCGGTCTGATCACCGCCGGTTTTTCGGCGCTCGCGAATGATGTCATCCACCAGCGTGTTCATGTAACCGACATCGCGCTCGAGTTGTTTCAAGCGCTTGCGCAGGAAAAAATCTTCAAACGGCAAACCGCGCTGCATCATCGCGATTTCCAGCGTGCGCGTCAGAGCGTCAATGAACGGGTGAAAATCGTCGCTATAGAACGAGTTGAAGCGATAATCGAAACCACACAAACCGATCGTATCCAGGGTCAGGCCAATCATGTCTCGCGGGACATCGACTTCGTCTTCGGTGTTCAATCGCTCCCATTTCAGCAACAATTGCTCAGCGATATCGACCATCATAGGCAGATAGTCATGCATCGACTTCTGCGAGAACGTCGGCATCAGAATATTATGGGCCTTGCCCCAGTTTGGCGCGGTCGTGTCGCCCGTAAACAGGCCGTCGCCGCCAATCACACGCAAACGCCGCAGCGGCCCGCGAACACTTTTGTCGAACCGCTTCTCGTCACACAATTCTTCAACCAGATCTGCGCCGGAAACGAACACGATGGGTGTGCCCATCATATCGAGCCAGAAAATCGGGCCCTGTTCGTCCGCCAATTGTTTGAGACTTTGTAAGGGGGCCGACGCGTCGACAGAAAGAACATTGCCGACAAGCGGCTTGCTGGCAGGTTTTGGAATTGGCGCCAGTTTGTTCGAGTCAGCCATGGTCTCCCCTCATATTTTTTGAAACGGTAATCTTGATCCGGGTTGCTCGCAACTGTCTGCAACCGTCAGACCCTCGATCTGCCTTTCGGAATGATCTCAAATGTCCTAGATCCAGAGCATGACGGACGAAAACGCAGACTATCAAAAAGCCCGATCCGGGCAGCCTCTGGCCTTGGAAAAACGCCAGGAAACGGGGGATGGGCGACGGTTTTCGCCGTCAATCGGACGCAATAAGGATGTCGTGCGAGACGCGTTTCTGCGGCTCATGCCGGAGCAGGGGCGGGTGCTTGAAATCGCTTCTGGCACCGGCGAACACGGCGCGCATCTGACAGATGCTGCGCCGGCGCTTGATTGGACCTATTCGGACATCGATCCGATCAGCCGCGCCAGTCAGATGGCGTGGCGCGCCCATGTCAATCATGACCGGCTTTTTGGCCCGTTGACGATTGATACGACAGAGACCGACTGGGGGGAGGCCGAACGCGAGGCGCCGTGGGACGGATTGTTCTGCGCCAATATGATTCATATTGCGCCCTTTGAGGCGGCCACAGGCTTGATATCCGGTGCGGGTCGCGTGCTGGCCCGAAAAGGACGCCTGATGCTGTATGGGCCGTTCGCGCGCTCCGGCGAAATTGCGCCCTCGAACGCTCGGTTTAGCGCTGATCTGAAACGCCGGGATTCGCGCTGGGGCGTGCGCGACCTCGACCTGGATCTGATCCCATTGGCCCGCGAAGCGGGGTTGCGGCTGGTTGAGGTAGAGACAATGCCCGCCAACAATCTCAGCGTGGTGTTCGAGAACAGCTAATTCGGCTTTTTGGTTTTCTCTCCGAGATTGACGATGTCCGTCCGTGCTTGATTGAGAATACTGACAATCGCCTCATAGTCAGATGTGTCGGGCCAGGCCTGCGTGACGGTTTTGAACAATGTGTGACGCAGTCTCTGGCTGGCGGCACGTACGTCAATCGGATCAAGTTCAGACTCCGGGTGGGCGAGGGTGTCGAGGCGGTCCTCGATTTTGGCCAGCGTTTCGGCCGAGTCTTCCAGTTCGGCTGCGCCGACATCGGTGATGTAGAAGACGCGCTTGCCGTCCTCTTTTTTAACTTTGGCCAAACCAAGATCCTGGATCACCGCCAGAGCCGGATACATGACGCCAGGGCTTGGCTTGTAGGCGCCGCCGGAGCGCGCTTCGATTTCGGCGATCAGGTCATATCCGTGTCGAGGCTGCTCGGCGATCAATGCCAGGATCAACAATCGCAGATCGCCATGATCCAGAGGTCGCCGGCGGCGTCCACCGGCGGCGCGTCGATGCATCTTTCGGTAGGCCGCAGCGGCTTTGCGCATTCGATAGTGATAATACATGGCAGACCTCCAGTTTCGATATATCTAAATAATGGCTTCGATATATCGAAATGCAAGTCTGAAGAGACAACTTTTCTGAAAGCGACTGATCGCAAACGAAAAAATTCTTTAAGCTGCGGCGATTTCGTTTGAACCAAGCGCCTGATGCAAATCGTCAAGCAGGTCGGATACGTCTTCCAGGCCAACTGAGATCCGGACCAGACCTTCGCTGATGCCATGCGCCTCACGTTCTTCGCGTGAATATGTGGAATGCGTCATGCTGGCGGGATGTTGGATCAATGTCTCAGCATCGCCGAGGCTGACAGCGCGTCTGATCAGGCGCAGGCGGTTCATCATCGCAATGCCGGCCGCGTAGCCGCCTTTCAGCTCAAATGCGATCATGCCGCCAAAGCCATTCATCTGGCGCTTTGCCAGCGCGTGTTGCGAAAAACCAGGGAGCCCGGGATAGAACACCGCCCCGACGGCGGCATGTCCTGAGAGCATTTCGGCGACGGTTTGTGCACTGTGCGCATGGCGTTCCACGCGCAGAGCCAGCGTTTTCAGACCACGCAGGATAAGCATGGCATTGAACGGGGCGAGGACAGATCCGGTCATGTCCTTGACGCCGACCATGCGGACATCGGTCATATCTTCTGTCGACCCAATCGCGATGCCGGCGACAAGATCGCCATGCCCGCCGAGATATTTGGTTGCTGAATGAACAACAATATCTGCGCCATGTTCGAGGGGGCGGGTCTGAACGGGTGTTGCGTAGGTATTGTCGACAACGGTTCTAGCCCCATGGCGTTTGGCGATGGAGCTGATCGCGGAAATATCAACCAGACGCATATTCGGATTGGCCGGCGTTTCAAAATAGACAATTTTTGTTTTGTCCGAAATCGCGGTTTCCAGAGCCAGAGGATTGGTCAGATCGACATGCGTCACAGTGATGCCGAATCGGGCCAGGCCGTGCTGAAAGAATGAGAATGTGCAGCCATACAAGGTCTTGTCGGTGATCAATTCGTCACCGCTGCGCAGAAAACTCCACATGACCGAAGTGATCGCCCCCATGCCTGATGCCATGGCGACCGCCGCCTCACCGCCTTCCAGCGAAGCCATGCGTCGTTCCAGCAAATCGGTCGTCGGGTTTGAGATACGTGTATAGATGTGACCTGGTGCTTCACCAGCAAACCGTGCGCCGCCTTGTTCGGCAGTTTCAAACGCGAAGGTTGAGGTCAGATGCAGGGGCGGGGTCAAGGCCCCCTCGGCGCTCAATGGATCATACCCATGATGAATCGCGCGTGTCGAAAACCCGGTTGATTGATCGTCATGCATGGTGCGTCTCCTGTTTTGACAGACTACGCCAAATCCGGCCGCAGAGGTTTGCGAAATGGCAAGTTATTTGCTTAAATATTGGCAGAAACTGCCAAGGAAAACGCCATGGATGGCAAAGATCGCCAGATTCTTCAGGAGTTGCAGGCCAATGGCCGGCTCACCAATCAGGAATTGTCAGAGCGCGTAAACCTGTCACCGAGCCCTTGTTTGCGGCGGTTGCGGTTGCTGGAAGAGCAAGGCGTGATCACCGGCTATACGGCTGTGGTCGATCAAAAAGCCTGGGGGTTGCCCGTGACGGTCTTCATCCGGATCAAGCTTGAACGCCATGGTGACGAGGCGGTGCATGCATTTGAGCGGGCCATCACCAATATGCCAAAAGTCATGGATTGCTGGTTGATGACCGGGCGCTCGGATTACTTGTTGCGGGTGATTGCGGCGGATCTCGATGATTATGAGCAATTCGTCCGCAGAGAGCTGCAACGTGTGCCCGGCATTGCCAGCATCGATACCAGTTTCGCTTATGGCCGGGTCAAACACGCGCAAGTCTTACCGGCGGTGTAACAGGGGGCACGAACGCTCGCCGACCTGGACGTCGTCTCTCAGCCTAATCCGATCGTTCAGCGTGCCAGCGTGCGCGGATTTCTTCGGTGCGATTGTGCGCTCCATCCGGGCTCCAGCCTGGTGCGTTGGCGGCCCGTTTGAACCAGGTGACCGGCTTTAACCCATCCGATCCACAATCGCGTACCAGGCCGACAAATTCGTGAAAGGCGACCACGATCGGATTGTAGGAGTTGAGCGGTTTGACAATGCCATAATTCGGTCGGTCTTCTTCCAGTTCAGGAATGAACGACCCGAACATCTTGTCCCAGACAATGAAAACACCGGCATAGTTCGCATCGAGATATCGCGGATTGGTGGCATGATGAACGCGATGATGGCTTGGCGTATTGAAAATGGCTTCAAACCAGCGCGGACATTTGTCGATGACTTCGGTGTGGATCCAGAATTGATAAACCAGATTGATGCCACCGGCGAGGCCGATAAAGACCGGATTAAAGCCCAGCAGGACCAGTGACCAGCCGACCAGGATCAGTCCCGTGAACGGACCAAACCAGGGCTGCCGCAAAGCGGTGCTGAGATTGTAATGTTGGCTGGAATGATGCGTGACATGTTCCATCCAGAACCATCGGATGCGATGCGCCCAGCGATGCTTCCAGTAATAGACAAAATCGTACAGCACGAAAACAATGATGAAACTCCACCACGTGGCGGGCACCGTCATCACCCGATAGGGCCAGACCAGCATCATCATCCATAAGGCGGCAACCCCTGTCAGCGTGCCGACGATGGCGTTGCCGAGGCCCATCGTCATACTGGTGATGGCGTCAGCGGTTTCATATCGGCCTTTGGCATGACCGGATTTCACCGACCACCATTCAATCGCGACCGAGACGACAAAAATGGGCGCAAATAGCGCTTCAATTGGAATTCCGGCAGGCATGACTTACGCAGTAACACTCTCTTTCGCGGCCGCCCGGATCATATCGCTCGCTTTTTCCGCAATCGCAATGGTCGGGGCGTTTGTATTGCCACTGACCAGGCGCGGCATCACTGAGGCATCGATGACCCGCAATCCTTCAACCCCGCGCACGCGCAGCTGATCATCGACCACCGCCATGGTGTCCCCGTCGGCGCCCATTTTACAGGTGCCGACCGGATGATAAATCGTCCCGCCCGTTTCACGGGCATAACCGAGCAGTTCGTCATCCGTTTGCAAGGTCTCACCGGGGTCGAGTTCATGCTCGATATATTGGGCCAGCACATCCTGTTCAGTGAATTTGCGCGCCCAGCGCAGACCCGCAATCGCGGTTTGCTGATCGAGCGGGTCATGCAGATAGTTTGGCAGAATCGAAGGATGCTGGTCGTGCGCCGAAGACTTGATATGAACGCTGCCCCGGCTCTCGGGTCTAAGTTGACACGGCGCGATGGTCAGTCCGGGGTGTTTTTCCAGCTGCATGTCGCCGCTTTCAGTCAATTGCTCCATATCCATGGTCGCCGGCAGGATATGGTACTGGACATCCGGTGTGGCCAATTCTGGTCGCGTTTTGACAAAGGCCGCGACATGCGCGGCGGAGAGCGTGAGAAGACCTTTGCGCTGTGTGAGATATTTGAACAATTCGCCAATCATTGCGATCCCGCGCGACTGCTGATTGACTGATGGCGTTCCCGGTTTCAGTCGGTAGCGATTGCCAATAACGAAATGATCCTGCAAATTTTCACCGACGCCGGGCAAAGCCGAAATCACATCGATGCCGTTCTGCTTCAGCACCTCGGGATGACCAATGCCAGACAGTTCCAGCAATTGTGGGCTGTTAATCGCACCGCCCGAAAGAATGATCTCGGCCCGGGCCGAGGCCGTCTTGGTCTGTCCATTCTGTGTATATTCAATCGCCACTGCGCGCTTGCCTTCAAACCGCACGCGAGCGGCCAGCGCTTTGGTTTCGATCTGTAGATTGGGGCGTTTCTTGGCTGGGTTGAGGTAGGCCACCGCGGCGCTGCAACGTCGCCCATTCTTGACCGTCAGCTGATAATAACAAACCCCTTCCTGATCTTCCCCATTCACATCGCGATGCTCAAGGCCCATCGATTTGCCAGCTTCAATGACCGCATCTGAAATCGGATGAGTCTCTGTGACATCCGAAACGTTGAGGGGGCCACCCGTGGCATGGCCCTCCATGCCAGACCGTTCCTGGTGCTGGCTGCGCAGGAAATAGGGGTGCAAATCGTCATAGGACCAGCCGCGCAAACCCATTTGCGCCCAGCCATCATAGTCCTGCCTTTGCCCGCGAATGTAGAGCAGACCATTGATCGAGGATGACCCGCCGAGCACTTTCCCGCGTGGCCAGGTATGGACGCGGTCATTGGTGCCGGGATCGGGCTCGGTTTCGTATAACCAATTGACCTTAGGGTCTTTTAGCGTCTGAGCGTATCCGACTGGAATGTGGATCATCATCGAGGTGTCTTTGCCGCCCGCTTCGAGCAAGAGTACCGTTGACTGGCCATCTTCGGTCAATCGATTGGCGAGGACGCAGCCAGCGCTGCCTGCGCCGACAATGATATAGTCAAATTCTGCCATCTATTCCTCCTCGACAGGCGTCTCGCACCGTGTCTTTTTTGAGAAGATGACACAGGCGTCACGAATTGGAAGGGGCAACGCTGCGTCACGCTTGACGCGACCCGTTCGAAACCGCTTCCTGTCGGCAGATAGTGAACAGGAGAGCGAGATGAGCAGCCTCGGCGAATATGAGACGATCAAACTGGAACAAGAGGGCGGGGTGGCCATCCTGACCTTGCACCGCCCGGACAAAATGAACGCATTTACCGGCAAGATGATGTTCGAAATGATCGATGCCTTCGACAAGACGGATGCCAATGACGACATTCGCGCGGTGATCGTCACTGGGGCGGGCGATCGCGCATTTTGCGCCGGCGCAGATCTGTCTGAGGGCGCGAAGACATTTGATTATGAAGCGCGCGCCGATAGCGGTGAGATTGGGCGGACGGAAAAAGTCGACATCCAGCGCGATGGCGGCGGACGTCTGACCTTGCGGATCTTTGACAGTTTGAAACCCGTCATCGGCGCGATCAATGGTGCGGCCGTTGGCGTCGGCGTGACGATGCAGCTTCCGATGGATATCCGGATCGCCTCGGACAATGCCCGTTTCGGGTTTGTGTTTAACCGGCGCGGGATCAATCCGGAAGCCGCGTCCAGCTGGTTCCTGCCGCGTCTCGTCGGTATCCAGCAGGCGCTTGAATGGTGCTATTCCGGCCGGGTCTTCAAGGCCGACGAGGCATTAAAAGGTGGATTGGTTCACTCCGTGCACCCGCAAGCCGATTTGATGGATGTCGCCCGCGCCATGGCGAATGAAATCGCGGACAATACAGCTGCCGTTTCGACCACGCTGACGCGTCACATGATGTGGCGCATGCTCGGCGCCAGTCATCCTATGGAAGCCCATATTGTCGACAGTGCCGCGATCTATTCGAGAGGCCAGACAGAAGATGCCAGAGAAGGCGTGATGAGCTTTCTGGAAAAGCGCAAACCCGTCTATCCGGTCAAAGTGTCAGACGGTATGCCGAGTTTCTTTCCATGGTGGGATGAACCCGGATTCAAGTGGATCGGCGAATAGCGCTCCAGCGCTCATAATATCTGCCGCGTTGCCATTTTGGCGCGCGGCGATATGGTAGGCGCATGAGTAGAGTAGAACGATCAAAGCGCGTCCGCGAAGCGCGCAAGAATACCGGTGCTGGTGCGGTGTACGCCCTGCGAGATATCCATTGCAAATGGCCAATTGGCGAACCTGGAAAGGCCGGTTTCCATTTTTGCGGAAAGCCGAGTGTTGACGGCTCACCCTATTGCGAGGGGCATCAACAGGAATCGCTGCGCGCTTAACCGCAGCAGCGTTTACGTGACTGCGGCATCAAGCAACAGGTAAGTTGCCAGTCGAGCACTCGCATTCTTATTGGAAGCATGCGTGTTTTCCAGCGCGTTCAAGGCGTCTGATTCTTCCAGCGCCAGGAAATCCCGCGCCAGCGTCATCATTTCCAGATTGCCGCGCAGTCTCTGGCGAACCCGCTCGACTTGCCGCCCAACTTGTTGGTTGATTGCTGTTCGGCGATGATCTTCGCCTTTTCGCGCCGCATGTGCGATTTTCTTCTTATCCTTCGGACGGAAGACATCGGTGAGTTGAATGCCCGACTCAGCGAGCTGTCCAAGCAGGGCCTCGGCGGTCTCTTCGCGGGATAGGGTAGAGCGTTCATCGCGCTCCATATCCGCAATAATGTCACTTAAGGAATCACCGCGCGATCGAACCGGCTGGGCCAGTTCAACTTCATCTTCATCGTCGAATTGAGGCGTCGCTTCAGCGGTGGCGTCAATGATGTCGAACGCGTCGATCTCTTCAGCGTCAACGTGTTGTGCGTCGCCATTGGTGGCCGGCGCGTGTCCGTTTGAATGCGGCGCAGATCCATTGGTCTGATCCTGCGGGTCATCCAGCATTGCCTTCGCCATACGGTCGGCGCTGGCTTCAAACAGATCATCTTCGACGATGCGCGATGGTGATTTCACCACGTTCTCTGGTTGCACCATCGGTTCTGGTTCCGCGGTGGTTTCGACGACTGGCTCTTCGTGGGCCACTGGTTGAGCTGGCTCTGCCGCCGGCATCGGCGCCGGAGCGGGTGCCGGGGCTGGCTGTACGATTGCTGCTGTATGCTCGTCGACGGCGCGGGTTTTCTTGAGCAGGACCTGGCTGGTAATGCTGGCGCGGCGTTCGGCGATATCCATCTCTGCCCGCGCCGCCATTCCGGCAGCCCGCACCGCGGCCGCCGCTTGTTGTCCGGCTTCTTTCAATTCGGCCAGGGACCGCGCCGCTGATTCGGAGGCCTCGAAGGTCTGGTTCTGGATCTGGCTGCTGGCTTCGCGTGCGCCGTCCAGGGCTATCTTGACGGATTCCATCAAGCGGTCGCCTGTGGTGCCTGCCGCCGCCGCCGCCAGTTCCCCGGCACGCGCTGCGGTTTCCACGGTCTTGCGCGACTGTTCCAGCTTTTCTTCCATGCGCGAGATCGCAAAAAGCAATGTCTCATTGCGCTGGCCCGCTTCCGCGGCGAGCGTATCCATGGCGGAGATTTTCTGCGCCAGACTGCGCCCGGTCTGATCCAGGGTCGATAGCCGCGCTTGCAGCGCATCTTCTGCCGCCGCAACTTCGGTCGCTGCGACTTTTGCCGATTCAACCATCAGATTGGCTTGTTCTGGGATGGCCTCATTCAGCATATCTGTCTGTTCGCGCAAATCGCGCGCGAGCTGTTCCAAACCGGTGCGCTCATTGCCCAGGCGCGTCGCCAGATCGCGGGCATTGTCGGCGCTTGCATAGGTCACGGATTCGAGCCGTTGACGCTCATCACCAATTTCGCCGGCCATGGCCTTCATGGCGGACAAGGCATGGCCCATGGAGCGATCAACTTCGGCACTCGCTTTTGACATTTCATCTGCGAATGTGCGGGCATCATCTGCCATGGTTTCCGTCGGCAGAAGCAAACGTGCAGCAGCTTCCAGAACCACAGCATTGGCGGCCGTCGCGCGCGCCTGTTCGCGCGCCATCATGCCTGCCAGGACGAGCATCAATCCGGGGAGAATGATCGCAATCAATCCGGCAATGATGAGCGCGGGCTGCATTTGCCCGAGCGCCTCGGCGCCGATCAGAGCTGCACTGCCAACAAAGGCGGCCACCCACCACAGGAACGCCAAACCAAGCGCTCCCCATGCTAACCAGGCCGACGCGCCGTGCGCTGCTTCGAGTCTGGAAATCGCATCAGATGGTTTGATATTTTGCGGTTCGGATACTTCACTCATGACGGCCATTATACACTCGACTGGGGCAAAAATGCGAGAGGTGAGCGCATTTCTTCCCTGTCATAGATGCAATGCCCGAACCAAGTTGTGAATGGGGGTCGGGTTTAACTTGTTAAGCACCAGATAATATTGACTTATTTTGGAGCAGTTTGAGCCTGAAATAGGATTAGCGTGCAGCGCTTGAAATGACCGATACGGATCGATCCGCTTCGGTTTCCCAGTTTTGAATGAGACCAAGCGTTCTCGATTCGCCTGTTGCGCGAATCTTGCTGGGCGATGGACGGTATTCGGACTGGCCAATTTGAAACGCTTTCGGCATGGTTGCTTGGTGAAGAAGTCGATTTTGATTTACGCTTTGGCGCTCGCGGCGGTCGCTTTTGTGCTGCAGTGGGTTGAGTATCAGTATCTGACCCGCGCGTTTACGACCGAATTTTACATCGTGCTGATTGGAATCGGCTTCACGGCCTTGGGGCTGTGGCTCGGTCGTGCATTGACGAGTTCACCAAAAGCGGCCTCCTTCATGTTGAATGAAGCGGCGCTTAAATCGCTCGGGATCACGCCCCGCGAACACGCCGTTCTGGAACAATTGGCGGATGGTCAATCGAACAAGGAGATCGCCGCGCGCCTGCACGTCTCTCCCAACACGGTGAAAACGCACGTGTCGCGACTGTACGAAAAACTGGATGTGAAACAGCGCGTCCAGGCGGTTCAAAAGGCCAAGGACCTCCAACTCATTCCTTAAGGTGATTTCGGCGTCATTCACGAAAATCACCCGGATGGGCGATGGCCCAGGAGGCGGGTTTGGGGCAGGTCTGACCGCATGATTTGAACGCAAGGAGGATAAGATGTTTCGAATTATGTTGATCTATGGCGCGATTGCCGGAGTCGTCATTATCGGCGTCATGGTGGCGGGAATGATGCTCGGGGGCGGCAGCGGATCTCAGGTCCAGGGCTATCTCACCATGGTGGTGGTGCTGTCATTGATATTTGTCGGTATCAAGCGGTATCGCGACAAGGATCTTGGCGGTGTGATCAAGTTTCTGCCCGCGCTGGGGCTTGGTGTCGGTATCGCCGCTGTGGCCGCCGTCTTTTATGTTTTGTCCTGGGAAGTCAGTCTGCATCTGACCGATTTCGCTTTCGTTGATGCGTATCGCGAATCGTCGATCGAGGGATACAAAGCCAAGGGTCTGACAGATCCAGAACTCTCGGAAAAAATTGACACGCTGAACGCGATGATGGCCAATTATACCAACCCGGCCTACCGCATTCCGATTACTTTTATCGAGATATTCCCGGTCGGGGTTGTGGTGGCGTTGATCAGTGCAGCGTTGCTGCGCAATCCAAAAGTGTTTCCGGCCAAGGTTTGATCCTGATCACAATGCCTCAAATTGGCAGGCCTCCGCGCAGGCGGGGGCTTGCTTTGTTGCGAATGCAATGGTTTTCCTCCGCCAATTGAATTGCGTTTCGCACAAGAAACCGGTTCCCCCCGATTGACTGTGCGCGGAATCAAACCATGTTCAGGCCGTTTGCCCGCATGGCGGTGTTGGCAAACACGGCACAAGGAGAGGATCAATCATGGCTGCGCTGGACACACATTCAAAAATCGACCTGATCGGGTTTAACCTAAAAATGCTCGCCAAAGGGCAGCAAAGATCCTTGTTGATCAGCGCCGGGGCGAAAGAAGATAAGGAATTTCTGCTCGAAGCGTGCCGGAAAATGGCAGAGATCGGTGTCGGTCTATATGCGACACCTGGAACGCATCGTTTCCTGGCTGAGAATGGCGTCGATTCAATCGCGGCCCGCAAAATCTCCAGCGATGAAGAGCCAAATATCAAAACCCTGATTCAGGATGGCAAAGTCGATTTCGTCGTCAATATCCTCACCGGCGATTCGACATATGATGAAGCCTCTGACGCTGCCAGCATTCGGTCCTTGTCGGTCAAGCACGGGATTCCGCTTTACACGGATCGCCTCGTTGCCAAAGAGACCATCGAGCTTGTGCTCTCTGACCTCGCCAAAGGAACTTATAGCTACAAGATCGACAATGCCGACCGGCCTTGGGATCTGCGCACCCGCTTCCTGGAACTGGTCCGCGAGCGCGGCGGCTGGTCCAACCATCATGGCCATTTCGACAAAGCCTATCTGATCTCGCCAGAAAATCTGGCGCTCGGTTTTGCCGACATGGAAAAGAAATGGGAACTGTATCGCCACCTGAAAGAGAATTACACGCATGAGGATCTCGTCGAACGGATTTCCCGCGCGCTGCAGACAGTGGTCGATCAAGGCTCTCAATATTGTCGCACCATGGTTGATGCCGACAGCATAATCGGCCTCAAGCCGATCGAGGCGGCGGTCGAAGTGAAAGAACGCTTCAAGGATAAAATTCGGTTTGAAATCGGGGTTCAGCCGCTCGAAGGCGTGCTCGATGAGGCGTCGCGTAAGCAATATGTCGAAGCCTGTAAGCTGGCTGATTTCTGCGGTGGCCTGCCATCCCGTGATCGTCCGCAAGAAGAAAAGCATCTCGACATCGTCATGGAAACGGCGAAAGAGCTCAATAAAATGGTCGAAGTGCATGTCGATCAGGAAAACAATCCGTTCCAGCACGAGACCGAACTGCTCTGCCTCAAAACCATCGAGCATGGCATGCAAGGCCGGGTCTATGGCATTCACTCCATCTCGGTCTCGGCCAAGGATGAGAGTGAGCAAGACCGCATCGTGGAGCTTTGCAAGGAAGCCGATGTCGGCATCGTCATTTGTCCGTCGGCTGCGCTGTCGATGAAACAACTGCCAATGCAAGGCCCGCTACACAATTCAATTGGTCCCTTCGTGAAGCTGAAAAATGCCGGCGTGCGGACTTATCTTGGCATCGACAATATTGCCGACCTGTTCATGCCGGTTGTCGATGGCGACATGTGGACTGAAGTGCGCATGCTGATGGAAGCGTGCCGTCATTATGACCTCGAACAAATTGCCGATTGGGCGAGCCAACCGCCCTTGCACGTGTTGAACGAGCAGGCTGAACGCGTCGCGGCAGAGTAGGTCTCGGTCCTGCGGCCAGAGGAAGCATTGGTTTGCGGCCTCAGGTCTGACATATACACAACAGAGAGGCGGACCGCAGGGGCCCGCCTTTTTGTTCACGAGGTGTCATGCTCGCTGAAATTGGTCAGATTGCTCTCATCCTGGCGCTGGTGATCAGCGCCTTACAAGGGTGGATGGGCCTGCAGGGCGCGCATCAGAACGATCCCCGCGCTATGGCATTCGCTGACCGAGCGGCCGTCTTGCAGGCGGTGCTCTGTCTCGGCGCTTTCGCCTTGCTGGCACACGCATTCATGGTGTCTGATTTCAGCCTCAAACTGGTCGCCACCAATTCGCATACCAGCAAGCCGCTGATCTACAAATTCAGTGGCACCTGGGGCAATCATGAAGGCTCGATGCTGCTCTGGGTTATGGTTATGGCCCTGTTCGGCGCGGCCATGGTCTGGTTTGGCAAGACTTTGCCCTCCGCGTTGCGGGCCCGGGCCATTGCGATCCAGGGGCTGACAGCGACGGGATTCCTGGCCTTTTTGATCTTCACATCGAACCCGTTTGAACGCCTCACACCGATCCCGGACAATGGCAATGGACTGAACCCGCTTTTGCAGGACCCGGGCCTGGCGCTGCATCCGCCATTTCTATATCTCGGTTATGTTGGGTTCTCGGTCGCGTTCTCATTCGCCGTCGCCGCCTTGATTGAAGGACGGGTGGACGCCATGTGGGCGCGCTGGGTTCGGCCCTGGGTGCTGCTCGCCTGGAGCTTCTTGACCATTGGCATCGTGCTTGGTTCGGTCTGGGCCTATTATGAGCTTGGCTGGGGCGGTTGGTGGTTTTGGGACCCCGTTGAAAATGTCAGTTTCATGCCCTGGCTCGCCGGCACGGCCTTGTTGCACTCAACGCTCGTGGCGCAAGCGCGCGGAAGCTTTATTCGCTGGACCCTCTTGCTCGCGATCACGACCTTCTCGCTCAGTCTGGTCGGTACATTCATCGTGCGCTCCGGTGTTCTGACCAGCGTGCACGCGTTTGCGGTCGATCCCGATCGCGGGGTCTTCATCCTGGGATTGTTGGTGCTGGCCACCGGCGGCGCACTGGCATTGTATGCCATGCGGTCTGGCAAGATTGCGCATGGCGCCAGTTTTGAGCTGGAAAGCCGCGAAGCCGGGTTGGTCCTCAACAATATCCTGCTCGTTGTGGCCACCGCCACGGTCTTTCTTGGCACATTCTATCCGTTGGTGATCGACGCCATGACGGGCGACAAGATCACGGTCGGGCCACCTTATTTCGAGCGCACGTTCGGACCGATCATGGCGGTTCTGATCCTGTTTATGGCGGTCGCTCCATTGATCAAATGGCGCAGCGATAGCTGGACGCGTATTCGCAAGACCTTACTGATCATGGCCGCCGCCGCGTTGGCCTTGACGATCGCGGTTGCGGTATTGGGCAAGTCAGTCTTCGGCGCCATCGGTATCGGGCTGGCCGTGTGGTTGCTGATCGGGACGCTGGCAAACTATGCCCGCAAGTTGCGCCTCGGCGAAACCAAGAGCACGACTGGCAATCTGTTAAAACGGTTCGCGCTCTTGCCAGGCGCAACGCATGGATTTGCGCTGGCGCATCTCGGGCTGGCAGTCTGTACGATCGGCATCGTCGCTATGGGCGTCTGGGCAGATGAAGAAGTTGATCGTCTCAAACTGGGCGAAAGCATTTCCGTGGCGGGCTATGACTTCACGCTGGAAAGTGTCGACCGTGCGCAGGGTCCGAATTTTATTGCTGAGACTGGCCGTGTGGTGATTGAACGCGGCGGACAAAGAGTCGCCACCCTGACCCCAGAACAGCGCATGTATCCGGTCGAGCGCAACAATACGACGGAAGGGGCGATGGAGATTGGCGCGTTGCGCATCCTTTATGCGGCGAAAGGCGAGGGCAATCCGGAACAGGGTTGGGTGGTCAGTGTCTATTATCATCCATTGGTGATCTGGATCTGGATTGGGGCCTTGATGATGGCTTTTGGCGGGCTGATATCTGTCGCCGACCGACGCCACACGTTTGCCAAAAGACAAGCCTCGCAAGCGTCTGGGCAACCCGTGGCCGCGGAGTAAGCGAGATGACCTTGTCACGAATATTGCCCGTTGGTGTGTTTCTGGTCCTGGTGGCGTTCATGGCGATTGGTCTGACCCGCGACCCGAGCGTGATTCCGACCGAAATGATTGACCGGGCGTTGCCGCAATTCGAGTTGCCAGACCTTCACAATCCAGAAAGCAGGGTGCGCGATGAGGACCTCACGGGTGAGATCACTTTGGTCAACGTGTTCGGCTCCTGGTGCGTTGCCTGTCTGCAGGAACATCCGACTCTGATGGACTTATCGCGCCAACGCACCGTCCGTATTGTCGGCGTCAACTGGCGGGACAAACGCGAAGATGCACTGGCCTGGCTCGAGAAGCATGGCGACCCTTATGGGCGTGTCATTTTTGATGCTGAAAGTGATTTGGTGATCGAGATGGGGGTCACAGGTGCGCCGGAAACGTTCATCATCGATCCGACCGGGCGGATTCGCTATAAGCAAATCGGTCCGATTACGGCAGAGGTCTGGCGCGAAAAGATCCGCCCGGTCGTCGATGCTATTGCCGCTGAAACCGAGGCCGCGTCTTGAGAGCGTTTGTCTTGACCCTTCTGGTTCTGATGATGACCGCCGCGTCCCCGGCCTTGGCGCAGGACGTCGCCGAGACTGTGCCGCCGGAAGACGTGAAATCCCGAACCGAAGCTGTCTCCAAGACGCTGCGCTGCGTGGTGTGTCAAAACCAATCGATTTATGATTCCAATGCGCCACTTGCCGAAGACATGCGCCGGTTGGTGCAAAAACGGATTGAAGCGGGCGATACGGATGATGAAGCCCGGGAATACCTTCGCAATCTCTATGGTGACTATGTGTTGATGTCACCGCCTTTGCAGTTGAACACGGTCTTGCTGTGGGTCGGGCCGCTGATTTTGGTTGTGTTTGGCAGTGTCTGGTTTCTGTCCCGCCTGCGAACACAGGCCACAGAATTGCCGGCTGATCTCAGCGAAGAGGATCGCGCGCGCATTGCTGCGGCGCTGTCGGGTGAGGACAAAGCGTGATGATCTGGATGATCTGCCTGGCCATGATCGCGGTGGCGGGCCTGTATGTCATGCGTCCATTTCTTGGCGCAACGGCGCCGGCTTCGGCCGACGCGCTGGACCAGGCCCGGCAACAGCGCGCCGCAATTGATCTGGATGCGGAAGCCGGGCGTCTCAATCCGCAAGCCGCCGCCGAAGCGCGTGAGGCATTGGATCGGCGAATTTTGGCCCTGCTCGATGACACGCGCGATGGTGTCGCCGGCGCACGCCTGAAATCGCTTGCCAAAGTGATCGTGCCTGCGGCGATGCTGCTCGGCGTGATCGGCGTGTATACGCAAGTCGGGGCGCCAGATTATCAGCCACTGACTTATGCGGAGTATCGCGATCAGCAATTGGCTGAGTTGCCGGATACGTTGGAAGAATTGGTGGTCGTGTTGAGGGCACGCCTCGAATCCGACCCCAACCCGCCTTTGACCGGCTACATTCTTTTGGCGCGATCGTATCTGCGCTTGGGTGAAATTGAAGCCGCTTTGACGGCCTATGATACCGCAATCGAGATTTCTGGTGGCAATACCGATGTGATGAAAGAACGCGAAGGCGTGGTCGCCGCGTTGCGAAATCGTTCCGCAGCGCCGCCGATCGATCCCGAGGCGCGGGACCGGATTGCCGCCATGTCGCCAGACGAGCAGGCGGCGATGATCGCGAACATGGTTGATGGGTTGGCTGTCCGCCTGGCGCAAGATCCCGCGGATTTGGACGGCTGGATGCGCCTTATCCGCGCCCGTGTGGTGATGGGAGATGTCACCCAAGCGCAAGTCGATCTTTCGACGGCTTTGGAATATTTCCCGCCTCAAACACGCGAAGGCGAACGTCTGCAACAACTCGCAGCTGAGCTCTTGCCGACTGAAACAGAGTCCGCACAAGACTAAGTCCTGATACGCGAACGTTGCGAGGTGAGTTGACATCGCTGTCACGTGTCGCTTAGGGCTAAATAAAGGACAGACAAAGTCTCTGTTCAGGGAGGAAAACTATCATGTCATTGGACACCATAGATCTGGTGATCGTCGGCCTGTACGCGGTCGCATTGTTCGCCATTGCTATTTTCGTGTCCCGCGAACCGGCGGGCGAAACCAAGGATACCGAGGATTACTTTCTCGCCGGAAAGGCGCTGCCTTGGTGGGCGATCGGAGCCTCGTTGATTGCCGCAAACATCTCTGCCGAACAGATTATCGGTCAATCGGGACAGGGGTTTGTGGTGGGTTTGGCGATTGCCGCCTATGAATGGCAAGCCGCTTTGGTGCTGATCATTGTTGCGGCGTTTTTCCTGCCAATCTTCCTGAAACGCGGCATTTATACGATGCCGCAATTCCTCGAGACCCGGTTCGGGCCGAGTGTTAAAACGATCATGGCAGGGTTCTGGATTTTCCTGTTCACAGCCGTGAATCTGACCACAGTGCTTTATGGTGGCGCGCTCGCCATCCAGGCCGTGACGGGGCTGGGCGTGTTTACGGGCATGGCCATGCTTGCCGCATTCGCGTTGCTCTACTCGCTGTATGGCGGACTGAAAGCGGTGGCTCTGACAGACATTATCCAGGTCGTCATTCTGATCCTTGGCGGCTTTGCCATCACCATTCTGGTGCTCGGCATGGTTGGCGGTGAACGCGGTGCGATGGGCGGCTTATCAACCTTGATGGGCGAATTGCCAGGACATTTCGAAATGATCCTCGACCGCGACCATCCAAGCTATGGCAATCTGCCCGGCATCTGGACGTTGCTGGGCGGGTTATGGGTGCTGCATTTCTCTTATTGGGGCTTCAATCAGTACATCATCCAGCGGGCGCTTGGGGCTGAAAGTCTGGCCGAAGCCCAGAAAGGGCTCGCCTTCGCGGCGCTGTTGAAATTCCTCATCCCGCTGATCGTGGTCATTCCGGGCATCGCTGCCCTCTGGCTTGCGCAGAACGGGTTGCAGGGGCTGAGTGAAGACGCCCTGTCGGCGAAGCCGGACAGCACCTATGGCGCGCTGATGGCACTCATGCCCGTCGGCATTCGCGGTTTGATCTTTGCCGCTCTGGTGGCGGCGATTGTGTCGTCTTTGGCGTCGATGATCAATTCGATCTCGACCATATTCACCATGGACATCTATCGCGATTATATCGCCAAGGACCGGGCGGAGACGCATTATGTGCTGATCGGTCGAGTCACCGCTGCGACCGCGATGGTGATCGCATTATTCCTGGCGATTCCACTGCTCGGCGGTGGCACCAGTATCTTCCAGACCATTCAGGAATATACCGGCTTTGTCGCGCCCGGCATTGTCGCGGTGTTCGTCCTCGGCTTCTTCTGGAAACGGACCAATACAGCGGGTGCCTTCGCCTTGTTGATCTCGTCCGTGATCCTGTCATTGCTCTTCTTCACCGCGTCCGGTTCGGATGGTGGCGGTGTCGCGGCCATCCTCGGACCGATATTCAATCCGATCCTTGGCCTGGCCGACTTCAACGTGACCAATATGCCATTCGTGGTGCGGATCTGGTTCATCTTCCTGCTTTGTGTTCTGATCGGGGTCGTGGTGTCGCTGCTCACAGATCCCCCAGAAGCGCATCAGCCCGTGGATCTCAGCGATATCAGCTTTGCTACCTCGACCACGTTCAAAGTCGCTTCAGGCCTCGCGATCGCGATCCTGATCGGTCTCTATGCGATGTTCTGGTAGGCCCGAACCGACCTGACGCGGCGAGATGATTTGCCATGGCCCCTATACTGCGCCAGTTATTGCGTAACTTTATTTAGGAGGGTGCCATGGCAACTGGCCGCGAATTTGACGTCATCGTTTATGGATCAACCGGCTATACCGGTCGTCTGGTCGCAGAATATCTCGCAAAGACCTATGGCGTCGGTGGTGATGTGAAATGGGCCATGGCGGGTCGTAGCGCGGATAAGCTCGCAGCTGTCCGCGACGAAATCGGAGCGCCCGCAGACACGCCGTTTGTGGTCGCCGATGCGAACGACCCGGGAAGCCTGAAATCCATGGCCGAACGCGCCGGTTGCATCTGCACCACGGTCGGGCCGTACCAGCTTTATGGGGAAGCCCTGGTCTCGGCCTGCGCCGATGCCGGCACCGATTATGTCGACCTGTGCGGCGAGCCGGCCTGGATGCATCAGATGATCGACAAATACGAAAGTGCGGCGCAAGCCAGTGGCGCTCGGATTGTCTTTTCCTGTGGGTTTGACTCTATCCCATTCGATCTTGGCGTCTGGTTCACGCAAGAAGCCGCGAAAGAGAGGTTTGGCGCGCCGGTGCCGCGCATCAAAGGCCGAGTCCGGAAAATGCAGGGCACGTTCTCTGGCGGGACGGCGGCGAGTTTCAAAGCGACCATGGCCTCTGTCGGCAAAGACCCATCGATTCTGGGATTGCTGCAAAACCCGTTCAGCCTGACCATGGGGTTTCAGGGACCAGACCAGCCGCATGGCATGGCGCCGATTGAAGATTCTGATATTGGCAGCTGGTCCGCGCCCTTCATCATGGCGTCCATCAACACCAAGAACGTCCATCGTTCAAATGCGCTGATGGGGCATGCTTATGGCGAAGACTTTGTCTATGATGAAATGATGCTGACCGGCCCTGGCGACGAAGGCAAAGCCGCCGCCGAAGCGGTCGCCAACATGGATATGATGGGCGGTGATGATGGCCCGAAACCAGGTGAAGGTCCGTCTAAGGAAGAGCGTGAGGCCGGTTTCTATGATGTCATGTTCCATGGCACATCCGCGGATGGCAAAGTCATTGTGGCGGGCGTGACCGGTGACAAGGATCCGGGCTATGGCTCGACGTCTAAAATGATTGCCGAAAGCGCCATCTGTCTGGTCAAGGATGACACCGGAACACCAGGTGGGGTCTGGACTCCGGCGCCGGCCATGGGTGGACATCTGGTCAAACGACTCACGGAGAAGGCGGGACTGACCTTCGAGATCGAAAACTAAGGCTTTAGCACTGACACCGATGACGCGGCGCGGGAGGCTTTCTCTCGCGCCGTTTCAATTGTTTCCGCATAAGCGATCGCCACGCCCATGCGCCGCTTTTCATACGCCACCGGTTTTCCGAACAGCCGCAATTGCGTGCCGGTTTCTGTTAGCGCAGCATCGATCCCGCCAAAGCTGACTCCGTCTGCGTCAACGCCGCCATAGATGACCGCGCTGGCGCCAGGGCGATTCAGGGTCGTGTCGACCGGAAGTCCAAGAATGGCCCGCGCGTGCAAGGCAAACTCGCTTTGGTCTTGGGTGGCGAGTGTGACCAGGCCGGTATCATGCGGTCGGGGGCTGACTTCCGAAAACCAGACCGTGTCGCCCTTGACGAACAGTTCGACGCCGAACACGCCGAGACCGCCTATATCATCTGTCACTTTGCGGGCCATTTCCTGCGCGCGCGTTAAGGCGGCGTCTGACATGGGTTGCGGTTGCCAGCTTTCGACATAGTCGCCGCTATCCTGGCGATGACCGACAGGGGCACAATAGGCGGTGCCATCGGCGTGGCGGACAGTGAGAAGCGTGATTTCATAATCAAACTCCACGGCGCCTTCGACAATCACCCGAACTTGATTGCCGCGCCCGGCTGTCACAGCATGATCCCAGGCGGCGGTGATCCCGGCGGCGCTGTCGACTTTCGACTGACCTTTGCCGGATGACGACATGACCGGTTTGACGAAGACAGGATAACCGATGCGTTCAGCCTCCGCCGCAAGGGTTTCGGCATCGCTCGCAAACGCATATGGACTGGTTTTCAGGCCAAGGGTTTCGGCCGCAAGCCGGCGAATGCCTTCGCGGTCCATGGTCAGCTGTGTCGCGCGCGCTGTCGGGATGACTTTGGCCAAGCCTTCGGCTTCGATATCCGCCAATGCGTCTGTCGCAATGGCTTCGATTTCCGGGACGATCAGATCCGGGTTTTCCTGCGCGATGACGTCGCGCAAAGCCTTGGCGTCAGTCATGTCGAAAACATGCGATCGATGCGCGACCTGCATACCGGGCGCGTTCGCATAGCGGTCACACGCGATCACCTCGACGCCAAACCGTTGCAGCTCGATCACCACCTCCTTGCCGAGCTCGCCGGCGCCGAGGAACAGCACTTTGGTGGCGGATGGTGAAAGGGGAGTACCAATTCGGGTCATCCGGTCGTCGCTTTCTGGTGACGCTTCTTGATGGTGCCGGAAAAATTCAATACCGGGCGTTTGTCAGCGGTGACCACGCCGCGCACAAAAGTGATCGATTTACCACCGCCCATAACTTCTCCGCGCGCTTCGATCAGTTCACCTTCCAGCGCGCCGGACAGAAATTCCGATGTAAACGCCACGGTCACGCCGTAGCCATCATCTTCGTCGGTATGGGCGAGCGCGAACAAGGCGAAATCAGCAAAGGTCATCAAGGCGCCGCCATGCACAACACCGCCGGCATTCATATGTTTGCGCTGTGCGCGGAACGCGGCGATCATTTTGCCGTCATCGTCTTGTTTCAAATAAAACGGACCCGCTGCATCATGCTCGAATGGCTCATTCGGCCATGTCGACCAGCCTTTGAATTCGCCTTCAGTGATCAGTGTTGATTGCATGAAAAGCCCTCCTATGGGGCATAGATAACGCCGCGTGCATAAATCGCCAGCGGTGACGATGCGTCAGGGTTCGACTTCAGCGATCAGACAGCTTAAACGGGAGGCAGGAGGTGCCTGGCCATGGCTTTTGATCCCGAAATTCGCGCAGCTTTGATCGATCAAGTGCGCCGCTTCGTTCGTGAACGTTGCGTGCCTGCCGAAGCGCAGGTGGCTGAAGATGACTTGGTCCCAGCAGATCTGGTGCAGGAAATGAAAGAGCTTGGCCTGTTCGGCCTGGCGGTGCCGGAATCTTATGGCGGGCTCGGTCTCGATATGGAAACCGAATGTCTGGTCGGGTTCGAGCTTGGCTGGACGTCGCCAGCGTTCCGCTCTGCGGCCGGGACAAATATCGGCATTGGGTCACAGGCTTTGGTGCTGTTTGGGACCGAAGAGCAAAAAGAGAAATACCTGCCAGGCATTGCCAGTGGCGACATTGTCACCAGTTTCGCGCTGACTGAGCCAGAAGCTGGCTCTGATGCCGCGGGGTTGAAGACCAAGGCGACCAAGGATGGCGACGCATATGTTCTGAATGGCGGCAAGCGCTACATCACCAATGCCAATGTCGCCGACCTGTTCACCGTCATGGCGCGGACCAATCCGGATGAGCCGGGCGGCAAAGGCGTGTCCGCTTTCATCGTTTCGCGCGACACGCCTGGCCTCAGTGTCGGCAAACCAGAAAAGAAAATGGGCCAGCAGGGCGCACATATTTGCGACGTCAATTTCGACAATGCCCGCGTCCCCGCCGAGATGATGGTGGCCGGCGAAGGGGAAGGTTTCAAAGTCGCGATGAGTGTGCTCGACAAAGGCCGCTTGCACATCTCTTCGGTTTGCACGGGCATGATGGACCGCCTGATCAGCGAGATGGTAAACTACGCCATGGAGCGCGAACAGTTTGGCAAGCCGATCATGCAACACCAGCTGATCCAGGCGATGATCGCGGACAGCCAGGCGGAAGCCTATGCGGCGCGCTGCATGATCCTGGATGCGGCGAGGAAACGCGATGCGGGAGAACCGGTAACGATGCTGGCCTCGTGTTGCAAAATGTTTGCCTCCGAAGCGGTCGGCAGGGTGGCGGATCGCGCTGTGCAGGTGTTTGGCGGCGCAGGCTATGTCGCTGATTATGGCGTCGAACGTTTCTTCCGCGATGCCCGGATCTTCCGGCTTTATGAAGGCACAACACAAATCCAGCAAATCATTATCGCGCGCGAGCTCAGCCGTGCTGCGAAGCGGGGAGAGATCTAGATGGCCGATACCGAACACGAATTTGCGCCCGAAGATGTTGGCCTCAACCCGCATCGTCTGGATTTCATTCCTGACTATTTCGACAAAGCCTATGTCTCACAGGGCAAATTGCCCTGTATGGCGACCATGGTCTCGCGCAATGGTCAGATTGTGCACGAGGCCTATCGCGGAAACACGCAACTGGAAGGCGGCGCGCCGATTGGGCCGGATACGATTTTCCGGATCTATTCGATGACCAAGCCGATCACGTCAGTCGCGGCGATGATGCTGCATGATGAAGGCGTCATCCGGCTTGATCATGACATTGCGCGCTACATTCCCGAGTTTGCTGATGTGGAAGTTTGGGATGGCGGTGACCTGAAAGACTATAAGACCCGCAAGCCGGACCGCGCGATGACCGTGCGCGATGCCTTCACGCATACGACGGGCGTGACCTATGGCTTCTTGTTCCAACATGAAGTCGATGCGCTGTATCGCGGTGCCAAGATTGGCAATCTCGGGGAAGGCGACGGTGAAACGCTGGGCGAGATGTGCGCGCGCATTGCCAAACTGCCCCTGGTTTTCTCACCGGGTGAGCGCTGGAATTACGGACATTCGACAGATATTCTCGGCCGCGTCGTCGAAGTCGCCAGCGGTATGCCGCTGGATGAATTCTTCCGCGCGCGGATTTTTGAACCGCTTGGCATGGTGGATACGGATTTCTTCGTGCCGGAAAGCAAGATTGATCGCTTGCTGGCTTGCTATGCCAAGAACCCGATCACGGGCGAAGTCACGCTCAGCGATGGGGCAGGGGCAGACAGCAAATCCTACAAGACCCAACCCAAGCTGCTCAATGCTGGCGGCGGCCTGGTCTCGACCTTGCGCGACTATCACCGCTTTTGTTTGATGCTGTTGCAAGGGGGCAGTCTGGAAGGTGCGCGCTTGCTGAGCCCGAAAACGGTGGAGTTTATGCGGCTCAACCACTTGCCGGGCGGCAAGACGATCAAGGAAATGGGCGACCAGACGTTTTCTGAAGCGCGCATGGAAGGCAACGGATTTGGCCTTGGCGGTTCGACCGTTGTCGATGTCGCCGAAACGCTGACACCCGGATCGCCAGGCACGTTTAGCTGGGGCGGGCTCGCCAACACATTCTTCTGGATAGATCCGGTCGAAGAGCTGATTGCCATCCAGGCCACGCAAATGATCCCATCGGGCTGTTATCCGATCCGCCCCCAGTTCCAGCAACTCGTTTACGCCGCGATTGACTGGTAGCGTACAACGCGAGAACCGCATCTGTTTGACGTCGCGATTGGGGTATTTTGTGCCTCAAAACGAGAATATGCACTTTTTAGGAGGCATGCCAGCGCTGTCAGGGTTGCCAAGTCGCAAAAAAAAACCATGTTCCGCAGCGTAAGTCCCGAAACGCGCCGGAGCTCAGTCCGGAAGACAGATAAGGGACCGTCACCGGAGGATATGAATGACGAAATTGGACAACCCGTTCCACACCTATGTAGAAGACCTGTTCGCCAATCTGGGTCGCATCCGAATTCGGAAAATGTTTGGCGGCGCCGGCGTTTATTCCGGCGAAGATATGTTTGCCCTGATCGATAAAGACCGTGTTTATGTCAAATCAGATGACGCGCTGAAGCAGCGCCTGGAATCTGAAGGCGGTGAGCCGTTCGAATGGACCAATCCGAATACCGGAAAAACCATTCAGATGAGTTATGTATCACTGCCCGTGAACGCCCTTGATGATCGTGAAGAAGCGTCAACCTGGGGCCGCAAGGCTCTGGATGTGGCGGTTCAGGCGCGTCGCGCGAAAGTGAAATCGCCGCGCCGGATGACGTTCTAGAAACGAGACTTAGCTGTGCCGGAAATTTGCCGGCCTTTTTTCCAGGAAGGCTTTGACGCCCTCTTTGAAATCAGGCTGGCGTCCGGCTGTGCGTTGCGCAAAACGCTCGGCCTGAAGCTGGCTGTCAAAATCATTGTCTTCGGCTTGCCAGACCAGGTCACGGATCATCGCCAGGGCCTGGGTCGGACCGTCCGCCAGTCGCTTGGCATAGGCGCGGGCCTCATCCATTAACTGATCATCCGGCACAACCCGGTTGATCATCCCCCAGTCCAGCGCCTGCGCCGCATGCACCTTGTCGCCGAACAGAGTCATTTCCATCGCTTTCGCCCGCCCAACCAGGCGCGGCAGCAGAAACGTCGAGCCGCCATCCGGGACCAGCCCAATGCGCCGGAAAGCTTGCAGAAAATAGCCGCTCTCGCCGCTGATGATGAAATCCCCCATCAGTGCAATCGAGCATCCGACCCCGGCTGCGGCACCATTAATCGCGGTAATGATGGGGTGCGGGTGCGTGCGCATAGCCTTGATGAAAGGGTTATAGTGGGTGTCGAGCGCCTTGCCTGCGTCCGGCTTGCCTTTTGGCGTTGCCCCAGGATTGGATGACAAGTTTGCGCCGGAGCAAAACCCGCGACCATTGCCCGTGATAATGGTGCATCGCGCTTCATCTGCCGCTTGCTCAATGGCCAGGAGAAGCTCTTCAACCGTATCGATGCCGGCGGCATTCATTGTCTTAGGATCATCGAAGGCGATTGTCGCAATATCGTCTACGACAGAATAAGAAATCTTGGCAAAACCCATGGCGCTCTCCCGTTTTTTATCACTGTATTGCGTATCGCCGCGGTGAAAACCGTTACGTGGGGGCAGGCGGAAGTGTTTTGTCATCTGCGATTTCTGAGCTATCCTTTACGTCAACGATAAGACGCCTGTGGAGGAAACGATGGCATTGGATGGACTTTCAGCGGATGGCATGGGCGCCATTCTGGCAAAACAGAAAGCGGCGAATATTCGCGATGGCATTCCATCGGCGGAACAAAGAGAAGCCTGGATCGACAAGTCGATCGATCTCTTGGCCACGCATGGCGAGGCGCTGGCCAAAGCCATGGCCGAGGATTTCGGCCACCGGTCGATCGATCAGTCCAATTTGACTGATATTGCTGGTTCTATCGGGGCCTTGAAATTCTCCAAGAAACATTTGCGCAAATGGATGCGCCCTGAAAAGCGCAAAGTCGAGTTTCCGCTCGGCCTGCTCGGCTCAAAAGCACAGGTCCAGTATCAACCAAAAGGCGTCATCGGCGTCATCAGCCCGTGGAATTTCCCGGTCAATCTGACCTTCGCGCCGCTGGCCAATGTCTTTGCGGCTGGCAATCGCGCCATGATCAAGCCGTCTGAGTTTACCGAGAAGACCAGTGAGTTGATGGCAGAGCTGATCTCCAAATACTATACCGAAGAGGAGGCTGTTGTGGTCACCGGCGGACCAGATATTGGCGCCAAATTTACGCAACTGCCTTTCGATCACATGATTTTCACCGGCGCGACGTCAATCGCCCATCACGTCATGCGCGCGGCGGCCGACAATCTCGTGCCTCTGACGCTCGAGCTTGGTGGCAAGTCGCCGGTGGTGCTTGGAAAGTCGGCCAATCTCGAAAAGGCGGCCACACGGATTATGGCCGGCAAAACGATGAATGCTGGCCAGATCTGTCTGGCGCCGGACTATGCCTTTGTTCCGGAAGAGAATACAGGTGACTTTGTCGGCGCGGCGCAGGCCGCGGTCGGGAAAATGTTCCCGGACGGGCTGAAAGACAATGATGATTACACATCGATCGTCAATCAACGCCATTATGATCGGCTGAACTCCTATCTCGATGATGCTCGGGAAAAGGGCGCGGAAGTGGTCGAGATCAATCCGCAGAACGAAAATTTCAGCCAGCAACCGCACCATAAAATGGCGCCGCATATCGTGCTCAATCCGACCGACGACATGAAGGTCATGCAGGATGAGATCTTCGGCCCGATCCTGCCATTGAAGACCTATACCGAGACGAAGGATGCGGTCGCTTATATCAATGACAATCCGCGCCCATTGGGGCTCTACTATTTTGGCGATGATGCGTCCGAGCGCGACATGGTGCTCAACAATACCACCTCCGGCGGCGTCACTGTGAATGATGTGGTTTTCCACGTTGCTCAGGAAGATCTGCCCTTTGGCGGCGTTGGCCCGTCCGGCATGGGCGCCTATCATGGCCGTGACGGGTTCTTTGAGTTCAGTCACAAGAAGGCGATCTACACCCAGACCGGCAATGAGATCCTGGCCATGATGCGCCCCCCTTATGGCGAGAAATTCCGCAAACAGGTGGCAGGGCGTTTGAAGAAATAGGACTCGTTACAAAAACCCAAAAAAACTTCAATTAGCCGTCCTCGTTCGAAGGGCGGCTTTTTTATTCAATGGGCATGTGCTCGGCGATAAATCGATCCATTTCGCGCAGCGTTTGCAGTCGCGTATCGGCAACCGAAAGCCAGTGGTCTTCGCCCTTCAATTTGACCAACTCAACGGATTTGCCGGCCTGGCGCAAGGCCTGCGCCATTTTTTGACTCTGCTCATAAGGAACGACCGTATCGTCATTGCCATGCAGCAGCAGAACAGGTGCGGTTGTGTCTGCGGCAAAATTGACGGGTGATATTGAACGCAACTTGGCGCGCCGCGCATCGCCGTCGGCCATCAGGTTGGTCCAATACTGGATCACCCAATGGTTGTTTCCATGGTCGCGCCGTTCCGCGCGAAGCATCTGGTTGAGGTCTGAAACGGGCGCGATCGCGATCACGCATTTGTACAGGTCAGGGGTGAATACAGCGCCCGCGAGGGCTGCATAACCGCCATAACTGGCGCCAGCTATGCAAACGCGGTTCGGGTCCGTGATCTTCGAATTGATCAACGCGTTGACACCATCGGTGATATCATCTTGCATGCGACCGCCCCATTCGCCGCGGCCGGCATCTTCAAAGGCGCGACCGAATCCCGTTGACCCGCGGAAATTGGGTTGCAACACGGCGAACCCCCGATTGGCAAAGTACTGTGCCATCCAGTCAAAATCGAAACGGTCATAGGCCGCCGGACCGCCGTGCGGCATGACCAGTGTTGGCAGCGGGGCGCTATTCTGTGGGTCATAATCTGGCGGCACAGTCAAAATGGCTTGAATTTTGAGATCGTCGCGCGCCGCGTATTCGATACTCATCATATACCCGGTAGCGGCGGGGGGAATGTCCGGGCGGCGGTTGGCAACCATGGCTAGACTGTTATCAGCGGTCTTGTGGATGAGCCAGGTGTCGCCGAGATCCGCGGCGAAAACGTGATACAAGATTACGCCGCGATCGTCCGACCATGAATCCATATAAATTGTGGCGTCCGGAAGCGCTTGTGAAACATGATCGAAACTGCTCTGCAGTTGTTTATCCAGGAAGACATAATCTGGTTCGACGCCCGCATATTGAACGCCAATCAGAGCGCGATTATTGTCTGTGAGGATGCGCTCGATCATAGCGTCACTTGCAGGAATGATCGGGCCGGTGATTTCACCATCCGATCCAAGTTTCATTAAACCGTTCAATCCGATCTCATCGTCCAGAATACGCGAGAACACCAATCCTGATTCATCGGGCATGATAGCTAGAATGCTCATGGGAATGTCTTGCTCGCGTTCGTAGATCGTGTTCCATTTGCTGCCATTGCGCCACTGAACGCGAAACATGTTGTGCTTGTTATTGTAGCGTTCCCGCGCGAGCACTTTTCCACTTTTTCCGACAAACCAGTCTCTGGTGTCACCGGTGCCGCGCATATAGTTCTTTCCCGCTGGGTTGCGCAGCCGGACTTTGAGCAGATCGTAAGACGGCTCAGAATATCGCTCGCCCATAAAGGCAGGCATGAGAATCTCACCATCATTTGGTCCGCGCCCGACAATTTTTCCCAACCCGCTCTGAGCTGGAAACAATTCCCGCGTGCTCTTCAACAGCGTCTTGATATCATTGGTTTCAATATCGATGGCGAAGGCGCCGCTATATTCATACTCGCCTCGAAATCCGAACGTCGTCTTGGTTTCTGATGCGCGCAAGATGACATGCCGATTGTCGAAGAATTCAACGCCGCGTGCCTTCAGGTTCTCGATACCGATCGGATCGCTGATGCCGCCGCCATGCAGATCGAACACGATCATGCGCGTCCCATTGGCGACATTTGCAATCGCGGCGACCTTGGTGCCATCCGGAGAGAGTTCGGCATCAGAGATTTGCGGCAATGCGCCATAAGCCTCTAGCGGGGGGCGCGGGTATTCCGCGACCGCCAAATGGCCGCCAAACAAGAGTGAAGTCAATAAAAGACCAACCAAGCGCATCACTTGCCTCCTCGAGTACAGAGGCAGCCTAGTCGCGTTTTATATTTCTACAAGACGAAACTTAGTTTTTCAGAAAGGCCGGGACTTCGTCGCCAAACCCTTGCACATCATCCGGGGCGGGGTCGAGAATCAGGTCGTCATCCTTGCGCTTATAATCGCGTTTCGGACGTTCCTTTCGGTCTTTCTTCGGGCGCTCGCTCTCGGCTTTTACAGCTTCTTGTTCCGCCGGCGCTTCAGCATCATCCCGGCGTTCAGAGCGATCCCGGCGTCCGCGACCGCGGCCACGGCCTTCGTTGCGCTCGCGGCGTCCGCCGCGCTCGCCACGGCCTCGTCCGCGCCGTCCGCCAGACTCTTCTGGCAAGTCTTCCAGCTCCGCGACCAGGCCTTCCGGCATGTATTCAGCGACATCGGTGTTGATCAGCATCATCACCCCGCGCCAGCCTTTGGCATCGTCAGGCCCGACCATTGTGAAACTCTTGCCTTCGCGCCCGGCGCGCCCGGTGCGGCCAATGCGATGGACATAGTCTTCGTCTTTTGGCGGTGGGGCGTAGTTGAAGACATGTCCGACATCCGGAATGTCGAGGCCGCGGGCCGCGACGTCTGAAGCGACGAGCAATTGCAGTTCACCGTCGCGGAATTTGTTCAGCGTGTCCATGCGGGCGCTTTGCGGCAGATCGCCGTGAATCGGTGCCGCGCTAAAACCATGTGAGGCCAGCGATTTGGCAACAATATCAACTTCACGCTTGCGGTTACAGAACACGATCCCGTTCTTCACATCGCAGCTTTCAATGATCCGGCGCAATGCTGTGCGCTTGGCTTTGTCATCGCCGCGCGGCAGCTTCACAACATGTTGGGCAATGGTTTCGGCCGTCTTGGATTCCCGGGCGACTTCAATTCGGACCGGATCCCTTTGGAAGGTCTTGGCCAGGCGCGCGATTTCCTTCGGCATCGTCGCCGAGAAGAGCAGGGTCTGGCGCCGCGGTGGCAGCAATTTACAGATTTTCTCAATGTCCGGAATGAAGCCCATATCGAGCATGCGGTCAGCTTCATCAATGGTGAACACTTCAACGCCGGTCAGGAGAATCTTGCCGCGTTCGAACTGGTCGATCAGGCGCCCCGGCGTCGCGATCAGCACGTCGACGCCGCGCATCAATTTCTGTTCCTGTTCCTTGAAGCTCACGCCGCCAATCAGCAGCGCCATATTCAGCTTCAAGTCTTTGCCATAAGTCTCGAAATTCTCGGACACCTGGGCCGCGAGTTCGCGCGTCGGGCATAGGATCAAGCTGCGCGGCATACGGGCTCGCGCCCGACCTTTGGTCAGGCGGTGCATCATGGGCAGGGTGAAAGCAGCGGTCTTACCGGTGCCGGTCTGTGCGATGCCAGTGACATCGCCGCCCTTCTTGATCACCGGAATGGCTTGTTCCTGGATCGGGGTGGGGTGTTCATATCCGGCAGCATCAATTGCGCTTTGGATACGCGCATCGAGATTGAGCTCGGCAAATGTAATTTTATTTTCGTCAGTCAAAGTATTGTCCAGCTAATGATTGAAAGGTCGGTCACATCAAGCTGTTCCGGATTGAACAGCGGGGCCGACTTCGAATCACTGCGCCGGCAAACATGTTGCGCTGCACATAGTGCAAAAAAGCCCACCGGCAAAGGTGGGCTTTTCAGTCAGTCATGTTGTGTGTCGTTTAGGACGCGTCTGCCAGGTTCTGATTGGCGAAGTCCCAATTGACCAGATTGTCGAGGAAACTCGCCATATAGTTCGGGCGCGAGTTCTGATAGTCGAGATAGTAAGCGTGCTCCCAGACATCCATGGTGAGGATCGGGGTGACACCGCTCTCGGTCAGGGGTGTCTCAGCATTTGGCGTCTTGGTGATGGCCAGCTTGCCATCTTTCAGCACCAGCCAGGCCCAACCTGACCCGAACTGACCCCCGCCTGCGGCTTTGAACTGTGTGGCGAATTCATCATAAGAGCCAAAATCGCGATCTATCAGTTCAGCGACTTTGCCATGTGGCGCGCCGCCGCCGCCTGGCTTCATGGAGTGCCAATAGAATGTGTGGTTCCAGACCTGAGCGGCATTGTTGAATAATCCAGCTTTTGACGCGTCGCCTGCGGCGGCTTTGACGATCGCCTCCAGCGACTCGCCAGCCAGATCCGTACCGTCGATCAAGTTGTTCAGATTCACGACATAGGCATTATGGTGCTTCCCGTGGTGGAAGTTCAGCGTCTCTTCTGAAATATGCGGGGCGAGGCCGTCGCGGCCATATGGAAGCTCGGGAAGGTCAAAAGCCATGTTATTGGTCTCCTTACAGAATTTTATCGCTTTTCTAGGTCAGCGCTTGCCACAGATATGGGTGTCATGACCAGTCCTGCCAGTGATTCTTTGAAAGAAATTCATCTTCGCCTTGATGCGCGGATTCAGTCTGTCGACGAGCCACGCTGGCTTTCCAGTCGATATGCAGCGCCGGTCGCGCGCGCGACGCTGATCGTGCTGTATGCGTTTTATTACGAGTTGGCCCGCGTGCGCCTGGTGGTGACGGATCAGACCATGGGAAATATTCGCTATCAATGGTGGCGGGATGCGCTGGCCGAGATCGCAAACGGGCAACCGCGCCAGCATGATGTCGTTCTGGCGCTGGCCGAAGACGTGAAACAAGCGCGCCTGAAGGTCGCGGACCTGATGCCGCTGGTTGATCGCTTCGAGGCCGCGTTCGTGAGTCAGGATCGCGCCATGGAGCCGGAAGACGCCCTATATGTGATCGCCGCCAGAACGCTCGATCCGCAGGCTGAACCCAGCGCAACGCTCCAGTCGATTGCCCTGGACTGGGCCAGCCATCGGCGCGGCGACGGCACGGCTGACTTGGTCGCGCGCGCGCAAATTTCAGCCGGAGCTCGGCCAGCCTCAGCGCATTTTCGGCTACGCCATATTTGGGCCAGGAAGCGGGAGCCGACAGCCCTGCAAATGCGAATGTCGATTCTCATGGCCATGATCACGGGCCGGATCTGACGCGCTTGCGCGACAAAATGGTGAACAGTGTTCACTTTTTTGTATCACTCGCTAAATAGGGCTTACCGCATCGAAGAAATGAGGCCTCCCATGATCCGTAAATCGCTGCTGATTTCAGTTTCTGCTTTATTGCTGGCATGGCCCGGCCAATCAGAGACGTTGCAAGACGCGCTGGACCGCGCCTTCCAAACCAATCCGGCTCTGGCCGCGCAACGCGCTGAACTTGGCGTGGCTCGGGAGCAGTTGAATCAGGCCAAAGGCGCGCGCGCACCGACTGTCGATCTCACCGGCTCGGCTGGGTATGAATCCCTCGACAGCAATCAACCGATTGCATTTGGCACCGGCGATCGACCGCTCGCGCGCGTGCAGGTTCAAGCCAGCCTTCCGGTCTATACAGGCGGGCGTATCGCCGCTGGAATCGATCAGGCGAGGGCGGGTATCTTGTCCGCCGATGCGCAGCTCGATGGTGTCTCTCAGGATCTCGTGCTGAACGTTGTCACGGCTTATGTCGATGTCTTGCGCGATCGCGAAGCTTTGCGCATTCGGGCCAATAGTGTGGCTTTGCTCGAAGAGCAGTTGCGGGCGGCGACGGACCGATTTGAAGTTGGCGTTGCGACCCGTACCGATGTCAAACAGGCCGAGGCCAGGCTGCAAGGCGCGCGCGCCGCTTATGCCGGCGCCGAGGCGCAAATGGAAGCATCCTTGTCGATCTATGAGGTCTTTGTCGGTCAATCGGCAGGCGACCTCGCCCCGGTCCCGGATGCGCCAGCCATTCCAGAAGCCTATGAAGCCGCGCTGCAAATGGCGATTGCGGACAATCCGGACCTGAAAGCCCTGCGCCAGGCCGAACGCGCAGCGGAGCAGGCGGTGCGTGCGGCCAAGGGTGAGACCCGGCCGAGCCTGTCCCTTGTCGGTACCGCCAATGCGCAAGAGACCTTTGACCAGGAAGCGCTGGGTGTGTCTCCGACGGGTGAATTCATCACTTTGGCGCCAGACAATTACCGCGATACATCGGTCAGCGTATTTGCGCAGGCCAGCGTTCCGCTCTTCCAGGGCGGAGTATTGCGCAGCCGTATTCGGGCCGCGCGGCTACAGCGCGAACAGGCGCGCTTGCAGACCATGAATGCCGAGCGACAGATCACGGCCAGCATCGCCCAGGCCTGGTTTGGCAATCTCGCAGCGAAACAGGCAATCACCGCATCAGAGCTCCAAGTCGAAGCGGCTGAAATCGCTTATGAAGGCGCCCAGGAAGAATTGAGCGTCGGCACCCGAACGACTTTAGACGTGCTGGACCAGGAGCAACAATTGTTGGAAGCGCGGTTAAGTCTCATCGAGGCGCGCCGGGATGCATATGTTGCCACCCACCAGTTGCTGCGTGCGATGGGCGAACTCAGCCTTTAGAATTGGCCGTATTCGGTCGAATCGGACATAGTTAACTTCGTAATCGCTTATTAACCGGCCTCCGGTAGCGATTAGGGGTGAAGCTAATTTGATGGGACCGGCAATGGCGGAGCAAGCTCAGAACGAACCGACCATGGAAGAGATTCTTTCTTCCATCAGGAAAATAATTGCAGATGACGATGCCCCCGCGGCGGAAGCGGCTGCAGCCGACGAACCAGAAGCGTCATTGGATGAGATCGGAATGTTCGACGAAGAAGACATTCTGAGCGCCGATGCGGCGCCGATCGAGTCAGAAGAAGA
The DNA here is from genome assembly GCA_039029475.1 of Pseudomonadota bacterium. Taxonomy (GTDB): domain Bacteria; phylum Pseudomonadota; class Alphaproteobacteria; order Caulobacterales; family Hyphomonadaceae; genus Henriciella. The sequence goes on along the minus strand of JBCCGB010000012.1, from coordinate 13,168 downwards.
TGTTCTGGCGGCGATTAGCCAGTCGATGGAAGATGCAACCAGCGAGCTCGAAGCCGATGCCGCGGAAGCCGCTGTTGAGGACGAAGTGTTCGATCTTGCCATCGAAGAAGACAGTTTTGAAGCCTTCGAAGAAGATGCCTTCGAAGGGGTTGAGGATTTCGCAGACGCAGCGGCCGATCCAGTTGAGGATTCGTTCGAGCCGGCTGAAGAAATTGCGCTGGAAGCGCATGTTGAACCAGACCCTCAGCCAGAACCCGTGTTTGAAGAGGAACCACCTATGGCCGCAACTGCTGCACCGCTTACCGATACCGCTACTGTGACCGCTGCTGCTGGCGCGCTCAGCAAGCTTTTGTCAAATGTCGAATTTGGCGAGGAGGCCGGCAGCGCCACAACGATCGAAGGTCTTGTGCGCGAAATGATGCGTCCAATGCTCAAAGAATGGCTGGATGAGAACCTGCCAGGCATCGTTGAGAAGCAAGTCGAAGCCGAAGTACAGCGTATCGCACGCATGGCTGGCTAGACCCTTTCAAATCCTCTGCTAAAGAGACGGGCGCGCCAGATACGGCGCGCCTTTTCTTTTATCTGTTTGACCGACCGGACCTTAAGATATGATCGACCAGCGTTTTGACCCTAAGGCTCACGAGCAGCGCGTTTACCAGCGTTGGGAAGAGGCGGGCTGTTTCCGGCCCAGCATGGACACATCGGCCGAGCCATACGCGATCATGATCCCGCCGCCCAATGTGACGGGCAGCTTGCACATGGGCCATGCGCTCAACAATACGATACAGGACATATTGTGCCGGTTCGAACGCATGCGTGGCAAGAATGTCCGTTGGCAGCCCGGCATGGATCATGCCGGTATCGCCACGCAAATGGTGGTTGAACGGCAATTGGCGGCCAGTGGCGGCAATCAGGATCGCCGTTCCATGGGGCGTGACGCCTTTGTCGAGAAAGTTTGGGAATGGAAAGAACAGTCTGGCGGCACCATCCTGAACCAGCTCAAACGTCTTGGTGCGTCCTGTGATTGGGAGAACACCAAATTTACGCTCGACGACGATCTGAACGTTGCGGTGAACAAGGTTTTTGTCGACCTTTACAATGAAGGCCTGATTTATCGCGCCAAGCGCCTGGTCAATTGGGACCCGCATTTCCAGACGGCGATCTCCAATCTCGAAGTCGAGAATAAAGAAGTCGACGGCCATATGTGGCACTTCAAGTACCCGCTCGCGGGGGGGCAGACCTACACTTATGTCGAGAAGGATGCGGATGGAAACATCACGCTACAGGAAGAGCGCGACTATATCTCGATCGCCACGACGCGGCCTGAGACGATGCTCGGGGATGGCGCGGTTGCGGTGCATCCAAGCGATGAACGCTATGCCCCAATCGTTGGCAAGCTGTGCGAAATCCCGGTCGGGCCGAAACAGCATCGCCGCCTGATCCCGATCATCACGGATGAATATCCAGATCCCGATTTTGGTTCCGGCGCGGTGAAGATTACCGGCGCACACGATTTCAACGATTATCAGGTCGCCAAACGCGGCAATATCCCGATGTATTCTCTGATGGATGAGAAGGGTTTCATGCGGGCCGATGGTAAGACCTATGCCGAAGAGGCCGAGATCGCCCAGCGCATTGCCGAAGGCAAAGAGGATTTTGACGAGGCTAAGATCGCGGCGATGAACCTGGTCCCTGATCCGTATCGCGGGCTCGATCGCTTCGAAGCGCGCAAAGCGGTCATCGCTGACATCTCCGCCGAAGGCAATGCCGTCATGGTGGCGGATCCAAAGCATCAGGATGAAGAGACCGAAGCGCCGCTCATCCCGCTGGTTGAGAATAAGAAAATCATGCAGCCCTTTGGCGACCGCTCTGGGGTCGTGATCGAGCCGATGTTGACGGACCAGTGGTTTGTCGATGCCGAGACGCTCGCCAAGCCTGCGATTGAAGCGGTGCGGTCAGGCAAGACCAAATTCGTGCCCGAGAATTGGGACCGGACCTACTATAACTGGATGGAAAATATCGAGCCTTGGTGCATCTCGCGTCAGCTCTGGTGGGGCCATCGGATCCCGGTTTGGTATGGTCCAAATGGGGAAGTTTTCTGCGCACCGACGGCGGCGGAGGCTCAAGCCTTGGCGGGAGACGGCGTGCGTCTACAGCAAGACGAAGACGTTCTCGACACCTGGTTCAGCTCTGGCCTTTGGCCGTTTTCCACCCAAGGCTGGCCGGAAGAGACGGATGGCCTCAAGACCTTCTATCCTGGCGCCACGCTGGTCACGGCGTTTGATATCATTTTCTTCTGGGTCGCCCGGATGATGATGCTTGGGATCAAGTTCATGGACGGCGAAGTGCCGTTCAAGGATGTCTATATCCACGCCATCGTGCGCGATGAGACCGGTAAGAAAATGTCCAAGGCCGAAGGCAATGTCATCGACCCGATTGACCTGATTGATGGCGTTGGCGTTGACACGCTGGTCGCCAAGCGCACGGCCAATCTGAGGCAGCCGGAAAAAGCCCCGAAGATCGAGAAAGACGTGCGCAAACGCTATCCCAAGGGATTTGACGCCTATGGCGCCGACGCGCTCCGTTTCACCCTGGCGGCGATGGCGACCAAGGGTCGGGACATCAACCTGTCCGTGGATCGCATTGCCGGGTATCGCAATTTTGGTACGAAATTGTGGAACGCGACGCGGTTTGCACAAATGAACGAGGCGAAATTTGGTGTCAGTGTAGAGCCGCAATCCCTTGATTTACCTGTAAATAAATGGATAGTTGGTGAATTGTACAAATGTACGGCAGCGGTTTCTGAAGCGATTGAGGATTATCGGTTCAATGATGCCGCGAGCGCTGTTTATCACTTTACCTGGGACGTTCTGTGCGACTGGTATCTGGAACTCTCCAAGCCAATTTTGAATGGCGATGATGTTCAGGCCCAAACAGAGACCCAAACTGTGCTGGGTTGGGTTCTGGAGCAGACCTTTGTTGCGCTGCACCCGTTCATGCCCTTCATCACCGAAGTTTTGTGGGACCAAACGGCCAAGCGCTCAGACTTCCTGATGCAACAGACCTGGCCAGGTCTGAACGCATCGTTTGCGGACGAATTGGCTGCGGAAGAGCTCGATTGGGTGCTGAAAACGATTTCGCAGATCCGCTCAGTGCGATCCGACGTCAATGTCCCGGCTGGCGCGAAAGTGCCTGTCAGTCTGGTCGGCGCGACCGAAGAAACAGGTCGACGTGTGGCCGCGCACCGTGACGTGATTATGCGCATGGCCCGCCTTGAAAAGTTTGATCTGGCTGATGCCGCGCCGGCCGGGTCGGTGAAGACCGTGGTCGGAGAGGCGACGATCGTTCTGGAGATTGCTGATCTCATCGATGCCGGTGAAGAAATTGCGCGACTGGACAAACAGCTGGGCAAGCTTGGAGGTGAGATTACCGGTCTCGAAAAACGCCTCGGCAATGACGCATTCGTCGCGAAGGCGCCAGCAGAAGTCGTCGCAGAGCAACGTGAACGTCTGACCGAATTGAAGAGCACCGAAGCTAAGCTCAGCCAGGCGCGCGACCAACTCGCATCGCTCTAGGGCGGGATTAACTGCCGGGCAGCACCGCTTGCGGACTGCAAAACGCAGTCGTGCGCTGAAAGCTTGTGGGGATGACCTGGAACGGCGTCAGGTCTTTTGTCGTCCAGCGCCAGCCATCAATCCAGTCGAGGTGTGCGAGAAGCTCAGCCGCCGGGTTGAAATCCGGATCTGCGACTCTCGCAGCGCTTGGGTATTCGAATTCTGGCCGCCCCATATACATCACATCACCGCCTTTGACGTGCAGCATGAAACTCTCATCCGCAAGGCAGTGGGAGACCGCCTGCAAATCTGGAACGCCCGCGGCCGCGCGTTGGCGAAACGTGATTTCAGAGAGCACGTAATATCCACGCGGCAAGATTACGCTTTGGGTGAAATACTCTTTCGCTGTGTCTTCAAAAGGAATGCCTTCCGGGCGCTCGGGCAGGTCCGTGACAAGGCGCAAATATTCGCGGTTCTCTTCGCCGAGCAGCGGCTCTAGTCGGTCTTCGATCAGCGCGACAGGTACGAAAACCAGTTCCATCTCGGAATAGCCCGGACGCAGAAAATCCTGTGCGCGACGGATGATGGGATTGATGTGCAGCTCACCTTTGTCTGGCGGCAGTGCGGTGACTGTGACTGTCTTCAGGCGCCGTTCGCGATCCTCTATTTCATCCGCCATGGCGGGGAACAGCCAGGCAAAGGCAAGGCATGCCATGAGTCCAAATTTGATCATCTCTCTCCGCCCCATTCTCGTGGCTCGCATACGATATGGCATGTTGATCGTGTCTGTGTCATCACAATTGCAGGAGCGCCCTGGAGAATGACAGATGCAGAGACTCGCCTTTACCCTCGCATGCGCCGTGCTGGTCGCGTGTCAAACCCCGATTGAGACCGCTGCAGAGGAGGCGCCTGAGATGCCGCAATCTGATCAAGTTGAGTGGCGTCTGGTCATCCATGGCGGCGCTGGGGTCATCCTGCGCGAGAACATGACCGAGACGCGAGCCGCGGCTTATACAGCCGCGCTCGAAACCGCGTTGCAGGCTGGCGCCGAGGTGTTGCGTGGAGGCGGATCCGCAGTTGATGCGGTACAGGCCGCGGTCATTCCGATGGAGAATGATCCACTTTTCAATGCCGGGCAGGGTGCGGTGTTCACCGCCGCCGCCGAACATGAACTCGATGCGTCTATCATGAGTGGCGATCAACGCGACGCCGGCGCTGTGGCAGGGGTGAAGCGCGTGAAAAACCCAATTCTCGCCGCCCGCGCCGTGATGGAGCAGTCCGAACACGTGATGTTTGCGGGTGCCGGGGCCGATGCATTCGCAGAATCTTTCGGACTGGAAATGGTCGACAATGCCTATTTTGACACAGAGCGCCGTCGCCAGGCTTTGGAGCGTGTGTTGCGTGAACGCGTTCGCACTGATGCCGACCGGCACGGCACTGTCGGCGCGGTGGCAATTGATGCCAATGGCAATCTTGCTGCTGCGACGACCACAGGCGGGATGACGGCGAAAGCGGCCGGCCGGATTGGCGACTCACCGCTGATCGGCGCCGCGACGTATGCCCAGAACGGGGTTTGCGCTGTCTCGGCGACGGGCCATGGCGAATACTTTATCCGCGTTGGCGTCGCAAAGACGATTTGTGCGCGGGTCGAATTGGCGGGTGAAAGCGTCGGCGAGGCTGCTCACAATGCGCTCGAACAGGTTGCTCAATTGGGCGGCGATGGTGGTGTCGTCGTCATCGATGGCGCGGGCCAGTATGAGTATGTTTTCAACTCAAAAGGTATGTATCGCGGCATGATCGACCCGAACGGCATGGAAACCGCGATATTTGAGCAAGAATAACCCTTTTTCTGTGGGTGACAGCTTTGCGCGGACCGGCTAAGCGTCGGCGCAGTAAAGGAATATCAAAATGACCAAGACCTGGGACAAATCCAAACTGCCTTCCCGGCATGTCACCGAAGGCCCGGCACGGGCGCCGCACCGTAGTTATTATTACGCAATGGGCCTGTCGACCAAGGACATTCAGAAGCCTTTCGTCGGTGTGGCCAGTTGCTGGAACGAAGCCGCGCCGTGCAACACGGCCCTGATGCGCCAGGCCCATGCTGTGTCTGAAGGGGTCAAGGCGGCGGACGGCACGCCGCGTGAGTTCTGTACGATCACAGTGACCGATGGCATTGCCATGGGGCATGAAGGCATGCGGTCATCTCTGGTAAGCCGGGACTGGATTGCCGACACAGTCGAGCTGACCATGCGCGGTCATTCCTATGATGCCCTGGTCGGCGTCGCCGGGTGCGACAAGTCACTGCCAGGCATGATGATGGCCATGTTGCGCCTGAATGTGCCGTCTGTTTTCCTTTATGGCGGATCCATCATGCCAGGCAGTTTTGAAGGCCGGGATGTGACGGTGCTTGATGTGTTTGAAGCTGTGGGCGCGCATGCGGCCGGGTCAAATGACATGGATGGCGACAAGCTGCGCGCACTCGAAAAAGTTGCGTGCCCGGGCGATGGCGCCTGCGGTGGGCAATTCACTGCGAACACCATGGCGTGCGTGAGCGAGGCGATTGGTCTGGCCTTGCCGTTGTCTTCGGCAATGCCTGCGCCATGGACCGATCGCGATGGCTATGCCCGTGAGTCCGGCCGCGTTGTGATGGATCTGGTGGCCAATAATCTGCGTCCGCGCGAGATTTGTACGCGCGAAGCGTTTGAGAACGCCGCGATTGTTGTCGCTGCAACGGGCGGCTCGACCAACGCGGCGCTGCATTTGCCCGCGATGGCACATGAATGCGGTGTCGAATTCACGCTGCGCCATGTCGCCGAAGTGTTCGAACGCACGCCATATATCGCTGATCTTAAGCCTGGCGGTAATTATGTTGCCAAAGACTTTGGTGAAGCGGGCGGTGTGCCGATGCTGATGCGCACGTTGATGGATGAGAATATTGTCAATCCGGATTGCCTGACTGTGACTGGCAAAAGTTGGGGTGATTATCTCGAAGATATGCGCTTCGATGAGACCCAGAAAGTCATCTATCCGGCGGCTCAACCGATCACCGAGAACGGCGGTGTTGTTGGCCTGTGGGGCTCGCTTGCTCCGGATGGCGCGATCGTAAAAGTGGCTGGGCTTGAAAAGCTGCAATTCACCGGCAAAGCGCGCGTGTTCGATGGTGAGGAAGCGTGTTTCGAGGCCGTGACCAATCGCCAATATGAAGCCGGTGATGTTCTGATCATTCGCTATGAAGGTCCGAAAGGCGGCCCGGGTATGCGCGAAATGCTGTCGACAACCGCGGCGATTTACGGCCAGGGCATGGGCGACAAAGTGGCGCTGATCACGGATGGGCGCTTCTCTGGGGCGACGCGAGGATTCTGTATCGGTCATGTCGGCCCCGAAGCCCAGGAAGGCGGGCCGATTGGCTTGCTGGAAGACGGCGATATCATCACCATTGATGCCGACGCTGGCACCATCGATGTGAAATTGTCACCTGCTGAACTTGAAGAACGCAAGCGCAAATGGAAACCGCGCGTGACGGCTTACGGCAATGGCACGCTATCAAAATTTGCGAAATTGGTCGGTCCAGCCCATCTTGGCGCGGTAACTCATGAAGGGTTTGCCGGAGAACGCCATGTCTACGCCGACATCTAAAGGGCCCTTGGACCAAGCGCCTGACATTGACCCGCTGATCTTGCAATCCATGCGTGGATTGCCGCGGGATTTCGCGGATTTCCCACGTGTGTATCAAGACGAATTGCGACCGGCTCTACGGGCGCAGGAAGCGGACCGGCAGGCCGCTGCGAAAGCGTCTGTGCGGTGGTCATGGATTGGTGGAGCGATCGCTCTGATCGGCGTGCTGCTGGGCTTTTTTGCCTTTCGCGTGCCACAGCTTGGAATTGTTGCCGGTGTCATTGGCTTTGCCGTGCATGGGGCAGGGCGCGGGCCGCTCAACCAGATTGGCAAACGTGCCAAGCGGATGATTGTCGATCCGGTCGCGCAGCGTTTTGCGATGCTGTTTGACCCTGAGCCTGGCCATCAGGCTTCGATCATGGACCTGCATGCGGCGGGCCTGGTGCCGAGCTGGGACCGATCGGTCTTCGAAGATCGCCTGACTGGGACGCGCAATGGTGTCGAATTCGAGTTTTTCGAAGCGACGCTCAAGGAAAGGCGCCGCTCGACGGATTCGCGAGGCCGGACGCGCACCCGGTGGGGCACTGTGTTTGATGGCCAGTGTTTGCGGTTTCAATTCCACAAGAATTTCCACGGACGCACCACAGTGATGCGCGATGCGGGCCTGTTCAATCGATTTGGCAGCAAGCGCGGAATGGAGCGCGTCCGGTTGGAATCGAAAGCGTTTGAACAGGCCTTTGAAGTCTATTCGACCGATCAGGTCGAAGCCCGCTTTCTGTTGACGCCAGATTTGATGCAACGCCTCATCGAGCTTGAAAAAGTGTTTCATGGCGGGCGTTTGCGATGTGCGTTTCAGGCCAATGAACTGCTGATTGCGCTCGAGGGCGGCGACCTGTTTGAGCCAGGGTCGATGTTCACCCCCTTAGATAATCCGGATCGTGTCCGTGAATTGCTTGACGATTTCGCGGCGATTTTCAATTTGATCGATAGTTTTGCTGATCCGGAACAGGTGGCGCGATCACGACGAGCGCTTGATCGAGACTGATCTGAACAGGTTCATGTCACACTTTGGTCCATATCTGGGCGTTTGTGTTCAGGAAAGCTTCAGCTCCTGGTATTTAGAGAAACTTGTATGAAACCAATGATTTCTTCACTGAGCGCCTTTGCGGCAATGGTCATTGCGACAGCCCCTGCGGCAAGCGCACTGACATGTGCCGAGCAAGCGGCGGATTTGCAAAAACAACAAGTCAAAGCGCAGAAGATCGCTGATGCGCGGCTGGCTCTGGTTGACCAGGTGGAAGCCGCTGGCGATGCTTGGGAAAATGCAGAAGCGATGCGAAATTTCAGCAAAGACCAAGCCGCCGAAGCTGATGCGACCAAAGTGGCTTATGATGCGTTGAAATCAGATTTGATGGTCAAAGAACAGTCGCTGCAATCGCTCGTGATCTCGTTGAACCAGGGCGTGACGGCTTACAATGAGCGATGCGTCAAAGACTAGATTAGTCCCGCAGCGTCGCAATTACCGGAACATGATCTGACGGTTTTTCAAGGCCGCGGGCCTTGCGATAAATCTCGACACTTTCGAGCCGATCCGCCGCTTGCGGGCTGAGCAGATGGTGATCAATCCGGATGCCATGATCCTTTTGCCAGGCGCCGCCCTGATAGTCCCAGAACGTATATTGGTGCCCGCGATTATCGGTGGCTTCAAACGCCTCTGTCAGGCCAAGAGTCTTGAGGCGACGAAAGGCGGCGCGGCTTTGCGGCAGCGCCAGCGCGTCATCGGCCCAGACTGTTTCTTCCCAACAATCTTCGGCGCGCGGGATGATGTTGTAATCACCGCATAGAACGAACGCTTCCTCGGCTTTCATCAGATTTGCGGCATGGGTTTTGAGATGGCCCATCCAATCCAGTTTGTAATCGTATTTCGGACCCGGCGCAGGATTGCCATTGGGCAAATACAAGCCGCCGACGCGCACCGGATTTTCGGACAGGACAAGGGCTTCGATATAGCGCGCCTGTTCATCATCTTCATTGCCAGGCAGGCCACGGACCACGTCCTCGAGGGGGAAGCGCGAGAGCATGGCCACGCCATTGTAACTCTTCTGGCCATGCGCTTCGACATTATAGCCGAGTTCCTCAATCTCCATGTACGGAAAGGCATCGGTTTCGCATTTGATTTCTTGCAGACAAATCACGTCGCAATCGATGGCCTTAAGGACTTCGATCACCGTGGGCAGGCGGGCTTTGATGGAATTGACGTTCCAGGTCGCTATTTTCATGGCGTCTGTTTAGCGCGCTTTGCCGGTTATGCCAGAGTCGATTTTACGCTTGACATGAAACCATTGGGTTTCCTATAAAAGGAAACTGAAAGGTTTCATAAAATGACCGAGCAACTGATCTTCAGAGCCATTGCTGACCCAACCCGGCGGAGCATCATGACCTTGCTCTCCGCTGGCGAGCGGTCTTTGAATGATATCTCCGCGGAATATGAGATGAGCCGCCCTGCGGTGACCAAACATCTCCGGGTTCTGGAGGAAGGAGGCTTGATCCGCATTCGCGCGCGCGGGCGCGAGCGTTTGCACAGTCTCCAACCTGAAACCCTCAAGGCTGTCTCCGACTGGGTGAATTATTTCAGCCAGTTCTGGGACGAAAAACTCGCAGATCTAAAACAAATAGTGGAGGCGGATGATGACTGATCCGGTGATGGTGAAAACGATTTATCTAAAGGCCAGTCTGGACAAGGTCTGGCGGCACCTGACGGACAAGGACCTTCTGGCCCGTTGGTTTCATGAAATTGACCGCGACATGGCAGACTCAGCCGCCTTTCAGTATCTCAGCTTTCATTATGACAAGGATGATCGCAAATTGATGTGGGGTGAAGTGTTGGAATTCGATCCACCACGGAAACTCGTTCACACGTTCACGCATGAATGGTTGAAGGGCGTCATCACCACCGTCACCTGGGATCTGCTTGAAGTCGATGGTGGGACGCAGCTGACCATGACTCATGAAGGCATTACGACATTCGGTGAACTGACCGGCCATGACAAAGGCTGGGATGAGCATTTCCTGCGTTTCCGGATGATGCTGAGCTAAGCGGGATTGGGCAGGAAACGAAATCTGCGCTGATGTCCATAGGCCCAGATGCGGCTATCTTCGAGCGTGCCGAGCCCAATATTGTGAATGGCCTTCCAGCGCCCTTGCCGATCTTTGCGACTGGATAGAATGCCAATATGCGGCAATGTTCCGCCGACCCGACAGGTGATTAAGTCGCCCGGTTGCCAGTCTGATGCGGGCAATTCGTGGCCATGGCGCTTCAACCAGGTTTCAACATTCGGGACGCGGCGGTGATCAATGTTGCGATCCGTCCGGGTCAGACCCCAGCGTTTCGGATACGCTGAAAAGTTTGCCGCCATATCCTGGTGGACATGTTGCTGAAAATCGAATGCGAAAGCGTCACGATAAGCGCGAATGATCACATCAATGCAGACGCCACTTTCGCGTGGCACATCGCCGCCAGGATAATCGAGTCTGATATAGGCGCCGTCATATGACGTGGTGACCCCGATTTGCGACCGGGCGTGCGTGATCAGACGCGCGGACTGCATCTGATTGCGTGTGCCGACGCCTGGCAGCAAGGGCAATGCCAACAAACTGTTCAAACAAGCGCGCCGAGTCGTTTCCATGGACAGAAACTGCTGGATCAGTGTGGCGTGAATTGGGTGGAATGACGGCGGTTGTGCTAAAACCCGCGCAGCTCTGCAAACTCATCGAGACTGGCCCGGTCCGTGTACAGCTCATTCACCGGATTTTCGGTATCAGGAACGCCGACGGCGATTCCGCACCAGACCATTTCATGCGGACCGAGTTTGAGGTGGTCTTTCAGCGTCGGACGCAAAATGCCCCAGCATTCCTGCATGCACGTGCCCCAACCGCGTTCCTCGGCCAACAAGCATAAAGTCTGCATGAACATGCCGGCATGTCCCCATTGGCCATGGCCGACCCGTTCATCCATGATGATAAACAAAGCCAGGGGGGCGTCGAAGAATCGGTAATTGCGCGCAAACCATACCATCCGGCCGGCACGGTCGTCGCGTGGAATACCGATCTTGCCATACATCGCCTCGCCAACCGCGCGGCGACGAGTGTTCTGAACATCGGTGATGTGTTCGGGATAGATGGGATAATCGGTCGGTTCCCCGCGCGGATTCGAGAGCAATTTCTCCGCCGCCAGATTTTCGACCGCCAATTTGTCCTCGCCCGCGAGCGCGATCACGCGCCAGGGCTGCAGGTTGCCGCCGGAAGGCGCGCGTTGTGCGTCTCGCAACCAAGATTCGACTTCTTCCCGTGGCAATGGCGTCGGCAAGAATGCGCGCGTGGAAATTCGCTTCTTTACAGCGGTGCTGACATCCATGGATGTCTCCTTAAATTCATTCCCGACGCAACCTAGCGCCAGATCATTCCTCGGCTAGGGGTCTCGCTAGGAGAATGCCAAAGTTTGAAAGGATATGAGCGCGGATCTTTCATCCGCGTTCAACCCTCGCGAAACAGCGCCAGCGCGGTGGCCGTCATACTCTTCACGCCCGTCTCAATGGTCGGCTCATAGTCTGGGGCAAAAAACGGTGAGTGCAATGACGGTAAGGCGAGTTCACCGCCTTGCGCCGCGTCCCATTTTTCAGGATGCACCGCGCCGACCCAGAAGATCAGGCTTGGTATTTTTGCATCGGTACGACCGTATTGGCTAAAATCCTCGCCGCCCATGACCGGATCGACTCGATTGATGTTTTCCGAGCCAATCACGCGCCCAATTGCGTCGGCAGCTGTCGCGGCCAGCTCCGGGTCATTATATGTTGAAGGCGTGTAATCGGGCTCAATAAAGATTTCAGGTTCGGGCGCGCCAAATGCCATGGCCTGCGCTTTGGCAATGCGTTCAATGCCTTCCAGCAGCATGGCGCGGGTGGCATCGTCATAGGACCGGACGGTCAGGAGCAGTTTTGCCTCATCCGAAATGATATTGTGCTTGGCGCCGGCCTGAAACGAGCCGACCGTGACCACTGCCGGAGTTTGCGGATTGACATTGCGCGAGACGAGAGACTGGACAGCGGTGACAATGGACGCGCCGACCAATACCGGATCCTTGGTCGTGTGCGGATAAGCGCCATGTCCCCCGACGCCTTTTACCGTGATATCCACACTGTCTACATTCGCCAGCGCGAAGCCCGAGGAATAGGCCACTTGTCCGCTCGGTGCGCCAGCAGACACATGTAAAGCGAGATTATAGTCCGGCTGCGGAAAGCGTTCGAACAGTCCGTCGGCAATCATCGCTTTTGCGCCGTTTCCAAGTTCTTCGGCCGGCTGTGCAATCATGATCAGTGTCCCTGACCATTGATCCTTGGCGGCGATGAGATCGCGCGCTGTGCCAACCCAGCTGGTCATGTGGATGTCATGGCCGCAGGCATGCATGACGCCGTTGGAAACGCCGGTCCAGGTCTCGTCGACGATTTGTGAGGCATGTGCGACCCCGGTTCGCTCTGCGACGGGCAAGGCATCCATATCGGCTCTGATCAGCACCGTCGGGCCATCGCCGTTTTCGAACACACCCACCACGCCATAGCCGCCAACGCCCTCGCGGACCGTGCCATAATCACGCATGGATTTCGCACGCGTCCACGCGTCCCCGAGGCCTGTGGTGACCGCGAAACCCAGGCTCTCAAGTTCGTTTGCCATGATCGCGGAGCTGTTGATCTCCTTGAATGAGAGTTCCGGGTTCATGTGAAAATAAGTGTAGAGATCGATCAGGTCGGTGCCGGGATTTGGCAGACCTGAAGCGCTCCCGGCGGGCGCCTTTGTCAGGTGGGCCGTTTGAATTTCAGACGTCGAGGCGGCGGCGTCTGAAGCTTGCTCAGCCGACGTGCAGCCTAACAAGCCCAGGGAAATCGCGATGGTGGAGATTACCGAAATGGATCGAAACATGAGGCCTCACTTATCTGCATATTAAG
>JBCCGB010000011.1:0-128343 GCA_039029475.1 Pseudomonadota bacterium | reverse complement strand
GATCGGCGCAAGACCGAACCGGGACGCCAGGATCCGCTCGCCATCGGCCCGCCGCCGGGAGCGTCGCGCGCGCAGAGGAAGCGCGATCCGGAACGGCAAAACATGTTATACTGGCTGCATCATCTGGCACGGCAAGCGGTGCCCAGTTGTGGATCGCCGTGAGCGCTCTTTCTGGCCCCCGGTCAGGCAAAGAAAAACAGATACACACAGGCCAATAGCGGCAACAGACCCATCGCAAACAGGGTCCGGATGAATTTGTAATGCGCGACCCAGCGATCAATCCCGGCATCGCCGCTGTCGCGTGTCTCGGTTTCGAGATCAATCCAGTCATGCTTTTTCTTGAACGTGTCCGAGACGATATATTGATCCAGAGACCCTTCAAAGAAGCGATGCCCGAAATAGAAGGCGATTGAATAGGAAATCAGCGCCAGCATGACGATGATCAGCCAACCGACCCAGCCCATGCCGCCGCCCGCTTCGATCTGGTTCCAGAAGGAGAGGCCCGTTGCGCCGCCAATCACCGCCGCGATCAGCGCCAGCGTCCACAGCCGTCCGCGATCCGGGACATTGTCGGGCATGAGGCAGGCTCCTTTTCAAACCGGCCTCAACCGTATAACAGCGCGGCCATGACCACCACCCTCGACCGCCCTGCCCCGATCAAGCCGAATGCCATTCCGAAAGTCGGGATTGTCTCGCTTGGCTGTCCGAAAGCCCTGGTCGATTCAGAACGCATCGTCACCCGCTTGCGCGCTGAAGGCTATCAGATCAGCCCCGATTATGCTGGCGCCGATCTGGTTCTGGTCAACACGTGTGGTTTCCTCGACAGCGCCCGGGAAGAAAGTCTCGATGCCATTGGCGAAGCGATTGAAGCAAATGGCAAAGTGATTGTCACAGGCTGTCTTGGCGCCGAGCCAGAGGTGATCGAACAGGCCCACCCGAAAGTGCTGGCGGTCACCGGCCCACATCAATATGAGCAAGTCATGGGCGCGGTGCATCAGCACCTGACCCCGCCGCACAATCCGCACACCGACCTGGTGCCTGAAAGCGGCCTGCGCCTGACGCCCCGCCATTATGCCTATTTGAAGATTTCCGAAGGCTGTAACAATCGCTGCAGCTTTTGCATCATTCCGAAATTGCGCGGCGACCTGGTCTCCCGTCCGATCCATCATGTCCTCGCAGAAGCCGAGCAATTGGTGCGCGCTGGGGTCAAGGAACTCCTGGTCATCAGCCAGGATACCAGTGCCTATGGCCTCGACGTGAAATACGCCCCGCACGCGTGGAAAGGCGAGGCCTATGAGACGCGCTTCCTCGACCTGGCGAAAGGCCTGTCCTCGCTCGGCGTGTGGACGCGGATGCATTATGTCTATCCCTACCCGCATGTCGACAAAGTCATTCCGCTCATGGCGGACGGGGCGATCACACCCTATCTCGACATCCCGTTCCAGCATGCCAGCGGCAAAGTGCTCAAAGCCATGAAACGCCCGGCCAAGCAGGACCGCGTGCTCGAGCGCATTCAGCAATGGCGCCGAGATGTCCCGGATCTCGCCATCCGCTCAACCTTCATTGTCGGCTTTCCCGGCGAAACAGAGGAGGATTTCAACATCCTGCTCGACTTTATCCGCGAAGCGAAAATCGATCGCGCCGGCTGTTTCAAATATGAGAATGTCGCCCATGCTGACAGCCGCGACTTGCCCGGGCATCTGCCGGAAGCGGTCAAGGAAGAACGCTGGCATCGCTTCATGGAAGTGCAGGCCGAGATTTCCACCGCTCGCGCCGCAGCACAGATCGGCACGACCCAGGATGTGATTATTGATGGGCCAAGCGATGCAGCGGGTGAATATCTGGCGCGGTCGCGCGCCGACGCGCCGGAGATTGACGGGGTGGTTTATCTGAAATCAGAGCGCGCCTTGTCGGCCGGTGACGTGGTCCCGGCCAAGATTTCCGATGCAGACGCTTATGATTTGTATGGTGATGCGCTATAGCTCTCTTTCAAGCCGAATGAGGGATGCATTATGGGTTTCAGAACACTCGCCGCCGCCACCGCCATAGCCTGGCTTTTGCCGGTGGCCAGCGCCGAAGAGGTCGCCGCGCCATTGCCATTTGAACGTGTTGAAACCCCGGAAGATGCCGGCGCCCTTCCGCTTTATGAGGGCGAAGCGCCCGGCTCGGAAGGCACAAGCCTGGAAGAAGTCTGGCGCAATGCCGGCACCGAACGCTGGGCCAATAATGTCACGCGGCCAACGCTGCTGCCGGTCCTGCCTGAAGATCCCGCAGCGACCCGCGCCGCGGTCATCGTCGTGCCCGGCGGCGGCTTTCAATTCGTGTCCATGGACAATGAAGGCTATCCAATTGCCGACTGGTTGGCCGACCGGGGCGTCGCGGCCTTTGTTCTGAAATATCGGACGATGGAAACGCCGGCCACGCAGGAAGGCTATGTCGCGCATATGAACGCGCTCTGGTCGCCCCAGCCGGGCGATCCACAAATTGATATGACACAAGGCATTCCGTTCGCCGTCGCGGACGCGCAGGCGGCGCTCGGCATCGTCCAAGCCCGTGCCGACGAATGGGGCTATGATGCCGACAAGATTGGCATGCTGGGCTTTTCTGCCGGTGCCATGACCACGCTCGGCGTGACACTGGCAGACGACGATGCGGCGCCGAAACCTGCCTATATCGGTTATATTTACGGCCCGATGGCAGGCATTGATGTGCCGGCCGACAGGTCCTTGCCACCCATGTTCAACGCCCTGGCGGCGGATGATCAGCTGTTTCGCGGTCAGGGCTTTGGTCTGGTCGAAGACTGGCAAGCCACCGGTGCGGCGGTTGAATTCCACTATTACCAATCCGGCGGCCATGGCTTCGGCTCTTACAAACGCGGCGTGCCTGCGGATGGCTGGTTTGACCAATTTGTCCGCTGGATGGGATCACAGGGCCTGATGGAGCCGGCGCAGTAAGCCGACTCAGATATCGCCGAAATCACCGCCGCGGCCTTTGCCATCGGCAAACCGACCTGCACCCGCAGCGGCCCCGGCACGTAGAGAATCGCGGCCAATCTCGGCCTCATATTCGAGCGCTGTTGCCATCGGCATGCCCCATTGCGCAATCGCGCTGAGGCGATCATTGCGCAGACAGGCCTGAGGAAATCCGGCCAGCTGCTCAGCCAGTGCAAGGGCCGCATCGAGAGTCTCACCGACCGGGACTACGCGGTTGGCAAGCCCGAACGACAAGGCCTCCTCAGCGCCAACTGGTCGCCCCGTCAGGATCATATCCATGGCGCGAGACTGCCCGATCAGGCGCGGCAAGCGAACCGTACCGCCATCAATCAGCGGCACGCCCCAGCGCCGACAGAACACACCGAACACCGCCGCCTCACTGGCGACCCGTAAATCGCACATGATCGCCAGTTCCAGTCCGCCCGCGACCGCATGACCTTCGACCGCAGCAATGGATGGCTTGGTCAAGGCCAGCCAGCTCGGCCCCATCGGTCCTGTCCGCTCATAGCGCGCGCCGGTGGAGACCGCTTTCAAATCCGCGCCGGCACAAAATGTCCCATTCGCGCCGGTCAGGATATGCGCCGCGACCTCGGCATCCATCTCACCCGCCAGGAAGGCGGCCTTCAGCGCTGCAGCCGTCTCAGGGTCGACGGCATTGCGCGCTTGCGGCCGGTCAATGGTGATGACGTTCGCTGCCCCGCAACGCTCCACCTGGACTGTTTCAGTCATCCATCCGCCTCCCAGGCCTGGTCCGATCCTAGTCCTCGAATTGTGCTTCCAGGAAGTCCGCTTCCGCCCGGAAATAGAACAGGCGATTGGCAAGCTTGCGCCAGCCATGACCTTCATCCTCGATGCGGATATAAGGCGTATCAATGCCATTCGCGCGTAGCGTTTTGACCATGATCTCGGTCTCGTAAATATCAATCCGCGGGTCCATCACGCCATGCGAGAACAGGACCGGCACCTTGATCTGGTCGGCCAGCCGAATAGGTGAGTTTTCCGTGTAGAAATCTATCCATTCCTGTTCGCGAATATCGCCATACTCAATCCGGTCAGAGGCTTGTAAAGCCGGCGAGGCGATCTGCAGGGCGGTCACCCAGTCGGCGACGCCAAACAGGCTGACCCCGGCGGAGAACGTGTCCGGATAAAGGGCCAGCACGGCATTCACCATATAGCCGCCATAAGAGCCGCCTTTCACCGCAGCACGATCCATATCGACCCGACCGTCCTGGCGCAGATAGTCGGCCATATCGATCAGATCGCGAACACTGTCGCGGCGTTTTTCGCGGTCATCGAGCGTGACATAAGTCCGCCCAAACCCGGTCGAACCGCGGACATTCGGATCGAACACAGCGACGCCGCGATCGAGGTGATATTGCACCACGGCATTAAAGCTGGCGACCGATTGTCCGGTCGGACCGCCATGCACATCAAACAGAACCGGCGGCAAGCCATCGCTTTTGCGCGAGGTGTCATCCGGCAAGTAAAGCAGCCCTTGCAGCTCAACCCCATCGCGCGCGGTGATGCGAACGCTTTCCGGGCGGACGAAACGGGCAGGATCAAGCCCGGCCAGGTTGGATTTGAAGGTCCGACTGATCGTATTGGCGGCCATGTCCCATACGGTAATGTCGCCTGGCGTGCGCCAGCCATTGACCCGGATCGACATCCGATTGGTTCCGGGCGCACAACTCAGATCATAAACGCCTTCGGCAAGCCGCGGCGTCTCCAACGTCTCACCCGTGGCCAGATTGCGGACGTGCAACGTGTGGAAACCATCAACATTTTCAGTGAAGGCGAGATGGTCTCCGCTCTCACCGCAGAGCTCTAGTCCGCTCGCATCCCGCGCGGTCTCGAACACTACGCTGAGATCGCCGGCGGCGACATCATAGGCATGAATGGCAGAGAATTCGCGATCGAGATTGCTGGCGAAATAGAAGCCGGAACTGTCCGGACGCCAGACCACCCCACCATCACCATGATTGGCCCGCGGCTCGGGCTTCGACACCGTCACCATATCGCCGCTGGTCAGATCAAGCAGATATAGATTGTCTGAGTCTTCACCCACTGTTTCGGTCACAGTGACGTATTTTCCATCCGGAGAAATCGCGCCAGCGAAAAAGCCGAATTTGCCTTCGAACAACATCTCTGTCGCGCCGGTCTCGAGGTTGGCTTTGTAAATATCGAAATCAAGCCCATTGCGTTCGGTCGACGCAAACACCGCTTCGGTGCCATTTGCTGAGATGTCGCCAAATGACCGGAAGCCGCCATCGACAGCCGGCAGCAATAGCCGCTCGGTGACGCCATCGGCGGAGACGAAATAATACGACTCTTGTTCATTGCCGTCATTGTCGGCGCCATAGATCAGACCAGACCCGTCCGGCATCCAGCGGAAGAAGGTGACGCCATTGCCATAGGTCAATTGCTGCGGCGCGCCGCCGGTTGCGCGCACCACCCAAAGCTGCGGCTCACCCGTCACGCTGTAGCGAAAAGCGACATGGTCGCCGCCAGGTGACAGTCGCGCCGGTCCCGCCCCGCGCGCAAGCAGATAGCGCGCAATGTTGGCGGGGTCGCTGCCGGCAAGACCGACTTGTACAGCGCCCGGTTCAGGTGAGGTTGCAGCAAGCGCGTAATCGGGTCCACCAATCGTTTCTTCCGCTTCCATCACGACGACAGGGTCAATGGGCTCCGGCTGGGGTTTGGTCTCCGCGACCACCCCCGTGGTACACGCGCCCAATGCGAGCGTCAGGGTCATCATCGAAATCGTTGAACGCAGCATAGCGCTTCTCCTATCGGTTTTTTCCAAGCGCATCAGTGCGCCATTCGGGCTGGCCCCAGCAGGACGGCATTGGCCAGCAAAAGATTTAGTCCATTCAGATAGGCGCGGGTTGTCGGACTCTGGGTAAATCCAATCACCACGCCATCGCCTTGGCGTTCCGCCATCACGAAGGGTTTGTAAGCCAGCTGCAAACGGTTCTCTTGCCAAAGATAACCACTGGCGAGCAAGTCATCCGCGCCTTCAAATCGAAACACATTGTTGCCATCCGCTTCACTCAATGGGCGGTAAATCTCACGGCCCGTGACCAGCGCGGTCGCGGTCTCATAGCCCGAAGCCAGCCAGTGATCCGTGTTGGCGACAGTCCGCACCAGAACGCCAGGAATATCTTCCGGCCGGGCACGGTGATCGTGAATGTGTTCTTCATATTCTTGCAAGGACGCGAAATTGATCCCAGGCACCCGCGCGGCTTCACCATCATCGCCGCTCTCTCCGTCGGATGAGGCCAGTTCCAGCTTCGTCGACAGCAAGCCGACCTCTTCGCTGGCCAGCTCCGAGACACCCGTCGCGATGGCGACCAGAACACCCCCTTCGCGGACAAATTCCTTTAGCGGCTCTGCGCTCCCCATTTGACGCACCATGCTGCCATAGGTGTCAGGGATGATCAGGACATCATACAGGGACAGGTCTGCGCGTCCGAGTGTCGAGACCCGGATTGGCGAGACCGGCAAGCCCAATTGTTGCTCTAACACAAATCTCGTATTCCCCGCCGATGTCGGGCTTGTGCCATTGCCCCAGGCGAGCGCAATGCGCGGCGACTTCAAGGCGGCGAAGGCCGAGCTGCCAAAATTAGGGCCATCCTCGACCCAGCTATTTGCCATCGGGACAAGTTCTGCACCGACACTGTCGGCAAGCTCGCCCAGCGCCGCACCAAGATCGTCTGGATTGTCGGCAGCCGCGAAGACGACGCTACCAGATGGGAAGGTGCGGCCATTCTGCACAAATGGTTCGTCTGTTGTCTTACCGGCCAAACCCGCTTGAAGGGCCGCAATAACCAGCCTTGCCTGACCGCCATCGGTCCACGGCACGACATACCCAAACTGCCCTTGCCCGCGCGCAACAGACGGGATCGGATCGGTCGCGGAAATGGCGGCGGCCTGGTCCAGATTGACGCGATTGCAGTGTTCGGCAGACACGCCGTCCATCAGCGGCAGCGCCCAGGCGGTGACATCATAAAGCTCATGATTGAGACCACGATCGCGCCGGCTTTCCTGTTCGGCCACGAAATCTTCCGCGAGCGGCGTGGATGGGCTGAGCAGGGTCCGGATCAAGCGCCCTTGCGGCTGCGCCAGGTCGACAATAATCGCCCCCGAGGCATAGGATTGCCGGCACTGCTGGCTGCCGGCCGGCACACGTTGGACGGTGATGCCTTGACGCGCCAGGCGCCTGGCCAGCGCTTCGCCTTCATAGCGCCGCTCGGCCAGATCGATGACGACATATCGATCCGAGGCCCGGCTCGACTGATCTATGGCTGAACGTCGGTAGGCGGCATAATCGGACAGGAATGAATTCTTGTTCCGCGCCACCGTTTCCAGGGTCGCCAGTGACGTCAGGACATTGTTCCGCACGCCATGCGCGTAAGTCAGCATGCCGCCATCGCGGCGGGCGAAGACGAGGCCGCGCGGCGAAGCTTGTTCAAACGTCATTGCAATCGCGCCATTCAGTGCCGGCCACATATCGCCATAGCCAGGATAGAAGGCGTCAAACACTTCGCGCGTGAAATAGGGTTCGCCGAACCGATCAAACCAGCTCGCCATATTGCGACCCAGCTGCACCTGACGGCTTTTCTGTTCATCAGTCAGGTTCGGATTATAGGGCCGCGCAGCGGGCGGGAAATAATATGAATTGTCGCCGCCCATTTCGTGACTGTCGACATAGATGACCGGATTCCATTGCAAGACGGCAGCGACTTTGCCTTGTGTTTCCGGCTGCGTCATCGCGAACCAGTCACGATTCAGGTCGAACAGATAATGATTGAACCGTCCGCGCGGCCATGGCTGATCATGTTCAACGCTGTAGCGATCAGATTGCGGTTTGAGGCCCAGCGCTGATGCGAAACTGTGCACGAACCGATCGCGGCCATCTGGGTTTTGACTCGGATCGATAATGATAATGGTGTTGGCGAGGATGGTCTCGACAAGGGCGTCATTGCGGGCCGCGATCAAATGATAGGCCATGAACAAAGCGCTGTCCGGCGGCGTGATCTCATCGCCATGCACGCCATAAGACAACCAGACGACGGCCGGAGTGACGTCCAGGGTCTGTTGCGCGAGCGCTTGACCACGTCCGAGCTCAGCAAGATCGGCTTGAATGGCCTCCAGCCGCGCCATGTTTTCCGGTGACGAAATGACCGCGAAAGTGAGCTCCCGCCCCTGCCATGTCTCACCATAGGATTCGACCCGCATCCGCGACGGGTCGTGGGCCGCCAGGGCGCGCATGAAGGCGGTAATCTCGGCAGCAGAGGACACCATGGCGCCATGCTCATGCCCGACCACGTCCAGCAATTTCGGCACGTCCGGATCATAGTCCGTCGTCGGATAGTCTTGCGCGTGTGCAGTCCAGATCAGACACGCCGCCAGAATTGCGCTGGCCATCAGCTTCATGAAAGTCAATTTCACTCTCCCCATCACGGCAGGCATTCGGCCTGTCGGTCATCCATCAAATTTGTCTTTTGCCAAGTGCACCATCACCCGGCCGCGGATTATTCAGCCAATGCCGTCGCAACGCCTTCGCGACGCGGATCGGCGCCGCCGAGCAAGCCATCTTCTGTGACCAGGATGACGTGCAGACCGCTATTCTCGCCGCGTCGCTCCTCAACGTTATAGCCGAGCGCTTTCAGCTTATCCGCAACCTCTTGACCACCGTCTCGGTCCACCTCGACCCCAACCATCTCACCGCGGGCGATAATGTTTGGCAAAGCGACCGCTTCTTGTGGGGTCTTTTCCCAGTCCAGCACGCCGATAATCGACTTCGCGGTATAAGCGACGATTGAATTGCCGCCAGGCGATCCCGTGACCATTTTCACGTCACCGTCGGCATCGAAAATGATGGTCGGTGACATCGAACTGCGCGGACGCTTCTTCGGGCCCGGCGCGTTGGCCACCGGCAAATTGGATTTGCGCGGTTGGCGGGCAAAATCGGTCAACTCATTGTTCAACAAAAAGCCGTGCACCATCCGGGAATTACCAAATGCGGCTTCGATGGTCGCTGTCATCGCCACCGCATTGCCGTCGGCATCAATGATTGAGAGATGCGTGGTGCCCGGGGCGTCTTCCGTCGGATCCTGGCCCCACATGCCGACCATGGGATTGCCCCCCAAGACCACGCCTGGGTCGCCCGGCATTGGCGTCGCACCCGGCTCAAACACTTCCGTGGCGCGCACATCAAGATATTTGGGATTGATCAAATCCAGGCTCGGCACCTGCACAAAATCAGCATCTGCAACATAGTGATCGCGGTCGGCATAAGCCAATCTCTGGGCATCGACGAAAGCGCGCATCAACACGTCCGGCTCGGTTGCTCCGTCTGGCACCAGGCGGTCATAAAGACCGGCAATGGAGTTTTGTGTGATACCGCCCGAACTTGGCGGCGGCGCGGAACAAATACGATAATCTCGCCAGGCCCCACACAGCGGCGGGCGAACTTTGACTTCATAGGATTCAATATCCTCAACGCTCAGCGCCCCCGGGCGCGGCGCTTCCGCGATCGTGGCGGCGATCGCAGCGGGAATTTCGCCTTTGTAGAAGGCGTCTGTTCCTTCGGTCGCAACCCGGCGCAAGGTCTCAGCATAATCCGGATTGTCCCGCACTGCGCCGTCGGCCAGCGGTTCCCCCTCCGGATAGAAATAGGCGGCACTGACGGGATGATCATCGAGCCTGACAAATTGCCGAAGGCGATCATTGGCCAAAACCTGAGCGAGACGCGGGCTGACCACAAAGCCGGTTTCTGCAAGATCAATCGCGGCCTCGAAATTGCTCGCCCATTCGTTGCGGCCATACGTATCGTGCGCGGCTTTATAGAGCGCGATCGCACCGGGAACGCCGGCCGACTTGCCTGACTGCCAGGCATCAATAAAGCCCAGCACTTCGCCATCTTCGATGAACAGATTTTCGTCTGCAGCAGAGGGGGCTGTTTCACGTCCGTCAAACACCGTCGTGTCGCCACTGGCACGATCATAGACGACCATGAAGGCGCCTCCGCCAATGCCCGATGATTGCGGTTCGACGAGACCGAGAACGGTGTGCACGGCAATCGCTGCATCAACCGCATGTCCGCCATTGCGCAAGACCGCCAAGCCGGCCGCGACGGCCCGTGGGTCTGCTGCGGCGACCATCGCGCCTTTGCTCCAATCCGCTTGTGATTCTTCGATCGGCGGTTCCGGCACTTCGATCGAGGTGGGATCATCCTGGGCCTGACAAGCCACCAGCATCAAAGCAGATGCCCCCGTGATCAAGATAGATTTGACTGACATTCAATAGCGCTCCGACTTGGCGAATTCATCTTCGCACCGTAGAGCGGATGCCAGTGGCAGGAAAGGCCTTTCAATGTCCGAACCCGGTAAAAACAACCTGATCACCGATATTGCAGGGATTCAGGTCGGAAACGCGCAGGATGCCGTTGCGAAAACCGGCACCACGGTCATTCTGGGCGCGGCGCCCTGCATTGGCGCGGTTGCGGTTGCCGGCGGTGGTCCCGGCACACGCGAGAGCGATTTGCTGGACTCTGACAAGCTGGTCGAACATGTCGATGCGGTGGTTCTATCCGGCGGCAGCGCTTATGGCCTGGCCGCCGCCGATGGCGTCGCCGCCCGGCTTGGCGCACGAGGACGGGGGTTTGCGATGACCGAGCGCCCCGATGTCCCGAAGACTCCCATCGTGCCGGCCGCGATCCTGTATGATCTGGCCAATGGCGGCGACAAGAATTGGGGCGATACGCCGCCCTATCATGAACTCGGACGGACGGCCTTGGCCGCTGCGAATGATGGCCGAATTGACCTCGGCGCCGCGGGCGCGGGCTTTGGCGCCCGTGCAGGGCAACATGCCGGCGGCCTGGGGTCGGCGTCGATCGTCAGCTCTGACGGATTGAGCGTCGGCGCGCTGGTGGCGGTGAACAGTTTCGGGTCGGTCTACATGCCTGGCACAGACGCCTTCTGGGCCTGGCCCTATGAAATTGATGGCGAATTTGGCGGCCAGCGCCCGCCCGCCACCTATTCAGCTGATGCTGAAGACTGGGGCGCCGCCAAGCAGAACCCGCATGTCGGCGAAAATACGACCATTGCCTGCATCGCCACAGATGTCGAACTGACCCCCGGACAGGCCAAACGCGTGGCGCAGATGGCGCTGGCCGGGATGGCCCGGGCAATTCGGCCGGTCTTTGCGCCATTTGATGGCGATGTCGTCTTCGTTCTGTCGACAGCGCAGCGTCCGTTGCCTGATCCAGGCCCGCTCGCCCTCGCCAGGCTGGGAGAATTATCCGCCAACACGCTGGCAAGGGCGATTGCGCGCGGCGTGCATGAGGCACAGTAATTTCCTGATATCAGGTGTTGCTTTCGCCGATTGCCGAGAGTATGTGTCCCGCTTCCGCGCTTCGGTAGCTCAGTTGGATAGAGTACTTGGCTACGAACCAAGGGGTCGGGGGTTCGAATCCTCCCCGAAGCGCCACTTTTCCTGATACAGACAGCGCCACGCCCCGGGCCGCCCGGTCTCGTCCCGTCGGCGCACAAGATTGCCACCGTCCTGGCTTGACCATCGCCCAGCTGTCAGGTTTTGTATCGTAAAACGATATGAGGCTTTCCATGATTCGCTTACGCGCCCTGCGCCTTCGCTCTGTTATTCCCAGCCTGGCCGTCCTGGCGATGGCGGCCTGCAGCCCGCCCTCCACTGCAACCGGACCGCAAGACGCCGAACCCGCAGCTGAGACCGCGATCATCGAGACGCCGATGATCGCGCCCTGGGGCTATCCGATGGATGCGTTTGATCCGACGACAAAGCCCGGCGACGATTTTTTCCAATATGCCAATGGCGGCTGGCTGGCGGCAACGGAAATCCCGTCAGACCGGTCCGGGACCGGCTTTTCCATCATCATGCAGGAACGCAATGAAGCGCGGATCGCTGACATCATTGCAGATCTCTCCACAGCCGAGGTTGAACCTGGATCAAACAGCCAGAAAATTCGCGATCTCTATAATGATTTCATGGATCTGGAGCGGATCAATGAACAAGGCCTAACGCCGATCATGGCGGATATTGCC
This sequence comes from Pseudomonadota bacterium, assembly GCA_039029475.1. Classification (GTDB taxonomy): domain Bacteria; phylum Pseudomonadota; class Alphaproteobacteria; order Caulobacterales; family Hyphomonadaceae; genus Henriciella. The sequence continues at coordinate 116,267 of JBCCGB010000011.1, read as the reverse complement.
GAAGTTCAGGCGGCCGAGACGCATGAGGATATTCTGCGTCTGATGGCCAACCCGGCACTTGGCCTTGGCGGGCCGGTCGCGATTTATGTGACCATCGATTCCAAGCAACCGGATTCCTATGTCATGGGCGCGACCCATGCCGGGCTCGGCATGCCAGATCGGTCTTATTATTTGCGCGAATCCGAACGCCTGGTGGAAACCCGGGACGCTTACAAGACCCATCTTGCCCGGATGCTGGAGACTTTGAACGAAGCGGACAGTGCCGCCCGCGCCGACGCGGTGTTTGCGCTCGAGACGGCGATGGCCGAGCTGCACTGGACACGCGCTGATCGACGCAATGCGGATCGCACTTACAATCGCATGAGTCTTTCCGAGTTGCAGGATTTTGCCCCGGGCATGACCTGGTCCGCCGCTTTTGAAGCCAATGGCTTGCCGACGGAGGGCGATATCGTGCTCCGCGAAAAGGACGCTTTTCCGGCCCTGGCCGAGCTGTTTGCGGAGACGCCGGTAAATGTCTGGCAGGATTATTTGCTGACCCGCCTCGTCTCGAGCAATGCCGCCTGGTTGTCCGATGATGTCTATATGGCCAATTTCGAATTCTACGGCCAGAAGCTGCGCGGCCAACAGGCCCCGCGTGCACGGGAAAAACGCGGCATCAATCTCGTCAATGGCCGCCTCGATCAGGCCGTCGGCCGGGAATATATCGATCGATATTTTCCGGAAGAAAGCAAAGTCCAGATGACCGAGATGTTCGAAAACATTCGAACCGCTTTGTCGATCCGGATCGACAATCTCGACTGGATGACGGATGAGACGAAAATCCGCGCCCAGGAAAAACTTGCCGCCATGACGGCCAAGATTGCTTATCCGGAAGTTTGGACCGATTACAGCGATCTCGACATCGTCCCGGGCGATCTGTTCGGCAATATTCGGCGGCATCGCGTCTGGTCGAGCGCGCGCCAGGCCGCCCGCCTCGGCACCAAAGTCGACAAACGCGAATGGTTTTCTGCCCCCCAAACGGTCAATGCCTTTTACAGCCCCAATCGCAATGAGGCATTCATTCCCGCGGGCTATATCCAGTCGCCGCTATTTGATCCGAATGCCGATCCGGCGATCAATTATGGGGCCATCGGGTCGATTGTCGGTCACGAGATCGGACATGGCTTTGATGATCAAGGATCGAAATTTGACGCCAATGGCTTCCTGCAGAGCTGGTGGACAGAAGAAGATCGCGCCGCCTTCGATGCCCTCGGCGACCGGCTTGCCGATCAATTCAGCGAATATGAGCCTTTGCCCGGATTGAACGTGAATGGGCGTCAGACCCTGGGCGAGAATATTGGTGATCTGGCGGGGATCATTGTCACCTATCACGCTTACAAATTGTCGCTGAATGGCGCGCCGTCACCGGTCCTGGATGGCTTTACCGGCGAGCAGCGCGTATTTCTCGGACGGGCCCAGGCCCGGCGCTATACCCGCACAGAAGAATCGTTGCGCCAACGTCTGCTTTCGGCGCCGCACAGCCCGATGAAGCTGCGCGTCAATGGCATGATCCGCAATATTGATGAATGGTATGAAGCGTTTGATGTTCAGCCCGGCGACGAAATGTATATCGCACCGGAAGATCGTGTGCGGATCTGGTAATCCATCCTGCGGTCGGATCGCGGTCGCTCTCTGGTCAAGGCCATTTTGATCGCCTAGACCGGACTCGGGGTAAAGATGAGCGACTTAAACAGTGAATTCGAAGCTGTCGCGATCCGCGATGATCAGCTGACACCGTGGTGGCGCGTCGCCGCGGTCGGATCAATGGTGGCGTTCTCGCTGCCAACCTTCATTACTGGGCTTGAAGTCTATCAAGGGCTGACGCCGTGGCAGACCGTCTGGGCCTTGCTGATCGGATGCGTTTTGATATTCGGCATTGGCACGGCGATGGGCGGGATCGGCTCTGAAACCCGCATGAGTTCGTATTTGCTGACCCGTATTGCGTTCGGCGATCATGGCGCCGGTCTGGTCAATCTTGCCTTTGCGATCTCGCTGCTCGGTTGGTTCGGAATCAATATCAATCTGTTTGCCGACGCGGTGTCGGGATTAAGCCAGACATTGTTCGGTGCGGCGCCATCTGATTTGAGTCTGTCTCTGATCGCGGCGGCGTGCATGACCGGGGTTACATTTGCCGGCTTCCGCGCCATCAATGTGCTCGCCACATTAATGGTACCTGTGCTCGCCATCGTCACCGTGATCCTCGCTTATAGCGCGCTCAACATGCAGCCTTTGCCAGAGATGATGGCAGCGGAGAAAGAGGTGACGCTAACCTTAGGCGGCGGCATTTCAGCAATTGTCGGCGCGATCATTATTGGCGCCATTATTCTGCCGGACATTACGCGTTTTGTCAGAGGCTGGCGTGGAGCAATGGGTGTGACCTTTGTCTCTTATATGATTGTCCAATTCCTCGTCATGGCGTCTGCCAGTCTGGCCGGCGCCGCCACCGGGTCGCACGATATTATCGACATCATGCTGCAATTCGGACTCGGCCTCGGCGCCTTTATTATCGTCATTGCTGGCAGCTGGGTGCTCAATGCGCTGAATCTTTATTCGACGGTGTTGTCGATCAAGGCGACATTTCCAACCCTCAATCGCAGCCTGCTCATTATCGGCCTCGGCATTTTTGGCGCTGGCGCCGCGATGCTGAACTTGCTCGATATATTTGTCGTATTCCTGATCTATTTGTCGATCATCTTCATTCCGGTCGCTGGCATTGTGATCACCGACTATCTGTTTGTCCGCCGGGACGCATATCGGATTGAGCAATTGGAAGGTAACCGCAAGTTTGCACCGATTGCGTTTTGCGCCTGGTTCATCGGCGCGGCCGTTTCCTTGCTGATGTATTGGGGGCTCCTGCAATCCCCGAGCAAGATCGAAGCGATTGACGCGATCGTTCTCACCGCGATCAGCTATCTCGCGCTAAGCTGGATCGCGGCGCGGCTGTCCCGGACCACCCCAGAAGAGAGTTAAACCATGCGGATCGGAATTGATGTTGGCGGCACGCACACGGACGCTGTGATCATGGACGGCAACACCGTCATCACATCGACCAAAGTGCTGACCAGCGCGGACGTGATGGAAGGCGTCGCCAATGCGCTCGACACCGTGCTGAACGATAGCGGACTGCCAAGCGATGACATCCAGTCCGTGATGATCGGCACGACCCAGTTCACCAATGCGATTGTCGAGCGTCGACAGCTCGCCGAAACCGGCGTGTTTCGTCTTTGCCTTCCGGCCGGGCGCGGCCTGCCGCCAATGGTCGACTGGCCGGATGACATTGCTGACGCGGTCGGCCGCCATGCCTATGCTTTGCACGGCGGCTATCTTTACGATGGCTGGCCGGTCGCGGCGATGGACGACGCTGAAATTGACAAAGCCATTGCCGACGCAAAATCCAAAGGTCTGAAAAATTTCGCTGTGGCCTCGGCCTTTTCACCGATGAATGCAGAGCCGGAACAGATCCTCGCCAAACGGATCAAGCAAGCCATTCCGGATGCGCACATTACCTGTTCGCAGAGCTTTGGTCGTCTTGGTCTGATGGAACGTGAAAACGCGTCTGTGCTGAACGCTACGCTATTGCAATTTGCTGATTCCGTTGTCTCGGCCTTCCTCGATGCAATGCGCGTTCGAAATCTGTCTTGCCCGGTCTTCATCAGTCAGAATGACGGGACGTTGATGAGCGCTGACTTCGTGCGCGCCTTTCCGGCCCTGACTTTCGCCTCCGGACCAACCAATTCCCTGCGCGGCGCGATGCTGTTGACCGGCTTGGAAGATGCCATCGTCGTCGATATTGGCGGCACCACGTCAGACATTGGTGTCCTGCAGGGTGGGTTCCCGCGTGAATCAAACTCGGTGATCGAAGTTGGCGGCGTGCGGACCAATTTTCGTATGCCGGACATTCAGGCCATTGGGCTGGGCGGCGGCAGTCTGGTCAGCGCCGATGGCAGCACACTTGGCCCGCAATCAGTCGGGCATCGCCTGACCACACACGGCCTGGTCTTTGGCGGCACCACCCTGACGGCAACAGACATTGTTGTGGCCAGCGGCCATCAAGATATTGGCGACACCGCAGCAGTTGCAGGGCTGGCGCCAGAGATGGTTGAAACGGCGCGTCAGAACATGTTGACGATTCTTGATCGCGGCATCGACATGATGAAGCCCGGCGCGGTACAGATGCCGGTCATTCTGGTCGGCGGCGGCGCCATCCTGGTCACCGGTGACTTGCAAGCAGCGAGCAAGGTTCACCGCCCGGAACATGCCGGCGTCGCAAATGCGATTGGTGCAGCCATCGCGCAAGTCGGCGGCGAGAGCGAGAAGATTGTGTCTTATCAATCGCTGCCGCGCGAGACTGCCATTGCCGAGCTCAGCCAGGAAGCTGAAGCCCGCGCGCTCGGCGCCGGCGCGACGCAGGAGAGCTTGCGCATTGTCGACATAGAAGAAACCGAAGTGCCCTATATGGGCCAGGATACGATGCGGGTTCGCGTCAAAGTCATTGGCGACCTGGCCATGCCATCGACGGGAGGCAAAGCATGAAACTCGGTGCACAACATCTCGACGACCTCGCTTTGGGATCAGTCTTCCTGGCCACCGGCGGTGGCGGCGATCCTCACGTACCAAAGCTGCTGACACGCGAAGTGCTAAAGCGAACAGGCCCGGTCGATTTGCTACAACCTGAAGACATTCCTGACGATGCCTTTGTAGCGGCGATCGGCAATGTCGGCGCGCCAACGGTCAGTCTCGAGCTATTGCCCTCGGATGATGAAGCCCTGATTGCCCTGGAAGCGTTTGAAACGCAGATGGGACGCAAGCTCGATGCCGTCGTGTCATTCGAGATTGGCGGCGGCAATTCGCTGATCCCGATCATGGCAGCGGCCAGCCGCGGCATCCCTGTGGTCGACGGCGATGGCATGGGGCGCGCACTGCCAGAAGCACAGATGATGACCTATGCCATTCGCGGCATTCCCTCGACACCCGCAATGGCCTGCGACTATGCCAGCAATGTCACGCTGTTCACGACCAAGGGGACAGAGGTCTATGAACGCCATATTCGCGCCCTGGCGATGAGCTCGGGTGGCATGATCACCACCGTCGAACATGGCATGACCGGCGCCGTCTTGAAAAACGCGCTCATCCCTGGAACCGTCAGTTTCGCACTCAAACTCGGCACATTTCTGCGCGAGAATCGCGGCCAGGCGACCGCGCTCTTTGATCCGCTCAAAGCTTTGATCGAGGATTCGATCTATGGCGAATGCCGTCTCATTCACACTGGGAAAGTGGTCGACAAGTCGACCCGAATTGTGGGTGGTTTCGATGTCGGCAACACCATTGTCGAAGGGTTTGAGGCCGGATCCCCTGCGGTCGAAATCGATATCAAGAATGAATATTTGCTGGCCCGGCGCGGCGATCAGGTGCTCGCCTCGGTGCCGGACCTGATCATTATCGTCGATTATGAAACGTCAGAACCGATTAATGCGGAACGCCTGCGCTATGGACAGCGGGTCGCCATCTTTGCGATCGGTTGCCCGGATTTCTATCGCAGCCCCGACGCCCTGAAAGCCGTCAGTCCACGACATTTCGGATTTGATCTCGATTATATCCCCCTGGAAAGATTGCCAAACTAGCGCTGCGCTTTATGCCTTACGGTCTGGAAGTGCCAAATTGGGAGTTGGGACCGACCATGAATTTGAAACCTATTCTAACCGCTATGAGTGCGGCCTTCGCCGCCATTGGGGTTGCCAGTGCCACGCCGGGCACGGTGCTCAAAGGCGCCGATATTGTCGATGTCGAAAATGGCAAAGTGATCCGCGGCCAGGTCGTCGCCATCGAAGGCGACAAGATTGCCTATATTGGCTCCGAACGCCGTTTACCAGATGGCCAATGGACGGAAATTGACCTGTCCGGCGCGACGCTGATGCCGGGCCTGTCAGACAGCCACGTGCATCTGACGTCTGGCGCCAATGTGCATGGCTTCCGCCGGCTCACACGGTCAACCTCGCGTGCCGCGATTAGTGGCGTCGTCAATGCCGAAACGACGTTGCTTGCCGGTTTCACGACGGTGCGAAATCTTGGTGCACCGGGCTTTACAGATATTGATTTGATGAAAGCCATTGCCGAAGGCGAGATTATCGGGCCGCGCATTATCGGCGCGGGTCAATCGATTGGGATTACCGGCGGCCATTGCGGCGACGCCACGCTGCTGCCTTATGAAGCACAAGTGCGCACGGGCGGACGTGCGGATGGGCCCTGGGAAGTCCGGCAGAGAGTTCGCGAGAACAAGAAATACGGTGCGCGGGTGATCAAATTCTGCGGCACCGGCGGGGTCCTGTCCCCGAACACCTCGATCAATGCTCAGCAATATTCGCTGGAAGAAATGAAAGCGATTGTTGATGAAGCGCGTCTGCTTGATCTGAAAGTCGCGGTGCACGCGCATGGCCCGCGCGGCATTCAATCAGCAATCGAAGCCGGCGTGGATTCGGTTGAACATGCCAGCATGATCACGGATGACAGCATCGCTCAGGCGGTCGAACAAGGCACCTATCTGTCCATGGATATCTATGTCTCTGACTATATCCTGTCGGAAGGCGAAGCGGCAGGCATTCTCGAAGAGTCCCTGGCCAAGGAACGAATGGTGGGCCGGGTTCAGCGCGAGCGCTTCCAGGCGGCACACAGAGCCGGCGTGAATATGGCTTTTGGCAGTGATGCCGGCGTCTATCCGCATGGCACCAATGCCCGCCAATTCTCGAAAATGGTCGAATGGGGCATGTCGCCCATGCAGGCCATTCAGACCGCCACGCTCAGCAATGCCACGCTGTTTGGTATTGAAGACGAAATTGGTTCGATCACGGTTGGCAAAGCTGCTGACCTGATCGCTGTCGAAGGCGATCCGCTCGATGATATCAGCGAGCTCGAAGACGTCGATTTTGTGATGAAAGACGGCGTCATCCATCTCGATGAGATCAGCAACTAGGCGTCGTAAAGGCCCTCAAACCGCGCATACACGTCAGCGCCGAGGCCAGCCTTGAGCGGGGCCAGATGCTCTTCGACCTGGCGCCAGGCGCCGATGCCGCGCGTATTGATCGGTTGCCGCACCTGCTCACTGCTGGCTGTGCGAACGGCGCGTTCGGTCTTGTGAAAATTAAGGCAGGCGGGTTCAAACGCGACGCCAATATGTGACAGCAATTCGCGAATCTTAGCTTCGGGATCGCGGATCAGATGTTCGTATTGCAGCGTCAGGACCCGGCCTGGCAGCGCCGCGTGCCAATAGTCCATCAGTTTCAGATAGCCGACATAGAAGTCAGCGATGTGCTGAAGCCCATAGCTGAACTCCACGCCGGTCGGGAAATGCTGCTTGTACAGGCTGAGCCCACAATCCATCGGATTGCGCCGCGCATCTATAATGATCGCATTTGGCAGGACTTTGTGGATCAAGCCGATATGGCGGAAATTGAAGGGCAGCTTATCGGTGAAAAACTCTGTCTCTCCGGTGCGAAACAATCCGCCATCATCGAGATAGGCCTGCCCAAGTCCCGCGAGGTCTTGCGGCGTTAAGGCGCCGACTTTCTGCAATAAGCCACCTTGATGTTCGAGCGTACATTTGACGTGTGCCTTACGCGCAATGCTCGGCATGACTGGTTGTTCAATTGTGCCCTCAATCTCAGAATGACTGGCCAGGATCTGTTCGATCAAGGTCGACCCGGACCGCGGCAGGCCGAGAATGAAAATCGGGGTCGGTCCTTCTGGCCGAGGAATGGCCTGGGTCGCCAGCGCAGCCTGATCAAAGCCGGCAATACGAGACGCCACTTCTTCGTCAAAAATCGCCGGATTGTAAGCCGCATTGGGGTGCAGTGCATTTGCCGCGTGATACAGCGCGAACGTCTGATCCCAATCGCCTTCGGATTCACTTGCTTTTGCCAGCGCAAATGTCGCGACGCATCGCTCTGGTTGCGGCAAGGTTGGCGTGTCCAGAAGCGATCGGATGGCCGCACTGTCGGCGCTCGAAAACGCAAACGTCTTCATGTCCGCCAGAGCCCACCAGGCGCCGGCATTGCTCGGATTGTTTTCGAGACATTTCCGATACGCCGCCACGCTCTCGTCCCGGCGTCCCAGGACGCGTAGAATCTGGCCGCGAACCAGGTCGATCTGACTCAGCTTGGTCTTGTCCGCCCCGCTCTGTTGTTCGGCGCGATCACAAACCGCCAGCAATTCGTCATTCCGGCCATGTCGCAACAAGACGCTGACCAGCGACCAAAGCGCGTTGAAGGAGTCTTCCGTCTGGACAAGGATCCGGGCCTCATCGATCGCGCCCTGAAAGTCGCCCGCTTGTTCGAGTGCGCTGATCAACATGTTGCGGAGCACCAGGTTTGCCGGGCCATAATCCAGGCCGTGCCGCAACGCTTCGACCCGCCCTTCGGGATAGTTTTTCATCCCAGATATTTCCGCAATCGTGAACACGGCGCGCGGGTGGCCGGGCTGTTTCGCCAGCATTTGCTTGGCAACTTGCTCGGCAGGACCAAAGGCCCGTGACTGCATATGCGACTGAATGGTGCGAAATTCGGCTTGCAGTGGATCAAACCGCTCCGCGGCCTGTCCGACCTGCACCGCCTCTCGATAATTCTCCGTCTCGAACAGGATCTTGCTCAACCGAAGCCAGCCCTGAAAAAATTGCGGATCGGCTTTCAACGTGCCTTTAAGTCGGGCAACCGCCGCCGCAAAATTCCGATCTGCGACGAGACGCTCGACCTCCTGCAAGATGGTTTCGTGCTGGCTGTGACTGCTCATCTTATCCCCATAACAAGAAATGCGGAGGCTTTCGCCTCCGCATTCCAGTTCAGATCTTCTCTGGTCTTACTGTTTGAACGTAACACCGAGGAAGAAGAAGCGACCGCGTGGATCAACTGGCCATGCGAGTTCCGTCGAGAACGGCTTCTCGTCGCCGAGATTGTTGACGCCACCATAGAAGCTCAGGGTGTCGCTATGCTCGTAGCTGGCATTCACGTCGAAGATGTAAGTCTCGTCGAAGAAGCCATTTGAGCCATACAGCGCAGAGTTTCCGTTCAGGCCGAGAACGTCTTCGATCTCGTCGACACTCTGGCGGCTCTGATACGTGGTCTGCACGCCAACCTGCCAAGGCCCGCGCTCCCATCCGAGAGAGACGTTGCCGGAATATTCTGGCAGACGCAGCTCTTCAAGCTCTGGGTCAATATCGGTTGGATCGGTTGGGTTGAAGAAGCGATCCAGTTTCTCTTGCTGAGACCCGACAACGCTTGCTGTGAAGGTGTTTGGTCCAACATCCCAGCTATAGTTGACGGCGACGTCGATACCAGACGCTTCCAAACGCGCGAAGTTGATCTGTCCTGATTCCAGGAAGTTCAAACCGCCATCTGCACGCCGTGTGAACAGGCCGCAGAATTCGAGGTTCGGGAAGTTGCTCGAGTCGTGACAGCCATCGAGAATGTCGCCAGAGGCCACAGCCGCGATCGCATCTTCGATCTCAATGTCCCAATAATCGAGCGTGATAGACAGGCCATCCACGAAGCTCGGCTGATACACAGCACCGACGGTGAGTGTTTCAGCGGTTTCTACGTCGAGATCCGGGTTACCGCCTGACACACCTGAGAAACGCGCGGTCAGCGGGTTGGTCCAGATATAGTTGCCGCCGGCATCTAGAATGCTTGCGGTTGGGACGCCTGCCGCTTGAAGGCCAGCAACACAGTTGGCTTGACGCGCTGCGGAGCCGTTTCCGACATTGCTCGGGTCACACGGGTCTGCAGTCGCAGCAACCGTGATTGGCAATTTCGGGTCGAACAATTCTGAAATGTTCGGTGCACGCACCGCTTCGGAATAGGTCGCCCGGAAGCTCAGATCGTCGATCGGTGCCCAGGTACCACCAACTTTCCAGGTCGTCGCATCGCCGAGGGTCGAGTAATCGGCCAGGCGGATCGCAGCGTCGAGGCTGAGTTCCTTGGCGAACGGACGGTCTTTGAAGACTGGCAATCTGACCTCAGCAAACACATCGGTCACATCATAGCCACCTTCCGTGTTGAATTGCTGCGAGTTGTCAATGTCGGTGAACGAGAACAGGAACGGGTCGACCGTGCTGACCTGAACACCCGGTGTGAACGAGGTGCCCGCCGGCAAGATGCCGAGGGTCAGAGGATCAAGCTGGTTCAAGCTCGTCTCATCGCGATACTCGACGCCGCCAGCATAACCAATCGGGCCATCGAGCAGGGAATCAAGCACATCAAACTCACCAAACGCGATCGCTGAGATCACAGTCTGCTCAAGCTCAAGCTTGTCTTCCAGTTGCGATGTCACAAAGTTCTGAGCCGCAGCGCTGGCAGAATAGGTGCCGAAAGGGTTGAGCGGCTGACACTGGCCATCACCTGGTGTGAAGGAATAGTAGCGATCGGATGAGAAGCCACCATCTGCGAATCCGTTACCCGCGGTGAAATAATCAATCGGGTAAGTTGCCGTCGGATCGAGGTCAGAGCGACAGACGATGCTGCCATCTGGCGCTTCAACCGAATCGATCGCCGCGAACACCCGGTCGAGATACAGGCCGGTTTCCTTCGAAGTGTTGGTGAATTTGCCATAATTGGCAGAAAATTCAGCAAAGTGACCAGGCGCATATTCCCATTCCAGACCACCAACAAAGCGGAACGTCTCACGCGTATAGGTGAAATCGTTATTGTCGCTCCAATCCAGTGGATCCTGCGTTAGCAGCAAATAGCCAACCGTATCAGCAACCGATTGAAGTTGCGACGGAATGAAGGCGTTATCAGCACGAATTTCGAGCGTATCGTAGAACGAATCCTGCTCGCCGAACGTGGTTGATTCCGAGTGGACATACTTCCCTTCGAAGAACACGCTCATATTGTCGGACAGATCGTAATTCGAGTTCACGTTGAGCACGAAGCGATCTGTGTCCGGATAGAGCGAGTCACGGTTGAAGTTCAGACGACCGCCGTCACCCCCAATGCCCCAGAGACCGTTCAGGACGATGCCATCCTGGTTCACCCGAACGGTTCCGTCCGGATTGGTCAGCCAGCAGCCTGCGAGGAAGCCAACGCGGCCACCTTCAGATTCCTGACAGTCGGCAATGCCGTTTCCGTTAATGTCGACATAGGTTACAGAACGTCCGCCAAATCCTGGCGCGATTGATCCTTCTTGCGAGGTCAGCCAGAAGCGTGGATCCTGGATCACGGCACGTGGCGGCGCATTCGGGTTGGTCAGGCTGTCTGGATTGACCTGAGTTTCGTCAATGCCATTGTCACGCGACCAGTCGCGATCACCCATGGTGATGCCGGAATCCTGTTCGACCGTGAAGGCGACGACAACGTTACCGCGATCATCGTGGAAATTCTTACCCCAGAGCAAATCGACGGCGAAATTCTCCGCGTCCATTTCACCCGAGATGCCAGCACGCGCATCCAGCTGCATGCCTTCAAAATCATCCTTGAGGATGAAGTTCACAACGCCGGTCACAGCGTCGGCACCGTAGATCGCCGAGGCGCCACCGGTTGTCACTTCAACATTCTGAACCAGGGCGCGCGGGATCGTCCCGACATCAACCGCCTGGCTGCCGCGGAAACCGGCCACATGGCGGCGTCCATTGACCAGAGTCAGTGTCCGGTCGCCACCGAGACCGCGCAGGTTGAGAATGTTCGCACCTGGGTCAATATCGGCAAAGCCGTCGGTCAGGGTGTTGGCCCCCGTGAATGAAGACACCAGAGCTGGAATGTCATTCACGACATCCGCCAGGTTGAGTTCACCGGAAAGCCGGATCTGCTCTTCATTGATGGATTGAACTGGCGTTGAAGATGCGAGGTTTGGATCTGTTGGAATACGCGATCCGGTGATCACGATCGTATCCTGAACCGCTGCTTCTTCTTCTTCGCCTTCGTCTTGCGCGGTGGCTGTCATCGACAATGCCGTTGCCATGGATGCCATAGCTGCGCTTGAAATGAGTATCTTCTTTAAAGATACGCCCTTCTTTTCTCTCCGCATGGGTAAGCCTCTCCCTAGTACATTAACGCTAATACACTGATTGGATCGGAAGCGGCGCGTAGTCCAAACAATTCTGGAATTCAGACTGTAAACAAGTTTATGCGTGGCAAACGTGACACACCTCTAGGCAGAGGTGCATCGTATTCGAGCAGGCGGTGAAAACGCGTATCAGGCCGACATGGCGATGCGTCGATAGACCAGATCCGCATAATCATTGACCAGCGCTTCCGACGTATATCCAGGCTTATAGGTGTGTTCGCCAATCTCTGCGACGGGCGTGATTTCGGCCGCTGAGCCCGTGATGAAACACTCATCAAAGGTACTCAGCTCGTCCGGCATGATCACGCGCTCGATCACCTCGATCTGGCGCGCTTTGGCCAGCTTGATCGCGGTTTGCCGCGTAATTCCGTTGAGAAAACAATCCGGTGTCGGCGTATGGAGCGCGCCATCGCGCATGAAAAATATGTTCGCACCGGTCGCTTCTGCGACCTGACCGCGATAATCCAACATCAAGGCATCTGCATAACCGTCATTTTCCGCAGCGTGCTTGGACAAGGTACAAATCATGTACAGCCCAGCCGCCTTGGCATGGCAAGGCGCTGTCAAAGGATCCGGACGGCGATACATCGCATGCGTCATCCGGATGCCTTTCATCTTGTCGGCGAAATAGTCGCCCCAGGCCCAGACGGCGACGGCCAGATGAATCGTGTTGTTTTGCGCAGAAACGCCCATCATTTCACTGCCGCGCCAGGCAAAAGCGCGGACATAAGCATTCTCAAGCCCCGATTTGGCCAGCGTTTCTGCCTTGATCTGCTCGAGCTCATCGACGGAAACCGGCAGGTCAAATCCCATAATCTTGGCTGAATTGGCCAGGCGTTCTGAATGTCGGCGCGAGGCATAGATGACACCGCCGTAAGCGCGCTCGCCTTCAAACACACAGGACGCATAATGCATGGCATGCGTCAGCACATGAACTTTCGTGTCACGCCACGGGACGAACTGACCGTCCATCCAGATATAGCCGTCACGATCATCATAGGCCTGGTCTGCCATTCTCTTTTCCTGTCTTGCACTTTTACACGTTTCACGGGCATTCTCAGATCACCATGGTGAATGTCAACCAAATACGCGCAAACGCGCCTGGATTCGATCCAAGATTATTCCTCAGAGATGAGGAACTGGATTATGGAATTGCATTGCTTCTGGCCAGCGAACGCGCCCTGATGAAAGCCACGCGGGAAATTGCCAGCGAATTCGAAATGCCGATCCTGGCGGCCCATACGCTGCTGACTGTCCGGTTCCAGCCTGGCCACGCGATCAATCATCTCTGCCAACAATTGGATTCGACCACGCCGACATTTGCGCGGATCATTGCCGATTTGGAAAAACGCGACCTGATCGAGCGGCGGCAAAGCAAAAGCGGCGATCGGCGCGTCAGGCAATTATACCTGACTCATGAAGGCAAGCGGCTGACCGATCCGGCCACCCTTGCGATGCGCGACAAGTTGCGACGGGCTTATCGCAGCGCTGGTGCCGGCGCCGTGGGCGGCGTACGGAGTGTATTGGAGGCTTTGCTGTGAGCGAAGAAACACATCTTCTGATCGTTGATGATGATGACCGCATCCGTGACCTGTTAAAACAATATCTGACGCGTGAGGGTCATTCCGTCACCGCCGTTTCCGGGGCCGCAGCCGCGCGCAAGCTGTTCCAGACGTTCAGCTTTGATCTGGCAATCTTCGACATCATGATGCCGGGCGAAGATGGCTTGAGCCTGCTCAAGGCGCTCCGCGATGATGGCAATGACACGCCGGTTCTGCTGCTCACCGCGCGGGGCCAATCCGAGGATCGCATCGAGGGCTTGCGCCTCGGCGCCGATGATTATCTGCCCAAGCCGTTCGAACCTGAAGAGTTGGCGCTGCGAACGGCCGCCATCATTCGCCGCACCCATGTGCCGACCCCACCGGATGAAATTGAAATGTCCGGCCTGGTCTTCGAACCGACCAAGGGGCTGTTGAGCGGACCGAGCGGCAATATCCGCCTGACCGATAGCGAGTTGCAACTTCTGACATTTTTATCGCGACACCCGGGCGAGCCGATTTCGCGCGAAGCGCTTGCCGACAAGACATCGAATGGCACCGAACGCAGCATTGACGTTCAGGTCACTCGGCTGCGCAAGAAAATCGAACCTGACCCGAGGAACCCTATTCACATCCAGACCGTTCGCGGTATCGGATATCGTCTGATGCCAGACTGAAAAGGGACTTCAAAATGCTAAAAATCCATCACCTACGCGTCGGGCGTTCGATTTTCACTGTCTGGTTGCTGGAAGAACTCGGCGCGACATATGAGTTCGAATTCTATGATCGCAACGAAATGGGGCGCGCCCCGCCAGAGCTTAGAAATGCCCATCCGCTCGGCAAGTCGCCGGTGATCGAAGATGATGGGTTCACGCTCGCTGAATCTGGTGCCATCGCGCTCTACCTGCTGGAAAAATTCGACACTGAGAACAAGCTCGGGCCGCAATCTGACGACCCCAAAGCCAAAGCCGAATGGATGCAATGGCTGATGTATACAGAGGCTTCGGCCTTCGCGCCGATGCTGATGAAATTGCTGCTCAGCCGTCTCGAGGACAAACCGCCATTACTCGACATGTTCGCCACCGGCGAAGTCGCATTGCAGCTTGGCTATGTCGAGGCGCGCCTGGCAGATCGCGACTATGTCATGGGCAACACCTTCCAGGCTCCGGATATTGGCATGACGTATATTGCCCAAATGGCCGAACGGCTGGGTGAGCTCGACCCCTACCCGAACCTTGCTGCCTATCTGGCCCGCAACGTGACCCGGCCGGCCTTTCAACGAGCCTTCGAAAAGACCGGCGGTTAAGTCGTCAACTCGTACGTACGCGTCCTCTAGCTCTTGCCGCGACGAATTCGGCGACGGCGCCAGCCGCGGCGTGACTCTTTTTTCGGCGTCAGCTCCGGCGTCACGAATTCATCAACATCAAGCGCATTGACGTCACCACCAGCGTGCAGAAACGCGGCCGAAACTTGCGGGTAAATCTGGGAGGGGTTTGCTGTGATACGGTCCATTGTTTTGGGACTCCTATGGTTTCAATCTAACCAGAATCTGGTTGACGTCGGAGATAATTCAAATCTAAAGAAACTAAGATTTTGATAGATACAGGCTACCACGTATGCGCCCGACACTTCGGCAACTTCAATACATTGTCGCGGTCGCCGAAACCGGTCGCTTTCACGAGGCCGCGAAGCGATTGCATGTCAGTCAACCGAGCCTCTCGGCGCAAATCTCATCCGTCGAAGATCAGCTCGGTCTGCAATTGATCGAGCGCGGGCGGAGCGGCGCCTTGATGACCGCACAGGGCGAAGAGTTCGTCCGGCGAGCGCGCCTGATCCTGCGCGATGTCGAAGACCTGAAGGCCGCGATGCGAATCCAGGATGGCGCCTTGTCAGGCCGTATCCGGCTGGGCGTGCTGCCATCTGTCGGACCCTATCTCTTGCCGCCCGTGGTCAAGGATCTGCACCGGACCTATCCGCAATTGCGACTTGTGGTCGAAGAGCACTGGACCGAGCAATTGCAGGCGCGTCTGATTGATGGTGCGCTGGACTGCGTTATCTCGACCCCGGAAGACCATCCCAATATGTCGAACACCTTATTGTTCGAAGAGCATTTATGGATTTGTGCGGCTCCGGATGATCCGCTGGCCGGCACTGGCCCAGTGCGATTGAAGGATCTCAAGGGCCGGGACCTGTTAAGCGTCGGGCAGAATCACCGCCTCAGCCGCATTGTCCGCGAACTTGCAGATGCTGCACACGCCAATATGAGCGGCGTGTTCACAGGCACGAGCCTTGATGCCATACGACACATGGCGGCGACTGGCGCTGGCGTCGCGATCCTGCCCGCCATCTACGCTTTGTCAGAAGCCAGCCGCGATGCAGATCTTGTCCTGCGCTCGCTGGATCATCCGCGCGCCATGCGGCGGGTCGCACTGGTCTGGCGACCGACCTCGCCGATGGCCAAAAGCTTTCACGAAATGGCGCATATCCTGAAGGAAGATGCCACGACAATACTGACAAATGATCTGGACTGAGACCTGATCTACCAAATTTTTTTCGGAGCGCGTATGAAGAAGGTCCGCGTCAAAGACCCGAGGACGAAATGGATCATTCTGCACAGGCCTTCCGGCCGGGACCATTGTCGCAAGCTTTGGTGGCATTATCGCGACATACACCAATGGGGCGCGGTGCGATGCGTAAACTGATGGCAAAGGGTGTTCGCGCGCTGAACCCGGACGGACCGCTCGATGTCTCGCTTTATGGTGGGCACGCGCGATTGCATCACTCGGGAAACAACTCCGAAGTCAAAGCCTTACTGAGCCCAAAACGCTATGCCCGCGAAGAATACGCTTTTTGCCGACAGCATATGCCATCCCAAGGGGGCGTGTTCCTGGACATTGGCGGCAATGCCGGCGTGTTCAGTTTGTACATTGCCTCGCTCATGCAGAGCGGCACTCTGATCAGTGCTGAGCCACAACCTGCCATGTTTGAGCGGCTGAAGACGAATTTCGCCCTGAACCCCGCCATCACGTCGCGGCTCAAGTTACATTTATTGCAAACTGCGATTGGCGGCGATGAACCAGGATCGCTGACCCTTTCAACCCCGGCAAGCGCCGGACAGGCTTCAGCGCGTCTTGCCGAAGGCATTCCGACAATTGACGTGCCGGTGATCCCAATGATCGACCTGCTGAATCAATGCGATGTGGCGAATCTGGATGTGTTGAAAATTGACGTGGAAGGTTTTGAAGATGGCATTCTGTTTCCGTTCTTCGCCGCCGCCAATCCAACCCTCTTCCCCAAGGCCATTGTCATGGAAGCCTGCCATGCCGGCCGGTGGGAACGCGATTGCGAAGCGCTCCTGCTCGAACATGATTATAAAATCGTGCATAAGGATCGCACCAATATGATGCTGATTCTGGATCGATAAATATGAGCAGCTTTCGCCTGCGAGATTACACTCCCCGCGGTCTCTATGCCCGTCTGGCCGCGCTGGTCGCAGTGCCGGTGATTGCGATTTTCGCGATCTTCTCGCTGTACTATTATCAGGAACACATTAGCGACGTGAACGAAAAACTGTCGCAATCCATCGCACGCGAGGTCGGTCTGATCGTCGACATTTGCGCCGATCCGGCTCATGATCTGACCATGGAAACGGATATCGAGGCTCAGCTTGGTCTGCGCCTCGATTGCACCCATCCGGACGGCATGACCTGGCCAACGCAGGCGCGCACGCGGTTTAGCTATGGCAATGTGCTGCGCGGTCAACTCGCTTCAGTGACGTCACATCCGGTTGAAGTCCGCACGGTCGAATCCGGACGGGTGTTGGATTTTCGAAGCCCGATCGAAACCGGTACGGTCCGGGTTCTGATCGATCGGAAACGCGCGCTCGCGGCAAATACACATTTCACGATCGTCTGGGTGTTGCTGGGCGCGATCCTGATGCTGGCATTGGCCTTTGCATTTTTGCGCAATCAGGTCCGGTCCATCCTCCGTCTGACCGAAGCTGCCAAAGCGTTTGGTCGCGGCCGCGACATGCCCGGCTTCCGACCCAGCGGCGCCACCGAGATTCGCGACGCTGCCCGCGCCGTGACTGACATGCGCGCGCGTCTCACGGCCTTTACCGAACAGCGCACCGCGATGCTGGCGGGGGTCAGCCATGACCTGCGCACGCCGCTCACCCGGTTGAAGCTGCAACTCGCGATGATGGAACCGTCTGAAGAGATAGACGGCGCACGCAATGATCTCGATGATATGTCGAAAATGCTCGACGAATATCTTGCGTTTGCCAGCGGCGAAGAAGGTGAAAAACCGGAAGATGTCCGTCTTGATCATATCACCCGGACCG
Source organism: Pseudomonadota bacterium (assembly GCA_039029475.1). Lineage (GTDB taxonomy): Bacteria > Pseudomonadota > Alphaproteobacteria > Caulobacterales > Hyphomonadaceae > Henriciella. The sequence continues at coordinate 98,303 of JBCCGB010000011.1, read as the reverse complement.
TCGCAGAGCGGATAGATGGCGCTCACATCAAGGCCGCCTCGGAAATCTCTCTGATGGTGCGCCCGATGGCGCTGACGCGCACACTGACCAATCTGATTTCAAACGGGGTTGGATATGGCAATCGCTGCGATGTCAGTTTGATCAAAGGGCCACGCATGGCCGAAATCCTGTTCGATGATGATGGTCCCGGCATTCCGGAGGACAAGCGCGAAGATGCGTTCCGGCCATTCCACCGCCTCGATGATGGTCGCTCGCAGAATGTCGCAGGCACCGGTCTCGGTCTGACCCTGGCGCGCGATTTCGCGCGGGCGCATGGCGGTGATATTCGTCTCGAAGATAGCCCCTTGGGCGGATTGCGCGTGCGCTTGCGTCTGCCTTATTGATCAGAGGCAGGCTCGGCGCGCCGTTTGCCGCGCCCTTTCAGCCACTCGGCCCGGTCTTCCAGTTTGATCAGCTCAGCATCAAGCGCCGCCATGGTGCGACTGAGATCGGCGCTGGTTTCCTGGCGCCAGGCGCGTTCGGCTTGCGCAATCGCCCAGGCCAATGCGGTCACCTGAACCCCGCGTGGAATCGCGCTGGCTCCATCAAGCCCCGAACAGGTCAACGCCCATTTGGCGGTCGCCGTGCGGTTTCGCACCCGCAGAGCCAAACCGTCAAATGAACGGTCGCGCCAGCGCAAGAAAGACATTGCACCATCGCGCACGGCCTCCATGGCTTCGAACCGCATCATCAGGACATCGAATAAACGTGTGCGGGCGGTTTCTTCGGCGTCAAATGAGCCTTCACTCATACCGGCATCAAATGTCTTCTCGACGGCGGCTGACAATGTGTCCTTGTCGGCATGGGTGTGAAAGTCGCCAAGACTAAAGCCGGCTTCTTCAGCAATCTCAGCCAGAGTTATGGCGCTCCATTTTTCAGTCTCGGCCAGCTTTAGCGCCGCCTGAACGCCTTTTTCAATGATCTGATCACTTGTCATTCGGTCTCCTCAGACAGCGCAATGTCGCGGGCAATCGCGGCCGCAACGGCGTCCTCAAACAGAGATGGCATCGCATCTGGCGACATCAAGACCTCCAGCGCCGCCTGCGTCACGCCGTTCGGGGAGGTGACATTCTGGCGCAAAGTCGCGGCATCTTCAGTCGCGTCTTCCATCAGCGCGCCGGCGCCTTCAACTGTCTTCCGCGCGAGACGCATGGCCAGATCGGGATCAAGACCATGTTTCGCGCCGGCAGCGGCCATGACTTCAGCGAGCAGAAAGCCATAAGCCGGCCCGCACCCTGATATCGCTGTCGCTGCCGGAAGGTCTGCCTCGCTAACGGGGCCTTCGACTGCGCCCAGAGGCGCCAACAGTGCCGTCATATCGCGAATAAGGGCGACATCAGCCTTCGGGCGGGTGCATAGAATGGTCACGCCCTTGCCAACCAAACCGGGTGTGTTCGGCATCGCACGCGTGACATTCTCGGTGCCGAGCCTGGCCGCCAGTGTCGCCATCGAAACGCCTGCCATGATCGACAACACCCGCGTGTCCGCACCAACCCGCGTGGCAATCTCGGATGCCAGCTGCCCGAACACTTGCGGTTTCACAGCGACAACCAGAATGTCGGCAGGAGCGGGCGCTGGATTGTGGCGGACACGACCCTCGGCGATCCAGCCTTGAACCAAGGGCGCAGGCGCCGGATCAACAATGTCGATTTGCGCCGCCGATCCCGCTTTCAACCAACCGCCTGCGAGCGCAGACCCCATTCGACCAGCACCAATTAGCGTAATATGCGATGTCATCATCGACCTCACGTCTGAACCTTCAGACTTGGTCCTTAATCGAGCCGCTTAAGCTTCGCCAGCGGTTTCGAACAGAGCAGCCTCGAGCGCCTCGCGCGGAGACTTGCCAGCCCAGATCGCGAAATTGAAAGCTGGGACGAACATGTTCACAGCGTCCAGCCCGGCTGCCATCACGGCCCGGACTTCGCCAGCGTCGGGTTCAACTCGATCCAACATGGGCAGCGCGTGACGAAAAATAATCACGCCCTCATCCGCCCAGTAATCAAAATGGCCTAGCCAAAGCCGCTCATTCGCCATCATCACCAACTCAGAAATGGCCTGGCGTCGCGTTTCGGTCGGTTTGACATCGAGCGTGATCGAAAAGTGCAAGGCCGGAGGTTCCGCACGGTTTGCGAACATGCCGCCCATGTCTCCCCATTTCGATCCGGCAATGCACTGAATCGTGGCGTCATCTTCGTCGCGCTGAAAATCCCAACCGGCTTCTGTCAGGCAGCTTTCAACCAGCTCCATCGCGTCAATATCGAATGTCTGCGAACGTTCTACGGACAGGCTCATAGGTTCCCCCTTCCGAATCAGTAAGGCCTTCTTGCCTTGGGGTGAAGCTACTCATGCCCGACTCATCGCGCAAGAGTCTTGGTTAAAAAGCAGTGGACAGGCCTATTTCTCAAGCTTGTCCAGGCGTTGTTCCAGGGCCTCGACGCGCTCCAGCGCCTGGACCGCAATCGCCTTCAGCGCTTCGATTTCTTCGCGGCTGGCCAAATCCATATCGGCGATCATGGCGCGGATGCGCGATTGTCCGGCCGTCTTCATTTCTTCGCCGGCGGCGCGCGCTGCACCCATGGCGCCGGTCATCAGTCCAGCGATATCATCCATCATCGGGCTTTTGGTTGACATGTGACGGACTCCTTTGTGCGTCTTGAACCTGTTAGCATTTGTGCCTAGCAGATGGGGATGAAAATGCCGACAGGAAAGACCGCCGCATGAGTCTGCTCGCAATCACCGTCCAACAGGGCGCTATGAGTTTCCCGGAAATGTCGCCGGCTTTATTCCAGATTGATCTTGGGTTTCTTGGCCTCGGCAAGTTTCCGATCCGTTGGTACGCACTGGCCTATATTGGCGGCTTGCTGATCGGTTGGCGCTATGCTCTGGCTTTGGCCAAACGGCCCGCGCTTTGGGGCGGTGCCAGCCCGGCGACGCGCGATGATATTGATGATCTGCTTTTCTATGCCACGCTCGGCGTGATCCTCGGCGGTCGGATCGGCTACATCCTGTTCTATCAGCTGCCTTATCAATGGGATCAGACCATGTCTGACCCGGTCAGCCTGCTGCGCATCTGGGAAGGCGGCATGAGCTTTCATGGCGGGCTGATCGGCGTCGCAGTCGCGATCTGGCTCGTGGCCAGACAAAGAAACGTACCGCTTCTGTCGATTGGCGACATTGCCGGCGTCGTCACACCGATCGGCCTTTTCCTTGGGCGGATGGCGAATTTCATCAATGCCGAACTGTATGGTCGGCCCGTACCAGAAGGCAGTTCATGGGGCATGATCTTCCCGGAAGGCTATGTCCGCGGCTCAACCCCGAGCGCCTATAATTGGTCGAGCGGGGACTGGGTCTATCGCGGCAACGAAGTCGCGCGCTATCCAAGCCAAATCTATGAAGCCGTGCTGGAAGGCCTGATCCCGGCGATCATTCTGTCCATCCTGGTCTGGCGCTTCAAAGCCTTGCAACGCCCGGGATTGGTGGCCGGTCTATTCCTGCTTTTCTATGCCTTTGGACGCACCGTTTCCGAGCAGTTCCGAGAGCCGGATGCCTTTGTCCAGGGCCTGCCGGAATGGATCACCATGGGCCAGATCCTGTCGCTGCCAATGTGGATTGGCGGGGCGTTCCTGGTCTGGAACGCGCTCAAGAAACCAAGCGTCACTGGGAACGCGTGACGGACCTTAAGACCCGTCTCAAAGCCATGATTGAGACCAGCGGCCCGGTCTCGGTCGCGACCTATATGGATCTCTGCCTGCATGACCGGCGCCATGGCTATTACGCGACGCGTCCAGGATTGGGCAGCGACTTCACTACGGCGCCAGAAACCAGCCAGATCTTTGGCGAGCTGATCGGAGTGTGGGCAGCGCATGAGTGGCAGCAAATGGGGGCCCCAAACGCGTTCAACCTGGTCGAGATCGGCCCCGGCCGCGGCACGTTGATGGCGGATGCCTTGCGGGCGACGCAGTCGGTTCCAGGCTTTCACGCGGCGCTGCAATTGTGTTTTGTCGAGCCAAGCCCAGTTCTGCGCACAAATCTGAACACCCGTTTCGTCGCTGTCGACCCTGTCTTTCTGTCCGAATTGGATACCATCAGCACCGATCGCCCGTTTGTGCTGATTGCAAATGAGTGGCTGGATTGCCTGCCAATGCAGCAATATGTCCGTGTCGGCGCGGCCTGGCATGAACGCGTTATCGGCCTCAATGAGTCGAATGAGTTGACCTTCGGACTCAAGGCGGATGCCCTTCCGGCCGACCTGGACGCAGGTGACGATCGCGAGGCGATTGAGGTTCAACCGGGTTTGAAAACCCTGTCTGAAACGCTGAAGGGCTTGTTTGATCAAACCAAAGGACGCGCGCTGCTTATCGATTACGGCCCATCAGACCATTCGCCATCGGATACTTTGCGCGCATACAAGAATGGCAACCAAATCCACCCGCTTGCAGCCCCGGGCGAGAGCGATTTAACCTGCGATGTCGACTTTGCCCGGCTGCGACGCCTGGCGGTCCGCCAAGGACTTCAGGTCAACGGTCCGATCTCACAGAGCCAGTTTCTGCTGACGCTCGGCGCAGAAGCGCGGCTGAACCAACTGGCCAAGCAACATCCCTCCCAAGCCGACACGCTTTATGCAGGGGTCAAAACACTGGTGGATCCGGCCGAAATGGGAGGTCGCTTTCAGGTCATGAGCCTCGCGCATTCCGATCTTCAGCTCGCAACCGGGTTTTAGCGGCCTAGAAACCCGTTTCAAATTTCCGCGCCAATCTGACGCTAACGTCAAGGTAAGCCTTGTGTTTCCTGACCGTCCTGCTACCTGCACGGCAACAGAAATTTAGCTAACTCTGGGAGTCGCCGATGAAGGTCCTCGTGCCTGTCAAACGGGTCATCGACTATAACGTAAAGGTCCGCGTAAAATCGGACCAGACCGGTGTCGATCTGGCCAATGTCAAAATGTCCATGAACCCATTCGACGAGATTTCCGTCGAAGAAGCTGTCCGCATGAAAGAAGCTGGCACGGCGACGGAAGTCATCGCCGTTTCTATTGGGCCACAGCAAGCACAAGAGACCATTCGTACCGCCCTCGCCATGGGCGCGGATCGCGGCATCCTGATCAAGTCTGATGATGATGTTGAGCCCCTCGGTGTGGCCAAGCTGCTGGCTAAAGTTGTCGAGGAAGAGAGCCCGGATCTGGTCATTCTCGGCAAGCAAGCCATCGATGATGACAGCAACCAGACCGGTCAGATGCTGGGCGCCCTGCTCGGCTGGCCGCAAGGCACATTTGCCTCTGAAGTCAAAGCCGAAGACGGCAAGGTCAATGTCACTCGCGAAGTCGATGGCGGCCTACAAACCGTCGCGCTGGACGGCCCTGCGATCGTCACCACCGACCTGCGTTTGAACGAGCCGCGTTATGCGTCTCTGCCAAACATCATGAAGGCCAAGAAAAAGCCGATCGATATGAAAGAGCCAGGCGATTATGGCGTCGACATTTCACCACGCTTGACCGTGGTCAAAGTCACTGAGCCACCTGTGCGCGAAGCCGGTGAAAAAGTCGAAGACGTCGCCACTCTGGTCGAAAAACTCAAAACTGCGGGAGCTGTATAATGGCTGTTCTTGTAATTGCTGATCACGATAATGCGGCGCTGTCGGATGCGACCGCAAAAACGGTTACCGCAGCCAAGACCTTTGGCGGTGACGTTGATGTTCTGGTTGCCGGCAAGGGCGCCGGCGATGTTGCGGCAGCCGCTGCTGGCCTCGACGGCGTTCGTAAAGTTCTCCACGCTGATGGCGATGCTTATGAAAAGCAGCTCGCCGAAGCCATGGAAGCTCTGATTGTTCCGCTCATGGATGGCTATGACGCCCTGTTCGCGCCCGCCACCACCATGGGCAAGAATGTCACGCCACGCATCGCGGCCAAGCTCGATGTGATGCAGCTGTCTGATATTATCGGCATTGAAGGTCAGGACACATTCGTGCGTCCCATCTATGCCGGTAACGCGATCATGACAGTAAAATCTGCCGACGCCAAGAAAGTCGTCACCGTGCGCGGCACCGCGTTCGAGGCGGCCGGTTCAGGCGGCTCCGCTGCTGTCGAGACCGTCGACACGCCAGGCGGCCCATTCAAGTCAACCTTCGTCTCTGAAGAGATTGTTGCCAGTGATCGTCCAGAACTGACCGCTGCAAAGCGGATTGTGTCTGGCGGCAGGGCGCTGGGTTCTGCGGAAGAGTTTGAGCGTTTGATGAACCCATTGGCCGACAAGCTCGGTGCAGCGGTTGGCGCCTCGCGTGCCGCTGTCGATGCAGGCTATGCGCCCAACGATTATCAAGTCGGTCAGACCGGCAAGATCGTTGCGCCTGAACTCTACATCGCGGTCGGCATTTCCGGTGCGATTCAGCACCTTGCGGGCATGAAAGACTCCAAGATCATCGTTGCCATCAACAAGGATGAGGAAGCCCCGATCTTCCAAGTCGCCGATTATGGCCTGGTCGCAGATCTGTTCAATGCCGTACCAGAACTGACCGACGCGCTGTAAGACGCCGGCAGCACAAGATCGAAAAGCCCGCACCAGATTGTGCGGGCTTTTTTATGTGGGGCTGAGCGCTCCAGACGCCTAGCGCACATTCCAGACGGTGAACGGATCAACCTGCTCCCCGGCCACCAGCGTTTCGATATGCACATGCGGCCCCGTGCTCTTTCCAGTATTGCCGACGGTCGCAATCAAATCACCGCGCTTCACCCGTTGCCCCGCCGAGACGCGATAAGTGTCGAGATGCGAAAACAAGGTCAGCGTTTCGTTGGCGGTCTGTAGCACCACAACTTTGCCATAGGCCGATTGCCCCTCATAGAGGTCGGTTGCTTCAACAATCTGGCCGTCGGCTGGCGCGGTGATTTCAGTGCCGATGGGCGCGGCAATGTCGACGCCTTTATGGACCCTGTAAGTGCCATCCCGGAACGGATCAAAGGTCTTGCCGAACGGCGCGGTCAGACGCCCGGTGACCATGCTTTCAAGCGTGACGGTGGATTTGTCACTCACCGTTTTGCCTGCCGGGTCCGCATGGGCGACACTGGCCAGACCGACCCCGCTGGCGACGCAGATCGCCGCCGCCGCGCTGACCAGGAAAGCTTGCATGGTCCGTGTCTTGATCAATGGCTCCGATCCCGACATGATATGACTAATTCTCATTTTTTCGTTCCTTAAGCGATCGTTTGAGAAGGAGGCGGCCGGGTATTGCCGTACCCGGTTCGCCGTTATTTGAAGGGCTTCCACAAGCACTTTCGCATATTGCGCACGTGCGGGGTGCGGCAGACCCTTCAAAATATTGGCATCGCATTGTAGCTCACAGGCTTGGGCCCAACGCCCGAAAGCATGATGCGCAAATGGCGACATCCACAGCCAGGCCAGCAACACGCGCAACACCAAACCCTGCTCATCATCGCGGCGTTGAATGTGGGCGTGTTCATGCCGAACAATGTGCGCGATTTCGGCCTCTGAAAATGCCGTGAGGAAGTGCCGCGGTAGAACAATCCGGGCGTGATGCGGACGCCCGAAAGGCGACCAAACAAAAGGCATCTCAGCGTCGTTCGCGACATAAATGGCTGCGCCATTCACATCGCCCTGATAGACCGCCATGCGCGCGATTTTACGGACATGGCGACGACCGAGCCAAAGGCGCGCCAGGGCCCGCATCACACCCAAGGCATAGAGACCCGCACCAATCCAAATGACATGGCTCGGATCCCATTGGGCGCCGGCCTCAACGCGGACTGGCGGCAATTCGCCCAAGCTCAATAGACCTGGCAATCCGGTCTCAAAGACCATCGTTTCTGGCCATTCGACCAAGGTCGGCGGCGCGACGGTGTAGAGGCAAAATCCGAGAAGCGGACTGATCGCCGACACCCATAATCCGAGACTCCAGAGACCTGACCAAGCCGCATTGTCCGGATTGAGCCGGGTCAGCGTGGATGCTGCCAGCACGTGCAAGGCGCCGATGCCAAGACTGGTCGCCACGGCCAAGCCAACCCAGATCATGATGCATCTTCCTCATCGGACTCGGCGTTTTCAGCCGCCAGGAAGGCTTCCAACTCAGCCAGTTCATCGGCGCTCAGGATCTCGCTTTTGACCAGGTTCGAGACCGGCAGAGGCCCCTCCAGGCTGAGCACTGTGCGGGCAAAATTCTGGATCAATCCAGCCAGTGTCGGCACTTTGGCAAGCCGTGCCTTGTAAATCTGCAAGCCATGCACGGTGTGGATCGATACCATGTCTTTCGCGACCATGCGCTCAATCGTTTTTCGGGTCGATGAACGACTCCAATTGAGCGCTTCGCCAATCGCGGCATGGATTTCCCCTGCGCTTCGGGCGCCATCGCGCCAAAGCAATTTCAGGATGCGAAGTTCAGTCGAATTTGGACTCATGTCGCCACATGGTGACATTTGTCACCACACGTCAAGACCTGTTTTCTTACAATCCGGACAGACCGCAGACGGCAGAGCGCGACAAGCACAACTTCCTCTTTGCGCAAATCGAACTAATCTCTTCGGCGAGGGGGAATACTATGCGAAACGAAATCGCCAAACATCTCGACCATGATCCGCATTTCGAATGGCGCGGCCAGAGCGTGACGCGGATCGAGAACTTGTCTGACATCGTCTTTGCCCTGGCGCTCGGTATGATGCTGTTTGGCGGCCCGCCGCCGCAGACCTTTTCGGAACTCACTCATTTTCTCATCTCGATTGTCCCGGTGACGGCAAGCTTCGTCATCCTGTTGGTGATGTGGAATGCACATTTCGTGTTCTTTCGGCGCTATGCGCTCGCTGACAATACCATCTTGCTGATCAATTCCGCGCTGCTCTTAATGGTATTGTTCACGGCCTATCCATTGCGGTTCATCTTCGATAGTTTCTTCTGGTACGTGATTGCCTCGGTGACAGGCGACTATTCACAACTTCTGGAAACAGAGATGGATTTGCGCAACTCGGCGCGCAGCATGGCGATTTTTGGCGCCGGCTATGCCGTCATCTACGCGTTATTCAGCTTCATGTATGGGCATGCCGCCCGCAAAGCCGCATTGATCGGACTGTCGGACAAGGAGCACTTGCTGACTCACCAGGCGGTCTGGGTGTTTCGCGGCGAGGTGGCTATCGCCATTTTGGTCATCATCGCGGCCCTGTTCACGCCGATGGGGCCATTTGCGGGCGCCCTCATGATCCTCAATTGGCCGAATTCCTACCTGATGTCCTATCTCGCGAAGCAGGCCAACAAAAAGCCCGCAGCGAGTCAAATCACTGCGGGCCCAGATGTCTGATGGCAAATTGGATTTACGTATCCAGGAAGCTGCGCAATTTCCGGCTGCGACTTGGATGCTTCAGCTTGCGCAGCGCCTTGGCTTCAATCTGACGGATCCGTTCACGCGTCACCGAGAATTGCTGACCGACTTCTTCCAGTGTGTGATCGGTGTTCATGCCAATGCCAAAGCGCATCCGTAGCACACGTTCCTCACGCGGTGTCAGCGAGGCCAGAACCCGCGTCGTCGTCTCGCGTAGGTTTGACTGAATCGCGGCATCGACCGGCAGTAAGGCGGCTTTGTCCTCGATAAAGTCACCAAGGTTGGAATCCTCATCATCGCCAATCGGCGTTTCGAGAGAGATCGGCTCCTTGGCAATTTTCAGAACCTTGCGGATCTTTTCCAGAGGCAAGCCAAGCTTCTCGGCCAATTCTTCCGGTGTCGGCTCGCGGCCAATCTCGTGCAGCATCTGGCGCTGAGAGCGGACAATCTTGTTGATCGTCTCAATCATATGCACCGGAATCCGGATGGTCCGGGCCTGATCGGCAATCGACCGTGTGATCGCCTGGCGAATCCACCAGGTCGCATAGGTCGAGAATTTGTACCCGCGGCGATACTCAAACTTGTCCACCGCCTTCATCAGACCGATATTGCCTTCCTGGATGAGATCCAGGAATTGCAGACCGCGATTGGTGTATTTCTTGGCAATCGAGATCACCAAACGCAGATTGGCCTCGACCATTTCCTTCTTGGCGATGCGCGCTTCGCGCTCACCTTTCTGGACGCGTTGAACGATCTTCCGATAGTCATCGATCGGGATACCGATCTCTTGCGCAACCATTTGGATCTCGTTGCGAATGTCTTCGATCTTGTCGGCTTCGCGATCCGTGAAACGTTCCCATTTCTTGGACATCGCGGCGACGTCTTCGACCCAGTTCGGGTCGAGCTCACGACCAAAGTAATTCTTCAGAAACTCCGAGCGCGGCACGCCATGCGCGTCAGCGAGGCGCATCAGCTGGCCTTCCAGACCCATCAGCTTCTTGTTGATCGCATAGAGCTGTTCAACCAGAGCTTCGATCCGTGCATTGTTGATGTGCATCGTCTTGAGCTCATCAACAATGTTCTGGGAGATCCCATCATAGTTTTCCTGGTCTTTGGGCGTCAGGCCTTTGCCCGCCATGCGGCGTGTGACCAGTTTTTCCTGCAGCTTGCGGAATTTGGCAAACCCGCCAGCAATCTCGTCCAGCTTATCGAGCACGCCTTCGCGGAGTTCTGCTTCCATGCCAGACATGGACATGGCGGCGCCTTCTTCCTCGTCCTCGCGCTCTTCGCGGGCATGGCGCTCTTCTACCGTCTCATTCTCACGCGCTTCAGCTTCTTCTTCGTCGAGCTCGTCTTCTTCCGGTGCCGGGTTTTCAGCGCCATAGGTCGCTTCAAGATCGATCAAGTCGCGCAGCAGGATACGCTCATTCACAAGCTCGTCGCGCCAGACCATCATCGCTTCAAACGTCAGGGGCGATTCACACAAGCCGCGGATCATCGCATCGCGACCCGCCTCAATGCGTTTGGCGATGGCAATTTCACCTTCGCGAGACAGCAGCTCAACCGCGCCCATTTCGCGCAGATACATCCGCACCGGATCATCTGTGCGGTCAGAGCCGCGAGCATTGCCTTTCTTGGTGACAGCGCCGGCTGTCCCAGTCGTCGCAACGGCTGTCGATTTGGCTGCCGCTTCGCCTTCTTCTTCATTGTCGACAACCGTGATGCCTTGCTCAGACAGCATCGCCATCGTGTCTTCAATCCGATCAGAAGATAGCTCGTCTTCCGGCAAGACTTTGTTTAGCTGCTCAACCGTCACATAGCCCTTGGCTTTGGCGTCTTTGAGAAACTTCTTAACTTTGGTGTCACTGAGATCGAGGACCGGACGGTCCTCGTTGTCTTCAAGTACTTCCGCTTTGGCTTTCGCCATGTATCGCTCCTGTCCGCTGCGCGCCATGTCGCAACATACAATTTCAATTCCGTAAAAGCATGATCAGCTCTGATCAGCCTTTTCTGCCGCCTCATTGAGACGCGCTGTCCGTGCCCTTCGCTCCGACACGATTCGATGCCGGTGACGCGCATCTTCAGGCGTGGCAAAAGCCTCTCCTGAATTACGGCCGGACCGATCCGTGCCATCTAGGCGTGCATACTGCTCCAGGGCGATTAGCCATTCCCGCTCCTCTGACCCACCTTGGGGAATTTCTGGGATGTCGGGATAGTGTGTTAGCAGTTCTGCAGCGCGCAATTTTCCAAGGCTCTCTAAATGGTTGCTGAGAGCCGTCCGGTCAACACCTGATTCAGCAGTATTTTGGCTGATAAGGGCGTCACGTATGGCCGAAACGTCCGGATCAGGGAATTCTGCCACCGCCAAGGCCTCAAAGCCAATCTCGGCAAGGTGGTGATGGTCGACCGCCCGCACAACCAAACCGAGCCCTCTGGTTTTCGCAGGTGGACCGCCGCGCAATGCGGGCGCCACCACCTGGCCGCCGCGCGCCGGGCCTTTGGCACCACCACGATTGGCGGCGCGCATCTGCCATAAATAATCCCGCATCCGGGCCTTTAACTCGCGCTCATAGGCGGTTTTCACGGCGCCATTTTGGATTGAGCTGGCCGCCTGCATCAAGCGCTGTTCCAGCCCGGCCTGGCGCTCTGGCGTGTCGACCGGTTCGAGATCGCGTTCGCGGCGCCAAAGCACCTCAACCAGCGGCAAGGCGCCATCCAGAGCTTTGCCCAACGCGCCAGGGCCGTGTTCGCGGATCAGATCATCCGGGTCCATGCTGTCCGAGAGCAGGCAAAAGAAAACGCTGCGCCCGGGCTGCAGCCCCGGCAAGGCGCGCTCAATCGAACGATAGGCAGCACCTAGCCCAGCCCGGTCGCCATCAAAACACAGGACCGGCTCGGGACCCGCCCGCCAGAGCAAACCGAGTTGGTCTTCCGTCAGGGCCGTACCGAGCGGCGCCACAGCATGCGCAAAGCCTGCTTCGCTCAGAGCGATGACATCCATATAGCCTTCGCAGACGATCAGCCCGCCTTCTTCGGTGCCACCAAATGCTTCTCGTGCAGCTTTATAGCGATACAGAACCCGGGACTTGTGGAAGAGCGGCGTGTCCGACGAATTCAGGTATTTCGGCTTGGCATCTGGTTGCAGCCCGCGCCCACCAAAAGCAATGACCTGCCCGCGCGGATCTTCAATCGGGAACATCAATCGTCCGCGAAACCGGTCATACGGTTCGCCGCCGCCATCTTTTTCGACAGCAAGACCCGCTTCAACGATTTCACTGATGGAAAAGCCCTTGGCTTTGAGATGCTCAATCGTCTTGCGCCAATCATCCGGCGAGAAGCCAAGCCGGTATGGCGCCCAGCGATCCGGACGCAGACCGCGATTCTCCAGGTATCGCCGCGCCTCGGCGCCTTCAGGCGCGCGCAGGCACGTTTCATAATAGGCGGCTGCAGCTTCGCAGGCCGCATACAGCCTTTGTCGACGATCATATTGTTCCTGACTTTCAGGTGTCGCCTTGGGCAAGGTCATGCCCGCTTCGTCGGCCAGTTTCTCGACCGCTTCCATGAAGGACAGTCGTTCTGTTTCCATGACAAAGGAAATCACATCGCCGCCAATCCCGGAGGAGAAGCATTTGAAGATTTTCTTCTGGTCATTGACGTAGAAGCTTGGCGTTTTTTCATTGGTGAATGGCGACAGGCCGACCCATTCCTTGCCTTGCTTTTTGAGCTTCACTTTTCGGCCAATCACTTCCGATGGACGGATGCGGGCTTTCAGCTCATCGACGAAACCGTCCGGGATGCGAATTGGGGCGCTCATGATTCGTATATAGCGCGTTGATGGCGCGGCGCGAAGGACCAGGCTGGCATCGCCGGAAAATCGACGAATTCGAGCAAATTTCATCGATCTGCTCAATGCTACGCTAGCTCTGATGGCGTAAATTGGGCGCAGGTGGAAAAATCTGTGAACCGAAAACCGGAAATCTACGAGGTGCCGTCGGAGCGCGACTTTACGGCGAGCATGCTGATGACCAGTATTGTCATACTGGTCATTGCCGTTGCGATTGCAGCGACTGTGACCTGGTACACCACCCGCGGTTATGATGGGCAAATCCACAATCAGGCGATGCGGACAGCCATCATTCTGCCGCTGATCATTGTGCCATTGTGCACCGGCATTGTCGGCTACCAATCCGTGCGCAATCATCGCCGCATGCTGGCAGTCTCCAAACTGGCACGGACCGATGAGATGACCGGTCTCGCCAATCGCCGCGCCTTCATGCATGCCGCAACCGTGCGGTTCGATCACACAGATTTCGAATATTCCGGCCTAGCCATGATGATCATCGACCTCGATCACTTCAAGCAAGTGAACGATGTGCATGGCCATGATGCGGGCGATGAAGTGCTCATTCATGCCTCACAACAAATCGCCGCAGCATGTCCTGAAGACTGTCTCGTGGCCCGCTTGGGTGGCGAAGAATTTGCCGTTCTGATGCCGTATGAGACGATTGCTGAACTGCATGCCAATGCTGAAGCGATCCGCGCTCGTGTCGCCGCTACCCCTTGCGCCTATCAGGGCAAGGACATCCATGTCTCAGCCAGTCTTGGGGTCGGAATCGCCCATCCGCGCGATTCCGTCAGTTCAGTTCTGTCGCGTGCCGACAACGCCCTGTATGAAGCCAAGGATCGCGGCCGGAACCGATTCCAGGTCGCCGCCTAAGGCGTTTCTGCGACCACTTCATCGGCGTCGCCACCACCCGGTATATCGGCTTGTGCGAACCAGTCCGCCAGCGCTTTATACATCGCAAAACTCTGATCATCATGCGCGCGGACATATCCTGCGGGCCAGGCACTGGAGCGCGCGACGACGATATCATGATCCCGATCGACATAGAGTGTCTGTCCATTTGCACCGGATGCTGTGAACGTGCCATCGGCATAAGTCCACCAATGCCAGGCATACCCACGGTTCGGGTTCGGATGCACGATCCCGGGCTTGAGATGGGCATCATCCGAGACAGTTGCGCGGTCCACCCAGTCTGCGGGCAGGATCTGGACGCCATTCCAGGCCCCGCCTTGCTCGATAAACAGCCCAAATCGCGCCCAATCTCGCAGAGCCGCATTGAACATGGCACCGCCAACTTCCGCCCCATCCGCGCCGGCGCGGTCAATGATCCAGGCTCCGGAATGCTGCATTCCCAAGGGCCGCCACAGTTTTTGTTCAAGATAATCCGCGGCGTCCATACCGGACACCCGACGCACCAATTCCAGCAGGACCTGGCTTTCAGCGGTATTGTAGTTGAATTTTGTCCCGGGCGCGTGTTCACGCTTGAACGCGATGGCGAGGTCAAATGCCGGGGCTTGGCCCGTCACGACACTTTTGGTCATGAACGCGACGGTGTCATCCATTTTTCCGTCCCAGAGGTCCGGATCGTAGCGAATGCCGGATGACATTTGCAGGGCCTGTTTGATGGTCACGCCATCATACGCTGTGCCTGCAATTTCTGGCAGATAATTGACCAATGGATCATCGACGCTTTCGATCAACCCGTCCGCCACGGCGACGCCGACCAGCGTCGATGTGATTGACTTGACCAATGACCAGGTCGTGAACAGCGTACCCGCATCGGCCCCGCGACCATAGGATTCATGCACGACATTGCCATCATGAAGGATGATCAGGCCGGACGTCTCCATGTCTGTGTAGAGGCCCGCCAAGGTTCGCGTTTCGCCTTCGTATGTGTAGGTAAAACCGTCCAGCGCGTCCGCAGAGCTTGGCAATGGATCACTGTCCCCGGACGCGGCGACCGAGCGAGTCGGATAAAGTTCGCTGGCATTCTGGAAGAAATAGTCGCGATCCCCTTCAAAAGCCGCCGCCCGCGCCATCACATCGGTCGGTGGCGGGACGAAGCTGTAATAGGTGAAACCGCCAATGAAGGCGCCGGCAATCAATGCCGCCAATGCGATAATAACAGATTTCATAGCCAAACCTCTGCGACTGGTTCGCCGCAACATGCTTTAATTGTGGGGCAAAGGTCTAGCCTATCGCTGCGCGAACAGCCTTGCTGGCCGGCCCACATTCGATCCGGCCGGGATATTTCTGGCGCAGCGCCGACATACAGCGACCAATGTCTTTCAGCTTTTGCGCGTGCAGTTCGCGCACTACGGTCTCTGCCGCGACATTCAGGTCTTCACCGGCCAGTGGCTTCGGAAGAAAATTCGCGATGACGTCGAGTTCTTCGCGTTCTCTCTCGGCATCTACGATGCGGCCGGCATCATCATATTGTTTGATCGACTGCTCGCGCAAACTCACCATGGTTTCCAGCAGCTCGGCAATCACTTCGTCATCACAGCCACCACACTCACCGCGGCTGCGTGCGATCACATCGCGATCATCCATCGCGCATTTCACCAGGCGCAAAGTCTGCGCAACCACACCATTCGCATCGTCCGACTCAGCTGTGTCGAGCGCAGTATTAATGCGATTTCTTAGTGTGACTTGGACGGTTTGATCCAATTGACCCATATGAACGCCTCGAAAAGCCGCTTTTCTCCTCCAAAACCGCTTGACGGTTCCGGCCGCAGCACCCTATTTGCCACCCGTTTGCCTGCGAAACCGTTAAGGCAACCGCGTGGACGTGAGTCCAGCGAAACAACGGAGGTAAGGGCATGAACAACAAAAATCAATCCGATTTCACCAGACAGGCGAGTGGTGCCCTGGCCCTTGCAGATGGTACAGTTTTCCTCGGAATCGGCACCGGCAGCGTCGGAATTGCTGTCGGCGAACTATGTTTCAACACGGCCATGACCGGGTATCAGGAAATTCTGACAGATCCGTCATATGCCTCACAAGTTGTATTGTTCACATTTCCTCATATCGGAAATGTCGGCGCAAACCCCGACGATCACGAAGAATCTAGCGTTAATGCTGCAAAAGCCGCCGTTGGAACGGTATTTCGGGACGCCATCACCCCGCCTTCGAATTGGCGCGCAGAGGATCATTTCGACGCCTGGCTCGTAAAAAAGGGCATTGTTGGCCTTTCTGGCGTCGATACGCGCGCGCTCACTCGCTTGATACGCGAACAAGGTATGCAAAAATGTGCCATCCAATATGCCCCGGACGGGCAAATTGACACCGACGCCTTGATCAAAGCGGCACAAGCCTGGCAAGGTCTGGAAGCGGCGGATCTGGCGGCAAATGTCGATGCCGACGCAAAGTTCGACCATTCAGAGCGGCTATGGGCGCTCGGCACCGGTTTTACAGACCAAACCACGCCGCAAAAACACGTTGTTGTGGTCGATTTCGGGGTCAAAAAGAACATTCTGCGAAATCTCGCGGATGTCGGCGCGCGCGCGACCGTGGTGAATGGCGATACAAGTTTCGAAACCATACAAGCGCTCCATCCAGATGGTGTGGTATTGTCGAATGGCCCTGGCGATCCCGCTGCAACTTATGAGCGCGCCGGGCCCGTGTTGCAGGCATTGGTCGCCAGCGGGTTACCACTGCTCGGCATCTGCCTGGGGCACCAATTGCTGGCTCTGACATTGGGCGCGAAAACCATGAAAATGGCCCAGGGTCACCATGGCGCAAACCATCCGGTGAAAGATCTCGAAACTGGAAAAGTCGAAATTGTATCGATGAATCACGGCTTCACAGTCGACCCTGAAAGCTTGCCGGCGGGCGTCGAGGAGAGCCATCGCTCTTTGTTTGACGGCACCAATTCAGGATTGAAAGTGGCTGGCAAGCCGATCATTTCCGTGCAGCACCACCCTGAAGCCAGCCCCGGCCCACAAGACAGTTTCTATCTGTTTCAGCGCTTCATGAACCTGATGTCAGCCTAGCGCAGGCTTTTGACCATGACCTCGAATGCGTCATAGACGCCCTTTGCGGTGATGCCGGAATTTTTGCGGGCCAACGCGAACCCGGCGCCATTCAAGGCGCTTTGGATCATCACAGCGAGCGCGCTGACGCGGTGCTCGGCGACAATGCCTTTCTTGGCCAGATAGCGCACTCCCGCCTCGACATTCTGGGTGCCGAGATCGTGATCACTTTCATACCATCCTTGCAGACCGAGAATGGCCGGACCATCGATCAGCACGATTTTCTGGTAATCCTTCCGGGTGGCGTATTTTAAATAGACCTGACACCCGGCCAGGAACGCGCTGTACGGATCAGTCAGGCTTCGCGCCGCGATTGCCGCTGTCCGCGCTTCCGCATCCATGGCCATTTGCAATCGTGTCCAGGCTTCGAGAAATAAGTCCTGCTTGGTCCGGAAATGGTGGAACAATGCCCCTTTTGTGATGCCAAGGTCTTGGCAAATATCCTTGATGGATGTGTCGCCATAACCTTTGTCCGTAAACCGTCTTGTCGCGGCGCGGACCAAGTCTTCGCGTGTCTTTTTTGCATCAATTCTTGAACGTTTCGCCATCGCAACGTAAGATTTCTAGTTGACCCACCACATACCACTGGTATGTAAAACCTAACGAAGCCAAAATATTTAGCAATCGCAGTTGCTTAATGGTTTCAAAAAAGAGTTCACGTGAGTCGTGGGGACGTGCGCGGACCAAGCCAAAGCCGGATCGTTTTATACGATCCGGCTTTTTCTTAATCGTGTTCGACTAGCGCTCGTCTTCATCCTCATCGTCTTCATTCAGACGAAACTGGCGCGGATCGATCCGGATATTGGTTTCGACATCCATGAGATCGACAACCGTGGTCTGTTCATTGCCATCAATCGTCAGCCAACCTTTCAGCGCATAAGTGGCTTTGTCAAAGACCATGGTCAGGGTGCCATCCAGCTCGCCGCTGGCATCGCGCACACGAATGCCGATATCGTCGCCGCGTTGCATAATACCGAGCACATCGACATCGGCTTCGACATTCAGACGGGTCGACAACAATAATCCAAGCGGCGTGGTCCCGATCGGAACCCGATCAACGGTGTCCAGTTCGCGATCCTCGATGGCCACAGTGGTGCCGTCAGAAACGATCAGGATCGGCGTTGGATCATCATAGTCAAACCGCATGCGACCGGGGCGGTTCAGGGCAAAACTGCCGGTCACAACACTGCCATCGGCATTGCTTTGGATAAACGCGCCACGTGCCGTTCGGGCGGCTGCCAGCGCATCGCTCGCATCCGCGAGAATTGCCGGCCATTCTGCCTCTGGTACCGCGCCGCTCGGCACCGGTATCGGGGCGGGATCAGTCTCACCCAAAGCGGTGTCAGCCGCTGGCTCCGCGTCTTCCTCGACCGGCATGTCGACAATCCGGTCAGGATCCGACACAGGTGTGATCACGGTCTCTTCCATCACTGGCAAGGCATCAGCTTGATTTTCTTTGGCCGGACTTTGTGGCTCGCCCGCGACGTCCTGTGTCTCGACCGGTGTCTCGATTGCATCCGACACCGGCGCCTCAATTGTCGCCGGTTGTTCAACAGCTTCATCAACCACGGCTTGCAGAGTGACGTGCAATTGCGGCCCGAAGGCCAGCGCGATTGCGATTGTTGATACCAGTCCCATAACCATAAGAGTGCTCCTCTTTCAGGCTTTCACATAAGCGCTTTGGCGCAACAAAAACAGGGCTGAATCAAGGCATTTGCGCCTGTTTTCGTTGCTTCTGGTTCAGTTGCCCTCGGTTCAGAATGGCCTGGCTAGGGTACCGATATTGTGGAAAATTTTTCACACTAATTTTGAAAAGGATAAAACCCTGACGCGTAAGTCAAAAATCCGTCGTCCTGCTCTTTCATAGGGCGAATAGCCAAGCGGATTGCGATTAATTCACTTGGCGAAATCATCATCTAGTGGCGTTCTAGCCACGCAACTGGGGAGCTTCTAAATGAAATCCACCCTCACTGTTCTTGCGGCAGCAGCGCTTCTTGCTGGCTGTCAAAACGTTTCAAATCGCACGCTAGGCTCCACTGCCGGCGGCGCCATCATCGGCGCTGGCGTTGGTATGATGGCTGGCGGCGATGACAAGCGGAACGCCGCCATTGGTGCGGTCGTCGGCGGCATCGCCGGCGCGGCTGTTGGCGTCTATATGGACAAACAGGAAGAAGAGTTGCGTCGCCAAACCGAAGGCACGGGCATTGAAGTGCAGCGTGTCGGGGATCAAATCGCTTTGACCATGCCATCTGGCATTACTTTTGACGTCAATAGCGCTGCGATCAAAGGCGACTTTTATGGTCCACTGGACGAAGTCGGCACGACTTTGATCGAGTATCCAAGCACGGCGGTCGACGTCGTGGGACACGCGAGTTCCGATGGATCGGATGTCTATAACCAGGATCTGTCTGAGCGGCGCGCGACCTCGGTGCAGTCATATCTGGTCAATAGTGGTGTGCAATCTGTCCGCTTGCGCGCTATCGGCATGGGCGAAACCCAGCCCATTGCCGACAATTCCACGCAGGCCGGCCGTGTCGCCAATCGTCGCGTTGAGATCCTTCTCACGCCTATTGTTGAAGACGGCGCCTGACCAAAAAGAAGGCCGGAGCTGAATGCTCCGGCCTTTGTTTTTTGAAATGAAAGAGCGGTTGCGCCTATGCAGCCGCTTTTTCTTTGACGCCGCCGGGCGGGAAGCGCGAATAGAACGTCTCGCCATTCGCCGCCATGTCGCGCAACAATTGTGGCACCTTGAACCGGTCGCCATATTTCTCGGCCAACGCATCGGCTTCGGCAACGAATTCCGGGATGCCCCAGATCAAATCCATATAGGATGCGCATCCGCCCGTATAAGGCGCAAAACCCCAGGCGAGGATTGAGCCAATATCGGCGTCACGGGCATCGGTAATCACGCCTTCTTCAAAGCAGCGCGCAACTTCGACCGCCTGGCGGACCAGGAAGCGATTGGTCAGATGCTTTTTCAATTCTGGCGGACATTCATCGACGGTGACATCGATACGGGTGTTCAGGTCCGGCCACAGACGAGATGGTTTGCCCTTCTCATTGTAATCGTAAAAGCCTTTGCCCGCTTTACGGCCAACCCGGCCCTGATCCTCGACCAGCCAGGCCATCATCTGACCGAGCTCATTGCTGTCATAATCAACGCCGGCAGCCTGGGCCATCTGACGTCCAACTTTCAACGCTGTGTCGAGACCGACAGAATCAGAGACTTCCAAAGCCCCCATCGGCATACCGGATTGACGGCCGACATTCTCGATAATCGCAGGCTTGATGCCTTCCGCCAGCATCGCCATACCTTCCTGGGTATAGGTGCCGAAGCAGCGTGACGTGTAGAAGCCGCGGCTATCATTGACCACAATTGGCGTCTTACGGATCGCCAGAACATAATCGATCGACTTGGCGAGTGTTTCCTCACTGGTCTTTTCACCCGTGATGATCTCAACAAGACCCATTCGCTCAACCGGTGAGAAGAAGTGGATGCCGATAAAGTTTTCTGGGCGCTGTGATGCTTCTGCGAGCCCGGTAATCGGCAGTGTCGACGTGTTCGATCCGAACACGGCATCCGCGCTCAACACATCTTCCGCCATTTTGGTGATCTTGGCTTTCAGCTCGGGGTTTTCAAACACCGCTTCGACCACCAGGTCAGCGCCTTTGACGTCGTCATACGAATCCGTGGTGGTGATCAGGTCGAGCAGCTTCTCGCCCTTTTCCTGGGTCGTCTTGCCGCGAGACAGATCTTTCTCGACCAAGCGACGCGAATAGTCCTTACCCTTTTCGGCATTCTCCTTGGAAACATCGACGAGCACCGTAGGGATACCGGCCTTGGCCTGAACATAAGCGATCCCTGCGCCCATCAGACCTGCGCCAATGACGGCGATCTTTTTGAACTCGGTCTTCGCATATCCCGCCGGGCGATTGCCACCCTTGGACAATTCCTGCATCGACAGGAAGAGCGAGCGGATCATGGCTTTCGCTTCCGGCCGCTGCTGAGTGTTGATGAAATAGCGCGTTTCAATCCGCAAGCCGGCATCGATCGGCACCTGTGTGCCTTCGTAGACGCAAGACAAGATGTTCTTCTGGGCCGGATAATTGCCATATGTGTTGGCCGCCAGCATGGCGTTTGACATGGTCGCAACCTGGCCCGCCCCTGGCGCGCGGTGGACGACACCGCCGGGCATCTTGAAGCCTTTTTCATCCCAAGGCGCTTTCGCGTCCGGGTTGGCTTTGATCCATGCCTTACACTTCGCAACCGTGTCGCTTTTTGGTGCGAGTTCGTTCACGACGCCCATTTTATGGGCTTTCTCAGCGTTAAAGCTCTTGCCTTGCAGAATCAGCGGCAGGGCTTCCTGAACGCCAATCAGACGCGGCAGGCGCTGTGTGCCGCCAGCCCCGGGCAGCAAACCAATCTTGGCTTCCGGCAGTCCGAACTGAATTTTTGGATTGTCATTCGCGGCCACGCGGTAGTGCCCCGCAAGCGCCACTTCGAGACCGCCGCCCAGCGCCAATCCGTCCAGCGCAACCGCAATCGGTTTTCCGCACGTTTCCAGTTCGCGTAGTGTTTTGTTGAGCGAGAAACCGCGCTCGAACTGTTTGGCTTTGAGCTCGGCTTCGGACATTTCCGCTTCCGGCTTGCCGCCACTGCCGGCGCTCTCATTCATCTCGCCAAGGTCCGCACCCGCACAAAAGCCGGAGGGTTTGCCAGAAGAAATCACCAGGCCGGTAATCTTGTCATTGGTCGCGACTTCCTTGGTGATCGCGATAATGTCTGCAATGGCTTTGCCGGTCAGCGTGTTCATGCTGCGGCCTGGCACATCGAACACAGCGTGTGCGATACCGTCACCATCAATATCGAAAGAGAATGTTTCGAGGTTCATTTTACTATTTCCTTGCGGGGCTATTCACCCTCGTCAGAGTTATCCGGGTTTGAGTCAGAGCCAGCTGAAGCGAACACGACGCCAAGCGCCGCGCCGATCGAAATGCCAAGCGGCAACCAAATGGCGAGATCGCCAGTTGCAGCTCCAATGCCCGCGCCAATCGCGACGCCGGCACCGATGCCGATGGGAAGCACTGACCCCTTTTTCACGATTTAGACGCGCTCGATAATTGTTGCGGTGCCCATCCCGGCACCAACGCAGAGCGTGACCAGAGCGGTTTCCTTGTCGGCGCGCTCAAGCTCATCGACCATGGTGCCGAGCAGCATGCCACCGGTCGCCCCGAGCGGGTGACCCATCGCAATCGCGCCGCCATTCACGTTCATCTTGTCATGATCAATACCGAGCAGGTGCATCATCAGCATCGGTACAGAGGCAAAGGCTTCATTCAGCTCGTATAGATCAATATCGCCGACATCCATTCCGGCTTTCTTCAACGCTTTCAGCGTGACGTCCGTCGGGCCGGTGAGCATGATGCCTGGCTCAGAACCGATTGACGCCATTTGCTTGACGCGAGCACGCGGCTTGAGGCCGAGCTTTTCGCCCATTTCTTTAGAGCCGAACAGAACCGCAGATGCACCGTCAACAATGCCGGAAGAATTTCCGGCATGGTGGACATGATTGATCGCTTCCAGCTCTGGATACCGTTGCTTGATGACTTCATCAAAACCCATGGCGCCCATGCCAGCAAAACTCGGATTGAGCGCTGCCAGGCTCTGCATGTCGGCATCGGGACGCATATGTTCATCATGATCGAGCTGCGTGCCGCCCATCTGGTCTTTGACCGCGATGATGGATTTGGAGAAGCGGCTTTCTTTCCAGGCACGGGCTGCGCGCTGTTGTGATTCAACCGCATAGGCATCCACATCATCGCGCGAGAAGCCCCACTTGGTGGCAATCGTATCGGCGCCCACGCCTTGCGGCGAGAAGTAGGATTTCAGCGCGATTTGAGGATCCGACGACCAAGCGCCGCCCGCGGCACCCATTGGCACGCGGCTCATGCTTTCAATGCCGCCACCAATCGCCATATCGGCTTCGCCGGTCATCACTTTCGCGGCGGCCATGTTGCAAGCTTCCAGGCCCGAGGCGCAAAACCGGTCAACCTGGACCCCGGCTGTGGTCTCGGCATAATCCGCGTTAAGCACTGCGATGCGGGCAATATCGCCGCCCTGCTCGCCGACGGGCGAGACACAACCAAGGACGACATCATCAACATATTTGGTGTCGAGATCATTGCGATCGCGAATGGCTTCCAGTGTCTGGGTCGACAATTCCAGCGCCGTGATTTCGTGCAAGCTGCCAGATTTTTTGCCTTTGCCGCGCGGGGTCCGCACAGCGTCATAAATATAGGCTTCAGTCATGGGAGGTTTCTCCTGTTTAAACGCGTTAATCTCATCATTTTGCGGGCGCCTTCATCGGGTTGATGGCGAGCGAAGCTCTGGCACGCGCAGCTTCCTTGCCGCGCGAGTCATAAAGATCAGCTTCCGCAAAAATTACTTGTCGACCAATGTTGCGAAGCCGTGCGAACACTTCAATCGCGCCGACTCTCACAGGTCGTAAAAAGGTTGTGTGCAGGTCAATCGTCGATGGAAAGGCGCGGTTGCCGGATTTTACCGTCGCCAGCATGCCAATCGTATCGTCCAGCATCGCCGACAGATATCCGCCCTGAATATAGCCCGCCGGATTGGTGAATTCCTGTTTGCCGTCAAAGGCGACGCGGGTTTCCATTTTGCTCATGTCCAGAGAAACCAGCTTGAACCCAAGCGAGAGCGAACTCTCGGCAGGCTGCGGGAAGGTTTCGGTGAGGAGATGGCTGTCTGGCAAATTAAAGCGTCCTCGCAATCAGCATTTTCATCACTTCATTGGCGCCGCCATAGATGCGCTGAACGCGGGCATCCTGGTACATCTGGCCAATCGGATATTCATCCATATAGCCCCAGCCGCCATGCAGCTGCAGACATTCATCAATGATCTTGCATTGCAGGTCTGAGATCCAGTATTTCGACATGGACGCAGTCGACGCATCCAGCTCGCCTTTCAGCAGAAGTTCAGTGCAATGGTCGGCAAAGACTTTCGCCACTGTCGCTTCGGTCTTGCATTCCGCCAATTTGAATTGTGTGTTCTGGAAATCCATGATCGTGCCGCCAAACGCTTTGCGCTGTTTGACATAGGCCACCGTCTCCTTGATCGCCCGTTCAATCATGCCAATGCCCTGAATGCCGATAATATGGCGCTCCTGCGGGAGCTGCTGCATCAGCTGAATAAAGCCCTGGCCTTCTTCCGGGCCAAGCAAAGCCGAAGCTGGCACTTTCACGTCATTGAAGAAAAGCTCTGATGTGTCTGCGGCGGGCTGACCAATCTTTTTCAGATTGCGGCCGCGCTCAAACCCTTCGACCTCGTCGGTTTCGACCATCATGATCGAAATGCCTTTGGCGCCTTTGCTTGGATCGGTCTTGGCACAGACCAGAACCAGATTGGCGGTCTGACCATTGGTAATAAAGGTCTTAGATCCATTGATGACATAGCCATTGCCATCTTTCTTGGCGGTGGTCTTGATGTTCTGGAGATCAGACCCTGTACCCGGCTCGGTCATCGCGATGGCACAGACCAGCTCGCCTGACGCCAGCTTGGGCAGCAGACGCTGTTTCTGTTCGTCCGAACCGTAATGAATGATGTAAGGCGCGACGATGGCATTGTGTAAACCGATGCCGAAACCAGCAATGCCTTGTTTTTCAAGCTGCTCAATGATCACAGCATCATGTCGAAAATCGCCGCCGGCGCCGCCATATTCCTCAGGTGCCGAGACCAGCAACAAGCCTTGCTCCGCCGCCTGATACCAGACCTCGCGCGGTACGGCGCCAGCTTCGCGCCAGTCTTCAACATGCGGTTTCAGCTCTCTGACAAAGAATTGCTCGACCGCGTCATTGAAGATCTTGATCTCCTCATCCTGTCGCCATGCAGATGGTGGCACATCGAGGACTTCAGACATGAGTATACTCCGTGAGTGGCATTATGACGTTTACGTTCACGTCAACATAGGGCGAAAAACGGGTTTTGGCCAGTCGTGACGTAACGGGAGGTTGCAAGTGAACCCGGCCAATCCATGCGGATTGGCCGGGTGGTTTGGCGCGCAGGCTAGAAGCGATCCGCTGGCAAAGCCATCATCAGCTCGGCCCCGGTCTTCAGCTTGGCCAGATGCGATGTGGTTTCCGGCAGAATGCGTGACATATAATATTTCCCGGTGATGAGCTTGTCATCGTAGAACGGATCGTCGCCCTGCTTTTCAAGCGCCACCTTCGCCATCTGCGCCCACATATAAGCGAGCGCTGTCAGGCCGAACAATTGCAGATAATCCGTCGATGCGGCGCCAGCATTGTTGAAATCGGTCATGCCGTTCTGCATCAGCCACGTGGTGCCATCCTGCAATTGTGCCTTGGCTGATTTCAGCCCGTCCAGGAACGGCTCGAGATCCGCATTGCCTTCATGGGTGCCAACAAAATCGTCAATTTCGGCGAAGAAACTGAACACGGCGCGGCCGCCATTCGAGGCCAGTTTGCGGCCCACCAGGTCGAGCGCCTGAATGCCATTCGTGCCTTCATAGATCAGCGTGATCCGGCAATCGCGCACATATTGTTCCAGACCCCATTCCTGCGTGAAGCCAGAGCCACCATGAATTTGCAGCGCTTCGTTCGCCATCTTGAAACCGCGATCGGTCAGGAAAGCTTTGATGACCGGTGTCAGGAGCGCCATATAGTCTCCGGACTTTTCACGCACTTTCTCATCTTGCGATTTGTGATGCAGGTCACCATGCAACGCGGTCCAGAATGTGAAGGCGCGCGCGCCTTCGATGAACGCTTTCTGGTCCATCAGCATGCGACGAACATCCGGGTGGACGATGACCGGATCGGCGGGTTGATCCGGCGCTTTTGCCCCGGTCAGAGAGCGGCCCTGCACGCGATCATTGGCAAAATCGACGGCGTTCTGATACGCGATCTCAGCTTGCGCCAGCCCCTGCATTCCGACGCCGAGGCGCGCCTCGTTCATCATCACGAACATGGTGCGCATGCCTTTATGCTCCTCGCCGACCAGCCAGCCCGTGGCGCCGTCATAATTCATCACGCACGTGGCATTGCCGTGAATGCCCATTTTCTCTTCCAGGCCACCGCACGAAGCGGCATTGCGTTCACCCGGTGTGCCATCTTCATTGACGATGAATTTTGGAACAACAAAGAGCGAGATGCCCTTAATCCCCTCCGGTCCGCCTTCAATGCGGGCCAATACCAGGTGGATGATGTTCTCTGTGAGATCCTGCTCGCCACCGGAGATCCAGATCTTCTGACCGGTGATTTTGTATGAACCGTCCGGCTGGGGCACCGCTTTGGTCTTGATCAGGCCGAGATCTGTGCCGCATTGTGGCTCGGTCAAGTTCATTGTCCCGGCCCATTTGCCGGAGGCCATGTTCGGACCGTATTTGGCTTTCTGCTCTTCCGAGCCACCCGCCATCAACGCTTCGAAAGCGCCAGAGGTCAGGCCGGGATACATGGCAAAGGCCATGTTCGCGGACGAGTTCATCTCTTGGGTTGCCATGTTGACGACATAAGGCAGCCCCTGACCGCCCATTTCTGGCGATTTTCCCAGCAGTAGCCAGCCATTGTCGACCATTTGAGCATAGGCTTCTTTAAAGCCGTCTGGCGTCTTCACACTGGCATCGGCGTTGCGCACACAGCCTTGTTGATCGCCCACTTTGTTGAGCGGAAACAAAATCTCTTTTGCAAACTTTCCCGATTCTTCGAGAATCGCATCGACCAGATCTGGCGTTGCGTCCTCAAACCCAGGCAGGTTGGAATAGTTCTGAATCGACAGAACGTCATGCAGGATGAACTGCATATCACGGACAGGTGCATCATAACGTGGCATCTGGTTTTCCCTCAGTCATATTTATTAAACCGTGACGCTTGCTCTAGCGTCACGGTTTGGAAAGGTCATTCAACTCTCACGGGTCGAACTGTGTTTAATCACGCGTCATCCAGCTGGCGGCGAGCGACAGCGTCATAGGCTTTCAGACTTTCTGCTTCTGCCGCACCAGGGCCAATCTTTTCGAGCTGGCCTTCCAGCCATTCAATGCCATTGTGCAGTTCTTGCAGCGCCATTTCGATGTCTTCGCGTTGGCTTTCCAGTTCCTTGATCTGGTTCTGGAACTTGACCAGAGACATGCGCATCTGGGCGCGCTGCCCATCCTCCAGACCATAAAGATCGAGAATTTCTCGAATGTCAGCGAGCGGCAAACCGAGACGCTTCAGACGCACGATGATCTTAACGCGGCCGCGATCGCGATGCGAATAGACACGGGTCATGCCATCCCGGGCCGGGTGGAGCATATCCTTGTCTTCGTAAAAGCGCAGCGCGCGGGGGGTGATTCCAAACTCACGAGCGAGCTCCGAGATGGAGTAGGTCCGAGAGTCAGCGATAGAAAGTGAAGTTACGGTATCAGGCATGTGCACAACTATGCCTCGTCTTTACGCGAACGTCAACGTCACCCTCTCGCCCCGTCACATCAAGGATATGAACAAAGCTTTCGAAATCGGAGTGATCTGTTTACCTTTTTAACCCGGAATTAAGGCCATTCGCTTCATTTCACGACTAGAAATAGGTAAATCGGCGCACTTTTCCGAATCAGTGCGCCCGCATTTGGAGTGCCGGGCATGAGCCAGTATGGGTCCTGGAGTGTAAAAGGGGTAGACGATCGTGCCCGCGCGATCGCTAAGGAAAAGGCCCGCCTGAAGGGCATTACACTCGGTGATTATATCAACAACCTCCTGCTTGAGGGTCATAGCGAAGCGGGCCCGCGAGACATGTCGCGACGGCCTGACGCTGTACAACCACACGTTTATTCCGACCCCGCTTATGCAGATCCCGCCTATGCAGACCCGATGCGAACCAGAGCACTTGATGGGCTGGCGCAGCGTATCGAAGCCGTCGAAGCTCGCTCAACATTAGCGATTACCGGCATTGACCAGTCGGTACTCGGATTGCTGACGCGCCTTGAAAGCACAGAGAACTCAACTTCCGCAATGACCGCAGAAGTTGAGCGCATGATTGATGAATTGCGCGAAACCCATGAAATGCTGCACGATAAAGTGGGTGCGCTGGAATCTGATGAAAGCGGTCGCCGCAGCCTCGAGGCGATGAAGTCGCTCGAAGATGCGCTCGGCAAGCTCGCCTCGCATGTCTATGAAGAAGGGCGTCTGAACCAGGACGAATCGTCGGCCATGAAGGGTCGCGTCGAAGCTGGCTTTACGGACATTAATGACCGCGTCGAAGGCATGGAGCTGAAAGTTGAATCAACTTTGGCGGAAGCTGCGCAGCGAGTCGAAAAAGCGGTTGAACAGGCTGAACTGCGCGCCGAAGGGACGTCGCGACATCTGTCCGAGCGCGTTTCGAATATGGAATCCTCTGTCGCCACGAAGCTGGCCAAAGTGGATGAAGTCGATGGCCGGATGGCATCCGTCGAAGGCGACGTGTCTGGTGCCATCAATTCGATTGAAGGCACAGTTCTACGCATACAAGAACGCCTGAATCGCGCGGAACAGACGACGGACACGGCGCTGAAAGCGCTGGAAACGACGTTTGCCAGTCTTGATCAGCGCATCAATCACATCTCAGACCTGGCCAGCCCGGAACGCACAGACGCTTTGCGTCAGGAGCTCGAGCAGCGATTTGATTCTCTCGCTAATGATCTGCGCATCAGTGTCGAACAATCACGTCAGCATCTGGCGGATGAGATTGAGCGCGCCGTCGCGGGCAATAATCCAGAGCTGATGGGGACGCTTGAAACCCGCGTCAACGCGCTCGAGGCGGCAGAAACCCAAGCCCAGCTCGACAGTGTCGACTCGCAACTCAATCATCTGTCCTCAACGCTGGTGCGCCATGTCGAGGAAAGCGAAACGCGAAGCGCTGCAGCGATCGAAAAAGTCGGTGAGCAGGTTGTTGGCCTGTCAGAGTCCCTGCATCAACGCGTCGCCGAAGGCGAACAACGCAATGCGGTAGCCATCGACCAGGTCGGCCAACAAGTTGACGGACTCGCAGACTCATTTGCCAAGCGCATTGCCGATAGCGAACGGCGCAGTGCTGGCGCGATCGAACAAGTCGGTCAGCAAGTCGCCACCGCCATCAAACATGTTCAAGCCCGCCAGGAGCAAAGCCAACGCGAGCTTGCAGAATCGGTTGCTGGCTCTGAATCCCGGCAGGAAGCACGCCTGTCTGATGCCTTGTCGAACATTTCGGGGCGGCTGTCGGACATGCAGACCCAGACCGCGACCGCCGTCTCCCCTGTGCAGCGTGCCATTGTCTCTCTGGCCTCTCGCTTGGAAGCCCTCGAAGATTTCACGGCCCCGCCTATGGCCGATCCTGCGCCGGCCGACTCGCTTCCGGATATGCCGGAGCTCGAAGTCGATTCCACGCCAATCGAAATCGCCGCGCCCGCGCTTTCTGAAACCGCGCCGGAAGAGGTTGAGGATGATATTGCTGCGGCACCCGAAGACGCTGCGGTCGCCTTGGAAACCGAAGTTTTCGAAGCTGTCGAACAGGCTGCAGAGCCTGTGGAGGACACCCCGGAACCGGCCGCGTTAGAGCCGGAGGAAGCGGATTTCATTTCCGCCCTGCCCGATTTTGATGAAGCGCCGGACACGCCTGCACCGATCCAGGCTGAAGCGGATCCGATGGACGAAGAGTGGCAGACCACCGACGTCCCGCAAGACTATTTCGAAGAGACGACGCAAGAAGAAAACAGCACTGATGACTTCCTGCTCGACGCAGAGACCGATACGGACGCATCCGAAACCGATCCGCTGGCTGAGCTCGGCAGCTGGGACGACTCGCAAACGGAAGCACGCGATTCCGACATTTTCTCATCCGATGACGACCTCCTCGAGGACGTTGCCGACGATGTGTCGGACGACATGCCGGATCTTTTGCCGACCCTGGATGATGTCGATCTCGCGCATAATACCGACGATTTGGTCGATGCCGCCGCGGCCCCTGACAGCGAATTCGATCCGAATGCGGACATGGATGCCGAACCGGAGGCTGAGGAAGAGACTGCAGATTATCTGAGCCGTGCCCGCAATGCCGCGATCGCCGCAGCAACGGACCCCAAGACAGATGCGAAATCCCGCCGTGGTCGCCGATCAGCGGCTTCGACCACGCCAAAATCTCGCAGCAGCAAATTCCCGATCCTGGCCGCCGCTTCCGTGCTCGCTCTCTCTGCAGCCGGCGCTGGCGCCTGGGTCGCATTGCGCGGTAAAATCCCCTTCACGGACGCCAATGCGCCGAACATCGAAACCAAAACCACACTCGCTGCTGCCGGTATTGAAGCGCCGACCGCCAGCGACGAACCAAGTTTGACTGGCATTGAGTTCTCAGAAGCCGATTCGCCGGCGCTGGATGAAACCCTGTTCGAAGAAGAAGGCAGCGTCGCGGGCATGGCTGAGCCGGACCCGGTTGATCCGGCCCCGACCGTTCAGGCGCCTGCGCCCGCGGTCGCTCTGCCGATCATTCCGGATGCTGTGACGCTGCAACAAGCGGCTGCTGGCGGCAATGCGATTGCCCAATTCA
Organism: Pseudomonadota bacterium; assembly: GCA_039029475.1. Classification (GTDB taxonomy): domain Bacteria; phylum Pseudomonadota; class Alphaproteobacteria; order Caulobacterales; family Hyphomonadaceae; genus Henriciella. Next base: position 67,512 of record JBCCGB010000011.1, on the reverse strand, counting down.
AACTCGGCATCGAACGCCTGGAAGCGCAAGACTATGCCGCAGCATCTGAGCTGATCAGTGCTGCAGCACAGCAAGGTCTTCCGGCGGCACAATATCGCCTGGCGAAACTGCATGAACGTGGGCTCGGCGTGCCACGCGACATGACAGAAGCCCGCGCATGGACCGAACGCGCCGCGACCGGCGGCAATGTCAAAGCGATGCATGACCTGGCGGTCTTCTTCGCGGATGGCGAAGGCGGCGCGCAGTCTTACGCGGCAGCAGCAGAATGGTCGCGCAAGGCAGCAGATTTTGGCGTCGTCGACAGTCAGTACAATCTCGCCGTTTTGTATGAGAATGGCCTTGGCATTTCGCCGAGCCAGGTTGAAGCGCTGTATTGGTACGAAATCGCCGCCGCAAGTGGTGATGCGAGCGCGCCCGGCAATGTCACCACGTTGCGGGGAGCTCTGCCGCTAGAGCAAGCACAGCAGGCGCTCCGACGCGCATCAAGCTGGACAATTTCGACGCCCGACGCGGCAGCGAATGGCGAATTCGGGCAGCAAGCCTGGGATCGTGCCAGCCGCGCACAGGTCCAAGCCGTGCAGACCGTCCTGAATGGGCTCGGCTATGATGCGGGTCCGGCTGATGGTCTTGCGGGCGCCGGCACCCGCACCGCGATCCGTGCATTTCAGGCGGATAATGGGCTGGCCACAACTGGCACCATCGAGGCACCCTTGGTGGACGCCTTGAATCAACGCTCTCAGGACTTGTCCGGATAGCTGCCGCGGGCGCCAAAGCGCATACGTCTCAGCAGAATATATAATCCGATAATCGCGGTTGCGATGGCCAACGCATGCGTGCCGAGCCGCGCCCAATTGTTCACCATGATGCCAAACAAGCCCCAGGCAAGGGCGACAAAATACCAGCCATTGCGGCTGACATAATTGGCGAACACAAAGGCGAGCACGGTCGCCGGCACCAGTGCCATCCATAACGACTGCCAGACCATGTCGCTGACCCCGCGGGCCAACAACCAGCGCCCGAGATCCGGGACACTGATCGACACCGCAACGGTCAGCCATCCGGCAAACAGACCGACCGTCAAGCCGTGCAGAATGCTACGCGGCGTGCCGTCATACGTCTCGGTCCGGTCGAGTCGATACGCCGCTTCCCAGGTGAAAAACGCGATCGGCAACAGAAGCAGAAAATCGAGCCACACCAGGCCAAGAGATTGCGCGCAGACCATCCAGACAAGATTGCCCAGTGCCGCCAGCATAAGCGGCGGGGCAATCCGCGCACTGGCATGCGTTTCATCACGCCAATGTAAAATCGCGGTCAGCACCAGGCCCAGAAATATGATGCCCCAGATCGAGAAGAACACACCTATCGGCAATTCAGGCGGAATCCCATCCGCCACGGCGCGCTCACCAATGCTGGCGCCAATTCCGAATTGCGGCAGCGCCGGCACAAGAAACTGGGCCAACACGATGACCAGAAAAAGCGGTTTAGACGATAGCATGACTCACAGCCTCCTCATTCTCCATGACAAAGCCGGAAAAAAACTTCCAGTCATTCCTTCGTGATTGACTAACGAACAGCGGCTGCGGCCTTGTAGAGTGAAATGAACAATTCGCGCGTCGCGGGCTCTGCTAGCCCCGCCCCGCCTGGCGATTTCGCCATCAATTCAAGATCGTGCAAGCGCTCGATCAGGCGCGTGAGCCGCGGCGTCGGCCATTTCTTCAAACGGGCCTGAAACGCCGGCCAGTCGGATTTCCAGACCGGTGGCTTCAATTTCATGCCGACATTGCTTGCGCCGCCTTCGCCTTGCAGCGCCTGTGCCTCCAACATGCGGCTGGCTTCCATCTCGAACAGACGAACCAGACTGATCGGAGACAAGCCAGTATCGACCACGCGATCAAGTTCCGCCTGCGCGCGCTCAATGTCACCGCTTAAGGCCATCAACACCGCATTGCGGGCGCTTTCATCGGCATTGGTTTCGCATAAATCACGCACATCCTGTTGGCTCACCGGGCGCCCGAGATTGTGGGCATAGGTTGCCAGTTTCTCCATTTCGGCATTCGCCAGGCTGCGATGTCCCGGCAACCCGCCGACAAAGACCGACAGCGCATCGCCATCAATGTCGACCGCGCGCGATTGCAGATAGCTGCGCACCAGATCAGACAAATCAGCGGCAGAGTCAGAAAACAGATGCAAGGCCGCGGCATTGGGCGCGGCTTCAAACGCGGTTCTCATCTTCGATCGCGTGTTCAAGCTGCCGCTTTGAATGACCAGTTTCGCAGCGACCCGATCCGGCGGTAAGGCCAGCACATCCTTGATGATCGCAAACAGTTTTTCACCCTTGGTTCGAATGCGAATTATGGTTGTTTCACCCAGAAGCGAGACCGCCTCCAGGGCATCAAATAGGCGCGCGGGTTCGCGCTTTAAATCATCATCATCCAGCGTCAGAACGGTGCTCGGCGCGGCTTTTTCCCAGGCTTTGATCAGGAGAACAGCCTGGTCCGCAACCACGCCTTCATCTTCGCCAAAAATCAGCACAAACGAGCACGCAGGATCAGGCTTCTTGGCAAATCGTTCAGCGCTATTGCCCTGAAACTTCATTCGGCATTGGCCATTTGAATGCGCAAATCATCGGCGATCCGGCGCGCCAGAATCAACATGGCCCGGTCACTGGCATCGATTTGAGCCGCAATATCCGAGAATGGCGCATCGGGAACGAGGAAGCTGGTCTCTGCTGCAGAGCTGCCGGATATCGCATTTCCGTCAAAGGCCAGCACATAATCCGCGCTGACAATGATATCTGTTCGAGTCGCCGATTCATCGGGGCGCAGCGCCAGACGGCCAATCGTTTCATCCAGCACAATGTTCAGGCTGGCCGACCCTTCCAGCCCCGGCAATCCGGGCGCCAGCTCCTGCAAGAGCGCTTTGCGCAAGGCGTGACCGGAGCGACCTTCAATCGTCTCTACATTGATATTCCCGGCGCCAGCGCCGCCTGCATAAAGCGGCGTAAATCCACATGCAGACAGGGTCAGGACCAGAAGAGCGATTGCCAGTTGTTTCATCACACGACGATATTCACGATCCGCCCGGGAACCACAATCACTTTCTTGATGGTTTTGTCAGCGATGAAGTTCTGCAGCGCTGGTTCTGCCAGCGCTGTGGCTTCAATGTCATCCTTGCTGGCAGTCTTGGAGACCGAAATCTCTGCCCGACGCTTGCCATTGACCTGTATCGGCATGGTGACACTGTCTTCAACCAACAGGCTTGCGTCGACCTCCGGCCAGGCCGCCGCTGAACATAGCCCTTTGCCACCAATCAGGCTCCAGCATTCTTCTGCGAGATGCGGCATGAACGGCGTCAGGCATCGCGCCAGCATCAAGGCCCCTTCGAACCGCGCTGACAGCACGTCGTCGCCGCCCTGTTCAGCTTTCTTCAGAACGCTGACCCATTCATGCACGCTGGCAATGGCTGAGTTGAAGCGAAACTCTTCAATCGCCTTGTCGACGGCGTGTGCCGCTTTGTGAGACGCGCGGCGCAACGCCATAGCAGCGTCGCTGTCATTGGATTTCCCATCCTGCGCGGCCGCGCTCAAAGTGTTGAACACGCCCCAGACGCGTTGCACGAACCGTCCAGCGCCTTCGGCGCCAGACTGGGTCCATTCGACATCGCGTTCAGGCGGGCTGTCGGACAGTACGAACCAGCGCGCCGTATCCGCACCGAATGTGGCAATGATATTGTCCGGATCGACGACATTCTTCTTCGACTTGGACATTTTTTCAATTGCGCCAACCGAGACCGAATGGTCGGTGCCGATCTCCCAGAGTGTGCCATTGCGCTCTTCGACTTCAGCCGGGGTGATCCAGCGATCGTCATTGGTTTTATAGGTTTCGTGCGTCACCATGCCTTGCGTAAACAGCCCGGCAAAAGGTTCACCATTCGGCAGGTCCACTTCGCCGACATCGCGCATCGCACGCATGAAGAAGCGGGCATAGAGCAAATGCAGGACGGCATGCTCGACCCCGCCAACATATTGATCCACGGGCAGCCAGTAAGCCCGTTCAGCGGGATCATCGACACTGGCAAAACGGGCGAAATACCAGCTGGAATCATTAAATGTGTCGAGCGTATCGGTTTCGCGCTGCGCCGCCTTTCCGCATTTCGGACAATCGACATCTTTCCATGTGGCGTGATGGGCCAGCGGATTTCCCGGTTTGTCAAAACTGACATCGTCCGGCAATTTGACCGGCAAATCAGCCTCTGGAACCGGCACAATTCCGCAATCATCACAATGGATGACCGGGATCGGGCACCCCCAATAGCGCTGCCGCGAGACGCCCCAATCGCGCAGGCGATAATTCACCGTGCCCTGGCCCAACGCCATGCCCTCGATCCGACTGATCGCCAAAGACTTTGCCGCAGCAATTTCCTGATCGTTCAGGAAGTCCGAATTCATGATCGAGCCGGGACCTGTATACGCTGCGTCCATGTCGGCACCCTGGCCGGAACTGACCCAGACGGCAGATGCCGCATCCTTGTCTGATGGCTTCACCACGGGCAGGATTGGCAAACCATATTTGCGAGCGAAATCGAAATCGCGCTGATCATGCGCCGGACAGGCAAAGATCGCACCTGTGCCATATCCCATCAACACGAAGTTCGCGACATAGACCGGCAATGTCTGACCATCGATGAAGGGATGCTTGACTGTCAAACCTGTGTCGAAGCCCATTTTCGGGGCTTTCTCGATATCGGCTTCCGAGGTCCCGACTTTCGCGCATTCGGCGCGGAATGCTTCGAGCTCAGCATTGCCCTTCGCCATGTCCAGAGTCAGCGGGTGGTCCGGCGACAGAGCGACAAAACTCGCGCCGAACAACGTGTCCGGGCGGGTGGTGAAAATCTCGATCCCGTCGGGCAGACTTGCCGGTGCGGTACTCGCCCATTCGAACCGCATTTGCAGGCCCTCAGAGCGACCGATCCAATTGGCTTGCATGGTCCGGACCTTTTCCGGCCAGCGTTCCAGTTTTTGCACCTCTGTCAGCAAGTCTTCGGCATAGTCGGTGATGCGGAAGAACCATTGCACCAACTCACGCTGTTCGACCGGTGCGCCGGACCGCCAACCTTTGCCATCAATGACTTGCTCATTGGCCAGCACCGTATTGTCGATCGGGTCCCAATTCACCTTGGCCTTTTTCTGATAGACCAGACCCTTGTCCATGAATTTCAGGAACAGGCGTTGCTGCTCGCCATAATAATCCGGATCGCAGGTCGCAAACTCCCGAGACCAGTCCAAAGACAGGCCGAGCTTTTCGAATTGCGCCTTCATGGCGGCAATATTCTGATAGGTCCAATCGCCCGGATGAACGTTTTTTTCCATAGCGGCATTTTCAGCCGGCATGCCAAACGCGTCCCAGCCCATGGGATGCAGGACATTATATCCCTTGGCCTTCTTATACCGCGCGACGACGTCGCCCATGGCGTAATTCCGGACATGGCCCATGTGCAGACGCCCCGACGGATAGGGAAACATCTCAAGCACATAGGCTTTCGGCATATCGCCGGCTTCGGCCGGAGTCTTGGCTTTAAACAGGTCTGCAGACGCCCAGGCTTCACGCCATTTGGGTTCCGCTGTCTGCGGATCATATCTTGAGGCCATCGCCTCCCCCATCAAAAATATTTCTAGTCGAGTTCAGACGCTTTGAGATTGCGCGCCCGGACGAGAATCGCATTCTCGAGCTGGATGCCTGTCTCAGGATCCGCATCAGCATCGACCCAGCTACCGTCCTGATTGATCTGGCGGAAGACGCTGACTTTGACACCATCGGCGCGGAGCCGCGAATCGAGGATATAGACGGTCGCCTTGATGCGCTCATCGTCTGCGCCTTCGAACGACTTCCAGTCATAGATGATGGTGCCGCCAAAGGGATCCGCGCTCACCAAAGGCAGCGGACTGAGCGTATCCAGGCTGGCCCGCCAGAGATATGGATTGGATCCACCTTCAATCTCTTCGACCACACGGGTTTCAGCATTGTTGCCGCCACCGAACACGCAACCTGTTAGCGCGAGCGCTCCGAATGTTGCTGCGATAAGCGTTGAAACTGCCTTCATATCGTCATTTCCCGTTGGCAAGACCTTGTTGATTAACTGTCTCTATAACACCTCAAACTCAGCCTGCCAGTGCTGATATGCTCAAGGATCCGGAAGGAAGAAAGACCGCTCATGTCGATCCGCTCACTTGCAGTCATAATGCCATGCATATTGCCACTTTCCGCTGGTTTGGCGGCGGCCCAATCGCCCTTGGAAACAGAGATAGAGATGGAATCTGTCATCCTCGTGACGCCGTTGGCGGATGAAGATGCCGGGCTCGAGATCGAGCCGGTCCTGGGGGAGTTTTCATTTATCGGCACGTCGGAAAAAGTGTTCGAGAATGGCGTTCGGGTGCGGGCACGCGGCGCGCTGCGCGTGCAGGCCGATCATCCTGGACGTCCTGGCGGCATTGGCGGATTTGGAAATCTTGAGGTCGCACCAGTGGGGGCTTTCTCAGGCCTGTCTGCGGCGCAGCCGCTCACGAATAGCGACACGCGGGCGCGGCTGGAAACCGCTTATCTGCAAGTCGATGGCGGTTATGGTGAGCTGCGGCTTGGCAAGGATCAAGGCGTCGGCGCGCGCTTTCACGAAGGCGCAAAATCCGTGCTGTCGCACGCACGGCTGGACAGTACTTTGCTCGATCCAACCGGCCTGAGCACCGTCCGCACGCGGCATGATCTGACCGGTCCGAGCTTGAAACTTTCTTATGCGACACCGCGCCTGATCGGTCTGCGCGCGGGCATCAGTCTGATCCCGAATGCGGATGCGGATGGCCTCGATCGCCGACCGCACGCCGGGACAGGCGGGGTGGCGCCAGACACAGAAAATGCCTTGGAACTGGCCCTGAATGGCACCCGGCGTTTGCGCGAATCAGGGTGGCGATTCGATGTCGGGCTGGCCTGGTCGACAGCGGATATTTCCAATCTCACCGTGGATGCCCCTTATGGGCGGGTCGATACTTGGTCAGCCGGCACTCGTATCGAGCAGGGAGACTGGACCTTTGGCGCTGCTTGGCTGAATTCGGACAATGGTTTGCCCGCCAGCGATTACACGGCCTGGAGCGCTGGCCTGCATCGTGACGCTTATGACACTGAATTTTCATTGGAATATGGGCAGTCTGAAGATCGTGGTGTGGCGCTGGAATCACGAAGTTTTCGGGTTGGCGCCGCCCGCGAATTCGGCGCCTCAACCCGACTTGCTGTCGGCTTTATCGATGATCGCACCGAACAGTTTGGCGAATCCTGGCAATCTCGGGGTGTTGTTGTCGAAATCACACTCTCACAAGAAATTGTAGAGATAACTGGAAATTAAGGTTCTCTTAACCGATCTCGCTGCTATCTATATCGCAGGAGTGTCTAAAATGCGTTTGCTGATGGTTTCAGTTGCAAGTCTGTGCGGTCTCGCCCTTCCGGCGATGGCCCAGCAAGACGTGCCTGATATGCCAGCGCCAACCATTTCAGAAACTGAACGCGCCGAACCTGAATGGTTCCAGAAGTTCAGTTTCAGCAGCGATCAGATCGGATCTCCGGTTTGGCAATCGACACCGTCACAGACCTTCAACCTGGCCTGGATCAAGGGCGACCGCTGGAGCCTGAGCCTGGATCTCACCTCTCGTGACGAAGAATCGCCATTGCCGCGTGAAGAGATGTTGGCAGAAGCACAATTCCGGATCACACCGCGAATCTCTGTCGGCGGTGAACTGACCATTGCGGCTGAAGAGCTTGATGACACAGCGCAATGGGAAGACCAGGAAATCGAAGCCGGCATCCGGCTCCGCTCTGCATTTAAATTCTAGGCTTTCGCGCCGCGTTTCCCACCCCCGAAAACCGGATCAGATTTGGCTGAAGCTTCATCCAATGGCCAACGCGGACGTGCAGAAAAGGCCTGTCCATTCTCGGGGATCAAGCCAGCAGCGAAGCGTTCGGCCCCGGCCAGCGCGATCATCGCGGCATTATCGGTACAATGCCGCAGCGGCGGTGCGATCAGAATGGCCCCAATCTCCTTGGCGACCTCATCCAGCGCGTGGCGAATGGTCTGATTGGCCGCAACCCCGCCCGCGACAACAAGACGAATGTCCGTCTCTGTCGCTTGCGCAAACTTTTGCAGCGCGCGACGCGTTTTCTCGGCCAGGCAATCAGCAATCGCCGCTTGAAAACTGGCACAAAGATCAGCCTGGTCTTGCGCCTCCAGCGTCTCGGCTTCGACCACGCGCGCGGCCGCGGTTTTCAGCCCGGCAAAACTCATATCGAGACCGGGTCGATTGAGCAGTGGCCGCGGCAAGGCATAGCGCGTCGGGTCACCGGATTGCGCCAGGCGCTCAACGGCGGGCCCGCCGGGAAATCCGATGCCAAGGGTTTTGGCAAGCTTGTCAAAAGCCTCCCCAGCCGCATCGTCAATCGTGGTCCCAAGGCGCTGATAGTCACCTAAGCCCCTCACCGCGATGAACTGGCAATGCCCGCCACTGACCAGAAGCAAGAGATAAGGAAATGCGCAGGCCTGCGCCAGCCGCGGCGACAACGCATGTCCTTCGAGATGATTGATCGGGATAAACGGCTTGCCAGCGGCCATGGCCAGAGCTTTGCCCGTCATCATCCCGACCATCACGCCGCCAATCAGACCGGGTCCGCTGGTCGCCGCAATGGCATCCAGATCAGAAAGCTCAACACCACTTTCCTGCAACGCCGCCGCGACAATTGTGTCCGTCACATCGGCATGCGCGCGGGCTGCAATTTCTGGCACGACGCCGCCAAAAGGCGCGTGCTGCTCGATTTGCGACAATACGATTTCGGACAGAATTTCGACTTGCCCGTCCGCGGTTCGCCGCACAATTGCTGCGGCGGTTTCATCGCAGCTGGTTTCAATTCCAAGCAGTGTCACAGCGTCCATCATCGCCGGGATATAGGCAGATCAGGCCCGTATGAAAACCATATCAGTCCAGCAAGGCGGCTTTGATCTCCGGTAACCAGGCTTCGGTTTCGGTATCATAGACGTGCAATGAGCCGGCAAAATCCCAATAGCACCATCCTAGTCCGCGCGCTTCCAGACCGGTCCGCTTGGTTTGTGTCCAATGCGCGCGTTGCTCGATCGGAACGCCTTTATAGACCCCGAACTCGCCGACAAAGACCGGCAGACGTGTGCGCTCCTGGACGGCTACCGCTTTGTCGAGCTCAGCCATCATTTCAGAGACATCATCGGGTGTGCCCCAGCGAATGCCGGTCTCGGTTTGGTCTGTCCAGCCGGCCCCCTGATGGGTGAAGTTGAACGGCGAATAATCGTGATATGTCAGCAAGACTTTTGGATCATAAGCGGGCTCCGATTCCTCCAGGGCATGAAGATTGCCCCAGAATGCCGTCCCCAGAATGATCCAGCGGTCTGGATGCTCGGTCCGCAACCGCGCAAGCAGCCGGGTGTTCAGGGCATCGGTGCGGGCGGTGGTCATTTTCGTGTGCGGCTCATTGATTGTCTCGAAAATCACAGTGTCCGGGGCGTCGGCAAAATGTTCCGAGAGCTGGTCCCAAATCGCTTCCAGTCGTGGCTCATGGAGATCCGGATCATCGTTGAGGGCATCATAATGGTGCACATTGACGATGATTTGCAGACCGATCTCACCGGCCCAGCCAACAATTTCATCCACCCGCGACAGAAGTTCCGGCGCGATCGTGTAAGGTGCGACCTGGTCGGCGTGCACGGACCACCGCACCGGCAGACGGATTGTATCAAATCCGGCGTCCTTGATGCGCACAAGATCGGCGCGCCGAATGATGTATCCCCACTCACCTTCGCTTGGTGCTTCCAGAGCGCTGCCGAGATTCATGCATCGGTCAATCGGAGACTCAGCAATTTCAATCGCTGGCACAGTCTCTGTATGTGTCTCACCGGCAGACCCACAAGCGGCAAGAAGAATCGCCGCTCCGATAAGAATATGACGCATTATGTCCCTCCTGCGTGGTTCCGCTTGCGCGTCACTGTCTTCAACCTTAGCTGACTCTCATCTCAGGAAAGGTGCCAAAATGAAAGCCCCTCGATCGGTTCGCATTGGAACGCGTGGTTCCCCGCTGGCTTTGTACCAGGCGGACCTGATCGCGCGCGAGATTGAACAGGCGAGCCAGGGCGCCCTGACCGGTGAGATTGTAACTTTTAACACCAAAGGCGATCAATTGACGTCTGAGCGTCTGATCAATTCTGGCGGCAAAGGTCTGTTCACGCGGGAAATCGATCGCGCCGTGGATGAGGGTGACGTGGATATTGGCGTCCACAGCCTGAAAGACGTGCCCAGTGTGGTGCCGGACGGCCAGGCGCTGGTCGCCTATCCAGAGCGCGCTGATTCGCGCGACGGGTTTCTCACCCGCTCCGACATTCGGCGCTTGCAGGACCTGCCGCAAGGCGCGGTGCTGGGCACAGCCAGCCTGCGCCGCGAATCGCAAGCGCTTGCCTTGCGCCCCGATCTGAAAGTTGTGCCATTTCGTGGTCGCGTCGAAACCCGGATCGAAAAACTCGAGCGCGGTGAGGCGGATGCCACGTTTCTGGCCATGGCCGGTCTGAAACGTCTCGGCCTTGAACATCTCGCAACGCCAGTGCCCGCGAAAGACATCCTTCCTGCCGCCGGACAGGGCATCATCGCAGTCGCGGCGCGGCGCGACGGCCTGTCAGACCTGTTACGCGACGCCCTCGTTACCATCGACCACGCGGCCACGCGCGCCATGGCCACCGCCGAACGTGCGTTTCTGGCGGAATTGGATGGCTCCTGCCGCACCGCGATGGCGGCACAGTTGACCGCCGTCGATGGCACCTGGCATTTGCGCGGTGAAGTGCTGACCCCGGATGGACAGACCAAATGGAGCGCCCGCGCAGAGGCGTTGATGTCAGCTTCCCTCAGAGATTTGGCCGCGCTCGGCACATCGCTGGCTTTGAACATTCGCGAACAGGCGGGCGGCGATTTGCCGGTCTTCACGGATTAGGAAAGGCTGATGTCCGCGTCATCTGTCTCGATCATCGTCACCCGCGCCGAGCCTGGGGCCAGCGTCACAGCAGAACATTTGCGCGCCCGTGGTATGACGGTCATTCTGGCCCCGGCCCTGACACTGGACCCAGATCCGGACACCCCCTTGCCGGCGCCAGAAATGCTGTCAGGTCTGGTCTTTACCAGCGCCAATGGCGTTCGAACTTATGCTGCGCGCCGCAATGACCGGGCATTGACGGCCTGGTGCGTCGGCCCGGCGACGGCAGCCGCGGCAGCGCTGGCCGGATTTAGCGACATTCGAGAATCAGCCGGCAATGCTGTAGATTTGGCCAATTTCATCGCCGCGCAGTCGACGCCCGCTGACCAGCCCTTATTACATGTCGCAAATGCCGCCGCGATTGGCGGATTAAAGCAGACGCTCATGGCGCTCGGCTTTTCTGTGATCTTTGCCCCGCTTTATCAAATGCGCCCCGCCGCCGCTCTATCGGCCGAAATGACAGAGCTGATCGCAGGCGGGGATACAGCCATCCTATTGATACATTCGGCCAAGGGCGCCGCGGCGATGGCCGCGCTTCTGCCTGAGGAGCCCCGACCCGACTGGTGCCTCGTTGCAATCTCTGATCCGGCGAGCCAGCCCTTGGTGGCGCGGGTCGCGCACCCTCCTTACATTGCCGACGCCCCGAATGAAGACGGATTGATGCGCGCGCTCGACACCGCACTCGCCACACTTTCGGCCTGAACCGAGGCGATATACACTCATAGCGACTCACGAAATCGAAGGGTTGGACATGTCAGACACATCACTGCCGCCACTGTCGGACGAGGCCGCCCCGATTGATGCCGAGTTTGAACCCGCTGAGCGGACGGACGCCCCGAAACCTTCCGGAACAGGCGGCCCCGGCTGGGCGGCGTTCGGACTGATCTTTCTGCTGGCCTTGGCAGGCTTTGCTCTGGCCGCGGCAACCGCTGGCTTCGTGCCGGGATTCAAACCCGGCACAGGACCGCTGGCAACCGTTCAGAGCAACCTTGCCACGGTTCAGACAGACCTGAATGCAGATCGCAGCGAGACCGCGACGCTGAGCACCGATATCGCGACATTGCAGTCGCGCGCTGACAGCCTGTCCGCGGATCGCACCCGGACCAATTCAGACTTGCGCAATTTGCGCACGGAGATCGAAACCCTGCAGGCCGACATTTCCTTATTGCAGCGCGCCCGCGTCGCCAGCCTGGCCGAAACCGCCACCGCTGATGCAGACGGCGCTGACACGCCCGACCTCTCGGCTCTGACCGGCCGCGTGGTGTCGCTGGAAGATGCGCTGATCACGCAATTGGAAACCTATAATATCGCACTGGAAGGCCTGAAAGCCCGGCTTGAGGCGCTTGAGACGCAAGCCGCATCAGAAACCCTCAATGCCGCCAGCGCGTCGAATGCCCGCACCGAAGCCGCGCTTGCTTTGTCCGCCATCGAGGCCGCTGCCCGGCGGGGACGCCCTTTCCTGTCGGCGCACCAGAAGCTGGCCGCCGCCATGCCAAGCAATGATGCGGTTGCCCGTCTCGCCCCGATTGCCGCCAAAGCCGTGCCGACCCGCGCCGACTTGCGCGAGGCCTTTCCGGGCCTCGCCGATCAGGCACTGGATGCAAAAGCCGCAGCTGAAGGCGGCCAGTCGAGCTGGATGCGCAGCCTGTTTGGCGATGGCATTCAGGTGCGCCGCACCGGCGAAACCACATCCGGCGACCATCTGGCCCGTGCCCGCACCGCGCTCGACGCCGGGAACCTGTCTGAATCTATTGAACATATTCGCGCCGCCAATGCAGATATTCAGCCTGTCTTCACAGATTGGTTGAATAATGCCGAAGACCGACACCTGTTGGAACAGACCCTGGAGGCCCTGCGCCTCGCCATGATTGCGGAAGAGCGCCCATGATCATCCTGTTTTTGATCGTTCTTACGGCCCTCGTAATTCTCATTAGCGTGGGGATGATTTGGGCGAATGACTTGCCCGGAGGGTTGACCATCGACCTCGGTGGTGGAGACGTTTATGTGCTGAATGCGGCATTTTCGATCTTAGCTGTGATCGTCGTTGCACTTCTTTCAGCAGCGGCTGTCTGGCTGATCGTGTCATTGTTCTCGTCACCCTGGAGATTCAAACGATCAAGGTTGAACGGCAAGGTACGAAAAGCCAATCGTTCACTGGCCGAAGGCCTGCTCGCTGCCGAAGCCGGGGATGCGGCGCTGGCCAAGAAACTGTCCAAGAAAGCCGCCCAGCATGCGGAAGATGACCGATTGAAATTGCTGCTCGAAGCGCGCGCAGCTGAAATCTCTGATGACTGGTCTGGCGCCGAGCGCGCCTGGGGACAGTTGGCGCGTCTGCCGGGCGGGCAGCTGGCCGGATTGCGCGGCGCCGCTTCCGCCGCCAGTGCGCGCGGTGATGCGATCTCTGCGGAAGCCCGCGCCCGCGAAGCGCTGGAACTGAAATCCGGCGCTGACTGGCCCTTCAATGCCCTGTTTGACAGCCAGGTTGCGGCGGGCGATTGGGCCGCCGCGCTGAGCACGCTGGCGACCGGCGAAAAACGCGGACAGATTAGCGGCGAGAGCCTGCGTCGACGGCGCGCAGTCCTGTACACGGCGCAAGCCGCAACCTTGCAGCACAATCAGCGCAAGGACGCCCAGCGCCTGCTCGCCGAAGCCATCCGCTCGGCCCCGTCTTTCCCGCCTGCCGCCTGGCATGGCGCGCGGCAATTGATGATTGACCACAAGATCAAGGCCGCCCAGGGCGTGCTCGAGCTGGGCTGGAAAGCGCGCCCGCACCCGGCTTTGTCGCAGCTCCTGCAACGGCTCGACAGCGACGCCACCCCGACCCTGATTGCGGACCGTTTGCGTGCCCTGATTGCGGCCAATCCAGATCATCGCGAGAGCCGCATTCTCGAAGCCGACCTGGCGATGCGCGATCGCGACTGGCTGAGCGCGGTCAAAGCCCTGGCCTTGCTGGTCGAGGAGAAACCGACCGCCCGTCTCTGCCTGCTTCTGGAAAAAGCCCTGCGCGGCTATGGCGACCTGACCGAGGCGGAACGCTGGGGCCGGATGGCAGTGACGGCCGCGCGCGAGCAGGAATGGTCAGACATCGATCCGCGTGGCGGCGCCTTTCAATATGGCCCAGCCGACTGGTCGCGCCTGGTCTATGCCTTTGGTGATGCTGGCACGCTCGTGCACCCGCGCTATGAGCGCTCGGAACGCGAGCTCGATGCCAGCCGCCCGATTGCCCTGCCCGCGCCCGGATCGGCCGGTCAGAGCACGCCGAAACCGCCGCGCACCGACGTCGTCACGCCGCCGCTCGATTACGCGCCCAGCGAAGATTAGATCCGCGCCAAAGCGTGCACGTTTTGCTTGCGAAAACACCGCCCGGCTTGTATGTCACCGCCTCGACTTTGGTTGGCCGCGTTAGCTCAGCTGGTAGAGCATCGCATTCGTAATGCGGAGGTCGGGTGTTCAAGTCACCTACGCGGCACCATTCAATTCCGGTTGAACAGGGTTCAAAATTTAATCCAGATGGATTGAATTTAGGATTTGAATGCCCCGGTAGGGGCGGAACGGCGCAAGTCTTACGCCGGCGCATTCAATTCCTGATCTTGGTCCGCGGGACCAAGGATCCTAGATTGCAAATCAGACGTGAATGGTGGTCGATACTAGGTTCGAACTAGTGACCCCTGCAATGTCAAAGCGATCTTTGGGGTTTTGTCAGAGTTTGCGCACGCTTGCTCAAGATTAAAATTTTACAATTAAAACAAGATATTGTAGGGTTGTTACGGCTGCCGAAACTTGAGCACCTTTGCGCTGAGTTGAGGGAGTGGTGGTAACATGGTGGTAACACGAACTGGACGAATTGGAGATTTGAATGACCGAAGTTTCACTCAAACTTACGAAACGCAGCGCCGAGAGCTTGCCGTCAAAATCGACCAAATATGTCGCCTGGGACTCCGACGTTTCTGGCTTCGGCGTCCGGGTGATGCCATCGGGATCAAAGTCTTACATTCTTAAGTATAGAATTGGGAGAGGGCGAGCTGCAAAAACGCGAACCATAACGCTCGGAAAACTGGAAGACGCAACACCCGAAGCGTCAAGACGATTGGCGAGAGACTACAAAGCCGAAGCTCGATTGGGCCAGGACCCATTCAGAACTGAAGAGGACGTGGTTGATGATGGCACCCAGACCTTCGCTGAGCTGTTCGAAACTTGGCAAGAAAAAGCGGCTCATATCAGTCGTCGTACAGGTGCACTGCGCAAAGCCGCAAACGTAAAATTAGATGTGGACCGTTTGAAGATTCACGTTTTGCCATTGTTGGGTGATAAGCCAATCAACCAGATCAAATTAGCCGATATCGCTAACGTGCGGGACCAGATCACCAAAGGAGCGACAAGAACCCAAAAGAAAACGAAGCCACGTGGTGTTCGGCGCGTCAGCGGCGGTTCCGGAACGGCCAAAAGGACAATAGGTATTTTATCCAGCGTGTTCGCTTACGCCGTCGAACACGAAATTCTAGATCGCAATCCTTGCAAAGGTGTACGACTTGCTCCGAGCAAAAGTAACGAACGCTTCCTGACCGAAGCCGAAGCGGGGCGCTTGGGAGAGGTTCTCAAAAACTGGGAAAGCCGTGCAAACGCTAAGCAAGCCGTTACAATTATCCGGCTTCTTTCATTGACCGGGGCACGGCGTTCGGAAATTTCGGAACTCAAATGGTCTGAGATTGATTTCGACCAGGGATTTCTTCGACTCGGCGATACCAAGACAGGAATGTCAATTCGGCCAATTTCAAAGCTCGCGTTAGATTTGCTCGACTTACAGCCACGGGAGCATGAAAAATGGGTGTTTCCAGCATCTACAGGACCCGCAGCCTATCAAGGTCTTGGAAAAATATGGCGCCAAATAAGAATTGAAGCGGGCCTAGAAGACGTTCGCATGCACGACTTGCGTCATAGTTTCGCAAGTTTTGGAGCTGCCAAAGGTCTCTCACTTCCTATGATAGGAGCTCTCTTGGGTCATAAAAGTTTTGCGACCACGCAACGATATGCACACCTGACGAATTCGGCAGCTCAAAAAGCAGCGGAAGAGATTGGGCGGGTTGTAGGTGATGCCATGGATATCTCGCTACGTTAACTGCGCTGCCTGGGAAAGAACCCTCGGAAGCTTGATCACAGCCAACCTGTGCGCGCAGAATTTGCGTGCGGAGATTTCCACCTCAAAATCGGTCATTAGCCGCGCGGCAGAAAGTTCCTAAAAGAAGACATAACGGGACCGCTATCTATTCCCGCTAAAACGTATCGATGCGCGCCAGCTGAATTGAGGTAGTTCCGTTTACCTAAGTCCGACCTTTTGGCCTCACGAAGCAGGGATGTTTTGGTTGTTCAGCCGCAAGTTTGCATTTGCTGACGCCTGCAGCCATCGCCTCTAGTCGTTTGGTTCGTGCAATCGGTCAGTTAGAAAATACAGGCTCATGAATGTCGTAATAATTATGTTTGCGAAGACGCTCACCACTAAAAACAGGATAGCCACTTTGAACCAGACCAGGGTTTCAAAAGGTACCGCTTCCGCAAGCAATGGACCAATCACTATCAGAGAGACGATTATTAGGTACGTCAGCAGGGTAATATACGCCAAATAGCCGAACATTCTTATGACTAACTCGCGTCGCTTGATCTGGCGGCCATTTAAGGTGGTTGGTCGACTTCCTCTTAGGTTTTGATCTAACCAAGTTCCGTTCATCGACGCGACCGCCGCCAAAGCGGCAATAAAAAATGGAACTAAAATCTGAGCCAGCGATAGAATATGACGAAACAATCCATCTTCGCCAATCAACGAGATCGATTGATCTAGTGCGACATACAGTACGCAAAATGCACCAGCTCCGACGGCAGGCAATACGAAGTTTGTCACCCAAAGGGGATTGAATTTCTCATCTTTGCCCACTCGGATTTTGAGGTAATTGAGCGGAGCCGTCAGCTGTTGAGCCCACCAATACATTCTATCGCCGCCAAGTATCCGCGTCAGTCAACCGCTCGGTCAGTTTGCCCGTAAGTTCATCGCACAACTCACTGTAAGCAGACTCTAGCTCGATTCCAAAATTGGAGACTGTCTCGACCCGGCTGTAGATCATATCAGCGGCTTCCTCCATCTCGATATTGAAGCGAGGCGAGGCGTTTTCATCGCGCGTCGTAGATATGTGGACTTGCATTTCGTCATAGTCCCTCGCTCGTCCAATCTCTCTAAGTCGGTTCATTAGTCCCGCAAGAATGTGTTCATTATTTGTTCTCTCTACTGTCATGCGCACTCTGCGGGAGATTTTCTTCACATTATCAACAGCATCTAGCCCGCCAAAATTAGATCGAGTGTCGATCAGTTCCAGAGAAGTCACGTAACCATTCTCAAGGTCTTCCGCCAGGGACTTTCCAACATACGGGTTGTGCTTGAGCATATTTCTATAAGGTCTGTCTTCACCTTTCACCTCATAATTAAGCCCGTCAGTCTCGCACGCTTCGCGAATGAGATGGTTGAAGAATTGAAACAAAAGCGTTCGAGATATTCCCACCGCTTTTTCGAGCACCATTCTATGCCCATGCGGAGTTTGGTGAGCGTCATCAAACCCTATCACCATGTGTGCAGAGTGCCCTGGAGCGTAGCCATCCGGACGATCGGCGCTTTGAACGTCTGCTTCCAACGAATTAATAAACGCCTGATCGGCTTCATCCGGATCTCCGCGATTTACCAAAATCTTCGCAACGTGCTGTTCGTCGTCGATATGAATGTCGGCAATATATAGAGCATTCGTCTCGGCATGTGCGTCGTCGCCTTCCGGTAACGCACGATGCCTGCCGTATGGGGGAAGTGTTCCACCTTCTGACAGTCTAATTCTGGAGTTTCCCTGTTCGTACACCCGCGCGAGAATCCCCATCACATCTCGCAATGATGATATCGGCGCTGTCGGGGGATAAGATCCCGACTGGGTCGTTAGTAGTAAAACTCTTCTTTCATGCTTCAGCGCGACCATGCTTGCGTCCCATCTTTACTTAGAATGAAAGAATACATCACTGACTCGCCCCAAGTTCAATCTCTAGAGAAAATTACCACCAATTTCAGGACCAACTGAATTTGCTAATTCCCCCACCGATGAAGCCGCCTCAGAAAGGGAGCCTTGCATTGCTTCTGTGGCGGATTTCTCAACAGCTTTCTTGGAGATTTTGAAAAGCCAACCTCGTATTCCAAGCCAACGGCTCTTACTGATTTTGGGCGCTTCAAGTTCTTCGATGGCTGCCTTCAAAATCGCGATGAGTTGAGCTTTTTGGAGAGGACTCAAGAAACCATCTTTATCTGCAGCATTGTTGCTTGCTCGGAGGTTTTCGACGAGATGCCCTAGCGCATCGGAAACACGATTGATCAGTGGACCCAACTTCTTTTTTGTCAATCGACACCCAATCATGCTGACCAACAACCTCCGGGAATGCCGCGCTAACTTCTTTTAGGCCCTCCGGATCCCTGCCACTTATAAGGTCGTCGATTATCTTTTCGCGAAAGGCGGATTCATCAGGTGTATCCGCTTCTAGCTCATCTCTTTCAGCTTCGAGCTCTTCTTTCTCTGACTCTAGATCTGATATCTGCTCTTCCACTTCCGAACGCCACTTCTCGATCTTTGCGCGCTGCGCATTCAAATCGGCTGATTTGTGCCAGTTGATGTCAGACATGGAACTCCCAACAGAGAATCGTACGGTTTGAACGTCGAATGAGCGACGATTCCCTTGTATGTAGTGACGAGTGCTTCGATCTGCAAAATCCGCCTTTCTCAGAGTGTTAAGTGTCGTGGGCCTTGGAAAGTCTTGGACCAACCTACGAAAGGACGGTTAAACAAAAAAGGTCGAGTCTGGGCCTACAGGAATATTGAACAACGCCCATACCGCGACCTGAAGCAGCCCGACGAGCGCGAAAGAAACCGAATAAGGCAATAGATTTGAAATGACGGTTCCCAGTTTGATGTCGGGCATCCATCTTTGACAAAACCCTACAACGATGGGGAAGTACACCATGAAAGGAGAAACGATGTTCGACGCGCTATCGCCGATTCTGAAAATAGCTGTCGCTGCTTCAGGCGAGATACCCATATTCATCATCGCCGGTATGAAGGCGGGTGCCATTAGCGCCCACTTTGCAGCTGCTGACCCAATGAAAAGGTTGATGGTTAAAGACGATAAGAGCAACAGCAGCGTCAGCTCGATTGCATTGAAACCGCTCTCGGCCACCCAATTGGACAGATTAACCAATAGAACCAGAAATACATTGGACCACCCCAACAAAGCTATAAACAAAGAGGCTGCCGCGCACACTACGATTACAGGCGCGAAGTCCCGGATTCCCTGTGTCAGAAACTCCACGATATCATCAGACTTTTTTACCGTGCCCAGCGCAAGACCATAAAAAATCCCGCATCCAACCGACAAAAACAGGGTTACTCCGAGAACAGATTGAGCCAAATCAAAATCACTCAATTGTGCAAAAGCATCAGCCCGCCATATTAGGGTAGCGACCAATAATAACATGAACACTACGGCGAACTGACCGGCTGACGCGAGGCCCTTTTTTTCTGCGTTCGAGAGGTACCGATTGCTCTTTGAGGAATCCGCAATTGGTATTTTAGAGAGCCGCTTAGCCACGATGGTCTCGGTAACAAACCACCCGATGAATGTGTGCGTTATCCAAATTCCGAGCATGAAAAACCAATTGCCGACTAAATTCGCTTGCCAGCTGGAATTCGTTGATTGAACGACGCGTTCCGTGATCCCTAACAGAAGCGAATCTAAGTAGGTTGGAGCGAACACGTTTGCAGAGAAATTCGCTGAAACCCCAGCGAAAGTAGCAAAAATACCTACGACTGGATTCCGTCCTAACGCTGCAAATGTTATTCCCGCAAATGGGATTAATATCACATAGGCCCAATCCGCGACGATGTTGCTTAGTCCGCCCGCAGCGATAAAAACTAAGCTCACGGTCCTGTCCGGAATTCGCGAAAACAAATACCTAGCAAACGCGGAAAGTAAACCTGATCGCTCAGCAACCGATAGTGCAAAAATTGCTACCATCAAGTAACCTAAAGGATGAAAGTGCGTAACAGTCCTGGGAATATCAACAAAAAACCTGGTCAGAATTTCTGCCGAAACCAGTGAAGGTACTTCCTCAATTTGGACGCTAACTCCATCCGGATACACTCTCTCAAACTGCCACTCAAACCTAGATGCGATTTCGCTAACCAAAATGAGTACGACGATGCTGATCAAATAGAGCATGAACAGTCCAGGTAGCTTGTTCAAACGGCTCTCGATCGGATCCAACAGAAATCTGGAGACACTTTTTTGTTCTGAGAAGACAGTCAGCATTGCCGCGCCTCCTGATTCACAATGTGCTCCGCTATGGAAGTCACGACTTCATCGTACTCAAAATAGGTCGTGTGGATCAGTGCGTCCCATGTTTCCACATCGTCAGACAACTGTTCAAAGATCGAGGTGCCGTCGTCCCCCACCGAGAATATACCATGACGATACTTTTCCAACAGTTTGTTGAGACCAACCTCTGAGTTTCGTCGCATTTGCTCCGCAAGATCTCCTTCTAGTTCATGCGACAAGAATTGCCGCCCAACCGGATGAGGGCTCACCGGGTGATAACGAACATCTGAATCGAGACCCAATGCCGAACCCTTGAGAATACCCGAAACAATTTTGTTCAATCTGTTGCGAACAAGTAGATCAGGCAATGCTCCAAACGCTAATCGGAATACCCAATAGGTAGCAACGAAAACGGCAGGCGCAATCACAAGAAAGTTCATTATACTCGAGGGAGGATCATCTTGCGAAGCCATCGGGTTCAACTGAGGATGGTCGGAAACGATCATCATCGTTACAGCTAACGAAAGCATCGCGATAATCAGCGCTACGTTTCTAGTAGTCCGAAAAAAGGTACCCAAAGGAAAAGGAGCCAACTCGAGCCTGCCGATTTTCTCCAGCAAAGCAATCGCTTCATCCTGAGGGTGCCAAACAACGCTTAATCGATGATCGAAGTCGATCTTTCGAAAAGCCGTCCTCGATCGTTTCCAAATGGAGAGCGCAGAAAAAAGAATGTATAAGCTCGATACTGAAACAAAAATCGAAAATAAAATACCTGCACCTGAATTGGATCCAGTTTGAAACTCCAATTCCACTGGCTCAAATTCAAAAAAGAAAAACCACCAAACCAGCGCTAAACCCGCTGACGAGAGCGCGAGCATGATGACAGATAGCAAAGGAAAAAAAATACTCGTTTTCGCCGACAAGAACGGTGTCCCTACAACGGATACTGACTCAATTTGTCGTCTGTTATTGGCTTTCCCCCAATTTAACAATTCGCATGCTTTAAGCGCGACGTTGCCTCCATGACTATGCGCAATGATA
The DNA here is from genome assembly GCA_039029475.1 of Pseudomonadota bacterium. Lineage (GTDB taxonomy): Bacteria > Pseudomonadota > Alphaproteobacteria > Caulobacterales > Hyphomonadaceae > Henriciella. The sequence goes on along the minus strand of JBCCGB010000011.1, from coordinate 46,012 downwards.
TGAAGACGATCATAGCTTTTCGACATTCGCTCGAGGAACTCGACCAGCCAAATCCCTGCTTGCTCCCGGTCGTGTGCGCTATTTTCTCCACTCCAGATATAAGGCTCGAAGTCGATAGTATCTTCTGCTGATCCCTCCAGTTGCCGTAAGAGAGCTCTGGTGAACTCGGAGTTTCGTTGCCACCACTGCTCACCTTCAATCGGTCCGGAATCGTTAGTCCCGTGGATAGTTACAATTCCTATTCGCCCCATTTCGTCACCCCGCCTTTAAATGGAGTGTATTTGAGAGATCGAGATGGGTAAATTGCTTTGTTAGCGTAACCGAGAACACATGAACCATGCTTGAGCCGATAGGGCTGTCGGACGAGACGAAGCCGGTTTACGTTCCAAATTTCGCCTATACATGGGCATCATGAAATATTGAGGCGCATGGTGAAGCTTTCCTCCAATTAGTTTACCCACGGCAGAAACTACGAACTAGCATGTTGGGGCGTTTGAAGCCGCTCGGTCAATGTCTCCTTTTGCTCGCGTTGCAGACTTTTGAGCAATCAACATGGGAGGTCCGATTTTTGGCGAATAATCAAAATTTGAGCTAACTACGTAGCGGCTCAGTGCCCTTGCTCAATACATCAAGGTAAGCGCCGTAAACAAAAATCTTGTTTCGCTCTTTTCCAGTCGTTTCACGAGCAATCCCCAGTTCTTCGAGAAGAATGAGGTTACGTAACGCTGTTGGGAGGGACATTCCCGTCTCTTCTGTAATTTTGTTTGAAGTGAGTATGGGGCGGCGCTGCATTAACGCGTGAATTGACAAAGCCGAAGCGGTGGACCTGCCGCTAGCTTCGATCGCGGCGCGATCATCCTCGAACAACCGGACGATGGATTGCGCAGCCTCAGTTGCTTGCTCCGAAGTTTCGATTACGCCTTGTAGAAAGAACTCTATCCAATCCTCCCAGTTTCCGGTTTCCCGAACAGATTGCAGCAAGGCATAATACTGATCACGGTGCGTTTTCAGATAGAGACTCAGATACAGGATCGGATCCCGCAGAATGCCTTCAACGCAAAGGATCATGGTGATTAGAAGTCGTCCTAACCTTCCATTGCCATCTAGAAAGGGATGGATTGTTTCAAATTGCAGATGCGCCATCGCAGCCTTCACAAGTGCCGGCAGCTGAACTGTCTCATCGTGTAGAAATTTCTCAAACCTGTCCAAACAGGGCATAAGCTGATCGACGGGTGGCGGGACGAAACGGGCCGTTCCAGGCCTCGTTCCCCCAATCCAGTTTTGCGATGTTCTGAACTCTCCCGGTTGTTTGTCGCCGCCGCGCGCATTGTCCATCAATCGGGCGTGCATTTCTCTCAACAGTCTGAGAGAAAGTGGCAGTTCCTTGAGTCTTTCCATGCCGTAATCCATGGCCGCGACATAACAGGAGACTTCGGTCACATCATCGATTGGGGCGCCCGGTGCTTCGTCGAACTCGAATAGTAGCAAATCCGACAAGGATGATTGGGTTCCCTCGATTTGAGAAGACAGAACAGCTTCCTTTCGGACGTACATGTAAAGAAATAAAGCGGCGTCCGGTAACACCATGCTCATGCCGTCCAAGCGACCCAGGGCAGTATTGGCTTTGTCTAGCAAAGGGTATAACCGCGCCATATCTATAGGCGGGTTAGGTGGCAGCGGCGCAGGTATGTAGGCGTGATAACTTTCACCGCCAACTAAGGCGCTTTCAACATACTGGCCGAGGCGGCTATTATTCGTCACATCGCTCTTAATAACAAAATCTACCTGATTCGTTAGTTGGTTAAATCTAACTCACATGCGCGTAACCAAGAGTCAACCAACTAACGAAACACCACCATTTTGTTAGTTGCCGTTAGAGATGGGCGATTTCGTTCAACCCCCGCGGATTCGAAACGAAGCAAACTTGATCTTGGCATGAGACCTGCCTGTCTTCCGTTACAAGGATGAGGGAGGCATAAGTGCCAAAGTATATTTCACCGCTCGATGATATGTATATTCGGTTTGATGCTGCTGCTGAACTTCTGGCGCGAACCAATCAAATGAGTACGCGTGACGGAATGCTCGAAATGCTCACAATCGCCATGTGGCAAGGGGCATTTAATCCGCCAAGCCGGTTTGAACCCAGCGATTTTGACCACTCTACGCGTGATGACCCTGAAAACTGGCTTTGCGTTCCAATACCTATGCACGAATTGATGCTTCCAGAGGCTCAACGCGCGCTGAAGCCGCGCCCAGTTGAATATTATGAGGTCGGCCGCAGCTCGGTTCTTAGCGTCATGCATTGCGACGGTCTGCTACCAGGTGATCAGCCCGCATGGAATGCGCTGTTGGACTTTCGGAATTGTCCAGCGAATCCAGAAAGAGAGGATCACGCCTTTGCAGCGCTTATTCAAACGCCGCTAAGGGACTATTCGGCTGAATCTCAGAGCTACCTGAAGGGTATCTATATCCCGCGGCGTTTGCTCCAGACATGGCTCAACCGCCGGTCAAATGACTTTGACGGCCTCATTGTTTGGAACAAACAAGAACAGCCAAATCATTCAGTAGCTCAGCCAGCGAATGATACCGACGAGAAAACATCATGCGCAACCAGAGGGCGGCCGTCGCTTCCTGCTTGGGCAAGAATTGAGGAATGGGCGGTAAATCTCAACGCTGAAAACCCTGATATGCAACGCAAGCAATTAGCAGGATTGCTTTATGAAAAGGCGCTCGAAGAGTTTGGAAAATCTGCCGTCCCTAACGAGACCACTATTCTTCGTCGTTTGCCGAAAATTTTGAGTGGATCAAGCGGCAATTGAAGGTTTTTGCCTGAGATTGCGAGTGACGTGAGGCGATAGCTTCTCATCGCTGTATTCTGCAATAATATCTACAGCCTTGCGTTATATGCATTAAATCGGCTGGAATAAGACGAAATCATTCTTCTTTTTCGCCTGCGCGCGCCGTGCTGGTTTCTGCTCACTCACAAACATGAGGAGTAGAGTAGATGACAAGACATGACCCCAACTTCCCAGAACTGGAAGAAATTCTGGTACGAAACCCCGGCTGGCTTGACGAAGCGATCGATACGCCAGCCGTTTCCCGACTCACCGGTATTCCGATCTGTACCTTAACCACTTGGCGTTGCCGGGGCGGCGGCCCGCGTTTTCTAAAGTACGGCAAGTCTGTGCGCTATCGCCGACGCGCCGTACTTGGCTGGATGGATGAGTGCGAAGCGCCGTATGTCGACCGTGACGGTGTGATCCACCATGACTAGTCCGACACGACCGCTTTCCATTCGCCTCAACATTGCTGACATTGAACAACTATACGAACGCGCCAAACGTGTCTCGGGCTCAGTGATGGTGACCCGTTCGCGCAGGCGGCACGACTTCTGAAGATTGAACGTCGTCTCGCCGTTGTCGGTCAGGATCTATCTGCAACCAGTCAAACAGTCCTTGCGCACCAGCATACGAGTGTCCGGATTGAGGCGATGTTTGAAGAGTTGCTCCGGGCGCTCTCTGGCACCTCATCGGAGGATCAAAGCCATGCTGCATAAAACGATGCAGGCGCTCGGTGCGACGGTGGTCTTGGCTGGACTCGCTGTAGCCAGCGGATACTATGGATTTTACAAGTACCCGCCCGGCATCAAATATGAATCCGGCGACATCCGGCGCTATGCGCCCAGTTTCGTCGCCGAATGCCTAGAGGCACGTGTGCTCGACACTTTTTCAAACAGTGATAATGGCAGCAGGTGGGCGCCTTGCAAGGCAGAGTTCCGATCAACAGGCACGCTGGACCAATTCAACAATCGCAGCTTTGCTGTATCGGCCTCTGGGATTGCACTGATCGCCAGCCTTGGTTGGCTTGGGGCCGCTATGAAGCACGGTCGGAAACGCAGTCGGATCAAAGCGGGACGACACTATTTTCAAGCCAAGGAAGGCGAGGTTGAACTTAGAAAAGCTCTGCGCAAAGACGCTTACAAAAGTGGCTCGGCTCTCAAGTTTCCTAAAAGTATGGACTTCGCATGGGACCGTGAAAATCGTCACATCACCTGCTATCTGAAAGTCCACTTTTAAGCTCCGTTTCAACCTCTTCCTTTTCGCGCGTTTTCCTCAATTAGCACGCAAAATAGAGGTGGGGCACGGAAACGGCGTCCGCAAGTCTCCAGGCTGATTGGTGTGCCCTAGACATGGTAGTTCTGAAGTTTAGAAGCTAGTTTTGTCTGGTGTGAATGCATGACTTGAGGGGTAATTGTGAAGCACAAAAGGTTGGACCTCAGCAGCGAAGTGAAGCGAGCAGCACTACCGGACGGTTTGGATGGTTTTCTTTTCCCTATGTATGAAGCGATTTCAAACGCTTTCCATTCAGTGGAAGAACGTTGGCAAGAAAACCTGGAAGATCAAGGACATATTGCTGTAAAATTTGATGCAGCGAACCAAAGCATCATGATTTCTGACAATGGGGTCGGTTTCAACAGAGACAATCTGGACGCGTTTTTGACGCCGCTTACCGGAAAGAAAATTGAGCGTGGAGGAAAAGGCTTTGGTCGCTTCATGGCGTTCAAGGTTTTCAACAAAGTATATTATTCAAGTGCACAGATTGATGGGACGAAAACTACCTCTGGGACCTATAGATACGAACCCTTTTCTAAGGACGATAACTTAATCGACCTGAGCGATGATGAGGCGATTGATCATCATCAATTCGATTTAGGCGTAACTGTACTGATGCGCTCGCCGTTGGCTGCGTATGAAGATTACTTCGTCTTAGAAGGGAAAGATCGTAGATATAGGCACACTGCGGAAGACATTGTGAGCGCCATTCTGGACCACTTCCTTATCGAGTTTGTTCAGCAAAAAGTGCCAAAGGATTTCACTATCGAAATCGAGAGCGTTCCATTCAACCTGTATGAGTACTTTCATGACTCGCTTCGGGTTGGCGGAAACAGAACGATCAAACTCTCGATATCAGACAAGATATTTGATTTCGAGTTCAGCTACTTTCAGGTGGGAGTCGACCAAGCAAAGAAGCACCGATTGTACTTCTATGCGGACAACAGAGCAGCTAGTGACCTGGAGACGATTTCGTCGGGTTTGAACACAAACCCGTTCTCCGAAATCGATGATGAGAGAGAACGCAAGTACTTCTATTTAGTGGCGGTGGCGTCCAGTTTTTTCCGCTCTTCACAGTCCCGAGACCGGATCACAAACCTTCATGGAAAAATAGAGTATGGGGGAAAGAAAAAGCCGATCAAAGATCACTTGGTAGCGCTCGCAAAGCAGCACATTCTAGAGATTGAATCGGCGTATACTTCCGCTCGACGAGCGGAGATGGAATCCCAGATAGAGCACTTGATTGCGATCGACCCGCTACTGCGAAGAGGGCTCGGCGAGGCCTCTGCTTCAGAGTTCGTATTGAAAAGATCAATCACCGAAACTCGAGAACAATTGGCTCAAGATCTTTTTGTCGAGAGGTTCCGGCAGAAGTTTGACTTTACCAAGTTGGACGCAAACGCGAGTGTCGAAGATCTAGTCGATATCGTGCGCACAAAAATACCAGCGGACGCCAAAGAAGCCCTCGCAGTTTATGTCGCGTACAGAAACCACGTGATCACGATCTTCCGCAAGCTATTGGAAAAACACGACGACAAGCTTGCTACGGAAGACCGAGTACATGAGCTAATTTATCCAAGATTTAAAGATAGCGAAGACGTTGATTATTCCTCGCACAATCTTTGGCTACTTGATGATGATCTTGCTTATGCTCGCTACATTTCGAGTGATCGAACGCCTGAAGGGAGTGCACGAAAGAAAGGCGAGTATGCTCACGATCTACTGATCAATAATGAAAACGAGCTGATGATAGTCGAAATGAAACGGCCTCAGAAAAGAGGTTATGACGGAACGAGGGAAGCTGATACTAGTAACCCTGTGGACCAACTGAAGAAGCAAATTTCTGCCATTCGTAAAAAGGGAAAAGTAAAAGCTTCTACGGGGCGAGAGATTGAAATCTCTAAAGATTCCATGGTTAGGGGCTACGTGTTGGCAGACTGGAATGAGAGCCTCGAAACCTACCTGTCTGAGGAAGACTTCATCCTCACCGACTTCGGCGGTCATCTGGCGTATCGATACTACAAGACATTGAACATTATGATTGAAGTGCTCGCTTTCGATCGGCTAGTTGACCGGGCGAGCAACCGAAATGAAGCATTTGTTCAGATGCTTGATGGTCGTTCAAACTATGATCGATCCCGCAAAGATCCATTGGCGTAATTTGGGCATGCACTTTCGAACCAAATCTTGGACGGGGTTTGTGATTTAGCGGCCTCCATCGAGCGACTTAAGCCTCTACGCTAATGTCTCCTAATGCTCGCACACCGGAGAGATGGCGAGCGACTGCTCTGCCACGCTGTTAACCGCCACGTAAACGATCCACGGATCGCGGTAATGCTTCTTTTCGCCATCATGGGAAGTCTGGAGCAATTGTTGAGACCGCCAACGAATTTGGGTCAGACAGGCAAATGGGAACACGCGGTGGACTTGGTTTTCGCAGACCTTCAATGTTAAAGAACGAAAATCTCTCCCGAACATCGAACCGTGATGTCGCTGATAGAAACACCCCATGGCTGGTTGATGGCGTAAATAATGTTATCAGCGATTTGCGCAGGTTCTAATACTCGATACTCCATACTGTTCTGATCGGCATCGAGGCTATCTGAATACGCGTCACCAAGTTCCATCATGCGCTGGAGCTCTGCCGGTCCGTTGTGCCCCATTATGCCGATAGAGGCTGACGGATTAACAACCGTATCCATGAGATTGGTGCTGACTCCGGTTGGGCGAATGGTCGTGACTTTGATCTTTCCTGCAGACTCGATTCTTAGCGTTTCAGACAGATAGTTTACGGCGACTTTGGTCGCGGAGTAGATACCACTTCCGGAAACAGGCGCATTTCCGTAGATCGAAGATAAGTTGATCACATGACCGCGGCCTTGCTTGATCATCTGATCATGCACTGCGGCTATACCATTGAGTACGCCTTTTAAGTTAATGTCGATGCATTGATGCCACTTATCTAAGGCTGAGGCATGGTCTGAAAAGAATGCAAGAGGCATCGTCCCGGCATTATTTACCATGACGTCTATCGATTCGAACTTCTCAATCGCTGCGTTTGCTAACGCGTTGACTTGTTTGGCATCTCGCACATCAGTGACAACACCTTGCGCGGATAGGCCCTGCTCAGTCAGCCCTGCAACAACTTCTCCTAGTCCTTTTTCATTGATATCCGCGCAAGTCAGCTTCGCGCCCATTTCGGCAGCTTTCTTACTAACCAGTCTGCCGAATCCACTGGCAGCACCGGTTACAATAATAGACTTCCCTTTAATGTGATTACTCAAAGCACCCCTCCGAAGCTGTAAATTTGGTTTAGAAAAGTTCGAGTTCATCGCCGGTTCTGAGGGCATTCTGACTCATCCCAAAAAAAAACACCTTTCCAGTGTTAGTCAGCCATGAAACCGATAACGCGACTTGGTGTTAGCTTATCAGTCGTTCTCTGACCTCACGCTTTAAGAACTTACCGCTCGCATTTCGCGGAAATGGTTCGTCACAAAACCAAACAAATCTTGGAACCTTAAATTTTGCCAATCGCTCTGCACAATGATCTCTGATCTGATCTGCAGAGAGTTGGGCGTTTGGTTTTAGAACGACTGCTGTCCCGACTTCTTCGCCCAGTCGTTCATCTGGAACGCCAAACACGCAACACTCAGCCACACCATTGAGATGGTAAATGGTCGCTTCCACCTCAACGCAGTAAATGTTCTCGCCGCCTCGCAAGACCATGTCTTTCTTGCGATCCACCAGATAAATGAACCCGTGTTCGTCAATTCGTCCTATATCACCTGTATGCAACCACCCTTCCGTAATGGCCTCTCGCGTTTCCACCGGTCGATTGATGTATCCCTTAATCACGGACGATCCCCTGACCCAAACCTCCCCTAATTCGCCGAGGCCAACATCATCCCCCTGATCATTGACGCATTTGACCTCCAAGTTTGGCATGAAAGGTCCGGCAGATTCGGGTTTATGGGTGAGAAAGTCTCCAGCTACCGAAGTTATTATTCCGCATGTCTCGGTCATCCCATATCCAGTACTCGGACGGGCGGTTTGGATCTGCTCATCTATTTTCTCGACCTGGTCGGGCGGCATCTGAGCGCCGCCACAAGCCACTGCGAGTAAGCTGGATGTATCGGTACTCGAAAAGTCAGGGTGATTTATGATCTCCCTACCCATGACAGGCACCCCACCGGCGGACGTGATCCGTTCTTGTTCGATAAGTCGCAGAGCCTCACCGGCATCCCAGCGATACATCAGCACAATCGTGCCCCCAAGCGCCGTCAATCTATAGGCGGTGCAATTGCTAGCTGTGACGTGGAAGAGCGGTGTCGTGATAAGAGCAACAGGCGCCGGCATCTTTTGTGGAGCTTGCACCCCAGTTGCATTTTGCGTCGCGAGCAATGATGACGCGACAGCGAACTGCATGTTTCTCAGATTAGCTGCACAGCCCCGATGGGTGAGCTGAGCCCCTTTCGGGAACCCCGTCGTTCCCGATGTGTAAAAGATGCAGGCATCCTGATCAGGGTCGATATTTGCCAAGGGCATATGGCGGTCAACACTGATGATTTCTGACCAGTCAATAGCCTCAAATCTCGAAGCGTCTGCGCGAACTGCCACTAACTTGGGGGTTATTAGTAACTCAGTGTTGCGGTAGATCCGCTCAAGGCGTTCTGAGTCTGCAAATACGAATGTCGGTCTTGCGTCGTTGAGACCATAAGCCATTTCACTTTCAGTCCACCAAGCGTTCAATCCTACCACGACCACGCCGATTGATGTGCATGTCCAATAGATCAACAACCATTCCGGATAATTTCGCATCGCGATCGCAATGCGGTCGCCGGATCTTACGCCCTGCTCTCCAAGCCATCCAGCCACGCTATCCACGATACGATGAGCGTCGCGGTAAGAAATGCGATCGTCCTCGTAGACGATGTACATATTGTCCGCAAATACTTTGGTGGAGCTCCAAACTTCTCTGATGGTTTTGGGCCCGTTTTTATAGTCTCGAACCCGGTTTCCAAGTATATCAGTTTGAATGATTTCATATTCGCCGCCGGGACCTGTTAGTTGCGCTCTGGCCGCCAGAAGTTCGTCGTAATACATACCCAACCTGTTTTAATATTTCGCAAGCGATTGTAGCGATCTGAAGGGCGTACCAAACGTCGTCAAGACGCGCGCACCCTTACGTTGCGTCCGCCACTAAAGTGAGGGGGATCTCATCAGACGTGCTAGTCAGAAGTGACCTTCAATCACCCCAAATTTTCCTCAGATTTATTTGGAGTTCTTACGCCCCGTAAGCGTAGACGGCGATATTTTGGCTGCATAATCCTTCGCGGATAGGAGGCAATCTTATGCATACGATCAGCCCGTTAAGTGAGGACCAACTTGCCATTCATGAAGGCGTAACACGCACCGTCGCTCAATTTGACGACGATTATTGGGCGAAAACTGATGAGACAGGCGATTGGCCAGAAGCCTTTTGCGATGCCATGGCGGCAGGTGGCTGGTTGGGCATTGCCTTTCCAGAAGAGTATGGTGGCGCAGGCCTTGGCCTGACAGAAGCCGCTTTGATGATGCAGACCGTGACGCGCTCTGGCGCGGGTTATTCCGGCGCGTCTGCCATCCATCTCAATATTTTCGGGCCAAAACCGCTCGAAAAATTCGGCAATATAGAGCAGAAGCAAGAAAACCTACCCAAGATTATCTCCGGCGAAGAAAAGATGTGTTTCGCGGTGACCGAGCCGAATTCTGGACTGGATACGTCCTCGCTCGAGACGAAAGCAGAACGCACCAACTCTGGCTACACGATCAATGGTCGCAAGATTTGGACGACCGGTGCTCAGCGCGCGGACAAAATTCTGATCATCGCGCGCACTACACCGAAAGAGCAGTGTTCGAAACCATACTTAGGGCTTTCACTCTTCTATACAGATCTCGATCGCGGAAAAATCGAAGCCAACTCAATCCCAAAAATGGGCCGTAAAGCGGTTGAGTGCAATACGCTCTTCATTGATGGGCTCGAGGTGCCCAAAGAGCATTTGATCGGTGAAGAAGGCGCTGGATTTAAATACTTGATCCAAGGCCTCAACCCGGAGCGCGTCCTCTTCGCGGTCGAGAGCATCGGGCTCGGTTTCGCAGCGCTCGAAAAAGCGACTACCTATGCGAATGAGCGCTTCGTGTTTGGCCGTCCGATCGGCCAGAACCAAGGCATTGCACACCCACTTGCCAAGGCCTGGGCGGAGCTCAGCGCGGCTGAATTGCTCGCCTACAAAGCCGCAGCCATGTTTGACCAGGGCCAAGAATGCGGGGCCGAAGCGAACGCAGCGAAATATCTCGGCACAGAAGCCGGCTTCAGCGCTTGTGAGACGGCTGTTCTAACCCATGGCGGCATGGGCTATGCGCGCGAATATCATGTCGAGCGATACATGCGCGAAGCGATGCTCGCCCGGATTGCACCTGTGAGCCGTGAGATGATCTTGAACTTCATTTCTGAGCGCGTGCTCGGTCTGCCGAAGAGCTACTAGACCTCGACGGCCATTTTGGATTGGCAACCCTGTACCAACCCTAAAAAAGTCAGTATTGACGGTTTTCGACTACTGTGTATTTTTTATTTGAACCGAGCACGATCACCGGAGCAAACGGGTTGATTATCATTTGGTTCATCGGAACCCAGTCAAAAGCGAGCATAATCTATGCACCCTCGCAAAGTGTTAGAAACGACACCCTCCAAACTAGCTGTCATCCTGGGGCAATCTGGTCAGGCACTGAGCTATCTGGAGCTTGAGCAACGGGCAAATCAAGCGGCCCACCTGTTCAGAGCGGCGGGTATAACAAAAGGGGATCGTGTCGCATTTGCACTCGAGAACTGTTTAGATCTGTTTGTTTTTGTATGGGCAGCACAACGTTCCGGCGTGTATTATGTCGCGATCTCATCTCGGCTAAAATCGGATGAAATAGAGTATATTGTTCGAGATAGCGGTGCGAAGTTCCTGTTGGTGTCAGATTACCTTGGTAACGATACAATTGCCTCACTGACACCGTCAATTTCTGCGGATGTTGAGCTTTACAAACTCGGAGAGAGTGCACCTGGTTGGCGAGATTGGTCGGCGCATCTCACGGCGCAACCTATGACGCCCATCGAAGATGAAGGCAAAGGCGCCGATATGCTTTACTCTTCGGGCACAACCGGACGACCGAAAGGCATTTTTCGGGAAATTGATCACAACAGAGCAGCGGATGCGGAAGACCCGTCTACTCGCTTTGTCGTCGAAACCTTTAAAGTGGACGATCAAGCAGTATACCTTTGTCCTGCTCCCTTGTATCACGCCGCCCCTCTGCGGTGGTCTATGGAGGTTCAGAAACTGGGCGGAACAGTGGTCGTCATGGAAAGATTTGATCCCGAGAACGCACTTAGTCTAATTCAGGATTATCGGGTGACACACGCTCAGTTTGTTCCCACGCATTTCGTTAGGATGCTGAAACTCGATGAGAGTGTTAGGTCTCGATATGACACGACAAGCCTGCAAATGGCGCTCCATGCTGCGGCACCTTGTCCTAAGCAAATAAAGAAGGCGATGATCGAATGGTGCGGGCCCATTCTTGTCGAATACTATAGCGGCTCCGAGAATGTTGGAATGACGATGATTACGAGCCAAGAATGGCTCGCCCATGAAGGCTCGGTCGGTCGCGCTGTACGTGGCGAAGTTAAGATCCTAGCCCCATCAGGAAAAGAAGTCCCATTCGGAGAAGAAGGGGAGATCTTCTTTGCCAATGGTGGCACGTTCAAATATCATAATGATCCCCAAAAAACCGAAGAAGCGACGAATTCAAAAGGCTGGAGCACGCTAGGTGATGTGGGTCGATTAGATGAAGAAGGCTATTTGTATCTCACCGATCGCAAAAGCTTCATGATCATTTCAGGCGGGGTCAACATCTATCCGCAAGAGATAGAGAACCTTCTGATCACTCATGATAAAGTTTATGATGTGGCTGTTATCGGAGCCCCCGATCCCGACTTTGGAGAGAAAGTCGTAGCCGTTGTTCAGCCAATGAATTGGGATGATGATACTCAAAGTCTCACCGAGGAACTTATAGGGTTTTGTAAAACATCACTATCAGGGGTCAAAGTTCCACGTCAGATCGACTTTGTCGAAAGTCTACCGCGCGCAGATAATGGAAAGCTCTATAAACGTCAGGTTCGGGATCGTTATTGGAAGACGCAAGAGCCCGCCAATCAGTCCCTATAGTCATTGAGTTTCTTTTTCACTCGTATCACCCCCCCTTCAACGAAGAGCAGAAATGGTCATCCGCTACAGTCTATTCATTAGTGCAAATTAGGCGGGCAAAAAGCGACAGGCTGGATGAGCTGTTCGAAAAATCCGATCCACAATACAACAATATTTCAAGGAGCAAATTGAATGACATTCATGATGATGATCAATGGCGTCGAAGTCGAAGGCGATGAATCGTTCGACGTGATTAATCCGGCAACAGGATCTGTCTTTGCCAAAGCTCCTGATTGCACGAAGATTGAGTTAGATTCCGCCATTTTGTCGGCGAGAAATGCTCAGTCAGATTGGCAGAAAATGCCTATTGCAGACCGCAAAGAGTGTATCCTAAAATTTGCCGGGAAGATCGCTGAGCAAGGCGCCGATCTGGCTCGGTTGTTGACTACGGAGCAAGGCAAGCCGTTCGAAGATGCCATGGGTGACGTTATGGGCGGCGCCTATTGGCTGAGCGAAACGTGCAATTATGATTTACCGGTTCACGAAGTTGAAGAGACTGATGAACGCCGCGCGATTACAAAATATGAACCTATAGGTGTTGTCGCTGGATTAGTGCCTTGGAACTTCCCAATTATTCTTGCCTGTTTCAAAATTGCGCCCGCGTTACTTGCTGGCAACACGATGGTTTTAAAACCGGCGCCGACCACACCACTCACCACTTTGAGGATTGGTCAAATTGCGAAGGATGTTTTTCCTGCAGGCGTGTTCAATGTGATCTCTGGATCAGACAGACTGGGACCATGGCTAACGAGCCATCCTGGCATTGATAAAGTCAGCTTTACCGGATCGACTCAAACGGGTAAGCGGGTAATGGAGAGCGCAGCACCGACACTTAAACGGTTAACGCTCGAACTCGGTGGTAATGATGCTGCCATCGTCATGCCAGACGTTGATGTTGAGCAAGTTGCAAAAAACTTGTTTTGGGCAGCGTTTAGAAACACTGGGCAAATTTGTATCGCTACCAAGCGAATGTATATTCACGAAGATGTCTATGAACCGATCAAACAAGCAATCGTCGAATATGCGAGAACGATTAAAGTGGGGGACGGTGCAGAACAGGGAACGCAAATCGGTCCTGTTCAGAACAAGAAACAATATCAAGTGGTCCTCGATCTCATCGAAGATGCAAAGAAAAATGGATACGAATTCCTGGTCGGCGGTGAGACATCGTCTGCTCCCGGATATTTCATTCCAATAACAATTTTGGACAATCCACCAGAGACAGCTCGAATTGTTCAAGAGGAACAGTTTGGCCCCGTTCTTCCGCTCTTAAAGTTTGACGATCTGGACGCGGTCATTGGTAAAGCAAATGCCACCGAATTTGGGCTTGGAGCTTCAGTGTGGAGTGACGATCTCGATAGGGCGGAGAAAATCGCCGAGGCGCTAGAAGCCGGAACAGTTTGGATAAATGAAACCCAATACTTATCGCCGCACGGCGCCTTCGGGGGTTGGAAACAATCGGGTATAGGTGTCGAGGGCGCTCAACATGGTCTTATGGAATTTACGCGTCCCAAAACCATATTCACTCGCTTCAAGCCAGCGCCAATCTCTTGATTAACGCATGATAGGCAGGCGAAAAGTATGGAGCGTCGTATTTACAAACCGATCAAGAATTTAGATTTCGCGAGACATGCTTCATGATGATCGAAAAGTCCTTCTGCCCAAAGCCTTTTTTGCTAAGACTTTCATAGATACTGGTCGTGCGTTCTCCTAGATCGGTCAAGACATCGCTAGACTTAGCAGCAGCCGATGCAAGATGCAGATCTTTGAGCATCATATCGACCGCAAAGCCTGGCTCATAGTCATTGTTTGAAGGCGCCGTTGCCACAGGACCTGGCGCCGGACAATAGCTAGTCATAGACCAGTTTTGCCCCGATGCTTCAGATGAAATGTCAAAAAAAGTCTGAGCTTCCAAACCCAGCTCGCTAGCCAAATGAAAGGCTTCACAGGTGGCCAGCATAGAGATGCCCAGTAGCATGTTATTGGCGATTTTTGCGACCTGCCCATTTCCAGCCGCACCGGCATGAACAATCGTTTTACCCATAGAATTTAAAAATGGACTTGCTTTATCGAAGGTAGCTTTTGTTCCGCCGACCATAAATGTAAGCGTTCCTGCTTCTGCGGCAGCAACACCTCCAGAAACCGGCGCGTCTATCATCGTGAACCCAGACTGATGAGCAAATGAGTTTGCTTTTCTTGCATCTTCAACCGCGATAGTGGAACAGTCTATAAAGACCGTGCCAACTGGAGCGTGGTTCGCGACACCGTCATCCCCGAAATAGACTTGTAATACGTGTTTGCCCGCAGGCAGCATCGTGACAATGGCGTCTGCCTTTTTGACACAATCCTCGATCGAAGCGGCAGCCATTGCCCCTTTTTCGCACGCCCGGGAAATAGCGTCAGCACTTAAATCAAAAGCGGTTACGTTATAGCCTGCCTTGACGAGGTTATGGCACATGCCGGACCCCATATTGCCAAGTCCGATAATAGATACATTGACCATTTTCATAGTTCCAGAAACTCTAGCTCACCTGATGTGAGTGGTAAAAAATACTTGGCGACATCGTCTTGTCCTATGCGTTTTAAAGAGTTTGGCTGCCACATTGGATAATTGTCTTTATCGACAATCCTAGCTCGAACACCTTCATGAAAGTCATCGCATCCAACGAGTCTGGTCGCTATTCGATATTCTAACCTCAAGGCATCTTGTACTGAGCTTAAGTATCGACCTGTCCGAATTTGGCGAAGCGCAATTGTCGTTGATCGCGGTGATTTCGCTGCCATCTTTGTCGCCTGGTGTTTAGCCCACTTACTTCCTTGCTCAAGTTGTAACCTAATCACCGAGGCGCGATCTCCAGCAAACAGTTCGTTGATCTCTTCCATTCTATGGGCGAGCGAGAATACAGCTTTTGTCCTGTATCCATTTAAGGCCTCAAGCCCAAATCGGCACAAATTCCGCTTGAGTTCGTTCAAAGCGTAACTTTCACAAAAATGAGTGGCGAGACCGACAGCAAGCACATCACTACCCTTGAGTTTTGCACCGGTGAGCGCGAGCCATGTCCCCAACTCTCCTTCAAGTCGAGGTAGGAACCATGACCCTCCGACATCCGGAAACAGTCCAATCCCTGTCTCGGGCATCGCAAGCAGCGTACGCTCGGTTGCTATCCGGTGGCTTCCATGAACCGCAAGCCCAACACCTCCACCCATCGTTACGCCATCCATTATCGCGATGTAGGGTTTAGGATAGTCTGCGATCAAGCTATTCAGGCGATACTCAGCGGTGAAGAATTTGCGCGCTTCTTTTGAGTCAGTTTGGCCTGACTCTGATAACATCGCGATATCACCGCCAGCACAAAACCCACGGGTCCCATCCTTATGGTCGATCAAAACGAGTTCTACATCCGGATCGTTGATCCACCCCATTAAGGCAACAGTAATAGCGTCGCACATTTCCCGATTTAAAGTATGCAACGCCTTTGGGCGATTAAGCGAAATCCGTCCAGCTTTGCCTTCTTTGTATGTGCTTATTCCAAAAAACATCTTCATTTCTCCAATAAGCTGCGCGCGACGATCACGCGCATAATTTCATTTGTACCTTCGAGAATTTGGTGGACGCGCAGATCTCTAACTATGCGTTCTACGTCGTACTCCGACAGGTATCCGTAACCGCCATGTAACTGCAGCGCTTCATTGGCGACTTTAAATCCGGCATCGGTCACGAACCGTTTCGCCATGGCGCAATACTTGGTCGCTTCGAAAGCATCCGCATCCAGCTTGGACGCCGCAAGATAAAGGAGTGACCTGGCTGCGTGCAGATCGGTTTCCATATCTGCGACTTTGAATCTATTGGCTTGGAATTCCAGAATAGACTGTCCAAATTGGACGCGTTCTCTACCGTAAGCGATAGCTCGATCTAACGCATCTTGCGCGCCCCCCAATGAACAAGCTGCGATGTTGAGGCGACCACCATCCAAGCCTGCCATTGCAATCTTAAAACCATTTCCCTCACCACCAATTCGATGACTTTCTGGGATGCGACAGTCATCGAACAAAACCATCGCGGTGGGTTGAGCCCGCCAGCCCATCTTCTTTTCCACTTTTCCGAAAGTCAGTCCGGGCGTTCCTTTTTCCACCAGGAAGGCTGAAATACCTCGGGCTTTGTCGTCGGATGTTCTGGCCATAACGAGATAAAGATCCGAGAAACCAGCGCCGGAAATAAAGACTTTCGATCCATTCAGAACGTATTCGGCGCCGTCTTTTCGCGCAGAAGTTCGCAGGCTCGCTGCATCCGAGCCTGCATTGGGTTCGGTCAAGCAATAGGACGCGAGTTTATCGGCGGAACAAAGACCCGGGACATATCGTTCGCGAAGTTGATTACTACCAAAGCGATCCACCATCCACGTCACCATGTTATGGATCGAAAGGTAAGTTGTGTGGCTTATGCAGCCCTTAGCCAGTTGTTCAAAAATTATGACGGCGTCTATTCGCCTCAAAGCCGATCCACCATAGGGTTCGGAGGCGTATATGCCACCAAATCCTAAATCAGCTAAAGCCTTCAAAACTGTGCGATCCAAGACCCCCGCTTCGTCCCATTCGCGTGCATTAGATCGCATGCAGTTTGTAGCAAATGCGCCCGCTACATCTGCAATCATCGATTGTTCTTCGGTTAGATCCATTATGCGTCTTTGAATTGCGGATTACGTTTCTCCTGAAACGCCGCCATTCCCTCTTTCTGATCGTCAGTTCCGAAAAGGCCCATGAACAAACGGCGCTCAAAACGCACGCTTTCCGATGTGGGGAGTTCTAGCGCGCGATTGACCATTTCTTTCGCTGCCAGGATGGATGGAAGCGAATAGGTTGAAATCGTCGCCGCGGCTCCCAGCGCTACATCAAGTAAACTATCATGAGGAACAACGCGGCTAGCGAGCCCGATGCGGTCAGCTTCTTCGCCGTCAATCATGCGGCCGGTAAGGATAAGATCCATCGCTTTTGCTTTGCCGATAGCTTTGGTCATGCGAACAGAGCCGCCCATACCAGGCGTAACCCCAAGCTTAATCTCTGGTTGGCCGAACTTAGCTTTATGGGATGCGATGATGAGGTCGCACATCAGGGCGAGCTCGCAGCCACCACCGAGGGCGAATCCATTAACCGCGGCTACGACTGGCTTACGACATGCTGCGAAACGATCCCATCCGGCAAAGTAGTCCGACAAATACATGTCGAAAAAGGATTGCGGTTGCATCTCCTTGATATCGGCGCCGGCAGCAAATGCCCTTCCTGCTCCTGTCAGAACACTGGCTGCAATGTTCGGATCTCGATCAATAGCTTCGAATGCGGTCACAATTTCCGTCATGACCAAGGCATTCAGCGCGTTGAGACTGTCAGGCCGGTTAAGCGTGACAATTCCTACCCGTCCTTCGGACTCAACGGTAATAGATTGAAACTCACTCATCACCGCGGCTCTTATTGCATCGTCGGAATGATGAAGGCCTGATCACCAATGTCGCCTTCCGGCCAGCGGGACGTTACCGTCTTGATCTTGATCCAGAAGCGCACGCCTTCCGGGCCATGCTGATTGGTGTCGCCAAAGGCAGAGCGTTTCCAGCCGCCAAATGTGTGATAGCTGACCGGGACAGGGATCGGCACATTGATGCCAACCATTCCGACATTCACTTGGCTCGCAAACTCGCGGGCCGCACGGCCATTTGAGGTGAAGATCGCGACGCCATTGCCATATTGGTGATTGCTCGGCAGGGCCGCGGCTTCTTCTAAACTCTCTGCGCGGACAACCTGCAGGACCGGGCCGAAGATCTCCTCTTCATAGGACTGCATTCCCGGCTTCACATGATCGAATAGAGACGGGCCGATAAAGTAGCCACTCTCATGGCCTTGAAGCGTATGACCGCGGCCATCGAGCTTAAGGTCAGCGCCTTCGTCGACGCCCATTTGAATATAGCTTTCTACTTTGGCTTTGTGCGCGGCAGAGACGACGGGGCCATAATGCGCCTCGGCATCGGTTGAGACACCCACTTTAAGACCGCGGGCCGCATCGAGCATGCGCTCAACAAACTCATCACCTGTCTTTTGACCAACTGTAACAGCAACCGGTAGCGCCATGCAGCGCTCGCCCGCCGAACCATAAGCCGCACCGACAATGTCTTTCACCGCTTGGTCCATATTGCAATCGGGCATGATGATGCCGTGGTTCTTGGCCCCGCCCATGGCCTGCACACGTTTGCCGTGCGCCGTGCCCGTGGCGTAGACATATTGCGCAATATCAGACGACCCGACAAAGCTGACAGCCTTGATATCAGGATGGGTGAGGATGGCGTCGACAGCGGTCTTATCGCCATTGACCATATTGAGGACGCCTTCTGGCGCGCCCGCTTCCATGAGCAGCTCCACCATGCGCAACGGCACGCTGGGATCTTTCTCAGATGGTTTCAGAATGAACGTATTCCCGCACGCAATCGCGACGGCAAACATCCAGCAAGGGATCATAGCCGGGAAGTTGAACGGCGTGATGCCCGCAACAACACCCAAAGGCTGGCGCATGGAATAGACATCGATGCCTGGACCAGCACCTTCAGTATACTCACCCTTCTGCAAGTGCGGGATGCCGCAAGCAAATTCGACCACATCAATACCGCGTTGCACATCGCCTTTGGAGTCGGCAATCACTTTGCCATGCTCTGAGGACAGCAATTCAGCGAGCTCGTCCATATTGGCTTCAAGCAGGCGCTTAAACTCATACATAATTCGAGCGCGGCGCTGCGGATTGGTTGCCGCCCAGGCCGGGAATGCAGCTTTGGCATTTTCAATCGCTTGGGCGACCTCTGCCTCGGTCGCGAGCTGAACGCGGGCCTGAACTTCACCGATGTTTGGGTTGTAGATAGCCCCAAACTTGCCCGAGCTTCCAACAAACTG
Source organism: Pseudomonadota bacterium (assembly GCA_039029475.1). Classification (GTDB taxonomy): domain Bacteria; phylum Pseudomonadota; class Alphaproteobacteria; order Caulobacterales; family Hyphomonadaceae; genus Henriciella. The sequence continues at coordinate 26,688 of JBCCGB010000011.1, read as the reverse complement.
CTGACCGCCAATGAAATGACTCACTTCGCGCATCGCGCTTCTCCCATTATATGTATTCAGCTCACGAACCGATAATGCAGACCGCCGAAAGACCCGGCGCTCCGTAGACTTGGCTGTAGGCAATGTTGACATTTTTGACTTGGCGAGCACCAGCGGCACCGCGCACTTGGACGACATTCTCAAAAACTTGCCGCAAACCAGATGCGCCAATTGGTTCTCCGCAAGCCAGGCAACCGCCATCCGTGTTAACCGGAATACGCCCACTCAGTTTGGTTTCGCCATCTGCGAGCATTTGTTCTTGTTCGCCGTCCGCGCAAAAACCGTTCTCAGCCAGATGCATAATTTCGGCGCCTGATTCAGTATCCTGCAGCTGAGCTATATCGACGTCCTCTGGACCAAGATTCGCCATTTCATATGCGGCGACTGAGGCCAGCTCTGTCGGAGAATGCCCTCTTTCTGTGCTCAAACTAGGAGCAAAAACTTCAAACGATCCTTCAGGACGTGTTCGAACAGCTGCGCCCCTAATTCGGCACTCTGTTCGGCCAAGCTCCATAGCTTTTTTCTTACTGGCTAGAATAAGTGCCACTCCGCCTTCAGCGGGCGAGCAGAACATAAACTTTCGCAACGGGTCGCTCAACATTTGCGACGACATTATCGTTTCGAATTCCACCGGGTCGCGCCGCCAGGCGTGCGGGGTTTTCGCACCATTCTCAAATGCTTTCTCCGCAATTCGGCCGAGGGAATTTTCGGAAATTCCAAATTGCTCCATGTACCGCCGGATCTTCATGGCGAAGAACTGCGTGGTCATCATCAGCCCGGTTTCCCCATACCACATCGGCAACCCCGCTTTTTCTGGATCGGCGTTGAATGGGCCACGTGGATGTTTGTCGAATCCGGTTACTAGACCGAGATCAAACTCTCCTGATTTAATGGCCCAATAGCCAGAAAGCAGCGCAGATCCGCCGGTCGCGCATCCATTAGCAATGTTAATAAATTGCGTTCCCGTCAGGCCCAAGCGCGGGAGCATAGCATCGGCCGAGCCCGCAGCGGAGGAGCCCCCGAATGCAAATTGCATGCTTGGCCATTCTAATCCCGCATCCTTTAGGGCCTCTCTCACGGCAAACACACCTTGATCCAACCCGGAAACATCGTGGCGCCCGAACGGATGAATCCCGGCTCCAATTATGAAAACGTCATTGTCGCTCATTTTTTACTCTCAGACTGGTTCAAATGCGTAAGTGAATATGGAAGCGCCGTTGGCATCTGTTGCGAAGGGGACAGCGGTCAGTCGCATCATCTGGCCGATTTTCAGGTCTTCGAAGTCTTCGACCGCCAAACGCGATTCAACAATCAACTCACCTTCGAGCTCAACGTAGCCAACCGCGTAAGGCTTAAAATTTGAAGGCTCATTCTCTCCAATGAATGGCGGGTTCTTGGGGGGAAACCTTTGAACTGTGAACGCCCAAAGCGTGCCTTCGCTTTTCAGCGCTACTTTATCGTATCGTGCAGCTTCTGCTCCCTTAGGGAACGGAAAGATCAGCTTTCCACTCTGAACAGCTCGTCCGCCCAGCAAGACGAGGCGTTGATTGACCATATCAATCAGATCTTCCGCGATCATTTGCATCAGCACCTCCCGAAGCACTTTGAGAAATTCACACTCTCTCTCATAAAAAAGTCAATACTGCTCTTTTTAATCCATTCTGACTGTTTTATAAATTGCTTGCAATCAAAAAATCATCAGGAGGGAAAATGGCCGACAAAATACACCCTGTGAGATCGACTGTCTTGGCAGACATAGTCCGGCATCACTCAAGCGTTCGCCCCCAAAAAAGCGCCTTCATTTATGAAGGTCAGCATACGAGTTACGGCGCGCTCGACTTATCTGCGAGCAAGGTCTGCAAAGGACTTCTAAGTCTAGGGTTGAAACCTGATGACCGAATCGCCTTTTTAGGAAAGAACTCACCCGAATATTTTGAAATTTTAATGGGCGTATCGAAATGCGGCGGCGTTATGGCCCCTGTAAACTGGCGGCTGGCAGCGCTCGAGATCGAGTATATTTTAAATGATTTGGGCGCTCGGATAATTTTTGTCGATGAAGAGTTTTCGTCGCTATTATCGCGCATTAAACCCGATCTAGAATATCTAGAAACTATCTTCGTACTGTCTTCGCCGACGTCTCATGAAAAATCCTACGTCGCCTGGCGCGATCGACAAGACGGCCACGATCTGCAAGTTGACCGGGCCTTCGAAGATGCAGCCTTGCACTTATACACTTCCGGCACAACCGGACATCCAAAGGGCGCAGTTTTGTCTAACCGCGCGCTCATTAGTTTGCGAGAGGTCATCCCAGCTTCGGACAAACCCGAATGGAATGTTTGGAAAGAAGAGGATGTTAGTCTCGTCGCCATGCCTTGTTTTCATATCGGCGGAACGGGTTGGGGACTGAATGGACTAACGGAGGGGTCGACGGGCATCGTTATGCGCGAGTTTGATCCACTACAGGTCCTAGACCTTATTCAAACCTACAAAATTTCAAAGATCTTTATGGTGCCCGCAGCAATGAAAATTGTCGTCGACTTGCCTGATGCGAAAACGACAGATTTTTCGTCAATCGATTACATGCTGTATGGCGCGTCCCCTATTCCACTAGATTTGCTCAAGCGGTGTATGGACGTATTTCAGAGTAAGTTCGTCCAAATGTATGGCATGACAGAAACTGCTGGGACCATCATCGCTTTGTCACCCGAAGATCACGATCCGGACGGAAACGAAAAAATGAGATCAGCAGGACAAGTGCTGGCGGGTGCCGAAGTTACCATACTGGACGATCGAGGCGAGACTGTTGCCAGGGGAACGACAGGTGAGATCGCCATTCGAAGCGTCTCTAATATGACAGATTATTGGCAGCAACCAGAAGCCACGGCCAAAACCATCAGCGATAATGGATGGCTGCGAACGGGAGACGCCGGATATATGGACGATGATGGCTACGTCTTTATTCAAGACCGTGTGAAGGACATGATTATATCTGGAGGCGAGAACATCTATCCAGCGGAGGTTGAGAATGCTATATTTGGCCATCCGAAAGTGTCTGACGTCGCAGTTATCGGTGTGCCCGATGAGAAGTGGGGCGAGGCGGCAAAAGCTGTTATTGTCCCGGTTCCGGGTACGGCTATTGATCCTGACGAGATCATCACTTGGGTTCGCCAACGAATAGCCGGATATAAGTGCCCGAAATCGATCGACCTCGTCGAAACGCTTCCGAGAAACCCGTCAGGCAAAATACTCAAGAAAGTTCTGAGGGCGCCTTATTGGGAGGATGTTCAGCGTTCGGTAAACTAAAAAAGCCCGCAGCCAGAGCTGCGGGCATCAAGGTACCGGAGCTTTTTGTTCAATCCTCTAGCTTCAAGATCTGTTTGCCAAAGTTTCTACCAGAGAACAGGCGATTCAGCGTCGTAGGAATTTGGTCGAAACCTTCCTGAATATCCTCACGATATTGGATTTTCCCCTCTTGAATCCACTTGCGCAGCCTGAGCTGTGCTTCTTGGAACTCAGGAATGTAGTCTAAGACGATGAAGCCACTCATAGTGGCTCGCTTGAAAATGAGATTGAAGTAGTTTTCGGGCCCAGCCGGGAGGTTCCCTTTCTCGTATCGGGATATGCCGCCACAGATCACTACCCTCGCGTGCATAGCCAGGTTTGCAAGTGCAATATTAAGGATTTCGCCACCGACATTATCGTAGAAAATGTTGACTTGACCGCTGCAACGTTTGGACAACTCACTTCCAACATCTTGGTTTTTGTAGTCGATGGCTTCGTCGTAGCCTACGTCTTCAGTAATCCATTTGCACTTCGCAGCGCCGCCCGCGATTCCGATCGTCTTGCAACCAGATAGGCGCGCGATCTGGCCGACCATTGATCCAGTTGCACCCGCAGCACCAGAAACGAGAACTGTATCTCCAGCCAAAGGTCGTCCGTGCTTCAGCAACCCGAAATATGCCGTGAGACCGGTCGTTCCGAGCGCCCCCAAGTTCGCGGTCAACAATTCATCGTCTGGAACAATTTGAAGGTCGCGACCAGATAAAACCGCGAAGTCTTGCCATCGAAGCATGCCCTTCACTTTGTCGCCGGCCTTGAACTTAGGATGATTAGAGGTGACGACTTCGCCGATGCCCGTGGCGCGCATCACTTCGCCGATTTCGGTAGGTTCGACGTATCCTCCAATGTTTTCCATCCAACCTTTTTGGGCAGGATCGAAACCCAAGTATAAGACGCGAACGAGGACTTCCTGATCCTTCGGTTCAGGAATAGCCGTTTCGACTTTCTTAAAATCATCTTCCTTCAAGGCCCGCCCATTGGGACGTCCATTGATCAACCATTGTCTATTCTTTTTTACCATCTCACACTCTACTCAATCGCAATCGTGATTCCCAAAAACGCAAAGCCAGTCTTCCTCTGTTGGCCATGCTATGAAAACTCATAAACGCTTTTGGCAGCCGAGATTATGCGCGAAGAGTTTGGAAGGTATTCATCCTCTAACGACGGTGCAAACGGCACTGGCGTATGAGGGCATGTAACCTTTTTTATTGGAGCCTTTAGGGATTTGAAGCCACGATCGGCAACCATGGATGCAATGTCGGCCGCGAGCGAACATCGCGGTGGACTCTCGTCAACAATGACTAACCGCCCTGTCGATTCGACGCTCTCTAAGATTGCATCTTCGTCTAACGGGGAAGTCGTCCTCGGATCCAAAAGCTCGCACTCTATACCATCTTTTGACAAGGCTTGGGCCGCCGCCTTGGCCTGCACAATCGCGCCTCCCATCGCAACTATGGTTACGTCGTCGCCTTCGCGTAAAAATTCAGCTTCCCCAAAGGGGATCGTATACGCCTCATCAGGGACATCCATTTCCTGATCGTACAGGGTTTTTGATTCCAGGAATATGACCGGGTCATCGTCACGAATGGCTTCGATCAACAGCCCTTTCGCATCATATGCATTCGTCGGCATAACAACCTTTAGTCCGGGTATCATCGTAAACAAAGGGTGCAAGGTTTGACTGTGCTGTGCGCCAGCGCGCATTCCCGCACCAATCATCGAACGTAACACCCACGGGGTCTTGGCTTTACCCCCAAACATGTAGCGGAACTTTGCAGCTTGGTTGTATACCTGGTCCATACAAACGCCGATGAAATCGACGAACATGATCTCGGCGACTGGTCGCATCCCTGTGAGCGCCGCACCGTTTGCCGCCCCCACAATTGCACTCTCAGAAATAGGCGTATCGATCACGCGTTCACGACCAAACCTGTCGTACAGCCCGGCCGTCACACCAAAAACACCTCCAACACCGCCTGGCCCATTCGAGGAACCGTGGCCGCCGGCGACGTCCTCTCCAAGAACAATTACATTTTCATCCCGTTCCATTTCCTGCGCGATGGCTTCATTGATTGCGGTTCGGTAAGATTTTTTGGACATCTACAACTCTCCTAATATGCAGACGCGTAGACGTCGTCTTCGAGTGCGGCGACCTCTGGGTATGGAGCCGCGATAGACTTTTGAACGGCCTCTTCGACTTCAATGCCGATCTCACGCTCTAGTTCATCAAGGTCTTCGTTACTCAACAGTCCCGCCTCTATGACTCGTTCTCGAAAGTTCACTAACCCGTCTCGAGCTCTCGCCGATGCAAGCTCTTCTTTGCTGCGATATGATTGCGGATCGCCAACAAAATGACCCAGGTAGCGGGGGCATTCAGTTACGATCGTAGAAGGACCAATGGCCTCTCTACCTCGCTCTAGTGCACGTAGCATCGCATCGCGCACGGCGAAAAAGTCTGTGCCGTCCACTGTTTCGGCAGGCATCCCGAAACTTGCCGCGCGCTCTGCTATGGAAGGTGCGCCCACCGCATAATCGCTCGCAGTATGCTCACCGTAGCCGTTGTCTTCGATAACAAATATTGCTGGCACTTCCAAAACGACCGCCATATTCATGGCTTCGAAGGTAGTACCTTGATTGGAACCACCATCTCCTGAAAACGCAACCGATACATTACCCGTTTTTTTTAGTTTTTGAGTGAGTGCCGCACCTACGGCAATCGGAGGGGAACCGCCAACTATTGCATTCGCTCCTAGCATGCCCTTATCGAAATCGGCGATATGCATCGATCCGCCTTTACCATTACAAAGGCCACCGGCCTTACCCATAATTTCCAGCATCATCGGCGTTATCTCACAACCTTTCGCCAGGCAGTGTCCGTGTCCGCGGTGAGTGGAGCCGATCCAATCTTGGTCCGTGAGCTCGTGGCAGATTCCCACTCCAGACGCTTCTTGCCCAAGGTAAACGTGCGCAAAGCCCGGAATGTTCCCAAGCGAGAATTCTTTCTCTACGCGCTCTTCAAATTGCCGAATCGCGGACATTCGACCATAGGCCCGCACCAGTTCGGCTCTGCTCATTTGTAATTGCATGGATGATATTCACTGCCCTGAGGGTTTTGTTTCACGTTGGGAGGAGACGCGAGACGGATGCTCGATAGATTTCGCATGAGGCTGGAAACACGCGTTTGAACTGAATGGCGTAGGCATGACGCCTGGCCAGCCAGTATGCGCGTTGAACCCAAGCGAAACGATCAAGCCATCCTCCTATCGCGAACTTAAGTCCGCTTGTTGTGTTCGTGGTTTAGATCAGTATGGATAAAAAAGTCAATAGTGCTTGTTTTAAGCACGATAATTTGTTTTATCCATAAAAAAGAGAATTTGGAGGAGTCTTAGGCTGATGGGTAAAAATCGCCTGGATAATAAAACTGCAATAATAACCGGCGGTGCCAGCGGAATCGGATCAGCGACTGCGCGCCGGTTTGCGCAGGAGGGTGCCCGCGTACTGATTGCAGACCTTAACGCCGAGAAAGCCAGAGAAGTAGCAACCAGCATTGGCGAGACAGCAATCTCGATCGAGCATGATGTAAGAGAACCCGAAAGTTGGCAGAGAGTGTTTGACCTTGCCAACGAGTTTGGCGCTGTCACAACTCTTGTAAACTCGGCGGGTATCTCGATCCCCGGTTCAATCGAAGACGTTTCTTTTGATCAGTTCCGCTCACTTTTAAGCATTAATCTGGAAGGTGTTTTCCTTGGCTGCAAGTATGCAGTTCAATCGATGAAGCACGTCGCTGGTTGCTCGATCATCAATGTTGGTTCGACCTTAGGCGTTAAATCCAGCAGCATGTTTCCCGCCTATTCCTCGTCCAAAGGCGCTGTAAGAATGCTATCGCGCTCCGTGGCCTTGCATTGCGCCGAACAAGGCTACGACATTCGCGTTAATACGCTCATTCCTGGTGCGATCCACACAGAAATGGTCGAAAGAATCATCGCTGCGGGCGAAGCTGGCGGACAATCTCGCGAGCAGACCATTAACCGGATCGCCAGCATTCACCCAATGAAGCGACTTGGCACATCGACAGAGACCGCCAACGCAATCGTCTTTCTTGCTTCAGATGAATCCGCATTTACGACCGGCTCCGACCTTGCGGTCGATGGCGGCCACCTCGCTTAAATCTATGGAAAACTACTGATGACCAACACAACCAATAAGTCCGATATTATGACCTGTCCGATCCATGAGGTGGACACGTTCGATGCAGGTTTCCTCCAGGATCCATATCCCTTTTACGCGCGAACGCGCGAAGAAGCACCGGTTTATCGCCATCCCGATTCGGGGATAGTATTTATATCGACGTATAATCTTATTCGTTACGTAGTTTCCAAACCGCGGCTTTACTCGAACAAGTTTGCGGAACGAATGCAGCCGGATCGATCTTCCAACATGTTGGAGGAGGAAAAAGAGATTATGGCTAGGGGATGGATTGTAGCCGACACAATGCTGACGGCGGATCCGCCAGAGCATACTCGCTATCGAAAGCTGGCCATGAAGGCCTTCACTTATCGACGCGTTTCTCAAATGACCGAATATGTCGAGGATCTGGTTCACGATCTCATCGACGCAATGCCCGAAGATGGTTGCGAGTTCAAAGCGTCATTCGCAAACAAGCTGCCCATGTACGTTATTTCCGACGCACTTGGCGTACCGCGATCTCAATTTAGCAAGTTTGAATCCTGGTCTAACGCGTTTGTGGCGCTGCTGTCGGGACTCGCCGACGACGAGACTCGAATTTGGGCGGCGAAGAACATTTTGGAGTTTCAGCAATATTTCGTGGAAGTAATTGAACAAAAACGGACGCATCCGACTGACGATGTGATCTCCGATTTGGTTCATGCGGACCTCGCCAGTGAGGGCGATCCGCGAAAAATGACTTATGAAGAGCTTCTTTCGATTTTGCAGCAACTGCTTGTTGCTGGAAACGAAACGACCGCGCACACCCTGACTGCTGGTGTGAAGTTCCTTCTGGAACACCCTGCGCAACTTGCGCGACTTAAGGCTGATGCCTCGCTTGCAGAGAACACCGTTGAGGAGGTTCTGAGATATCTGTCACCAACGAACAATATGTGGCGCGTCGCAACGGGTGACGATGAGATTGCAGGGGTAAAGATCAAATCGGGTGACCTTATCTTGCTACGGTATGGGTCAGGCAATCGAGACGAAGCCCATTTTAGCGATGCCGACAAATTCGATATCGACCGGCAAAATGCAAAAGAGCATCTCGCGTTTGGTGCTGGGATACACACCTGCATCGGGGCCCAACTTGCTAGAAAAGAAATGATCACAGCGTTTCCGATCATTTTTGACCGCTTGGAGAACCTAGCGCTTGATTCGTCAAAAGGTGATCTGGTTTACATTCCGAGTGTCTTGCTCCGCGGAGTTATGAACCTCAATGTCACCTACATAAAGCGCCCGAAGTCGTGAGCAATATTCAACGAACCCTCGAGTTCATTGAGCTCTGGAACAAGATGGATCTAGGCGGCGTGATTGATACGGCATCGCCGGATATTATTTACCACAATATCCCAATGCCTGCCGCCCATGGTCGCGATTCATTCAAGGCCGCAATTGAGCCGATGTTTTCAATGTCCCGGGAGATAACATGGGAGGCTTCGATCATTGCAGAAGCCGCGCAAGGAGAAATCCTGACCGAGCGGATAGATGCATTTCGCTTGGAGTCTGGAAAGCAAGTTGCCGTTCGAGTGATGGGCGTATTTGAATGGGCGGAAAACGGCGAGTTATTGAGGTGGCGAGATTACTTTGATTTGGCTGAATTTGAGATGCAAATTTCATAGTCGACAGATCAAGTCCGGTTTCGCGCACGAAGTGTTTTACGACAATTTGACTATGCGCCTCATAAAGAAAGAGAATTGGGATGATAAGAATCACGTTTCGTGATCATCAAGGCGAATTGCGCGAAGTTGATGCTCAAATCGGCGATACTCTAATGGAGTCTGCCATCAAAGCGAACGTTCCGGGAATAGACGCCGAATGTGGGGGCGCCTGCGCCTGCGCGACATGTCACGTTTATGTTGATCCAAGCTTCTTGCAGCGGACCGGATCTGCTGGCGACATGGAACAATCTATGTTGGATTTCGCTGAGAACGTAAAATCTAACTCTCGGCTCGCCTGTCAAATCTACATGGACGAGACCTTGGATGGCCTCACGGTCTCCACGCCTGAATCCCAGCAATGAGGAAGGCGTTGCGCGTCGTATACTTAACTGGCCTTGATGCAAACTGACTTTGGAAAGCATGTCCTACGCGCGCCCTGAATAGGCTATGATTCGGTGACCACTTCCTTTTTCGCCCAATGAATACCACGGCGTAGCAACTCGTAGAACGTGGCTTCTTCCCACGCTCCTCTTTCGATCTGGGGATAGAAGTCTGTGATCCCAGCCATGTCGTAATGCCCTCGGCAATGACCGAGTGTCAGATATAATACGCAACCGGCGCCGAGCTGTTTACGATACATGACAGGATGCTTTTTCACCTCCCATTCCGCTTCAGCAAATCCTGTGGCCTCCCCGGAAAAATCGCAGTGTAAGAGGGTTTCAACCTCACCATGCAGTTCCATTAGATAGAGTTCGTCGGTCACTTCGAATGCTTCCAATCCCTGAACAATCGGGTCTTCTAAATTAGTAACTTGAATCGAATAGCGACCAATTGGCGGATGAGCGATGAATTGACTTCCAAGCACTTGCATAAGTGTTGGTGCCGCGCGGGGTGCGTGCACGAGAGGGCGAGGCTCGCCATCCTCGATATTTTCATCGATCAGAATTAAAGAGTTGGTGCCATGTAAAGCAAACCAATTCCCGCCATTTTCTACAAACCTTCGAAATGCCGCTTGGGTCTCTGTGGAGCCGACGCGATTGCTAGTGTACGAGATGATAAAATCAGCGCTTGGGAGTGCTTCGAGCGCTGCATCATAGCACTCGAACACTCTCGTTCTCACCCTGTCATCCTCGGCAAGTAGTTTTAGAATTTCAAGTCTGGCGAAATCAAAATCGTGGAACTCGCCGCCGCAGATTACGATAGCTTGGATACTTTGTTTTCGAAGACCATCCATTCGTCTAACTCAATACTGAATGCGTTTTGTTATCCCGCCATCAACTACGATATTCGCACCGGTCAGAAACGGTACTGCATCAGACGCGGCAAAAACGATGGCGTTCGCAATTTCCTCAGCATTTCCAAAACGCCCCATTGGAATAGATGCAAGCGTCGCGTCGTAGAACGGCTTAATGTTGTCTTTCACGAAGTTCCAAGAACCGCCTTCGATGTATACAGGCCCCGGAGAAATCGTATTCACGCGGATACCTTTGGGCGCCAAGGCTTGTGCTAGCGCTGACGCGTGTGCGATTACAGCTGCCTTCATTGCATTATAGGCTTGTACGCCGGCAAACTCCTCCACTGCGGCCGTCGTGGCCACGCAAACGATTGCGCCCGTATTGGACTTTTCCAAGTATGGGGTCGCGACCTCTACGCCTCTGAAAACACTCAGCAGGTCGACTTGGAAAGCTGCGGCCCAAGTCGCTTCGCTCGCCGGACCTCCACCTGCTGAAGCCATAGGCACGAAAACATCACACCCCCCTAATTCTTCCGCAGCCCGCTTCACCCAAGCGCGGTAGTCTTCTTCATTCGCGATATCAACCGCATGGCCAATGACACAATTATCGCCCGAAGTGAGTTCTCTAACAGCATTTTGGAGCGCTTGTTCGCCGCGCGCGCATATCGCAACATCGCAACCTTCTGCGACAAACGCTTTCGCCGTCGCTAAACCTATCCCACGGCTGGCGCCGGCGATTAGTACCTTCTTTCCTTCGAGTTTGAGATCCATGCTGTGCCTCCCGATACAATGTGTCGCTATTTTGACTGGTCTCTTCTCAATAGACTAAACCTAGCCTATCACAAAAACAATCAGTCTAACCTGTTTTTATGATATTGGTGCATTTATGAATTTAGACCTCTCCGACGAAGACAAGGCATTCGAAGCCACATGTAGTGAATTTCTCGATACGCATCTTTCTGAAGAAATTCGCGAGTCCACCGCGCAAGGAACAGGCGTTTGGGGTGAGTTTGAGCTCGCGATGCGATGGCAACGTATTTTGCACAAGAACAATCGGGTCGCTCCTTCATGGCCAAAAGAGTATGGCGGCAGGGAGTGGTCGTTCGTTCAGAGATATATTTGGGAAAACCTGTTGATTCTGCGCGGAGCGCCGAGAATTCCTGCCATGGGTATAAACATGTGCGGACCTGTATTGATGCGATACGGCACAGAAGACCAAAAGCAAACGTTTTTACCGAGAATCCTATCCGGAGAAGATTTTTGGTGCCAAGGCTATTCTGAACCAAACGCGGGATCAGACCTCGCGGCGCTACAATGCCGGGCTGTTCCAGATGGTGATGACTACATAATAAATGGAACGAAAATTTGGACGACCTATGCTCAGTTTTCGAACTGGATATTTTGCCTGGTTCGGACTGCTGATACCGATCGTCCGCAGGCGGGCATATCTTTTATTCTTATTCCCATGACGGCAAAAGGCATCAGCGTCACGCCGATCTTGTCGGTTTCCGGCGACCACGAGGTTAACCAGGTTTTCTTCGATGATGTGAGAGTGCCTGCGCAAAACATTGTTGGAGACGTAAATGGCGGGTGGGATGTCGCAAAATACTTACTGGAGCATGAGCGAGGGGGCGGCTCCTTTGCAGCAAGGCTGAAACACACCCTGACTCAAATAAAGCAGATATCGAAAGCAAGATGCCTTGATGCGGATTTTCAACGCAAAGTGTTTGAGGCGGAAATGCGAGTGCGCGCTATCGAGATCACTGAAAAAAGGATGATCTCGCAGCTTTCAAAAGCAAAAAAGGCGGGCGCTGAACCATCGCTCATAAAGCTACAAGGAACAGAGATGCTTCAGGAGCTGGATGAACTGGCGATAGAAGCCGTAGATTATTATGCGGCTCCTCTCTATAAGTGCCCTTCTAGCGAAGGAATTGGAGCGCAATTTTTTGATAACTTGAACACGCCTATGGTGGGACGTTATCTTAACAATCGTGCCGCTACGATTTACGGTGGGAGCAGTGAAGTGCAGCGAAATATTATGTCCAAATTGGTGCTGAGGCTATGACATTAATTGAAAAAACGGCCTCAAAAGAGCCCCAAAACATGCCGGCTGAAGAAGTTCTTCAACAAGCGATGGCTCGCATGCAAGCCGAAATTATTCGGTTGAACCCGGATCAAACAAGCGACGCAGACTCCAGCTGGCAAGAAAGAAAAAGCGCTCAGACAAGGATCGCCATTCTCGCTGCGGGCGTAAAGTGCCTGTCGAAGCATGGCTATGCGAAAACAACCACACAACTCGTTGCCGCGACTGCGAAAATATCTCGCGGCGCTATGTTGCACCACTATTCAACTAAACTCGATTTGATTTCGTCGGTCATCGACTATGTATTTTTCCGACGGATGAAACTCTTGCTCGGTGAAATTGCCAAGTTAAGCGATAAAGAACGATTGGATATATCTGGCGCCGTCACCGTGTACTGGAACTGGGTCCAAACTCCTGAGTTCGATGCTTACCTTGAGCTCTCAATGGCCTCGCGGAAAGACCAGGAATTGCTCGCCGTTTTCGAAAAGCGAGCGATTGAATTGGATGAAGGGGCGCTTGACCAAATTCCGATTTTCTTTCCCGAGTGGGCAGGATTATCTCGCAAAAAACTTCGGCTCGCCAATGATATGATCGTAGTGACGCTGCATGGGCTCCATGTGCAACGTCTAATTAACTCGGATGCGAAGCGGCGACAGGAGATCAGAGACCTCGTCAGCCGCGTGTTATTGATGCTACGCGAGAATGAACTCTAGCGATTAGACTAAAGCTGCGAGAATTTTAGAAACTTCTGCCGCCTTTTCTAAGTGCGGCATATGTCCCGCATTTTCTATCCAATGTGCGTCAGTTCCACTCGGAAGCGCGGCTATGTCTGGAACGCCAACGATTTGGTCTGCTCTTGAACTGATCAATGTGACGGGAGCCCGAACTTCATTCAGTCTTGCATTAAGTCGATCATAGGCTGGATCTCCGCCTACTAAACCCTCTTTAAGTAATGCAAGAGCTTCTTGCGCCCCGTCCAAACGTTTCGATTTAATGAGATCCTCCAGCAAATCCCGCGTCACGAATTCCGGGTCAGCGAATAGTAACTTCGCCGGTTCTCGAAGGTCTTTAGCTCGCTTTGACGAGACGAATCGCTCGAGATAATTATTGTTTAGATTTCCGCCGGATAGTTTCGCGGGGCAAATCAGCCCCATACTCGTGACCCGGTCTCCCATTCTGGCTGCTACTTCAATTGCAAGCGCCCCGCCAAACGAATGTCCGACCAAGGCAAATTTATCTAACTCCAAGCTTTCTATCGCCGCGACGATGCCCGTCGCGACTGTTGCCAACTTACCGTCGCCGACATTCTTAGCCGACTGGCCATGTCCTGGTAGCTCTATAGCGTATGTTGGCCGGTTGTTTGCTAAATCAGGTTGAACGAGCATCCAGTTGTTCAAATCTCCGCCGAAGCCATGCAAAAACACTACAGGGGTACCAGGCTCCCCCTCTCCCATTACACCAACTCTTAATTTGCGTCCGTAGACCTCAACTTCTCGAATTTCAGGGCCCGTGCCTTCGCCGTCGACCTCTCCAGGCTCAAAATTCGCTTGAAATTCAATGACGAATTCGTCGATCTCTTGATCGCTAACACTCGCGTCTGCCATCACGGCAATGAGAGAGCCAACAGGCAGGGTCTCGTCCAGCGAAGCAACAATTTTTCGCAACGTGCCGTCTTTGTGAGCTTCGTACACATTAGTCATTTTCGTTGTCTCAATGTCTACGAGATCATCGCCTTCTTTGAGTTGATCTCCTTCTTTGGCCCACCATTCGACGATTTTTCCCTCTTCCATCGCGAGGCCCCACTTGGGCATTTTGATCGGTTCAATAGACATAGAATTCTCCCGCTCACTAAAGAGCTTTGTGCGGTAACAGTTTTTGGCTGAGCTTACGCGTTTAAGTATTTGTCGAGCGTTTGATGCAAATGGCGAACCCGTATTTCCTGGTAATTCCCAAGTTGCATATCGATATCGGGCGCCGACTTCATGCCCTCCTGCAAAAAGGGAAGATTCGCCATATCTTGATCAAATACCCCGGCCAAAGCAGGGCCTATTAGGTGGCCAGCTGATGCAAACGCTTCATCTTCTCCGATCAGATGCATTGGAGGAGATTTCGGCTTAGCTTCGCCGGGAGGTTTACGCATTAGAATTCGAATTTCCATCAAACAGTGATCAGGATCTTTCCAGGGGCGCCATCGATAGACAATATTCGGAACGAAGCCGCCCCAGGGCGCCCAATTCGGAAAAATATTGTACGTAAAGTTATCGACCATCTCACTATCAGAATACTCACTGTGATCGACCCCAGATAGTTTTTCGAATGCCTGTCTATTTGCTTCGGCGAGCGTTTTTCGGGCTAAGAGTGGATCATCTGGATCGATCCCGAATTCGACGCCCTCGCGTGTTCCTACTGTTGATGATCTGCGGCCTGTCATCTTAGGCTTGTCTTCAGCGTCATCCTTATCTCGGCTTTGATTCACAAATGATGCGAGTTTCGCCAAAATGTAGGCTTGATCATGTCCGTGTCCCTCTAGATGAGGGGATAAGATTGCTGCCGGTGTGATTGCGCGTGTCATGTGATCGCCATAGATGTCGTAGCGCGTGTTCGCATCGCCAGTGAACGGCAATATTTGAGGATGGGTTGTGATCGAGTGCCAGGCTTCCATAAATGCCTCGGCGGTTGACTTCCAATTCGCTGGAATGACACGTCCGATCCACGCCCCTGTATAGCACTCGTCCAAACGCCATCGTTCATAATGGGTCGTTGCTGGTCCCGCCCACTCTGTAAATGGCTCGATATCGGGTTTCTCCGCGATAAGAATAAAACCTTGCCAGCGATCTACCCTCACTTCGTGGAGCCCCATCTCCGCTTCGTTCAAATGTTCAAAATCCCATTGGCACGGAATTTCTTTGAGCGAGCCGTCATTGTTCCAGGTAAAACCATGGAACGGGCATTTTAGCTGATCAGCATAACCCGATTTCGATCTCAGCTTTCTCCCCCGATGCAGGCAAAAGTTCCTAAACGCTTTTACGCTGCCATCATGTTGTCTGACGAGGACAAACGACTTCCCAGCGTTCTCATAAACAACATTGTCGCCCGGGTCCGGCATGTCTTCTTCGCGCGCTGCAAACTGCCAAACATTAGGCCACATTTTCTCGTTCTCGAGCTTCATGAACGCCTGGGATGTGTAGCGGTTTGTCGGAATGGGGTCAGAGCCGAGGAACTCATATGATTCCTCAAAGAGAAAGTCCGGCACGTCTCGGGAATCTTGTTCCAGTAGATCGGAATAACTCGTTCCCGGGCATCGGTTTCCGCCAATTATTGTGGTTTTGCCAATGTCGTCAGCCATGGCCCTTCTCCCAATATTTCATATGCAACTTGCACACTGCGATTTTGTCAGAAACCTATAAAACAATCAAGCATGATTGTTTTATAGGTTTGGAGTTTTGTAAGCGCAAAAGCCGTTTTAGACTTATGTTTTGACCTTTCTCGCATTGTCTCCTAGCGAGACTGACGCAAACTTGGGGCACTTAATAATTGATCGCATTCAACCTTAAAAAATATGGGCGACAGCATCGCTGTCGCCCAAGTCCGGAGGAACAAGGAGGAATTAGAATTCCGCCTCGAGTTCTAGCAACCAGTTCATGTCGTTTGCCCAGCCTTGGAAATAGACGCTAGGGGTTGCATTTGTGCGATAATCTTCGTCTGTGAGGTTTCGACCCGTCAATCGAAGCGTGAAACGCTCCCAATCATAAGCGACCGATGCATCAACCAGGCCGTAGCCTTCTTGAAAATCAGTGATCCCGAAGCCGCGCCCGAGTCCATAATCATCCGTGTAGGTATAGCCGCCACTTAAGAATAGCTGACCGGGACCTACATCGAAGCCATGCGCCGCGCGGATCGAATAATTGTAGTCTGACACTCTAAGTAGATCAGTGTCTGTACGGTCAGCAACAGAGCCAGGTGTCCCAGGTGTCGCCCCCGGTCCAATTGCAGCTCTTCGGCCATCAAAGACACCATCAGTGATCTCCCCATCTTGCACACCGGCGAGAGCCGTCAGAGTGAAGCCGTCCAGTGCAGCCGGCGCCCAAACAGCTTCTAGCTCAACACCTTCGATCTCAACTTCAGGGAAGTTATTGATCAAAGTCGATGTCCCCGGCCCGAACACACCGGTTACGAGAACCTCATTGTTCTGAAAGTCTTCGATGATCGTCTTGAAGTAAGCCACGTTCAGTGTGAACTGCCCATCAGCGAACACATTCTTAGAGCCGACCTCAAATGCCGTAACGTTCTCGGGGTCATAGGTTGCAAAATTGTTTTCTGGGCAAAGCACTTCGAATGGGATTGCATTGCCATTGTCAGGGGCGCAGTTGGGCTGCCCTTCGATTTGCTCTGATAGTGTAGCGCGGATTGAAATCCCTCCAGAGCGGAAACCCTCGGAGACTGACGCATATAGGAGATTATCATCGGTTGCCTGCCAGTCCACGGCGAAGCGCGTGATCACATCATCGAACGAATTCGAATTAGTAATAGGATTCACCAGTGGAATTGCACCGGGTTCATCTGGTTTAGCCAAAACAGAGAATCTGTTAAATCCATCTTTGGTTTCATCGATGACGCGTGCGCCCGCGGAAACCTTCAACCTATCGGTAATCCGCCAATCTAAATTTCCGAAAACTGAGAAGCTTTCATTGTCTTCGCCACCAAGCTGAAAGACAGCACCGTTTGTGGTTTGGTCTAGTTCGACTTCGTGCTGATAGTAGTAAAGCCCTACCAAGTAATCCCATGCACCACGTGTTCCA
This sequence comes from Pseudomonadota bacterium, assembly GCA_039029475.1. Lineage (GTDB taxonomy): Bacteria > Pseudomonadota > Alphaproteobacteria > Caulobacterales > Hyphomonadaceae > Henriciella. The sequence continues at coordinate 9,309 of JBCCGB010000011.1, read as the reverse complement.
GCCAGTCGAAACTCTTGAGTAAACTGCTCGTAAGTTTGGTCCCGTATCGTGTGAAGCACGCCATTTGGGTTCGCGGCATTGGTGAGCAAGAGGTTTGTGCCTGGGAATGGACAGCCAGCGGCAGCCGTTGAGCATGTCCCATCGAAATCTTGAAAGACAAGATCCTCGCTATCGATATAAGCGGTGACCGAAACGAACTCACCAATGTCGGTATCCCAGGTGAATGTCGCGTTCGCGATCGTTGACGTTAGCTCATCGCTATCCTCGCCATCATTCAAAACTTGACGAGGCGCGAGACCAGCAAGACTCCCCGTTTCTGGATTGTAGCCGGGCGTCAGGGTTAAGTCAGTTCCGAATAAACCGCTGAGTGCTGCGGTAGAAACTGCGTTACCAAACTGCACCGGAGTACCGCCGCCTTCCTGAGAAAAGTGATCCAGGGATAGACGTGCGTTGAACGTCTCCGTCAAATCATAATCAAGCGTGGCGTTAAGACCTGTATACTCTATCCCCCCCGCGGACTCACCGGTGAACAGATTGTCTAAGTAGCCCTCATTCTCTCGATATGTTCCACCCAGCTTTAATCCGCCATTGTCGCCGAGACCGAAATTGGCAATCCCTTTTACAATTACCTCATCATCTGTCCCTACGCCAATCGATCCACGAAAGCCATTCTCTCGCGTCGGAGCCGAGCGAGTAACATTGATCAGGCCCGCTGTTGTGTTTTTGCCAAAAAAGATCCCTTGCGGCCCGCGGTTCACATCCACTTGCTGGATATCAAACGCATCGATCAGTTGGCCTGTATTCGTTCCAAGAAACACCCCGTCGATCATAACGCCCGCTGCGGGATTTTGAGTTTTTTCAACATCAAAGTAACCCAACCCGCGGATGAAAATCGCACCCGCACCTGGGGTGCCGGTGGTTGTACCGATAAATGTATTGGGCGCCAGCCCGGACAAGTCGCCTAGATTTCGCGGCGCGAGCTGCTCAATTGTTTCTTCAGTGATCGCGGTGATTGCGATCGGCACTTCTTGGAGCGATTCTTCGCGGCGCGTCGTAGTGACTGTGACGGTTCCAAGTGTTCGGTCCGCGTCTACCGACTCAGAGTCGCTTGCGCTTGGTGAATCGATCGTTTCTTGAGCGCCAGCGGCATTTGCTGCTGTAAGGCTCAAAACGGTTGCGATCGCAGTGTTCGTCAACCAGGAATTTCTGGATTTCATCATCTTAATTACCTCCCGATGCGCCGGCCTCATTTACTCGAGGACCTGTACGCTCGTAGCGATTCTCGTCAGGATGAATTAAAAGTCAAGTGTGTTTGTAAAAATCATTCTTGTTTGTTTTTTGATGATGAGTGATCTAGTAGATGGATCTAACGATTAGATACCCCAGCTAAGGGGGGAGAGATTATTGACCGATTTAGACTTTTCCGTGCCTGACGGGTTCAAGCGTGCGAACTTTGACATCCCGTTTCTCGACAATGCTGGCCCTTATTTTGTTAAGCGCGGCAAAAGTGGGCAACATTTGGTCGGCTGTCACATTCGGCCGCTTCACGTAAATTATATCGGGATTGCACATGGTGGCGTTCTTACAACGCTCGCAGATGTAGCGCTGAGCTATCAGGCATTCCGTTACACCGATCCTCCGACGAAGGTCGCTACAATCAGCCTGACAACAAACTTTTTATCTGGCGCTCGGTTGGGAGATTGGGTGCTAGCAGACTGCCAAATCGACAGAGTTGGCAAACAGATGACTTATGTACGCGGCGCCATTTTCATCAAAGAAAAAGTCATCATGACCGCAACGGCCGTTTTTAAAAACATTGCTGCGAAAACATAGAAGCCGGAATGAGCATTCCGGCCAAGTCAACTTACCGATTCACAAAAGAGGAATAGGATCCGCCATGACCATCGTGAGTTTGGAGAAGCAAGGCCCAATAGCGACCTTAACGCTCAATCGCCCCGAAATGATGAACGCTTTGGGCCAAGAAGGAGATGGCCAGGCGTTCGCTACAGTCTGTAGCGAAATCGAAGACGACGCTGAAATCCGTTGCGTCATTTTGACGGGAGAAGGGCGCGCATTTTCAGCAGGCGGGGACATCAAAGCGATGCGCAATCGCACGGGTGTATTCTCTGGATCTCCCTACAAAGTTCGCGAGGGATATCGCCGGAATATTCACCGGATTGTGAATTCTCTCTACAATCTCGAAGTTCCGATAATTGCCGCAGTGAATGGCGCCGCGATTGGACTTGGTTGTGATGTTGCCTGCATGGCTGACGTCAGAATTTCATCAGAGCGAGCAAAGTTCGGGGTAACATTTTTGAAGCTTGGGCTTATTCCTGGTGATGGAGGAGCGTGGTTGCTGCCGCGCATCATTGGGCAAAGCCGCGCAGCCGAACTTTTGTTTTCCGGCGATGTTATCGATGCCGCGACTGCGGCCGATTGGGGCTTGGTCTCGAGAGTCGTTCCCGAAGAAACCCTGATGGATGAAGCGAGGACACTCGCTTTACGTATTGCTGCACAACCACCACAGAGCCTTCGAGTTGCAAAAACACTTTTGAGACATGGCGCAACGAGCCAATACGATACGGTGATGGAGATGTCAGCCGCGTTTCAATCGATGATGCATCACACAGAAGATCATCTCGAAGGCGTTGAGGCAATCTTGGAGAAGCGACCAGCGAACTTTCGCGGGGTTTAGCGGAACTAAAGAATCTAGGGGATAAATCCGATGAGCGGCGCGATTGAAAGTGAACACCAAGAATCACTGCGAGAGCATGTGCGAAGCTACGGCAGTTTTACGTACCGTTCTTACGTCCTGCTTTCTCTGACACTTGTTTATACGTTCAATTTTATTGACCGCATTCTCATAAGCGTGGTTGCGGTGCCAATCATAAACGAATTTGGCCTGACTCAGTTTCAATTTGGTTTGTTAGCTGGTATCGGGTTTGCTCTTTTCTATACGTTGCTGGGCATCCCAATTGCGACTCTATCGGAAAGAGTTAGTCGCAAAATCATCATCAGTGCATGCGTAGTCTTATGGTCGTTCGCGACGATCCTATGCGGTTTTTCAACCGGCTTTGTGACCCTTTTGATTGCGCGCATGCTCGTAGGCATTGGCGAAGCAGGATGCACCCCGCCCGCCAATTCGATGATCAGTGATTACTACGTACCTTCGGCGCGCCCGACAGCGCTCGGCATCTACGCGATGGGAGTCACCGCGGGCGGCGTACTTGCCCAGGTATTTGGAGGCTACATCCTCCAAGTTTTCACATGGCGGGAAGCGTTTATTTACATAGGAACGCCCGGCGTATTTATTGGACTCGTATTTTTCTTAACAGTGAAAGAGCCACCCAGGGGCTTCTCTGATCCGCCCGGGTCAGCCAAACCGGAGCGAGCAAGCTTTAGAGACGCATTCCGCGAAATTTGCTCTAAACCAACATTCTGGATGATGTCGGCTGGCGCCACAGTATCATCATTTGCAGGCTACGCTTTGATCGGACTGCAACCTCAGCACGTAGTGTTTGCTCACGGTTTTACCCCCTCCGAAACGGCTTTAATGTTTATGGCGCCGGTAGGTTTAGCTGGAACACTCGGCGCGTTTCTAGGTGGTTATCTTACGGAGCGTGCATCAAACTATTCCCAAACAGCCGCAACTTGGGTCCCAGGCATCGCTTTCATCATTTGCGCACCAATTTACGCCGCTGCCTTTTTGGTGGGTAACAGTTCGCTCATGCTTGTATTGTTGATGGCTGCTACGCTATTTCAGTGTTTCTACCTGGGCGCACAATTCAATATCGCGCAAGCGGTGGTTAGTCTCCGTGCACGCGCTACAGCGATAGCGATTTTGTTGTTCTTAGTGAATTTGATTGGCTATGGGGCCGGGCCACCAACTATGGGTCTTATTGCTGACTTAGCTTCAACGAATTGGATCAGCATGAGTGCGTTTGCCGATCAAATCACCGCCAATTGCAGTTTGACCGATCCCAATATGCAGATCGATCTAATTGATGCGTGCAGGCAAGCGCGCGCGCGCGGCGTGCGCTCAGCGTGTATCTGGTCGACATCCTTTATTGCGATTTCTGGACTATTGTTCTTGTTGTCCGGGCGGACTTTTTTGAGGGACCAAATAAATCCGTAGCAGTCTTGTTTGCCAGGTTCGCCTCGTTTGGAAACCAACGGAGGTAGGAGACGAGCGGCGAATTGCGTTTGAACCTAACTCTATGTTGTGCTCACTAAAAATCCATTCTGGTAAATGAGACAGCCTGATGATCCCTACAATCGCTCTATGATGATTGCGGGCGCCATCCCTCCGCCAGCACACATCGTAACTAGTCCATATTTACCACCAACGCGCTCCAACTCATCGAGAGCAGTTCCGATCAAAATAGAGCCTGTAGCGCCAATCGGGTGACCAAGAGCCATTGCACCACCATTGATGTTTACTTTCTCCCGATCCAATTCGAGGTGACGAATGGTGCGTTCAGCAACCACTGCGAAGGCTTCGTTTATTTCCCAAACATCGATGTCGTCCGTGGTTAGTCCGGCCTTTTGCAGAACTTTTCTTGCTGCTGGCACGGGCGCGTTAAGCATGAGAGTTGGACAGTCGCCCATATTTGCGGTCGCAACGATACGAGCGCGAGGGGTCCACTTGTTTGTTTTAACGGCGTCTTCGGAAGCAAGCAGCAACGCAGCGGCACCATCCACCACGCCCGAAGAATTTCCCGCGTGATGAACGTGATTCATCTTACCGTTTAGCTCGGGATATTTTTGAGTAACCAACGAGCCATACGTGTTTCCTTGATCATCAACCTCGACATCCATGAACATGTTAAATACAGTTTTTAATCCAGCTAAACCCTCTGCTGTGGTTTGTGGGCGCGGGAATTCCTCTTTGTCCAATGCTAGCGTGCCGTCTTCGTTAAACACCGGCACCAGCGCATTGTCGAAACGACCGTCTTTGATGGCGATCTCCGCACGACGCTGGCTTTCGAGCGCCAGCGCATCTACGTCCTCTCGTGTAATTCCCTCTAGCGTGGCAATGGCGTCCGCGCAGACACCCTGTTGGCTCTGTGGGTGTTTCGCCCGCAAGCGCATATTACCCGCATCCATCATCGTGGGTTTTTTGGGGTCAACAGTAGACGATGTGTAGCTCATCATCTCCGTCCCCCCGGCAATAACCACATCTTCCATACCTGCAATGACTTGTGCTGCAGCTAAGCTTACGGAGCTAATCCCAGACCCACAGAATCGACTAACTGTGATTCCAGAAGCTTTTACGTCGTATCCGGCGTCCAACGCCGCCATTCGCCCAAGATCAGACCCCTGCGCTCCGCGCTGCGAGCTGGTTCCCCAGATGATATCATCGACCGCCCCAGTATCGATCCCATTTCGTTCGCGCAAACCGGCAAGAACTGTTGCGCCAAGATGCTGAGGATGGAAATGGGCGAGCGCGCCTCGTCCAACTTTACCAATCCCTCGAGGCGTACGGCAGGCATCAACTATGTAAGCTTCCAATTCAATCTCCAGCACATTAAACTTGTAGTCAGAGCTTCATGAAAAACTTCAGCGGCGCAATAAGCACTATCGATGAATCGAGAAAAAGTACTTTTACGCAGCGTCAATTACGCGAGTAAAATTCACGTTTCAGCAGTTTTCTAGAGCCAGAAAATATGTCGTTGTAAAAGGCCATCCGCAGGATCGAAGAGTTGAAATGCAACGAGCTCCAGCTCGAACTTAACATAGACAATAAAGCTTCGTTCTGCACAGTACAGCAGTTTCAAATCAGCCCCCAATAGCAACATGGCGGAAGACATTTATACGTTAGCAGAACGCGCATACCGTCGACTCAGACCGCTCCCTTAACTCCGTTGAAGACCATAGAATGAGACACCCAGCCTGTTGTCACAGTTATTAAACCGCGTGCGAAAGTTCAGTCTTCGATCCAAGTTTATATGGATTGCCACTTTGAATCTCGTCGCATCGACAGGCGATCAGCAACCTTCGCGTGTCTTCATTCAAAGCGCATTCTGCAATGCATGCCAGCCCCATGCTTTTGACGAGCGAAATTGTTGAGAGCAGAAGCTGCTTTTTCCGCTGATTTCGAATGCAGATATCGACCAATTCTCGGCTTAACTTCACTTTGGAAAGCGGGAGGCGGTCGAATAGCCAAATCGAAGAAGACCTTGCTCCGAAGTCATCTAGTACGATCGAGAAACCGGATGCCTGAGCCTGCCTCAAGACTCTGACACAATCACCCTCATGCCTTTCGCATACTTGTTCAGTAACTTCGAGTTCAAATTGAGAGGGTTTCAAGTCGTGCTCATTCAAAACCCCAGATAGCTCTTTGAAAAAACTACTGGAGAGAAGTTGGGATGGGCTAACATTTATGGCGATTTTAAAAGACGAGTTTGCGATCTTCGGCGCCAGAATTGAAAGCGCCGAAAACAGTACCCGATTAACTAGCCCAAGCCGTTCCAGAACTGCAGTTGTGTCTTTGACAGTGAGTCGAGGTCGAGACGAGTTTGAAGTCAGCTGGGGCGACAATTCAAAGCTAACAGTTTTGCCGGTTTGCAAGGACTCGATCGGGAAAAGAATCGCATCGACTCGCCCTTCAGTTACATCCTTTCGAATCGAGGCTTCGATGGCTTGTTTGTTGAGCAAAGCTTGATCTTGCACAAAATCGAATTTGGCGAACCCGCCCCCCATAGATTTAGCACGCAGCATAGCTATGTCGGCGGCATGCATTATTTGAGCAGCATCACAATGGTTGTTTGACTTTCCTGCGTACCCGATTGACGCTCCGATTTGGACATCTCCAATGGTCGTTTTGATGGGGCGTGTTAGAGCGGAATGAAGCTTAGTGAGCCTCAGCTCATTGGATGCTGCATATTTGCTGTCATTGTAGATCAGACCGAACTCATCCCCTCCGAGCCTTGCTGCGCAAATGGTTTCTGGAATCGTCTTGAGTCTATTCGAAACTGCCGTGAGGACTTCATCGCCAATAGCGTGTCCATACTCATCGTTGAGCGGTTTGAAATGATCCAAATCGATGAACAGTAAGCCAGTTGACGCATCTTGCGTGACTTGCTCGTTCAGTCGCTCGATGAAAACTCTGCGATTGGACAGACCGGTAAGCGCGTCTTCGCTAGCATACTTCTGATTGCTGCGCGCCAGATTGGACAATCGCTCTTGAGTTTCGATGCTGTGTTTTAGCAATGCGACTAGATATATCAGAGATATGCACACGAACACGGAAACGATTGCCTTGTCTTGAAAAACAAATTGGTCATCAAACCAACTCGAAGTCAGCAATGCCAAGATACTGATAACTTGAGGTGCTAGCGCGATGGAGACTTGGAGTTTGCTGACTGAATAAATCATCGTGATGTGCACGATCGAGCCAAGCAGAATTAGAGCGCCACTGACCAATAAGGCACCTTCGTTCGTGTTCCAAAGTGCGATTCCCAACCCTGCCCAGATCGAAGAACCCAAACCAAGATGTGCGGCGTACAGGAGAACCCAAGTGCGGGCTAAGCGAGAAGAATTCCTCAAATAGTTCGCAAGTTTAAGTTCCAAGAACTCATTGAAGATCATGCTGCTGATCCAAATCAGCGCGATAGTTTGATAGCCGGATGCAAAGACCAACGCTGAAACAAAGAAGGCCGCACCAAACCGCGCGGGCAGATCAGCACCTAATCGCTGCGCGATAGATAATGCCTGCGAACGTTCGTATTCTATATCTAATGAGACCTGCAATTGAGCACACCCAAATACCACCTGGAGTTGAATATTTCATATTTTTGTTACTATATGGTTGGCGATCTAGAATTCGCACCTCCGGCTAATTCCTGAAATATTTCATCACCAGGTCAACCTGCCTGGGAAAGCCGTATGCTAATTTGCAAACCTTGACCCCCAGCTGGAGTTACGTTGCGATAAGTGCTCAAGTGCAGTGAAACTATCGATCAATTTGGCTGAATCGTTAATCATGTCCTTATCGAGGGGTTGGGGAATGGTGACGCTCAAGGGAACACTTGCGTTCGAACGCGAGAGACTCACAAATAGGGCAGAAGGAAAGCCCAATAGGCGCGAAGTTGGTGGGGCCTTCGATAATTCATCGAACAATACACCACACCCCAAGCGGGAAGTTGCGCTGACAGCACTAGATGGCAGCAGCATTTCGATGGAAACGATGATTTACCGTAGCGACGAGGCTCGGCGTCGCCCCTTGGTGATTGTCAACTCAATAGAGTTTCCAATGCCTCCATCAGTCGAGTTTTGCGAATTGATGTGGGAGAACAATTTACAGGTCATATTTGTTCGCAGGCTCGGGTTTGGGGGGACACCTGGTTTGCCTTTAATCCTGCTTCAGGAGCAAACAATTCGATCCGGCGCCGCCGTCTCAACCGAAGCAGCGTTACTCCACCAACTGATTGTTCAACTAGGCTTGAGTGATGTCGTGTTGTTGGGGATCGGGAGCGGAAATCCGATTTGTTATCGTCTTTGTAGAATCAACCCCAATATCAAGCTTTCAATTTTTTCAAACGCGGTTTTCAATCAGGATTCGTGGATTGGGTTTCGGCCCGCCTGGTTCCGGGCAGTGCTGCGACAAACGGTGATGACGAAAAGTGGCTTCAAAATCGCTGCGCAAGGATTGCGGCACTATCTGCGCCAGAGTTCAATCAGGTATTATGATCAGGTGTTTTCCAAAAGTGAGGGTGACCGCAAATACATATCAAACAACTTAGAAGACGCTCGCGCTGCAATTGATCTAATGAGGAACATCGGCAGCGAAACATTCTATTATGATCTAACGATGTCCATGCGGAAAGATGAGAGCTTGAAAGATGGGTACTTCAAGGACGTTCCTGCTGTGGCGTTTTCCGGAATGGAAACGACAGATGAATGGCTTTCGGAAACGAGACGCGAAGCCGCCCGGCTCAGCATTCCTATAGCATTCGCCGAACGCGGTGGAATGCTTGTCGCATATGCAGCACCGGAAAAATTACTCCAAATCATAGATAGTTCATAACTGAAGCTGTAATCACGAGCTCTTTGGACGCCATGGTAATTGGCTACTCCCTTTTTGCGCGGGCGAAGCTCTCCAACCCAATACAAAGCGCGGTGATAGATTCTACGGACTTGATTTGGATTGGCATGTGAAAGTTCCGCTTCAAAAGCGTCCAGATTCCAAAGACCGCTCTCGTTTATCAAAGTCGAAGCTGTCGCTCTAAAGCCAAGAGATGTGATTTACTCCGGTCAGAAACTCATTCTTCGAAGCGCTTGGTTCGTCGTATTCTTACTAATCGGCCG
>JBCCGB010000010.1:0-132256 GCA_039029475.1 Pseudomonadota bacterium | reverse complement strand
GGCTTTGGTATATGGCAGTAAGGGATGTGTACTTTCGCAGCCAACCGCGACGGCGCCATTGCACGGCAACCATTTTGACCAATCTTGATACCCGACATTCAGGGCCTGACCGATCAGCAAGCCACGAAAGCCAGAGCAATCAATAAACAAGTCGCCGGAAACCGTCTCACCCCGTTCAAGTTGAACCGACTCAATAAATCCATTTTCGGATGCCAATTTGACATCCACGACCTTCCCTTCAATGCGAGAGACGCCATTTGCTTCTGCGTGCTTTCGCAAATAGCGAGCGTACAAACCGGCATCGAAGTGAAACGCGTAAGCCAATCCGGTCATGGATGTTTGGCCGACCCGCTCGAGTCTGCCAAACTTGTGCGCATAAGCCGCCCGATGATGTAGCGAGTAATCCCACAAACTGGCATCGCTGCCCTGTTCGCGGGCGCGTAACCAATAATGATGAAAATGCAGATTGGCGAGATTGATGCCCGCATCTCCAAACGTATGAAGATAGCGCTCTCCGATATGGCCCCAATTGCTGAATTCGATACCGAGTTTAAACGTACCACGGGTTTCTCGGACGAACTCATCCTCGTCGAGCCCAAGAACCCCATTCAAGCGCCGAATTTGCGGTATCGTGGCTTCGCCGACCCCAACCGTGCCGATGGCTTCGGACTCAATCAGGGAAATTCGGATCGCCGGTCCGAGCAGGCGCGCCATCGCCGCCGCGGCGATCCAACCGGCCGTTCCGCCGCCGACGATGACAACATTTTCAATGTGTTGGCTTTGCATACTCAATTCTTAGCCTGCTCTTATGCTCACGCCCAGAGGACACACCAGAAATTAGAAAAGGCCTGCTCGAAAGCAGGCCCTTTCCGGGAGGATTCTAACTCTCACTCAAAAGCTAGAATTTCTTCGACACCGTGATGTTGTAAGTGGTGCCATATTCTTCGTAACGGCTCGGGAAAACCACACTTGGGTCCGTCGTCACATTCTCGGTGACAAACGGCTCATTGGTCAGATTGAAGATTTCGAAGTTAACTCCGAGACCCTCTAGCGCACCTTCGTCCCACTCGTAGCCAATCTGAAGATCAACAATAGTCTCGTCTTGCGCTTGCGCGCCACTCAAGCTGCCATCAAAGTTCTGAATTTCTGACAGAAACTCGGAGCGGTATCGCGCGCTGATTCTGCCCCGCCAGCCATGGTTCTCGTAATAGACGTCCCCTGACCAAACCGTGTCGGAATATCCCGGGATATCGGTTGAACCGAGTTCATTGGTCAACTCATTGTCGGAATAGGTGTAGCTTGCATTAAAGCCAAACCCGGCAAACTGTTCAGGCAAAAACCGATCAAGTCCAACCCGCGCCGTCGCCTCGAAACCAGTAATGGTTCCTTCAGCAAAGTTTTGCGGACCGCTGACGCTACCAATTGAAAACTCCGGATTGGTTGCAAGCGTGCCGTCCACCCCAGCGAGGATCAGCGACTCGGTCAAATCCACGCCGCGCGTCGTAACATCGACAATCCAGTCATCAAGCTCTTTGTGGAAAATCGCAAACGAAACAGCGGTCGTAGGATCGAAGTACTTTTCGAATGAAAGGTCGAAGGATGTAGCCAGGTACGGTTCAAGCGTCGTGCTCCCGCCGCTTTGAGAGAAGCAGACATTCTGATCACCATCGAAGATTGGACCGCCATTTGGATCCAATTGTTCGGTGAACACTCTGTCTCCGTCGATATCAGTACACACAAGAGGATTGTTGCTGATGCTCCGATTTGACGCCAATTGATCCATTCTTGCCCGGGTCACCGTGCGAGCCGCTGCCAGTCGCAGGAATGTATCAGGCGAAACTTCAAAACTGAAATTGGCGCTCGGCAAGAAATTCTCATAACTGAGCGCATCGCCGCCGGTCAGAGAATCTGTGGATGACTGTTCTGTTTCAGCGTACTGAAAACCAACATTACCCAGCACCGGAACGTTATTGAACATGGTGTCGATATTGGCCATGGCATAGAAGGTCTGGATCTCCTCTTCTACAGTCCATTCAGTGTCAAATGTCGCCTTTTCGAGATTGTAAGTTCCATCCGTCAAGAAGCTGGATGGGTCATATGCAATAATGTCGAGACCAATCGTGCCACTGTTCGTAGCCCCCACAATGCGGTTCGTCGGGATTGCCAGTGATCCATTTGTCCAGGAGTTGCCGGCGCGGATGAAGCTTTCATTCGAGTCGAACATCTTCTCGCGATCGGTGAACAAAAGACCGGCCTCAACGCTGCTTATGAACCGGTTCTCCAATTCATATTCGGCTTCAAGGCGAAGCTGGTTCAGTTCATCCTCTATCTTGGGCTGTTTGATAAATCCAACTTGCCCCCAACCACCTGGATCAGTCAGCACGACCACTCCAGGGTCGGTGTAGTCGAGACCCGCAGCAATGCCATACGCGCCATCACTATCAAACCCGAAGCCGAGCGTATCGGTTGGTCCAGCACCCGCGAAGCCTGTGCCCGCGTAAGACTCATAGTCGATATCACTGCGGTCCAAGGTCGAACGGGCATAGTCGCCCGTCAGCGTCAAACGATCTGTTACCTGATACGAAGAATTCAAACCAACCGCAAAAATCTCGGCAGTGTTGCCTTCGGTATCGGTTCGCAGGAAGGTCGTGACATTATTATAGGTCGCGGCATCCGCGAACCCGCTTGACCCGGTCGCTCCCTGGAACTGCGCGGTCGACCAAGACGCGATCGGGGTTTCCACACCACGAAAGATGCCAGCATCTTCAGTATCGGTGTAGAAGGCATCAATTGTGGTTTGCCAACGATCATTAGGTTCAAATTGTAAAGCACCGGCAACCGATGTGCGCTCAAACTCGCGAGAAACCGCGCCGCTACGAGGATTGTCGGACGGATAAACCAACCCTGATACCGGATCGATTGAGGTTTGGTTCTGCGCGGTTTTCAACTCCCGAGACGTAAACTGGGTCGGGTTAGACTGGATCGTGGCAGCCAAAGACCAGCCAATCGTGCCATCGGCGTTCTGGTCGATGTAAGACCCGAACAAGCGATAACCATCTTCATCGAAATCTGGGTTGGTCTGATCGGTATCGTTGACAGCATACTTTCCAGAGAAGTTCAGCTTGCGCTCTGTATAGTCGAGCGGGCGAACGGTTCTAAGGTCAATCGCACCCGCGATGCCGGTTGCGGCCAGCGTTGCATCTGGAGTCTTGTAGACGACCCCTTGAGCGACGAGTTCTGACGGAAATTGGTCAAATTCAACGCCGCGATTGTTGCCGGCTGAAACGACTTCACGGCCGTTCCACAATGCCAGAGAGAAATCCGGACCCAGACCCCGGATCGAGATTTGCTGCGAACGCCCCCGCACCCGCTGCGCCGTGACACCCGGCAAGCGGGCCAAGGAATCTGCAATCGACAGATCTGGAAGCTTACCAATATCCTCTGCCGAAATTGCTTCGACGATTGAGGTCGCGTTTTTCTTCGCGTTGAGTGAATTCTGAATAGATCCACGAATACCGGTGACGGTCACGACATCGAGAGTCGCCTGCTCGTCTTCTTCAGCATCGGTTGAATCTTGAGCATAAGCTGGAACACTTGCTACCAGCGCAAGCGCCGCGGTGCCCAGTAGCCAACTTCTTTTGTTGGTAAATCCTGTTTTCAATTTTTCCTCCCTGAAACATGCACGCATAAAGTGTGGCAAAGCACCACTCTGTGACTCGTCCTGTGTATTGCAAATTTATGAAAACGCCAACCCCTCAATCATGACGGATATGCTGTTTCGCAGTTCGAATGTGACCTAAATGCATCAATTTGCCTGGTTATCGATCAAATCGAGGACGGAAAGTCGCCTGACGGGACCCAATAGGCGCGATTTTTGAGAGATTTGCGCCTTTGCAAGTTTTCGCAAATTCTTGCAAAGATGTGCAAATTATTGAACTAGCACCCGCTATGAGGGAGTTACGGCGCGCCGCAAGACGCCCGGACGATGAGTTCAGCAGGAATTCGATCATTATCCGGCCCGCGCTGGCCCGATGAATCGAGAAGCTTAGATACCAAAACGCGCCCGGCTTTGCTTGTATCCTGATCGATTGTGCTCAACGGAACTTCGGCATACACGCCGAAGGGCACATTATCATAACCGACGACGGCTATGTCTTGCGGAACCGACAGGCCCGCGCGACGAATGGCCTGGATCGCACCGAGCGCAATCAGGTCAGACGCCGCAAAGATCGCATCGAATTCGGCTTTTTGCGCGATCAACGACTCAACCACAGCCCGCGCCGAAGCGACCTGAAAGTGCGACGGCACGACCAGACTGCCCTCATAGGACAGTCCTGAAAGCTCCAGGCCTTCGCGATAACCGCGCATCCTTTGTGCCGCTTCCGGGGCATCTGAATCACCGAGAAAAATAATCTTCTTGCGTCCAAGACGCGCCAAATGAGAGGTCGCCCTGCGTCCACCGGCAATATTGTCACTGCCAACTGAACAATAAGATTGTTCCGGTAATGCAGCGCCCCAGACGACAAAACGATCTTCGACTTCAGACAAGCGATTGAACGCATCATGCAAGGTGGATTGTCCCAGGAAGATGACACCATCTGAGCGACTGGTCGACATGGCTGTCGCCAGCTCGTCATAGGAGGACGGCGCGATATAACTCAGCAAAATATCACACCCGCGCTCGCGGGCTGCATCGCCAATCCCGGCCAATAGCTCGAAGAAAAATGGATCCGCCATGCGCCCTTCACGGCTTTGTGGTCGCGGCACAACGATCGAAATTGTGGCATTCGCGCCAATCGGCCCAGCCGGCATATAAGCGCGGAATGGATAGTCGAGCTCTCGCGCCAGTTTCCAGATTTTTTGCTTAGTTCGAACATTCACCGCAGGGCTGTCATTCAGCGCTCGCGATGCCGTAGAGATTGAAACGCCGGCCCGTTTCGCCAGGTCCTCGAGACGCGTTGTCGGCTTGGTCTCCATCATGATCCCTTCTCAATCAAACCGCGCGGACCCAGACTCCCATCCGTTCCTGCAACACATTTCGGCTTAGCAAATCTTCCTTAAGAGGCCTTGAAGACAGAACCAAATCTCCCCCAGAAACAATGCTTTCCGGAACTTCTAATGCCTTTGACCCGAGATTGAAAACAGCCGTGATCGCATCGCCGTCGAAGGTTCGGTGAATGATCAACAGCGAGTCCGTTTCGGTGCGCTCAAAATGCATCTGGCCCTGGACCAGAGCCGGAAACCGCCTTCGCGTCGCCAAAGCATCCGCCGTGAAGCGGAGCATACTGTCATTTCCTTGCTGCTGATCGACCGCGAGTTTGGCGTGCTCTGGATCAACAGGCAGCCACGGCTCCGCGCTTGAGAATCCGGCATGAGGCTTCGCTTGCTCCCATGGCAATGGCGTACGGGCGCCATCGCGACCCAACGTCTTCGGCCAGTTCATGATGGCTTCGGGGTCTTTCAGATTTGAGAATGGCACATTGGCTTGCGGCAGCCCCAGCTCCTCACCTTGATAGATGATCGGATTGCCGCGCAGCGTGAGCAGCAACATCATGTACAGGCGCGCCATGTCATCGCGATGGTCTTGCGCCGCCCACCGCGTGACGGCGCGCGGCGCGTCATGATTGGAAAATGCCCAGCTTGGCCATCCCTCATCGTCGGATTGATCCCATTGATTGGCCGATTGGATCACGCGCTCCGCGGACAGACTCGGCGCATACAGGAAATCGAAATTATAGGCCGAATTCAGACGTTCAGCGCCTTGTGTGAACGCCTTCATTTCCTCGATAGGTTTCGGCCCACCAACTTCGGCGACCGTGAACGCATCCGGGTATTGATCCAGCATCGACCGAAACTTCTCGATGAAACCGACAATTTCCGGTTGCGACATGTTGAAGACATGCTTCTGCATATCAAACGGTCGCGTCGCCTCATGTGCTGACACACCAGATGGTGGATTGTCGCGAAGATTGCGGTCATGCATCGAAAAATTCAAAGCATCGAGCCGAAACCCGTCGACCCCGCGATCAAGCCAGAATTGCCCCGCCTCGATCAGTGCCTGTTGCACCTCCTCATTGTAGAGGTTGAGATCCGGCTGCTCTTTCAAGAAATTGTGGAAGTAATATTGCCCGCGCCGGGCATCCCATTCCCAACTCGCGCCGCCAAATACAGATTGCCAATTGTTGGGAGGCGACCCATCCGACTTGGGGTCAGCCCAGACATACCAATCGGCGCGCGCATTGTCTCGACTCGAGCGGCTTTCAATGAACCAGTCATGATGATCGGACGTGTGGGAATAAACCTGATCGATAATCACCTTAAGCCCAAGCGCGTGCGCTTTGGCGACAACAGCGTCGAAATCCGCCAGCGTTCCGAAGATTGGGTCAACGCCGCAGAAATCAGCGACATCATAACCATAATCCGCCATCGGAGAGGTGAAGAAGGGTGAAATCCAAATGCCATCCACGCCCAATGAAGCAATATGGTCGAGCCCCTCCAGGACCCCCCTCAAATCGCCAATTCCGTCTCCATTCGTGTCCCGGAAGCTGCGCGGATAGATTTGGTAGATGACGGCGCCCTTCCACCAAGGCAATTGGTCGAGATGTTTCTGCATCACAGTCTTCGTCGCGTCGGCCGTATTCATTGTGACTGACCCTCAAGCTCAGAACGGCAAACCACCGCATCAAGCGCCGGCACCGACACAGAATAACTTCCTGGAGCCGTTGCCTCAACGGCGCATTGACCCAACAATGCTGTAAACGCCTTGGCGCGCCCATCCACGGCGAGATTTACATCCTTCGCGGTCTCTTCGGCATTGATCACCACAACCACTTCTACGCCGGCCTGATAATCAATGCGCGAGAAAGCGAAGACGCTATCTTCGCGATGCGCGAGACGGGTGACTTGCTCACCACGACGCAATGCCGGTTCATTGGCGCGAATGCCAGCAAAGGTCTTGATCGCCAGATAGAGCGGATGGGTAACGTCAAAGTTGCTTTGCGCCGTCGTGGCATCTGTCGCGATCAGGTCATTGTCATTGTACAAGTCGGTCTGACTGGGAAACATGTTCTCACGCGCCAGACGATCACCGCCATCAGAGACAAACCCCTGCTCATCACCATAATAGACTGTCGGCACACCCCGCCCAAAGAACATCAGTGCATTGGCCAACCGAACCCGTGCGAACAATTCATCATCGCTCATATCGGGATCTGATTGTCGCAAGAATCCAGCGAAACGTCCCATGTCATGATTGCCCAGAAAAGTCGGCAATTGTCGCGCTGTTTCAGCGCCGTTCGCATACACAACATCGGAACGATAGAGCTCGTCCATGAACAAGCCCGGCTTGCCGTCAACGATCAATCCGCGCGCGCTTGCCTGGAATGCAAAATCTAGAACAGTCGGCAGTCTAGCTGCGGTTGTGAACCTCGCCAGATGCTGAGGCTTCTGCCCATCGACATAGACTTCTCCGAACATGTGGAAGTGATCTATCCCGAGATCCGCCGCATGACCCAAAATTGCCGGCGCAAATTTCTGCCAGAACTCATCCCGGACATGCTTGGCTGTATCGATGCGAAAGCCATCAACATTGTAGGCGGTGATCCAGTCCTTGTAGATATCAATCATGCCATCAACGACGCGCGGATGCGCCGTGTTGAGATCATCCAATCCAGCGAAATCGCCATACAAGGAATCCTCATCGACAAAATCCGTGTCGCCGCGATTGTGATAGAAGATTGGATCATTCAACCATTCAGGCACTTTAACGCCTTCAAACTGATCCGGAACGAATGGCGTATAGGCCCAAGTGGCTTCTTCGAGATTGGCAAAATTCTCTTCATTTTGATGGATGCCGTCGTCTCCTAAAAAGCCGTCATTTATAGTCGCACCATCACTTGCGCGCCGGGTCCATGGATAATCGCCAATGTAGCGATACTCGCAGCGGAAAATTGGACCGCCTGTAACCTCAGGGTCATGGCATTCGCGATATGCGATGATGTCCGCTGTATGATTGGTGATGATGTCCATATAGACTTTCATCCCGCGCGCATGAGCGGCATCAACAAACGCCTTAAAGTCTTCGCGTGTGCCGATATGCGGATCGACATTGGTAAAATCGGTAATCCAATATCCGTGATAACCGGACGATTCCTGTCCGCCGGGACCTTGCACTGGATTGTTTTCGAATATTGGCGTCAACCAGATCGCGGTCATGCCGAGCCCTTGAATATAGTCCAGTCTTTGGGTCAGCCCCTTCAAGTCGCCGCCATGATAGAAACCGAAATCCGTCGGATCATAACCGTCCTTTAGACGCCCACCCTCAATGCCACCGCGATCATTCGCCGGGTCACCATTTTCGAACCGGTCCGGCAAGACGAAATAGATCATTTCATCCTCGATGCCGCGATCTATCCCAGCCGGCTCTTGCGCGTGCGCCGTCGCCAGAATCGATCCACTCGCTTCGTCATCAATTGCACCAGCACAAGCGGAAACCACACCCACACCGAGAAGCGCAACGAGGCTGGTCTTAATTCTCGTCTGCATCGTTTTCATGGCTTCCTCCAGCGTGATCGATCTCTCTGATTGACTTATTCTTTTCATTTTTTTGCAAGCATGACAAGCGCATTTTCCACGATTTTGACTTGCTTTCTGGGGACTAAGGCGCGCTTTCAAATTCTTGATTGCAATGATTTGCAAAGACGTCATACTCGCGAACAATATCAGAGGAAAAACACCATGCGGATGCTTTTAATGGCGTGGGGCGCTTTCACAATCCTGATCGTGGCGAGTTGCGCAACCGCCCCATCCACTCCAATTGCCGCAAATTCTGGCGCAGCGATTGAGCCCGCGCCGTCGATAGAGACACCCGCTGCGGTCTCGTCTCCATCAGGCCACCTCAGTGTGTCGCTCACAACGCAAGATGGACAATTACGCTGGCAGGCGGAGTGGCGAGGTCAGACCATAATTTCCCCCTCGCGCCTCGGACTGGCGTTTAAAGCGGGGCACGACTTGAACGCAGATCTGCAAATCGCAGCGGTCGAATTTCAATCGCGAAAACAAACCTGGGAGCAGCCCTGGGGAGAACGGCAATTCATCCAGGATCAACACAATGAGTTGGCTGCAGAGATCACTTTCTCGGATGGTCGGCCCGCATTCGTATTGCGCATTCGGGCCTTTGATGATGGGCTTGGCTTTCGTTATGAAGTTCCCGACAATGGTTATCGTGAGCTGGTCGACGAGCAGACAGAGTTTCGATTGGACCCGGCCGCAAAGACGTGGTGGATTCCCGCCGCTGGCTGGAATCGATATGAGGAATTGTATCAGCAAACGGCCTTGTCCGACGTGCCGCGCGCGCACACGCCGATGACAGTCGAATTGGGCCATTCCGGACCATTCATCTCAATTCATGAAGCTGCCTTGGTCGACTATGCGGGCATGTGGCTCAATCAACGCCGGCCGGGAACGTTGGAAGCCGAACTTGCGCCCTGGTCAGACGGCACAAAAGTTAAAGTGGATGGCGCCTTCAAGACGCCGTGGCGAACCCTGCAAATCTCAGATACCGCCGCAGGCCTCGCGAATTCGGATTTGATCCTGAATCTCAACGAGCCGAATGCACTCGGAGATGTTTCCTGGGCCAAGCCAAGTAAATATGTCGGCATTTGGTGGTGTATGCATATCGAAGAATGCACCTGGGGCTCTGGCGCCAAGCACGGGGCGACCACCGCCCGCACGCGAGAGTATATCGATTTCGCTGCAGAGCATGGATTTGACGGCGTGCTTGTCGAAGGCTGGAATTTTGGCTGGGATGGCGATTGGTTCTCGAACGGAGAGATTTTCAGTTTTACCAAAGCCTATGCCGATTTCGATTTGGAAGGCTTGGCAGCGTACGCGCAAGAGCGAGGGGTCTATCTGATCGGTCACCATGAAACATCAGGCGCGATCACCAATTATGAGGAACAGATCGAAGCCGCTTATGCGCTTTATCAGCGGCTTGGCATTCCAGCCATCAAGACGGGCTATGTCGCCGACGGTGGCGAAATCACGCGGCGCGACGCGAATGGGAAAGTCTACAAGGAATGGCATGACGGCCAGTTTGCCGTAAACCACCATCTGCGCGCGCTGAAACTCGCGGCGCAATACGGGATCTCGCTCAACGCTCACGAGCCGGTGAAGGACACAGGATTGCGGCGCACCTACCCTAACGCATTTTCTCGAGAAGGCGCCCGCGGCCAGGAATATAATGCCTGGGGTCAGCCGCCGAATGATCCGGCGCACACCACGATCCTACCCTTCACGCGGATGCTGTCCGGCCCGATGGATTTCACGCCCGGCATCTTTGACCTCACTTTTGGCAAGGACACGGAACAAGATCCACGCGTACAAACCACTCTGGCCAAACAATTGGCGCTTTACGTCTTGCTCCACAGCCCCATTCAGATGGCGGCCGATCTGCCGCGCAACTATCTGGCACAGCCAGAGGCATTTGAATTCATCAAGCAAGTGCCTGTGGATTGGAGCCAATCCATCATGCTCGATGGTTATCCCGGCGACTTTGCGGTGATGGCACGCAAAGATCGGAATTCGCAGACCTGGTACATTGGCGCCGTGAGCGATGAACAGGCGCGAACCGTGGACATTCCACTCACCTTTCTCGACGGACAAACGTACGAGGCAAACATATGGGCAGACGGTGAGTCTGCTGATTGGCGCTCGAATCCATACCCATTGAACAAAACCGTGACACGTGTGACCTCGACGGAGATTTTGACCCTTCATCTCGCCGCCGGCGGCGGCGCGGCCATTCAGCTTATACCCGTCAAATAGGCGCAGGAGACATCGATGATCATTAGAAGTTCAGGCGCGCTGGTCGCTCTCTTTCTGGGCGCATGTGGAACCAATAACTCGCCTACTGGGGGAATCGCACAATCGTCCGAATCTACTCCTGAGACATCCACGATGGCAGGTGAGTATGCGTCAGCGACTCATCCACCTGGCGAATTGATCGAACACCGGGCGTTTCGCTCCGACTATGTTCAACCGAGAAATATCACGGTCTGGGTGCCTGCTGGATATCCATCGGATGACGATAAAAAGTACCCCGTGATCTATGCCCATGATGGCCAAAATCTTTTCGACGCCAGTCTGTCATATGGCGGAGTCGAGTGGGGGCTCGATGAAACAGCGTCCGATTTGATAGATTCCGATCAAATCCCCGCCGCCATCATTGTCGGCATTTGGAACACGGATGAGCGATGGCAGGAATACGCGCCCCAAACCGTCATAGAGTCGCTTTCAGGCGACACATCGTCAGAATGGCTCGGACCGACATTGCCCGACTTGAAAGCAGATGCGTATCTGCGCTTCATCGTAACTGAGCTCAAGCCCTTCATTGACGAAACCTACCAGACCGCGACCGGGCCGGGCTCGACTCACATAATGGGATCCAGCATGGGCGGACTGATCTCGCTTTACGCCCTGGCTGAATACCCTGACACGTTCAGCCGCGCGGCCGCCGTCTCCATACATTGGCCCCTGACAGAGCCCGAGGGCGCCATGGCGCAACAAGCGGATGCCGCGATGCAGGCTTATCTCGCCGCAAGCGAACTCGACAAGACCCGCCAGACGATTTGGTTTGATCACGGCACAGAAACACTGGACGCCGCCTACCCGCCGCACGCTGCTGCCATGCAATCCTGGTTTCGGACCCAGGGCTGGACAGATGATCAAGCTATGTTTCGATCTTTCCCGGGCACAGATCATAGCGAGGCCGCCTGGGCTGCGCGCGCGGATCAGATCCTCACTTTCTTATTAGCGCCCGATCAGTCTGACGGCTGAGTTTGCGATCGCTCGGAATAGCGTTTTGCAACAATCGGATATCGATCCCAGACACGCTGATCAGCGGCGGAGCGTAACAATTTGATGTATTCCGCGTGCGTCCATGCGAGCGGCGTCGCTGAATTGGTACCTTCCCCCAGCTCATATTCAAATGGGTTCGGCCCAACGCCGTCCCAGACCTGTTCCGGCAGCGCCAATCCATCATTGGCAAACGCCTCCATGCTCTTGATCAATTGGCGAATGCTTGAGCGCACAATCGCAACATCTGGATGCTCAGATCCATGCGCTGCAATCATTCCGTTCAGCCGCGCGATCTCATAATGCGCACGCTCCCCGGAGAAGAAAGGCCAAACACGGCCCCTCTGGCCCGGCGTATTGCCACCGCCAATTTCATGATAATTGGTTCCGCGCTCACCATCTTCGCCGTATCCATCATTTCCATATCGGCGCCAGCCGATCACACCGTCTCCAAATTCATATCGAACGCGAAGATTGTCTTCTCGGGGTCTGTCGAGCTCGAGTACGGTGGAAAGCACGCTTGGCGCATCCCAGGAGCGAACACCATAACGCACCAATTCCAGGACCCCGCCATCCAGGATCTGATCCTCTGGCAAACCCGGCCGGCCATTATTGTCACCCAGCTGAGCCTTGTCATTGGGGTCCTGGTTTTGCGTGATACGGACGAAATACTCGCCATCGCCGAGCGTTCCACTTGTCGTAAACATCCAAGCTTCGAGGTTGGCCTCAAGTTGATCCGCCGCAGCAAGGTAGGACTGAGCATCAGCGGGATCGCCAAATGCGACTGCCAAATCTGCTGCCGCGACCAATCCTGAAATCACCGCCGCAACCGTCGACGGCGAATACCCTTCCTGCTCCTCCCATCGCTCTTGTTGCGTATAGCCAAGGCGCGCCTCAAACTCGGTATTCCATAAGATGCTTGGGCGCCCTCCATGGACCAGGAAATCTGCAGCCGGCTTCAGCATCTGATCATAACTGGTAGCCATGTCTTCATCTGACAGAACGCCCTGCTGCCACAATTGCCACCCCAGCATGATTGGCATCGCGGTTTGGTCCTGCTGGATGGCCACCCACTCTATCTCGCCATCGACATGTGTCTTTTGCAGGAACCAGCCGCTCACGCCGGCATTCCCCGGTGTGTCTGCGGTGACTTGAACCGTGGGCAAATAGCGATAAGCCGCTCGCGCAGTGTCCGCATCGCCCATGGCCAGGAAAGCGGACGCGACTTGAAAGAAGTCGCGCGGCCAGACGGCCTTGTATCCGGTTTGCGGCTGATCCGCAGGCGCCGTTTCGCCCCATGGATTTGACAAGGATGCGATCAATGCACCGGCATGAGTTTTGTCTTCCATAATCTTGAGATTCAGCGCCGACATATAAGCGAGGTGACCCCCATCTTCAGCGGCGGCGGCCAGCGTCTTCAGACCGCTCAAAGCGCCCAAATACTGTCCCCATTGTTGCACATATTTCTGGTATTGCTGCTGCGGCCCGCTCGCGATTGTGGCGTCTGCATTGCGTTTTGCGGCCTCGAATGAGGCACCAAATCCGATCGACAGGATCGCTTTGCGCTGATCACCGCCCCCCTCACTCGACATGATTTTCATGGTGCCTGCCACGTTGCCGGACTGATCGCCTGTGTCGCGATAAGACTTGCTCATCCGACCGATTGCGAGATTGGCCAAGCCATCAGAGACGCCCACAAACCCGACACTAACCTGAGGCTCGGCACCTGCCTCAAGTCTCGCAAATAAATGCGCGTTGCCTTCGAACGCATGCAGCCCACCAGAAATCACTCTCGCGCGATCGCCGCTCCCTGTATTGGCGAGCGCCGGATCAATATAAGCCACCAAATCATATCCGGCAGGCAGACCGCGTTCTGCCACTGTCCGAACAATCAGCGTATCGCGGTCCGGATCGGCAAACGCCGAAACGAGAACCGTTCGCGCCAGTTCGGAAAAATGCAATCGAAAGCCGGTCTCTGGCGCACGCGGCATCTGCACGCCCTCTGCGCGGACGACATCGACGGGGTGAATGACCGTCTCCACCCGCGTGGGCGCAACAATTCCCTCCGGCCCAACCAATAAGAATCTGATCTCGCGGATCTGGGCTTCATGAATCAACCCCCACATCACTTCTGTGACCCGATCCTTGCCCAGCGAAAACCAGACTTTCGATATCGGCGCCGTGGCGCTTGCGCTAGAGAATGCGCCGTCAGCATCATAGGCCTCATAAGACGTTCCGATGGCGATTTTTTCGGCGTTCGACCAGGTAGCGCTGTCCCCCGGCGCGCCCGGTGCTGCGGTGACGTCTTCCTGTGACCGCGACAAGGACCCCGAACACGCGGCCAGGCCGCAGACGGTCAGGAAGATGATGATGAGGCGCAAACTGGTCATATTCAAGTCTCGCAAATTTTTGCAATTATCTGATTATACTCTCTGAGCCCGGGCCGCCGGTCAACCTGATTTTTTGTCGCTTGGAAATTGCCAAACCCAGCGATTTACGCTTACAAGTGAAAAACACGCAAAGCGCGAGATATAAAGCGCTATCGGGAGGATAGGATATCATGATGACGCGCATCTGTTCAGCGCTGGCCCTGCTGGTCTTTCCAGGCTGCGTGCAATCGGTGACGAATACGCAAATTGCTGCAAATACATTGACACCAGCAGCCTATTCACCACAGCCCTACGTGCAAGTTGAGCATCCTGAATGGGCGGCGAACGCGGTCATCTATCAAATCAACACGAGACAATTCACCCCAGAAGGGACGTTCAGCGCGGCGCGTGCGCAGCTTCCGAGACTAAAGGAACTTGGCGTCGACATCCTCTGGCTGATGCCGATCCATCCGATTGGTGAAGTCAATCGCAAAGGCAGTCTCGGCAGCCCATATGCCATCAAGGACTATTTCGGGGTCAACCCGGAACTGGGCACCGAGGAAGATTTTCGCGCCTTTGTTGAGGCAGCTCACGCCCAAGGCCTGAAGGTGATCCTCGACTGGGTCGCCAATCATACGGCCTGGGATAATCCGCTCGTGACCGAGCACCCGGATTGGTATGAGACGGATTGGAAAGGCGATTTCCACCCCACGCCCTGGACCGACTGGGCCGATATCATCGATCTCAATTATGACAATCCCGAACTGCGCGCCTACAAAACCCGCGCCCTGAAATATTGGGTCGAGGAGTTCGATATTGATGGCTATCGCTGCGATGTCGCCGGCTATGTGCCGCTCGATTTCTGGGAGACCGCCCGCGCTGAGCTGGACCAGATCAAACCGGTCTTCATGCTGGCCGAATGGCAACAACGCGACCTTCATCGCCACGCCTTTGACGCAACCTATGGCTGGGCCTGGAAAGAGGCCGCACAGAGAATAGCCAAGGGACAATCGGATGCCGGTGATTTGCGCGGTTTTCTTGGCGACCAGATCTCGACCTGGCCGCTTGACGCTTATCGCATGCTCTATACCGAAAACCATGACCAGAATGCCTGGGATGGATCCACGAGCAGCATCTATGGTGATGCTTATCACGCCATGCTGACCCTGTCCTTCGTCACCGAAGGCATTCCGCTGATCCATAATGGGCAAGAGGTCGGCAATCAGAACCAGCTCGCATTCTTTGAGCGCGACCCGATTGACTGGGGCAATTACCAGCATGCAGACGGCGATCTGATCGCCGCCCTGATCGCGATCAAGAAAGCCAATCCGGCGCTGCATAATGGCGCCGCAGGCGGTCGAATCATTCCAGTTTCGACGGACAATCCAAGCCAGATTCTGAGTTTTACACGCGAGAAGGACGGCAATCAGGTTCTGGTCTTCTTCAACTTATCCGACAAACCCGCAGACTTTCAGATTACCGATGGCCCGGCCGCGGGCGCCTGGACCGACGCGCTTTCGGATGACGTGGACACGATACGGCTCGGCGCCGCGCGCACTTACGGACCCTGGCAGGGTCAGGTGCTGATATCTCAAAAAGACAAAGACTAAGGGAGAAAGAGGATGGCTGTTTCAGGAGGCGCCGCTGCAGCGGACGACACGATCCGAAAGCCGGAACTCAATCTGTTCCAGATCGTCAACATGTCGTTTGGATTCTTTGGGATCCAGATCGGTTTTGCGCTCCAGAATGGCAATGTGAGTCGTATCTTCCAGACGCTGGGCGCGGATATGAGCACGCTGCCTCTGCTTTGGTTGGCAGGGCCGATCACGGGTCTTATCATGCAGCCAATCATTGGTTATTTCAGCGATAAAACGTGGGGGCCACTCGGGCGCCGCAGACCCTATTTCCTGGTCGGCGCGATCCTCACCACATTGGCTTTGTTCATTATGCCCAACTCACCCTGGCTTTGGGTCGCGGCGGGCACCTTGTGGATTCTCGATGCCAGTCTCAACATCACAATGGAACCGTTTCGCGCTTTCGTCGGCGACATGCTGCCGAGCAAGCAGCGACCACTCGGCTATTCCATGCAAACCATCTTCATTGGTGCTGGCGCGGTTCTGGCGTCCATCGCACCTTTTGTTTTCAACGCCATCGGTGTCTCGAATGAAGCCGCTGAAGGCGTCATTCCGGACAATGTGAAATGGTCCTTTTACATTGGCGGCGCCGCTTTGTTCATGGCCGTGATGTGGACGGTATTCACGACCAAGGAATATTCGCCAGATGAACTCGAGGCGTTTGGCAAGGATGAAGACAACATATTTGAACAAGAAGGCGGAATCGAAAAAGACGATCGCCCGGAAGCCAGCTTTTTTGGCAAATGGGGCGTGATCATTTCTGTGCTTGGCGCAGCCTTCACCGCCGCCGTATTCTTCGCGAAAGGTGACCAACAATTCTACATCCTGGGCGGCGGCTTGATATTCCTCGGAATACTGTATCTGTGGAACAGTCAGCTCGTGAAATCCGACCGAAATGCTCGAAACTTCCTGTCTGATGTGCTCGGTGATCTGACGACAATGCCGAGCGTGATGAAACGTCTCGCCTTCGTCCAGTTCTTCTCCTGGGTCGGCCTGTTCATTATGTGGATTTACACAACACCAGCTGTCGCATTGCAGGCCTGGGATACAGCTGATGCGGCATCCAAGGCTTATCAGGATGCGGGGGATTGGGTCGGCATCATGTTCGCCGTTCAGAATGGCGTCGCCGCCCTTTATGCGTTCGTGATTGCCAATATTGCCCGCAAAGTCGGGACACGCAGTCTGCACGCCTTCAATCTGCTGGCCGGGGCCGCTGGCTTTGTTGGGTATCATTTGTTTGGATCGCAATATGGGCTGCTGATCCCAATGGTCGGATTGGGCATGGCCTGGGGATCCATTCTGGCATTGCCTTACGCCATTCTGGCCGACGCCCTGCCGGTGCGAAAAATGGGCATCTATATGGGCATCTTCAATTTCTTCATCGTGTTGCCGCAGATCCTGGTCGGCGGAACGATGGGGCCGATCCTACGATCGCTCGAGGGCAATCTCGCTCCGATGGTGGGGGGCGTACCGCTATTGGCTGTGCTGTTCGGGGCAGCCAGTTTTTGCCTCGCGGCTTTTGCGATGAGTTTCGTAAAAGTTGAGCGCGGCACATAGCCATTTCCGCAAGCCGAGACGGCGCCCCAATTAGAGGGCGCACGTCTCGCTGAGAAATCCTTCTATGGCGGCTAAGGTTTGCCGATGATGCTCTGGCCGCCAGGGCAGCGAATGCTTCATGTCTTTGACCACCAGCAATCGCGCGGGCACCTCATCTTTGACAGCATTGTAGAAATCCCTGCCATGATAGAGTGGAACCCGAACATCGCGATCGCCATGGTAAACCAGAATCGGGATGTTCGCCTTTTTGGTCTGTTTCATCGGATCCATGCCTTTGACGGTTCGCCCCTGGACGGCACGTTGAATCCGATTGTTGCTCCAACTCATGCCGAGACGCGTGAGGTTTGAGACACCCGCACCCGCAATTGCGCACTTGAAGGGACCATTCTCCCGCACCGTTGCCGCCATCGCTGCGAACCCGCCATAAGAATAGCCGAAGATTGCCATCCGGTCGGCATCCGCAATTCCCTGCGACACCAACCATGCGGCGCCATCATCCTTATCGTCCTGCATCTTCAAACCCCATTGCGCATCTCCAGCCGTCCACAATTCGTGTCCCCATCCCGCGCTGCCGCGATATTGTGGTTGCAAGACAGCATATCCACGAGAGGCGAGAAATTGCGTCCAACCAGCCGGATCCCAGTCGCCGGTGTCTCGCGCCCAAGGCCCCCCATGAGGCAACACAATTGACGGCAACGGCCCATCGTCTGGGCGCCAACCCAGCGGCAGCGTGAGAAATCCGGGAATCTTCATACCGTCGCGCGCCGTGTAGGTGATGAGCTCCGTCTTTCTCAACCTGTCAGACTCAAGCCATGGCCTTTGTTCTCCGATTGGCAGCGTGATTTGCTTGTCCTTCAAAAGGAAATAGGCAGGCGGCCGGGTCGAGTCAGACACCGAAAACAGGATCTTTGACAAATCGTCCGTGGCACTGATCACTCGCATGTTTCGACCCGGGAATGCCGCGCTGATTCCATCTCGAATGGCGCGCCATTCTGGGTCCAGCACGAAATATTCCGTCGTCGCCCCTGAATACGCCACTGCCAAAAGCGCATTAAACGTCGCGGGCCGCGTATCCAACTCGACGCCGACCACATCATAGTTCGGATGAGCGAATAACGGTTCCGCGGCGAATTTTCGCGCCTTCGGGTCGTAGAAATACAATGCGACCTTGTCAGAAAACTGGTTGGTCAGAATATAGAACTGCCCGGTCTTTTCGTCTCGCCCCGCGATCTCGACCTGACGACGGTTCTTCGCCGATACCGTGAGCGCCTCGTGACGTTCGAATTTTCCTGTCGCATCATTGCGCAACCAGTTCTCGAAATCGTAATCAAGATTGCCTTTCGACCGCAATTTGGATTTCGCCAGTAGCGTGCCGGTTCTAGGGTCCCAGAGCGATGCGGACTCGGACGCGGTCTCTCTGTAAATCAAGTTCTCACGGCCGGTTTCGAGATTGACTCGATAATACTCAGAAATCAGTTTCGACGTGTCCGTGCGGCGCACCATGACGTCTGTTTGGCTGAGCGACAAATCCAGCGCGATACCGGCTTCCCCGGACAACTCAAAACAGCGCTCCAGGGCGTCATCATTCACCCTGAGCGAGCGCCTTGTGAACGGTTCGTCGAATTGTTTTGCGGCGCGGTCCGTAATGTACGCCTTGGTCAAATAGGTCTTCACCGAACCGCCGGCCCCCATGCCCTCCAGACACTTCAACCCGCCCGCAGACCCTGTCCAAGCTTGCTGACCGACGACAAAAACCTTGCCAGCTTTGAGCGCCGAAACAGAAATAAATTTCATCCGGTCATTCGCCTGGGTGACGATTGGCGGTTTAGAGAGATCATCGGTGTCCCAGATCGCCAGAGACAGGTCTCCTTCGCCGTCTAAAGTCACCAATCCGGCAAGATATTCACCGTCTGCGGATAGGCTCATAGACGTGAAGGACGGCGTCTTTGCTAAATGTTCTATTGGGATCTGTGCGGACGCTTGAAGCGGCACGATGGCCAGGACGCCCGCGCGTAACACATTTTCCAGAAATCGCATGAATATTCGCAACTTTCATCTCCAGTCCCCGGGAATCAAGCAACGCAATCTGTATTGGCGCCCATATTAAGCGTTTCTTTTTCGCAACACAATTCCTTATTCAGTACTCTTAGTGTCTTATTCTGCATGCTCTCTGTTTTCGCTATTGCTTTTCTGCCTCGAATGTGAATTTTTTGAAATATTGGGGACTTTCTAGCTCAGGCTATACTGGAGAGAGGCCCCCAAGATGAAAACCAGAAACGAGTCCGGACTCGCGCGGCTGTTAGCGACAAGCGCCATCGCGTGCTTGATCCCGTTTGGTGCACAAGCCCAAGAAGAGAATGATGTAGAGGTCGCCGAGGTCGACGAAGACGCGACGGATGAAGCGTTCGTGCAGGAAAAAATAGTCGTCACGGGGTCGCTGCTGCAAAGAAGCGATTTTACGTCCGCTTCCCCGATCCAGGTGATTTCAGCCGAAACCGCCAGCCTGGAGGGATTGATATCGACAGCTGACATTTTGCAGGGATCCTCGCTCGCCGCGGGGTCGACGCAATTGAACAATCAGTTTGGTGGATTTGTCATTGATGGCGGTGTTGGCATTCGCAGCGTGTCGCTGCGCGGCCTTGGCGATCAGCGGACATTGGTGCTTTTGAATGGAAGACGACCTGGTCCGTCAGGTGTGGGCGGCGCGGTGGGCGCCTTCGACCTAAATGTCATCCCGGACTCGGCTGTCACGCGGTATGAAATCCTGAAAGACGGCGCATCGACGGTTTACGGGTCAGACGCGGTCGGCGGTGTCGTTAATGTGATTACGCGCACCGTCATCGACAGGCCCGAGCTTACGGTACGGGCAAATGTGCCATTTGAGTCAGGCGGCGAGTCGCTTGCCGTCGACGGGGCGTTTGGATTGAATTTCGATACCGGCAATATCGCCGTTTCGAGTCAATACACCCTGCGCGAAGACCTTTCCATCGGCGACCGCGACTTTCTGAGATGCTCTAAAGACCTGATCAAGGGAACGAATGGCGCGCTGATTGACCGCGACGATCGCAGCATCAATGCGGGCACGTCAAACGATAATTGTGAGAACATCTACGCCAACACGTATTTGGACTATTTCGCCTCCTCGCAACGATATGTTCCCAGTCCCGACGGGGTGACCGAGGGCCCCGTTGATGGCTATCGATTGCGCACCAATTCATCATATCTGACTTCGGCGGATGGTCAGGCCTATTTCGAAGATGACCTGTATGATCCGCGCGTAAATTCTGCGGACGCGCTCAACAAAACCGAACTGGTCTCCATTTTTGCGACCTCGGATTTCTCGTTCGACGTCTTCGGCGGCGTGAATTGGCTGGGCGAGGTATTGTACACGAACCGCAAAACCACGAGCGAAGGTTGGCGCCAATTCTTTCCCGTGATCGGCGGGACCGGCACCGGCTTCGAATATAGTTCAGATTATGAGAACGCCTATGGCGGTTTGATCCGCCCGGTGGTGGCCTTTCCATCCAATACAGAAATCGACATCGACTATTTGTCCGCAGCGACAACGCTCTCTGGTGGGTTTTCGAGCGTCAATACGCTCGCCGACTGGGTCTGGGCGCTCGACCTTTCCTATTCGCGATCAGATGGTGATCGGTTGAGCAACAAAATATTGTCCGACCGTTCCGGCGACTTGCTCCAGACGATCATCGCGCCAACTTTTAATCCACTGACACCAGAATGGCTGAATGGCACGGACACCTCCTGGTATGAGGATGTCCAATCGTTTGAGACCGATAATACAGTCTATGAACAAACGGTGCTTCAGGGCCGTGTAACCGGGCCGCTTTACACGCTACCAGCCGGAGACATTCTGGCAGCGATCGGAATGGAGGGCCGACAGTATTCCATTGATGACAAACCCAGCGAAAATTCCATTGCCGGCAATCTCTGGGGATCATCTTCCGCACTGCCAACCAAAGGTGAAGAAGATGTATTTGAGATTTTCGGGGAAGTCGAAATTCCGCTTCTCAAAGGCGCGCCGAGCGCAGAAGAATTGTCGGTAAATCTGTCGGCGCGGGCGTTCAATTATTCGACCTATGGCACAGGCGATGTCTGGAAGGTACAAGCCAATTGGCAGGTTACGCCAGAAGTTCGATTCCGTGCCACGCACGGCAAGACCTTTCGCGCCCCCGCATTGTTTGAAACCTTCCAGGGCGAAACAACCGGATTTCTATCGCAGACCTCCATTGATCCTTGCGTAGACTGGGGCGAGTCGAGCAACGCGAATGTGCGCGCCAATTGTGCCGCTCTCGGCATCCCGGAGACCTATGCCGGTGCGTCGACATCGGCCACCATTGTCACGCTTGGAGGTGGATCCTCCCTCGCTCCCGAAACGGCTGAGTCCGAAACCATTGGTGTCATCTTTACACCGACCTTTTTGAACGTTTCGCTCGCAATCGACTATTTTAACATCAAAGTCGAAGACCAAATCGCACAGCTTTCGGGGGCCTCTGTGGTGGCGGGCTGCTACAGGTCTGAGAACTTCCCGAACGCATTTTGCAATCTGTTCGAACGCAACAGCGCCACCGACCCCGAACCGTTCGCAATTACCAGCGTGATTGATCGCTATCTCAACATAAACAGTCAGAAGACAGATGGCGTCGATATCACTGTTCGTTTCGAAGAAGACTACAGTATCGGGACTGTCTTGTTCGAAGGCCAAGCGACGTACACCGACACGGATTTCCTCCGCCTGTTCGATTCAAGTGAGGAGTCAGGGTTCGACGTTGAAGATTTCAATGGCACGATTGGCGACCCGGAATGGGTCTGGAACACGCGTCTGTCGCTTGAACGCGGCGATTTCACCTATTCCTGGTTCATGGATTATCTGGGTGTCGGAGACAACGCGGTACTCGCATCATCTGAGGTCACGTATCAAGGCCTTGACGGCATTGCCGATCGAAAAGTCGAGCCCGTCCTTTATCATGACGCGTCGCTGCGATGGGAAGGAGATACGCTCGCCATCACAGCCGGAATGCAAAACATCTTTGACGAAGCCCCGCCAACCATTTCCGCTGGTGTGCAAAGACGTGGCCTCATGCCGCTACAACAAGGGTATGACCTGCTCGGACGCTCTGCCTTTGTGGAAGTCACCAAAAAGTTCTAATGCCATTCACCGGAGTTCGGCGAGCCAAACGCTCGCCGAATTTCACCTGTTCGGCACCTGAACCCTTCGGTGCATCCCGTTGCCCACCAAAATAGCCCGCAAGCTTCGCCGCAGACGTCTGGGATCGATTGAGTAAATGGTGCCCGGGGGCGGATTTGAACCACCGACACGCGGATTTTCAATCCGCTGCTCTACCCCTGAGCTACCCGGGCAGGCCAAACAGGGAAGCGGTGTCTTAACTGCCCTCTTCGCGCTTGTCCAACTCAGAAATTGATTTTTTACAGATCAACTGTATCGCACGTCGACTTTTGCTTTTTCTGCATCCGCAGACGCCGCCACCGCGGCCACACTCGCTTCCAGATCGGCGAGATAATCATCAATGAAATCCGCATGTTTCGGCGATAACATCAAATGAAGACTGGGCGGCTCTTTGGTCACGGAGGTGAACCAGCCGCGCCGGTAGATTTCGCCATAGATTGCAAAAGCATGATGATCAGGATGTCGAAATGCGATCAAACCGAGCAAAGGCTGACCCAGGATTTCAAACCCGAGTCGTTTCACCCCTGCTTCGACGCGCTCTCGCGTCTCACAAACCTGTCCTTGCAACCGCCGATATCCTGCGATCCCAAGATGGTTCATAACCGCCCAGGCCGCCGAGATTGCGCCGCCGGGACGCGTTCCTGCCAGCGTCGGCGTTTTCATCGGCGCGCCTGACCATTCTTTCATATCAAACGGCATATGGGCGAATAACGCTTCGGAGCGGAACAAAACTGTCGACGCCCCTTTGGCCGCGTAACCATATTTGTGCAGATCCGCGCTGATCGATCGAACGCCAGGCAGTTCGAAGTCAAAAGCCGGAACAGGCACCCCGTTCATGCGGGCGAAGGGGGCAAAATACCCGCCCACACACGCATCGACATGTAACCAGATATCGCGCCCAAGCGCTGCTTCGCTCAAGGCCTCGATCGGATCGATGATGCCATGCGGAAAGTTGGGCGCGGACCCGACCATCATCACCGTTTCCGCATCGCAAGCGTCAATCATCGCCGTAACATCCGCCTGGTAAGATCCGTCGATGCGAATGGGAATGCGCCGGACCTCGATATCCATCAAGTGCGCGGCCTTATCAAAGGCAAGGTGCGCGGAGTAAGGCAAGACAATATTCGGCTTCTGCCGGCCGCGCCCATTGGCGCGCGCGAAGTCACGGGCGGTCTTGATCGCCATGGTGATCGAATCCGTGCCGCCGGAGGTCATCGCGCCCGTGCTGCCTTCAGGACCATGCAGAAGATTCAGGCCCATGGATATGACGTCTTTTTCCATTTGGGCCAGCGACGGAAAAGCCAGAGGTCCGAGACCGTTTTCGGACATGAAGGCGGCATAGGCCTCTTTCTGAATGCCGGCGATTTCATCCCCGGCATTGAACACATAGACGGCGGTTCGTCCGTCTCTCCATTTCGCATCACCCGCCCCACGGGCGGTCATCTCGGATTTTACGTCGGACCAGGGACGGCCCTGCTCTGGCATCTTCATTGCGCGTTTCCTCCACGCGATCAGACTGCGCCAGATGGTCAACAAAATCGAGAGGGCGCGGCAAAAAAAGCCACGCCCTCGGTGTTTCTAACAAGAAGCGTTGTTAAGATGTGGCCGGGCGACCCGTCATCACAAGCGTCAATTCTGGCGCATTCAATGCGGTCACAGCCCGCTCAATCGCGTCTGTGCGGCAATCGCGTTCATCAATCTTTTCGCGCAATGTTTCCCGCGCCAGGGAATTCCGGCAAACGCGCTTCGCGGCTTTTTGAATCTTGTAATAAACGATCTGGGCATGAGCCGGATCGTTGAGATCGTACCCCGCGATCGAAACGTCCAGAGACTTAACATTTGCTTCGCTGGTCGATCCCGCCATTGCCGGAAGCATTGCCAGCGCGGCAGCGGAACCAAGAATTGTCGTGAGGGTTTTGGGCAGAGTCATTGTCATATCCTCCTGTCGAGGTGTGTGGTGTTAGTCTCTCTTCCCTATGAATCACTCTATAGCATATTCTTATCGAAAAACAATATGAATTTTTTGTTACTACAAATGTAACACCCGAACAACATCTTCCCCTTTCACTCTCGCGCGGAGCTGGTTAATCAGTACACATGGCCAAATCTCATTTCGTCTGTCAGTCCTGCGGCGCCGTCCATTCTAAATGGTCTGGGCGCTGCGACGCCTGCGGCGAATGGAACACCATGACCGAAGAAGCGGCATCCGGACCACCGGGCGGCTTGAAGGCCGCGAAAGCAGGATCGAAACAATCCGGAAAAGCCACTTTCACGGCTCTAGATGGCGATGACGCACCGCCAGAGCGGATCATACTGGGCGTTGATGAACTGGATCGGGTGTTTGGCGGTGGGATCGTTCCTTCCAGCGCCACATTGATTGGCGGCGACCCGGGCATCGGCAAATCGACACTGCTCCTGCAAGTTGCCGCCCGGCTGGCCCGCAATGGATTGAAATCCGTTTACGTTTCCGGCGAAGAAGCAACGGCGCAAATCCAGGATCGTGCCCGGCGATTGAAAGTCGCGGATAGTCCGGTTCAACTGGCAACAGAGACCGATTTGAGAAAAGTTCTATCCGCACTCAAATCGGCAAAGCCGGATTTTGTCGTGATCGACTCTATTCAGACCATGTGGTCGGACAGCCTGGACGCCGCGCCCGGAAGCGTCAGCCAAGTGCGCGCGTGCGGACAAGAACTGACCCGCTGGGCCAAGAAGTCCGGGGCCGCACTCATTCTTGTCGGTCATGTCACCAAGGAAGGTCAGATCGCTGGCCCACGCGTGGTCGAACATATGGTCGATACGGTCTTCTATTTCGAGGGCGAACGGGGCCATCAGTTTCGCATCCTGCGCGCGGTCAAAAACCGGTTCGGGCCGACGGATGAAATCGGCATTTTTGAAATGCACCAATATGGCCTCGCCCCCGCGCGCGAACCATCTGCATTGTTTTTGTCGAGCGAAGGCGACGATGCGGGAGGCGCCGCCGTGTTCGCAGCGATGGAAGGGTCTCGGCCGGTTCTTGCCGAGGTTCAAGCTCTGGTCGCCCCGAGCGCGTATGGCACCCCGCGCCGGTCCATTGTCGGTTGGGACAGCAATCGACTGGCCATGCTGCTCGCCGTGCTTGAAGCCCGCTGCGGCGTGACCCTGGGTGGGCGCGATGTCTATTTGTCAGTGGCGGGTGGATATAGAATATCAGAACCTGCCGGCGACCTGGCAGCGGCGGCCGCTCTGTTGACCTCAGCGGCCTCAAATCCGGGCCCACGAAAATCGATCTATTTCGGGGAGGTTGCTTTGTCGGGCGCGGTCCGACCTGTGGCCCGGATGGAGCAAAGATTGAAAGAAGCCGCACGGCTCGGATTCGAACAGGCATTCGCACCAGATGGCAGTCCAACAGCGATAGAAGGCTTGACGATCACCCCGATCAAGCGCCTATCTGATTTAGTAGAGTTGATCGCACCGGAAGCTGCCCAATGATGGAAGCCCTTACAGCCTTTGATGCCGTGGCGATCGTAATCGTGATCGTCTCGACATTGATGGCCCTGGCCCGAGGCTTCATGCGGGAACTTGCAACGCTAGGCGCATTCATCGCCGCGATCGCCGCCGCTTTCTTTGCCCGGAAATACTTCGTCGTTCAACTCGACAATTTGCTTCCGGCCAATTCTCCGGACTGGATGCCTGATGCGATTATTTTTGTGGTCGTGTTTCTACTGGTTTATGTCGCGGTTGCCTGGTTCGGGGCCAATCTTTCAAAAACCATTCAGGGCGTCGATGGCATTGGATTGCTGGATCGGGTTGCCGGTGGACTATTTGGATTCGCCCGCGGCGGTGTCGTGCTGATTTTCTTTGTTTACCTACTCAATCTCGCAATGGATCGTGATCAGATCCCGGAATTCGTAACGCAAGCAAGGACTTACCCGTTGATTGCCGCTGGTGCCAATTACCTCGGTGACCGCGCTCCGGAGCTTGCAGAGCGCACGGCACAGACATCCGACCTTGACGTGGAGACCGCGTCAGAATAATCCGCGCACGAACAGACCGTGAGGGTTAGTCGAATGATGTTTGACCATGATGACGACAAGCCTCGCGAGGAATGTGGCGTCGTAGGCGTCTTTGGCCACCCTCAAGCTTCCCTCCTCGTTGCGCTCGGATTGCACGCCCTGCAACACCGCGGACAGGAAGCGTGTGGCATCACGACTTTTGATGGCGAGAAGTTCCATGGTGAACGCCATATGGGGCTGGTCGGCGAAAATTTCGGGGGCGACGTGTCTGATCGCCTACCTGGTGATCGCGGCATTGGGCACAATCGCTATTCGACACAAGGCAAGCCTGCCATTCGCAACATTCAACCGATTTACGCCGACCTTGATTCAGGCGGTTTCTCAATTGCGCACAATGGCAATCTGACCAATGCGCGAGCCTTACGAAAGAAGCTCGTGCGCAAGGGGTCGATATTTCAATCGACCATGGACACCGAGGTCATCTTGCACCTCCTTGCCCGCAGCGATCAAGAAACCGTATCCGACCGTTTCCTAGATGCCATCCGTCAAATTGAGGGTGGCTTTTCTTTTGTCGGCATGACCAACAAAAAGTTGATCGGTGCGCGTGACCCATCCGGATTGCGCCCCTTGGTCCTGGGTCAGATCGGCACGGCATTTGTGCTTGCATCAGAGACTTGTGCACTTGACCTTATGGGCGCCGAAATTGTGCGCGAAATCGATCCGGGTGAAGTGGTGATCATCAACAAGGATGGGATCAAATCCTACAACCCCTTCCCGTCTCAACCGATCCGCCCCTGTTTGTTCGAGTATGTTTATTTCGCACGCCCAGACAGCATTGTTCAGGGCCGATCAGTCTACGATGTCCGGCGCAAGATGGGGCATCAATTGGCCGCAGAACATCCTGCCGAAATTGACGTTGTGGTCCCAGTGCCGGATTCAGGCGTTCCGGCCGCAATCGGATTTTCCGAGGCGTCAGGCGTCCCGTTTCAGCTCGGCATCATTCGATCGCATTATGTCGGGCGGACGTTCATTCAACCCACGCAAACCGGACGCCAACGCGCGGTCTCGAGAAAGCACTCGCCGAACCGTGCAGTGCTCGAAGGTAAGCGGGTTTTGCTGGTCGATGATTCAATCGTCCGCGGCAACACTTCGCGCAAGATCGTACAAATGGTCCGTGATGCGGGGGCGAAGGAAATCCATTTCAGATCCGCCAGTCCACCAATCACTCATCAGGACTTTTATGGAATCGACATGGCCGACCGAAGCGAATTGCTTGCGGCCAATCATTCGCTTGAAGAAATGCGAGACTTTTTGAAAGTCGAAAGCCTGGGCTTCTTGTCTGTACCTGGATTGTATCGTGCAATCGGCGTCGATTATGATGTCGAGACCCCTGCATTTGCGGATCACTGCTTCACCGGCGATTACCCGACCCGCCTGATCGATCACGATCAGAATGAGAGCAGTAAAGAAAGACAGCTATCGCTGCTGGACTAGTCGGTCCGGCTTCGCTACGGCGCCCAGATGGAAAAACGTATCACGCTCGTCACCGGCGCATCACAAGGCATTGGTCGCGCTGCTTGCCTGGCCCTGGCAAAGGCCGGCCATCATGTCATTGCATTGGCCCGGTCGAGAAAGGCGCTTGAAAGCCTGGATGATGAAATCCGGACAGTAGGCGGCTCAATGACGCTGATACCGTTTGATCTCAAAGATGCTGCTGCGTTTGAACCCATGGGTCTGGCCATTGCAGAAAAGTTTGGACGACTCGATGGCGTTTTGGCCAATGCCGGCTTGCTCGGAACCATCGGGCCGCTGCAAGCTGGTGGAGAACGCCAGTTTAACGAGGTCATCGATGTCAATCTGAGCGCCAATTGGCGCTTGATCCGTGTGCTTGATCCGCTCCTGCGACGTTCATCTGCACCGCGCGCGGTGTTTGTGACATCAGGCGTCGTCCCGCGTCCGCGCGCCTTCTGGGGACCTTATCAGGCGTCCAAGGCGGGGCTGGAGGCACTGGTCTTTGCCTGGGCAGACGAAAATGAAGCAACGGCGCTCAACATCAACTTGTTTGATCCAGGCGCGACCCGCACACAAATGCGCGCTGACGCTATGCCGGGCGAAGACCCGATGACGCTGCCCGCTCCTGACGCGGTAGCAGCGCATATCGTTCCGTTATTGGAGGCGACGGAAACGCGAAACAATGCCCGCATTGATGTTCGGGAATTGTTGTCGAGGACTTAAGGTCGATCGTCGCGCGCCAAGACCCAGCGCTGCGCATCATCACGTTGATACATGACCACACGATCACGCCCGGCGCGTTTAGCCTGATACAAGGCATTGTCGGCATTCCGCATCATTTCATCGATAGAACTGTGATCGGACGGATAGGTTGAAACGCCCGCCGAAAACGTGACGCAAGGCAGCGTTTCACCCTGATAGACAATATCAACGCGCTTGACCGCATTGTGCAAACTCTGCGCAAACGTCATCGCAGCTTCGCCATGCATTTCCGGACAAATCACCGCAAGCTCTTCGCCCCCGACGCGGCAGACAATTCCAGCCGCGCCGGCAGCACTGACAAGCTCTGCCGTGACCCGTCGCAACACCAGATCGCCAGCATCGTGTCCGTGATGATCGTTGAACCGTTTGAAATGATCGATGTCGATTGAGATCAATGAAAATCCCAGCTCATTGCTATCTGCACGCGCTTTTTCCCGGCGTAGACAATCGAGGAAATACCGCCGATTCCACAGCCCCGTCAGAGGGTCCTTGATGGAACGATCCTGCAATTCCTGGCGCAACCGCACATTCGCAATGGTCAGGCTGACCTGTTCGGCCAACATCAAAGCGACATCCCAGTAACGGGCGTGCCCCCCCTCTTCGGCCTGGCAAGCAGCATCGGTGTGACACCAAAGCATGCCAATCGTCTCACCGTGCGCAAGCAACGGCAAACAGAACGAAGACGCGACATCACCGTGATAGTGACCGCATGGAAATTCGATGTCTTCATTTCCAAAGTGATAGGCACGACCCCGCCGCAGCGCCCAGCAATCATCGGGTTCGATATAATTCGGCGGAGGAGAGTTGCCCCACCCGACCGCCAGATCGAGAACATCCCGCGAATTGGAGTATATGTAGAGCGCACCGCTGCTCGCCGGCATCAATTTCGGCGCACAGCATTCAACCACATTGTACAAATCGTCGAGTGAACGCGCCGCGTATAACCATTCCGTGGTTTTGGAGAGCACACGACGTTCGGCTTGTCTGCGCTGTTCATTCTCCCGCGCGATCTTACGATCACGTTCAAGGTCTCGCCGTTCTGTCACATCCCGCGCGAAGACCAGATAGTGCGTGACCTCCTGTTTCTCATCGAGAATGGGTGTGAGAATGATTTCTGCCCAGTAGGGAACGCCCGATTTGCGATATTGCTTCACCTCGCAACGCATGGACCGTTTTTCGCTTCCGGCGCGCATCAGGTCGCGCAATGTCTCGCGGTCCGTTTCAGGCCCGGTCAGCAAATCCCCGGGGGTTTTTCCAGCGCACTCTTCGCGCGAGTATCCGGTTGCAGCCTCATAGGCGGCATTGACCCATTCCATGCGGGCCTGTGCATCAAGAATAGCGATCGGATCTGTCGAATTTTCAGCGATCAGTTGTGCGTAGAATTGTGACATCGGCGCTGCGCCGGTCAATTCCGCATTGTCATTCGCGAGAGGCTCAAGGTTTTGAATCATAGTGTTTCCTTGGGAACCATAGATACAAAAAACTACTTAAAGTGGAGTTTATTCAATGCGCGCAAACCCTTCTGCAGCCCTAACTTTTCCAGGCAACAACACAGGGTTTACGCACTGCACGGATCGCGAACCGCGTCCATTGTGCCGCTTTTTGATCGGGGCTAACGTAATGTGATGCGCACATTGGATATCAATTCGCCTGCATTCAAAGCCTCGCCTCACACATTCCTGGCGGATGCACAGCGCGATGGTCCCTTTGTGTTGTGCAAGATGCCGCTCCTCGGGAACGTTAAAGCGGCGCTGACGCATTCTGCTGTGCAGTCGATTTTGAAAGAATCAGATCGGTTCGCCCTTGATGCTCGAAACGCAGGTCATCAGCGCGCGTTCGGACTTCCCTTCATCCCGCAATCATTGCGCTTGCTTTCCCAAAACCTCTTATCGCTTGATGATCCGGATCACCAACGCTTGCGACGACAGGCGGATACACCCTTCAGACGCGCGGCAATTGAGAACGGCCGCGATCAAGTCGCGGCACTCGCCGACCGGTATTTGGATGAGGTGGCGAAGCGCGGCGCGACAAAGGTTGATTTGGTTTCAAGCCTGTTTCGACCGCTTCCGCTGATGGTGATCAGCAATATGCTTGGATTGTCTGATGCTGCCCGGGATCGCCTAACAGCTACAATGGCCGGCTTTTCGGCTGCGTCTTCCACCTGGGGTATTCTTCGTGCTTTGGGCGGAATGGGCAAAGTGATCAAACAATTGCGGGCTGAAATCCAAGCCATGCGCGATCATCCGCGCCCGGGATTGTTGAGCGCGCTGATCGAAGCAGAAGCGGATGGCGGGCAAATGAGCGAAGATGAGCTCGTTTCTTTGGTATTGGTTCTGTTTGTGGCCG
Organism: Pseudomonadota bacterium; assembly: GCA_039029475.1. Classification (GTDB taxonomy): domain Bacteria; phylum Pseudomonadota; class Alphaproteobacteria; order Caulobacterales; family Hyphomonadaceae; genus Henriciella. The sequence goes on along the minus strand of JBCCGB010000010.1, from coordinate 101,025 downwards.
GTCATGACACCACCACCAATCTCCTGTCGAGCGGTCTGCACACCCTTATAACCGTGGAAAATGCCTGGCAAAAAGCGAAGACTCTGGATGCCGATGGATGGCGCATTGCGGTTGATGAATTGATGCGGTTTGCAATGCCCGTTTACCTGACCAAACCAAGATTTGTCGTCAATGATACCGAGCTGGCTGGAGTCCCGTTCGAACGTGGCGAGAAAATCATGGCCATTTTGGGTGCTGCGAACTTGGATCCAGCGGTGTTTGATCAGCCGCTAGTACTAGACCTTCAACGCCGCCCGAACCGTCACACGGGTTGGGGGGGTGGCCCGCACATCTGTCTCGGGTTGCATTTGGCCAAGATGGAGGCCGAACTGGTCCTCGCCAAGATCGTTGAGCGATGGCCGAACCTGGAGCTTGGGGCCGGCGTGAAATGGTCAAAACGTATCGGCACGCGCGGTCTCGACACCATGCCAGTGCGCCTGAATGGTTCGCCTTAGCGCTTCCGTCGTGCTTTGTCCGCGTAAGGGTTTGCCCCTTGTTTCACATTCAATCGAATGGGCACACCAGGCAATTCAAATGCTTCGCGCAGGCCGTTGACCAGATAGCGCTTATATTGTTCCGGCATCTGATCGCCACGTGAGGCGATCAGAACAAAGGTCGGGGGACGGGCTTTGATCTGGGCCATGTATCGCGGCTTGATGCGTTTGCCTTGAACACTTGGTGGTGGATTACGCTCGATCATATATCGTAACCATCGATTCAAATCGCCAGTCTTTACCCGCGCGCACCAATCATCATAGGTTTTAGCAACCGCAGGCATAAGGCGTTCGACACGCTTTCCAGTTAAGCCTGAAAGGGTCACCAAGGCAGCCCCTTTTGCTTGCGGCAGGTGTTCCTTCAAACGTCGCTCAAGCTCTTTCATCGCCATGCCATGGTTCTTGATCGTATCCCATTTCGACACCACGAACACCACCGCTCGCCCCTCGCGGATTGCCAGATCAGCGATTTGCAAATCCTGTTTCTCGAACGAGTCTTCAGGATCCATGACCAATGCGACAACGTCAGCATATTTCAACGACCGGACCGTCTCGCCCGTCGACATTTTCTCCAGGCGTTCTTGCACTTTTGATTTCCGTCGCAAGCCCGCGGTATCCACCAGACGCACTTCGCGGCCTTCCCACGTCCACTGTAGGGTGACCGAATCCCGGGTAATGCCGGCTTCGGGCCCCGTCAGCAAACGCTGCTCTCCGACGAGCTGGTTGATCAGCGTCGATTTACCGGCATTAGGCCGACCGACAATGGCCAAGCGAATAGGACGAGTCTTGGTTGCCGCTTTCGCGTCTTCGATGGCCTCGCCTTCGGCTGCATCATCGATTCCGGCTTTTTCAAATGCCGCTTCAAGCTTCGACTGGTTGAGGAATGGATCATCCATATCCAGCCCTTCAAGCTGTTCGAGAATGCCATGATTGAAGCTATCCTGTTCTTCAACTTCCTCTTCTTTCAGGGCCTCTTCAAACGCCTCTTCACCGAGGGCCTCGCGAATACCCGCATAGAGGTCGGACAGGCCTTCGCCATGCGCGCCTGACAAACCAACCGGTTCACCAAGCCCGAGGTTCCACGCCTCCAAAAGCCCCTGGTCGCCGGCCCGCCCTTCTGCTTTGTTCGCAGCCAGGACGATCGGCATATCTGCCCGTCGCAGTATTTGCGCGAACCGTTCATCCATGGCCGTCACGCCGACACGCGAATCTATGAGGAACAGAGCCAGCTCGGCCTCGCGTATGGCGATCTCGGTTTGTTGGCGCATCCGCGCTTCGAGGGAGTCGTCAGAAACATCCTCAAACCCTGCCGTGTCGATCAGGATTAAGGGCAAATCCGCTAGACGCCCTTCCGCTTCCTTGCGGTCACGGGTGACCCCTGGTTGGTCATCGACCAATGCCAGTTGCTTTCCAGCCAGGCGATTAAACAGGGTCGACTTGCCCACATTCGGGCGGCCCACAATGGCAATTTTCAATGGCATGACGCGCCTCGGTTAAATCCTTTGCGCGCCGAGTTTCGCCTCAGCGAATAGCTACGAGTCGCGCATCATCAGTCAGAACCAGCAATTTGTCTTGAACTGCAATCGGCTCGATATAGACAGGATCACCAATTTTCAAGCGGTCTAGCTCATTCCCGCTTTGCGGATCAAATGCGATCAGCTCGCCTTTTGATGAAACGACCAGCACGCGATTGGAAGCAATTACCGGCCCTGCATAGGTTAGTCGTCCCTCCTGCTTTTTCTCGTTCGAGAATTTTTGCAGCGGTTTCACCCAGACGACCTGGCCGGTTCCGGCTTTGATACAAGCAAGATCAGCATCCACACCCATGACGAACAGATACTCGCCGGCCAAGGCTGGCGCCTGGGTGGTGCCGATTGGTTGTTGCCATACTCGATTTCCGGTTCGCCCATCAATCGCTGCGAGCACGCCGGATTGACTTGCAGCAAAGACCAGTCCTCCGCCGAGGATCGGTCGCGCACCAATATCATTGATGGAAGAAATTGGCGTAAACTGACCGACGCTGGCCAATGCCTCACTCCATAAGCGGCGTCCATTGGAGGACAAATAAGCAATAACCTCACCTGATGAATAAGGCGCCACCACAATGTCTTCGACGGCAGCGGGACTCGGCGAGCCCAGCACGCGCGCTGATTCAGCAATCGCCTGATCGCTCCACAACAATTCGCCTGTCAGCAAATCCATGGCGAGGACTTCATTATTGTTTGAAGAGACAAAGATCCGGTCATCTTTGATGGTCGGGGATCCGGTCATCGGCGCTTCGGTTTCGGTCCGCCACAATTCGCTACCATCATTGGCATCGAGCGCGGCGACAAAACCGAGCCCGCTAGCAATCACGAGGCGATCCCCTTCCAACGCAATACCAGATCCAATGCCGGTGCCATCTCGCTTGTTACTCGAGTCGAGCTTTTCGCTCCAAATCCGACGTCCGTTCGACGCATCAGTTGCGACGATCATCTGCCGAGAATCAATCGTGAAGATTCGATCAGCAGAAGCGACCGGGGGGGTCGTGAGGGCGGATCGGCGGTCAGAGCCGTCGCCGACATTTGCGCGCCAATCAACCACCAAATCGCTGGCCACGCCAATATGGCCAATGGCTTTACTGGCCCGGCTTCCGGCCTGTGGCCATCCATCAGTCAGCTCACGTGGCGGTGGCAATGTGATTACTTCGCTCAACAAGCTTGGATCGGGCTCAAGGCTGTCATCGCCGAGCACCATTGTGATCCGCCCTTCCTTATCCAGGGCTTCTTGAGCTTCGCGATCGGCCCGTCCGCCATCCAGAAGCGAGCATCCCGCCAAGCTCATACAAGCGGCGAACGCCAATGCGGGTCGATATACAGAACGAAAGCTCATTCAGGCGTCTCCTCAGTCGGTTCGCCGGCTTCTGATTCAGCTGACGTGTCAGTTTCGTCCGCGGGTGCGGGCTCTGTTTCACTTACAGGCGGCAACGCGTCGAGCGCCTGAGAAGCACGTGTAACCACACCAGGTGGCACATTTTGGGCAAGCCTGAGGAAACTGAATTCTCTTCGCGCGAACTCAATATCACCGTCCTGCAGGGCTTTCGCAGCGATCAACTCTTTTGCCAGCGCCCCGAACGGGCCGTCATCATCCGCCAGAGGCGCAAGTAGGCCGGTCAACTCTTCGCGGCTGACCGTATCGGCCTTCAAATAAGCAGACTTGATCAAAGCGAGTTTTTCGGTCGGATCTTGCACTTCGCCAACCGCGTTTGCCAGAATGTCCGCTGCCGCGATGACGTCACCGTTTCCATCGAGCCGTACCCCGGCCAGATAATGAGCAGCGACATTTGACGGTGCAATTTCGTCACCAACGATTGCTGTCAGCTGCGCAGCCGCTTCTTCATAGTTGCGCGCCTCTACTTCATTCAACGCCGTTTCCAACCGTAGCGCGTTTCGTTCAGTGGTCTTAACCGCCTGCACTTTCAGATATTCATTGAGGGCAACGCCGCCGATCAGAAGCGCCGCAGCGATGTAAGCGAATACACCATACTTCTTCCACAGACCGGTCAGCCGATCCTGGCGTAAACCTTCTTCGACTTCTTCAAAAATGTCGGCCAAAAACAGTCTCCAGAGAAATTCATCTGCGCAATTGCGCGCACCCTAGCCGTGCCCGTGCTCGCCCGCAACGGACAAGGTTAGCTGGTTGCAGTTTTCGACAGCTGATAGGTTTGTTCTGCCGCCGGAAATGTCCGCGCTTTGACCTCAGTCGAGTAGGTTTCAGCAGCATTTCCGATGATCGACTTGAGATCGGCGTTTTTCTTCACAAATTTTGGCACCCAATCGGTCATACCCAACAAGTCATTGGTGACGAGAATTTGTCCATCACAGCCCGCGGATGCACCGATTCCGATGGTCGGACAGCTGACCGATTCGGTAATCTTGTCGGCCAAGTCTGGGGCAACGCCCTCAACCACAATTGCGAACGCGCCGGCTTGATCCGCGGCGACGGCCTCAGCGATCACACGCGTCCATTCGTCGTCTGTGCGCCCCTTGGCCCGGAACCCACCGTCGACATTGATTGCCTGTGGGCGCAATCCGACATGCCCCATGACCGGGATCCCGCGCTCGACCATGTGTGCGATCTGAGTCGCGGCATACGTTCCGCTTTCGATTTTGACGGCCTGACAGCCAGTTTCCTGCATAATTCTCGCCGCGTTGAGGAACGCCTGGTCGGAATTTGTCTCATACGAACCGAATGGCATATCAACCACGACGAAGGCTTGCGACGCCCCGCGCATCACGGCCTGACCATGCAGAATCATCATTTCCATGGTGACGCCAACTGTGGACGGCAGACCATGCACAACCATTCCAAGGCTATCCCCAACCAGCAATATGTCACAATGCGGATCGAGTATTTGCGCCATTTGGGCGTCATAAGCGGTCAAACAAACCAACGGATCGCCGCGCTTGGCTTTGGCGATATCGCGAACGGTCTTACGGCGTATTCTGGCCTGAGCGGACATGCGGCCCCCTGCTTAATCTACGAATGGCTTCGCTTTAACAGAGCTCCCTTGCGAGGCAAGGCTTGGGCATCATCCAGTTGGCAGAGCGTCAACGCCAAACAGGATCGGATGCAACCAGAACGCAATCGCTGCCCAAACGGCAATGCCACCGACAATGGCGATCATGTCCGACCCACTGCTCAGGGCGACTGAGGCATCCGGACCATTGTCACCCCGGCGTTTGACCATGATGCGATCAAAGACGGCATAAGCGAGAAAACTGCCGAACAAAATCACAGAATTGAGTTCGCCATTTGCCAATAAATGACCCAGCGCCCACAATTTAATTGCGAGCAACATCGGATGTTTGCTCATCTTCTTGATGCGGCCTGCCGGGATTTGTGACGCGACCAGCAAGATCATTGCCGGCAGCGTCAATACAAGGTTGATGTGTGCCAGCCCGGTCGGTGGCACATAAACCACCCCAGCCCCACGCGTGGCCCCAAAACCATATACGATCAAGACAAAGCCGATCAGCGACAGGATGCTATAAAGCCCCATATAGGGGCCGTAGCCGAGACGCACCTTCAAATCCTTGTCCGGCGCACGTGACCGCACTGCGGAATAAAAGTGCAACCCGAAAAAAATCGCGAGACCGAGAATAAAAAGTGTCATGACGTCAGCTCCTCCATGTCCATACAAGACTCAAAACGCCTTTCATGACAAAGGATTCTCTGTCGGAACGCCGAACTTTATCGAAAAGTTCACAAAAAAGCTCTTGCCCTTTTTCGATAATCAGTTATTGAAAAACAATAATCTATGCAAGAGGAACGATATGAAACTTGTCCCCGCCCTGCTCGCCGCAGCCGCTTTCGCCACCAGCGCTCACGCCGCCGATAGTCTCGAAGTTTCGGGCGAGTGGAGTTTGTTGGAAGAATCAAATGGTAAAGCCATTTTCTCCACTGAAGCCGGCGCACCAGCGCTCGTTCTGGGGTGCAATGATGCCGGAAAAATTTCCGCGACATTCAGCCTCGACGGCAATGTCGAAGATAAATTGTCTTCACGCTCCGTCCGAACCCGCAGCGTTCAAGCGACGCTGACGGTTGAAGGCAAAGAGCCGGCGACATCAAAATGGGTGTTTCTGCCAACCCGCAATATGACCTCACCGGTGGAGAACAAATATGCACGGCGGCTCTATAACGCTGTGGTGACTGGTAAGAAAATCACGGTCGATCTTGGTCGCCGCGGTTCGTTCGAATATGCACCGCCGACAATTAACAGCGATTTCAAAACATTCGCTGATGGCTGTCTGGCCTAATTCGACGCGGAAGACTTATTCAGCTGCGGCGGGGACGATTGTAACGCTCTCGCCGCAGCCGCACGCATCTGTCTGGTTCGGATTGGTGAAGGTAAACTTCTCGTGCAACAGGGTCGTTTCGTAATCGACGACTGAGCCTAGCAAGAATAACACGGCCTTTGCATCGACAACGATTTTGACGCCTTTGTCTTCGACGATCTCGTCCAGCATTTCCGGTGCATCGACATAATCCATGACATATTCCATGCCCGCGCAGCCACCATTGGTGACGCCCACGCGCAAGAAGCCCGTGCCTTTCTCCGACATGATTTCAGAGACGCGCGCTGCGGCGGCATCGGTCAGGGTCACGAGTTTGGGTCTGGGTCGTCTAGCCATATCTCTTACATAATATCGAAACGCTTGCGCTTCAATTAAAGCATGTTCAGCGCCAATCGCGCTTCGTCTGACATTCGCGACGGATCCCAAGGCGGATCGAAGGTTAAACGCACTTCGACATCTATAATGCCTTCAACGGTTCGCGCCGCGGTTTCAATCCATCCCGGCATGTCGCCCGCCACCGGGCAACCAGGTGCGGTCAAAGTCATATCGATGTCGACTTTTCGATCATCATCAATATCGACTTTGTAAATCAGCCCCAATTCATAGATATCGACTGGAATTTCAGGGTCATACACGGTTTTAAAAGCGGCGATCAAATCATCCGTGATGCGATTGAGTTCGTGTTGCGGAATCGCAGATTTCGTCTCTTCCGGCGTTTCCGGAGCAGAGACGTCAATTACATCGCGAGGGGTCATATCGTCAGCCATATCGATCTCTATATAAGCATCCCGCGCGCTTTGTGTAGCGCTTCGATGAAGGCATCGACTTCGGTTTCGCTATTGTACAATGCAAAGCTTGCGCGTGCGGTCGCGGAAACACCGAGATGATCCATCAAAGGTTGCGCGCAATGGTGCCCTGCCCGGACGGCCACGCCATAGCGATCCAAAATCTGCGCGAGATCATGAGGATGCGTGCCATCTATCGAAAACGACAAGACCGCGCCTTTGCCCGGCGCCGTGCCGTGCACCCGCAAGCCATTGATTCCGCGGACGCCTTCATATGCGCGTTGATAGACGGCGTGCTCATGCGCCAGAATTTCAGATTTATCGAATTGATTGAGCCAATCAATCGCCGCGCCAAATCCAATCGCTTGCAAGATCGGGGGGGTGCCCGCTTCGAACTTGTGAGGCGCTTGATTGTAAGTGACCCGTTCACGCTCGACGATCTCGATCATCTCGCCGCCGCCCTGGAATGGACGTAACTGCGCCAGCGCCTCAGCCTTGCCGTAAAGCGCGCCAATGCCGCTCGGGCCGTAGATTTTGTGTCCGGTCAGGACGTAATAGTCGCAATCCAAAGCCTGGACATCGACCTCCAGATGCACCCCGGCCTGACACCCGTCAAACAAGACTTCTGCCCCTGCTGAATGTGCCAAACGGGTGATCTTCGCTGCGTCTGTCACTGTGCCCAGCACATTCGACATATGCGTGATCGCGAGCAGTCGTGTCTTGTCAGTGATGGCTTTCTCGAGGCTGGCCATATCCAGAGCACCCGTCTCGTCGACTTCGACCCATTTCAACACGGCGCCGTGCCGCTCGCGCAAGAAATGCCAGGGCACGATATTCGAGTGATGCTCCATAATGGAAAGCACAATCTCGTCACCCGGTTTAATCTGATCAGCGATGCCATTGGCGACGAGATTGATGGCTTCTGTACCACCTTTGGTGAAAATGATCTCATTCACAGACCCGGCATTGATGAAGGATCGGATCTTCTCACGCGCGCCCTCATAGGATTCGGTGGTTTCGTTCGCCAAAGTGTGGATGCCACGATGGACATTCGCGTAGGCTGTACGCGCTTGTGTCGACATCGCGTCCAGGACGGCATCCGGTTTTTGCGCACTCGCAGCATTGTCGAAATAGACAAGTGGTTTGTCATTCACATGACGCGACAGAATTGGAAACTCCGCGCGGATTGCGTCGAGATCAATCGGGCGAGGCATTACGCACTCTCCGCCAGAAAGGTGCGTGCAGCCTCAAGCAGAGCGTCGTGAACGCCCTCATTTGCGGATTCCAGAGCTTCGGCGATGAAGGCTTCTGTCAGCAGCGCCTTGGCCTGGGTTTCCGGAATGCCACGCTGCCGCATATAGAAAAGCTGGTTCGGATCGAGCGCGCCAGACGTATTGCCATGCGCACACTCGACATCGTCGGCATAGATTTCGAGTTCTGGTTTGGCGAACACCTGAGCACCATCCTCGAGCAGCAAGGCTTGGTGCTGCATGTCGGCATCGGTGTGTTGTCCAACCGTACGCGGCACGTGGAACTTGCCCTGAAACACGCCTGTCCCACCATCCAAGACCGCGCCCTTTGTCACCTGACGTGTGACCGAAGACGGAGCGCCATGGCGAACATGGCTGGTAAAATCCGAATGAAAGCCATCGGCGCAAAGATACGCCCCATTGAGCGTTGCATGCGAACCACTTTCCTGATGCGTCAGACGCGTCTCCAAACGCGCGACGTGCGCACCGAAAGACAGCGCCGTCTGAGTGTATTCTGACTTATCGCCCAGGCTGACAATCGCCGTCACCGCTTGCGCTTCATCGGCGCTGGCTTTTTGCAGAACCGTCCGGCGAACGTGCCCACCGTCTTGCATGCCGATCTCGATCAGGAAGGAAGAGAAGCCCGCACCGCCAAGATGACTTTCGACCAGATCGAGGCTCGCGCCTGGACGCACAATCACAGCAACCCGTGCAAAATTGGTCTCATCGCGATCGCTGCGCGTGATGATATGCAGCGGCGTTTCTGTCTTCTCCGTGACTTCGATGATCAGTGTATCAAGGCCACCGACTCGGCCGGCCAATGCTGCCGTCAGTGCGCCGAGCGGCACCTCCTCGGCATTGCCGAGCGCTTGCGCGTCCGTGCGCGAATGAAGCTGAATGCCGGGTGGCAATGCGGTCGGCAGCTCTGTTTTCGTACCGGAAAACGCGATGACCGGGCAGTCCCCACTTGGTAATGGCACTGATTGACCCGGCGTTTCAGGCGCCTCGATGGAACGAATGGCGGCTTTGAAGTCCGTCCAACGCCACGCTTCCATTCGCCGATGCGGCAGGCCTGTTTCTGCAAAAGCTGAGAACGCGCGCTCGCGCTGCCCGCTTTCCGGCAGCATGGCATAGCGCGCAATTAGCTCCAGCTCGACGGGACCCGGATTGCGGAATTTTTCCTTGAGCGCGTCAATTGACAAGGTCACTAGGCCGCCTCTCCGAGCACGCCATCATACCCTTCTGCTTCGAGCCGAAGCGCCAGTTCAGGGCCGCCGGTTTTGATGATTTTGCCATTTGCCAGAACGTGCACCTTGTCTGGTTTGATGTGATCCAGCAGGCGTTGGTAATGCGTGATCACCAGCATGCCGCGCTTTGGATTGCGTAAGGCATTGACCCCGTCGGCGACCGTGCGCAAGGCATCGATATCGAGGCCGGAATCGGTTTCGTCTAGGATCGCAAATGACGGCTCCAGCATCATCATCTGAAAGATTTCGAGCCGCTTTTTCTCGCCACCGGAAAACCCGACATTGAGCGGGCGTTTCAACATTTCTGTCGACAGATTCAACTGTTTTCCGATCTCGCGCGATTTCTTGATGAAGTCAGGCGCGGATATCTCTTCCTCGCCGCGCAACTTGCGCTGGGCGTTCATCGCCGTTCGGACGAATGTCATGACTGGCACACCCGGAATCTCGACAGGGTATTGGAAAGACAGGAACAGGCCTTTCGACGCGCGCGCCTCGGGGTCCATGTCGAGAATGTCAACGCCATCCAATGTCGCCGAGCCGCCGGTGACCTCATATCCGTCCCGTCCGGTCAGCACATAAGACAAAGTCGATTTGCCGGCCCCGTTGGGACCCATAATGGCATGCACTTCGCCCGCAGGCACTTCCAGAGACAGACCATTGATTATGGTCTTTGCCTCATCCTCTTCGCCGACCGTGGCGCTCAGATCATCAAGTAATAACATGCGCCGCATGTAGAGCTGATTAGCGCAGAATCAAAGTGCAAAAGGCCGCACACGCAGCGAAAATCAGCCGCCCCAGTCGCGGCGATCCATACCGAGCAGGTCCTGGCCTGTGGTGGCGGCGTTCAAATCCACTTCATTGATCAAGAAATTGCCAATGAAATAAACACTTTCCTCTTTGCCATGCACAACCCGCTTCAGGGCTGTATTGATCGGAGTCGCGGCCCCCTGAGGGCCAGCCAGAACGAACAGATCCAGCCCTGGAGCGCGGCCATAGTGTTCCGCAAATGTCGGATTGGCGGCGAGGAACGTGTCAAAACGTTCCCATTGCCAATTCAAATTCGAATTGGCGCGGATGGTTTGGCCAAGATAGAGGCCGGCAAAGATGACTGAATTGTCGCCGCGGCCATCCAGGATCAGCGATTCTCCGGCTTTGCCGGTTTCGGATTGCAAACGATTGACGGTGTGCAGATCGGCGAGCCATTTATCGATGACCAACAGGCTGTCGAGAGAAAAATCGAGTTTGGTGCGGTCGAGCCGGTTCGGCAGCAAGATCAGATCATCAGCGTCCGCACTGAGGAAACGCGCAAGCGCCTCGTCTATTCCGGCAACCTCGATTGAGTTCAAAACAGGCTGAGACACAGCGCCATTGGGCGAGAGATAGATACGATTTTCTGACGGCGCATTTGCGCACGCTGCGAGCGCAAATGCCCCCAACCCGAGCCAAAAACGGGACAGTTTCGTTAATTTTCGTCTCACACGCGAATTCATGAGCTAGATCAGAGCAAGTGTCATGCCGAACACGTACACGATCTGGCTCAAGCCTACGATACGCCTTTGAGACCGCGCTCCAGGCGATTCAATCGCATCTTGATTTGTGCAAGCTCGACATGATCATGGTCCTGCAACGCCGCCAGACCTGCAACATGCTGCCGAGTGGCGCGCATTTCTGCCGAGAGCGCAGCCATGCCATCGGCAATGCGGGACACATCCTCACGTAGCGCCCCCAAATGCAGAATGAATAGATTGTCCGTAGCCATGATCAAATACTGGCACAAAACAAGAACAGGTCAAGTCTGATTCATGCTTCAGTCAATATTTGTTGTGGTGCCCGCAATCTATTCCGTCACACGCATCTTGAAATTGAACCTCACCATTCTTATTGTTTATCAATAAGAACAAGAAAGGACTTCTCTCATGTGGCTGTTTCTACTCTGGTGGTGTGTGGACGACCATATCGCTCAGGCTTTTGAGACACCCGGGCTTGGCGAACTCCCCATCTGGGTGCCGCTGATCTTGTCATTAGCGTTTTCGTTCACATTCAGCCAATCGACCAGAAAGTCCTAACCGACACTGCCCTCTAGACTGACTTTCAGAAGGCTTTGCGCTTCGACCGCGAATTCCATTGGCAGCTCTTGCAGCACCTCGCGGACAAATCCGTTGACCAGAAGCGCCACGGCCTCTTCTTCGCCAATCCCGCGTTGGCGGACGTAGAATAGTTGATCGTCAGACAATTTGGTCGTCGTGGCCTCATGCTCCAACTGCGCATCGGCGCGGCGGTTTTCGACATAAGGCACGGTATGCGCGCCGCACCGATCGCCGATCAAGAGACTGTCACATTGGGTGAAATTGCGCGCCTGATCGGCCTTCTTGTTGACCGACACCAAGCCTCGATACGTGTTGTCAGATTTACCGGCGCTGATGCCTTTAGAGATAATTCGTGATCGGGTGCGCTTGCCGAGATGGATCATTTTCGTGCCCGTATCGGCCATTTGCCGGCCATTGGTGACGGCAATGGAGTAGAATTCGCCAACACTGTCATCGCCGCGCAGGACGCAGCTTGGATATTTCCAGGTGACCGCAGAACCCGTCTCGACTTGTGTCCAGCTGATCTTGGAGCGCGCGCCGCGACAATCGCCGCGCTTGGTGACGAAATTATAGATTCCGCCTTTGCCATTCTCATCGCCCGGCCACCAGTTCTGGACGGTCGAATATTTGATTTCAGCATCTTCCAGCGCAACCAGTTCGACGACAGCGGCGTGGAGCTGGTTCTCGTCCCGCATCGGCGCCGTGCAGCCTTCGAGATAAGACACGTAAGCGCCCTTGTCGGCGACGATCAGCGTCCGCTCAAACTGGCCGGTATTTTCTGCGTTCATGCGGAAATAAGTACTGAGTTCCATCGGACAGCGCACACCCGGCGGCACATAGACAAATGTGCCATCCGAAAAGACGGCGCTGTTTAGCGTGGCAAAGTAATTGTCAGACTGAGGCACGACCGTGCCGAGATATTTCTTCACCAACTCAGGATGCTCGTGCACAGCCTCCGAGATGGACATGAAGATGACGCCCGCTTTTTTCAGTTCTTCGCGGAATGTCGTGGCGACCGAGACGGAGTCGAATACGGCATCCACTGCGACCCGGGGTCGATCGCCTTCGGTGCGCGCCTCTATCGCCGTTTCCGCCGCGCCTTCGACACCGAGCAGAACTTCGGCTTCGCGAAGCGGAATGCCAAGCTTTTCATAGGTCTCGAGGATTTCCTTAGGGACATCATCGATCGACTCATATTTCGCGCCCGCCTTCGGTGCCGCGTAATAATAGATGTCCTGATAATCGATCGGCTCATAGCGGACCATGGCCCAGTCGGGTTCGTCCATGGTCAGCCAGCGCTCGTAGGCTTTCATCCGCCACTCGAGGAGCCAGGTGGGTTCGCCCTTTTTGTCGGAGATGAATTTGACGATATCCGGATTGAGCCCTTTTGGGGCATATTCGGTTTCGATCTCGGTCGAGAATCCAGCAGAATAATTCTCTGATTCCAGCGCTTTAGCCGCTGCGACCGTGCCTTCGTCAATGCTGTCTTTGACTTTGACTTCCACGCAATCGTCCTCGTGCTCTTCGATACCGCCGCAGCAATCCATGCCGTGCTCCTATTGGCTCGAGGCCAATATGGAGCACTTGTCGGGATTTTTCACCCCCAATCGACATGAAAGGGTGCGAATGTCGCGCTTATCTTGTTCGCGATGGCTGAGGTCTAACCGCGATGCAGCGCGCAAAGCTTATTGCCGTCTGGATCACGCAGGTAAGCGAGATACATTCGGCCAGACGGTTGCTCGCGCCACCCCGGAGGATCCTCGATCGATGCGCCGCCTGCGGCGAGACCTGCATCATGCCAGGCTTTGGCTTGTTCCGGACTCTCCATGGCCAATCCGATCGTCATGCCATTGCCATGACTGCACGGTTCGCCGTCGATAGGCTTGGTCACCATGAACACGCCGCCATTGTGAAGATAGATCAGCCGACCTTTTGGATCCATGATGCCGGCCTTGCCGCCCAAGGCTGCGAATGTGGCATCGTAAAACGCCTTGGCTTTTTCTAGATCGTCAGAGCCGACCATCATGTGACTGTACATTGGAACCTCTTTGCAAATTGAAACGCGTGGCAATTCAATAAGCACCTTCTCGGCAAATTGCCCATGCCCAATCGATCACGTCTTTTGGTTCGCGGGAAAACGATGCTGTCAGGTCTGACAGTAGCACCTCCGGGTCCGATCGCGCCATGTCTGGCGTCACCTAAAATCAAACTTGGTGTGATCTTATGACTGTTTTCAAACACGTATTCGCCGCGCTCGCATCTGCGTGCATGTTTTCGACTTTTAGCGGTTTCGCCTTTGCCGAGTCCGACTTTTGTGGATCGGACAATGAATGTCAGAATATGGGGGTCTATAATCGCTCCGCCGCTCTGGTGACGTCAGTCGTCATCACCCAGGAGAAAACGGATGGCGCCTGCGCCTTGGACGAGCGTACTTACTCACAAAACTTAACTGGCGTGGGCGGCGCCAACATGGACGGCGACGGCTTCACCGTCAGCGTCAGCCCGAATTGCCAATATAAAATAAAGTTCAAGACCACATCCGGCTGCACCGGCGACAAGACCACGCACCTGACCCCGAGCAATTTTGAGAATGGCAAGCAATATGTCGAACTCAAAGGCGGGTGCGGCAGTTTGGATACGCGGAAGGGTTAGGCCCGTACCCGTTGCGCCGCCTGCGTCCATGCCGTCACGACAGATTTGAAGTCTGCCGGGTTTGAATTCCAGCCAAAGCTGACGCGAATAGCGCTTTCTGATAGATCGTCGCTGACGCCCATCGCAGCCAGCACGACTGATCGTTTGACTTTGCCGCTTGAACAGGCAGCCCCTGACGAAACCGCAATGCCGGCCAGGTCCATCGCCATGACCTGGGTTTCTGCTCGAAATCCGGCGAACGCGAAATTCGATGTTTGTGGCAAGCGCTCGACATTCGCGCCAAAAACTCTCGCACCCGCATTGATCAGTGATTTTTCCATATCATCCCGATCCGCGGCCATGGCTTGCAAACGCGGCATATCGAGAACGCTCGCTTCAGTCGCTGCACCAAAGCCCGCAATTCCGCTGAGATTTTCAGTGCCGGACCGCAGTGAACGCTCTTGCCCGCCGCCAAAAAGGACCGGTTTCAGCGGCGCACCAGACCGCACCCAAAGCGCGCCAACGCCCTGTGGACCGCCGATCTTGTGAGCTGACAAGGCGAGATAATCGACCCCGAGCAAATTCACATTGACCATAATCTTGCCGAGCCCCTGCACCGCATCGCAATGGGTCAACCCGCCAGCGTCGCGGACCATGGCTGCCGCCGCGGAGACAGGCTGGATAATTCCGGTTTCATTGTTGGCCATCATCAAAGCCAGGATCGGAATGCCATCGCGCACCGCATCCCATTCGGCCAATCGCGACCGTAGCCAATCAAGATCAATCACGCCCTCTGACGTGACATAAGCGGTTTCAATCGCAGCGCCCGCATACCCCGCATTCTTCACCACCGCTTCATGCTCGATTGCCGACACAAGCAGCGTACACTTGCCCGACAGCTGCGCGACGATGCCGTTTAAGGCCAAAGCATTGGCCTCGGTGCCACCGCTGGTGAAAATCACATCCTGAGCTCTGGCGCCAATCGCAACACTGACCTGATTGCGCGCTGCCTCGAGCAATTTGCGCGCAGCCCGTCCTGGACCGTGAACGCTCGACGGATTTGCGCCCACATCCAGCGCCGCGAGCATCGCGGTGCGGGCTTCCGGGCGCAGGGGCGCTGTCGCATTATAATCGGCATAAATCATGCCGCGCATATATCACTGGTTGCTGGCCTCTGCAGAAAAATTTGCATTTGACCGCAGAGATTCGCTATAGCCCCGGCTCGACTTAGTTTTACCGCCAGAAAGCGAGACCTACCGCATGGCTGAAATGCTCATTCAAGGCCCACAAGGCCGGATCGAAGCCCGATACACACCGCCGCCATATGAGGGCGCCTCAATTGCATTGATTCTGCATCCGCACCCGCGCGCCGGTGGCAGCATGCAGGATCCGATCACAATCCGCTTGTATCAGATGTTTGAGCAAAAAGGCTTTGGCGTTTTGCGTTTCAACACCCGCGGCGTAGGCCGCTCGCAAGGGGTGTATGACCAAGGGGTCGGCGAACTCGAAGACGCAGCATTCGTGCTCGACTATATGGAAAATCTGACAGAGAGCCCACGCTATGTCTGGTGCGCGGGATACTCTTTCGGGGCCTGGATCACGTTGCAATTGTTGATGCGGCGGCCAGAAATTGATGGCTTCCTGGCGATTGCGCCTCCGGCCAATCATTATGATTTGAGCTTCCTCGCGCCCTGTCCGGCGTCGGGACTGATCATTTCCGGCGACAATGATGCGATCTCAAAGCCTTCTGACGTTGAGCGCGCGCTGACCAAAGTGCGCATCCAGAAAGGCGAAAGCATTGAACGGGCAAGCATTGCCGGCGCCAACCACTTCTTCCAGGATAAGCAAGATGAGCTGATCGATTTGTGCTCAGCCTATGTTGATCGCCGCCTGATCGACGATGAAGAAAAACTGCGTCGCGAAGCCGAAGCCGCCGCCGCCAAAGCGGGCAGCCGCAAGCCGCCTATTCCGCGCGCCTTGCCACTGAAACCGGAAGACAACACGCCTCAAGGGTAAGTGAGGGTCTACAAAAGCGCCTGAATCAGATAGCCATTCTGCCTCATCTGGCGATGAAGGCGCAGGCTATTTTTGTCGATACGACTCACACCTCATCCGGCACATCCTTGCGATGAAAGCCTGCAACTCGTCTTCGAGATCGAACGCGAGGCGGCGGGCCTGACGATGCGGTTCACCCTCACGGGCGAACTTTCGAACTTGCGCATTCCCGGCGGACCGGGTGGCGCCCGCCGCGACGAATTGTGGACGCAAACCTGTTTCGAACTGTTTGCGCAGTTACCGGGACAGTCAGATTATTGGGAGTATAATTTTTCGCCAAATGGGGATTGGGCGATGTATCGCTTTTCTGAGTACCGAAAGAAAGGATCGTCCCCGACAGAGGCAGCGCCGATCATACAATTGGTGCCAGCGCCGGATCAATTGCAGCTGATCGCCCAAATACCCGCATTGCCGGACGGATTGTCATCTGGACGATTGGCGATCGGGCCAGCAGCCATTTTACAGCCCCGTGATGGCAAACAATCTTATTGGGCTGTGCACCATTCCTTAGATATTCCAGACTTTCATCGCGCTGAGAGTTTTAAGATACGTTTGGACTAAAACATGAGCATACTTTTTGGGATCGACCGCCTCCTGCAGGAAGAGAGCTTGAAGCGTCAATTGTCGGATCGCCGGGTCGGTCTCGTCGGGCACCCGGCCTCGGTGACGGCTTCACTGGATCACTCGCTTTACGCGCTCGCGGCAGACGAGGCCTTCAATGTTACCTGTGCGCTCGGACCGCAGCATGGCATGCGCGGTGACAAGCAAGACAATATGATCGAAACCGAAGACTATCTCGACCCGGATCTCGGCATACCGATCTTCTCACTTTATGGCGAACACCGGCGCCCCACGGATCGCATGTTCGCACCACTGGATGTCATTCTTTATGATCTGCAGGATCTCGGCTGCCGCGTGTACACTTATGTCACCACGCTCATCTATGTCATCGAGGAGGCGGCGAGACTTGGCAAATCAGTCTGGGTGCTCGATCGCCCTAATCCGGCTGGCCGCCCGATCGATGGACTGACGTTGCGCCCAGGTTGGGAAAGTTTTGTGGGTGTGGCGGAGTTTCCAATGGTGCACGGTCTGACCATGGGCGAGCTCGGCGCGTGGTACATTGCACACAAGAACATCGATGTTGATTATCAAGTGATCGAAATGCGGGATTATCGCCCGTCTGAAGCGCCAGGTTTCGGCTGGCCGGTGCTGGATAGAGCATGGGTCAATCCAAGCCCGAATGCTGCCAGCCTGAACATGGCAAGAGCCTATGGCGGCACCGTCATGGTTGAAGGTGCAACGCTGTCGGAAGGGCGCGGCACAACGCGATCTCTGGAGATTCTGGGAGCCCCCGATCTCAACGCCAATGAGTTAATCGCGGAAATGCAGCGCCTGGCGCCAAATTGGCTGAGGGGCTGCAAATTGCGTCCGGTCTGGTTTGAACCGACATTTCATAAACATGCTGGCAAAATGTGCGAAGGCATTCAGATCCATGCTGAAATGTCATTTTTTGATCCCGACACGTTCAAATCTTGGCGCGTCACCGCACTCGCTTTCAAAGCGATCCGCAATCTATATCCAGACTATGGGCTGTGGCACGGGCTCGACTTCAAGTATGAATATACCGAAGGTCATCCGGCCATCGACATCATCAATGGCTCGGACGAGCTTCGCCTCTGGGTCGATGACACCAATGCATCGCCGAGCGACCTTGAAGATCAGCTCGACAAAGACCTCACGGCCTGGCGTGAGGCCTCAATGCCGTTCCATCTTTATCGCTAAGCGCCGGTCTTTTCGGGTAAAAGTGAAATATCTGCCCGCGATTGGTTCTAAGAAGCGATCAGGCATGCTAACCGCGCCGCTTCACCAGGGATGAATGTGATGAGCGACTACAAATCCGACTTTCTGCGAACGCTGAGCAATCGCGGCTACATTAAGCAAACCACGCATACCGCGGAGCTTGATGCTTATTGTTCTGCAGAGGTTCCCGTCGCCTATATTGGCATCGATGCGACTGGAAACAGTGCGCATGTCGGCCATCTGGTCGGCATCATGATGTTGCGGCGTCTTCAGCAAGCTGGCGGTAAGCCTATCGTTCTGATCGGCGGTGGCACGACCAAAGTCGGCGATCCAACAGACAAAGAGAAGACGCGGCCAATCCTGACCGAAGCGCAAATTGCGGAAAATGCCGAGGGGATCAAGAAAGCCTATGGCCAGTTCCTCAAATTCGGCGATGGACCGACCGATGCCATCCTCGTCAACAATGCCGACTGGCTTGATCAGCTTGGCTATATCGAGTTTCTTCGCGACATTGGAAAATACTTCACCATCAACACAATGGTGAAACAGGAAACAGTGGCCCGTCGTCTCACGAACGAGCAGCCTTATACCTTCCTCGAGTTTAATTATCTTCTGCTGCAATCATACGATTTCCTTGAGCTTTCCCGCCGGCATGGATGCTTTCTGCAAATGGGCGGATCGGACCAATGGGGGAATATCCTCGGTGGTGTCGATTTGATTCATAAAGCCGATGGCGGTCAGGGCTTTGGTTTGACAAGCCCACTTCTGACAACCGCATCAGGGGCAAAAATGGGAAAGACCGTGGATGGCGCTGTCTGGCTGAATGCGGAAAGACGCAGTCCATATGAATACTGGCAGTTCTGGCGCAATACGGAAGACGCCGATGTCGGGCGTTTCCTGAAATTGTTCACGGATCTTTCGCTTGGTGAAATTGCCGGGCTGGAAGCACTCGAAGGCGCGCAGATCAATCAAGCCAAGATTGCACTCGCCAATGCGGCAACGACCATGCTGCATGGTGAGCAGGCCGCCAAGGAGGCCGAAGCGGCCGCAAGCAAAGCCTTTGCAGGCGGCGGAGTTTCTGCAGATCTGCCAACCTTCGAAATCGCCACGGGCGAATTTGCCGATGGGCCGACCACGACAGCACTCCTGCGCGCTGGGGAGCTTGTTGCTTCAAATGGGGAAGCGCGGCGGAAAATGGGCGAAGGCGCGGTTCGGGTGAATGACCAAAAAATTACCGCCGATCAGACGCATGCCTGGTCCGACATTCTATCCGATGTCGACGCATTCAAGGTTCAGGTCGGCAAGAAGCGGATCGCGCTGGTCAAACCGGTTTAACCTCCACTCCCTGGTGTCGGCGACAGGATTTCCTCGTCCGGCAGTTCCGGGAGTTTTTCGGTGGGAGGCTTCAGGTTCGGATCGACCGGAATCGATTTCGGGATGCTCGTATCAGAGGGATTCTCAAATATCCGCCTTAAAATACCGGGCGTTACAGCCGATAGAGGGTTCACCGCAACTTGCGCTTTTTCCAACGTACCCGCAACCGAATACGTGATTGAGAAGATGCCTTCGCCGTCGCGGCCGACGATCAAATCCCCAATGATCGGCACACCACCCAGCATGGAATTAACACCAAAACTCGGCACCAGAACGCCATTCAAGTCGATTCCCTCGCCATCCGTTCCGACCCAGCCATTGACCGTCAAACCCAAAGCCGGGCCACTGGCGCGACCGCCATCGATGACGTAGCGGCCGCCACCGATCGTGATCGGCGCTTCGATGCGAGAGAATAAGACCCCTTCGCCGGACAGCGTATCGGTGAGTCCTCTCAGCGACGCTAGCGACAGGATTTGGGTGAAAAACGGCGCATTCGTAAGCCGTGTATTTTCGACGGTTGCCCGCAAGCGCGCTGGTGAATTCGCGGTTGCGAGCGTGCCGCGCAGATCGAGGATTCCGCCTTCAATGAAATCAACGCCAAAAAACGCACTGGCCAGATACCCGGCATCGCTCGTCTTCAATTCCAATGCCAGCGGAACATCTGCGCCTTCATTGTCGAGATTGGCGATAAAAGTTGCGCCCTGATCCGTGTTTCCGCTCGCCCGCAGCGATTGGAACCCATTGGCTTTCGAGGTTTCAAGCGCCAGCGAAGAGCCGATCAGTTGCAGATTTCGTCGCAAACGCAGGCGTTCAACATTGGCGGAGAATGACAGGTCAACGCCCGCATCTCCGGTTTCCATTCCCCCCACTGAACCAATTTCTGACAGTAGACCGGAGATGTCGAGATATTCGCCATCCAATTCGATCTTGAACCCGTCTTGCTCGGTACGATCAATGCGTCCCGACACATCGAGCGATCGGTCAATAAACAATCGGCGGAGCTCAAGCGATTGCAATCGGCCATCATTGCCAAGACGCAGATCGCCATCCAGCGAAGCATCATCCGCGGTAAATCGAAGGGCGGCGGCCTGCTCCCTCAAGTCACCTGAGTAGTTTAAGGTGCCACGCGCACTTTCCCCGGCCGGCTTGACCCAGTCGACTTCATCAAAGTCGAGACGGGCTTCACTCAGATCAAATGCGAACGTGCCGGATTGAAGACCGCCGGCGCCAACTTTGCCCTGCATTTCGACCGGCACTTCACCGGTCAAAAACGCACGACCAACCAGGCCGAAAACATTGAGGACATCTGACGTCAAAACTGCGGTCGCCGATAAATCGGCTGGCACGTCGCCATCATTGAAGGCATCCCGCCACGTGAATTGGATCGGGGCGCTGCCCATATTGCCAAATCCGGTCAGGATCATGCGATCCAGCGTGACATCGACATTCACGCTGCCGTCGGTGAGATCAAAAGGTCCTGCGGCGGCAAGCAATCCGGCATCTCGGATTTGCCCCTTCACTTCCATGATGTGATCTACGAGCGGCACATTGTCGAGCGCCGGTCGACTGAGTTTGAAAGACGCGGTGGCGTCGCCGCTGACTCGTTCCGGGTCGAATCCGGTTTGTTCTTGAAGCCTCAAACGAGAGTCGGATAATTGCCGCAAGACAGATTTCGCCGGTCCGGATCCGAGCGCCGTCACCGTGAACCTTTCCCCGGCCGGATTGAATGCGGGCATTTCGAACGCCCCCGATTGCAGCACCCAGTCATCATAAGTGCCACTGATCAACGCGATGCCCAAGCCGTTGCCGGTCACGCGCCCCGTGCCGACAGCGTTTTCGACATGTGGCATGTCGCTCAGAAATTCCACCTCGCCGTCCTCAAACTCAAAATTCACCCGCAAGTCTTCATCGCGGAGATAACCAGCGGCCATGCTGTCTGGCTTGAGCGATAAAACCGCGGTGGCCCCCGTGGCATTGCCGGACAAGAGACGCTGTCGAACAAAATTTCGGGCACCGCGCCCGAGCCGAACCGGCCAGTATGCGAGAATGGTCTCTTTGCTGATATCGCCGACCAGCTCTGCGGTCACGTCGAGCGCCAGAGGGATCTCACCCTCTTCGTACTCTACGCCCAAATCGAGTTCGCCCGTAGCCTGCAGGCGCGCCGTGTCGATATCTGCTTCCAGCGCTTCGATGACAAAAACCGAGAAATCATCCGAGACGTCGGCCGCGAGGATCACGTTTTCAACATCCCATGGCGCTTCGAACATGCCGCTCATGTCCAGCGTCATTGTTTCGGCCTGAAGCTCAATGCGTCGCAATGCGTTCTGAGCGAGAACATTGGTCAATGCCCCTTCGAAACGCCCGTTCAGCCGCGACGATCCAAGCTGCAGGAAATCGAAGCGAACCTGATCTTCCGCCGGCAGGTAAGCAATCGACGCGCTGAGATCGTCGATCGTTTCATCGATCGCATCGATGCGCAGCACGCCGCTGTCGCGTGCGACGACCAGACCGACTTGCTGTAAACCAGAATTGCGGTCGATGTCAGCGCTGAAGGAGGTCCCGAGATTCAGATCGCTTTGCTCGACACCAGGCAATCCAAACCGCTGAGCCAAATCGGTAATTGGCAACACGCCGACATCGAGGACCGCACGCATGGTTTGATATGAATCATAAGTATCAAGCGAAATGCTGAAAATTTCGGGCAAGCCGACCCCCTGCCCGTCTCCTGAAAACTGCACCGAGACATCTTGATCGGGATGGCTGATCTGACCTGCGGACGCCGCAATCGTTCCGGTCAAATTGCGCTCCGGATCGAGAACGCGCAGATCGATATCCGAGAAGGATAGCGTCTCAAGCTCAAACGCCGTGTCAAAGGCCTGCAACCCAACCAGAATATCGCTCAACACAGTATTGGCGCGCTCCAGCCATTGTTCTGGCGTCTGTGGCAACGCGGCGGCGCGAATTTCCGGTAAGGGATCGCCTGCAAAGGTCCATTTGTTCGGCGCCGTATTGTGGACTTCGATCCACCCATCCTCGAGATTGGCCGCGAGCAATTCGATACGACCCAACAAGATCGCACCTGCATCAAGCGTCAACTCGGCGGTTTGAGCGCGCCCGGCCTGTCGTCCATCCGCGTCGAGAAGCGTGAGACCATCTGCCACGACAAAAATCCGGCGTTCAGATGGCGACCATTGCAAAGTCAGTCGATCAACAGACACCGGCCGACCGTCGCGCGACCGCGTGATCGCCTGTTCGACATCATCTCGAAAAATACCCAGCTCGACGGGACCGCTGGCCAACATGAAGGCGAGCACACCCACCGCGGCCATCAAGACCAGCGAGATCACCCCCAGGGCTTCTAAAAATATGACTTTTGTGGTCTGGCGAACCAAGCCATTCGCTCCATGTATCTAATTCACAGCCTCGCGGCACTTCAAACGGGTTGCGTCCCACCAGACATGAAAGACATGCCATGACAAACCGACCAGAAAAAGGCGACAATGCACCGAAAGTCACCATTCCTGTCAGCGATGAAGAAAGCGTCAATTTGGGTGCACCCAAAGGCACAGCCCATGTGGTCTATTTCTATCCACGCGACAACACACCCGGCTGCACAACGGAATCCATTGATTTCTCAACTTTACTGCCGGAATTCGAAGCGCTGAACGTGCAGATCATCGGGGTCTCTAAAGACAGCTTGAAAAGTCACGCCAATTTCAAAACCAAAAAAGACCTGACGGTGCTGCTGGCCAGCGACGAGAATGACCAAGCTTGCGAACAATTCGGCGTTTGGGTCGAAAAAAACATGTACGGAAAAAAGTACATGGGAATCGAACGTTCAACTTTTCTCATCCTGGCGGATGGAAAAATTGCTGACGTGTGGCGAAAAGTTAAGGTGAAAGGGCATGCAGATGCGGTTTTGGCCGCGACTCGAGAAATTTTGAGCAGCTGATTCGTCAAATGAAAACTCTTTAAGGCGAATTTTACCCAAACCGGCTATTTCGAGGCCAGAAAACCGCAAAAGGGGGCTTTTCGTCTCGATCACAATGAGGTTAGTTGTGGGACATCACCAATCAAGACGTTGTTGCGCCCCATTCAAAACGGCGTCTTACCTGCGGATAGGTGCGTAGAATGAAATCGACGACAAAAGTCTCTGACTTTGTACGCCGCGTGTTCCCAGAGCGGCAGATATACCACCGCAGCGGTGGTACGGTTCGCTATTTCACGATTTCTCCGCTTCAACAAATTATTCTTGCTGGCGCCGCGGCCGCTCTTGTTGGGTGGTCGCTTTTCGCATCAGCCACGGTTGTGCTCGGACAAAAATCCGTCACGGTTGGGGCTGCCGCCAACGACGTCAATCGACTTGAACGCTGGCTGCAAGACTCCCGCGCCAAAGAAGCCCTTTCAACGTCTCAACTGGAGCAACGCACAGAAGCCTTCCAGGACGCCACTCTGGAATTCCAACGTCGGCACGAAACACTCGCCACCATGTTAGAGGCCCTGCAAACGGGCGGAGAATTAGAGGCTTCAGCGCTAAGGGGAAACTCAGCATCCCTCCTGGTGACAGCCTCGATCGATGAGGCAGACACTCGGCAATCGCAACGTTTAGCGCAGGTTGAAAGCCGCTTGCCACGGGTCGGATTACGCGGTGACGTCAGCAAAATTCGCGATGAACAAGACGTCTTTCTCGACGAGATTGAAGACATTGCAGTTGAGCGCGCTGAAGCGGCGCGCGGTATTTTGCAACTTACCAAAGTCGGCGCAGGCCGAATTTCCAGCGGCGAAAACATGGGCGGTCCTGCAGTCAGCTTTTCAAGCTTGATGTCCGATCAGTTTGCGACGCCCGAGGAAGAGCGGTTCGCCGTTCGGGTGGCACAAGTCGCAGCGCGTATGGAAGAGGCGCGCTATTTCGAAGAATTGGTCAACAATCTTCCACTCGCCACCCCGATCGGAATTCCGTCGCGCGTGACATCGCCTTTCGGCATGCGTATCGATCCTTTCCGCAAACGCCCAAGCTGGCATGGCGGAATTGACATGGGCGCCGGATGGAATGCGCCGATCGTCGCGGCGGGTCCAGGAAAAGTCATTTATGCCGGGACAAAATCAGGCTATGGTCGCGTGGTCGATGTCGATCATGGTGGCGGTTTTGTATCCCGTTATGCCCATCTTAAGCGTATTGTGGCAAAGAAGGGCCAAGAGGTCGTTATCGGAGACAAGCTCGGTACCATGGGTTCGACCGGGCGCAGCACAGGTCCGCACCTTCATTACGAAGTGCTGTTCCATGGCAAACAGTATAATCCAGTAGAGTTCATCAAGGCAGGTAAACATGTTCACGAAGACTAAAGGCGATACCC
Organism: Pseudomonadota bacterium; assembly: GCA_039029475.1. Taxonomy (GTDB): domain Bacteria; phylum Pseudomonadota; class Alphaproteobacteria; order Caulobacterales; family Hyphomonadaceae; genus Henriciella. The sequence continues at coordinate 76,072 of JBCCGB010000010.1, read as the reverse complement.
CACCAGGCTTCACACCAGCGCAAGACGCCGTCAGAGGCGCCTCGTCCAAACCCGCAGCCCGTGTTGGCGCATCCATTCTCTGCTCAGATGTTGAAATCAAAGGTTCGATCAAGTCGAACGGCGCTTTGCAAATTGACGGCAAAGTCGAAGGCGACATCTCTGCCGGAGACGTGACCATTGGCTCAAGTGGCCAAATCATGGGCGAAGTGAAAGCTGAAACGCTTCGTGTAAAAGGCAAGATCGTCGGCTCCATTCGTGCCCGCAAAGTCGAATTGGAAACGGGCGCCACCGTTCAGGGTGATATTTTCCACGCCGCGCTGATCATCCAGCCCGATGCAAGTTTCGAAGGCCAGGTCAAACGGGAAGAAAACCCATTGAAGGAAAGCGCTCCGAAACCGGCTGCGGCACCAACGCAGCAACAATCGAGCAATCCTGCTGGATTTGTTCCTGTCACACCGACCACGGATACCGCAGGCAACGCTTAAGCCTGCATAAACCTAAGACACCTCAAACGCCGGGTTCGTTACGGATCCGGCCTTTTCTATTCGCTCTCGCCGGTCTGAGATTCTCCGAGTGCATGCGAGAGTGCGGCGCTCAGAAATGGTGTCAGATCGCCATCCAGAACTCCGCTGGTATCAGATGTTTCGTGATGGGTTCGTAGATCTTTGACCAATTGGTAGGGCTGCAAGACATAGGATCGAATCTGATGTCCCCATCCGATTTCGGTTTTGGAATCATGACTATCCTGCGCGGCCTGCTGACGCCTTTGCAATTCCAGCTCGTACAAGCGCGATCGCAACATCTCCCAAGCTGACGCTCTATTCTGGTGTTGAGATCGCCCTGATTGACATGCGACGGCGATGCCCGTCGGTTCATGCGTCAATCGAACAGCAGAATCCGTCTTGTTGACGTGCTGCCCACCCTTCCCTGACGCCCGATAAGTGTCTGTTCGAACATCAGAAGGATTGATCTCGACCTCGATTGAATCATCGATCACCGGCGACACTGCAACTGAGGCGAAGCTGGTATGGCGGCGCGCTGAACTGTCAAACGGCGAAATACGGACGAGACGATGGACGCCCTGCTCAGATTTCAGCCAGCCATAAGCGTTTTCGCCTTTGACCAGAAGCGTTGCCGATTTAATCCCAGCTTCGTCACCTTCATGGCTTTCGACTTCTTCGACTTTATAGCCGGATTGCTCGGACCAACGGACATACATCCGTCTGATCATCGAGGCCCAATCCTGACTTTCCGTTCCACCAGCGCCCGAATTGATGTTGAGATAGCAATCATTGCCATCGACCTCGCCTGACAACAAAGCCTCTAATTCGGCTTTTTCTGCTTTTTCAGCGGCGCGGCGCAATGTGCTGGCAATATCCGATAACATGTCGTCGTCACCGTCGGCCAGTTCAAGCAGCTCCAAGCCATCGGCCGCCTCCTGCTCCAGCTCCTGCACGGTGTGCATGCCGGTTTCGAGCTTCTGGCGTTCCGCCATCAATTTACGGGCCTGTTCCGGATCGTCCCAAAAGTCGGGGCGTTCGGAGAGCGCGTTCAGTTCATCAAGTCTTTTACTGGCGACGTCCCAGTCAAAGACGCCTCCTCAGCAGTTCGGAAGACTGCTTGATTTGTTCGGCAAGGGCGAGAATTTCAGCTGACATCTAGGATCCCGGAATTTGAAACAGCGCTCGATTTGGAGGCGTTTCGATCTCAGGTCAATAAATGTCCTCATCAATGTCATCGATGATGACGTCTGAAATAATCGGCTCGCCAGTTTCCGGGTCGATCTGAGGTTCGACAGGCGTTGTGCTCTGGAAAATCGAACTGTCGCCAACACCGGACAGGCTGAGATTAGAATTGTCCGCAAACACCCGTCCCGGTTCGGTGCCGGGACGAAAGGCTTCGAGAATGATTTCCTGCGTGTCAAAAGTCGGCAATCCGCCGGTCGAAGCATCGACAGAAACCAGACGTACGCCAGGCGGTATGCGGAACGGAATTGCCGGCTCTTCCGACAGAGCCCGCTCCATGAATTCGGTGAAGATGACTCCGGCAACGGAGCCACCCCCCTCGCCTTCGCCGAGCGTACGCGGAGTGTCAAACCCGGTCCAGATGCCCACCACCAGGTCCGGCGAGAAGCCAAAGAACAAGGCGTCGACATAATCATTCGTGGTGCCGGTTTTACCCGCCAATGGTTTGCCAATCCGACGCGCGCGGCGCCCGGTCCCGCGTTCAACAACACCTTCCAGCATATGCACGATTTGATAGGCGATAATCGGATCGACCAACTGTTCCCGATCGTCAGGCAGAGTGGGCGGCGCCAGGCCATCCCATTCTGCTGCCGCACACCCTTCGCAAATGCGCTGGTCATGCTTGTAAAGCGTCACGCCGCGACGGTCCTGGACCCGATCCAGGAGTGTTGGTGTGACTTCTTTTCCGCCGTTCACGAAAGCCGCATAAGCCTTGGACAGTCGCCATGGAGAGGTCTCGCCCGAGCCGAGAGACATCGCCGGATAGGGTGGCAAATTATCATAGACCCCAAATCGTTCGGCGAATTCTGAGACAGCTTCCATACCGATATCCGTCGCGACGCGCGCCGTGACCTGATTGTACGATTTCTCGAGCGCCACGCGCATCGTGACTTCGCCATAGCTTAAGCCTTCGGCATAGTTTTCCGGTTTCCATTCTTCTCCCGTGTTCTCATCATAATAGACATAGGGTGAATCGAGAATCCTGACCGAAGGTGTGTATCCGCGTTCGAGCGCAGCGCCATAAACAAACGGCTTGAATGAAGAACCGGGCTGGCGGCGCGCTTGAGTGACCCGATTGAATGGGCTCTTGAAAAAGGAGTAACCGCCCATCATCGCCAGCACTCTGCCGGTATGCGGGTCAAGCGCGACAATCGCGCCCTCGAGTTCAGGAATTTGCTTCAACTGCGCCTGTCCAACCGGCACCAAAACGGGCTCGATCGGTAGTGACGTCTGATCATCTTCCGCGCTGACACCTTCGCGGGTCGACGCGCTTTCTTCTGGGCTCAACGTTTGGCGGCTGACTTCAGCGAGCACAACATCGCCCGCGCGCAAACCGGTTTGCGTGCTCGAGCGAACATATGTCTGAGCCCATTCCAGATCTTCGATCGGAATCGAAATCGCGGCGCCATCATGCAGCATCAGTTCAGCGCCATTGTCGCTTACCGAGCGCACCATCGCACGCTCCCAGGACCCATATCCGCCAGGAAGGGTAATCCCGTTAAGCTGTTCCAGGACATCCTCGGCATCCGGATCAATTGACGTCAGCGGGCCGCGATAATCGTATCGGCGATCATATGTCTCCAGACCGATCTGCAAGGCATCCTGCGCCGCCAGCTGCAGCTTCGTGTCAATTGTGGTGCGGATCGAAAGACCGCCCTTTTCGAGCTCATCTTCACCATACTGATCAATGAGCTGTTTTCTCAGCTCCTGCACAAAATATGTGGCAGCAGCGTATTCCGGTCCATAAAGGCGCTTCGTCGTGTTGAGCGGCTTGGCCTTTGCCGCTTCTGCATCCTCTTTAGAAATATAGCCATCATCAACCATGCGATTCAGGACATAATTCCGGCGCAACAAGACGCGCTCGGGATTGGTATACGGATTGACGCGACCTGGAAATTTCGGAAGCGAAGCGAGGACGGCGGCTTCGGACAAATCCAGTTCCGGCAGCGACTTGTTGAAGTAATTTATCGCAGCAGACCCGATCCCATAAGACCGTCCGCCGAGATAAATCTCGTTGAGATACAGTTCTATGATGTGTTCTTTGCTAAACGCATTTTCCATTCTGCGCGCGACGATTGCTTCCTTGGCCTTTCGCACAACGGTTTGATCGCGGGTCAGCAGCATATTCTTTGCCACTTGTTGCGTGATCGTGGACCCGCCCTCCATGCCGCCGCTACCCAGAATCTTATTCTTGACCGTGTTCAGCACGCCCCGGGTCATGCCACGATAATCAATGCCGCGATGCGTGAAAAAATTCTTGTCTTCTGCAGCCACAAACGCATGAACCACGTGGTCCGGAATTGCTTCATAGGGAATGAAGACGCGATGTTCGTCCGCAAATTCGTGAATCAGCGTTCCGTCACCCGCATGAACGCGCGACGTGATCGGCGGGTTGTATTCTGCCAGTTTTTCAACTGAAGGAACTGTGCGCGCCAAGGACGCCATCCAGATCCAGAACGCAATCAGCACCAATATGCCCAGGACCAAACCGGTCAAAACCGTGAACAGGAGGAACTTCCACGTAAACACACGCTGTTTGATTGCTGCCCACATCTTACAGTCTCACTCAGATAAGAGGTTGAGCGTGCTGATTCCACGCTTTCACGGCGAGACTAAGGCGGTTCTGCACCGACGAAAAGGCGACGCCTCAGTTACTTGCAAATAATAAATCTTGGCGATCGAAATAGGCATCGATCGCGCGCTTGACCGCCGCAGCTGACTTGCGCCGCCCGCGATCTGATTTGAGACGCCGCGCATCATTCTTATTGGTGAGAAAGCCAATTTCGACCAAAACGGCCGGAACATCGGGCGCCAAAAGTACGAAGAGGTTCTTTTGGCGGTGCGTATTTCGCAAAAGCGGCCCAGCTTGACCGAGTTCGGGAACAAGAAATTCTGCAAAAATCGTTGAATTGGACTTTGTTTCACGAACTGTCAGGTCTTGCAGAATATCCGAGACTTCCTCGGAGGTCCCGTCCTCAAACGGCAATTCCCAACCATATTTCTTTGCGGTGCCTTCAATTCGGGCCTCCCCGCGCGTGGAAATGGTATACACAGAGGCCCCGGCTACGGTCGGGGCACCGGCCGCGTCGGCATGCATCGATATGAACAAATCGGCGCCCCAATCCCGGGCCATGGTCACGCGGTCTTCGTGTTCGATATAGATATCGGTTTCGCGCGTTAGGCGGACGACATAGCGGGGGTCTTTTTCAATAATTGCCTTCAATTTCAAAGAGGTATCGAGAACAATTTCACTTTCTTTTCCGCCTATAATAGCCAAAGCGCCTGGATCTTTGCCGCCATGACCTGGATCGATCACAATCACCCGTCTCTGTCGCGCTGCCATTTGCATCAACGTCCCGAAGCCAGCTGGTTTGGTCGACGGCGCTTCAGGTTGGATCGTTTCAGCGGGTTTCACATCGGCAACACGCGCAGGCGTTAGCGTGGCCGCCTCTGCCGCCGCGTAACGCGCTGCTTCGAACCGCGCAAATCGAGACGCGTCTCGTTTTGCTGCGGACTGAAACCGCGCCGCTGAAACGCCGGACAGATCGAGAATGTAGCGATGCAAGCGTTCGCTACCGGATGGCGGCAAATCGATTTCGCGCATCACCATCATCGGTTGTTCAAGTTCGAAAACGATCCGGTCTGTATCTAATGTGTAAGCGAAAATTCCGCCCGTCGGTTCAGCGAAAAAAGGCTCATGCCCAAGTCTGAATCGGTCGGGAACCATTTCGATGACCATGCCATCTTGCGCATCTCGCAGGAAAACAGCCGGTTTGAACGCATCGACGGAGGTGATTGTGATTCGGGTGAATTCACCGTCGCCCGCAACACCGACGGATTGCACTTGCGCCGCGCTGGTAGCTGCCAACCAAACGGAAAGCACCGTCATAAAGAAAACCGTCACCGCACGCATTCAAAGATCCGCTTATCTGGCGCCCCACGCGCCTTTTTTATCTGATTGCTGTGTCTAATCCAATCAGTCTTAATCATAGATTTATCAACATATTGAGAATATTCATCCGCATCCCCGCATTTTGGGTCTTTCAATTCACAATCAGAAGGGGCATGTAGGGATAACCCTGAATTGGGGCGAAAAAACAGAATCCCCGAACGGCGGGTGAACAGGCCTAACCCCCTGCACTATCGTCGATACCGGAACGGATAATATGAGCTTACAGGCCTACAAAATCGGAACCGCGTGCCGCTCTTGGAAAAGAGCAGGCCGGACCGTTGCGTTGCCTGTCCCTAACAACACAATTTCTGGCGTGTTCCGCAAATACCCGCAAACAAACAGGGTATTAGCGCCGCCAGTCCATAAGGCAGCTTACAATGAGCAAACTCATGCTGATCGACGCGGTCCACCCCGAAGAGACCCGTGTCGCACTCGTCAACAAAGGGCGAGTCGAAGACTTTGACTTCGAAACAACAGGCAGCGAACAATTAAGAGGCAATATCTATCTCGCGAAAGTTACGCGCGTAGAGCCTTCTTTACAGGCCTGTTTCGTTGAATATGGCGGCAATCGCCATGGCTTCCTCGCCTTCAGCGAAATCCATCCCGACTATTATCAATTGCCTCAGGCAGATCGCGAGAAATTGCTCGAAGAAGCCGCGCGTGAGGCCGAAGAAGCCGCTGATGATGACCCAGAGGATGACGAGGACGATGAAATCGACGCGGAAGTCGATGAAGACGACGATTCCGATGATGATGAGACCGCGGACCAGGAAGATGCGATAGACGCTGAAGCCGACGCCACGGACTCAGAGTCCGACACGGGCGACGGCGACGAAGCGGCAGCCACAAACGATGACAGCGCGGAACTTGCGACCGAGGACGCTGAAGGTGAAACCAAAGCGTCGAAGAAAGCCGCAGCCAAACCCGAACGCCGGCGCCGCAGTGCCCGTAAGTCACGCGGCACATCGATCACCCGCCGTTACAAGATTCAGGAAGTCATTCGTCGACGCCAGGTCTTGTTGGTGCAGGTGGTCAAGGAAGAGCGCGGCAATAAGGGCGCTGCACTGACCACTTATCTTTCTCTAGCCGGACGATATTCGGTTCTGATGCCAAACACGCCGCGCGGTGGCGGCATCTCTCGCAAAATCCCGAACGGCAATGATCGCAAGCGCTTGAAAACGATCATGGATGACTTGTCGGTCCCGAAAGGCATGGGTCTGATCGTCCGCACGGCTGGAGCCAAGCGGACCAAGTCCGAAATCCGCCGTGACTATGATTACCTGCAAAAATTGTGGAGCAAGATCCGCAATAAGACCCTGGAATCGACCGCGCCACAACGCATTCATGAGGAAGGCGGCCTGGTTCATCGCGCAATGCGCGATATGTTTGACCGCGAGATTGCCGAAGTCGTGGTACAAGGCGACAGAGCGTATCGTGAAGCCAAAGATCTCGCCAAAACACTGATGCCGACGCAGGCCAAAAAGGTGAAACGCTGGACTGCGCAGGCCCCTCTTTTCGTCAAAGAGGGCGTTGAAGATCAGCTCGATTCGATCTTCTCGCCGGTCGTCAGCATGAAGTCAGGTGGCTATCTGGTCATCAATCAGACCGAAGCGCTGGTCGCGATTGACGTGAACTCAGGCAAATCAACCCGCGAACGCAACATTGAGCAAACCGCGCTGCACACCAATCTGGAAGCGGCTGAAGAAGCCTGTCGACAGATGCGTCTGCGTGATCTGGCAGGCCTTGTCGTCATCGACTTTATCGACATGGACGAGAACAAGAATAATCGCGCGGTCGAGAAAAAAATGAAGGATGCGCTGAAGCTTGACCGTGCCCGCGTCCAAAACAATCGAATTTCGCAATTTGGATTGATGGAAATCTCGCGTCAGCGGCGTCGTGCCGGCGTATTGCAAGCAACCTCTGAAAAATGTGACGCTTGCGATGGGACCGGACGTCGACGTTCGATTCCATCCTCGGCGCTGCAACTCCTACGGGCCATTGAAGCGCGTGCAGCCGGCGGCGGCTTACGCGGAATGACCGTCACCGCACCGACCGATGTCGCTTTGTACCTGCTTAACTCGAAGCGAGACTTGCTGTCCGCCATCGAAGAGGATGCCGGCTACACCATCGCTATCAAATCGTCGGCGACAATGATCCCTGGCGATTTCGAAATCGACGCGGACAAGGCATCAAGCGGTCGCCGAAGACGCCAGAAGTTCAACCGTGCGGATTATCTCGAAGGAGATGAAGACGACCATCTGCTGCCTGACGCAGAAGACGATGAAGAGGATGACGGCGATACGACCCTCGCCTCGGAGGAGGATGGCGAAGACAGCAACGGACGCCGCAAACGCCGCCGTCGCGGTCGCCGTGGCGGACGTCGTCGCCGCAAAGAGAATGAAGCTCTGGATCCGGGCGCCCCACCGTCTGATGGCGGTGCGCTCCTGGATGGTTTGGCGCTGTCCGCCTCTAATCTGCTCGGCGATGAACCTGACGAGTTACCCGCTGCGACAGATGGCGGACTCGAGGCAAAACCTGTGGCAATGCCGGTCGCGGCAAGCGCACCCAGCGAAACTGAAGCAAATACCGCAGACCCGGAGCAAGAAAGCCCTCCGAAAGAGGGCAAGAAGCGTCGACGTCGACGGCGCAAGCGCCGGAATGAAGAGGCATCGGAGAACACGGACGCGGCCGCAGAAACAGCTGCAACCGAGGAAGACAAAGACATCGCTGAACCGGCATCTGCACCCGCAGAAGAAGAACCGCCGGTTAAACTGGTGGTCGAGAATGTTGAGCCGACTGAGCCTGAGGCAAGTCCAGAGCCAGAACCAGAACCAGAACCAGTTCTGGAAGCTGTGCCCGCCGCGGAACCGGAGCCAGAACGCGCTAAAGACGACGCGCCTGCACCTGTTTCGACTGAGCCGGTGCTTGAAACAACCGCCAAGCCGAAAAAGAAGAAGCGTGGCTGGTGGTCTAGATAACGCTTTCTAAACAAGAGGCTGGGGTCGCAAAAAGCGCTTGACCTTAGCCTGTGGATTTCATACATGCGCCGCTGACAAGTAAGCGAACCACGACGAGCTCCATGAGAGCTGTCAGTACGGGGGAGCCCAACTGTCTTCTCTTTCAATGTCGGTTTGAAGCCGATCTTGCTTTGTGAGGATACTTGGATGACTCATCCCCTGAAGGGCGTTTGCCCCGAAATTCCAGTCAGATTGATCAAACGCATTGATGTTGCGTTTGACACCACCACTGTTCATCGTCCTTTCGCCAAGGATGCCGATTACATGGCGGCGGTCGCTGAACCCATATAAGGCTGATCGCGGGCGACCGCCCGCATTTTCCGACTGAGCCGGATACGCCATCGCCGTATCTGTCCCTGCGCCATCCCGATGTTTCTCCATCGTGTTTTCGGAACTGAAAAGCCCATGTTCACATCACAGAAGTCTCTCCTCGCCCAACCCGCCCTGCTGCCCGATTTTGACCGTCCTTTCGGTCTGCCCGCTTTCAACTCTGTTGCCGACGCGATTGCCGCTTATGACGGGGACGATGCGATCTACGTGTTGTACCCGCGCAAAATTGAATCCGCTGCCCGGCAATTTATTGAATCATTTCCCGGTAAAACAATCTATGCGGTGAAGGCCAATCCGCACCCGGCCGTCATCAAAACCTTGTGGGCGGCGGGGCTGCGCGGATTTGATGTCGCCTCCGTTCGTGAGATTGACCTTGTTCAGGCGGCCTGTCCTGACGCTGAGTTGTTTTTGATGCACCCGGTCAAATCGCGGCGAACCATTCGCCACGCCTATCAAGCTGGCGTTCGGCATTTCGCGTTTGATTGCGCCGCCGAGCTGGGCAAGATTCTGGTCGAAACCGATGATGCGCGCGATTTGCATCTGCACTTGCGCCTGACACTGCCCACAGGCGGGTCAGCAAGCATGCCTTTGGATGGCAAATATGGCGCTGATTTCGACACCTCGATCGATTTGCTGCGCGCGGCGCGTCCGATCGCTCACCGACTGGGCCTGTGTTTCCATGTCGGCAGTCAATGCATGGATCCCGCGGATTTTATCCGCGCGCTGTCCTATGCACATGGTCTGTTGGAGGTCGCTGACGTGCGGATCGAAAGCCTCGACTGCGGCGGTGGTTTCCCTGTCGCTTATCCCGGTCTGACGCCGCCGCCGATGCGGGACTACTTCGCCCGCATCCGGAAAGGCCTCGAAATATTTGGTTTTAATGATCTGGAGATCATCGGTGAGCCGGGACGTGCGCTCTGCGGTGAAGGCGGATCAACGCTGGCGCGGGTCGAACTTCGCAAAGGTCAGGACCTCTATCTTAATGAAGGGTCATATGGGTCATTGTTTGATGCAGCCCAATGCGCCTGGAAGTATCCGGTGAGACTCCACAGAGAAGATCAGGTTAGCGCGTCGACAGCCGGTTTCCGTTTCTTCGGCCCAACCTGTGACAGCCTTGATGTCATGGCCGGTCCGTTCGAATTGCCATCTGATACACGCGAAGGTGACTGGGTCGAGATCTGCCACCTCGGCGCATACGGACAAGCGATGGCGACCGATTTTAACGGCTTTCAATCAGAGACAACGGTCGCAATTCTCGGCTAGGTGCTTATGACCTTCCTTGACTCCGACGGGGCTCAAGAGGAACGTGAATGATGACGAAAGCCTTGATGCTGCAAGGCACAGGTTCGGACGTTGGCAAATCAGTGCTGACCGCTGCGCTCTGCCGGATTGCCCTGCGACGCGGCATTCGAGTGGCCCCTTTCAAGCCGCAAAACATGTCCAACAATGCTGCAGCCTGTCCAGGCGGCGGCGAAATTGGCCGCGCACAAGCTTTGCAAGCGCGCGCCGCCGGCATCCAACCGCATGTCGACATGAATCCCGTCTTGTTAAAGCCGGAGACCGATCGAGCGGCGCAAGTTGTGGTTCAGGGCAAGCCGCTGACGACAATGCAAGCCGCCGACTATATGGCCAATCGCGATCAACTCATGAGCGCTGTTCTAGAGAGTTATAATCGGCTGCGGACCGCGTATGATTTGGTCCTGGTTGAGGGCGCTGGCAGCCCCGCAGAAGTAAACCTTCGCGCCCGCGATATCGCCAATATGGGTTTTGCAACCAAGGCGCAGGTGCCGGTCTGCCTGATCGGAGATATTGACAAAGGCGGCGTGATTGCCAGCCTGGTCGGCACAAAAGCGGTCCTCTCCTCCGAAGATGCGGCGATGATTAAAGGGTTTGCCATAAACAAGTTTCGCGGGGACCCTCGCCTGTTTGACGATGGCGTCGCCTTTATCGAGGCACAAACGCGCTGGCCTTGTCTTGGGGTGATCCCATGGATCAGCGCAACAACCCACCTCCCTGCTGAAGATGCGCTCAGCCTGCAGTCACCGACTTCGGCCTCGCCTGGGTCCATCAAAATCGCTGCACCCATGTTGTCCCGGATCGCCAATTTCGATGATGCGGATCCACTGCGTTTGGAATCAGGCGTCAGGTTCGCGTGGGTGCCGCCAGGAAAATCTCTACCACGGGATGCGGACCTGATCATTCTGTTCGGGACAAAATCTACCCTCGGCGACCTGGCCTTCCTGCGCCAGCAAGGCTGGGACCATGACATTCTTGCGCATGCCCGCGCCGGCGGATCCGTTCTCGGGATTTGCGGTGGTTACCAAATGCTCGGGCAAACAGTGTCTGATCCGGCTGGCATCGATGGCGCACCCGGAACCGTGGCTGGGCTCGGCTTGCTGGAGGTCGAAACCAAAATGGCGGCAGCCAAACAGGTCGTCGAGGTTGAGGGCCATTACGCGTCGACGGAGTTTGCCATCTCAGGCTATGAAATTCACAATGGTGAGACGTTTGGTCCAGACACCGACCGGCCGTTCGCTATGCTCCACGGGCGCAAGGATGGCGCGCAATCCGCAAACGGCAGGATCCAAGGCACTTATCTGCACGGGGCCTTTACGTCAGATGCGTTTCGCCGTGCCTGGCTGAGCGGACTCGGCGCCATAACGGATCAAGGACTTGCTTATGATGCCGCCATTGAACGGGCCCTGGATGCTTTGGCAGATGCCGTTGACGATGCGCTGGATATCGATCGGCTTTTCCAGCTGGCGGCTTAGACCAGTTGATCCCAATTCTTGCTGAGCCGTGCGGCGGCATTGATAATGCCCACCATAGAGTAGGTTTGCGGGAAGTTACCCCAAAGCTCGCTGGTTTCGGTTTCGACGTCTTCTGACAGTAAACCAAGGCGTGTTCGGGTCTGCAGCACGGCTTCAAACATGTCCCGGGCCTCATCGATCCGTCCGATACGGGCGAGCGCATCTATGTGCCAGAACGTGCAAGCGGTGAATGCGGTTTTGGGTTTACCGAAATCATCTTCGATGCGGTAGCGATAGACATGATTGCCGACCCGCAATTCTTCATCAATCCGCTCAACCGTTGCAACATATCGTGGATCCATGGGGTCGATGAAGCCAATTTCCGCCATCAGCAACACGGATGCGTCGAGATCCTCCCGTCCAAAGGCTCCGGTGAAGGCTTTACGGTCCTCGTTCCAGGCGAGGTCCAAAATGGTTGTACGGATTTCGGCGGCACGGTCATGCCAATGCCGTGCACGCGAGTCTCGCCCGACCGCCTCCGCGATTTTTGCCAGACGATCACATGCCGCCCAGCACATAATCGCAGAGGACGTATGGACGTGCGCGATGCCGCGAAACTCCCAAATCCCGGCATCCGGCGTATTGTAAACCTGGTACGCCCGTTCGCCGACTTGTTCAAAATGTTCGAATTCCAATTCGCCCGCCTTGGAAAACAACCGGTCATCAAAGAATGCTTGCGCGGCGCCGAGCACGACATGGCCGTAGACGTCATGCTGAATATGCTCCGCTGCCTGATTGCCAATCCGGACCGGACCCATACCCCGATAGCCAGGCAGACGATCAGCAATCTCCTCGGTCAAATCATCTTCCAGCGCGACCCCATAGACGGGTTGAATATGGCCACCTTTCGTATGCGCGACAGTATTCCGGAGATAGCCGAGATACCGTTCCAGGGTCCCCATAGCAGATAAGCGGTTCAGCGCCGTGACGGTGAAGTAGGCGTCGCGCAGCCAGCAATAGCGATAATCCCAATTTCGTTCTGACCCTTCATGTTCTGGAATTGAGGTGGTCAGCGCTGCAACAATCCCACCTGTCTCTTCGTAGACGCAAAGCTTTAGCGTGATGGCGGCGCGAATGACGGCCTCTTGCCATTCCGGCGGCGTTGCCAGACGCCGCGACCATTGTTGCCAATTGTGCAACGTCCGCTGCAGCCAATCCGTCGCAATCGCATCCGCGCGATCTGACAAGGATTCATCCGGTCCGAGAATAAAGCTGACTTCACTATCAAGCACGAATTCGCGTTCATCCATGATATAGGAGACCGGCGCGTCCGTGGTGACTCGAAAATCGAATTCTTCATTGGGAAAACGGATATGCGAGACGCCGCGGCGGCGAATAATGGCGCGCTCGCCATGCCCGGTTTCTGCCCGCAGAAAGACCGTGATACGCGGCATGCCATTGAGGGGCGTGATCCGACGAACGATCGAGGTCGGACGAAACACGCGGCCACGATCAACAAACCTGGGGGCAAAGTCAGTCACTTTCACGGCTGACCCATCTGCTGCCGTCAGCACCGTTTCCAGTACCGCTGTGTTGCGAATATAGGTCTGTTCGGCTGACACTTGATCCGCCAGCGCAATGTCAAAACGACCTCCGCCGCCAAGCAAGCCGTTAAAGACTGGCTCGCCATCTAGACGCGGCAGGCACATCCACTGGATGCTCGCCGACGGATCGACCAATGCGGCGACCGTGCCATTGCCAATAATTCCAAGCTCAAGCGTGCTCATTCACGATGCTCCTCAGCCAATCCCAAACGCGAATTGTGTTCTCAAACCTGTGGCGTGCAAGTGTTGCGCCGTCTCCAACTTTGATGCCAAAGCCGCCCAAATCCGTCGCCACGCGCATGGCGTCTTCATCGGTCGTATCGTCACCCACCATGACGGGGAGACGTTTTGTGAACCCCGGACGAAGCATCATTTCTTGCAGCGCCGTGCCTTTATTGGCGCGCGACGGCTTCAGCTCGATCACCATTTTCCCGTGCTGCGCTTTGTAGCCGTCAATCTGATCGGCCAGCCCATTGAGCCGCTCCAGCAAAGCCTTTTCAGCCTGGGGGTTCTGCCGAAAGTGGACTGCGAGAACGGGGCCCTTCTCTTCAATCCGGACGCCGTCAAACGGCGCAATGATTTGAGCCGTCTGTCGATGAATGCCAGCTTCAATCTGTTGGCGTTCCCGTTGCGGGTCTTCACCTGGCGCACAGATTTCAAGTCCATGCCCGCCTGCCCGCCAAAAGCGAACGGGTATCCGCGCCGAAAGGTCTCGAATGTCCCGGCCACTGATCAGAACCAGCGCGCCACCCAGTTGGTCATGCAAAGCTGCCAGTGTGGCTTCTCCGTGTGCTGGCAACGTGACGGTATCAGGATCATCTTGAAGGGGTGCCAAGGTACCATCAAAGTCCAGGAACAGCGCATGCTGACGCACCGAAACGGGCACCGCGTGAACCGAGGAGCTGGAATAGTCTGTCATATTGGGTGCTTACGATGATCCGACCTGGAGCGCATCCAGGTCTTTCAGGAATTTCTGCCGCCACCAGGCAATGTCCTGTTCCATCACGATCTTGCGCAAAGCCTGCCAGCGCTCGATCCGCTCTTCCAGCGGCATGGTCAATGCGTGATGAATGACCTCAGCCAGCTTGCGGGTGTCATGCGGATTGACCAGGAGGGCTGATTTCAATTGCTCTGCTGCGCCAGCAAACTCAGACAAGATGAGCACACCTGGATCTGCTTCATCCTGGGCCATGATGAATTCCTTGCAGACCAGATTCATGCCATCTCGCAATGGCGTCACCAGGCCAACCCGGGCAATTCGAAACAATCCTGCCAGCTCTTCTCGATCATAGGACCGCGCCAGATAGCGCAAGGGTATCCAGTCCAGATCCCCATGATCACCATTGATGCGGCCAGCGAGCCGGTCGAGCGACTTCCGAAGCTCTTTATACTCCTCAACTTTGCTCCGCGATGGCGGGGCGATTTGCGTGACAGAGACTTTGCCATGGGTTTCGGGATAGTCGTCGAATAGCCGCCCGACCGCTTCAAAACGCTCTGGCAGGCCTTTGGAATAATCCATACGGTCGACACCAATGACGAGTGATCGCCCACCAAGAAAGCGCCCAATCCGTTCCGCCGCCTCATCTGCACGCGCCGTTCGGGACGCCTCCTCAAAACTCGCCGCATCAATTCCGATCGGATAGGCTTCAATCTTGACGATGGTATTGAACACTTCGAGCCGCCCGTCATCCAGCACCTTGGCTTTGCAATCCTCGACGAGATAGCGCGCAAAGTTTGAGCGATCTTGTTCTGATTGAAAACCGAGCACCGAATAATTGCACATGGCCCGCGCGATCCACAAATGCTCTGGCAGCGCCCGGAACATTTCCGGCGGCGGGAATGGGATATGCAGGAAAAAACCGATCGGACCATCCCACCCGGCGCGTCTTAAGGAATCGCCCATAAGCAGGAAGTGATAATCATGCACCCAGACAGAGTCGCCCTCTCGCAAGCGTTCTGCAACCAGACCTGCAATGCGTTGATTGACCGAAACATAGGATTGAAACGCCTCGGAATCGAAAGATGCAATATCGATCCGGTAATGAAAGACTGGCCAGAGAACAGAATTGGCATAATGAAGGTAGTAAAGATCATGCTCTTCCTGGGACAGGTCCGTCAGCACAAACTCGACGCCATCATCTTTCAATGTGCGCAGGCTGCGCGTTGGTTGATCGACGAGATCGCCCGACCAGCCAAACCACACTCCCCCCGTTGATTTCAAGGATTCCCAGACGGCAACCGCCAGGCCCCCTGCCCTTGCCCCCGGATCCGCAGCCGTCCGGTTTGATATCGCTATCAGCCTGCCCATGCGGTCAGTCATACGCATTTCGGGGGGTTAGAACAGAAGAAATTCGATCGACGCGCAATTACCCGTCCTGCTGCCCAATTTTTGCGTTTGCTTGACCATACGTCGGCGATGCATGTTGGCGAGATCAGAAACAGGAGGCACCGTGGTGCAGGATACAGACTTTTCAGGCCAACAGGTTCTCGTCGTTGGCGGCACGAGCGGTATCGGCAATGGCGTTGCGCAGGCTTTCCGCGCGCGCGGCGCCAATGTCGAGGTCTGGGGAACGCGGCCACAAGCAGAGGATTATGATCCTGCGCAAGGCTCAGATCTGACCGGCCTGTCTTATCAACAAGTCGATGTCGGATCGCCAGATGCGATTTCCAGCGCCCGGCTGGGCTCAGATTCTCTCGATGTCCTGGTTTTGTCACAAGGGATTGTTGCGTATCAGCGGGCTGAATTCGAGCGCGATGGTTGGGACCGAGTGATGTCCGTAAATCTGGACAGTCTGCTTCATTGTTGTGAGAAGTTCCGCCCCCAACTCGCGGCGCGAAATGGATCCATCGTGATCATCAGCTCCGTGTCCGGCATTCGTGCGAATATTGGCAATCCAGCCTATGCCGCCTCGAAAGCTGGCGCCATCAGCCTGACCAAGACCCTTGGGCAGGCCTATGCGCGCGATGGCATTCGCGTCAACGGCGTCGCACCTGGCCTGGTCGACACAAAACTGACCCAAGTGACGACGCAAAACCCAGATCGGATGCGCGGGGCATTGCGGGCGATTCCGCTGCGCCGCGCCGGAGAGCCAGATGAAATCGCCGGCGGGGTGCTCTTTCTGGCCTCGCCATTGGCATCTTATGTCTGTGGGCAAACGATTTTTGTTGATGGCGGCATGACGCTTTAGGATTTTTTGCGCTTGAGTTCTTGAGGCCCGGGATGGGAGGAGGAAAGATCAACAACCGAACTAGGTAGGTTGGAAGGTCCCGAGCCTCAAGCTTGTGGCAGCGAGGGTGGAAACACCCACTCGGCCGCGATTCTGACCCGCATTTTGCGGAAAACCATTTTTTCTGAACGATGCGCCAACCGTGAGTTGATGTTTTCGTTGAGCTGTGTGTGCCAGCACTGATGACCTTGGTCATTGTCTTCGGGTATCAACACATTGTCTGAGCAGGTCGTTCCGGTTTCGGAGTGATTAAGGGCATTGAGTCGTCGTTTGGTTGTCATTTGAGAGTTTGAGCAAGACCACGTTTTTTAGAATGTGGTGTCGATGTTGGAACAAGAAATCTTGAATGATTTCATTATCCATTGAATAAACACGTTAGCATTCGCTCGGGCAACATATCGCCCCCCGCCGCGCACATTCTGAGAGCGCCAGGAGAGTCAAAGACAAAATGATCGATAGAGTAGGTTCAAATCTCGGAAAACACCTTCCCGAATCCATCACGCGGAAGTCGCGATCCTTGCTTCGGTACCTACAGCGTGTTCCGAGCTCTGATTTTCGTTACAGCGTCGCGGCCAGATTTAATCCGAATATCCATCAAACCTCAGCATTGACGGCCTTGGATCGCTACCCAGAAGTATTCGCCAGAGCGAAAGGTTTGTTGGCAGCACACCCGTTTCCCCGGATATTATCGTTTGGGTGCTCCACTGGAGAAGAGGTACTGACCCTGAGACAGTACTTTCCCGACGCGACCATCGTAGGCGCGGAGCTTAATCGCAGTCGACTGCGAAAGTGTCGTCAACGCATTTCAGATCCAGATACTTCCTTTGTAAAATCTACCGAAAACAACATCAAGAAATCCGGTCCCTATCATGCGATCTTCGCCATGGCGGTGCTGCAACGAACGCCTCACAAAGTGCACAAGGAGGGTGTGCAGGACTTATCCGGTTTATACCCGTATTCTGCATTCAACGCCCAACTGAAGAAGTTTGACGCGAATCTGTACGTCGGCGGCCTTATCGTTCTTCAACACACACAATATCGCTTCGAAGACAGCGAAATATCCCAACGTTACGAAGTTCAAGGACATGCGCCGCCAGAGAAATTGTTGCCGAGTTTCGATCGGCACGGCCAAATCATATCAGGGCAACCCTATAACGAGATCATTTTCCGGAAAATGAGATAAACGCTCGAGGCACGCAAAGCGAATTCCGCGAGCATGGAGATGATAAACCGCGCTCGCTCAGGCGGTCACTGGCACTTTAAGCCTCGTTGTTGAACTTCATGAAAGAATCGTGCCGGGTGTTGAGGCGCGCTTTTCTAGAGAATGCGCAGGTCGCGCCAATTTTGGCCTTGATGGCGAGAAACTGATGTCACTGCGCGTTTGGCGACGACAAAATTGACAAGCGCGACGTACTTGCAACGCCTTGAAAGTACACGCATTCAAGCCTTTACTCGTCGAATCTCCGAAACTGGATCGTTTGAGTATTGGCGTACTCGTGCCGCTATGGATCCGCGTTCGCTTGTGGAGCGCCTGCTGCGGCACTCGCAATCGAACCTGTTCCGCCATTGCCCCCATTGGTGGCCGCCGCAAGCCCGCCCGCGGACAAAACGACTCCCCCGACGATCAATGGGGAACTTGCTGTGGTCGTAGCAGTCGTTGTGCCGACTATCGGGCCGCCCTGGCTCGCTATCGCAGCCATTGAAGGCTGTACAAGGCCCGCAATCACACAGAATTCATCGTCCAGCGTGACGTCTTCTTTCTCGGGCATCGTCATCTCACAACCATTAAACGTGATGGTCGCCGTATCCGCACCTTGAGCGCGTACAATATCGCCAGAATACAAGTCGTCTCCAGTGGAAAGCCAATAAACCACACTGTCTCGGGACACTATAAAGTCTCCCGGTTCACCAGAGTGCTCAATCACTTCGCCGCGGGCCTCTTTCTGCGCCAACGCCGTTTCAGGCAAAACTATCGTTGCCAAAGCGAGTACGCTCGCAACCAAAACACGTCCCACTGGAAGCCTCCTTATCGCCGAAAACCGGTATATCACGATGCTTACACTGTAACCAAGGTCGCGCGAAACCTTTTTTTGCGCTTCTCGCAGCCCAAAGCACTCAGCTATGTAGGTAAGATACTTTGTCGTCTTCGATACAAACCGCAGATAATAGTCCGGTTTTGTAAGCGCCCGTGTCGATGCCGATACGGTTAGACTTAATCTCAATTTCTTCGCTGACCGTATGGCCATGAACGACCATGACCCCATGATCTCCCTCAAAATTCAAGAATGGATCTCGGATCCATCTCAATTCCCGAGAGTTTTGCTGCTCCAACGTCACGCCGGGCCGAATACCTGCATGCGTGAACAAAAAGTCCCCGAACTGAACATAGTCAAGAAAACTCGCAAGAAACTCGACATGCTTTTTGGGAATGACCGACCGCAACATGTGCTCGAGTGCGTCGGGTTGCTGTCCCATCAACTGGCTTCGAGACAATCCGTAACTTTCGGCGCACGCATACCCTCCATATTTCAACCAATCAGGCAAAAGCTCGGACTCACCCATCAGCCCGCGCACCATCATCTCTTCATGGTTGCCCATGACATAGAGCGGTTCAGCGAAACCGAACGGGAAATTCAGCAATAATTCAATAACGCCTTTCGAATCCGGCCCACGATCAATAAGATCACCGAGAAACACCAGATAGGTTTTAGCCTCGTCGCGATAATCATTGTCAGTCTTGATATTCTGCAAGAGCGCTCTCGTTTCAGCCAAACATCCGTGGATATCGCCAATCGCATAGGCTCTTTCCCCCGACTTTCCTTTTGGAATCCAGCGCATTTTTCGTTTGAGTGATATCAAAACTTATAGCTCACACTTTTTCCTTCGCATCGAAGCAGGTTCGAGCTCAATTTAATGCACGGCGACGGCAGAGGGTAAGCGCACCAATGCGCC
This sequence comes from Pseudomonadota bacterium, assembly GCA_039029475.1. GTDB lineage: Bacteria > Pseudomonadota > Alphaproteobacteria > Caulobacterales > Hyphomonadaceae > Henriciella. The sequence continues at coordinate 56,495 of JBCCGB010000010.1, read as the reverse complement.
AACTCAAGCGCCAAAGCATCCGCAATCACTGCACTCATGACAGCAGTTTGACGAGCAAACATCGCAAAAATACAACGATCAGACAATAATTCGGCAAAAACAGAGTTGAGCTATTTACGAACTGCTCAGAATAGCTCATTCGAGACAGGCAGCAAAGGTGGGGACCGAGTTGTGGAAAAAGTTTGGTATGCGTTGGCCGTTCAACCTCGCAAAGAGAGTTTCGTGGAGCGACAGCTTCAGTCGGCCGGAATAAACGCCGCTTGTCCGCGTTACCGGAAAACCATTCGCCATGCGCGCTCGGTCAAGTGCATATTGTCGCCATTCTTTCCAGGCTACTTGTTCGTACAACTGGATCCCGCGTCGCAAGATTGGCGGCAGGTAAACTGGGTTCGCGGCTCGATTGGTTTGATCAAATTCGACAATCGACCCGCTCGATTGTCTTCGGAGTTCGTCAGCAGTTTTATATCAAGCCTCGATTCCAATGGCCTCGTTCAACTCGAGCCAGATCTGCAAATCGGCGCTCGCGTTCAAGCCATTGGCGGTCCTTTTGACCGTTTGAGCGGTGAAGTGATCGATTTGCCGGAATCAGATCGCGTTAAGATATTGATGGATGCGCTCAATCGCAAAGTAGAAACAACATTACCGCGATCGTCCTTGGTCGTGGCTGCGTAGGGTCGTTATGGAATATATTCAATCTGTCTCCGTCAGCGAACGGCAAGAAGCGCCGAAAGGATGGACGCATCTGATCGCCGATCTGTTCGGCAAAATTCGGTTCCAATTGGCCGGTGGGATTCTTGTTGCAATTCTCGCTCCGGCGGCTGCTCGGTCTCTGTTCGAACGAATTGGGGACCCACCATTGAGTTACGAACACTCACTGATTGGGACGATTTGCGCGCTCTTATTGGGATATCTTGTGTTCAGGAAAATGACTGTTTTGCCCGGGGCAAGAGCGATCGTAAATGTCATTCCCGCGTTTTTAACATCGTACGCAGTCGTCGTCGCGTTCTTCTTCTTGATGCGTATAGACTATAGTCGGGCACAGTTTCTTTTGAGCTTTTTGTTAACCTGCGCTTGGTTCATGCTGATTCTTTTTGTAATGGCGCGATTTCGACGACCGGTATTCGCCATTTTACCAAGCGTTGAGTCCGCACTTCTTCGGTCCTATCGGGGGGTTCGCTGGACTGAATTAAAATCAAAAAAACTGATTGATCGTTATCCTCACCTGCCGATCGTCGTCGACTTTCAATCATCAACGCTCGACCCGGAATGGGAGCGCATCATCGCTGAGGAAGCGATTAAAGGGCGAAGAATTCTGAGCGCGCGAGAATTGGCGGAATCGCTGACCGGTCGGTCGCAAATCGATTATCTATCGCAAAATTCATTCGGACACCTGGCACCAGACTCACTTTACGCACCTACCAAAAGATACGTCGATATCGCATCGGCTATTCTGATAATCGCGCTGCTTTGGCCAGTCATGCTACTAACGGCCATCGCCGTGCGCTTCGAAACCAGGGGGCCGGCTGTTTTCAAGCAAGAGCGAATGGGATTCCGCGGCAACACATTTACGGTCTACAAGTTTCGTTCCATGCGAGTCCAGGATGAGAAGAGTGCCGGATTGCATAGCGATAAGACACTAAATGATGACGATCGGATTACGAATGTTGGACGTTTTATCCGCAAGACCCGAATCGACGAACTGCCTCAGGTCTTCAACATCCTGAAAGGCGATATGAGCTGGATTGGCCCCCGCCCGGAAACACTGCGCCTTTCCCAATGGTATGAAGGTGAGATTCCATTTTATCGGTATCGACATATTGTCCGACCAGGCATTTCCGGCTGGGCCCAAGTTAAGCAAGGCCACGTCACGGAAGTTGAGGATATTCGCTTAAAGCTCGAATATGACATGTTCTACGTCAAACATTTCTCCTTATGGCTTGACCTGCTCATCGCCATCAAGACTGTAGCGGTGGTATTCACCGGCAAGGGTGCTCGGTAGCATAAAACAGGTACATTTAGATATGATCCGAGCTATTTCGGTATGGCTTGCACGCATTGCATTTCTATCGATCACTTTTGCAATATTGGCGTCAACCCTGCTAGATTTTTGGCCAAACTATCAACAGGTTATGTTCCGTTACACGGATAAAATTGCGCACTTCTTATCCACGCTCTTTCTGACGATGGCCGCTCTCTTGGCGTTCCCAAGGGTCTATGCGCGGCAAATTTTTGCCGGCGCGATCATAATTGCAGCGCTTGTTGAATTGGTTCAACTCTTTGGTCCGCGCACGGCTGATCTTGTTGACTTCGGAGCAAGCACAGCCGGTGTCGTTGCGGTTGCAGCCGTATTTTACAGCGCCTTGCTGCGCAAGCGGCAAACAGAAGATGGCCATGACCATGTCAACCAACAAAACCACCCACAATAATTCAACACCCGAGCCTCGACTTGGGTTCGTCAATCGCTTCTACGCGCCCGACTTAAGCGCTACGTCGCAGATTTTGACAGATGTCGCTGAAGCACTGGCATCGCGGGGACACCGCGTCCTCGTATTCACCTCCGCCATGAGTTACGATGGCAGCAAGTATGATCAAACGCGTGAAACTTTGAATGGCGTCGAGATAAGAAGGATCTGGTCGACGCGGATGGGCCGCGGCTCGGCCGTGGGCCGGATGATTGACTATCTGACCTTCTATGTCTCGATTACCACGGTGTTGCTTTTTAGTGTGGCCCGCGGCGACGTCATCGTAGCAAAGACTGATCCACCGATGATGTCGATCCCTATTGGTTGGGTTGCTCGTGTGAGAGGGGCAAAGCTGATTAATTGGTTGCAGGACATTTTTCCCGAAACCGCCACTGAACTAGGCTTCGGATCACAGCGGAACCTGTTCCTTCAAGCCCTGAGAAGTTTGAGAAACCGCTCTTTGAGGCGCGCTGAAATGAACGTCACAATTGGCACACGAATGGCCGAAATTGTGGAAGACTTCGGCGTTCCCGCCGACCGAATAAGCGTCATAGAGAATTTTGCCGATGATGCGGCGATCGAGCGATCGGAGAAATTCTCCCCGAAACTTCGCGAAGAATGGGGCTTTGAGCCGTCAGACTTCATCGTCGGATATTCAGGCAATCTCGGGCGCGCGCATGACTTAGACACGATGCTGAATGCCGCTGCGTTGTTACACGGAACGCCTCGTATCAAGTTTTTGTTCATTGGCGGGGGCTTTCACTACGAACTATTGAAGCGTCTAAAGCGTGAGCGCGGGCTCTCGAATGTTTTTCTTCGTCCATACCAGCCGCGCGCTCGGTTGCACGAAAGCCTAGCGTTGCCAAATCTCCATTGGGCAACGCTCAAGCCAGGTCTGGAGGGTTACATTGTGCCGAGCAAAGTTTATGGCATAGCCGCAGCGGGGCGGCCTTTGCTGATGATCGGAGACCCTGCAGGTGAAATTGGTCGAATTATCGCAGAATTTCCTTTTGGCGCCTGCGTACAGATTGGAAACAGCGAGCAAGCAAAGGATTTTGTGCTGCGCTTACAAGCGGATAGCAAACGCGCAAGTGCCATGGGTGAGGCAGCCCGCAGCTTTGTCGATAAGCGAGCCTCAAAACGCAATACGTTGACACGCTGGGGAAACTTGATCGACCAAATCACGAAACAGAATTAAAGCACGCGTCGTTTGTCCGACTGGACCTTTATATTCTTGGGCTTCGATCGCTCGACCTGTGGAAGCGAAACAAGCGCCACGTAAACCGCCAACACGGACGCAATCGCGGGGGTTCGAGCAGGATAATCCACGATGCTGTGCGAACAGCAAACCAGAATCCCAAGAAACGCCATCTTCCGCATGATCTGCGTCCGGTTCGAATCCCCCCCAAACCAAATCGCTCTCGCTCGAATGATCAACCACGTCGCACCCGTGAATGCGATGACCACGCCGGCTGCGCCCATCTCCATGGCGAGTTGTAAATACTCATTGTGTGCCAGCGCGATGTATCTCGAAGTTACTTCGTCGGGATTTTCGAAGTGGGGTATGACACTCTCGTACGTTCCCATGCCTGAACCAATTGGCCAATATTCCTGGATCGCCGCAATCGTGAATGACCACATGTTTTGCCGGGATGTTGGGTCATCGTCAGATCCAATCAATCCCAATCCATTCAATACTGGACTGTTCCAGACAATGCTCGCACCCAGGATCACGATCGACGCCACAGCGATGCGGGAGAGCATACGTCCGCGACCTTCAAAGGTATTGGCTCTCGTCGCTACTAATGCGAGCGAAACGATCGGGATCGACAAAAAATAAATCGCCAACGACCCAGCTGCGGCAATGCCGACAGTCAGCAAGAGCAAGCACGAGTAGATCATCAACATCATCGCCGCTGTTTGATCGGTTTCCCGGCGCCTCGCAGAGGCTCCGGCGACAAGATAAACCGCAAATGGACTGATCATAAGCAATAAGGACGCAAAGTGATTTACATTTGCGAATGTACCAACTGGCGCGCCGATATTTGTATTTTCATACAGATACAGGAACCCTTCATGACCGACATAGATTTGCGAAAGTCCGACCAGTGCGAAAACCGCACCGAGCTGGCAAAAAAAGGCGGGCATGATGCGTTGCAAAGGAGACAGGCCAATTCTTACACATAGCAGTATGACAAATAGCGGTGTCAAAACATAACCGACGCTGGCGTGCGTTGCTTCCACATTCAAGCTGGACGGCATGGCGCCCATGACGACATCAAGACTCATCAAGGATTCAAATACTTCGTTTCGTCCTGGAAGAGTTTGCCAGTACTGAGCGGGTATTAGGATGCTTTGTGCGATGCCAACAATCGCAATCGCGCCCAACACGAAAATGGGAATTCGCACCGACTTTATTGATGTCGCACTGGGCCAGGTTGCCGCCAATACGGCGATGCCGAATGCCGCAGTCGCTTGTAGTGCAACGTGCCCGTTTAAGGCAAAGCGACTCGCACCTCCAAAAAACAGGCACATTAAAATGTAGAGTATCAGAACGCCCAGCAATACGGGCCTTTTAGCGGAACGGGACTCTGAAACCGGCAATACTATCGTTCCTGTTCAGAGGTGATTGTGAGATCGACCGACGTGATAACGATCCTTGATGATTTTGGAAACGCGCCTGAGCGCCCGCGAAGCTCAAGTGAAACAAACTGGCACGCGGCATCAGGGATATGCACATCCGACACAAACACTTGTTGTTCTGATATTTTAGTCAGCACTATTTCGGCAGTCGCCAAATGATCGAATTCCTCGGCACATGAAATGAACCATTCTAGCGATCCACCATTTGCTGGCATCCGTCCTATGGCCTTGGTCGTGAGTTGATAGCTGCCAGGAGCGATTGAGAATATTTGACTGGCTATCAATGGCGTACCCAAACCAGCATAAGAAACGTAAAGCCCGCCATCGGACTGCAATTCAGCGCGCGACGAGTGAACGGTCCAGTTAAACGGTGGTGGCTCGCCGCGAACCGTAAACGAACCATTGAATGGAAGCGCAGTTTGATCAATTTCGCTAAGATCTGCAAACGATAGCCACGCCTGATAGGCAGCCGGCAACGCACGTTCTCTTATTTTGCGACTCAGATAAGCCGGCTGCGCAGACGGGTATTTCGAGATCAACTGATCGATTTTCTGTGGCAGCTCAGTTTCGAGCAACAATTGCGAGACGATCATGTCTCCCGAATGCGGTCGGTCATTCAAATACGCCATCAAAGGCGACCAATCCTCTGCATTTCGGAAAACTCCAATCAACGCGCGGGTCAACAATTGCGGGTTAAGTGAACGCAGTTTCACCAGCCGTTCGTACCGCGCGATCAGTGACGGATAGTTTCCTCGCTGCGCCGCAGACTGGAACAAATGAAGGTGCGCGGCCAGGCTTCGTGGCTGCCGCGCGAGTGCTCGTTCCGCAAATTCATTCATAATCTCTAAGTCGCCGGTTCGAACAGCATTTGCCAAGGCGACCTCATAGGGAAGCACGTCCGTAGGCGACAACACCGCCAGTTCGCGCGCCAGGTCACGACTGAGCACCATATCGTTTCGCTGTAACGCATCGCTAGTGTGCTTGCGAAGCCTGTCTGAAGCATGTGTATCGCAGCAGTATAGTGAAGGACGTTTATCGTCATATTCGCGAGGCAGAATTGACGCAGAGAAAATAAAAGCGACCGCAAGAAACGTGGCTGCGCTTGAGACTCGCAGAAAACGTTGCGTTAACCCCAACGCTCTGACTCAGTGGATTCTTCTGTATCCTCTTCCACGTCGATCAAGATCTTTCTTCGCGCATCGCGCTTATTCTCGGTCAACAAATATCCGCTCTCTTTTCCGCCGTATGGCGAATAGTAATAAGCATAGTCGTGACTAGATGATTTGACATCGAACTTCGTCAAAACACACCCGAGGATATTGGTGCGAGAATCACTCAACTGTATCAAAGTACGCGTAGCCGCAGGCGTTCGGATCAATCCTGATTGTACAATCAATAACGCGCCGTCGACAACAGAACCCAACCTTGGACCATCAGCAAAGTTGAGAATTGGCGGCGAATCAATAATGACGATATCGAACTCCGCTTCCGCAGCAGCAACGATTTCTTTTAGGCGATGCCCTGAAAGCAGCTGCGCTGGGTCTGGCGGGATGACTCCTGCCGGCAGGATCGACAGCCCTGGCGTTTTGGTATTGATGACGTGATCGTGCAGGTACTCGTGTCCCGTTAACAGACCCGACAGGCCGACCGATCTGTTCGCATCAACGACAAAGCTTGGCTTCCTCATATCGGCGTCGATGATGAGGGTTTTCTTGCCACTTCGAGCGAATGCCATACCGAGAGACACCGTCGTCGATGTCTTTCCTTCCCCCGGCCGCGTACTGGTCACCAGCAGGGATCTTGGAAGTCCTTCAGCGGTCGAGAATTCCAGCGAGGTCTGTGCTGCTGCGAAAGCTTCCGTTATTATCGATTTCGGCTGCGTCAGAGCCCCTGTTACAATGTCGTCTTTTCCACTCAATTTAGGAATCACACCGATGACCGGTAGGCCCAGTTTGTTGCGCACATCGTCGGGCGTTTTAATCGTATCGTCGAGGAAGTTGAGGACAAATGCCAGCCCGATACCCAGGGCAAGGCTTAAAACAAATGCCTGAAGCAACGATCGTTCGAGATTGGGTTGAAATGGACGACCGGGCACCAACGCGGAATCGACAATGGAAACATTGCTGGATCCCACCCCTGAAGCGATCGATACTTCTTTCGATCTTTGTAACAGGGCCTCGTACTGCGTCCGCACAGTCTCAACTTCTCTTTGCAATATCCGATATTGAATCCGCCGATTTCGATCATCCTGAAGGACACCCCTCAGCTCACCCACACGATCTCGCAGCGAGGACTCGCGAGCAACTGCCGCCTCATAAACCAGTTTCAAATCGTTCAAATTTGAACGAATGATATTCTCGGCCTCTTGTTCGATGTCAGTCTCAAGTCGATCCAATCGAGACTGCAGCCGAACCATATCGGGATAGTCTGGTTTAAAGCGGCTCAACATCTCTTGGTAATCTGCGAGAAGACTCGAGCGCGTTTCGCGCAGCGAATTCAAAGTGGTACTTTGCAGGAGTTCAACTGAAGGAACAGTCGCGGAGGCAATTCGATATTCTTGCTCGGCGCGAATTCGTTCGCTCTCCGCCACGGAAAGTTCGCTGTTCAACGTCACGATGGCATTTTCTTCGAGGGATCCTGCCCCGCTCGTTTGCCCACCAATGTCCAACAGCTCTTGTTCCTCAGCATATTGGGTGAATCGACGCTCCGACTCCTCCAAAAGGCGCTTTGTCGCCGCCAATCGTTCGTCCAGGAATTCGCGAGCATACGCTGTCGTATTGAATTTGCGTTCCAGGTTGGATTGAATGTAGGTACTGGATACGGCGTTTGCGATCCGCGCCGCTTCCTCGGGATGTGGGCTCACAAAACTGATCCCCACCAGCCGAGACCTCCCCACAGGTGCTACTCGAGTTCCACCTGCAACTCTGCCCGCCGCCAGCATAAGCCGCGTTTCGCGAGGCAAATCCGGATTGGCGTAACGCGGGTCATTGACCAAGTCATAATCTTCTGCGACGCGCTCCGCGAGCGAACGGCTGGTGATCAGACGGTATTGGGTTTCCATATACGCGTTGTCAGCAATGAGCTCCGGTCCGACATTCGTGCCTTCGATGATCTGAACTTCTTGCTGCAGAATCTCAATGGTCACCGTACTCGAATATAAAGGGGTGACGCGAAGAGTGAGCACAAAAGCGAGCGCAACGCCGACCAAGGTGATCGCAAAGATCATCCATTTTCTGGAAAGAAGAATGCCAAGGGCCGCGCGAAAATCGAATCCATCATCGCTTGGCTCTTCATAATACCCCATTTCGGACGGATAGAGCATGTTCGCCTTGTCGCGATCATGTAACGCCACAATGCCTTGTGCGCCGACATTCGATTCTTGGGGTAGTCTGTGATAATCTCTGCCCATCGTTGGTTCCTATGTGAGCCTTAAACTAGAAGGCCAGAAAAAGAGCGACAAGCGGGATAGAACGCAACGTGTTGGAGTACGCCTCATTGATATTTGAACCGTCAACAACGATAATATCATTGCCATAAATCATAGGGTCTTCACTCTTGCCGTTGCGAATAGAGACGAGATCGAAAGCTGCGGCATGACGCGAACCATCTATTTGACGAAACACCACGACTTTGCGTGGATTCGCGTTGGTATCTGGACCGCCCCCTAACGCAACCGCCTGCAACAAAGAAATACTTCCGGTTACGGGATACAGACCGGGACTACGCACGGCGCCGTCTAAAGTGATGCGTCGCCCCACGCTCTCGACGATAACCACGCTCACATTGGGGTTTTGTAGATACTGGTTTTCATACAACTTCTCGAGTTCGTAGGACAGCTCCGATGGGGTCTGTCCGATAACATCAACTTCCCCGATTAACGGTAATTTCATGGTGCCGTCAAAACTGACCTGATAGGTGCCGTTCAGACTATCGACGCCGAAAACCTCGATTTGCACCAGATCTAACGCCCCAATCCGCAGATCTCCCATCGAAACTGACGTCGTGGTGTCAGGAATCGGTAATTCTTGCTGGGACGCATTCACCGCAGAACCCGCACACCCCGACACAAATAATATGGCCGCTGACGCTATCAGCCACGCAACACAATTTCTCATTCGTCCCACCAATGATTATCTGCTATCTAGGGATATATTTAAAGGCAAGGCGGTACAAGAGGGAAAGCCCAGTCTCCAAAAACCCAGCTGCGACATGCCGTATAATTGTCACTCCATGCTCGGATTTGATTCAGGAACATTGTCGACAAAGGAGAAATCCGATTCCTCCTTGATCAGGGAGAATACGCGGACATCGTCGGCACGCCCCTGTTCCTGACCCATACGTTTTGGCGCTTAAAGTGACCGCTCCGTCTGTATAAAATTGCGGGCTTTTATAGGGAGTTACAGCTTGCTTCTGAAGAATACGTTTGACTTCAATATCTCGAACGTCTGAAAGAGAGAAGCGCCGTAGAAATGGCGCAGAAAAGACTGGGGACTATGGGTGGCGGCGCTTTCAAAACTGATCAAACTCCCGTCGGGAGATACTCCGACAATAATTCGGGGTGGCCTGAGATTTTCACTCCCATGCGAGGCCGATCATTGCATCAATGACAGTCTTGCTATTCGAGTGACGCGTTAAGATGTTTTTCGACACTGCACGAGATAGATTTGGTGCTGCCCCCAGTCCCGAAGCACAGTTGCTGCTGCTGACCGCTAAACCAGACACCAATGACACCCAACTTGAACAAATACAAAATCTCATCGGACAGGTCACGGACTGGAAATTCGTATCCGAGACGGCTGTCAGCAAGTTCTCGGCACCCTATTTGTATCGCGCGCTTACACGTGTGAACACAGACTCCATTCCGCCGGAAACAATGCAGCAATTACGCTCATTTTCGGAATATACGCGACTGAGAGCCCTGAAAATGGCGGCCGCGCAGATCGAGTTTCACCGCAAGTGTATCGAACCGACCGACGCGCGACACGTCTACATCAAGGGCATGGTCTTCCCCACCCAGTTTCACGGGAATTACACGGAAAGATATAGCCGGGACATTGATGTTCTGGTCGATGAAAGACAATTCGAAGCCGTGATCTTAAGAGCGGTTGAGGCAGGGTATCGCGTCCTTCTGTCTGCGATCCCGCTTAAATATGCGACTTCGAAGAATGACCTTCGTTTCGCCACGAAATACTCGGTGGAAATTGGACTGGTTAGCCGCGAGGGCATATTGATCGAAGTGCACCGTCGGCTCGACAAAAGTAGCGTCATATTCGACAGCAATACCGCACTGAGCACGTCGGAAACTGTAAAGGTCTCGGGCGTTTCAATGAATACGTTGAAAAAGCCGTTACACTTTGTCTACATTTGCTATCATCATTCGAGGCATCTTTGGTCGCGTCTCCATTGGCTGGCAGATTTGGATTTGGTTCTCAAGTCTTCCGAACTCGAGCTTGAGGAAATTCAGAAAACCGCAGATGAGACAGGATTGCGGCCGACGGTTGATGCATCGATTGAGTTTTACGAACGATCCTCCCGACCTGATGAATGGAATGGAATCGACAAACGGCGCGGCTTGGCAGACACATTTCTTCAAGCGTGTTTGATCAACTTGAATGGTGGCCTGGAGCTGGAAGTTGAGTTGCGGCGTTCATTGTTCTCTACAGATCTCATATCGAAAACTCAGATATCGACCGGCCATCGTTTAAAGACGGCCCTCACCAACTTGCGCAGCAAATTCCGCCCGGTCCCCGCCCAATACGCAAACCGCCCCCTTCCCGCCTCTTTGTTTTGGCTCTACCACCTCCAGCGACCATTCCTCTCACTCGGCGATAGGGGCTCTAGAGGGTGGTCTCAGCCAACATTCGAAGACACAAATCGACCCAACGATACAACTGCAAAGCTGTTCGATGAATAGAAAACAGCGATTTGAGGCGACTCTGAAATTGTGGCGGGCTGTTTTGTCTCTTTTACGGCGAGCAGCGCCCGTTGTGAGCGTGGCTGTTCTGATCGTTACTGTTCTAGAAGCGATCACCGGATTGATCGTGCTGTATGCGATCAAGCTCCTTGTTGACACGATAAGCGTGGAACTGGCGGCACAAAACAACGGCATCTCTGACAACATTTTGATCACGCTTGCGTTCACCGCACTCGCATTCTTGTTCGCCGCTCTGTTTCAGATCCTGGCCAATACGCTCCGCCTCCGACAAGGATTGACCGTGAGCGACCATGTCGACCGCGAAATACATGAACGTGCCATCTCCGTTGGCTTGCGCTATTATGAGCGTCCTGAGTATTATGACACGTTGGAACGCGCACGCGAAGGCGGCTCGGGTCGACCGGCGCAATTGGTCACAAATACGGTCATAACGTTTCGCGCCACAATCACCTTGATCGGTGTGTTTATACTGATCGGTTCCATCGAGTATCGTCTGCTACCAGCCCTTTTGATTCCAATACTGCTCGCATTGATTGTGCGGCTGTACTTCGTGCGCAAACTTTTCGATTGGCGTATGTCTCGAGCGCAACGCGAACGAAGAGCGACTTATCTCGATCTCATCATGACCAAAGCGATGCACGCGAAGGATCTGCGGATCAATGGCATCGGACCGTTCTTTCGAGACCAGTATAGTAAAATCCGAAAAGAGCTCAGAGACGGAGAAATCAAGATTGACCAGGCAAGGTCCTGGTCCGATTTTGCGATGGCCACAATTGGCGTCGTCGTTTTCATTGCCGCCTGCACCTGGTTACTCCACCAATCTCTGGAACAGACGCGGCCCATCGGCGATGTTGTTCTGTTCGTCATGCTGCTTCGACAAGCCGAACGGTCGGGCAACGAATTGGCCAGCAATACCGCCAAAATCGTAAATGATCACTTGTATCTACAGCGCCTGTTCGACTTCTTGGCCGTACCGGCTCAAGCAGCATTGAGCGACCATTCTCGAACGCTGCCCGAAACAAATTCATCCGAACTGACCTTGTCAAATGTGACGTTCAGCTATGACGGCTCAAACAAGCGGGCGCTTAAAAACATCTCGCTAAAAATCAAAACCGGGCAAGTTGTGGCCTTGGTCGGAGAGAACGGATCGGGCAAAACTTCGCTTATCAAACTCCTTACCCGATTGTATGACCCGACCAAAGGCATCATTAGATTGGACGGCACGGACATCAGAGAGTTCGATCCGCAAGAGTATCGAAAAAAGTTCAGTGTCGTCTTTCAGGACTATGCGATTTACGCCAATACGGTGTCGGACAATATCCGGTTCGGAGACGTTGCACGCGAAGAGTCTCCAACGGCGATCAAAACCGCCGCCCAGAACGCCGGCGCGTCAGAATTTATCGAAGAGCTGCCAAAGGGCTATGAGACGCCATTGATGAAATTGTTCGACAATGGTCAAGACCTGAGTATCGGACAATGGCAGCGGATCGCACTCGCTCGCGCGTTGTATCCGAAATCCGAGTTTTTGATCTTGGATGAACCGACTAGCGCGATGGATCCCAAGGCTGAGTATGACCTTTTCGAAAACTTCAAATCGCGAATTGATGGACGCGCGGCGCTCATCATAAGCCACCGTCTGTCGACGGTTCGTCAAGCCGATTTCATCTACGTTTTGAAGGCTGGGGAAATTGTCGAACAAGGGACGCACGACGATCTGGTGAAAGCGCAGGGCGATTATGCGCGCTTATTCGATAAACAAGCACGGTTTTACAAGTAGTCGGCCGATGCCGGATCAGACGAACAAACCCGATTGCCTGAACGGCGCCGTGTTTGGGTTTCCATGATTGAACAAACCGGTACTACCAGTATCGACGTTCAGCCCTACAGTTCGATGACGGAGCAAATACCAAGCTCCACATGCTCTTCGCCGTCCTTTATGCCCGGTCTATCACGCCCCACCCTGAATTCATCTAATGGTGAAGTCACATCGCTATCGTTTGTTTTCGGCGCCACCGGCGCGTGAACACTTGCTAATTTGAAATGCGGCTTCGCCTGAAGTTTATACATCTCTCCCGCACCTCGGATTTATTAAGAGACCTCTAAGCACCATGGGCAATTTGGACCCGCGATCAAACCGCAATTTAGGGTTTATTCGATAGTTTGGAATTTCTGGGACAATTCCGAACCAAAAGCGACTTGAAATGATGCCCACAAAAGGCCAATTGAAGAAGATGCTTCCCCTCGTCATGCTGGTGTGCGCCGCGTGTGTCGAAATAGATCACACGGAAGAGGCTTCAATTCCCCCTGAAGCACTCGTCAGTGCGCAGATCCCGACCGATGGGGAGCAAGATGACTCCGCATCGGAAGATGCAGGTTCGGCCAGCCAGGCACCCAACATCGTTCTTGAGTCAAAACAAGACGTCGTTCGGTTTCTATCGCGGTCAACGTTTGGCGGCAAAAAGTCCGATATCGACGAATTAATGAATGTTTCCGCGGCTGCTTGGCTCGATGCGGAGTTTTCAAAGCCAGCTTCATTGACACTTCCGTCGCTGCAAGCGCTGCCACGCACCGCTAGTGGTAATCGTCCAAATCGTGTCGTGAACGAGCTTTACTGGGACCACATTGTTTCATCTGATGATCAGCTGCGGCAACGCATGGCGTTCGCGCTGTCGCAAATCCTCGTCTACTCCAATGTCGGCAATGTCGGTGACCAGGACGCACGCGGCTATTATCAAGATATTCTCATACGAAATGCGTTCGGGAATTATCGAGATCTTCTCGAGGAGGTAACTTACTCCCCCGCTATGGGAGCGTGGTTGACCTATTTGCACAATGACAAGGGCGATCCCGCGACCGGTCGCATGCCGGACGAAAACTATGCCAGAGAGATCCTGCAACTCTTCTCGATTGGCCTGATCGAGCTAAACCGGGATGGCACACCCAAGCTGGATGCGACCGGTCAGACCATAGAAACATACTCGAATAGAGATATCCAAGGGCTGGCGAGAGTATTCACGGGCTTGTCTTATGCCGGCGGTCAATTCAATCGCCGCCCCAATCCCGCGCCCATCGCTCAGCCGATGCAAATGTATGACGATCACCACTCGCTTCTGGAAAAAGCATTTCTAGACACGGTCATTCCGGCCGGCACCACAGGTGAGCGGAGTATAGATATGGCGCTCGACGCCATCTTTGAACATGAAAATCTTGCACCATTTATTTCAAGGCAATTGATCCAGCGTTTTTCCGCCTCAAACCCCTCGCCGGAATACGTTGAGCGCGTTGCGACAGTATTCGAAGAAGGTACGTTCAGCAGTTCCGACGGATACGTTTTTGGCACTGGCCAGCGCGGTGACTTGGCAGCAACGCTCGCGGCTGTCTTGCTCGATCCAAGCTTGTTTGAGCCCATCGCCGACGAATCCGTTGGCGTGTTCGGTAAGGTGCGCGAACCTGTTCTCAGGTTTACACATTGGGCACGCGCGTTTGATGTATCAGGGATAGATGCTCGAAACGAGTGGCGGCTGCAAGACACAACCGGCGCGCAAAGCTCGCTCGGGCAGCAAGCCTTTGTTGCCCCCACCGTGTTTAACTTCTACCGCCCCGGCTTCGTCGCTCCAGGGACGCGTTCTGGAGAAAACAACATGACGGTGCCTGAGTTTCAGATTGTGAACGAAAACAGTCATATTGGATATATGAATTTCATGACAGACTTCGCTTTTGATCGGGCGCTGGAGCGCGATCCGAACTTTGAATCTTACAAGCCCGATTATTCCGAAGAGGTGGCACTCTCGGACACGCCTTCCGCTTTAATCGAACATCTCGACGACTTGTTGACGGGTGGCCGTATGACTGAGTTTGAGAAAGATCAAATCATCGACATCATCGCGACGATGCCCATTAACGTAAGCAGCACTGAACTCGCCGAACAAGATCGCTACGACATCGTACATGTCGCTGTAGCGATGGTGATCAATTCACCGTCTTACACGGTCACCTGGTAATCAAAGGGACGATTAGAAATGGCTAACATATCAAGACGTCACTTGCTGCGCGGCCTCGGGACCGCGGGATTTGCAGCCAGTCTAGGTTCCTTATCCCAGTTGAGCTTGACCCCCTCTTGGGCGGCGGACGCCAGCGGATACAAGGCAATGGTTTGTATCTTCCTGAAAGGCGGCATGGACGGGGCGGATACCATCCTGCCTTATGATCAACCCGCTTACGAAAACCTGAAACGGGTTCGACCAAGCCTGTTTGGCGCCTATGGCTCGCAGTCTTCCGGATCGAGCAGAAATCGCGACAATCTGCTCAAATTGACTCCCGACAACGACTTCGCCGGCCAAGAGTTTGCGGTACCTCGCGAACTCTCTAAAATTCGTTCTTTGTTTGATTCCGGTGATCTCGCCATTGTCGGCAATGTCGGCCCTTTGATCGAACCGACAACCAAGACCGACATGATCAATGGCACCGCGATCCTGCCAAAGCGGCTGTTCTCGCACAACGATCAATTGTCGACATGGATGGCCTTGGAACCAGAAGGCGCGCAAGTGGGTTGGGGAGGTCGGTTTATGGACCAGGTCCTGAAAGCAGCACCTCATCAGGACCCAAGCTTTTCTTCAATCACAACCTGGGATTCCGACGTCTTTCTTGCCGGCCAAAGTGTCTCACCGTTTCGGGTATTTCCAAACGGCACGCCGACGCCGGATATCTACAATAAGCCGTGGCTCATCGGACAAACTTCAGAAGATGATTCTGCGAGAGACAAGCTGCAGCGTTATCTTCGAATGAATTCATCGACGAGCCGGAATTTACTTGAGGCTGACTTGTTGGCATCACGCGCACAGGCGATCGAGAACTCCGATCGTTTCAGGGTTGCGCAGTCACAAGCGACGGCGCTCGGCACCTCGTTCGCGGATGACTATGTTTCCACCCAAATGCGATCCATCGCCGAAACCATCCAAATTCGCAGCCAGCTGAATGTTTCCCGGCAGATGTTTGGTGTGAACGTTTACGGCTTTGACACGCACAACAATCAGGCAAACAATATCGGTGTTCTGCACGAAATCTTGGCGACAGCCATCGCATCATTCCGCGATGCGATGATTGAGCTCGGGGAATGGCAAAATGTTGTTGTGTTTACAGCATCCGACTTCGGTCGGACGCTCGTTGATAACGGCAATGGGACCGATCACGGTTGGGGTGGCCACCATTTCGTGGCCGGCGGCGCCGTCCGAGGCAAGCAAATCTATGGTGATCTTCCCCCACCGGAAGTCGGCGCCGAAGCTTATACTCAAACGCGCGGACGCCTCATTCCCTCTGTTTCCGTCGAGCAATATGCCGCCACAATGGGCGCGTGGTTCGGACTTTCGCAGTCAGAATTGTATGAAACTTTGCCAAATCTTCGAAACTTCAACACCCACGATCTCGGCTTTATGCAGGGGTAATGAATTCGCCTCACGGTTGATCCATACTGAAGCTATGAATCCAACAGTGCGATCACTTGATCCAACTCGGAAATGCTATCCGGCACGTGAAGGCGATTCACCCGTCCTGACGCCGCAATCTGTGTCGTAATTCTAAACAGGTCCTGCTTTTCTGTGAGGCTCATCTGGCGGTCTTCAAATCGAGCCATGTAGCTGAAGATCAACAATGTGCGGATCGCCTGTTGGGTGTCCAGGTGTTCAATCTTCGCGTCCGAGGCACGACACAATTCAAAAATACCCCCGACCGGAACCGTCTCGCTTGGCGCATGGCTGTGCAGCAGATATTGGTTCTTCGGAAACAAATCGATTGGTCGCGGACGAACATGACCGAGATCTCGGTCGGAATGTAGCAGGGCTTCATCTGAAAGTTTCATTTGCGGGTACCCACGCAACGCCGCTAGTTTTTCTGTCACCACCAGTAGATCATCCGTTAGAAACTCCACATTCGGGTTCTTCAGAAGCATGGCCGCGATGGTCGACTTACCCGCGCCTTTGTGGCCAACAAACCCGTAGGCTTTGCCGTTATAAATCACAGCACTGCCATGCAGCACAAACTGTCGTCGCAAATGCATGAAAATCGCCAAAACCGGGCCCAGCAGAGGCACAGCGAGGAAGTCATCAGTGACACCTTCGGCCCGTTCGACAAGCACAGTATCTTTTCCGTCAATGACAAATGCCCCGACGAACGGCAAAATGATCTCCTGCCGGACGTCGGAGAACTTATACCCTGGCTCTACACCGGGCTGCAGCAACCCGAGATCAGCGAATCTCACGTTCATGTCTGCTTTGATATCGGGATCACAGGTTTTGAGTTCTTTAATCGCGAACTCGGATGAGATGACTAAGCCGTAGACTTGATATGTGTATAACCGATCACTTGACATTGATTGTTCAAAGAGCCTTCTTTTGCGACTGATATCGCTCGATCATATCGAGTGACAGAATTATGTTCAGCGCCGTCCACGCCTTGCGATGTGCATCTTTGCGAACCTGTATCCGATCGTCGTGCAATCCGGAAACGGTCGATACAAAAACATCGCGATCGACATAATCGAATGCTGGGTGGTTGGGGTCGGATGCGCAATCCTGCACTTGCTCTGCGCTCGACTGAAAACTCTGAATATGAGCGTCCGCAAAATCGAATTTTGTTGTGCGGCCAGAAATCATTGGCGGTAACCGACCCTGCATCGCCGATCTAATCAGGCTGCGGGGCACGCCATTTTTTAGCTTCTCGTGACTTGGTACGCGAACGCAGTATTCAACAACCTTCTGATCCCAGAATGGGAACTCGGGGCGCACACCGCGGCTTCGGTAAAGTCGATGGAGGCGTTCAAATGCAGCAGCTTGAAGCGGTGCCGTCAGAATATATTCCTGATAGGATCGTTCGCTCTTATGGCTTGCGCCATACCAAGAATTGGCAATTTTTTCAGCAGATGAAATAGCGGCGTGTTGCTGCCAATCAGCGTGCAACAAGCTGGGACTGGCGGGCGTTTCGTTTGAAATTCTCCACTTCCAGAACAACTTGTGGATGAGTTTTGCGAACACGCCTCTACCCTTCGTCCCGTACAGCGATGCAAAGCCGCTGACAAAGCCGAGATCACTATGTTGCGAGAGCCGTCTCGTTTCTCGCAAGAGTTTAAGCCATTCGCCCTTATCCGCCAACTCGAACAAGCGCATGTTTCCATACCCTGAAATGACTTCGTCTCCGCCGTGACCATCCAGTAACGATGTGAAACCGAGTTGCTCAGCTTTGGCAATTGCTTGGTCAAGTATAGGCGCCCCCATCCCTGAGACAGGCCCTCCCTGAATTCGAACCAAGCGATCAATTGCCGAAACAGCATTATACTCATGAGTATTGACAAAATGGGGTTCGAAACCGCCCTGCTCTAAAACGCTCTCAATAAATGGTCTTTCATCGTTGCCTGGAAAACGCTCAAAAATGAGTGAAAAAGACGACAACCCCCGGGCGCCAGAGGCGCGTCGATGTAAGTCTCGCGCCAAGACAGCGATCGCTGATGAATCCAATCCGCCGCTCAACATTGTTGCGACATTCGTTCTTACCAGTCGTTTTTGAACGGCGTGTTCCAAATCTGTTGAGAGATCGGAAATGATCGTATTGCAAAACGTCGGACCAATATTCTCGAAGGACCAATAAGCACGGATCGACAACGCGCCCGCGCGCCACGTCAATGTGCAAGCGGGGGGCAATTTTTTGACGTTCTCAAATGGTGAACTTTCAGCATCCAGAACCGTTTGGCTTATGTACCCGACAATCCAAGCATCATCGAGTTTCGGCGGCTCCGATTGAGCCATCGCGATTGCGATAAAATCGGTGGAAAAGACGATGCCATCATCGGTAACCATGTATGCAAATGGTATTTGTCCGAAGCGATCGCGGCCGCAGAAGAGAGAGCGGTCATTTCGGTTCCAAACCGCAAACGAAAACTCTCCGAAGATATGTTCCGTTAACGCTTCACCCCATTTCATATATGCGGCAGCTATAAGCGTTGCGACATTCCAAGTTGAATGCGATACGCGCAATTGATCGCAAAGATTCGCAGAGTCATCCAATCGACCACAGGCGACGACGAAAAGCTGGTCGTTTTTGAAGACCCCGTGTTCCGTCCCGTTGTGTTTTGCGGCAAGATTGATATCTCGGTCGCTCAACAATTCGAGTTCGTTTTGGTGTGGCGCATCAACATAGGAAAGTAATGCCTCAGCGGCGTTGGGCGTCTTCTCATCAAAGCCTGGTCTTACAATCCCAACAAAGACCGTCATGAAGTCGTCGCGGACGTCATGTCCGTCATGACCTGATACTCTTCCAATTGGGCGGCATCCCCTCCCAAGATAACGCGGTCATCGAAAATCAACCAGGCATGCGCCTCTAACGCACCAGAATCATCCGTTTTGACGCCAATACGCATCTTTGTTTCATATCCAAGATTCGCCAACATTCGCTGCGCGGTCACCGCTTGAGCAAGGCAAAGTGCACCCGGTACCATTCGCGACACGCGCTTCACCACATGGGCGACGTATCCAGGGTTCACATTGACTCTTCTTTGTCCAACCTCAACGGGAGAATTTTCGAAATAAGCATATCCTTTAGAGGATAGTCGCATCCGTACCATCACCAGACTTAACCAGGCTTGGAAGTACAGTTTTACCTGTCGGGTTTTTCTGCTCAGGACTTCAAACGGAACCTTCATCGCTAGAAATGACAAATCCTTTTAACTTCATTGAGTCTATCAAACTTAACACGTCACTCTTGCAATGCTCTTCTGTAACATCGAAGTGGCTGGCGACTTTCGAACATATTTCGTCCACGGTCACTTCGTCTTCGAGCGTTGTCCAAACGACTGCGCCTGTCGTGTTTAACAGGAAATACGTATTTGTGGTGTGATCGAGCAACGCAATCCCACCGTCCACCTCGGTTTGCAGAACTCGGTCAAGTGATCTTCGGAACTTCATACCGACCCCTTAAATGACGATAGCGTCCCTTGGATTGGAACGCTATCGGCGATGTTCTAATGATTTGGAGCGAGATAAAGCTCTACGAGCAGAGTGCGAGCTGACCTGCATCGTTAGCCGCGCCTTCAGCGTCCAAAACCGTACCACACTGTTGTCCACGTGTGATTTCTTCAAACGAACCGACTTCAATCAGCGTCGGTGCTTCGTATTCCATTTTGGTGTCCATACTGGTCCCCTTGTTGGTCTTAGGATTGCCATACTATAAACTCGGACTCACCATTCTGCGGCCCTCTGAATGATGGATACAGCCTTCATTTCTTAAATCAAGCGCAAAAAGGCTCTTAAAGTGAATTTTTGGTATAATACAACTCATAGGGGAGTTTTTGCAACAGCGAGGCCTTCGATACAGGTCAGTTAAGCTCACGACTCACAAGCACCGCGCCTCAAAAGCCTAGAGAATCAGGTCGAACCCGTGCCCCAGATTCTAGCGATAATGTTTTGGAGCTCCGTGACGAAACTGCGGTGGGCGAATGTGACGCCCGATTCGATTAGGAGCCGCAGCGCCTTTTTGGTTTGATTTGGATTCGGCCTTGCTACTCAGCCACCCAATCACGATGATTTGGAAGAGCCCGATTCCCCCGGCCGACATCAAACTGGCTTCCCCGAGATTGATGAGCATTATCGTTATCAGTACCGCAGCTTGCACGCCGCCTCCCCGCAGCGTTCGCAAAGAAACGGCAAATAGCCACATCAGGAAAAGAATTGCGCCAATTACACCGATTTCCTCCCAAACAGCGATAGGTGTGACGCCCTTTTCCACTGGGGCACCGATTGGAATTCCGAAAACGGAGGTAATGTTCAACGATGCGAGATCAGAAGGCAGTCCAAAGCCAATCCCCATAATGGGATCTTTGATAATGTTGGACCACATTTCTGAAATCAAATCTCCCCTTGATTCGGTATAGGCGCCCATAAAGCTCATCCCTTGAAAGTCCGAGCCATACTTTAGGAACGCATCTACGATCGCTGAATAGATCCGATCATACTGCACCAGCGAGACCGCCATTGCGATCAGAACAACCGTGACAACGCGGCCATCTTTTAATCCTGGAAAGCGAAACGCCTTTGATCCGGTCGGGCGAAAGAATGAGGCGACCAATGCGAAAGCCATTGCCCCCAAAAATGCGACCAATGCGGTCCGAGCACCGCTCAAGTAGACGCAATACGCAGCAGCCAAGCCGAGGATTAACAGAATCGAGGATGGGCGTTTAGCTGAGAACGCGCTGATCAGCGCCCAGACAGCGACGACGCTCGCCAAACTGCCCAGCGCCTGGCTGTGAAAAAGAACGCCTCTCAAAAAATTTGTACGGGGGAGATATGCGGCACTCATAGAGCTTACGAGGATGCTACAGACGATCACAGCGCCGAGCAAAAACCAGAACCGATTCTTTAGCACGACGAAGTCAAGTGGAGATAATAGCTTCCAAGCAAATACCGCCGTCAGCATGGTCATCAACCAAGTCACAGACTTCAGGAGGGAAATCGTTGCATATTGGCTGAACAACAATGAGTGAACGATAATGTATAGCCCGAAGGTGCAGAGTATAAACGATGCGCTATCAAATCGGATCGGGTTCGACTCACTCCGCCGAAAGAACACCGACACAAAGGCAGTTGCAACCACGAAGTACCTCAACAGGTCGGAATAGCTCGCGCTGGGAAATAGGTGTGGATTGAGGTTGGTAAAGATGAATGACAGTGTCAGCGCCTCGATTGCCTGTCGCCGTCCGCGGAGACTGTAAAATGCAATCACGATGTAAGAAAAATCTGCGGTCGGACCAGACGCTATCCGGAGCAGGACACACAGCAGTAAAACGTAAAAGTCCACACTCCGGAACGAGCTGGAAATGGCGCTTTTTCGCTTCATCAGTTCACGACGCTTCAAATGACAAACTCTGCTGCAATCAGAAAGAACAGAACTGAACCTGTGGCAAGAGTGTGGCGTTTAGGTCTTTCATGTGCGCTGTGCCAAGGCAACAGCTTCTGGCGCTTTGTTCCGCCACCACAGAAACCAGTCAACAAATGCAGTTAAACCAGTCCTCAAGCTTGTATTAGGGTAGAATCCGTAATCCTTTCGAAGGCGGTCTGTGTTAGCGAACGTCTCTATCATGTCGCCGGGAGGCAGTGCCATTGGGCTCACCTGCGCCGGTTTTCCCAACAAACGTTCGAGTTCAGCGATCATTTCTCCGACAGGTTCCGGAGAATGATTTCCGATATTGTACACACGGTGTTGGGTCGTCGCGATCGGATCCGCTTCGACTTCCACACCCATTCGGACCACGGCAGAGACCACATCGTCTATATAAGTGAAATCGCGACGGACATCGCCATAGTTAAAGAGTTCGATCGGTTCGTCATTGAGGATTGAGCGAGAAAATTTCCAGTACGCCATATCGGGGCGGCCCCATGCCCCATAAACCGTGAAAAACCTTAGTCCGATCGCGTCTAAATCGTACAGCTTGGAATACGTGTCCACGAGGATTTCTCCCGACAATTTAGATGCAGCATAAAGAGATTTCGGTGTGCCCAAATCCATGCTCTCGACGAACGGAACCGTTTTGGCGCCGCCATAAACTGAGCTTGAGGAAGCATAGATGAGTCTTTTCACTGATTTGGTGTTGCGAATCGCTTCCAGGACGCTCACCTGCCCCATCAAGTTCGCCTCGGCGTAATCCATCGGCGCGTCAAACGAATGCCTCACACCCGCCTGAGCCGCGAGATGGATGACGATTTCAGGCTCAATCTCGGCAAACCGATCGCGCAACGAAGGTGCATCGACAATATTCATTCGATGGACGGTGGTGTCCTTGGCAAGGTGCGTGACGCGCGCTTCTTTTAGGCGCGGTTCGTAATAGGCGTTGAAACTGTCGACGCCGAACACTCGAAAACCTGGAATTTTCGAGAATGCATTACAAACGTGCGCGCCGATAAAACCAGCTGCACCGGTCACCAAAATTCTCACGGTCGAATCCCCTGCTCTGCGGACAATAATTCTGTCCAAATACTCACGATGTTTTGCGCTTCGTGCTCGATTGTCCAATCGGAGATCCGCCTCAGAGCCCCTTGAGACAAAAGCGCGGCGAGAGCATCTGAAGATACAACTTCGAGGGCCGCCGCCGCCAATGCGTTTTCATCCGCCGCATCAACGATGATCGCCGTTTCCTGGTTCACGGCCAGGTCACCAATACAGCCGAATGCGTCGGTCATAATGATCGGAAGCCCAGCAGCCATAGCCTCGTTGATTGTCAGTCCCCATGCTTCGCGCTGAGATGGAGCTAAGAAACAGTTTGCCGCCGCGTACGCCTGCCAAACCTCATCCCCAGATAATCGTCCTAGATAGCTGACGCGCTCAAGGTTGCGCGACTTGGCTACGTTCAGCAATGGACCGTCACCAACGATAACCAATTGGGCTTTTGGTTCTCTTCCTGAGATAATCGGCCAAGCGTCCAGCAGTTTTTCAATCCCCTTGCTGGGCGCCAACCGGCCAAGATACAAGAACACCTTGGCATCCAATGATATATTGTGTTTTCGACGAAAAGTGGTTCCGCAGTTCGGGTGCGTTTCCAGGTACGTCTGAATCGCAAGAGTATCCACGGTCATGTTGACTTTGGTGATTTTAGACAATGGCACGCCGTACCGCTGAAGAAAGGCGGCTTGGCGACTGCCACCAGCAGCAAAATGGGTTATTTTGCGTAAACGCATTGGAAGCACGACTTTCTTTATCTCGGCCCTTACCCCGCGCGCTGCGTCCTGCCAGGTGTCCAAATCAACCACGGTTGGAACGCTTTTTTTCTCAGCGAGTTTAATCGACTTCCAGCAGATTGGTTGTCCCCATCCCGCCGTATGAACGAGGTCTGGTGGTGAAACCGAAAAAGTCCGTTTTATCTCTCGGTATGCTGCATTCTCATCGGCGGGCAAAAGCGCTGCGCCCGGTTCATCAATTTTTGCGGCCCAGTCTTGCGTTAAAGACGACGCGATAAATCGAGTGACAATGTCGCCATCCCACGTCTCTCTCAAGGCTTTGACCAATGCCAGAATGTAACTCGCTGGCTCAATCCGAAGCAAAAAGACAGTTTTATTTTTCACCCGTTTGAACACCTCTTAGCTTGGCTAGCATGCTGTGAATACGAAATCCCCAACGAGCCCTCAAAGATTGGTCGGGCAAGTGGGTTCTCAATGTCGATTTTGAGTAAATGCTCCATGTCTCCATGCCAAGATCGAGGTGGGATCGACATATACCTTTGAAGAACAGGGCGGCCTCTGCGGAAAACTTGTCCGGATTGTATATTCTGCGCGCATTGTTCGCGAATATCAGCCTTTCGAGGAGCCTATCCAAATCAGATAGTGCCTGTAGATGAGCGAGCGGATCGCCTCTTGCGGCCTGAACAAAACACTGAATTTCTTGATCCGAGACCATCGGGAGCAGTGTTTTGAGTTGCCGAGCACGGATTTCTGCGCTGAACATTTGTTGTTCATTTCTCTTAGATCGCGTGATCTTCCCCGGGTGTTCGCGCAGTTTTAAAAGCGGGGTTTGTAGATTGGCGAATGTTCGGGTTGGCGCCATTCTCGACCAAAGGTCGTAATCCTGACTGTATTTAAAGCGCGGGTTGTAGTTGAACCCACCGTCGAGGAGTGCTTTGCGGCGCATCATGATGGTCGGATGCAGCATCGTGAAGCCGAAAAATAAGAGAATTGCTATATCCTCGTGATTCTCCGGTTGAATGCCTATGGTTTCATTGCCCTGATCATCAAAGAAAACCACATTCGTTCCGAGGACGTCGATCTCGTCGTGCTGCTCTAAGAATTCGAATTGACGGGCGATCCGCGTCGGCATTGCGATATCATCCGCGTCCATTCTGGCAATATAACTGGTGTTCGCTTCGGAGACACCAATTGCAAGATTTTGGGTCAGACCTCTGTTTTGCTCTAATAGGCGCAAAACCAGCCGGTCATCCTCGAAACCACGCAGAATCTCTCTGGATTCATCCGTGGAGGCGTCATCGAATATTACAAACCGAAAGTGCGGATATGTCTGCGCAAGAATGCTGTCCACAGCGGCGCTCAGCGTGCGCGCTGAATTGTACGCAGACATCAAAATGGTGACAGTGGGCTCAGGCATCGACGTCAACTCTCTCTCAACGGCGCAAATGGACTCTTCGGCTTTTCGAGAGACGAAGACGCATCATGGATGGGGCAAGTCAGGCTTGGCGCCCGCCGCGTGGGTTGGATTCTGATGGTTCGAATTTGATTTCATAACCGGGATAGCGGCCAAGGTGGAATCCGTTATCGAGTTCCAAGAACTCGCAGAGATATGCCAATGTGAGCGTCCTAAACCAGCTTGCGAACAGGTTGCTCTCCCCAGGTTGGCTGGTTGTCAGTGGGTGCGCGCCATAAGCGAAACCGTGCTCGGGCATAGACGAGCTGCCACCATCAGCATTTTTGCACGACAACACCCAGACGAGTGACCTTTCTGCAGCAATCTTAACGTCATTTCGGCGATAGCCCGTCCGCCGGGAAAAGCGCAGCAGTGGATCGAGCGCATCAATGTCTTCACACGCGCCTGCTGGCCGTTCCTCGTGTTCAAATGCGCCCCAACTGTTCTGCGTCTGCAATATAACATCAATGGTCTCATCGGTTGAATAGGAAGGCTCGCGATCATATTCGAACAAAGGATAGTAATGATAAGCCGCTCGTATGGCGTCATTTTTTTGAGATCGCGTCTCAAGTGGATTCTCGTGCCACAACCCTGTTTGCGGATTTTGACGCTGTCTCAGCCAATCCTTGATTTTCTCAACGCACGCTGACGCATCGGCGTTTTTCCGCGCGTCCCGCTCATACTGCAAGACCGAGTACAGATTCATGATGAAGTTTGATTGAGACCAAAGATTATCGCGAAAGTGGAAGCGGCTAAGCCAATTCTCAAGCGCTTCGGCTTTGTATAAAGGCTCCAGAAACCCGAATTCTCGGCGCGGCATTCGGCCCGCGCGCGCATAAGGGATGATCATATGCGCAGCCAGGTGCCGGGCGCCCCAGCCTTCGCCCCATTCTCCTCGATGTTCAAATGCGTCGCCCGCCAAAAGGGGATCTCTGAACAAGCCGTCATCCGACTGAAACGCATCAAAATGGTCGATCCACGCTTGAACTGAATCTTCATTTTCGAAGCCATCAATCATCGAATTGATCATGAATGCATACGCGGACCCGTACAAAACAGGCTGAGAGACGGACGCACTGAAACAATATTCAAACTTTCCACGCCGGCAGGATTCCATGTACTTTTTGAGATCGTCCTGCTCTTGATCAAACCGCCAGGTCAAACGACGAGGCACGCCTTGTCCTAGCACACGCGTTGAAACGCGACTGACAATCTCCTCGCGAGCGTGCAATCGGCGCAAAAGAAAAGCTTTAAGACTGGATTTTAGCATATTTCCTCATTTGCAACTGAAACCCGCATTTTGCACACGACGATGTCGGCAAGCCGATTGCTCAATCTCTCGTCATCACTTTTGCTGGGTTGCCTTGCGCAATCGCATCTGCGGGCACATCTCGCATGACCACAGCTCTGGCGCCAACGATGGCGCGCTCACCAATCGTGACGTCTGGGCCGATGAACGCTTCCGTTGCAACCCACGCGCCTGCGCCAATTTCGATTTTACATTTCACCAGTGGTCGATCTGGTTTCGAGATGTCGTGCGTGCCGCCGCACAAATGAGCGTATTGCGAAATTGTTGCGCTATTGCCAATGATCATCGGCCCCAATGCATATAATCTCACTCCCCACCCAATGGTTGATTGCTCTCCCAACTCAATGTTCCAAGGCATGAAAACAGCCACATCGGGATAGATTCTGACGCCGCGGGCGACCTTTGCGCCAAAAGCGCGCAGAATGATCCGGCGCGCGCCCCACAACGGGCGTGGGCTTAATCGGAAAAGCGGATAACTCAAGGCCCATAGAACCCGCATCACCTGCACTTTTAAACTGTACTTTCGAGCACGTCGATTGCTTTGAATGTCGGGGAAAGTCAGGTTTTCCTGACTCTCAGTGCGCCGATCCATATCTTTTTGGCCGTCTGTCATTCTACTTGCAGCACCTCTTCATACGTCTGGTTCCACAGTTTCCCGACCGATTGCCAAGAATAGGATTCTCTGACCAACCTCGCTCCGATCTCACCCATTCGACGGCGTTCTGTGTCGGACAATAGGATCATTCTTTCCAAAGCGGCGGCGAACGCGCCGGGTTCTCCTGGGACCCAATCTCCACATCCCAATACCTTCAAAGAACGCCAAGGGGTGCCTTCACTTGCAATGGCAGGAGTTCCAAACATCAGACTTTCCAAAACCGTCAGGGCAAAGTTTTCCGAACGACTGGGTAGCACGAAAAATGCGACTTCCGACAGCAGTCGGTATTTATCTTCTCCGTAAATTGCACCTTCGATCGATACGCGTTCTAATCGATTCGCCCTCACCATCTCCTTCAATTGCGCGGCATATCCAGCTTCATCGGGACCAACGATTTCGAGTGTCCAATCCGGAAATTTCTGCTCAACCCTTGCCCAGGCTTCGACCAACACATCCAGTCCTTTCACTGGATGCAACCTCCCCATTGAAAGTACGGTTTTCTTCCGACACATAGCACTTGGCAACTCAACCAGGTCGATGCCATGCGGAATGATGCTAACCGGTCGGGTAATCCCCGCAGTTAATATGTCTTGTCGCTCCTGATCGGACGTGGCGTGGACGGCGGCGGCGTTATCGAAACCATAATTCTGATACAATACTCGTGCGATCTGCTTGCGTTGCGCTGAAAAATTCAAAGCACTTGGCGCTAGCATGCCATGAGGAGATATAATGTACGGCGTATTCGTCTTTACCGCCCAACCCGCGGCGCTGCGAAACACGTAAGTCCAAAGACCATGCAAATGAATGATATCCGGCGCGAGCTTTGACAGCGTGTTTTGAACGCTCGGCGAATAGCCAACTGACCGAGGACCAAACAGTTGGAGTGTGTCGATTTTTGTGTCACCCCACCCAGCAAGATCGTCTTCGAAGTGAGCGTCGACAAATGACAGCACGTGCACATCATGGTCTAAGTCTCGCAACAGCTTGGACAGCCCCTTGACTGCGGACGCGACCCCCGCCCCCAAACGTGAAATTGACGGCGTAATCAACGCTATTTTCATGCCGCCGCGCCAGCCTTTCCGGAATCTCCGGAGCCGCCATAGAGACACGTCGAGGTGACCGTTCTATCTGTCCGATCTCGAAAATGCGAAGCACGCTTTGTCATGTTTTGCTTATCAAAGTTCTTGCCGATCTCGAATTGTCGGACATGGGTTCTGTTTGAGGACCGATTGCGTGCCCACGATCCGCGCTCACAACGCCAAGGCCGTACGAAGGTTTTCGAGTGAATCGGCATGGACTTTCTGCTTCTTCAATTTGAGTGCCGCCTGCAGACTCTTTAAATCGTCCGAACCTAATTGCCGCGCCCGTGCCATGCCATCCGATAAATCGCCGGGTTCATATGTAATCGCATTTGTTCCATCAAACTCATTTGCGACCGCAAATTCGAAATCTGCAACCATGGGCACACTGAACCCCAAAGATAGCTGCCGCGTTCCCGTCGTCTTAAACTTCAGATAAGCTCGATGCGCCTCTGTTTTCGAGTTCAAAAGTGGCAATAGAAAATGGCTTCGCTCGATTGTCCGATACAAATCCGCGAAGCCTAAGTATCCAAGAACATTGAAACACTCACGAATGTCCATCGGAATTTCGACAGATTGCGTACCGCCCACCAAATTAACAACAAAAGGTGGGCCGTTATCCTTCATCAGATCGCGGACAGCCGAATACAACCCTTCAACGTCTCTCACATTGGCGTCGAGACGGCCGACCACCAAGAAAACCACCGTGTGAGTATGGTCTGCGGGTTGAATCTTACCGAAACCGACCGGCGCCAGCATCGGAAGAAGGTGGGTCCCCACCTTCATCTCTCTCAGAGCAAAATGCTGTTCTGCGGGCAATTTGTCGGTGCGCATCAGCATCGTTTCTGCTGCGTGTTCGACCAGGATATTGCCCCGCCTTGCCTTCGGCCTCCGGCCTGTGAAGTCCAAAATGCTCTCGAACACAAAAAAGTCCGGCTCCACCAGCGTCGCCGATCCAAAAAAGGTGAATTCATACTTCAACAGCGCATCACTGCGGAGGAACCTTTTCATGTCATGAAGATTCAGTTCGAACGCGCCTGCAACAGCTGAATTCGGCATTCGGGAGAGCGCGTCATGCGCATCAATGCCGATGCGCGTGACAACGACAATATCGTACCCGGCATCTGACAGCAGCGAAAAATATCCCGGGATCAGCTCGGCGTGATGACTATTGCCTTCTACATAAAGCGCCGTCGGCTTTTCGGGTTTAAATCTCAACACTGTCTGCAGTGCTTCCGCGCTGCTCGGTTCGCCCGTTCGAATGAGACCCATTTTAAAGGCACGCCTCGTCAGCCACCGGCGCCAAGATCCGGTCGAGACGAGTTTAGACAGTGATTTTTGCGCGGTTCGCGCCGTTTTCACGACCAATCGGGCCGCATAACGCCCCCCGATGAGCCGAGTGGCGGAAAGCACCATCAGTGCAGAAGTTTTCCAATCCCGCCCAAGAACCGACCGAGCGTTCATCTCAAACTCTCGGAGCTCTGAAGCCGACACTCGCTGCAACGCCACAGCGTAGACCGAGCGAATGACTTGTCTCATCTGCGCGGCGCATTTTTCATTCCACGCTGCGCGGTCGCGAAGCGCTTCATATATCGTCGATTGGGTCACCATAAGCGAGTTCAAGCGAATATCATTGGTCGAAAAGTCGCTCAGTCTGTCACCACCATGTTCGTGTACCGTAAACAATGCCTCTTCGATAAAAACAACATGCTTGACGTTGAGCAGGCATCTAATGGTGAATTCCACATCATCTCCCAACGAGATATTCTCATTCCATCGAATGGATTCCAGGACATCTCGGCGCCAAAGCGGTGACTGAGTCTGAACGATATGAACCTCAGGCCCGCAAAGCGACTCGATGTACGCTGCCGGTTCACGTCCAAGATTCAATCCAATTTGTGTCTCGCGGCCACTTTGTTGCAACCAACCATGGCAGAAACTGACTGACGCCTCGGGATTTGAAGCCAGGGCGTCGTACTGAATGGCCAATTTGTTTGGATTCAGCGTATCGTCAGAATCCAAAAACTGGATGAAATCGCCCGTCGCAAGCTTCAATCCATGGTTTCGAGCCGCAGATGCCCCTGCATTGGATTGCTTTACAATTTGCAACCTAGCATTTGTCGCAACCGACAGCGCTTCCAGCGCCTCGATGGTATTGTCCGTCGATCCGTCATCGACGACGATAATCTCGGTGCGGACATCGCGCTGAGCAAGAACAGATCGCACCGCTCGCAACACCAAATCTGCGCGATTAAACGTCGGGATGATCACTGATATCGTGACCATTTTATCCATGTATAGGCATCATTGGCTTCAAAACCGTCACTGGAATCCTGATTGCGCTTTCGTTTGACGGCGCCGACTATCATCAATCAGACCGCGACAGACCTGTCCCGAATTGATGGCGATGATTGTCAATAGAATACCTTGTTTCTTAGTCTGGGTGCGAACCATTACGCTTGCTCTTTCATTCTGGCGAACAGCTTCTTTTGTAAGTTGGGGAAAAACTGAATTCCAAACACCAGGACCGCAATTGTGAAAACAAGCAAAACCGTTGCGCCCTTTATCAACAGTGCCGAAAACAGGTTCACCTCTCCGAAAAGCTCTAAAACGTGCGATCCGAGATAAGCTGCGATTCCCGTCAACGCCAATGCGGGCAATATGTCAGCCGCTTGCTGAACAATTGTGTAATTGAGAAACCGAACGCTTGATGACGCGCTCAACACATAGTCGACTACAGACAGTGCAACCAGGATCCAAAGCAAGGGCTGAACCCCTTGCAGCACGCCGATCGTTACGCCAATAACAAGCGCAGTCTTTTTGACAATTTCGACCCAGAAGAACCAGGTTGATTCACCAATGGCCTTGTTGGCTTCTGAATGGAGAGGGAACAGAATCGAAGCAAAGATCGCCCATGATAAGACCTCTAGCATCGGAATGGACTCAACCCATCCGTCTCCGACCAATATCAACACCATTTCGCGCGCGCAGCAAAACACACCTGCTGTCAGCATGCCTGCGATAATTGCCAAGTTCCGACATTGTCCGCGAAGATTGCCCACCAACTGGATGAAATCATCCTGGTATTGAGAAAATAATGGAAAAGCCACACGTTGGACCGGGCCAACAATTAAGCTTTCAGGCAGCATCCGTAGGGATTGCGCGCGCGCAAACAGACCTAGAGTTGTTGCCGAATAGAATTTTGCGAGCAGAACGCTGACCAGGTTTGTCGAAAAATGGTGATACAGCGAGGCCCCAATCATATGCCTGGCAAACCGCCACAGGCTGCGCAAACTCTCAAAGCTGAAGCTCCCGGTAGGCCGCCATCGGATAAGCACCCAAAGCAATAGCGTTTGAGCAAGCTGCCGAACCAGGATGAGCGCCAGTAAAGCCCATAGCGAATATCCCTGATAAGCCAACGACACAGCAACGATTCCCGCAGCAATCGTCGCCAGGACTTCAATCACCAGCCCCTTTTTAAACAAAAATCTTTTCTGCATTATGGTGTTTTGAATGATCGCAAAAGCAGCGAGAAACAACGTTGCCGCGTTCACCCAGATCACTTGCACCAGTTCCGGTCTTTGAAAGAACTCTGCGATTGGCGCAGCGAACGCAATCAACACCGTCGTCACGACGGAGCCGAGAAAGACGTTGGCTATGAAAACAGACGTCGTGTCATCATCTGAGATCGATTTTCTTTGAATTAGTGCGGCCCCAAACCCGGAGTTCAGGATGACGGTTCCCAACGCCGTGAAGATCGCAGTCATCGCTACGATGCCATAGACTTCCGGCGCGATCAGCCGGGCGAGAATCATCGTGAATCCAAGGTTCAGGATGAAAGGCGCATTCTTTTCGAGAGCGGCCCAGAAGTACAACATTATCTCTTTTCCAGCCTGCGGCTGGAATTCAGCTCAATTCTGCGATCATAGATCACAACGCCGGCAAACATAGTATGTCGCGATGCCACAAAACGATTGCGAGTTCGCACAATTTCATTTGATCTGCTTCGCCGGGTTGCCCACAATGGTTTGGCCCGCGGCGGAAGTACCTTTTACAACAACAGCACCGGCGCCAACTGTGGTCGACTTTGCAAGCTCAACGCCGGGCAGAATAAGGCTTGCAACGCCCAGCCAGCATCCTTCCGCCACTCTAACCGGACGCTGCAGGCCCGCCCCTGCGGCTTTGTCTTCATTTCCCCGCTCGTGGGTCCCGGTCCCGATATAGACCAACGGCGCGATGTCGACATGATTGCCGATTTCAATGCTCGAACCACTCACGATTGTCACTTTGTGTCCAATCCAAGTATCGCGGCCGATCGATAAGTTTCCATTTCCCAAAATTCTAACGGATGAGCAGATCCGCGCGCCTTGGCCAATTTTGACGCCGCACATTCTGTACAAAACTCGTTTAACTCCGAACAGTCGGGTTTCCGGAATCAAGTGTACGATTAAGGTCGTAATCCACAGTAGAGATGGGCGCATATGCGTCAGGTCACTTTTCGAGCGAGTCGATGGGATGATCACCTTCGCGAGGCAACTTGGCCTTAGGGTTTGCGAAGGTCGATGCCACGAAATCCCAAAGCACAGCTCGCACTCGACGCAACCTGTATAATGGGATTGCTAAAGGGTGTTCTCCTAACACCTGCTTGATACCTTCGGTTGTGGACGAACCGAACGTCTCCTGGTCTTGAGGAATCAGAGACGGAGTAATTGCTCGCACATCTACGACCTTGTATCGCATCAATCGGGTCCACGGGTCCGAGATATCCCCAACCGGGTAAAGGTCGGCCAACAAGGCCTTCGCCCCTCCCCGCGTGATAATGTAGGAAGATGCGTAATAAGCGTCTCGAATCGGAGAAAGCTTCAAGCCGAGCGGAAGGTCGGTTGAAGATTTTGTGTCGACCTTGGCATCCGAAAAAAGAATAGCAATCGACTCATCTGGATCAAGAACCTGCTCGAAATGCATCAGGAGCTCTTCCAGGTTTTCCGAAATCACCGCATCATCTTCCAGGATGAAAGCAAATGGCAGGTTTCTTCTAACAATTTCTCTGTAAGCCCTGAGGTGACTCAAACTGCACCCCACTTCCGCGGGTGAAAGCGAACGAGCCCGGCGCCATCTTGCTTTCTTGATGCTATAGTGCGTACTCCACTCAGCTTGAGACATCTCTTTTCCGTAAACACCCCGCAATCGTTCATAGGGAAGGTCAGCATTGTCCAACTGGCTTTTCATGTGATCCATTCTCGCATGATCTTTATCGAGATTCAGAACGAATATCTGCATCGCATCCTCTTTTTGCGCGGCACGGTCGTGATCCGCTGGGAATCAGCCTCGCTTAGCCAAATTCCCATTATGTTCGGTTTGCCCCTGGTTGCGCCGTAGGATGACCCTTCGCCAGAGCGTCGTGTTCCAGAAACCAATAATTGCTATCCTTTTTGATGCGATTAAGCGACATGTTTTCTCGATTTTCTGTCAGCATATTGTCGGTTATTGAACATTTCTCATCGCACCAAGGCGAGACACCCTCGCTGAACAAGATTTTGGTTTTTTTGGGGTCAAACGCTCTTAAAGTCATTTTGATGTTCCAAAAACCATTTATAAGTGCTTTTTAGCCCGTCTTTGAGCGCAATATTTGCCTTCCAACCCAGCCGCTCAAGCTTACTCACATCCATCAATTTACGCGGCGCGCCGTCCGGTTTGCTGAGATCCCATTCAAGTTTTCCGGCAAACCCGGTCACGTCGGCAATGGTCTCCGCGAGCTCTCGGATCGTGCAATCAACACCCGTCCCAACATTTATGTGGCTGAGCATCGGGTCTGTGCTCTTTTGATATGTCTCTCGATCCAGATTCATCACATGCACGCTGGCCGCGGCCATATCATCGACGTGCAGGAATTCGCGCATCGGAGTGCCGCTCCCCCAAACCGTGACGACTTGATCGCTGGCTTCCTTTGCTTCATGAAATCGGCGCATCAGCGCCGGCACAACGTGACTTTTCTCGGGGTGGAAGTTGTCGCAGGGACCGTATAAATTGGTCGGCATGACACTGCGATAATCGCGCCCATACTGACGGTGGTAGCTCTCACACAGCTTGATCCCCGCGATCTTGGCGATCGCATAGGGCTCGTTGGTGGGTTCCAGCGTGCCGGTCAGTAACGCGTCCTCGCGCATCGGCTGATCCGCCAATTTCGGGTAGATGCATGAAGACCCCAGGAATAGCAGATTCTGAACGTCATGCGTATGCGCCGCATGGATGACGTTCGCTTCGATCATCAGGTTTTCATAAATGAATTCAGCTGGATAAGTGTTGTTCGCATGAATTCCACCGACTTTGGCTGCGGCGAGATAAACCTGATCGATTTGCTCAGAACCGAAGAATGCGTTGACCGCCGATTGATCAACCAGATTCAACTCCTGACGCGTCCGCGTCACGATCTCTGCATTTCCATCGGCTTCCAGCTTCCTGATCAGCGCGGAACCGACCATACCGCGATGGCCGGCGACAAAGATTCGTCTCGTGCTCGTCATGTCGCTCTAATTCTCAACCGCCATCGGTGTGTCATAGCCATGCGCTTTCAAGAATGCGTGGCGCTGGGCTGTCTTGAGATCTTCAGCAACCATTTCCGCGCACATTTCCTCGACTGTGATTTCAGGTTCCCAACCGAGCTTTTCCTTAGCTTTTGTCGGATCACCGAGCAGTGTTTCAACCTCAGCCGGCCGGAAATAGCGCGGATCTACAGCTACAATCCGGTCACCCACGGAAACAGCGGGCGCCTTGTCCGAATGAACCGACGTGACGGTTGCGAATTCTCCCTCGCCTTTTCCTTGGAACTCAAGTTCGATCCCCAGTTCACGGGCACTCATCGTCACAAATTCACGGACTGAGATTTGTTTGCCCGTTGCGATCACAAAATCATCCGGCTGTTCCTGCTGCAGCATCATCCACTGCATGCGCACATAATCTTTGGCATGCCCCCAATCACGCAGCGCATCCATGTTTCCAAGATAGAGGCACGCTTCAAGCCCTTGAGCGATATTGGCCAGAGCCCGGGTGATTTTTCGCGTAACGAAGGTCTCACCGCGGCGCGGGCTTTCATGATTGAAGAGAATGCCATTGCACGCATACATGCCATATGACTCGCGATAATTGACGGTGATCCAGTATGCGTACAGCTTCGCCACGCCATACGGGCTGCGTGGATAGAAGGGCGTGGTTTCGCGCTGCGGGGTTTCCTGAACCAGGCCATAGAGTTCGGATGTCGAGGCTTGATAAAAGCGCGTCTTCTTTTCAAGCCCCAAAAAGCGGATCGCCTCGAGCAAACGAAGCGTCCCTAAAGCATCAACATCAGCTGTATATTCCGGCGCTTCAAAGCTGACTGCCACATGGCTTTGGGCGCCCAAATTATAGACCTCATCAGGGTGCACTTCCTGGATCAGGCGCGTCAAATTGGACGTGTCTGTCAGGTCCCCGTAATGCAATATAAATTTCTGATTGTCGGTATGCGGGTCTTCGTAAATGTGGTCGATACGTTGGGTGTTAAACGACGAAGCCCGTCGTTTCAGACCATGGACTTCATACCCTTTCTCGAGCAGCAACTCAGCCAGGTAAGAACCATCTTGTCCGGTGGTCCCGGTGATCAAAGCACGTTTCATCTATCTAGATATCCAAAATTGTTAGTGCCGCAAATCGCGTCAGCTCATTTGCTTTAATAGGTCGTCAAAGTAGGCGATCGTTTTTGTCAGTCCTTCGCGCAACGAAATCGCAGGCACCCAACCGAGTTCGCGTTTTGCGAGTGCGATATCGGGTTGACGTTGTTTGGGATCATCCTGTGGTAAGGCTTGATGAATCATCTTTGACGAAGATCCAGTCAGATCAATCACATGCTCTGCGAGCTGTTTGATCGTAAACTCTCCCGGATTTCCAAGATTGATCGGACCGGTAACGCCGTCGGGACTTTCCATAAGCCGAATGAGCCCTTCCACCAGGTCATCAACATAACAGAAACTTCTCGTTTGCTGCCCGTCGCCATAAAGCGTAATGTCTTGTCCTCTCAACGCCTGCATGACGAAATTGGAGACAACCCGGCCATCATTCGGATGCATCCGCGGGCCATATGTATTGAAAATTCGGGCGACTTTAATGTCCAAATTGTGCTGTCGGTGATAGTCAAAGAAGAGAGTTTCCGCGCACCGTTTTCCCTCATCATAACAAGACCGCGGACCGATCGGATTGACGTTACCCCAATAGCTTTCCTCTTGCGGATGCACACTTGGATCGCCGTAAACTTCGGAAGTCGAGGCTTGCAGAATTCGCGCCTTCGTACGTTTGGCCAAGCCGAGCATATTGATCGCCCCGTGAACTGAGGTCTTCGTCGTCTGAACCGGGTCGAACTGGTAGTGAATTGGACTTGCTGGGCACGCCATATTGTAAATCTGATCGGTCTCCACAAAAAGCGGAAACGTCACATCATGCCGCATCAGTTCGAACTTTTTTTCACCGAGCAAATGCGCGATACTTGCTCGCGTTCCAGTGAAGAAATTATCGACGCACAGGACTTCATAGCCGCGCTTGACCAACCGCTCACAAATATGACTGCCGATAAACCCGGCACCACCGGTGATGAGTACGCGTTTCGTTAGATGCATTTCCGTCCTTATTGGTCAGCTCGATGGGCGTCGAGGATTTCGGATAGTTGCTCGTTCCGAGCCTCTTGAATCAGCCGCCCGTCATCCGCGTAATACGTGGCCCTGCCCGGCAAATCTTCGCCTGTCGCCGGAACCTAGAATAGTCAAAAAAATTCTCAAAACTACTCCAAGAACGACACCAAGCGAAACCACAAAAAGGCCATAGCTGCCGCAGTCAGGGTGAAAACCGTATGTTTTCTCCACTGACCGTTTCACTTACGCACTAAATGCATACCGCAATATTTCAACCGGAATAATACACCGTCGCGCGTGTAAGAATTTCAATAGAAAACCGCCGAAGTTCTGTCCACTTAGTTCAACCATTGCGCAGCAAAGGTCCAGGCAATTCGGCTTTTACGCGTACTTTAGACTGAGCGCATGTCCATTGGTCAGGTCAGACCAGTCAATTTGGTCCCACCAGTCAGATCTCGTCATTCGGGATTGCACTCTCTGGTGAAGGCTGACACTGGTTTTCCTCCACTGACGCGACACAAATCAACATGCGCATCATTGAGTCTTAAGGAGACGTCTGTAAGCGTTTCGCCTTGCTCTACGTCGACCGACTGCATTAACACATAATCAACTGCCGCATCATCCGTTGAGACGCATGAAAATGTGCATCGTGCCCGTGTGGTCTGCTCGGGAGCGGGTGTCGCGCTTTCGTCTCGCAAAGGTTCCGGCGCGACCACGGCGATTTGGTTGGCTGGGCCTTCGGCCGTCTCAGCCCTTGTTTCAACCCTTGGCTCGTCGACCTCAACAGGCCGGGTGGCAAGCGAACGCTCGACCGGGTCTGCTTCCATTTGATCGGCATCGCTCGAGGGCGGCAAAGCAGCCCTCTCCTGTGCTGGCGACCCCCGTGTCACCGGCATCTCGATGTCCACATCAGTGCTCGTCGACGCAGAGGCGCTTAATGCAGAATTCTCGCCTGAAGCATTTTCGCGCAAACGGCCCGCGCGGTTCCCTTCTTCAATGACATCATCGCCCGGAGGGAGCGCGTTTTCAGAGTCTGAAACCTCATAACGCAGCACGGTTTCAAGTCGATCTAGATCAAAAACCAATGCGATAGGCGCAGCACCTTCGCGATCGACCCTCAGCATGGCTTCAGACGGGCCTATGATCCCAACCTCTCCGCCTCGAACCGCCTCAGAAATCGAAACATCAAGTCCGCTTGATACACGCCCAAACTGATCAACGCCCCAGACTAATATTCGCTCGCCGGATGCCGCAAAGACGAAGAAGCTCGTTTCAAAACTCAGCACCCCGATGGGTAATCCCGAGATATCCAATCTGCGCTGCCAAACAGTTTCGCTCGTTTGCGCGATCAATTCGATGTTGATTTCAGTCTCTCCGAGCAGCAACAAAGTCTCGCCAAATTCATTCTGCGCGACCCCCTTTAGCGGTAGGCCGCGATCTTCAACGGCGGTGTTCTCGAGCAGGAAACCTGTGGGCGATACAATGACAAACCGCAACCCGATTCCGGATTCGCGCCAGGCAATCAGAAAATATCCTAAACCAGTTTTTGCGGTATGGATGCTCTCGATCGTGTCGCCAGTTGAAACTTGCTGTTTCCAGACTTCCGCCCCGTCATCATCATATGCCTTCAATTGTAGCAAAGCCCGGTTGCTGTCGTGAACAACGATCAGCGCAGCACCGCCATCAACCATTAACGCTACAGTCTCGGCATTCGGCTCGTTCACAGAAACGACCTGTGTCCACGCCCTTGCGTCAACTCCCTCAACCTTACTGATGGCGACACCATCCTCTAACATCGCTGCGAATAGAGCCCCCGACAAGGGTAAAGGACAAGCCTGGATCGGTCGCCAATTACCGGGAAATTCAGGACGAACCGATCTAACCTTTTCGCCCGCCAAGTTCAGCCACTGAACCTCACTCGCCTGATCCCCCGGAAGCCGCTGGCACCCTTTGTCCAATGCCATCTCGACCACTTCATCGCTGCCTGAGAGTATTAGCTCGTGCAGGATAGTGGAGTTTGGATCATCGACTTGAGAAACAGCTGGTTCTGATTGAGCCAATGCCGGCTCGCTTCCTATATCCTTGCCCTGCGCGAATTGTATGGGTGCGAAAGAAAAAATTCCCCACATCGCCAACGCCACGCCCACTGTGAGTATCGAAATAATCATGACCCGGCGATTTCTTGCCATAGACGCCCTTGTTATTGTCACGCCCGCTTCGTCTTGCACCGGCTCCAGCAAGGTTCCGCATGCGGCGCATTCCAGGCCGTCCGGGCCCTGTTTCATCTCCGAGAGGCAAATTGAACATCTCATCCAATGGGCTTTCGCTCTACAAATCGTGACAATCGCTGTTTTCTATCGTACTTACAGCGCATGCGTTGTCGAGGTTGCGAGTTTGGCTTTCGCATATCGGGCGCAAAATAGGCAGATAGAATGTCTGCTTGTTGGGGGAAAGCAGAGCATACGTCTATGTACACGAAGACATCAAAGCAGCGGAGCAATCGACGCCGATCGACACCCCCTACACGGCGGCGTGAGTCTCCCGATCGCAACGTCAAACCGTTGCCGCCATCGCTGCCCAATGCGTTCAATGAAGTGTCCGCCCAAATCTGGGATCTTGATCGCGTGAAAGCCTTCACGATCACCACTGTTGAAGAGATTTTACAGCAACGCAACGTGCCGAAGCATCAAACGCGGACGCCGAACCTGGAAATCACCATTCCGGCAATCGAAGCGATGCGATACTCGCCCTTGCGACGGGAAATCGCCGCTTTGATCGCGACGTCGATGGATCAGGCCAATGCGGATTTCGCTCACCCATCCTATTTGAACATCTTGCAGCAGTTGACTGAGGATGAAATCCGAATTCTCCGAGCGTTTCCTGGCATCGGCCGGGTTTTGCCGATGGCCCATTTATGGAACAATTTACCCGGTGGCCAGGCTCAGAAGCTCTACCGCAACATTCTTCCGGCTGACATTGCGCGGGTTTGCAAGACAAAATCCAGATTGCCGCTCTATATCGACAATCTCACCCGCTTGCAGCTCATCCATGAACCTGATGGGGTGAAAATTGGCGACGCGAGAATCTACGCAAACCTGGTTCGCCAAGGATTTTGCACGAAGATTCTGGAGCAGCCGGGATTGCGCAAAAATACATCATTGGAACGCCGCACCATCGCGCTGAGCGAAGCCGGAGAGACGTTCAGGAATGTGTGCCTGATCTAGGTTCAGATCGCATCAAAAAATTGATGTCAGCGCCATGACCGCCAGCAACTGGATCAACAAACACGCCAGCGAAATTGCGATCCATACCGGCGCCACGAATCCCCAATCTGTATGATCTTTGTTCGCACGCGCTCTTTCGAGTGAAAACGCTCGATAGCACCATTCGGGCAGGCGATTGGGAGCCGAGGACCTGGAACGACCTGATAATACAGGTGACGAAGCTTCGGGGGTCATCAATGATCTGGAGTCTTCGATCGACACCTCTCGGACGCTGAAATTGGCGAACGGTCCATGCAGTTCAGTCATCAGACTGGCACTTGATCCCATCTTTTCGCGCGACTCACTCACGTAAAACTCGCCTCCCAGTTGCAGAAGTGTCACGATTCTCCTGATTTTTAGTAAACCGGCGCGGCCAAATTGAGGACAATCTGTGGATAAACTCAGATTGTTCGCTATTTGATGGTATTGCAAGTCAAGGTCGGCCTACTCCCAGAATATTGAGACATTGTGATAACTACTTGGTAACTTGTGAAAACTGATTCGCCTCCCGTTTTTTCTGGTAGACGCTCGCAATTACAAAGAAATCAAGCCTCAATCTTAACGCCTCAGCTGGTATCATTTGCGATATTTCAATCTCCGCGTGCGAACCTCGACACATGGTCCTGGTGCTGGAGTTGCTCGTGAAAAAACCACTACGCATAGGTTTGGCAATGTCTTGCGCTTTCGCACTGAACGCCTGCGTCTCTGCCATCCCGATTGCGCGTGACGCTGATATGGTCCTTTCAGGCGCGGTCGGTGGGCATCTCTATCCGCCGCAATACTACGACACGGATGCCGCCTGGCTGCGCGACAATGTCGTGGTCAAGCACGTGCCAGGGCACGAAGTCGGCAACTTTTGCAAGCTCTACGGCAATCCACTGGACATGTTTGTCGCCGAGTGTGTGAAGGCGTTTGAAGATGGATCAGTATTGATGGTCCTTCCGACCTGCCCCGAATTCTCGACCTTCTATTGTGATATGGCGACCCAACATGCCTGGGGCCATGTGTACCAAGCCAAAATCGGGCGCGAGATGAATCATAAGGGCTGGGGACGGTTCAACCGGCCGACCTGATTTTCGATCCTGCACATTGCAGCTTGCATCGCGTACGCCAATCTCGTTAGCTTTTGCGAAAACCGGGAGGCAGATCGTGCTCGATGCCATACGAAACTTTGGCCAAAACGGCGCCATTCTCTTGCTTAGTCTGTCGGTTGGCGCCGCCTGGATCATCGCCATCGTGGCGCCAAATACGTCCTATGATCATCTGAAGGATCAAGACGCAGACGAACATGTCAGGGCGCTGATCAAGGCGGCATCCGATCCGATCGCCGTCATGCTCCTTGTTGCGGGCGGGCTCGCAATATTGGGCGGATTATTGGTCTCAGGCATCGCCGCGCTGATCGCCGCTTTTGGGTTCTTCACCAATCGTTGGACACTGGCGCGCGGAAGCACGAAGTCTAAAGATCCGGGAGAGCAGAATGTCGGCAAGACCAGACGCGTTCTGGCCGTCAGTTCGACATTGGTGTTCAGCCTCGTCGCCGCCGCGGCCGCGGGCATGGCGGTTTTTGGCGTCTAAGAGCTCGCGGGGTCTTCTTCGGCGACCGGCGTCTCGATTGGCGTCCATGGCGTTGTCAACTCTTCCAGCACTTCAAGATCCGAGCGCTGGTTGGAGAGTTTGCGCAAGGCGCGCAAGAAATCCGATCCTGCGGTGACCCCATCGGGGCTGAAGGACACCGACAATTCTGCCGCCCGGGCATAATGTCCCTGCGCTGCCTGAAAGTCTGACGTCGCTTCCGCACACGCCCCGAGATTGTGAATCACAGCTGGCGATTCCGGATACTCTTCCGCCATTCCGGTCCACATCGCACAGGATGTGAAAGGATCTTTCGAAGACACTTCAAGCGCTTGCTCAAACCGGGGGTCCGCGCGGACAACTGGATCCAGCGCTTCTGTTATGAATGTTGCCCGCACAGTCGCATTGCGTGGGGCAATGTCACGGCGGATCGGTTGAAGCGTCTCATACAAGGCATCGCGCACAAGGTCCGCGGGCGCATCAAGACCCGCAAATCCGATCGAATGATAGTCGCTGAGGCCGTGCCGCCGCCGCTTGCGTTTCAGCTTTTTGTTGAATTCGCCATCATAAATGCCGGTTTCGAAACAAGATTCACGGCTTGAGGAACCGCCATAAGCGCCTGAGAACACGACTTCGCCTGTGTCCGCATCGACCAATCTGGGGTGCGCACTGACCGACACGCGCTCTTCCACGCACAATTCTTCAACATCGACACGGGTTTCACAATCAAACAAGCCATCCCACTCGACGCATTTGCTGGTCGTACGGTGGTACTCGTGCCAATCATAATCATCGATATCAACATGGCCGCTATAGGTGCCTGCAGCGCTCTCTCCTGGGACGCCAATCGAGAAATCCGCGAGGGTGAACCAGGGCTGACCATCGAAAATGGTGTTTGCAATCATGCTTTCAAACTGCCGCGCATACCAACGCCCAGCTGGACCTCGAAAGCGATCAACTTGCACAGTTCGGGTCTCGGCAGCGGCAATGCTTTCGGGCATCAACCTGGCCTCGTAATTGATCCCGGGCGTCGCGCAGGCGGCAACACTCGTCAAAGCAAGCGTGCTGGCAATCAGGGTCTTCGTCATCGCTTTTTTCCCTATAGCGTCATGGGAGTAAGCGCAGACCCGCCTGAATAGCGCCTGAATGCATTAGGAAAATTAAAGGGCAAATTATTGCCGCGGCGTCATGGTTGCGACAGCAGAATCAAGTTCGCACATACGGTTTCGAACAGATTAAGGACGGTTCCATGTCATCATCGCCTCTCTTTGAACCCTACACTTTACGCGGACTGACGCTGCCAAACCGCGTCGTTATGGCGCCAATGACACGGTCATTTTCGCCCGGTGGTGTGCCCGGTGAGAATGTCGCCGAATATTATGCCCGACGCGGCGATGCCGATGTCGGTCTGCTTATCACGGAAGGCACAACGGTAGATCGCGGCGGCGCTTCGAATGATCCACGGGTGCCGAACTTCCACAAGGATGATGCTTTGGCCGGTTGGTCTAGTGTCGTAGATGCGGTGCACCAGACGCCCGGCAAAATAGCGCCGCAGCTCTGGCATGTCGGGATGATGCGCAAACCTGGAACGGGTCCCGATCCAGATGCCATTTCAGACAGTCCATCGGGCCGCACCCATACCGGCAAACAGGTTCAGTCAGAACCCAGCGACAGCGAGGTCGCGGACATGGTGATGGCCTATGCCAACGCAGCTGGCGACGCCAAGCGGCTTGGCTTTGACGCTATCGAAATTCATGGCGCTCACGGTTACCTGATCGATGAATTCTTCTGGAACGTGATGAATACGCGCGCAGACAAATATGGCGGCACGCTCGCAGAGCGCGCTACATTTGCCGGCGAGATCATTCGCGAATGTCGCAAACAGGTCGGTGATGACATGCCGATCATTTTGCGCTTCTCACAATGGAAACAGCAGGAATACACCGCTCGCCTGGCGGAAACACCGCAGGAACTTGAAGCCTTTCTCCAGGTCTTTGCCGATGCCGGCGTAGATGCCCTGCACGCCAGCCAGCGGCGATGGTGGGAAGCCGAATTCCCTGACGTGGATGGTGACAATGGTCTCAACCTCGCAGGCTGGTGTAAAAAACTCACGGGCCTGACCGCAGTTACGGTGGGCTCTGTCGGCTTGTCGTCTGACTTTATCGGTGCGTTTGCCGGACAAGATTCCAAAACGCGCCCAATTGCGGATGTGATTGAGCGGCTCGACAAAGGCGAGTTCGATCTCGTGGCGGTCGGCCGCGCCTTGTTGCAGGACCCGTTCTGGGCGCAGAAAATCAAAGATGGACGAACAGAGGAATTGGCGGACTATGACGCCAAGGCGCTGGCGACACTTTACTAGAACTGCCATCTAGGTGAACCACTTCGCCACGGCGCGCGTAGACAGAGCAAATAAGAAAGCTCTGTCTCATGCGAAGTGTTTCCTCTCTGTTTGCTCCCACGCTCGCCGTCGCGACGTCGGCGGCGGTCGCCACGGG
Organism: Pseudomonadota bacterium; assembly: GCA_039029475.1. GTDB lineage: Bacteria > Pseudomonadota > Alphaproteobacteria > Caulobacterales > Hyphomonadaceae > Henriciella. Next base: position 12,265 of record JBCCGB010000010.1, on the reverse strand, counting down.
CTGTGTCTCCGGGCCCGAACTTGCGGCTTTTGACGACGCGCCGCGCGCCCTCGTGCTGGAAGACTATTTTCTCGGTGAAACCACCGCTTATGGGGTGTTTGAGGACCGGTTCGGAAAAGTTCGACGCAGTTTCAAAGTCGATATTACCGGCACTCTGGAAAACGGCGTCCTGACTCTTGACGAACGGTTTGTCTATGATGATGGCGAACGTGATACGCGCGTCTGGAACATCGAAATTCTAGGCGATGGCGCATATCGCGGCACGGCGGGTGATGTTCCGGGATTGGCCGAGGGCCGCGTGATCGGAAATGCGTTCAATTGGAAGTACAAAGTTGATCTGAAAGTCGGCGACAGCACCTGGAATGTCGGCTTTGATGACTGGATGTATCTGCTCGAAGACAATGTCTTGCTCAATCGCGCCTATGTCACCCGGTTTGGCATCCGGATTGGCGAAGTTACGATTGCGTTCCAGAAATAGTTTGGACCTGCCCCGACGTCGCGCAGTATACTGACTTTGAAGGAGGTCGCTATGTCGCGCGCACAATTGGAAACCGAGTTTCGGTCTCTCGCAAATTCACCGATCGATCTTGAGCAGGTGCGAACGCTTGCGGGCTCACTGAAATCCGCAGGCCGAAAGGCCTCTGCGAAGCAGCGCATATGTCTCGCAGCGCAGCTGGCGCACGGCGCCTTTCTCGCACCGGATCGGATTGCCGAAACTTATGATGCCTTATCGGAAGCTTGGTTACAGAGGGCAATCGACGCGGCGCCAATAAAGACGCTCGGCCAGGCTTCGGAACCGACGCCTCCTGATCTTTGGGATGCGTTCTGGAGCGTTGTTGAAGACGCTGCAGACGGGAAGCTCGACGCATTGGCGATCACCGAGCGGACAGCCGCATTGGGCGGCGCGATGCCGGAGGCATTCGTCAACCGGGTCGCGGCGATGTCGCATTTCTATCCCGGCATCACCAAAGCGGCCAGCGCCGACATGCCGGAAAGAATCAAGCTCGAAAAGCTGGCTATGCAACCGCCGGGATCCATTGGCGCGGAATTCCATCAGCTGATTGTTGAGAACAAATTCGATCTCGAAGTTCTGGATCGCAGCGAGATTGGCTTGGCTGCCTTACCGCCGCCTTTGGCCTATCTCAACACACGCATCCTGCAGGCCCACGACCTCTGGCACATTACCGCTGGATACGAGACGACCGCCTTGCATGAGATTGCCCTCTCGGCATTTCAGATGGCGCAGTTCGGGCACAATTATTCAGCGCAATTCCTGGCTGTCGTCGCGGCGGTGGGGGCAATCTCGCCCGCCTCAGGATTCCAGATTTTGATGGACACCGTGACAACATCCTGGGTCCATGGACGGCAAACCTATCCAATGATGTTGATCCCATGGGAACAAATCTGGGACAAATCTGCAGAGCAAATCCGCGAAGAATTCGCGATTACAGAATATCAACGCCCCTATCGGGCAGACCTGATTGAACGCACCGCTCCGATTGCCGCACTGGTGCGGAAAATCAGTCATGTATTCGACCGTTTCAAACGAGATCGCACGGTCACGCCATAAAAGTTGACGCATGCGTCATTTTTTGAGATAAGGCGACATGGTTCATGTCATCAAAGCGATATTCTATCTTGGTCCCCTGATTTTCGGACTCGGGTTTCTGACGCCCTTAGTCTCTCAATCTATTCAGGCGGTCGGCTGGGTGCCGCCTTTTGACCTCACGCCTCTGACCATTGGCCTGCTTGTCGGCGGCACGCTTGGCATGATCGCCCAGATCCGGGGACGCTGGATATGAGCCCTGCCCAGGACCTTTCAAATCTCAGCGACGCTGAACTGGTGCGCATGGAACGCGAAATTGCGGCGCGACATATCGATAAGTTCCCATATCTGGCGGTGTTCTGGGCGTTCTCTAATTTAGCGGTCTGGCTGGCGCTGTGGCCGCTGGTCTTCGTCGGCGTGATCCCGCTATGGCTCGGATTTATTATCGCGACCATCAATGTCATGCTGTCATACCTGCCGAGTCATGAGGCCCAGCATGACATTATCGCCAAACCAGGTACGAAGTTGCGTTGGCTCAATCAGCTGGTTGGACATCTTTCGACCATCCCGCTGGTTCTGCCCTACCGGGTCGCCAAGGTCACGCATATGGATCACCACAAGTTTGCTAATGATCCTGAGCGCGATCCCGATTACTCAACCCATGCGGACGGCCCGATGCAAGCGCTCTGGAAATCTATCAAGAACCGCCAACCGCGCGCGAATGGAGGCTTCAATGCGTATGGCGAGTGTTTGCAACGCAAAGAACGGTTCGACGTTGTGCTCGATGGCATCCTTTATCAGCTCATCCATTATGGCATTCTGATTGCGCTGGCCTGGTCCGGTTATGCGCTCGAAGCAGCTTTACTCTGGTGGCTGCCGCGCCATATCGCGCTGACTTATATTCAATACTATCTTAGCTGGGCACCGCACAATCCGGGCCTGGCCAAAGGTCGGTATCGCGACACACGCGGCTTCCGGTCTATTCTCGGCAATATCGGATCAATGGGGATGCAGTATCACATCATTCATCACCTGCACCCGCGGATACCGCTATACCGAACACCGCGCGCTTATTGGGAAATGAAACCGATCCTGGAAGCCCGCGGCTGCGACGTCCATGCGCTTTAGGCGTCGACGCCTGCGAGTGTGTCAGCGATGATTTTCCAGACGGTGGCGTTGGCGCCGAGCGCAAAGTGCGTGCTTCGCACTTCGATATTTCGCGCCTGATCATTGTAGACATCGCGCGCTGCCTGCCATCCGACGACACCATCGGATTTGCTGAATATGACGGTCAGCGGTTGCACCAGACCGATCGCGTTGCGGGCATGCACTTCCTGCTCGAACGCGTCCATGTCCATGCCTTCCTTGATCGCATACAGCTTTCCCACAGACGTATATTTTGGTCCGCCAATCAACGGCGTGCCCAAGGTAATCACTTCGCGCACCGAGTCGCTGAACAAACGGGCTGTCTCGCGGGCAATGACACCGCCAAGACTCCAACCGATCAGGGTGACCGGGGCGTTGGATGTTTCGGCCATCGCCGCAATTCTGGGTCCGAATTCCTGGGTCAATGCGTCGACCTGACCGCCATTAATACCGAGCCCCCAAGTCGAGGCGTCATAGCCAAGAAATTTCAAGTACAAAGCCAGAGGCTGCATAGACAGCTCCGGCGCCGTGAAGCCGGGCAACAAGACCACTTTGCGCCCATCCCCGCGCGGCGCTCTCGCCAACGCCGGTGTCATCCAAGGGAATTTCAAAAACTCCAACGGCGTGCCGATTTCTCTCAGTGTAGACAGCAAGCTCGGCCGTTCACAATCGGTCGGCATTTCCTGACTCATTCCAAATCTCCTCATATCCCACAATAGGTATACGCGAGTTTGAGTTGTCTGGATGAGCGTAAAAGTTGTGGCGCGCTACCAGTTGCCAATATTGTCCATACTGGCCCAGGGCTCTGCTGGGGCGAGCGGTGTGCCTTTTTGCAGCAACTCGACTGAAATGCCGTCTGGCGATCGCACAAAGGCCATGCGGCCATCACGCGGTGGTCGGTTGATCGTGACGCCGAGGCCCTGAAAACGTTCGCAAGCTTCATAGATATTGCCGACGCGATACGCGAGATGCCCGAAGTTTCGTGCACCATCATAGTCTTCAGGGTCCCAGTTGAAGGTGAGCTCGACCATCGGAATGTCCATATCAGTGGGTCGTGTGCCCTCAGGCACGCCGCCACATCGCGCGATATCCTCCGGCGAGGCCAGGAAAACCAGGGTAAACCGGCCTTGCTCGCTGTCATAGCGCGCAATCTCTGCAAGCCCGAGACCTTCGCCGTAGAATTTTAAAGCGGCATCAATGTCGCTGACGCGCACCATGGCATGTAGGAATTCGACGCTCATTTATATTGCTCCTCAAGCCGACGAATCTCTGACCGCAAGGATGGCGGGCGATTGCGATAATAGAAGAAAGTCGCACCTGCCAGAAGCACGACATTGATCCCCATGATAATCACAATGGTCATGAAGTCACCGAGAATAACACCGAGATTCTGGCTCTGAAAGCTGACTTCAATATTGTCCTCACCCCAATTGTTCACATTGCTGGTGAGTCCATAAAACACCGCGACGAGCACCGGCAAAACGATGAGGGCGAATAAGGCAATCCCACACTGATAGATGCCAAGCCGGGGTCTCTCCGCATTGGAAAAACTGCGGATGAACTCGTCGCGTGGGATTTTATCGCTGATCAAGCCCTTCTCGACATTCGAATCGTAGACCTGCTCACCCAGTTCCGGCGTTTTTACCCAGCGCCAGGCCAGAATGCCGGCCCAAATCGCAATCGGGACGAACATCAAATAATAGATCGGCGTAAAATTATCGACGAACATCTGGTCCACTCCATCCGGTGGACAGGATGATCGCTAGATCGCCATGTGCACCTTCTCATAAGTTAGCATGGCACGCTTACGCGCCGTACCCCAATGGTAATTATGTAACCTACCGTCAGATGCAAGCGCGCGATGACATGGAATCAACCAGGCAATCGTATTCGCGCCGATCGCTGTGCCCGCTGCGCGGGCGGCTTTAGCGTTACCAGCGACGGCAGCGACTTGTCCATAAGTCCATGTTTCACCAGCTGGAATCTCAAGCAAAGCACGCCAGACCTGTCGCCGAAATGCTGTCCCATAGAGCGCCAGTGGAATTTCACCGCCATCCCCAAAAACTTTCTGGGCCCATCGATGTGCCTCGGCATCATCCCGCTTCATCTCTGCGTTTGGATAGCGCGCCGCCATGTCGGCAAACACAGCATCCTCCCCATATCCGGGGTGTTCAAAGCCGGTTTTCGGCCCGACACCATCATCGGCAAAGCCGAGCCCGCTCAGACCGCGGGGTGACATTAGGAACACGCCTGTCCCGAACGGCGTCTTGGCGCTGCCAATGGTCAGCTTGGCAGTCGCCCCTCCGTTCTTGGCTTCTCCCGGCGATAGCGCTTCATGCGCGATGAACAGATCGTGCAATCGCGACGGCGATGACAATCCGGTTTCAAACGTCGTGTCGAGCACACTGGCACCTTGGCGCAGCAAATCACCAGCTTCGGCATGCGCAAGACTGGCTTGATATTGTTTCGGGCTGATTCCGGCCCATCGCGTGAACTCTCGCTGAAAGTGGCTGGGGGACAGCCCCATGGCGCTGGCACAGGTCCGCAGGTCCGGCCAGTCGCGCCAAGTCTCGCCCAAATGTTGCAAGGCATCTGCCATCCGCTGATAAGCGGCGCAGCGTTCGTTCAATGGCATCATTACAGTCGTCATACCCCTACAATGCCAAGCGTCCCGACCAGACGCCACCCGTTTCTTGCGCCGTGATATTTTCCTGCAATTGAGAATCGTTCTTGACAATCATTCTCACATGTTGCAAATCATTCGCATGATCATTTGCATCTGCCGCAATATTAATGACAAAGGCGTCCGCGAAGCCGTTGAGGCTGGCGCGCGAAGCCCCGAGGCTGTGCAGGCGCATCATGGATGCCAATTCAATTGTGGCCAATGTCGCTGCGCCATCGGCGAAGTGATCTCTGAGACGCTTGAGTCGCACGGCACAGAACTGACTCTGGTCGCCGCCGAATAGACCGGCCAGGCGCTGGCGAACCCGCGTCCACGTCGCTACTCACCTTCCTCATCATACCCGACCAGTCGCAGAGGGCGGGCTTTTCGGCCTTCGAGTTCAGCCCAGCGCACGAGCGCATCCTCTCGGCCATGCGTGATCCACAACTCTTCCGGATCAACATCGCGCACAGTCTGGGTGAGCTCGTCCCAATCGGCATGGTCTGATAAGATCAGAGGCAATTCGACCCCGCGCTGTTTGGCCCTCTGACGGACGCTCATCCAGCCAGACGCGAAACAGGTAACTGGGTCGGGAAACCGGCGCCCCCATTTGTCGTTGAAGCTTGCTGGCGGACCGAGGACAATTTCACCGCGAAAGGTTTCACTCTCGCCGCGCTGGCCTTTCTCTAATGTCGCCGGGCGCAGGTCGCCGAGCGGAACGCCGCTCGCTTCATACAGCGCACAGAGTTTTTCAAGCGCGCCATGGATGTAGAGCGGTCGATCATATCCAGCTTCGCGCAACAAGGCGATCACACGCTGCGCTTTGCCAAGCGAATAAACCCCCACAAGGTGCGTGCGCGCCTCGAACAAGTCGACGCTGGCGAGCAGTTTCGCCATTTCTGCGCGATCATCCGGGTGACGAAATACCGGCAAGCCAAACGTCGCTTCGGAGATAAAGACATGCGTATTGGGAACGATTTCAAACGTCTGACAGGTCGGGTCCTGACGCCGCTTGAAATCGCCGGTGCAGACCATGCGCAACCCGCGCCACTCAACAACAACTTGCGCCGAACCGAGAATATGCCCGGCCGGGGCGAGCCAGACCGTGACACCATTCATGTCCACAGTCTCACCGAAGGCCAAGGCCTGGCGGCGCGCGGTAAACGCTTCGCCATAACGGGCGGCCATGATTTTCAGTGTCTCCGGTGTCGCCAGGACAGCGCCATGGCCGGCCCGCGCATGGTCCGCATGGCCATGCGTGATCACAGCGCGATCAACGGCACAGCGGACCGGATCGATGTAGAAATCGCCGGGCGGGCAATACAAGCCTTTCGGCGTTTCGTGTAGCAGGAGGTCGGGCCGGATCATGGCTCAGATATAGTGCGCTGAGTGTGTTCGTACACTGCCCCAATTCCGCCGCTTGCAGCGTTTACGCAAACGGGCCTAATGAAGCAGAGAGAGAATGTTCGGAGGAATGCATATGCGCCGTCTCGCAGCTTTGGCCACGGGCCTGACCCTGGCTTTTTGTCCGCTCGCCCACGCGCAAGACAACGCCCCGAGCGATACGACGCAACGGGCTCTGGCAGCGGGCTACAAAGCCCTGTTCACCTGCAGCGGTTATTTCAGTGCCGGGCAATCCCTGGCCGAAATCGCAGAAAACGAGCTGTCCGGCATCTATGTCGATTATCGCCCGCTGATGGACCAGGTTGGCGACGCGTCGATCGACGAGAATGCCAAATCCGTTCTGGTCGCATTTGATGGGGCGTTGCCACCGCGTACTGCCGCCTGGCGCCCTGGCATTGGCTGTTCTCTACTCCCCGTTGGCGCATCCGCAGACATGACGTCCTGGTTGCCAAGCTTCACCAATATGCCGAGCCTCGATGAGCCCGACAATTCCACCGCACTAGGTGACAATGTCACTTTGACCGAAAACACATTTGCGCTCGATTTGCTCGGCGTGCCGGTGAGTTTCGCTTTTGATGGCAACACGTATGGCGCCGGCACCCGAACCAGTGCGGTGCTTGTGCTTCACAAAGGCCAGCTGGTGGCTGAGCAATATGCGCGCGGGATTGATCGCACGACACCGCAACGCACCTGGTCGGTGGCAAAGTCACTGACCTCGACGGTTATCGGCGCCGCAGTCTGGCAGGGCATTCTCGGGCTTGATAATGAGGCGGTGATTTCCGCCTTCAACAAAGGCGGTGACCCAAGGCGCGAAATCACCTTGCGACACGTCCTGAACATGGCGAGCGGGCTGGAATCCAACAATCCCGGTTCGCGGACAGACCGGCTCTATTTTGGCGGCGCCAGCATCGCCGACACGCTGTCCAACCGCTCTCTGGAAGCTCATCCCGGGACGCGATTCAAATATTCCAATGTCGACACGCTGATTGCCATGCGCGCGCTGCGCGAGGCCCTGGCCGATGATAGCCGTTATCGCGCGTTCCCCTACACTGACCTGCTTCACAAGATCGGGGCACGACACACTGTGCTCGAGACGGACTGGCACGGCGATTACATGTCATCGTCGCAAGTTTGGATGACCGCACGCGACATGGCGCGTCTTGGTCAACTCTATCTCCAGGATGGCATGTGGGGCGACGAAAGGTTGCTGCCACCAGACTGGTTTGACTTCGTCACCACACCCGCCGAGGCTCAACCGCAGGGCGATTTTGGCTATGCTGGATCGTTCTGGTTGATGCAGGGCGCTGATGGTGCCCCGCGCGATGCCTTTGCTGGCCTCGGCAATCGCGGCCAGCATATGGTCATCGTGCCATCACGCGACCTGGTCATTGTCCGCCGCGGCTTTGATGTCGCCGGGGAGCCGCGATTCGAGATCGCGCAATTGACCCGAGACATTGTCGCCGCATTTGACGCCGCAGAACGCGCCCGCCTGGCCGCCGAAGCCGCGGCTGCGGCTGAGCTTGAAGCGGCGAATTAGCCGACCGGGTCGAGCAATCGGGTGATGCGGCGCGAGACGGTTTCCTCAAAGCTCTGCATCATCGCTGATCCGGCAATGTCAAAATTGAAATCTTGGATATAAGTCCGGCCGTCCGGAGCGCGGTCGCACGCAGCGACCATTTCAAAGCGGTTGATCTTGGCCACCATTGCCGGCTTGTACGGCTTGGGCAAAACCATGTTGAATGCGAGCACGGCGCCATCTGTCTTGGCCAGCGTCACGGTGCCGCTCAGCTTCTTCATCATTTTTTGCTCGGTCTTGTCGGCTTCCGATGTTGGCAGCGGCGTGAACGCATATGTCACAGAGGCCGAATTCTCTGCGGTTGCTTGAGCATCCGCCGGCACCATTTCAGCAAAATCTGAACACCAGATATCGCCGTCGGTCTCGGATTCCATCTCCTCAACCCCCTGACGGAAGTCTTTCGACCACTCACTTTCAGATGGCGAGAGGATCTCGATCCGCTGGCCTTCCGGTTGGCTTGGATCGATGCGTCCATTGGCGATCACGTCGGCGTCGGAATAGGTCATTTCATAGGCATAGATTGGTCCTTCCTTGGAAAGACTGCGCATCATTTCCAGAACAGGATCGGCGGCGGCAGGCAGGCTCAAACAAAGCGCCAGCGCGCTGAGAGCAATCGAACGGGACATGGGATCTCCTAGCATTTCATCCTTACAAACCCGCTTGCGCCTGAATGTCAGATGAAAATTCTGCAATTCCACGCGCGAATGCGCTAAATCAATATTGAGATGCCCGATACGTTTGTGCCACCTGATGCGCTTCCGACGCAATTTGATGACTGGTTCGCCCAGCGTGGCTGGGCGCCGCGGTCGCATCAATTGGCGCTGACGCAAACCGCATTGCGCGGCGACAGCGCCCTGCTGATCGCCCCCACAGGAGGTGGCAAAACCCTGGCCGGCTTCCTCGCCAGCCTGATCGAACTGTCGAACAAGGCGAAGCGCAATTCGAACCGGCCGGCATTGCACACGCTCTATATTTCCCCATTGAAAGCCCTCGCGGTCGATGTCGCCCGCAATCTGATGACGCCGGTTGAGGAAATGGGACTCGATATCAAGATCGAAACCCGGACCGGCGATACGCCCGCTCATAAGCGGCAACGCCAACGCCGCACGCCGCCTGATATTCTGTTGACCACGCCTGAGCAATTGGCGCTGTTTGTTGCATCGGATCATGCCGCCGAATTCTTCGCAGATCTGAAATGCGTGATCATCGATGAAATCCACGCGATCGCGCCCAGCAAGCGCGGTGACCTTCTCAGTCTCGGACTGGCGACGCTGGCAAAATGGGCTCCGGCGTGCCGCTTTATCGGCCTGTCGGCGACCGTGCATGACCCGGCCGTGTTGCAGACCTGGCTTGGCGTGCGCGGCGATCAACCCGAACTGATCATAGCTGAAGGCGGCGTCCATGCGGATGTCGACATCCTGATTTCGGATGAGCGCATTCCCTGGTCCGGGCATTCCGGACGGTTTGCCGTCGGCGAAGTCTATGAGCAGATCAAAGCCGCACGCATGTCTCTGGTCTTCGTCAATACGCGGTCGCAGGCGGAACTCTTGTTTCAGGAACTCTGGACCGCCAATGAAGACGGGCTCGCCATTGCCCTCCACCATGGCTCGCTCGCCAAGGAGCAGCGGCGCAAGGTCGAAGCGGCAATGGCCGCCGGCAAACTGAAAGCGGTGGTCTGCACCTCGACGCTCGATCTTGGTATTGACTGGGGCGAAGTGGATCTGGTCATCCAGATGGGCGCACCAAAAGGCGCCGCGCGTCTGGTGCAACGCATTGGCCGCGCCAATCATCGCATGGATGAAGCCAGCCGCGCCATGCTGGTCCCGACCAACCGGTTTGAGATCCTCGAATGCCGGGCCGCGGAAGCCGCTGTCGAAGCCGGCGAGATTGATGGTGAGCCAATCCGGCAAGGCGCGCTGGACGTGCTGGCGCAGCACATTATGGGCCGGGCCTGCGGCGAAGGATTTGGCCTGGAAGCGGTCTATGAGGAAGTGCGTCTGGCCGCCCCCTACCGCGATCTCGACTGGGAAACATTTGAGCGGGTCGTCGATCTGGTCGCGACCGGCGGCTATGCGCTGAAGACCTATGACCGGTTCAAGCGGATCACCCGCACGCGGGCTGGCACCTGGCACGCCCGCACCGCCCGCGATCGTCAGCAGCATCGCATGAATGTCGGCGCGATTGTCGAAGCGCGACATTTGAATGTCCGTCTGGCGAGCCGCATCGGGCGCGAGAAAGCCGGCCAGGCGACGGGGCGTCCGGCTTTGCGGGCCGGACGAAAATTGGGAGAAATCGAGGAATATTTCATCTCGACATTGACGCCGGGGGACACGTTTCTCTTCGCAGGCGAAATTCTTCGCTTTTTAGGCGTACAGGATTTGGACTGTCTGACCATGCGGGCGCCGGCCGATACCAATCCCGCCATACCGAGCTATAATGGTGGCAAGTTTCCATTGACCCAGTTTCTGGCGGGCCGGGTGCGGACCATGATTCATGATCGCGACAGCTGGCACACCCTGCCCGATCAGGTCCGTGAATGGTTTGAAATCCAGGACTTGCGCTCAACCATCCCTGCCGCAGACGAATTGCTGATCGAGACCTTTCCGCGCGGCGAGCGTCACTTTCTGACCTGCTACCCGTTCGAGGGACGCCTGGCGCATCAGACGCTCGGCATGCTGTTGACCCGTCGACTGGAACGCATCGGCGCCAAGCCACTGGGCTTCGTCGCCTCGGAATATGCCATGGCGGTCTGGGCCATGGAGCCGATGGGACAAGTCGACCTGGACGCTCTATTTGCGCCCGATCTGCTCGGCGATGACCTGGAGGCATGGCTCGAAGAAGCGGTCTTGATGAAACGCCATTTTGCCCAATGCGCCCAAATCTCGGGCCTGATCGCGCGGCGCATGCCAGGCGGCGAAAAAACCGGCAAGCAAGTCACCTTCTCGACAGACTTGATCTATGACGTGTTGCGCAGCCATGAACCGGACCACATTCTTCTGCAAGCCGCCCGGCACGATGCCGCGACCGGGTTTCTCGATATTCGCCGCCTATCGGACATGCTGATGCGGGTGCGCGGCAAGATCGTGCACAAGGATCTGCCGAAGATCAGTCCGTTTGCGGTGCCCGTCATGCTCGAGGTCGGCAAGGAGCCAGTCCATGGCGCCAGCGTGGAAGAAGCCATCCTGCGCGATGCCGAGGCTGATCTGATTGCCGATGCCATGGGCGAGATCTGATTTGGCGCCAACACGTGCGGCCCGATATGCACATGCATTCGGGGCGTCGGAGATACGTTTTGGGTGAAGGAAGCGCCTCCTGAGGCAGACTCAGGATGCGGAACGTGCGGGATTGAATGCGCGCCATCCCGGATCGAGCCATGCCCTTTGCGCGAAAGCATCGGCGCCCGCAGAGGCCCATCGCAAGATGGGACATCTCAGACTTTGGCAGCGCGCGGTCCCTGGACCCCAGCTTGCGCTGGCGTCGGCGGAAAAGAGGTAGCTCGGGTGTTCAGACTCGGTGGCCAGACAGTCAATCTTTACATACGGTTCCGGGCAGCGCGTTTCGCCGAGATTATGGACAAAATACCGGATCTCCATGCCTTCATGATACGGCACCCAGGCGACGCCAAATTCATCCGGCACGACAAAAGCCCGCTTGCCAGTTGCGGCGGTCCAGCGATCGACACGCCACAAATTGAAGAACAGGATCGGCCAGACATAGACCGGGACCTGCTGATAGTATGGCCAGTGAAAGCGGTGGACGAACATGGCGTCAAAGATAGATGCGCCCGCAATCCGTCGGATTGAGACGGCCTGCGGCGCGATCGGGCAAAGCCCGCTGACGTCCATGCTGATTGAGAGATCGGCCCACCGCACCGGCTCCGAAATGGCGTCAGGCTTGCGGAATAAGGGACGCGAGTTCGCGAACGCGAGAT